>NZ_JFGS01000004.1 GCF_000740775.1 Haematobacter missouriensis | reverse complement strand
CGAATGCTCGACCAGTTGGCGGATGGTGGTTCAAAGAGCTTCCATGGCCACCGACAACTGGAGCGAGATCAGGACCGCGTATTTCGTCGCGCGTCTGGGCACCGTCAGCGCCGCGGCGGAAGCGTTAGGCGTTCATCATGCGACGGTGATCCGCCATATCGAAGCGTTGGAGAAGCGGCTGGGAACGCGGCTTTTCCACCGCCATGCCCGCGGCTACACCCCCACGGAGGCGGGGGAGGATCTCTTGCAGGTGGGGCAGGCGACGGACGAGCAGCTTAACCATCTGCTCAACCGTATCCGCGGCAGGGGGGAGGAGGTCTCGGGCGATCTTCTGATCTCCAGCGTCCCGGGGCTGGCCGATCTCGTGGTGCCTGCCATCGGCCGGTTTCAGGCGCTTCATCCGGCGATACGGGTTCACTACGCCTCGGAGTTGCGGAAGGTCCGGCTGGAATACGGGGAGGCGCATGTGGCGTTGCGCGCGGGATCCCCGCCGGAGGAACCGGACAACGTGGTTTCGCCCCTGATGGATTATCGCTTCGCGCTCTACGCCACGCGGGAATTCATCGACATGAACGGCTGCCCGGAGACGCCGGAGGATCTGGCGTCCTTCCGCATCGTCGGCGCGTCGGGTGAGGCGTTGCGCGCGCCCTACAACCGTTGGCTGGCCGATTACGTGCCGGAGGACAAGTTCTGCTTCGTCTCTCCGGTCGGGCCCGCGCTCAAGGCGGCTGTTCTGGCGGGAATCGGCATCGGCTTCATGCGTGCCGGCGCCCACGAGACGCGGGAGCAGCTGGTGGAGATATTTCCGGGGCTGGATGAGCCGCGCTGGAACTCCAAGGCTTACATCGTTACCCACGTGGATACGCACCGCACGGCGAAAGTGCAGCAATTCGTGACCTTCCTGCGTCGCGATGCGCGCAACTGGAGCTGACGGACCCCGCGGGAGCGGCGTGGACAATTCCGGCCCTCCGCCTATAACGGCCCGTGAACGAGGAGCGAAGCGATGCGCAAGGCCACCATTACGCGCCGGACGGCGGAAACCGACATCACCGTCAGCGTCGATCTCGACGGCAGCGGTAGCTACGACAACCAGACCGGCGTCGGGTTCTTCGATCACATGCTGGACCAGCTCGCGCGCCATGCGTTGATCGACATGTCCGTGCGGGCGAAGGGCGATCTGCATATCGACGACCATCATACGGTGGAGGATACCGGTATCGCCATCGGACAGGCGCTGGCGCAGGCGCTCGGCGACAAGCGGGGCATCCGCCGCTACGGCTCCTGTCACCTGCCGATGGACGACGCGCAGGTGCGGGCGGCGCTGGACCTTTCGGGGCGGCCGTATCTTGTGTGGAACGTTGATCTGCCGACGCAGAAGATCGGCACATTCGATACGGAACTGGTGCGGGAGTTTTTTCAGGCGCTCTCCACCCACGGCGGGATCACGCTGCACGTGGACAGGCTGCACGGGATCAACAGTCACCATATCGCCGAGGCGGCATTCAAGGCCGTTGCGCGCGCGCTCCGCGAGGCGGTGGAGATCGACCCGCGGAAGGCGGACGCCATCCCCTCCACCAAGGGGGCGCTCTGATGCTGGTGGCGCTGGTCGATTACGATTCCGGCAACCTCCATTCGGCAGAGAAGGCGTTTCAACGCATGGCGGCGGAGGTCGGGCGGGCCACCGTCACCGTGACGTCTGACCCGGATGTGGTCGCCCGGGCGGACCGGATCGTTCTGCCGGGCGACGGGGCGTTTCCCGCTTGCAGGGAGGCGCTGGAATCGCATGACGGCCTTTTCGACGCGATCTCGGAGGCCGTTCTCGGCGGGGGGCGGCCGTTCCTCGGCATCTGCGTGGGAATGCAGATGCTGGCGTCCCGCGGGCTGGAATACGGAACCACTCCCGGTTTCGATTGGATCCCCGGCGAGGTGCGCAGGATCGCCCCCGCCGATCCCGCGCTGAAGGTGCCGCACATGGGCTGGAACGAGCTTCGGCTGGAGCAGTCCCATCCGGTGCTGGACGGGATCGCGAGCGGCGAGCATGTCTATTTCGTCCACTCCTATCAGCTTCATGTCGCCGACGCGGCGGATCGGCTGGCCTCGGCGGATTACGGCGGGCCGGTCACGGCGATCGTGGGGCGCGGCAATGTGATCGGCACCCAGTTCCATCCGGAGAAAAGCCAGGAGACGGGGCTGAGGCTCATCCACAACTTCCTCGACTGGACACCCTGAGAATGCCGCAGCGGCTTGCGGATACGCTTCACCGGATCGGCGTCGAGATGGCGCAGGTGCAGGAGCGCGGTCGTGTTGCCGATTATATCCCGGAGCTCGGCCGCATCGACCCGAAGCGCTTCGGCATGGCGGTGGTGACGGCAGACGGGCGGGAGGTGCAGACCGGCGACGCCGACACCAGCTTCTCCATACAGTCCGTGTCAAAGGTCTTCACGCTGGCGCTGGCGCTCGGCAAGCTCGGGGATCAGCTCTGGCAGCGGGTCGGGCGTGAACCTTCCGGGCAGGCCTTCGATTCCATACTGCAATTGGAGTTGGAAAAGGGAAAACCGCGCAACCCGTTCATCAATGCGGGTGCGCTGGTGACGACCGATGCGGTGTTGGCGGGCGCGACGCCGCGTGAAGCGCTGGGGTCCATCCTGCGTTTCATGCGTGCCGCGGCGGAGGATGAAGACATTCATATCGACGCCGATGTGGCCAGGTCGGAGCAGAAGACCGGACACGGCAACTACGCTCTCGCCCACTACATTGCCTCGCATGACAACCTGCTTCACCCGCCGGAGCTGGTCTGTGGCACCTATTTCCACCAATGCGCCATCGCGATGACCTGCCGGCAGCTTGCCCGCGCCGGGCGGTTTCTGATGAGCGCCGGGCAGGGGCCGCGGCTGGTTTCGGCTGGCCGCGTCCGCCGGATCAACGCGCTGATGATGACCTGCGGTCAGTATGACGGATCGGGTGACTTCGCCTACCGCGTCGGCCTGCCGGGCAAGAGCGGGGTGGGCGGTGGCCTGCTCGTGATCGCACCCGGGCAGGCGTCGATCGCGGTCTGGTCTCCGGGCTTGGATGAACAGGGAAACACCCTGATCGGCACACTCGCAGTGGAGCGTCTGGCGCGCGCGATGGGCTGGTCGGTCTTTGGATGACCGCCGGCAGAAAGTCGCTGTGCCAGAATCCGGCACCTTCCGTTTCCCAAGCGGCTCGTGAAAGCTATCCTTCCCGCAGGATCGGCTGCGGAGAGATGAGCAAATTGACGAGATGAGTGAGTTGACCGGCCCGCCAACAGGTGGCCTGCGGCGCCCCGCATGGCGGCGGTGGGCAGTGCCGATCGGCCTTGCAGGGGGTGTGGCGGTGCTCGCGGCGGGGGGCGGACTCGCGCTTCGCGACAGGCCGCTTCACGCGCCCCGCTGGGTGGCCGACCGGGTGGAGGCGGCGGTCAACGACGCCTTGGAGGGGCACGGGCGGCTTGCGCTCGGAGCGGTCGATCTTGTGCTCGATCACGGCTGGCGGCCCCGGTTCCGCCTGTCCGACATCACGCTCTTCGATCAGTCGAACCAGCGGATCGGAACGCTGGCCGACCTGCGGTTCCGTTTGCGGCGGGACGATCTGCTGGCGCTGCGGCTCCGCCCCGATGTGGTGGAGATGGGGCGGGCGATGATGTATCTCCGCCGGCTACCGGACGGAAGGCTGGACCTCGACGTGGGGCAGACAGGCGCTGCTTTGGGGGCGGTGGGTTCGATGGCGGAAATCATGGCCGTGATCGACGATTTCTTTGAGGAGCCGTTGCTGTCAGGTGTCATTCGGGCCTCCGCTCGGGAGCTTGGCATACGGCTGGAGGATCAGCGCGTCGGTCAGGTCTGGGAGGTGAGCGACGGCAGCCTTAGCGTCCGTCGGGATGGGGCGGGCGTCCGCGTGGCGCTGGATTTCGACCTTGGTGCGGCGGGGGAGCGGCCTGCCGCGGCCAATCTGCTGTTCGAGACAAGACGCGGCACGCCCGAGGCGAGCTTCAGTGCAAGGCTGACTGACGTCCCGGCGCGCGACGTGGCCTTGCAGGCCCCGGCGCTCGCCTGGCTCTCCGTGCTAGACGCACCGCTTTCAGGAGAGGTTTCGGCGCGGATCGACGGCACGGGAGCACTACTTCCCGTCCGGGGGAAGCTTTCCATCGGGCCGGGCGCCGTGCAACCGGAACCGGGGACGCCCCCCGTGCGCTTCCGTTCCGCCGTGCTGGCGCTTGCCTACGACGCCGCGGCGGAGCGAGTGAGCTTCGAGCAGATCAACGTTCAAAGCCGCACCCTCCGTTTCTCTGCCACAGGGCAGGCTTTCCTGCGGGAGATGGAGGGCGGCTTCCCCGCAGTTGTGGATGCCCAGATCGCAGTATCAGACATGCGCGTCGATCCGGATGGCGTGTTCGAGGCGCCCGTCGGGTTCAGTGACGGGCAGGCCGATCTGCAGCTTCGGCTGGATCCTCTGACGCTCGCCATCGGACAGGTGACACTGAGCGAGGATGCCCAGCGGCTTCGCGCCTTCGGGCGGATAGCGGCGCGGCCCGATGGCTGGGAGGTGGCGCTCGACACGATGGTGAACGAGGTCGACCGGGAGCGGCTCATCGCTCTGTGGCCTGTTTCGGTGGCCGGCAAGACGCGGGAGTGGCTGAGCGAGAATGTCTTCACCGCGAAGCTGTCCGACGTGAAGGCCGCGGTGCGCCTCCGCCCGGATGAGGAGCCGCGGTTCGGGTTGACCTATGAGTTCCGCGACGGCGAAGTGCGGTTCATGCCGACGCTTCCGCCGATCCGCCACGGCTCCGGCTATGCCGCCATCGACCGCGGACGCTATGCGATGCGGGTCAACGCGGGACAGGTAGAGGCGCCGAAAGGCGGGGCACTGGATGTCGCTGGCTCCACCTTCGTCGTGCCGAACATAGAGGAGAAGCCTGCGCGCGCAGAGATCGACCTTCAAGCCCGGGGAAGCATTACCGCCGCGCTCTCCGTGCTCGATGAGCCGCCCTTTCGCTTTCTCAGCAAGGCCGAAAAACCTGTCGATCTGGCGGAGGGGCGGGCCGATGTGCGGGCCAGGATCGCGCTCCCTCTCCTCAAGGACCTGAAGTTGCCGCAGGTCGAATATCACGTCGCAGGCGCGTTGAGCGAGGTGCGCTCTGACCGGATCGTGCCGGGCAGGGCGTTGGAGGCTGCGCAGCTCGACCTGACGGCGGATCGCGACATGCTGCGGATATCCGGTGCCGGGCGGCTTTCCGGAGTGCCTTTTCAGGGGGCGTGGGAACAGCCGCTGGACAAGGCGAACGGCGACCTGTCCCGTGTGACTGGCTGGGTGGAGCTTTCGCCCGCGGCGCTGGCGGCCTTTGCACCGGGGCTTCCTGAAACGTTGGTTTCAGGGCGGGGACGGGCGGATGTGCAGGTCGATCTGGCCAAGGGAGCCGCACCCGCGATCCGGTTGGAGAGCGATCTGGCGGGCCTTGGGCTGCGTCTGCCGGAGATCGGTTGGCAGCTTGCTCCCGCGCAGAAGGGCAGGCTCTCCCTTGCCCTCACCGCCGGGAAACCTGCGGAAGTCCGAAGCCTCTCCCTCAGCGCTCCGGGGCTGGTGCTGGAGGGTGGTAGCGTCACGCTGAAAGCCGATGACACGTTGGGGACCGCCCGTTTTTCCCGCGTCCGCGCGGGCGACTGGCTCGATGCGCCGGTGGTGCTGAGCGGACAGGGCCGAGGCCGACCGCCGGCAGTATCGCTGCCCGGCGGGCATGTGAACCTCGCCGCTCTG
The DNA here is from genome assembly GCF_000740775.1 of Haematobacter missouriensis. GTDB lineage: Bacteria > Pseudomonadota > Alphaproteobacteria > Rhodobacterales > Rhodobacteraceae > Haematobacter > Haematobacter missouriensis. Next base: position 182,521 of record NZ_JFGS01000004.1, on the reverse strand, counting down.
CCCGACAACGGTGGCGCCCGGCCGGCGCGGAGCGCTGCGCCCTCGCGGGGGAGCAGCGTGCCGATTGACTTCACGCTCGACCGGGTGGACGTGGGTAAGGGGCTGTTCCTGACCAATGCCAGCGGCGCGCTGGAGACGGGCGGCGGAATTCACGGTACGTTTCGCGGTCTGGTGAATGGTGTCGCCGGTCTGACGGGGGAGGCGATAGCCACAGGCGGGCGACCTGCGCTGCGATTCAGCGCCACGGATGCAGGCGCGCTGATCGCCGCCATGGGGATCACGCCGCGGGCGGCGGGCGGCGTGCTTTCCCTCTCTCTCACGCCGCGGGCACAGGCCGGAGAGTATGACGGACGCCTCGCCATTGAGGACATGCGGCTCAGGGAGGCGCCCGTGCTGGCGCAGCTTCTGTCGGCGGTGAGCGTCGTCGGGCTCGTGGAGCAATTGGCGGGCGGGGGTATCCTTTTCAGCGACATCCGCTCAGACTTCCGCTTGACGCCGGGCGCAGTGGAGGTGAAGAGCGGCTCGGCCACCGGTCCCTCGCTCGGCATCTCCGCCGCCGGGGTCTATCTTCTGGGGAGCAAGGGTATCGAGATGCAGGGTGTCGTTTCCCCCCTCTATCTGCTGAACGGCATCGGCGCTGCCCTGACCCGGCGAGGCGAGGGGCTGATCGGCATCAACTACACGGTTTCCGGTACGGCGGATGATCCCAAGATCGGGGTGAACCCGCTCTCGATCTTCACTCCCGGCATGTTCAGGGAACTGTTCCGCAGCAATCCGCCGCGGCTGGCACAATGACACTCAGGCTTTCCGACTTCGACTTCAACCTTCCTGACGATCTGATCGCGACGCGGCCCGTGCGCCCGCGCAGCGCGGCACGCCTTCTGGTGGCAGAGGGTGACCGCATCAGCGACCGACGGGTGAGCGATCTGGTAACGCTTCTCCGCCCCGGCGACCGGTTGGTGCTGAATGACACCAAGGTGATCCCGGCGCGGCTCTCCGGCCTTCGTACGCGGGGGGAGGTCAGCGCGCGGGTGGAGGTGACGCTGCTGGAGGCGACGGCCTCGGGCGGTTGGCGCGTGTTGGCCCGCCCCCTTCGCAAGCTGAAACCCGGCGACATCCTCATCTTCTCCGATCGGCTGTCGGCGGAAGTGCGGGAGCGGAACGAGGCCGACGCGGTGATTGCCTTCAACCTGACGGGCGGAGATTTCGATACCGCGCTGGCAGAGGCGGGCTCCATGCCGCTGCCGCCCTATATCGCCGCCAAGCGTCCTGCGGATGAACAGGACAAGGAAGACTACCAGACGGTGTTCGCCCGCCGCTCCGGTGCCGTGGCGGCCCCGACCGCCTCGCTGCATTTCGACGAGCCGCTCCTTGCCGCTCTGGCGGAGCGGGGGGTCGCATTCTCGCATGTGACACTGCATGTGGGCGCGGGCACCTTCCTGCCCGTGAAGGTGGAGGATGTGACGACCCACCGGATGCATGCCGAGTGGGGTGAGGTCACCGCTCGCGCGGCGGAGGAGATCGCGGCCACGCGCCTGGCGGGAGGGCGGGTGATCCCTGTCGGAACCACGGCGCTCCGCCTCATCGAAAGCGCCGCCCGGAGTGGTGAAATCGTGCCGTGGGAAGGGGAGACGGATATCTTCATCTATCCGGGTTTCCGTTTCCATGCGACAGACGGTCTCATTACGAACTTCCACCTGCCCAAATCGACGCTTCTGATGCTTGTCTCCGCGCTGATGGGGATGGACAGGATGCGCCGCGTCTATGCCCATGCGGTGACCGAGAGGTATCGTTTCTTCAGCTACGGCGATGCCTCGCTTCTGCTGCCGGAATAGAATGCCCGGCCTGGCGCCTGCTGCGTCGGTGGGCTGAAACCCCGGTGCCGCCGCTGAATCCCTCGCATCCCGTGTCACCGGACGGGAAGGGACGGTACCGGTTCTCCTGCAGGCCGGCCCTCAGCACTCCGCTCGGATGCAGGCACACCGGGATGTGTTTGCGCTGCTTTGAGGCGACGCGAGGTAATCCCCCTTGTTCCGGCCCTCAGGTGAGATAGGGAGGGCAGATCGGAGGCGCGTCATGCTCGAAGTTCTCGGCCGTTCCTGGCCCCTTTTGTTCGGGGTGTTTCTCATGCTTGTCGGCAACGGCATGCAGGGCACCCTGCTGGGTATTCGCGGCGGTATCGAGGGTTTCACCACCCCCCAGATGTCGTGGATCATGTCCACGTATTTCCTCGGATTTCTCGGTGGCTCGCTTCTGGCACCCCGCCTTATCCAGCGGGTCGGTCACGTGCGCGTGTTTGCAGCGCTGGGGTCGCTGATCTCCGCGCTGCTCATCCTCTACCCGGTGCTGCCGGAGTGGGTGGCCTGGGCGGCGTTCCGCCTGCTGATCGGCTTTGGCTTTTCCGGTGTATATGTGACGGCGGAAAGCTGGCTCAACAACTCCTCGACCAACGAAACCCGCGGCAAGGCGCTGTCGCTTTACATGATCATGCAGAGCGGGGGCATCATCGTCGGGCAGGGTCTGCTGAATGTCGCGGATCCGGCGGGTTTCCTGCTGTTTGTGATCCCTTCGGTGCTGGTGTCGCTCTCCTTCACGCCGGTCCTGTTATCCGTCGCGCCAGCCCCGGCCTTTGAATCGACGCGGCCCATGAGCATCATGAAGCTCATGCGCATGTCGCCGCTCGGGTGTTTCGGCACTTTCGCGATGGGGGGCGTTTTTTCCGCGCTGTTCGGCATGGCCTCCGTCTGGGGAGGTCTGGAAGGGCTGACGGTCGCACAGATCTCGGGCTTCGTCGCGGCGATCTATTTCGGTGGCCTCGTCGTCCAATATCCCATCGGTCAGCTCTCGGACCGGATGGACAGGCGGCAGCTCATCCTCGTCATTGCGCTCGTGGGCGCCCTTGTGATGATGATCTCGGCGGCACTGAACCTTCCCTATGTCCTGCTGCTCGGCGTGGCGACCGTCATTGGCGGCGTGGCGAACCCGCTCTACTCACTCTTTATCTCGCATACCAACGATTATCTGGATTCGAGCGAAATGGCCGCCGCTTCGGGCGGCCTGCTGTTCCTGAACGGCTGCGGAGCCTTCATCGGGCCGTTGATAACCGGGTGGGCGATGACGCGGCTGGGACCGAACGGGTTCTTTCTATATATCGGCGTGCTGCTGCTGGCGATTACCTTGTACACGGGGTGGCGCATGACGCGCCGCGAGGCGCCGGTGGCGACGGGTGCAATGGCCGTGGTCCCGCCTTCCGCCGGGGTTGTCGCCATGGAGGCTGCCATGGAGGTCGCCTCCGAGGCTGCGCCTCCTCTGGAGGAAGAAACGCGCGAAAACGAGACACAGGAAGCCTCCGGGCCGATGCAAAAGACGGAACCACGAGGGGAATCCACGGGTTCCTGAGGCGTTGCGCCCGGGCGGCTGACCTGTCAGCTTCGCCCGGCAGATTCCAAAGGAGATCCCATGACCCCGCACGACGTTCTCGATTTCTGGACCAACCAGCATGGCCCGGAGGACTGGTACAAGTCCGATCCCGCGCTCGACGAGGCGATCCGCAGCCGCTTCCTGCCGGCGTGGAAGCAGCTTGATGCGGGCGGACTGACCGAATGGATCGACGGACCGGAAGGGGCACTGGCCTACATCATCCTCGCCGATCAGTTCCCGCGCAACATGTTCCGCGACGACCCGCGCAGTTTCGCCACCGACCCTGCTGCGAGAGCCGCGGCAAGGCGGGCCATCGATGAGGGATGGGATCTCGCGATAGAGGAACCGACACGGCAGTTCTTCTATCTTCCGTTCATGCATTCCGAGGATATGGGCGACCAGAAGTTCTGCATCGCGGCCGTGCAGGAGCGGATGCCCGAAACGGGGGAGAGCACGCTGCTCCACGCCCGCGCGCATGCGCATGTGATCGACACCTACGGTCGCTTTCCGCATCGCAACGAAGCTTTGGGGCGGCAAACGACCGCGGATGAAGAAGGCTATTTTGACGAGGGCGCCTATGGTGGAATCGTCCGCAAGCTTCAGGAACGGGATGCGGATTGAACGGTCAGGAAAGATGGTTTAACGTCAAACTAATTTCCGAACGAGGGTGAATGATGGCTTCCAGCTACGATGTGATCGTGATCGGCTCCGGCCCGGGCGGCTATGTCTGCGCCATACGCGCGGCCCAATTGGGGATGAATGTCGCAATCGTGGAGCGGGAACATCTGGGAGGCATCTGCCTCAACTGGGGCTGCATCCCGACAAAGGCGCTGCTCCGTTCGGCGGAAGTGCTTCACCTGATGCACCGGGCTAAGGATTTCGGCCTGAAAGCCGGGGATATCGGTTACGATCTCGATGCTGTCGTCCAGCGGTCTCGCGGGGTGGCCAAGCAGCTTTCCGGCGGCGTCTCCCATCTGATGAAGAAGAACAAGATCACCGTGGTCATGGGCACGGCCAAGCTCGCCAAGGGCGGCAAGGTGGTGGTGACGACGGAAAAGGGCACAGAGGAGTTGACCGGCAAGGCGGTCGTGCTCGCTACCGGGGCGCGTGCGCGGGAGCTGCCGGGACTAGAGGCGGATGGCGATCTCGTCTGGACCTACAAACACGCCCTGGTGCCCAAACGGATGCCGAAGAAATTGCTGGTCATTGGCTCTGGCGCTATCGGCATCGAATTCGCCAGTTTCTACAATACCTTGGGCGCAGAGACGACCGTGGTCGAGGTGATGGACCGAATCCTGCCCGTGGAGGATGCGGAGATCTCCGCCTTCGCCAGGAAGCAGTTCGAGAAGCAGGGGATGAAGATCCTCGAAAAAACCACGGTGAAGAAGCTGGAACGCGCGAAGGGCAAGGTCACCGCACATCTGGAAGCCGGAGGCAAGACTACGACCGCGGAGTTCGACACGGTGATCTCCGCCGTGGGGATCGTCGGCAATGTGGAGGATCTCGGGCTTGAAGAGGCCGGGGTGAAGATCGACCGCACCCATGTGGTGACGGATGAATTCTGCCGCACCGGGGTCGATGGCATCTATGCGATAGGCGATATCGCCGGGGCGCCCTGGCTCGCGCACAAGGCCAGCCATGAGGGTATCATGGTGGCGGAACTGATCGCGGGCGGACATCCGCACCCGATGAAGCCGGGTTCCGTCGCGGGCTGCACCTACTGCCACCCCCAGATCGCCAGCGTCGGTCTGACGGAGGCGAAGGCCAAGGAGGCCGGCCATGAGGTGAAGGTCGGCAAGTTCCCCTTTATCGGCAATGGCAAGGCCATCGCTCTGGGGGAGACGGAGGGTATGGTCAAAACGGTGTTCGACGCCAAGACCGGGGAGCTTCTGGGAGCGCACATGGTCGGTGCCGAAGTGACCGAGATGATCCAGGGCTACGTGATCGGCAGAACGCTGGAGACCACGGAGGCGGAGTTGATCGAGACGATCTTCCCGCACCCGACGATATCGGAATCGATGCACGAAGCGGTGCTGGCCGCCTACGGGCGCGCGATTCACATCTGACTGCGGGAACCTGAAGGTGGGAGCCTGAAGGCGGGGCATCGAACCCCGCCCTCAAGCGCTGCCGCCCTCCGTTGACGAGGGGGCGAGGAGGTGTGACGTTTGCTTCTCATCGGGCGGGGGAGCACAGGATCTTTGCATCCTGACGGCATGTGGAGCCAGCCTTCGACGATCGACTCCACCAATCCGCAACGAGCCCGGAGGCTGTCGAACCGGGCTGCGCGGTTGCGGGAGGTGTTCGGGTGGGCCGACCCGGCCCTGATCACCCATTTTCCGACATTTCGACGCTGGCTTGCCGGACCGAAGCCGATAGGCACAATGCGGGGCCTTTGCCGGTTGGCAATGGGCGGCTTGGACCGCCCCCCGGATAGCAATGGAGGCGAACTGCGGGTCGGGGGGAAGGCCGTCTGGGATTTGCCATCCTGCATGGCTTGGGCAACAAGCGCCAGTGCGCGGTCCGTCCGAAGGAACGGCTCGCACATGCCGGCAATAGAGCGAAGCCGTCGCGACGTTCACTCATTGTTCACATTTTGCGGTTGGATACTCGGCCGTTAATGCCTATCTTCTGTCCCTGTCCTGTCCCGGAGCCTCCCATGGAACAGAAGTTCATCTCCGTCCGCGGCGCACGCGAGCATAATCTCAAGAATGTCGACGTGGATATTCCGCGCGACAAGCTGGTGGTGCTGACGGGCCTCTCCGGATCGGGAAAGTCGTCGCTGGCCTTTGACACGATCTATGCGGAGGGGCAGCGGCGCTATGTGGAGAGTCTGTCGGCCTATGCCCGGCAGTTCCTCGACATGATGCAGAAGCCGGATGTGGATCATATCTCCGGTCTCTCGCCCGCCATCTCCATCGAGCAGAAGACCACGTCGAAGAACCCGCGCTCCACCGTGGGCACCGTGACGGAGATCTACGACTACCTCCGTCTGCTCTTTGCCCGGGTGGGAGTTCCCTACAGCCCCGTGACCGGCCTGCCGATCGAGGCGCAGCAGGTGCAGGACATGGTGGACCGAACGCTGGCCCTGCCGGAAGGCACGCGCGCCTATCTCCTGGCGCCCATCGTGCGGGAGAGAAAAGGCGAGTATCGCAAGGAAATGCTGGACCTGCGCAAACAGGGCTTCCAGCGTGTCAAGGTTGACGGGCAGTTCTATGAACTGGACGAACCGCCGACTCTGGACAAGAAATTCCGCCACGACATCGACGTGGTGGTGGACCGGATCGTCGTGCGGCCGGGGTCAGAGACGCGGCTGGCCGACAGCTTCCGTACTGCGCTCGATCTCGCCGACGGCATCGCGATACTGGAGACCGCGCCGACGGAAGGGGAGCCGCAACGCATCACCTTCTCAGAGAAGTTTGCCTGCCCCGAGTCGGGCTTCACCATCCCGGAAATCGAACCGCGCCTGTTTTCCTTCAACGCGCCGATGGGGGCCTGTCCTGTCTGCGACGGGCTTGGGGTGGAGCTGTTCTTTGACGAGAGGCTGGTGGTGCCAGACGTGACGCTGAAGGTCGCGGATGCCATCGCGCCCTGGGCCAAGTCCAAAAGCCCCTATTACCGTCAGACCATCGAAGCGCTGGCCGATCACTACGGGTTCGATCCGAAGACGCGCTGGAAGGATCTGCCGGAAAAGACGCGCGATGTTTTCGTCAACGGCTCGCAGGGCGAGGAGGTCACCTTCCGTTACGATGAGGGGGGCCGCGTCTATCAGGTGAAGCGCGCGTTCGAAGGTGTCATCCCGAACATGGAACGACGCTATCGCGAGACCGATTCCGCCTGGAGCCGGGAGGATCTGGAGCGTTACCAGAACAACCGCCCTTGCGCGGCCTGTCATGGCTACCGGCTGAAGCCGGAGGCGTTGGCGGTCAAGATCGCTGGCCTGCATGTGGGGCAGGTGGTGGAGAAATCCATCCGCGAGGCGCATGACTGGGTGCTTTCCGTCCCTGAAACGCTGACCGATCAGCGGAACGAGATCGCCCGTGCGATCCTGAAGGAAATCCGGGAGCGGCTGGGTTTTCTGGTCAATGTCGGGCTGGACTACCTTACGCTGTCCCGCTCCGCCGGTACCTTGTCGGGCGGGGAGAGCCAGCGCATCCGTCTGGCGAGCCAGATCGGATCGGGGCTGACGGGTGTGCTTTACGTGCTGGACGAGCCGTCCATCGGCCTGCACCAGCGCGACAATGACAGGCTGCTGGAGACGCTGAAGAACCTGCGGGATGCCGGGAATACCGTGCTGGTGGTCGAACATGACGAGGATGCCATCCGCACCGCGGATTACGTGCTCGATGTCGGGCCCGGCGCGGGCGTGCATGGGGGAGAGATCGTGGCGCAGGGAACGCCCGAGCAACTGGCGGCGGATCCTGCCTCGCTCACCGGGAAATACCTTTCCGGAGAGCGGGAGATCGCGGTGCCCAAGGAGCGGCGCAAGGGCAACGGCAAGAAGGTGACGGTGGTCAATGCGACCGGCAACAACCTCAGGAACGTGACGGCCGATTTTCCGCTGGGCAAGTTCGTCTGTGTGACGGGTGTGTCCGGCGGCGGCAAGTCCACCCTGACCATAGAGACGCTGTTCAAGACTGCTTCCATGCGGCTCAACGGCGCGCATCAGACGCCGGCGCCCTGTGATACGGTGAAGGGGCTGGATCACCTGGACAAGGTGATCGACATCGACCAGCGCCCCATCGGGCGCACGCCCCGCTCGAACCCCGCCACCTATACCGGCGCCTTCGGGCCGATACGGGACTGGTTTGCCGGTCTGCCCGAGGCGCAGGCGCGGGGCTACAAGCCGGGACGCTTCTCCTTCAACGTGAAGGGAGGGCGGTGCGAAGCCTGTCAGGGAGATGGCGTCATCAAGATCGAGATGCACTTCCTGCCGGACGTCTATGTCACCTGCGATACCTGCAAGGGAGCGCGTTACAACCGGGAAACGCTGGAAATAAAGTTCAAAGGCAAGAGCATATCGGACGTTCTTGATATGACGGTTGAAGACGCGCAAAGTTTCTTCAGCGCGGTCCCTTCCATCCGGGAGAAGATGGACGCACTTGTTCAGGTGGGGCTTGGCTATGTGAAGGTGGGTCAGCAGGCGACGACGCTTTCCGGCGGTGAGGCACAGCGGGTAAAACTGTCAAAAGAACTTGCGCGCCGGTCCACGGGTCGCACGCTCTATATCCTTGACGAGCCGACGACGGGGCTACATTTCGAGGATGTGCGCAAGCTGCTGGAGGTGCTGCACCAGCTTGTCGATCAGGGGAACACGGTGGTGGTGATCGAACACAATCTCGATGTCGTAAAGACGGCCGACTGGATCATCGACATCGGTCCTGAGGGTGGTGACGGAGGGGGGCGCATCGTTGCAACGGGTACGCCGGAGGCTGTGGCAAAGGTGCCCGAATCCTATACTGGGCACTACCTTGGCCCGTTGCTGAAACCGCGCCGGGTGGCGGCGGAATGAGCGTGCAGGCCTGTCTCAACGGCGCGCGCCGCCCGGGATCCCATCCGACGCTGCCGGTCACACCTGCCGAACTTGCCCGCGATGCGGCCCTCTGCCGTGCCGCGGGGGCGGGAACTGTGCATCTTCATGTGCGCGATCACGACGGAGCGGAGTCGCTGCGTCCCGAATATGTGGTCGAAACCCTGACCGCGGTTCGCGAAGCGGTGCCCGGAATGCCGGTCGGTATTTCCACGGGTGCGTGGATCCCGCCCTATGACCAGCGGCTTGCCGCGATGGCGGAATGGTCGGTTCGCCCGGATTTCGTCTCCGTCAACCTCTCCGAAGCCGACGCGCCGGAGGTGATCGCTCTCATGCAGCGGCAGCGGATCGGGGTGGAGGCCGGGTTGAGTTCGCTTGGCGATGTCCGCCGCCTTCTGTCGCTGGAGCCCGGCAACTGTCTGCGTTTTCTCGTGGAGATGAAAGCTACCGATTTTGCAGCGCAACGCGAGGAAGCGGAGGAGATGATCCGCCGCCTCTTAGATGCTGCCCCACAGGTGCCGGTGCTTCTCCACGGAGTGGATGCGACCGCTTGGGGTTTCGTCGACATGGCGGTCGGGAAGGGCCTGGCCACGCGGATCGGGCTGGAGGATGTGCTAACCCTGCCGGACGGCTCACCCTCCGATAATCCGCGACTGGTGGCCGAAGCGGTCAGCCGGTATCCTGCGATCTAACCCGGGGGTTGCAGGTTGGGACCGGCATCGATACCGGGAACAATGATCGTTCGCCTTCGTATCTGATCCTGTAGCTGTTGGCGCTGCCAGATCTGATCCTGCAGCGCATTGTTCCGCAGCTGGTCCATCTGCTGCCTCTGGTTGTCGATCTGCTGATTGCGGCGGCGGAGGGCATCTGCGCTGTCCGGGGTCTGGGCACATCGCATGCCGGGAGGACAGGTTGTTTGGGCAGGGGCCGGCCCTGACAGGGCCACCAGTACCAGCGTTGTCAGGAGCGCGCGCATCACCCGCCCCTCAGCCGGTCATAGGACAGCATGATCTGTGCCACGCGCTGGCTGTTGTCGTCCACCATCACTACCCAGCCTTTGAGCACACGATAATGATAGCCGCGTGGCGCTGCCGGCAGACGACTGCGCGCAGCCTGTTGAAAGGGAGGCGCACCGCGCGCACTGTCCCCCAGCTCCGGCGCGGTGCTTGGTAGTTCAGTTCCATCCCACGCATAACCATAGCGCGGCGTATAAGATGGTTGCGAGGGCCACGGGTTGAAGGGAATCGTCATCAGCCCCGCCAGCAAACCCGCCCAGATCGGACTGGAATCCGAATATCTTCTCGGCCGACGCTCATAGCCGGGGGGCCAACGCCCGTTGTTCCATCCCGGCGGCGGCCGATCGGGACGTGGGCGGTTTCCCCATCCCGGCGGAGGTCGGTCTGGCGGCCAGCGACCGTCCCATCCGGGAGGCGGTCGATCAGGTGGAGGCCGGTTACCCCAGCCGGGCGGTGGCCTGTCGGGTGAAGGCCGGTTACCCCAGCCGGGCGGCGGTCTGTCGGGTGGAGGGCGATTACCCTGCCCGGGTGGTATTATGGGGGGAGGGCGACGATCCCGATCCCGATCGCGGTCCCGTCGCGAGGGTTCGGGTGTGCGCCCCTGCCGCTCGATCAGGGAATTGCCGGACTCGCGCGAACGATCGTCGTTGCGGTCCCTGCCACGGTCCCCCCTGTCGGAACGGCCACAGAGTACGGGGTTGTCCGAGCAATCCGCCTGCGCAAATGCAGGCGGAAGCGGAATGACCAACAGCGCTGACAGCGAGATGAGCGCAACACTTCGCCAAAGTGAACCGACAACCCGAGTCATCATCTCCTCCCAGAGCCTCAGCGCCCGACCCGCCGGTCGCCTATGCCAAGGATCTGTGTCGCTTTTCGAACCTTGGCAACATCGCGGAGAAATCTTTTCCGCTTCCATCCTCCTCATCAACAAAAGTTGCGTAGAGGCGGGCTGCCAATTCCCCCATCGGCGTGTCGGCATCGGCGGTTTCCGCCGCTTGCTGGCTGAGGCGAAGGTCCTTCAGCATGAGGTCGGAGGCAAATCCCGGCTTGTAATCGTTGTCGGCAGGGGACTTTGGCCCAACCCCCGGCGCAGGGCAGTAGACATTCATCGACCAGCTGTAGCCGGATGAGGTGGAGACCACATCGAACATCTTTTCCCGGTCCAACCCCAGTTTGTCGGCCAGCGCGAAAGCCTCGCATGTGGCGATCATGGTCACGCCGAGGATCATGTTGTTGCAGATCTTCGCGGCCTGGCCGGCGCCTGACCCGCCGCAGAGCACCGCCTTCTGACCCATGATGTCGAAAAGCGGCTTCACCTTGTCGAAGGCCGCTTGTCCCCCCCCGGCCATGAAAGTCAGCGTTCCGGCATCGGCCCCGCCGATACCGCCGGAGACCGGCGCGTCAACCGCCAGAAGCCCGGCCCTTCCTGCCTCATCGGCAACGGTCCGGGCGCTTTCGACATCCACCGTAGAGCAATCCAGAAACACCGCCCCTTGCTGCATGGCGGGCACGATCTCGGCTGCGACCGCGCGGAGGATCTTGCCGTTCGGCAGCATCGTGATGACCACATCGGCACCGCGCGCGGCCTCCTGCGCGGAAGCGGCCATGGAGACGCCCGCAGGAGCCGGGGCGACAAGGTCGAACCCGGTCACCGTATGGCCCGCCGTGGCGAGGTTCCGTGCCATCGGGCCGCCCATGTTGCCAAGGCCGATGAAACCGATCTTCATTTAAGCTCTTCCTCCATGTTCAATTCGTCGGCCCCGAGCGGGGCCGTGATCTCTGCCACACGCGCTGCCATGGCACCCGGCGCGACGTCCTGCCATTTCGGCTGACGGTCCTTGTCGATGATCTGGGCGCGGACACCTTCCAGAAAATCGCCTTCCTCCAGCAGCCGCCAGGTTGCGCGGTATTCGTGCGTCAATGCGGCGCGGACGCTGTCCTTTGCTGCTGTGCCACGGACCAGCGCCAGCGTTACGGCCATGGACAGGGGGGAGTTCCGACGCATGGTCTTCAGCGTCGCTGCTGCAAAATCGCCCGGCTCATCCGTCAGCGCCTTCATGATCGCGGCGACGGAGTCGTGGCGGAAGAGGCGGTCCACCGAAGCCTCATGCTCCGCCAGGGGTGGGGCAGGCGGTTGCTCCGCATGGCGGGCGATGATGTCCACGCCACCCCCCGCCGCCAGCTCAGCCTTCAGCAGATCCCAACGGGATTGCGGCACATAGTGATCGGCGAAATTCGCATAGATCGCGTCCCCCGGTCCCATGCGGTGCCCCGTGAGGCCGAGATACTCGCCCATCCGCCCCGCCGCATGGGCAAGGCGGTAGGTGCCGCCCACGTCGGGTATCAGCCCGATACCGCATTCCGGCATGGCCACTTGCGTCGTCTCGCACACGATCCGGTCGGAGCCGAGACAGCCGATACCCACGCCGCCGCCCATGACAAAACCGTGCAGGAAGCTGATGATCGGCTTGCGGTATTCGGCGATCTTGGCATTGAGCCGGTATTCCTCCCGCCAGAACTCCCGGCCAAGCGCATAGTCCCCCTGTCGCCCCGCATGGTAGATCTCGGCGATGTCGCCACCGGCACAGAAGGCGCGGTCGCCTTCTGCATCCAGCAGGACCAATTTGACCTCCGGGTCATGCGCCCAATCGTCCAGTGCCTTCTCCATCGCCAACGCCATTGGATGGGTGAGGGCGTTGAGCGCCTTCGGCCGGGTCAGGGTGATGTGGCCCGCCTGGCCAATCTTGCGGGTAAGGATATCGGACATCAGGCACGCTCCGTTAGCAGGCTGCGCGAGGTTATCAGGCGCATGATCTCGTTGGTTCCCTCGAGAATCTCATGCACGCGCAGGTCGCGCACGATCTTCTCGATGCCGTAGTCGGCCAGATAACCGTAGCCTCCGTGAAGCTGGAGGCAATCGTTCGCCGTGCGGGATGCGGCTTCCGTCACGAAAGCCTTTGCCATCGCACAGAATTTCGTGGCGTCGGAAGCGCCGGTATCGAGCTTCCATGCTGCCTGTCGAAGGAATATCCGGGCTGCCTGAAGGGCGATCTCGCAGTCCGCGAGCCGGAATTGCAGCGCCTGGAAGCTGTCCAGCGTTTTGCCGAAGGCCTTGCGCTCCCCCATGTAGGTCAGGGTGTGGTCCAGGGTTGCCTGTGCTCCGCCGAGCGCGCAGGCGGAGATGTTGAGACGCCCGCCGTCCAGCCCGACCATGGCGTAGGTGAAGCCGCGGCCTTCCTCCCCGACGAGATTGCCGAGGGGCGTGAGGCAATCGTCGAACTGCACCTGCCGCGTCGGCTGTGCGCGCCAGCCCATCTTGTCCTCCAGCTTGCCGAAGGAAAGGCCGGGCGCATCGCGTTCGACGACGACGGTGGAGATGCCCTTTGGTCCATCGCCGCCCGTGCGGACCATGACGACGTAAGCATCAGAATAGCCGCCGCCGGAAATGAAAGCCTTGGTTCCGTTGAGCTTCCAGCCCTCGTTGGTGCGTTCCGCCCGTGTTCGGAGCGCCGCCGCGTCTGAGCCGGAACCGGGTTCGGTCAGACAGTAGGAGAGCACCTTTTCCATCGTCACCGCGGGCCGCAGGATCCGCTCCTTGACGTCGTCTGAGGCGAATTTTGCCAGCATTCCGCAGCACATGTTGTGGATGGAGAGAAACGCGGCGACGGAGGGGCAGGCAGTGGAAAGGGCCTCGAACACCAGCGTCGCATCGAGCCGCGACAGGCCGGAGCCGCCCCATTCCTCCCCGACATACAGCCCGCCGAAGCCAAGTTCCGCCAGCTTGGTCCACAGATCTCGCGGGATCGTGCCCTCCTGCTCCCATTCATGGGCAAAGGGCGCAATATGCTCGGCGGCGAATTCGCGAGCGATGTCGTAGATCGCCTGCTGCTCTTCCGTCAATGCGAAGTCCATGGCTCCTCCTCCGGTCTTCTGATTCACAGAACCCCGCGCCGCGGGGGACTGCAAGTGGCTTCACAAGGGGGCGTCTCGCTTTCAAAGCGAAAGGATACCCGGCATTCCTCTTGAAATTACTAACCGTTGCAAAAGGGAAAACAAAACCTCCGGTTGTTCAGCTATCATTCACCGGATACATATTAATATTAGTATTAATATATACTTTCTGGCATAAAGATAAAAAAGTTTTTGATTTTGAACAATTTACGTCCTACCCCGCTTCTCAGGGCCACGGCGAATGGCCCGCTGCCATGCAACCTTTAGAAGTTTGTTCTTGAAACAGGTGTAAACATGACCGCATTCTTTAAAGCCTCTACCGTCGCAGCCTCACTGCTGATCCCGTTTGCCGGGGCCGAGGCCGCGACCTTCGACTTTTCCGGTCCGGCCGGCTCCGCCTCTTCCTACAGCTACAACGTGGACGGGATCGGCCTCACCATCACTGCGCAATCCTACCTTGTGGAGGCGCCGCTTACCGTCACCCGCGCAAGCGGAGGGCATGGCGTGAATTCCGGCCCTTTCGACAGCAATGAGCTGGATGGGTTTGGCGTCAATGAAGTGCTCGTCTTCACTTTCGATCAGGAAGTGACTCTGGGCAATGTCGCCTTCTCGAACGTCGGCTGGTTCGACACCTTCTCCTTCTTCTCGGGCGGGAACACGCCCTGGGATTTCTCGGGTGCTGCCCTTGCCTCCAACTTCGACCTGTCGGGTTACACCGGGACCGTGTTCGGCATCGGCACGATCAACCCGCTGTCGTCCTTCCGCATCACCTCGCTGGAGGCGACGGCGACCGACGCTCCGGCTCCGGTTCCGCTGCCGGCGGCAGGCTTTGTGCTGCTGGGCGGCATCGCGGCACTGGCTGCCGTGCGCCGCCGCAAGTCCTGATCCCGTGGAAGGGGGAGGGTTGGCCTCCCCCTTTTTGCGTTCAGGTGGTCGGGAAGTTCAGCACGGCGCCTTCCTTGATGCCGCTCGGCCAGCGTGCCGTCACGGTCTTGGTCCGCGTGTAGAACCGGAACGCATCCGGCCCGTGCTGGTTCAGGTCGCCGAAACCGGATTTCTTCCAGCCGCCGAAGGTGAAATAGCCCAGCGGCACCGGGATCGGCACGTTGACGCCCACCATACCCACATTCACACGGCTGGCAAAGTCGCGTGCGGTGTCGCCATCGCGGGTGAAGATCGCGGTGCCGTTGCCGTATTCGTTCTCCATGGTGAGCTTCAGCGCCTCCTCATAGGTTTCGCTGCGCACTGTGGACAGGACAGGCCCGAAGATCTCCTGCTTGTAGATCTCCATGTCGGGCGTCACGCGGTCGAACAGGGTCGGGCCGACGTAGAAGCCGTTCTCATAGCCCTGAAGATTGAATCCGCGCCCGTCCACGACCAGTTCCGCGCCCTGCTTCACGCCCGAGTCGATGAGGCCGAAGATCCGCTCCTGCGCAGCCTTCGTCACCACCGGGCCATAGTCGATGTCGTTGCCTGCTGTATAGGGGCCGACCTTCAGCTTCTCGATACGCGGAACCAGCTTTTCCACCAGTCGGTCTGCGGTTTCCTCGCCCACCGGGACGGCAACGGAAATCGCCATGCAACGTTCGCCCGCCGCGCCGAAACCGGCGCCGACCAGCGCATCCGCCGCCTGATCCAGGTCGGCATCCGGCATGATGATCATGTGGTTCTTCGCACCGCCGAAGCACTGCACACGTTTGCCGTTCGCACAGCCGCGGGAATAGATGTATTCCGCAATCGGGGTCGATCCGACAAATCCGATCGCCTGGATCGTTGGATTGTCGAGGATACCGTCCACCGCATCCTTGTCGCCGTTGACGACCTGCAACACGCCCGGCGGAAGCCCCGCTTCGGTGAGAAGTTCTGCCAGCATAAGCGGGACGGAGGGGTCGCGTTCGGACGGTTTCAGGATCATCGCGTTGCCGCAGGCGAGGGCAGGCGCGATCTTCCACAGCGGGATCATCGCGGGGAAGTTGAACGGCGTGATTCCGGCCACGACGCCCAGCGGCTGGCGCATGGAGTAGAGGTCGATCCCCGTTCCCGCGCTGTCCATATACTCGCCCTTCAGCAGGTGCGGGGCGCCGATGGAGAATTCCACCACGTCCACACCACGCTGAATGTCGCCCCGCGCATCCGGCAGCGTCTTGCCATGCTCGGAGGACAGGGCGGTGGCGAGCTTGTCCATGTCGCGGTTGATGAGATGCACGAATTCCATCAGAACGCGGGCACGGCGCTGCGGGTTGGTCGCGGCCCAGCCGGGCTGTGCCTTGGCGGCTGCGGCGATGGCTTCGTCAAGCTCGGCTTTGGAGGCAAGCGCGACCTTTGCCTGCACCTCGCCCGTTGCAGGGTTGTAAACGTCGGCGGTGCGGCCCGAAGTGCCGGGCACATACTTGCCGTTGATCCAGTGACCGAGTTCCTTCACGGTATTCTCCCTCTCGTCAGAGCCGGCGTCACCTTAGTCTTGCAATTTTATCGGCGGAAGGGGCAGTTTCCCAAAAGCGTTTTGCAAGGATGCCGGTATGGAAGTCGCCGATTGGGATGATCTTCGCATCTTCCTCGCCGTTGCACGGGGGGAGAGCCTTTCGGCTGCGGGGCGCATCCTGCGGCTTGATCCCGCGACTGTGGGGCGGCGTGTGGCCCGGCTGGAGGAGGGGCTGGGCGCCACACTCTTCGCCAAGTCACCGCAGGGTTACGCGCTGACGGAGGGGGGGCAGGGCCTTCTCACTCATGCCATCAGGGCCGAGCAGGCCGTGAGTGGCGCGATGGAGGAGGCGCGGGGAACGCCGGGCAAGCTCGTGGGGGCCATCCGCATCGGGGCACCGGACGGCTGCGCGAACTACCTTCTCCCGCAGGTGACTGCCGCAATCTGTGCCGAACATCCGGATCTGGAGGTGCAGATCGTCGCCCTGCCGCGGGTGTTCAACCTCTCCAAGCGCGAGGCCGACCTTGCCGTGGGCGTCAGCCGCCCGGAGGCGGGTCGGCTCTCCGTGCAGCGGATCGCGGATTACCAGCTCCACCTCGCCGCGTCGCGCGATTATCTGGACAATGCGCCGCCGATCCACACCCTCGCCGATCTGAAGGGCCACCGGATCATCGGCTATATCCCGGACATGATTTTCGACAAGGAGATCGACTATCTTGCGGAGATCGGGGCGGAGACCGTCTCCCTCGGTTCCAACTCCGTGGCCGTTCAGTTCAACTGGGTCCGGCAGGGGGCGGGGATCGGCGTGGTGCATGACTTCGCCATTCCTTCCACGACGAACGTGGTGCGTGTCTTGCCGGAGGCCTTCGGTCTCACCCGAAGCTTCTGGCTCATCCGACATGCCGATGATCGGCGGGTGGAGCGTCTCAATCGTTTTGCCGACTTGCTTGCCGCAGGACTTCGGAGGGAACTTTCGAGATTGGAGGCGATCGCTTGACAGACGGTCGAGACGTGTCAGGCTATTCGGGCGAGCGCCGTGACAGAGGAGGAATGTCCATGCTTGTGCGGCAAGTTCTTTCGGCGAAGGGTTCGGGCAACGTCGCGACGATTGACCCCGACATGACGGTGGCGGAGGCCGCGCGGCAGTTGTCGTCGCGCAAGATCGGCTGCCTCGTGGTATCGGCGGATGGCAGGAAGCTGGATGGCATCCTGTCGGAGCGCGACATCGTGAGAGAGATCGGTCGTCAGGGGCCCCGTTGCCTTGAGGCGTCCGTCCGCTCCATGATGACGACGAAGGTCGTTATCTGCGCGCCCGGCGACGAAGGTGTCGTCATCCTCTCTCGTATGACGGAAGGCCGTTTCCGCCACATGCCGGTGCTGGAGGATGGCGCAATGGTCGGCCTCATCTCCATCGGCGATATGGTGAAAGCGCGGCTTTCGGAGCTGTCGATGGAGAAAGAGGCGCTCGAAGGCATGATCATGGGCTACTAGGCTGCGGTCCGAGCAGAAAACTTCGGCAAACCTTCGGCGTCCCTCTTGCGTCCGGGCCTGTGATATTGTTGCTTCTGCCCCGAAAGCGGAGGGGACAGCATGCGCATCGGCCTGTATCCGGGGACGTTCGACCCCGTTACCCATGGACATCTGGACATTATAAAGCGCGCGACCGCCCTTGTGGACAGGCTGGTGATCGGCGTTGCGATCAATCGAAACAAGGGACCGCTCTTCACGCTGGAGGAGCGGGTAGAGATGATCGAATCCCAGTGCGCCGACTTGTCGGAACTGCATGGGGCGGAAATCGTCGTGCATCCTTTCGAAAACCTGCTGATCGACTGCGCGAGGGATGTGGGAGCCTCCATCATCGTGCGGGGCCTCCGCGCTGTCTCCGACTTCGAATATGAATTCCAGATGGTCGGGATGAACCGGGTGCTCGATCCGTCGGTCGAAACGGTTTTCCTGATGGCGGAGGCGCGTCACCAGTCGATCGCCTCCAAACTGGTGAAAGAGATCGCAAAGCTTGGCGGCGACGTGTCCCGCTTCGTTCCGCCCGCCGTGTCGGACGCGCTGAAACAACGTTTCGCCTGACAGAACTACCTTTAGCGGGAAAGCTGTGTTGCGGGCTCAGGTGTTGCCTTGCCTGCACAGTTCTGCCGTCATGGTTTCGCGCAAATGCCGCAGGATCCCCTCCGGCCGTCATGGTGACTGCAAAGCGCCGCGAGAACGGCGCGAGCCACAGTCCTCTATCCGATGGGAACATGCCTGGCTCCGCCGTAACGTGGCGCCAGAACGCCGCATCCCGTCGCAAATCCCGTTCGCCGGGCCGAACAGGCCCGAACAAGCCCGCACAAGACAGCCATGGCTCAATGCCATAGCGCCAGTGCCGCAGTCAGGCTATGCACCTTGCCCTCGCGACCGCCGCGCCGGGACGCAGCTTCCGGCGGCGCGGGCCCGACATCCGCTCCCCACCGCATTTCTCCTGCCCCTGCGCATTGAACCGGGCCACGGACGGGGCGGAGGCTGTCGTCTGGAACGATGACGGAAGAAACACTGCTGCTACGTTCCGACAAAGCTGGCGCGCCGCCACAGTCAGCCGGGTCCAGGGCTCGCAGGGAGCATGAGAGAGGGAACTTGAACAGAACGAGCCAGAACGGGAATGCTGAAACGCAGCTTCAAGAACTCGTTATGTCTGCAAGATTTTCTATTGAAATCAGTGGTGCCCAGAGCCGGCATTGAATGGCTCTATATCTGGGAATCGTTCCGTATCAGTTGAAATCATCGGTATTGATTCTAAAGGGTGTTGCTGTTTCGTTCAGCCTCACGCACAATCAATTAGTATCACTGAATACCAAATCTAGGGGTGGACTGAAAGGTGGACTGGTGCGGGCCTCAAACCGACTGAGTGCAAGAGGGGCGGCGGCCCTTGCTCCCGGCAAGTATGCCGATGGGGCAGGGCTGTGGCTGTTCAAGGATGAACCCTCGCGCGGCAAGTGGGTGCTGCGCGTGACAATCCATGGACGACGCCGCGAAATGGGACTTGGAGCGTTCCCCGCGGTGTCTCTGGCGGAGGCGCGGCGAAATGCCGAGGCGGAGCGTGCCAAGGTGCGGGCGGGACTGGATCCGATCAAGGAGCGCGAGCGCAACCGCCGTGAGGCTGCCCGCAATCTCCACCTGCTGAAAGACATTGCCCTTGATGCCTTCGAGGCGAGGAAGGCGGAGTTGAAAGGCGACGGCGCTGCCGGGCGCTGGTTCAGCCCGCTCGACATTCATGTGCTGCCGAAGCTGGGCAAGGTGCCGGTTGCTGACATTGACCAGGTGGACATTCGCGACTGCCTCGCCGCGATCTGGCACATCAAGGCGGAGACCGCGCGGAAGGCGCTCAACCGCCTGCACATCTGCCTGCGTCATGCGGCTGCGCTGGGTTTGAACGTGGACCTGCAAGCCCCCGAGAAAGCGCGCGCGCTGCTGGGCAAACCCCGCCACAAGGCCGGGAATATCCCCGCGCTTCCTTGGCAGGAGGTGCCGGCCTTCTACCAAAGCCTTGATGACGGAACCGTCACGCACCTCGCCCTGCGGCTGCTGATCCTGACGGGCGTTCGGTCGGGGCCGTTGCGCTTCCTTCACGAAAGCCAGATCGACGGAGATGTGTGGACGGTGCCAGCCGAGGCAATGAAGGGACGGAAGGATGCCACGGCAGATTTCCGGGTGCCGCTGTCGCCGGAGGCTTTGTCCGTCATCGGTGAGGCCCGCCGCCATGAGCGCGATGGCTTCCTGTTCCCGAGTGTGCGCAAGGGAGTCATCTCCGATGCCACAATGTCCCGCATGATGGAGCGCCGCGAAATGGCAGAGCGGCCGCATGGATTCCGATCCAGCCTTCGCGACTGGCTGGCCGAGGCGACGGATGCTCCGCACGATGTGGCGGAAACGATGCTGGGGCATGTCGTGGGCGGCTCCGTGGAGCGGGCCTATCGGCGCACTGACTTCCTTGAGCAGCGCCGGGCCTTGCTGGCGCGCTGGGCGCAACATGTCGTCGGTCGATCGGGGCAGGCGTTAAATCTTGTCGGAGGGTCAGAGTATGTGGCTACCTCTTAACGGAGTGCCGCTCGAAGACGCGTACCGCATACTTCGACGCTACATCACACGTCGCGCAGTGGAGGAGCTGATTTCACGGAATCCGCCTATTGATCTAACGTTTCCTTTTTCGGAACGAACGAACTTCGAAGCAAAGAGTCATCTTGATTTTAACGCGAGGCTTGGTGCGCTTTCTCTGCTGAGGGACATGATGAAGCGATCCAAGTCACCTATAGTTTTTGCCACAAGCTCGCAGGGACAGAAGGTTGGTCTCTCGTGGACTTCCGCCTGCTATATGTCTGGATGGCCAGCGCGTGAAAAGACGAAGCTGGATAAGAATGGCGAGAGGGTGACGGTTCCGGGCGAGACGCCCCCTGCGATTCTTGCTTTTTGGGCAGGTATTGGGCTTAGTAGCGTGAACGCAAGAAGAATTGATACGGTTGATCTTTTTTCGACCACGGTCTGGGTGGATGCCTTCATAAAAGGTGAAGTGTTTGAAGCTTCCGAAAGGGAGCATATAGCTTCGCCTAATCCAGAGAGGCTAATTGACATTAGAAATGGCGTGGTGGACTTGAGTCCACTTAGGGCTGTAGAGTCAGCCTACCGACTTGCAAGTGAAGGGCGTAGCCGCTTGGCTAGCGCCCTAGTGCCGACCTATTCGTGGAATAGATACCCGCGTGACCTTCCAAGAATTCAGGCGACGCTGAAAGCCTACGAGCCGATAGAGGGTTGGAGGGTCCATGTGGAAGGTAGCCTGGAGCCGAGCACCTACCTGAGCCTTCCTTCTTTGGAGGAAGATGCCCAAATAGCCCCCCCGCCAAATAAACCAGGGAGGCCAAAAAAGGGAGGTGGCTTGGTAGAGTTGGCAATCTCAAATGAGTTTTCGCGCCGCGTTCAAAATGGAGAGATTACGCGTCGAGACAAACGCGAGTCGATCTGTGCTGACGCTCAGCAATGGGCTCGCAATATCTTGGGTCAGGATATCGGTCGTGCCACGGCTCAACGCTATCTTTCTACGGCCTTTGATTTGTTGGACGCCCAATACTAACCAGAAATTTGGGCACGCATGTGGAATATTGGGCTTGAATACCTATTCACCAACCACCCCGCACCGATCAATTCTCAGCCAGTATCAACCAGAATACAGGCTGACCAATGGCTCGCATCGAAACTCAGGCCCTGCGCGATAGCACGGCCACCCCTGTTGACCCGCTTCTCACCGCACGAGAAGCTGCCCCGCTCCTTGGGGTGAGCGTTCCGACGTTCTGGCGGCGCGTGGCGGATGGCACGGTTCCGAAGCCGATCAAGCTGGGTGCGCTTTCGCGTTGGCCTCAGTCGGAAATCCTAGCCGTAATCGAGAAGGCAAAAGCCGCTCGCACTGCCGCCTGAGAAACCGCCACCCCGAGGTATGGGGCGGCGGCGATATTCTGATGCGGCTGTGGGAACAGTCCAAGTATAGCGCTCAGCGCCCCGGCCCGCAATATTCGAGGCCGAGCATGGCTCATTTCACGATCTATCCCGAAGGCTCCCCGCCTTTCTCGGCTTTCATCGAAGGCCGCGAGTTGTGGGCGATGGAGAACCTTATGCGCGCCGGGGAAAAGGGCTGCACGCCTATTTCCGATCCGGGGCCGCGCTGGAGCGCCTATATCCACAAGCTGCGCAAGATGGGCGTTCCCATCGAGACCCGGCACGAGGCCCACGGTGGCCCGTATCCAGGCAACCATGCCCGCTACATCCTGAAAGCCCGCGTGGTGAAAGGCGGTGCCGCATGATCGAGCTGGGCACCATCCGCAAGAATGCACGGGAGGAAATCCGCTTCACGGTGGAGACCTTCAAGGGCGTGGAACTCGTCAACGCCCGCGTCTGGTATCTCCACGCATCCGGGGAATACCGCCCCGGCAGGCAGGGCATCGCCTTCCGTCTGGAACTGCTGGGCGAGGTGCTGGAGGCGCTAGGCAAGGCCCGCAAGGCGGTGCTGCAATGACCGGCAAGGGAGAGCCCACCAGCCCGGAACTGCTGGCCGCTGCGGCTTCCATCGCCATTGCGGGGCGGAAGCTCATCACCGGGACTGACCGCACCAGCTTTCGGGACGTGAGCGAGACACTGGACGCGCTGCACGACCATCTGGCGGTTGCCGGTGGGTCGCTTCTCACCCTCGCCGAACGGCTGGGATGCGAGGCGGAGGTGCGGAAGTTGATTGCCGAAGGACAGGCCCGCGTCGCCGCCTTCCGCGCCTTTCGCGGAACGGAGGGCCGGGCATGACGGAGATCCAGCTTCTGGGCCTGCTGCTGGCCTTCCTCGTGCTGGCATGGTGCGGGTGGTTGCGATGACCGAGGCCCAACGCATCACAGCTGCGCTGCAAGGGCGCTGGCACGGCCGCTATGGCTTAGCCCGCTGCCCGGCACATGGCGACTGCCACCCCAGCCTCTCGCTGTCTGACGGCCCATCCGGGCGGCTTCTGGCCCACTGCAAGACGGGATGCAGCTTCGCGGCTGTGCTCGATGCCCTGCGCGGCCTTGGCATCGTGGAGGGCAACGGCACGGTTCCGCAGACCGATCCGGCAGAGCTGGCCCGTTATCAGGCAGAGCAGCGGCGGGAGGCCGAGAAGCGGGAACGTCAGGCGCTGACTGTCTGGCGGGAGGCGCAACCGATCGGTGGCACGTTGGCGGAACTCTACCTTCGCGGCCGGGGCATCACCTGCGACCTTCCGGGCAGCCTGCGCTTTCATCACGCGTGCTGGCATCCGACCGCCCAGCGCTTGCCCGCGCTGGTGGCGATGGTGGAGGGGGCCGACCGCTTCGCGGTGCATCGCACCTACCTGCGCGCAGATGGCGGCGGCAAGGCGGAGGTGAGCCCGGCCAAGGCCATGCTGGGGGCTGTCACCGGAGGCGCTGTGCGAGTCGCTGAGGGCCAAGGGCCGTTTGTGGTGGCTGAGGGCGTCGAAACCGCACTCAGCCTTTCCAGCGGGCTCCTGCGCGCTCCGGCGACGATATGGGCCGCGCTCTCCACCTCCGGCATGACGGGGCTCCGCCTGCCGCCTGTGCCGGGCCGCCTGACCATTGCCACGGACGGCGACACGCCGGGCCGCACTGCTGGTCATGCGCTGGCCGAACGCGCCACCGCGCTGGGCTGGACCGTCAGCCTGCTTCCCGCGCCGGATGGGCGCGACTGGAACGACATTCTCCAATCGAAAGGGGCCGCTGCATGAACGCGCCCGGCATTACTCCGGCTTTCGCGGCCGAACCCATCCCCTTCAAGGCCGAAGGGCCGCAGCCCCTCCTGCGGGAGATTCCGCCCGGCGAGCCCTATCCGGTCGCGGCGCTGGGCCCGCTCACGGCAGCCGTGGAGGCGGTGCAGGACGTGACGCAGGCGCCCGTCGGCATCGCCGCGCAGTCGGCGCTCTCCGTCGCCTCGCTGGCGGTGCAGGGCTTTGCCAATGTGGAGACGTTGGGCGGCGATGTGCCGTGTTCGCTGTTCTGCCTGACCATCGCGGAAAGCGGCGAGCGCAAATCCTCCTGCGACCGGCTTCTCATGAAGGGTGTGCGCGACCATGAGCGGGCGCAGGCCGAAACCTTCCGGGCCGCATTCTCCGACTTCGAGGTTGCCCGCGAAATCTGGCAGGGCAAGCGCAAGCGGCTGATGACCGAGGCCGCAGCGGCCGACAAGATGAAGGCCACGGCAGCGGAGGCCGATCTGCGCGCCCTTGGACCGGAGCCCCGCTCGCCACTCTATCCGAGCCTCACGGCCCAGGAGCCGACCCTTGAGGGCCTGTTGAAGCTCTACCAGATCGGCCGCCCGGCGCTGGGCCTGTTTTCGGACGAGGCCGGGGGCTTCATCGGTGGCCATGCCATGAATTCGGACAACCGGCTCAAGACCATTGCCGGGCTCTCCCAACTTTGGAACGGCGACACGGTGAACCGCATTCGTTCCGGGGACGGCGCCAGCGACTATCCCGGCCGCCGCCTTGCCATGCACCTGATGGCGCAGCCCATCGCCGCCCGTCCGCTACTGGCCGATCCGCAGGCATCGGGACAGGGCTTTCTTGCCCGCTTCCTCATCACCGAGCCGCCCAGCGCGATTGGCACCCGGTTGCGGCGGGGGCACAGCGTGGCGAGCGACATGGCCATTGCCGCCTTCACCGCCCGGCTGGGCGCCATTCTCGAAACGTCCATGCCGACCGGCGACAGCCCGCAGGAACTTATCCCGGTGCGCCTGCCGCTGTCGCAGGGGGCCAAGGAATTGCTCTGGCGCTTCTATGAAACCGTGGAGGCGGCGCAGGCGGCTGGCAGGCAGATGGAGCATGTCAGGGCCTATGGCTCCAAGGCTGCGGAGCAGGCGGCGCGCATTGCGGGCGTGCTGACGCTCTGGGCCGATCTGGACGCGCCCGAGGTGACACCACAGGTGATGGGATGGGGTATCAACCTAGCCCAATTCTACCTGTCGGAAGCGCGCAGGCTGGCCGAGGCCGGGGCCGTATCGGACGAAACCGCGAAGGCGGAACGTCTGCGGAAATGGCTGCTGGAAAGCTGGCCGCATGATGACGTGACGCCGCGCGAGATTGTTCAGTCTGGGCCAAACGCCCTGCGGGAAGGCAAAGCGCTCGCTGCGCCGCTCGCGATGCTCGTTAAGGCTGGCCATCTCGCTCCCCTACCGTCTGGGACCATCATTCGCGGCGGCGCACGGCGCGAGGCGTATCGGATCGTGAGGCCCGACCATGCTGTTTGACGTGCAAGCCGCACTCTCTGAAATTCTCGCGACCACCCGTGCTACAATCGCTACACCCGCTACAAATCGACCGAATGTAGCGAAAGTAGCGGATGTAGCGGTGCAGCGGGCCGAAAACCCGGCGTCAGCCCCCGTGCTGCCCTTCACCCCGTCGCCCAGCGCTCCGGCCCCTTCGCGGGATGATGACGACATGTTCCGGCATGGCCGATCCATCGCGGGGAACCCGGTCACATGGACAGGTCGCATCGTCCGACTCGATGACTGGCGCCAGCTTTCGGTATGGGGCCGCCACGGGCCAGACGGGCGGTTGTTCTGCGGTATCTGCCGGGCGTGGGTGCAGCCAGACAGCTTCCCTCATTGCCATGACGGAAACGGTGGCGCGGCATGACCGTTCACGCGTTCACATTGGACATGGAGAAGCTGCGCAAGGTCAGGGCGCTGATGGACGGCGCAAAGACCGAAGGGGAACGGCTGGCCGCAAAGGCGAAGGCCGAGGTGCTGGCCGCACGCGCTGGGCTGTCTCTGAAAGATGCCCTGTCCAAACTGGACACCGCGACGGCAACGCCGTCACAGGCGGGCAATCCCTTCGCGGGGTTCGCGGATTGGATGGAGGAGCGGGAACCGGGCTACAAGGCCGAGCAAGCCCGCCGCCGTGGAGATCGGGAGGCCAAGCGGCTGGCGCGCTGTCAGGAACTGCTTGCCGAATATGGATCAGAAAAGGCGGTGTTCGCCGCGACCGATCTGGAAAAGCGCCTGCGCCGCGCTCTGGCCCCGCTCAGAGAGGGTGGGGATAGCTTCAAGGGCTGGATAGCTGGCAATCCGACCCCGGCCATGTGGCAGGCCATTCAGGCGGCCTCTCCGCATCCCGATACCCTGCAAGGCATCTGGGCCGAACATGCGGCATGGGAAAAGCTGACTGCCGACCGCATCGCCTTCGAGCCATACCATGACCCGCCGCCCCATGTCCGCGCCCGGCAGGCTGCGCTTGAGCGCCATATGGACCGGACGCCCGCCCCGACCATCGAGGGGATGCGCGCCCGGCTGGACTGGCTGGCGCATCTGAATGACCGGGGTTTCACGCGCGATATTCACGATGATGAGGCGCTGATTGCCACCATGCGCGCCGACTTCGAGGCCATAGCCGCAGGGATGCAGTCCCCAGCGAGGGGCGAACCCCAGCGTCCGGCCCAGCGCCGCGCCGCCGTGCTGGATCTTCTGGCGACCGAACCCGGCCTGTCGGATCGGGAGATTGCCCGGCGCGTGGGATGCAGCCCACAGACAGTCGGCAACTGGCGCAGGAGGGCGGCATGATCCGGTTAGTTCTCGCTGGGCCTGTCGCACCAATGCCTTCGACCGCCTTTAACCCCCATTTTTAGATGACGGGAGGCATCATGCCCGGACCTGACCCCTTCGGCCTGTCCTATGACGAGAACGAACACGGTCGCCCTGTGGTGATTGCCGAGATGTGGACCAGCCGCCTGCCGCCCTTTACGGGCTGCCCCAGAACCCGCCTTGCCCGCGCCCGTGCCGTGCTGGCCAACCTCAAGCGCGATGGCTGGACCTGCCCACGCTGCGGCCGTCCCGTGCCGCTCTATCGTCGCGCCGATGCCGTCTATTGCTCCACCGGCTGCCGCAAGCGTGCCATGCAGGAGCGCAAGGCATGACCGGGGCCGAGCTTGCCGCCATCCGCAGGGGCACCGGGCTGTCGCAGGGGGCTCTCGCCCAGCGCGTCGGCATCGGTCGCCATGCTGTCAGCTATTGGGAGTGCAAGGCCAAGGTGGACCGGAGGGCATGGGCCGTGCGGCGCATGGCCGAGGTGCTGACGCTGCCGGATGAACCGCGCGTGGGCGCTGGGCTTGACGATTGGCGCGCGCGGATGGAGGCGCAGGACAGGGCGCGGGAAGCCGCCTTCATGGCGCAGGTGGTGGCATGGCAGGCGCGTGACGCCCAGCGCCGCGAGGCGCAGCGGGCTAAGCTTCAGGTGCGGTGCAATGCCAAGACACGGAAAGGCACGTCCTGCCGGTGCAAGTCGGAGCCCGGCAAGAAGCGGTGCAAGTTTCACGGCGGCATGTCTACCGGGGCCAGAACGCCCGAAGGGCTGGAGCGCATCCGCGAAGCACAGCGGCGGCGCTGGGCGCAGTGGAGAGCCGAGGCTTGCCGGGATGGGGTTAACAAAAGTTGACTTGCCCGAAGCGGCGCCTCGTCATGGGGTGATAGGCGTTGCGCCCACGCCCCATGCGCGCAGGTAGAAATAACGATGAGCTAGGCTTGATGGTCGCGCGATGAACGCCGCCGAAGCTTCGCCATTCCGAACAGGGCAGCCGTCCCGGCCAGCAGGAGCGGGGCGCCGGCGGGCAGGGGAACGGGAGCGGGGATAACGCTTGCTTTCCAAGTGCCCGGTTGGTCCGCGGCGAAGAGCGGCACGTCAGCATCATTATACGAGTCATAGAGGCGTCGATCGTCTCTATCGTAGCAGGATTCGACCCCGGTGTTTGAGCTGAGTATCCCGCCGCAGACGTGGTAGTTTCCGCCCGCAAGCGCGAACCAGGACGATATCCTCCACATGCTATCTATGCTGAAGGAGAACTCGTAAGCGTAGTCATGGGTGCCGATCGTTTCGACGTCAGACGGCATCAGACCATAGAATTCAAAGTTTAGCCAGTCGGGCAGTGGAACACTGCAATCGGACCATTCCAAATCTGCGCAGTTCTTCGAGAAGGTAACCGTTTGCGGCTTCTCATCAACGTAGATGGTATAATCGATGGTTTGTTGCACCCCGAGCATATTGCTTGCCGTTTGACGAAACGTCATGTCGGTGATCCAGTAGGGGGCGATCTTATCCACATCGATCTCGATCCACCCTGTCATGCCAGGGCGAGTAGTGCATTCGCCTTCGCAGATTAGGATTCCCTCTTCTTGCGCCCATTCTGACCAGATGGTCGGTACGAGATCATGCCCCTGATAGTCGTAGCGTAAAACTGTTCCCGCCTGACCCGCAGAACCCATGGCCGCCATGCCGGCCAAAGCCGCCAGCGCAAACGCTTTCATGCTCAAATCCCCCGTTAACCAACGCTGTCACGGTCGCGTGACTCCGCTGATTCGGGCAAGCGCAAAGATTGTGATGTTTGAGTATCTAACCTTCGTGGTCATGCCGCATTCTCGCAGCACTACGCGCCCGCGCGGGGATGGGCTGATAGCCTGCGCTGGGCGACCAATACGCGCGCGAGAGAGGGTTAGCCAGAATGCGGCATCGCTGCACGATACGCGCCCGTGCACCCGCCTGTCATGGACTGTCAGGGCCTGCCGGGTGCCTCCCTGAGATTACCCTAACATCGGCAGCCCGCCCTATGGGGTGTTTGTGGGCTGCCGGATTTTTGGAGTCGGTCTAGCTTTACTTCAGCCGCATGTTCTCCGAAGTAAACACGAACTGAAGGGAGCGCCATTGCTCATAGCCCCCCTCAGGCAACGGAAGGCCCTTGCTCCCGCACCGGAGAATGGCGCGACGCGCTGCCTCGAAAGCCTGCCGCGCCGCGCCTTCCGACCCTCCCTCATACCCGATCATGCGTATTGAGCCGCCTTCGGGAGTGCCGCTCTGCGTCATGTTCACGCCGACAGTCACGATGACGCGCTGTGCCTCCGATGACAGCGAACCCGCGCTCCAGCAAGATTGCACCGCGACGCGAACTGCATCCTTTTCTCCGCTCGTCAGTGGTCGGCTGGATGATGCAGGAGGCGCCGATTCAGGCGGCGGTGAATTGGAGAGCGCACCCTTATCTTCGACACCGCGACCTTCCTCCGTGGACTTCGAGCCGAAATCTCCTCGCAGATAGCTCAGGGCAAAGACCCCCATGGCCGCATCGATCGTCGAAGCCGGAGAGTTATCCGAAAGAGTGGAGCCGTTCACCCACTCGGCTTGCTCTCCCGTCAATTTGCTCCCCTGACAGTAAACCTGTCCGACGTGCTTCTCACCATTCAGGAGGAGACGATACCGAAGGACGGGACCGCGTTCGTCCTCCAGCGTCTGGACGGAGGAGAACGGCATGATGTTCACGACCAGACGCGTCGCGTTGGCAGCGCTCTGAAGGACACTTAGGCATTCGGCCTCAGACGGGAAATCCTGCCCCTTTTCGGTGATTTCCTCGAACTTTTTCGCAGCATTTTTCGCAGCCTCCGCCGCGACCTTTCCTTGCTCCAACGCGGCTTGGCCCATCGCAATAGCGGCGCCCGGCGAGATGCCCTGAGCACCGACAGGGGAGGCAAGCATTGCTGTCGCGAGCAAAAGGGCTGATCGGCGCATCATTGCTTCGCCCCCAATGCCACGCCCGGCCCGGTCGCAACCTGTCCGCTTTCGAGGAACTGGATGCCCTGAGCTTCGAGGGCCTTCCGCAGTGCGTCTGCCGTAGAGAGTTGCAGGCCGCTCTTGCCCGTCTCGAAGCGGCTGATGGTTGTGAAGGACACGCCTGCCACCTCGCCTAGCTCCCTCACCCCCAAGCCCAGCGCCACGCGAGCCATTTTGAGTTGTTCCGGCCTCATTCGCCTACCTCGTTAGATAAATCGCTAACATGGTTATTGGCTATTCGCTAACCCTGTATCATAACTATAACACAGTAAGCGAATATGCAAACGGGGTTACTTAAATGACTTACGACCGTTCTGCCATCATGAAAGCCGCCTGGACCATCGTGCGCCGCTTTGCCGGTTCGCGGGAGCCGCTGCGCCAGAAGCTCGCCCGTGCGCTGCGCTACGCCTGGTGGGACGTGAAGCGGGTTGCTGCCATCGCTGCAAGTGTCGCGGCGGAAATGGCCCGCATCGCCGACACGGCGCGCCCGGCTGAGGAAGTCCGTGCGGAAATCTTCCTGATCGAATGCAAAGACCGGCTGGAGCCCTGCGACTGGCGCCGCCTCGATGCCTTGCGCGCAGAGTTGCGCGCCACTGTCTGACCAGCGCCCCGGCGCACCCAATCCCAGACCATCGCTCTGGAAAGGAGCCTGACCATGCGTAACCCCATTCCGGGCAACGGCCCCGGCTTGCCCGCTGCCGCCCTTCACGAAATCCACGACTGCCTCGCGCTGGCGCTGGACGCGACCGAAAGCCGCCATCCGCTGCCGCAGCCGATCCGGGAGGCCCGAAGCTACATGCGGACCGCGCTGCGTCACACGCGCAACCTGATGAATGGGGGCGGGATGGTGACGCACAGTGAGGAGGCCCGGTCATGAAGCGCCGCACCCTCGTTCACGTAGCCGTTGCCGCGCCGCTGGCAGGCTTCATCCATCGCCATACCTTCCCGGATGCGGAGGCCCGCCCGTTACCGTCCGAGGTGGACCCGCACCCCCAAGGCGGCGCTGCCGTGCCGCGCAAGGACACGCCTGTCATGCAGTGGTTTGCGCGGGGAGGGCCGGTTGCCCAGCCACAACGAGCTACCGGCGCTCTGGGCCGAGGCCCGCGCCTTGGTGTTCGGCACCGGCTGCATCGTTCACGCCCAAGCCGATCCACAGGAGGACAGGACATGATTACCGACAGCGACATTGCCTATATCGACAGGACCGAACGGGCCGTCAGCTTTGCCTACACCGCCTCCGGCCTCGTCACGGCGGCACGGCTGGCTCTGGAGAGCAATACGGGTGCCAGCGAAGGAGAGAGCGCCCAATGGGCTGTCGCCCTCACGCTGGAACTGGCGGAGGTATTCATGGGTGCCGTCATCGACGGTATGGAACTGGCCGGGATGAAGCCATGAGCGATGAAACCCCAGAGGAATTCCGACCAGAGTGCGCAGCGCTTGCCGGGCTGGATGCCGTCGAAAGGTTGATGCTGATGCACTCGCTTCGCCTGACAGTGGAAGCCAAAAGCAGGAGCTGGGAGACGCGCCGTCTCAACCAGTTCATGGCAGCCATCCAATCCTACCGCGCCACCAAGACGGTTCCGTAATTGCCCTGCCACAGACTGACGGCCTCGCCCAGCGCGGTGCTTTGTCCATTGTGGACAGCCCGTTAGGTTCCCCATGATATATGAGGAACCGAATTGATTCGATCTGTTTTTGCATGCGCGTTGGCGCTGGTTTTCGCCGTCGGCGTTTCCACCCCGGTATCCGCCCATGGCGGCGGGTGCAGGAAGTCATCCCCACCGGGCAAATGCTGCCACATGGACAAGAAGCGCGGCGAAGTGCACTGCCATTGAGGCAGAGAGCCTATCGTCTCAGTGCCTTGCGCCAATCCCAAGGCATCTGGAACTCACCGGCCCATATTCCGCGCTGGGCGCTGCGGGCTTCGCGCTCGTCGTCGTCATAGGCGCGGGAGTAACGGCGATAGGCAACGGCCCATCCGTTCGCGACCATCCAGCGGTTCACGTCTGTTCCCCGGACAGAGCAGGTGGCGACGATGCGGCCGTATTGGTCAACGTCCTTCTCGACGCAGGTGACAGGTGAGCGGTCGATGAGCCTGGCCAACGCATTCGCGGCCTCTGTCCCGCATCGCCATTCTTGCCCGGCTCGCTGGCACCGCTGCCGCCCCTCCGGGCTGTCGATGCCATGCAGTCGGATGCGCTGGCCGTGTATCTCGATTGTGTCGCCGTCGATGACGCTCGCCGTTCCCGTGATGGTGACAGTGCGGCGTTTGCAATGGGCGCGGCAAGAAGGGCGATGAGGGCAAGGGCGTATTTCATGCCGCCACATAGAGTGCAGGGTATTGCTCCCGCAAGCGGCGACGGAGGGGGGGGTAGTCCGGATTCCGGCTCGGGCACATGTTGCCGACCCGCCTCCCTCTCACGCGCAGATTTTTTCGTCCGGTTGAAATTGCGGACTGCGGACTTCGGGATAGCTATCCCGATGTCCGGGCACGGTCCGAAGTCTCACAGGGTAGCGAAACACATCGGCCAAGCGCGCGCCGAAAGGTGGTCTGAAGGGTGGACTGAAAAAATCATCCACTGCTTAAACCAATGATATTGTTGATATTTTTTGATCTTTATGGTGCCCAGAGCCGGAATCGAACCAGCGACACGCGGATTTTCAATCCGCTGCTCTACCAACTGAGCTATCTGGGCACCGTCCGGTGGGCTCGCCCGCCGGTGGAGCGGTGTTTAAGTGAGCCCGGAGAGACTGTCCAGAGGCAAATGCCGCTCAATGACGGATTTCTTTTGGGTCCGCCATTGACCGTGTGTCGAGGTCATCCTCGTCCGGGGCGTCCTCTTCGGTCGCCGGAATCGTGTAGGCGCCAGTCAGCCATTTTCCAAGGTCGATGTCGGCGCAACGGCGCGAACAGAAGGGGCGGTATTTCTCCACCGCCGGTTTTCCGCAGATCGGGCAGGGCATGGCAGCCTCCTCAGGCGAGGCCGGAAACCAGGGGCAGGCGCTCGCGTTTGCGTTGTAGTTCGAAATTGCCCAGCGGCGTCCATCCGGCAAGGCTGGTCTCTCCGCCCTCCGCGCGGAAGGCGGCGCGCAGAACCTGTTCGAGGGCGCTCCGGTCCTTCTTTGGCATGGGCGCGAAATCGACAATGATCTGTCCGCCAAGCCCCTTGAGCCGGAGCAGGCGCGGCAATTCACGGGCGGCGGCGATATTGGCCTTCAAGCCCGCGGCGGGGCTGGTGTCGCCCCCGGTATTCACGTCCACGGCCACGAGGGCGCGCGTCGGCTCCACATACAAGCTGCCGCTTCCCGAAAGAACGGCAGTCGGCAAGAGAGCATCTGCGATCTGTTCCTCCACCCCGAAGCGGACAAAGGCACCGACCGCATCGTCCACCTCGTCGGCGGGAGGATCGGACCAGTCCCGCCATGCGATGTCCCAGGCGCCTGCACCTTCCACCAAAAGCTCGGGGCCGCCGGTGGTATCGGCGATCACAGCTTCGGCGAGGCTGCGCATCGCGGCGATATCCTCGACGATCTCCGCCTCCTCCGCACGGGCGGCGGCGGTACGGAGCACGAGACCGAAATCCTCCGGCGCTCCGCCCATAGCCGTCTCCGCCATGGCTGTCAGCGCCTCGCGCACATCGGCATCATGGATGGCGCGGGAGACGTTGAGGCCGGGCGCGCCGGGGGTGACGATGGCAAGGCGGCTCTTGAACAGCAGGCGCGTACCCACAGGGACGGCTTTGCCCGGCTCTGCCCAGCCAGAGACCTGAACGATCAGACTCTGACCGGGGGAGAGACCGCCCGCCTGACGGAGAAACCCCTTCTGCCCATCGGGCAGGCGCAGGAAAACTCCGCCCTGGCCTTTCATCTGGCGATCGACGATGCCGCGGCAGATCGCGCCCGGTTGCGGGCCTGCATCTTCCGGCGGATCGACGAGGAAATCCTCAAGCCGTCCGTCGATGAGCAGGGCGGCGGCGGGCCGGCCCTGCCAATGGTCGAGCAGGATCACGCGTCCCTTCATGCCGCCTCCCGTAGCGAACAGCCCGCGGCGGTCAGAAGCTGCGCCGTTTCCGCCACGGGGAGGCCGACGACGCCGGTAAATGAACCTTGGATCCAAGGGATGAACGCGCCCGCGCGGCCTTGGATCGCATAGGCTCCGGCCTTGCCCTCCCACTCGCCACTGGCAAGATAACCGTTCAGTTCGATGTCCGAGAGCCGCTTCATCTGCACGGTCGTTTCCACGACCCGCTCCCACAGCCGTTCGCCTCGACGCACGGCGACAGCGGTGATGACCTTGTGCCTGCGCCCGGCAAGGGCGACCAGAAAGGCCGCCGCTTCCGCCGCATCGGCGGGCTTGCCAAGGATTCGCCGGCCCAGCGCCACAGTGGTATCCGCGCAGAGCACGACATCCTCCGGCGCGGCGGTCACGGCCATGACCTTTTCGCGCGCCATCCGGGCGCAGTAGGGCCGCGGCAGTTCGCGCGCACGAGGGGTCTCGTCGATGTCGGGGGGCAGGATCGCATCGGGGCGAAGCCCGAGCTGCGCCAGAAGTTCCTTCCGGCGCGGGCTGGCCGATCCGAGGATCAGGCGCATTACTTGAAGCGGTAGTTGATCCGGCCCTTGGACAGATCGTAGGGCGTCATCTCTACCTGAACGCGGTCGCCCGCAAGGACGCGGATCCGGTTCTTGCGCATCTTGCCTGCCGTATGCGCGATGATTTCATGGCCGTTTTCCAGCTCGACCCTAAACGTCGCATTCGGCAGGAGTTCCTTCACGACGCCGGGAAATTCGAGCAGTTCTTCCTTGGCCATGTTCACTCCAATGGGGATCGCCCGCACAAATCGCGGGCAGGGTTTAGATGCGCTCATTCGCGACGGATTTCAAGCCGGGAGTTGCGGCAAGGCGAAAAGAAACCGGCTTCCCACGGAAGCGGCGCATTTCGGGTCAGGATGCCGGGAGGATGCCGGCCGGTCAACAGCCCCGTGGCGGCGCAGTGTCGCTTTCCCACCGAGAAGCGTCGGGACGACGGCATCAGTCCGCGCGGCGGCATCGCATGGTGCCAGAATCTTCCCGCACAGGACGCGTATCATGAAGACCCATGTCAGAGCCCTTGTCGTCGGTGGTGGCGCCGTCGGCACAGCCATCACCTATCACCTCGCCCGCGCGGGATGGGACACAATGTTGCTGGAGCGGGATGAACTGACGTCCGGCTCAACCTGGCACGCGGCGGGGCTTCTGCCGCTTTTCAACATGGGCTACGCGACCAGCCATATCCACGACTACTCCGTCCGCTTCTACAAGACGCTGGAGGCGGAGACGGGCCTGAACCCCGGCTTCGCCATCGTCGGCAACCTGCGCATGGCGCAGACGGAGGCGCGGATGGATGAATACCGACTCTACTCTGCCACGGCGGAGGCGGTCGGTATCGAACACGTGTTCCTGACCCCGCAGCAGATCGCGGAGCGTTGGCCGCTGGTCCGTGCGGAGGATCTGAAAGGCGCGCTCTTCCACCCGACGGACGGCTACATCAATCCTGCCGATGTCACGCAGGCCATGGCGCGGGGCGCGCGGCTGCACGGCGCGACGATCGAGCGGCGCTGGCAGGTGGACGGCTATCGCTGGACGGGGCGGGAATGGGTGGTCACCGCCACGAAGATGGTGGAGCGGGGCGGGAACCTCATCCCCTCGGAGGAGCGGGTGGAGATCACCGCCGAACATGTGGTGACGGCGACCGGCAACCATGCGCAGCGTACGGCGCGGCTCCTCGGCATCAAGATCCCCGCGATTCCGGTTGAGCATCAGTATATCGTGACGGAGCCAGACCGCGCGCTGGTGGAGTGGCGGAAGGCGGGCAACCCGGAGCATCCCGTCCTGCGCGACGCGGATGCGAAATGGTATGTGCGGGAGGAACGCGGCGGCTGGATCCTCGGCCCCTATGAGCGGGGTGCCCCCGCGCGGTTCGCCTACGGTGTGCCGGAAAGCTTTCGGGCAGACCTGTTCCCGCTCGCCCTCGACCGGATCGAGGAGGAATACGCCGCCATGCTCCACCGTATTCCCTCGTCCGAGGCGGCGGGGCTGAAGGACGACTTCAACGGACCCATCTGCTACACGCCCGACGGCAACCCGCTGGTCGGTCCCGCGCCGGGCCTGCGCAACATGTGGCTGGCGGAGGGCTTCTCTTTCGGGATCACGGCGGCGGGCGGCACGGGCCATTACCTCGCCCAGATGATGACGGCGGGGGAGGCGGAGATCGATATGGCGAGCCTCGATCCGCGACGCTACGGCGATTGGATGACCACCGAGTATGCCGTCCGCAAGAACGAAGAATGCTATGAGCATGTCTTCGTCCTTCATCATCCCGATGAGGAACGGGAAGCTGCCCGTCCGCTGCGCACCGCCCCGGCCTATGACCGGCAGAAGGCGGCGGGTGCGCAGTTCGGTCAGGTCAACGGCTGGGAGCGGCCGAACTACTACGCGCCCCCCGGTTTCGACGATCATGCCGCGCGCAGTTTCCGTCGCGGAGGCTGGTGGCAGTATGCAAGAGCTGAGGCGGAGGCGATTCGCTCGGCCGCCGGGCTGATCGACGCGAGCGCCTTTGCAAAGCATCTGGTCCGTGGTCCCGGCGCGACAGCGTTTCTCGACTGGTTCACCACCAACCGCCTGCCGAAGGTGGGGCGGATCGGGCTGACCTACGCGCTCACCCCCACGGGCACCGTCCGGTCGGAATACACCATCGTGCGGCTTGCGGAGGATGCCTATTACCTCGTTTCTGCCGGGGCTTGGGCGGCGTATGACGGCGACTGGCTGCGCAAATGCGCCGAGGACAGGAGGGCGGAGTTCGGCTGGATCGACATTCACGATATCACGACGCAATGGGGTGTCTTCGCGCTGGCGGGGCCTGCATCGCGCGACATTCTCAAGACCCTGATCCGTGATGCGGAGCCGGAAACCGCGCTTTCTAACAAGAGGTTCCCGTGGCTTTCCATGCGAGAGGTGGAGCTGGGCATGTGCCCCGTCCGCGCGATCCGGGTGGCCTATACCGGAGAGCTTGGGTGGGAGCTTCACCATCCGATCGAGATGCAGACCTACCTCTGGGACAGGCTGATGGAGGCGGGCGAGCCGCACGGGATGAAGCTGGTCGGCGCCCGGGCCCAGAACTGGCTCCGGCAGGAGAAATCCTACCGCGCTTTCGGAACGGAACTCGGTCGCGACGCGACACCGCTTGAGGCCGGGGTGGAGCGTTTCGTCGATCTCTCCAAGCAGTTTCAGGGCAGGCAGGCGATGGAGGCAGCCCCTCTGCGTGCCACTTGCGTCACCCTTCTGATCGACCGGCCGGAGGATGCGGACCCTTGGGGGCGCGAGGCGCTCTGGCTGGACGGTAGGGTTGTGGGGCGACTCACCTCCGGCGGCTGGTCGGTGGCCTTCGGGAAATCCATCGGCATGGGATATGTGGAGCCGGCTCTCGCCACACCCGGTACCCGGCTGGAAGTACGGATGGGGGGCAGGCTCTGGCCCGCCGAAGTGACGCAGGACAGTCCCTACGACCCGACGAACGCACGTATCCGTGCCGACGGTTGATGGTGTGAGGCATTTCCGCTGGAGGTGACGGTTGCCGCCAGGCAGCGGTGAGCGACATCTGCCGGAGGGGCATGAAACCTGAAGGCGGGCGGATCATGCCTGCCTCGTGCCCCCGCCATATCCGCGAGCTGATGCCTTTCCCTTTGGAAGCGGCACCGGATGGTCACATTCCGCGCAAACGGGGCGCAATCGCCATGCTGGCATTTGCTTGTCCCTGCTCCCGCGCATAGAAGCCTGAGTGATCGGCCTTGGCCGAGTGGGTGAGGCAATTCGGGGACAGGCATGCCGTCGCGCCTTCCGGTCATGGTAATCTGCGTGACCATCCTGATCGATGCGATCGGGATCGGCTTGATCCTTCCCGTCACCCCCGCGCTTCTGCGGGAGGTAACGCACGAGGGGCTTGCCAATGCCGCGATCTGGGGCGGTGTGCTTGCCGCGCTCTTTGCGGTGATGCAGTTCCTGTTCGGCCCAGTGCTCGGCTCCCTGTCGGATCGCTACGGTCGGCGACCGGTGTTGCTGGTTTCACTGCTGGTGGTGGCGCTCGACTACATGCTGATGGCGCTGGCTCATACGCTGACGCTGCTCATCATCGGGCGGGCGATCGGGGGGCTGGCCTCCGCCACCCATGCGACGGCAGCGGCCTATATGGCCGATGTCTCCGCGCCGGAGAACAAGGCCCGGAACTTCGGCCTCATCAACGCGGCCTTTGGTCTGGGTTTCGTGCTCGGTCCGCTGGCCGGGGCAGGGCTGGCGGAGTTCGGCACACGCGCGCCCTTCTGGGCCGCGGCGGCGCTCGCGGCGCTCAATGCGGTGATCGGGTATTTCGTGTTGCCCGAGACGGTGACGGACCGCATCCGCCGCCCCTTCGACATCCGCCGCGCCAATCCGTTCGGAGCGTTCCGGGCCATCGGGCGACTGCCGGGCCTGCCGCGCTTCCTGATCGTCTATCTGCTCTACTGCATCGCGCTCTTTTCCTATCCCGCCGTCTGGCCCTTCTTTGGCGAGGCGCAGTTCGGCTGGAACAGCCGGATGGTGGGTATCTCTCTCGCCGTTTTCGGGGTCGGCATGGCGGTGGTGCAGGGCTTTCTGATCGCGCCGATGATCCGCCGTTTCGGGGACGGGCGGACCGTCGTCATCGGCATGTGCATAGACGTGGCCTCCTTCGTGGCGCTCGGTTTCATTACCAGCGGCACGCTGGCGCTGGCGCTGACGCCGCTGACCGCGCTCGGCGGCGTGGTGGGGCCGGCGCTGACCGCCGTGATGTCCCGCCGGGCCCGCGACGATCAGCAGGGGGAGCTACAGGGCGTTCTGGCCAGTCTCAACGCGCTCAACATGGTTATTTCACCGCTGGTGATGACGCAGGTCTTTGCGCATTTCACCTCCGGGCGGACATCCGTCCATCTGCCGGGCGCGCCCTTCCTGCTGGCGGCCGCGCTGATGGTGGTATGTGTCCTTCTGTTCACCACGCGGACGCGGTTGTTGCCGTCGGGGGACCGCGCCCGGCACGGTGGCAGAGAATCCTAGACTGGCGCTGGACAGAAGGAGGCAAATAATCGGGTCGCAAAGGGTGCTGGTCCGTCAGCCTTGAGCCGGCATCGGGCATATATCCGAACTGCCCGCGCTGATCCTTCCGGTCACTTGTGCCCCGGGCCGGCGCGATGGTCCAAATAGCAAAAAGCCCCGCAGAAGCGGGGCTTTTCTATCACTCACTCGCTTCGCGCTTGGCGCTTGCGCTCATGCGGATCGAGATAGCGTTTCCGCAGGCGGATGATCTTCGGCGTGACTTCAACCAGTTCGTCATCGTCGATATAGGCGATGGACTGTTCAAGGCTCATCGTCACCGGCGTGGTCAGACGCACCGCCTCATCCGTGCCGGAGGCCCGAACGTTGGTGAGTTTCTTGCCTTTCAGCGGGTTCACCTCAAGGTCATTGTCCCGGCTGTGTTCGCCGATGATCATGCCCTCGTAAACCGCTTCCTGCGCGCCGATGAACAGCTTGCCGCGCTCCTCCAGGTTCCAGAGTGCGTAGGCCACGGAGGTGCCGTTCTCCATGGAGATCAGCACGCCCTGACGGCGGCCCTGAATCGCGCCCTTGTAAGGAGCCCAGCTGTGGAAAATGCGGTTGAGAACCCCGGTGCCGCGCGTGTCGGTCAGGAATTCGCCCTGATAGCCGATCAGCCCGCGCGACGGCACGTGAGCCACGATCCGCGTCTTGCCGGCCCCTGCGGGACGCATCTCCACCAGATCACCCTTGCGGGTGCCGGTCAGCTTGTCGATCACCGCGCCGGTGTAGTCGTCATCGACGTCGATGATGACTTCCTCGATCGGCTCCAGCCGCTCGCCGCCTTCCTCGCGCAGGATGACGCGGGGGCGGGAGATGGAAAGCTCGAAGCCCTCACGGCGCATGTTCTCGATGAGCACGCCCATCTGAAGCTCGCCACGGCCGGATACCACGAAGCTCTCGCCGCCCGGCGTGTCCTCGACCTTGATCGCGACATTCTGCTCGGCTTCCTTCATCAGCCGCTCACGGATGACGCGGGACTGCACCTTGCTGCCGTCGCGGCCCGCAAGAGGGCTGTCGTTGATGCCGAAGGTGACCGAGATTGTCGGCGGGTCGATGGGCTGGGCGGGGAGTGCGGTTTCCACCTCCAGCGCGCAGAGCGTATCGGCCACCGTGGCCTTGGACATGCCCGCGATGGTGACGATGTCACCTGCTTCCGCGAGGTCGATCGGCTGTTGCGAAAGGCCCCGGAACGCTAGGATTTTGGAAACGCGGAACTGTTCGATCCGCTCGTTCGTGCGGGAGAGCGCCTTGATCGTATCGCCCGCCTTCAGTGTGCCGGACTCGACCCGGCCCGTCAGGATGCGCCCGATGAACGGGTCGGAACCCAGCGTGGTGGCCAACATGCGGAATGGCTCGTCCCGCCGCGCGACCTGTGCGGGCGCGGGCACATGCGCCACGATCAGGTCGAACAGCGCGGAGAGATCCTTGCGCGGCCCGTTCAGCCCCATGTCCGCCCAGCCAGCACGGCCGGAGGCATACATGGTGGGGAAGTCGAGCTGTTCGTCGGTCGCGTCCAGCGCGGCGAAAAGGTCGAACACCTCGTTATGCGCCCGGTCCGGTTCGGCGTCGGGTTTGTCCACCTTGTTCAGCACGACGATGGGTTTCAGCCCCAGCGCCAGCGCCTTGGAGGTGACGAATTTCGTCTGCGGCATCGGTCCTTCGGCTGCGTCCACCAGCAGCACGACACCGTCCACCATGTTCAGGATCCGCTCCACCTCGCCGCCGAAGTCGGCGTGGCCGGGCGTGTCCACGATGTTGATGCGGATGCCTTTCCATTCGACGCTCGTCGCCTTGGCGAGAATGGTGATCCCCCGCTCGCGTTCGATGTCGTTCGAGTCCATCGCCCGTTCAGCGACGGCCTGGTTCTCTCGGAAGGCCCCGGATTGTTTGAGAAGCTCGTCCACCAGCGTCGTCTTGCCGTGGTCAACGTGCGCGATGATCGCGATGTTGCGAAGGTCCATGTACATTTCCCGGAAATATCGCGGCGGCATTACCGCTTCCCTGTGGAAAACGCCAGCCCAAAGGACAGCCGCGGGAAATAACGTTGCGCGACGTGACGCTCAGGTCCGGTCGGATGGCGGAGGAGAATGGGAGTCGAACCCACCCGGGACAGGCTCGCTGCCCCAACCGGAGTTGAAGTCCGGCCGCCCCACCGGGGACGATGCTCCTCCGCGTTCCGGCGCCTGCGGCGGCGTGCCCGGCAGTCTGTCAGGCAGTCTGTCAGGCAGGGGCCCGAAAAGATCGAGCCTGTGCGGATTGATACGTCGCAGATCACCCCGCCGCAAGGTGACCCCGTGCCGGTCGAGGAAATCGAGTATCTGGATTGCGACCTTTCGGCCATTGTCCATCCGGTCGCGGAAGGCCGCTGCGATGAAACCGTCGGGTGACGCGGCACTCACATCCTGCGCAATGGCGACCATTTCGGCCACCGTCTCACGCGTGAAGAAGTGATCATGAGCTACCTGATCCACACGACCGGTCTTCTGGCCGAGCTTCAGGACGCGCCGCACTTCCCTCTCATCCAGTCCGAACTGCGCCGCAAGGTCGCGGACGCGGGGCGGGCGGAAGCGGGCAGGCCCCGTCAGTTCCGCCAGACACCGCTCCAGCAGCTCCGCATCCGCGGGGTCAAGCCGGATCTCATGGCCGGGAAGCCGCAGGAAAGCGCCGTCCTGCACGATACGCCCTGCCTCCGCCTCGTCCCGCAGAAAGGCAAGGAACGGCTCCTTCGGCAAACGGACGGGCAGGGCGAGGCGCAGCCGCTCGCGCCCCATGCCCTGCGCCTCCGGGTTCTCGGCGTGCCATGCGTCGAGCGTCGCGATCAGCCCGGTAACAAGCGCCTCCCGCCGCTCGCGGTGCATCAGGACACGCGTCTCGCCGCTGCCGATTGTCACGGCCTCCGTCTCCGCCGGCAGCAGGGCGCGGTCCCGAAAGAACGTCTCCGCCGCGACGAACCCCGGCTCGGTCAGCAGCATGGCCGCCAGTGGATCCGCCGCTTCCGCCGCCCGGATCAACGCCAGCCGCTCTGGCGTGCTCCGCCGCCGTTGCGGCGCGCGCGGGTCGAGAAGCCTGCCGCCGCCGATTGTCCGCCGCGCGGACACGTCCCGCAGGATGAAGCTGTCGCCCACCGTCGCCGCCACCGGCCGGTCGAGCACGATCTGGCACAGACCGGACGCTCCCGGCAGCAGGGGGCCATCGAGCGGGACGATACGCGCATCCGCCTCCGCCGCGCCGGAGTGGAAGCGGGCGGGGAACCATGTGCCGAGCGGCTTCGGCTCCTCCCCCAGCACGCGGATCCGGGCATCGATCCGCTGGGTCGGCGCGTGCAGGGCCGGGGCGATCAGCATGTCCCCCCGGTGGATCGCTTCGCGTGAGATGCCGTCGCCCGCGATGTTCACCGCGCACCGCTGGCCCGCGCGCCCCTCTGCCGCCGCGCGGTTCTGGGCATGGACACCCCGCACCCGCCCGGACAGGCCGGCGGGGCTGATCGTGACGGTATCGCCCGGCGCCACGCGGCCCGACAGGACGGTTCCCGTTACCACCGTTCCCGCGCCGGTCAGGGTGAAGCTCCGGTCCACCGTCATGCGGAACCGCCCCTCCGCCGCGCGCGTCTGCGTTTCCGCTTCGGCAAGGATGAGCGCGTGGCGCAACTCCTCCATCCCGCTGCCGGTCAGGGCCGATACGGCGAGGATCTGCGCGCCCGCCAGCCCGCTGGGTGCGAGCAGGGCGGTGATCTCCGCCCGTCGCGCGGCAAGCAGCGGCTCCTCCGCCAGGTCGCATTTGCTGATCGCCACGATGCCGCGCCGGATGCCCAGCAGGTCGAGGATCGCCAGATGCTCCCGCGTCTGCGGCATGATCCCGTCATCCGCGGCGATGACAAGCAGGGCCATGTCGATGCCCCCGGCACCCGCCACCATCGTATGAACGAACCGCTCATGTCCCGGCACATCGACGAATCCCGTGACGCCCGCGCCCAGATCGGCATAGGCGAAACCGAGGTCTATGGTGATGCCGCGGGCCTTCTCCTCCTTCAGCCGGTCGGTATCGACGCCGGTCAGAGCGCGGACGAGCGCGGTCTTGCCATGGTCGATATGACCCGCCGTGCCAACGATCATCGCAGACCCGCCATGGCGTCGGTCAGCGCGCCGTCATCCTCCAGACAGCGCAGATCGAGGATCAGCGCCCCGTCGGCGATCCGGCCCAGCACGGGCCGATCCAGCGCGCGGAGCGCCGCGGCCAGCCGTTCCGGCGCCTTGCCGTCCGGCCCGGTGAGCCGCAACCCGGCGGAGGCCAGCGTCTCGACGGGCAGGGCGCCGGAGCCGATCTGGCTCTCGCACCCCGTCACCGCCGCCTGAAACCCCTCGGGCAGAAAGGCCGCGACCTGCGGGCAGAGCCGCTCCGCCTGCGCCCGGATTTCCGCCTCGCCTCGCCGCAGGAGGCGCAGGGTCGGCAACCGCTCCACAGCGCGCGCGCTGTCGCTATAAAGCCGAAGGGTCGCCGCCAGCGCGGCAATGCGTATCTTGTCGAGCCGGAGTGCGCGTTTCAGCGGGTTGCGATTGATCCGCTCGATCAGATCGGCCCGCCCGACAATGAACCCCGCCTGCGGCCCGCCCAGCAGCTTGTCGCCCGAGAAGGTGACGATATCCGCGCCCTCCGCCACCGCCTCCCGCACGGTCGGTTCCGGCGGCAGGCCGAGCCGCGCCATGTCGATCAACGTGCCAGAGCCAAGGTCATTGACCAGCGGCATACCTGATCGCCGGGCCAGCGGGGCAAGCTCCGCTGCGGCGACGGAGGCGGTGAACCCTTCGATGCGGTAGTTCGAGGGATGCACCTTCAGCACAATGCCCGCAGC
The DNA here is from genome assembly GCF_000740775.1 of Haematobacter missouriensis. Classification (GTDB taxonomy): domain Bacteria; phylum Pseudomonadota; class Alphaproteobacteria; order Rhodobacterales; family Rhodobacteraceae; genus Haematobacter; species Haematobacter missouriensis. Next base: position 139,066 of record NZ_JFGS01000004.1, on the reverse strand, counting down.
CTCGGTGATGGCGCGCTCGTAATCCCGCAGATGCGTGCGGTTGGTCGTGCCCACCTCGCGCAGCCGGACGCCCGCGCTTTCCATGATGTCCGGCATGCGGAAGGCCCCGCCGATCTCGATCAGCTCCCCGCGTGACACGATCGCCTCCCGCCCCGCACCCAGCGTGTTGAGCGTGATGAGCACGGCGGCGGCATTATTGTTGACGACGGTCGCATCTTCCGCCCCGGTCAGCTCACAGAGCATCTGTCGCAGATGCGCATCCCGCTCGCCCCGTCTGCCGGTGGAGAGGTCGAGTTCCAGCGCCGCGGGCGCCCGCATCGCCTCTGCCGCTGCCTGAACCGCTTCCTCCGCCAGCAGGGCACGGCCGAGATTGGTGTGCAGCACCGTCCCCGTCAGGTTCAGCACCGGGCGGAGCGCGCTCCGCCCCGCCGCGTGGAGCCGCTCGGCGAGCGTGTCCAGCAGCGCCTCCGCCGCAGGCACTTCTGCCCCGTGCAGGGCGGCCTCCCGCGCCTCACCCAGCAGGGCGCGCAGCGCGTCCGTCACCGGCTGCCGCCCGTGCTCCTTTTGCAAGGCGCGGCCGGTGGCGGTGGCCAACAGACGATCGACAGAGGGCAGGGCCCGCAGCCCGCGCATGTCCATGGCTCAGAACCCGGACAGCAGCGGGTTGAACGCACCCCGCCGCCATTCGCTGTCCTGAAGGGCGATGTCGAGACCGAGGCTCGCCACATCATCCGCCACCGGGTCGAGCGTCGGGTTCAGCGTCTGATAGAGGATCTTCACCCAGCGGTGACATTCGTCGCAGACCTCTGCCCGGACGGATGCCTTCTCCGTCTTGCCGCCCTCATCCAGTGTGCGGTAGCCGATTCCCTTGGTGGACCCGCAGCACAGGCACTTCACCCGCACTTCGTTCCAGGCCGTCGCACAGCTTGCGCAATGGGCATAGCGTGTATTCTCCGCCCCGGGCGTGCCCACCACGGTGGAGATGTTGGGCCGTCCGCCGCAGGCAGGGCAGACGCCTGTACGGATCGGCACCAGCGCCGCGCCGTCCAGCGTTGCGGCCAGTCTTGCAAGATGCACCTGCACACCGACGGCCACCAGCAGAAGGGGTGCCGCCGCTTCCTCCGGTATTGTCTCCGCCATCACATTCGCGATGAGCCAGCGCCGTGCATCGGCATCGGCCTCGATCACGGCCTCCAGCGCCACGCGGGCCTGCTCTGGCATCGCCACGTCGCGGAGCGCGGTGAGCGTCGCCTCCAGCGTTTCCGCCAGCTCGGGACTGTCGATGAGGGCGAGCCGGTCGATCGGTGGCATCGCCGCCTGCCGGGCGCGGGCGATATCTTCGGCGGGCAGCGGTTTCTGCGCGGGCAGACGCTCTGCCACCTCCGCCTGCACAACGGTCAGACCGGCAAGGAAATCGAGAAACGCCCCCAGATCGCTGGACTGCGCAAGGAAGGCAAAACGTTCCGCCCGTTTACGGAACTCCGCCACCGGATCCAGAGGGCGGACGAACGCGGCTACGCTGATCCCCCCGATGACGGAGGGGTCAGGTTTCAGGCTGGGGTCGGACATTCTACCTCCCGGGCCGGACCGGCCACGGCTTCACATATGTTTACTTCTACTCTGTTTACTCTGCCGGATCGCTCTGCCTCCGTCGAGCCAGCTCCTTCAGCCATTTGCGGTGGTGCTTCCAGCTCCATCCGCCGGTCACCGTGCCACGCGTCATGGCGGAAAGCGTGCCGCGCGTCCAGAAGGCCGCATAAACGTGCAGGATGAAGACACAGATGATGAGAACGGCCGCCACCGCGTGAACCAGAGTCGCGACCCGCCGCACAGGGATGGAGACGAAATGCGCGGTATATTGCTCCCACATCATCAGGCCGGTGACGATCAGCACCACGATCAGGCCCGACATCGCCCAGAAGATGAATTTCTGCCCGGCGTTGTATTTGCCAAGCTCCGGCAGCTTCTCCTCCTCGTCCTTCAGCAGGTCGTTGATGTGGCTGACCCAGACCACATCCTCCCGCCGGGGCAGGTTCAGCCGGACGAGCCGAAAGAACAGGATGAAGAAGCTCACGAACAGGATGATGCCGATGATCGGATGAATCCAGCGTGTCGTCTGCCCGCCGCCGAACAGCCCGGTCAGGAAGAACAGCGACGGGTGGAACAGAGCCAGCCCTGAGAGCAGCAGCAGGATCAGCGACAGCGCGGTAATCCAGTGGTTCGCGCGGGTGACCGGTCCATAGCGGCGGACCTCCACCGGAGGGCCGATCTCCTCGATGCGGTCGCCGGATTGCGAATAGACGCGCCTTGGCTTCCTCATCGCCGACCCTCCCCGGCCAACTTCGAACTGCCCAGGATCCTGCTCCAGCTCGGCAAGCGTGACACGGTCATCCCCGCTCCTCCGGCGCGGCAGGCGTGGTGCCCGTTCTTACCAGCCGTTCTGCCTCCGCCTCATCCTCAGGGTGGACCTTGTTCGCCTTGCCGAACAGGCCGTGCAGCGCCGCACCCGCCGCCGCCAACCCCATGACGGCAAGGCCGGCTGTCTTGGCCGGACCCTTCCATCCGCTCACCACCGGAGAGATCTGCGGATCCGTCGGGAGGTTGGAATAGATCGAGGGCTGATCGGCATGGTGGAGCACATACATCACATGGGTTCCGCCTACACCCTGCGGATCATAAAGACCCGCATTGTCGTAGCCCCGGGATTTCAGATCCTCGATCCGCTCCTCCGCATGGGCAACCATGTCATCCTTCGTGCCAAAGACGATGGCCTGCGTCGGGCAGGCCTTGGCGCAGGCAGGGCCCTGTCCAACCGCCACCCGGTCCGAACACAGCGTGCATTTGTAGGAGCGGTGGTCGGTCTTGGAGATCCGGGGGATGTTGAACGGGCATCCCGTGACGCAGTAGCCGCAGCCAATGCAGTTGTCGTGAATGAAATCCACGATGCCATTGGAATATTGTACGATCGCGCCGGGGGCGGGGCAGGCCTTCAGGCACCCCGGGTCGGCGCAATGCATGCAGCCATCCTTTCGGATCAGCCATTCCAACTCATTCGTCGCGGGATTTTCCCACTCCGTGAAGCGCATGAGCGTGAACATCTCGGGCGTCAGGTCATGCGGGTTTTCGTAGTGGCCGGTGTTTTCCTCGATCTCTGGGTGAGTGTCATTCCATTCCGCGCAGGCGGACTGGCAGGCCTTGCAGCCGATGCATTTCGACACGTCGATGAGCTTGGCCACGGGCGTGAGCTGGCGTGTCGGCGGCGGCAGGTCGGAGGCGGGGGTGGCCGAGCGGCGGATCACGTCGCCCGGACCGAGGTTCGCTTCCATTGGCTGCACCGGCGGGTTGGAGACGGCGGTTCTCGGACTGTCGGTCATGTCATGGGTCTCCCATCCACCGGAGCAGTCGAGGGCTCGATATTCACGAGGAACGCCTTGAATTCCGGCGTCTCGACATTCGCATCCCCCACGAATGGCGTCAGCGAGTTCGGGCCGAAGCCCTTGCGCGCCGCGCCGGTAAAGCCCCAGTGCAGTGGTATGCCGACCACATGCACTGTCTTGCCATCACAGATCAGGGGCTTGATCCGCTTGGTCACCAGCGCCTTGGCTTTCACCTCGCCCCGCTTGGACCACACCCGCACCCAGCCTCCCGCACGGATCCCGCGTTCGTCGGCAAGCTGCTGAGAGATTTCCACGAAGAACTGGGGCTGCAACGCGGCGTTGATCCGGTTGTGCTTCGTCCAGTAGTGGAAATGCTCCGTCAGCCGGTAGGAAGTCGCGACGAAGGGGAACTCGTCCGACGTGCCGAAGGTCGCCACGTCGTTCTGGAACACCCGCGCCACCGGGTTGCCCCGCATCCGCGCGTTGAACACGTTCGGGATCGGGGATTCAAACGGCTCCATATGCGTGGGGAACGGCCCGTCCCGCATCATCCCGCGGGTGAACAGCCGCGCCGATCCCTCCGGGTTCATGATGAAAGGTCCCACGATGGAAGGATCAGCCGTGACGCCGATATCCGGTATGTCGTAGCCCGACCATTTCGCCCCATCCCATTCGATGATCTTGCGCGTGGGATCCCAGGGCTTGCCCTGCATGTCCGCCGAGGCGCGGTTATAGAGCGTTCGGCGGTTCAGCGGCCAGGCAAAGGACCAGTTCAGATAGGTGCCGGTGGCATCCGGGTCGGAATTGTCGCGCCGGGCCATGTTGTTGCCCTGCTCGTTCCAGCAACCGGAATAGATCCAGCACGCCGACGAGGTCGACCCATCATCGCGGAGCTGGCTGAAGTTCAGCACCTGCTGCCCAGCCCGGACGAGAATCTTGGTCGGGTCCGCCGGATCGGCAAGATCCACCAGCGCCCGCCCATTCATTTCGCGGGCCAGTTCTTCCGCCGTCGGTGCTCCCGGATCGGCATAGCGCCAGTCCAGGTTGAGGATCGGCTCCGGCAGGACACCACCCTCCGCGCGATAGAGATCCCGGATGCGGATGTAGAGCTGCGCCAGAATCCAGGTATCGTGCTTGGCCTGTCCGGGCGGTTGCTGGGCCGGCCAGTGCCATTGCAGCCAGCGTCCGGAGTTCGTCAGCGAGCCCTCATCCTCTGCAAAGCAGGAACTGGGAAGCTGAATTACCTCCGTCTGGATGGATGCCGTATCCACATCATTGAAATCGCCATGGTTTTCCCAAAACCTCGACGTTTCCGTCTCCAGGGGATCCATGGTCACGAGCAGCTTGAGCTTCGAGAGTGCCGATGTCGTCTTGCCACGGTTGGGGAAGGCGAGGATCGGGTTGAACCCCTGACAGAAATAGATGTTCACCCGCCCGTCGTTCATCAGCTCGAACATCCGCAGGATATCGTAAGAGGGCACGTCGAGCTTCGGCAGCCATTGGTAGCCCCATTCGTTCTCCGCCGTCGCCGCATCGCCATACATGGATTTCATGAGGCTGACGAAGAATTTCCGGTAGTTCTGCCAATAGCTCGTCTGTCCGGGGCGGAGCGGCTTGAAGCCCCGCGTGGACATGTATGTGGCGAGGTCTGCCTCCTTCTCCGTCGGCATGTTCAGATAGCCCGGCAGCAGGTGGGACATCAGCCCAATGTCTGTCAGACCCTGAATGTTGGAATGGCCGCGAAGCGCATTCATCCCGCCGCCGCGCACCCCGATATTACCCAGGATTAATTGCAGCATCGCCATGCCGCGGATGTTCTGCGACCCCTTGGCATGTTGCGTCCACCCGAGCGCATACATCGACGTCATCGTCTTGGTGGGAGAGGAACACTCGCCGATCATTTCCGCGATGTGAAGGAACCGCTCCTTCGGCGTACCGCAGATCCGCTCCACCATTTCCGGGGTGTAGGGCTCCACATGCGCCTTGAGCAGCTGCCAGACCGAGCGCGGATGCTGAAGTGTCGGATCGGTCAGCGCGAAGCCGTCATCCCCGATCTGGTAATCCCAGCTCGAGCGGTCGTAATCCCGCTTTTCCTCGTCATAGCCTGTGAAAAGTCCCTCGGACCAGCCGAACTCCTCCTTCACCAGATAGGCGGAGTTGGTGAAGTTGCGGACATATTCCCACTGGACCTTGTCGTTCTCGATGCACCAGCGGATCAAACCCATCAGGAAGGCGATGTCGCTGCCCGGCCGGATCGGCGCGTAATAGTCCGACACGGAGGCCGTGCGTGTATAGCGCGGATCGACGACGATCAGCTTGGCGCCGCGATGCGCCTTGGCTTCGGTCACCCATTTGAAGCCACACGGATGCGCTTCAGCGGCGTTGCCGCCCATGACGACCACGAGGTCGGTATTGCGGATGTCCGTCCAGGAGTTGGTCATCGCGCCACGGCCGAATGTTGGGCCCAAACTGGACACCGTGGGGCCGTGTCAGACGCGTGCCTGGTTGTCGAATCCTGCAATACCCAAGCCCTTGACGACCTTCAGCGTCGCCCAGGCGGTTTCGTTCGTGGTGGCGGAGGCGGCGAGAAAGCCGGTCGTCGTCCAGCGATTGACCGGAGTGCCCACCTCGTTGGTCAGGACCATGTTGGCGTCCCGATCATCCTTCATCGCGCGGGCGATGCGGTCGAGAGCCTCGTTCCAGCTTATCGGCTCGAATCGATCCGAGCCCGGGCGGCGGATTTTCGGCTCGGTCAGGCGGGTCGGCGCCTTCACGATATCCTTGAGCGCCGCACCCTTCGGGCAGAGCGTGCCACGATTGGTGGGATGGTCGGCGTCGCCCTCGATATGGATGACTTCCGATGCCTCGCCCTTGCGGACGTCGCCCTTCGCATAGATCAGGATGCCGCAGGCCACCGAACAATAGGTGCAGGTATTTCGCACCTCCGTCAGCGTAGCGAGCTTGAAGGGTCGCACATGCGCCCGTACCGCCGCTTCCGCTTCTCCGAAGCCCAATGCCCCGAGAGATGTTGCCGCCACACCCGCGCCCGCCAGCTTGAGAAAGCCCCGGCGCGAGAGGTCGAGGTTCATGAGGTCCTCCTCCTCTGCCTGTCCGTAAAGATGGGTGATGGAAGGATGGAGCGGCCTATGGGGGCTGTCAAGGAAAAGCCCGAAAGAGCGAGGGTTTGTGATGAGACACTGCGGCGCGACCGCGAAGGCGTCGTTTTCCGGATTGCGGGTGCGATGCGCCCGATCACGGTGGCGGAACGGCAGGTTTTCTGTCGAAACACGGGAAATCTGCCCGGAAATTACCCGAAGCTCCCCGAATTGGGGTGGAGGCCCCTTTGGGGAAGCATCTTCCGCCGTAGCGGCTGCGCGAAGCGACCTCTGTTCAACCTTTCAGGCAAAGCCACACTCCTTCCGCGCTGCGGACATCCCGGTCGTGAGCACCAGCCCGCGTCGCTCGCATGGCAGTTTGGGAGCACTGCCTTCTGTAGCCGGTACTGGAGCAACCTACCCAAGGACTGGCGCAGCCCAGCCTTGCCGAAAGCGTATTTCCTCTTGAGGTGGCTCTTTACGGGCGGGGAGGCCTGGTCGAATGGTGGATTTTCGGCCCGCCACGCATTTCCGCAAGCCGCGATAACAGGGTGGGATAGTTCGAAGGCTGGGGTAATTCGCGTTCCGCTGAGGATGTGTTGGAAACACCATTCGCCCAGGCAGGCTGGGGGGAGTTCGTGGTTTGAAAACGGAAGAAAAGGCAGGCTTTTCTGAAATGGCCACTAGCCTCTCTGCTCGGACGCGCAGCTTTGGCCCATCGACCTGTTGCGGTACGGTTTTGAAGCCGTATCCGGAGTATCGATGTGGGCCTCGTGAAGAGACGCGAGCGTCTATGTCGCTTTAAACACCGCTGCTGCACTGATCGCATCAGCTGCGGCCGGGTGATCTGCAAGGCATAAAACCATTCCACTGGCAGCAGCGTGTGTTGCTGGACCGCCAAGACGATCATCTCTTCGACATCGGAAAGAACCATCGAATCTGGTTTCCAATCCCGTTCGTCAGATCCTGGACCGTTGCTCGGGTTCGCCGCCTCGCGACTGTTTCGGGTTGATGTTCCCCGCTGAACGCGGGTCGAAGTATACGATCAAAGGATTGGAGGTCGGACGGCGTATGTGGTTGGGGCGCCGCCGCGACGAACCTTGTCCCGCAGGCCAGCCTTCCATTCCCAGGTATGGACCGCAGCAAACCATGGGATAACAACCCGATCCTTCGCCTGCCTTGAGTGCGCCCACCCGGGGGGGCGCGGCTGGATGCGTCGCTGTTTGCCAGGGCCATACACCACTATTCAGGCGGTCATAGGATATCCGCCAGCCGATCCGGGCATGGTTCGCAACTCCTTACCGTCCCGGCGCCCGGGTGCAGGAACGGGGGTCTTGCGTCGTAGACAAGCGGCGGCCGCCACTGGCGGAAGCGCCTTTCAGCCGTAGATCGGCACGCCCTTGTGCTGCGCCTCGGAATAACGGGGGCCGTGTGCGAAACCGGGCGGCATCAGCCGCGCGATGTCGTGCCGGTCCTCCTCGGTGAATGCGATTGTCGCTGCTCCGGCAATCTCTTCGAGATGCGCGGCCGAGCGTGTGCCGGGGATGGAGAGCACGTGCGGCGCGCGGTCCAGAGTCCAGGCCACTGCCGTGGCGGGAACAGACCAGCCGCGCGCGTGGCAAAAGCTGCGGAAGCCCTCCACCCAGCCTAGGTTCGCGCTCCAGTTCGGCTCCTGAAAGCGGGGATTGCCGCGCCGGAAGTCGGTTTCCGCAAAGTGGGTGGGGTCAGGTGGTGTTTCGGCGAATATACCCCGCCCCAGCGGCGAGAAGGCGACGAATGCCACACCCAACTCCTCTGTCGCCTGCAGCATTCCCAGTTCCGGTTGCCGCGTCCAAAGCGAGTATTCGTTCTGGATCGCGGTCACCGGGTGGGCGGCGTGGGCGCGGCGAAGGGTGGCGGGCGCGATCTCGGAAAAGCCGATCCCGTCGATCTTGCCCTCCTCCACGAAGCGGGAGAGGGTTCCCGCGACCTCTTCCACCGGCACTTCCGCATCGTGGCGATGCGCGTAGTAAAGGGCGATCCGCTCCACCCCGAGACGTTTCAGCGACTTCTCAAGAGCATCCCGGAAGTAACTGGGAGAATTGTTGAAATGCCGCGTAGGCTTCGGGATGATTCCGCCCTTGGTGGCGATCTGGAAGGTAGCCTTCCGGTCCGCCATATAGGCGCCGATCACCTCCTCCGAGAGGCCCATCCCGTAAAGCTCTGCCGTGTCGAGAAAGTCGATCCCCAGATCGCGCGCCGCGTCCAGACAGCGGAAGCTCTCCTCCCGGTCGGTGGCACCATAGAAGCCCGCGAAGCTCATGCAGCCAAGCCCGATGGCGGAAACCTCTGGCCCGTTCCGGCCCAGCCTGCGGCGGATCATCGTGCGTCCTCCCCGGCGAAAGCGGCTGCGAGCGCGACTTCGACCATCTCGCCGAAGCTCTTCTCCCGGTCGGCGGCGGGCAGCGCCTCCTTGCGGAGCAGGTGGTCGGATATGGTCAGGATGGCCAGCGCCCGCACGCCGTAGCGCGCGGCGAGCGTGTAAAGCTCCGCTGCCTCCATCTCCACGCAAAGGATGCCGTGACGGGTCATCTGCTCGTTGAGGTCGGGGCGTTCGTCATAGAACACATCCGCCGAATAGATACCGCCCGCATGGGTGGGCAGCCCGCGCGCGCTTGCCGCCTGCCATGCGGCATGGAGAAGGCCCCAGTCCGGCGTGGGCGCGTAGTTCAGTTCCCGGAAGATGCCGCGCGACGGGGTGGACAGGCTGGAGGCCGACAGGGCCAGCACCAGATCCCGCAGATTGACGCGCTTCTGCATCGCGCCAGCAGAGCCGATGCGGATCAGCGTCCGTGCGCCATAGTCCCGGATCAGCTCGTTCACATAGATGGAGAGTGAGGGCATTCCCATGCCCGATCCCTGTATGGTCACCGGATGCCCCCGCCATGTGCCGGTGTAGCCCAGCATGCCGCGAACGTCGTTGACGAGCCGGGGGCTGTCCAGGAAGGTTTCGGCGGCCCAGCGGGCCCGGTAGGGGTCGCCGGGAAGCAGCACGGTTTCGGCGATGTCTCCGGGTGCGGCACCGATGTGGATGGTCATGTGGATTTCCGTTCGGGGGAGGCTGTCGTCCCTGTCTAGCATGGCAAAGGGGCCTCTCCGCAACCCGGTTGCTGTAACCGGCGGATGCAGCTCTGTCGGCACCGGTCTGTGGGTGCGAGACTGTGGGCACGGCTTCGGGGGCACTCGTGCGGGGCTCAGGTCCAGGGACACGGGTTTGTCGGTGCCTGGCCTTTTAGCAGGCCGCTGAAAAAGGCTCTTTTGCCTGTGTTGTTTTGCGTTTTTGGAGTGGAAATCGTTCGCCACCTACAGACGAAATCCAGATATGTCCGGGCCGATTTTTTCGGATTTCCGGGGTTTAGCATGGCACTTCAAGACTTCTTCAGCAGCCTGCTGGCCGCCCGCTCTGTAGACGTGTCGGGTCTGCCGCGACGGCGCCGCCGGGGGTCGCGGGGGGCGTCCCCCGCGCTGCCGGAGGCAGCCTAGGACAGTGCCATCCAGTCCGCGATGGCCGCTGCCGTAGCCTCCATCACCACGCGGCCCAGAACCTCGCCCGCAGGTGTGTGCAGCCCCGCATGCCGTGCCTCTCCGGGATCGGCGGCGAGCGCGATGCAATCCGTTCCGGTCCCGGTGGCCGTTCCGGTGACAAGGACCAGACCGGCTTCCAGCACGGCGGCGGTCCTGGCTTCCGCCACGATGGAAAGCGCCTCCACCATCGCCCCGTCGCTCAGCCCCTCCGACACCGCGACGGCGATGTTGATCGTGCCATATCCCCCTGCCGCGAGGCCGCCCGCCGCGAGGCCAGATGTCATGGCACCCGGTGTCGAGAAGCGCGCTGCCCCGACGCCGCTCTCGGCGATACCGCCTCCCGTGACACCGGATGTCGAGACAGTGCCCGCCACCCCGCCTGCCGCCCTGTAGTCTGGCGTGACCGGTCGCCTGCGGCCCACGCGTTCCGCGTTGGAGAGGCCGGCCGTCACCACCGCCTGCGCGCGGATTCCCTCCACCTCCGCCGAGGCTCCGCGCCAGGTGCCAACATCGCGGGAGGTGAGCAGGCCCACCGCCTCCGTATCTCCGCTCCGGGCGAGTTCGCCGGTGAACCAGCGCCCGGTGTCCAGATCGGTTGTCAGGTCCGCGTCCCGCACTTCCCGCCACAGAATATGCCGCGCGCTGACGAATCCCGGCCGGTTCAATGACCAGCTCAGCACCCGGCGCATCCGTCCGAGGTCGCAGCGCAGCCACGGCCGGTCGAGGGTCACGGTCATCAGCCGCGGACCCGCGTCGGGGCCGTGAAGGGGGCCGGGAGGAGGAAAGGACATGGGCAACCCGCGAGGGAGGAGGCTGGAGTTGGGGATAGCCGGGCCGCCGCCGCTGTCAAGCAGGCGCATAGGATGCTTGCGCCGCCGCGGCATCGAAGCCACCTTCGGGCAGAACCGGCAGTGCAGGGGGCGGGATGTTCGCGGAATATGAGGATTACGACGCGGTGGGGCTGGCAGGTCTGGTTGCGCGGAAAGCCGTTTCGGCGGATGAACTGCTGGACGCGGCGCTCGCGCGGGTGGAGGCGCTGAACCCGCTCCTGAACGCGGTGACGCTTGTGCAGGAAGAAACGGCGCGGCGGTCGATCCGCGCGGGCCTGCCTTCCGGGCCATTCGCCGGTGTCCCGTTCCTGCTGAAGGATCTGGGCGCGGAGGCCGTGGATTTTCCGACTCATCTCGGCTCCCGGCTCCATCGCGGCACAAGCTACGACTACGATTCGGAGATCTATCTGCGTCTGAGGGGCACCGGGCTTGTCACCTTCGGGCGGACGACCGTGCCGGAAGGGGCGATCGGGGCCGCGACGGAAGCGGTGGTCTATGGTGGGCCTACGCGGAACCCATGGAGCCTCGACCACACGCCGGGGGGATCCTCGGGCGGTGCGGCGGCGTCTGTCGCGGCGGGGATCGTGCCTGCCGCGCATGGTTCTGACGGAGGCGGCTCGGTGCGTATTCCCGCCTCCTCCTGCGGGCTGTTCGGCTTCAAGGCCACGCGGGCGCGGCTACCGGATGGCCCCGCCTCCGGCGAGGCGTGGGGTGGGATGGCGATTGACGGTTTCCTGACCCGGAGCGTGCGGGACACGGCTGTCCTGCTTGATGCCTGCGAAGGGCCGGACCTCGGCGCGCCCTACTTCCCGCCGCCGCTCGGCGCCGGATATCGCGACGCCATCTCCCGCCCACCGGAGCGGCTCCGCATCGCGTTTTGCGATACCACCTTGACGGGGGAGCCTATCCACCCGGAGGCCCGCGCCGCCGTGCAGGACGCGGCAAGGCTGCTCACGGACCTTGGCCATCACGTCGAGCCCGCGCTGCCGCGCGCCGATACGCCCGCGATGATGGAGGCGTGGACCCGCATCGTGGCCTGTGGCACCGCGCTCTCCATCCGCCAGACTGTCGCCGCACGGGGCCATGCGCTGGAGCCGGAGGAGGTGGAGGGCGTGAGCAGGGGTGCCATGGCCTTCGCCGCCACACTCACGGGGGAGGACTATCTGGAGGCGCTGGAAACCGTCCACGCTTATGGGCGGCAGATGGCGGGGTTCTTCCTCGACTGGGACATCCTGCTCACCCCCACGCTGGCGGAGCCTCCCGCGCGGATCGGGCGCTTCTCCCATGCGACGGAGGATTACGTGGGCTATCGCACCGGGCCGGACGGGATCTTCGCCTATTCGCCCTTCACCGTTTCCTTCAACGCCTCCGGCCAACCCGCGGCCTCTGTCCCACTCTACTGGACGCCGGAGGGGCTTCCGGTCGGCGTGCAGCTTGCGGCGGCCTTCGGGCAGGACGAGCGGCTCATCTCCCTCTGCGCAGAACTGGAAACCGCGCGCCCGTGGTTCAATCGCCGCCCCCCCGTCACGCTCGCCGGGATCGCAGGGAGATGACCGTCGGGGCCGGGCACCTGCCAGAGAAAGGCACCTGTGGAGCGGGATATTCCCCGCTCTCATGCCTACAGCTTTAGTCCAATCGGCGCAGAATGACGGGCCTTGAGATCCGGTCTGCCCGAGCCTCCAAGGCGAAAGCAGTCGGGAGACCACCCCCATGTCGTCTCCGGCTCCCGAGGTGCCGTGCCAGCTGCGCTGCCGGTTTTGTTGACACAAACGCAACCCGCTCTCCGCAACAGGGAGGTCTCGCGACCCTCGCGGTGCCTTCACAGTGATCGAGACGGACTTCAAGGCCAGTGACCGGACATGTAGCGCGCGCCGCGTCTGGCGATGTTTGCAAGAGGGGCGAGCCAGCGGCCTTCACCGGATCGAACGGCTGATGCTGCGGATCATGCTTTACGGTTATGGCCGAGACGCCGTGGAAAGCCGAAGGACGACGGCGAACGGTCGGTCATCGCCGAGAACGGTGGCTGGCCGACTTCACCTACATCTGACCCGCGGAAGGCCGACCCTCACTGGGGGCGCTCCCCCGCAGGCCCGTAGGTGACAGGCAAGGCGAGTCCCCTGCAGTGACCTGCCAGTCTCTCGTGGGCACGGACGGAGGGCCGCGCATCTCGATGTGACGGTCCCCGCGTTGGGGGTGGAGCTTTTGCGATGCGACGGAGGCTAGCGAAAATCCACAGTCCCGCAGATGGAGGATAAGGTTGAACGATGCAGCGGAACCTGACGCCCGCGCACAAGGAAGTCAGACGTCTTTTCTGGAAGGAGGGTCATGGGCTGACTTTACGCTCCTAGAATATGCCTAACAGCTTATTTGGAATGAAGATGATCTGCTCATCCGATTGCTGACAGGCCGCCCCCACTCCATGCGGGGCACGCTGACCGCCGCATGGAGCCTGACGCGGGTGAGCCTGGCTGGGGTCAGTCTATCTTGGGCCAGCCCGCCTGCGGCGATCTCACTTGGACATGACGGATTTTTTGGCCCCCGATTTTTTCGGGCAAACGATTCTGGGGCCTATGACTTCTAGTGCCTACGATTCCGGGTCCGATGGGTTTTGGAGCCTGACGGGTTTTGGGGTTGGCGTATCTCCGTGGCGGTGGTCGTGGGCGGGGGATTTTCCTGCCGCTGCCCCTTCCGCCGACGCCCTTTAACAGGCTGCTGAGAAAAGACTTTTTTGACTGTGTCGAAGCGGAAATCGTTTGCCATCTGACGAAATCCAGCCGGAAATCGACGTGCTTCCGGGCATTTCCGCGCCGATTTTCCCATTTCCGTTACATGGGCATGACGTTTCAGGACTTTTTCAGCCGCGTGGTAAGCCGGTCATGCCGCAGTCTGAGGCAATATGAAGGGAACGCCTGGCGGGGGCGTCTCTCCCACCCGGAGGTGGCAGCCGTAGGCTGCGGAAAGCGCCTCGCTGGTCAGCACGACCCTCGGTGTATCCGCCGCGAGGATCCGCCCCTCATGCAGCAGCACGACCTTGTCGGCGAAAAGCGCGGTGAGGTTCAGATCGTGCATCACCGCCACCACGCCGCCGCCACGGCGCGCATAATCGTGCGCGAGCCGCATGACGGTGAGCTGATGGCCTATGTCGAGGCTCGCCACCGGCTCATCGAGGAACAGCCAGCGCGGGCGTCCGTTCAGCACCGGTTCCCACACCTGCGCCAGAACGCGGGCAAGCTGCACCCGCTGCTGCTCTCCACCCGACAGTTCCTGATAGAACCGCCCCTCGAACCCCGGCAGGCCGACGGAGGCAAGCGCCGTCTCCACCGAAGGCGGCCGGGTCATGGCCGCGTCGCAGCCCAGCCGCACGACCTCCCGCACCGTGAAGGGGAAGGACAGCAGGCTCGCCTGCGGCAGCACCCCCCGCAACCCCGCCAGCACGGCAGGCGAAAGGCCCGCGATATCCTGCCCGTCGAGCGCCACCCGCCCGTCATGACGGACCTCTCCCGTCAGCGCGCGGATGAGCGTGGTCTTGCCGGAGCCGTTCGGACCGACGATGGCCGTCAACGCGCCTGCGGGGGCGGAAAGGCTCACCCGGTCGAGTATGACACGCCGCCCGGCGCGCAGCGTGATGTCGGTCGCGGTCAGGGTCACAGGTCTATCACTCCCCGTTGGCGGAGCAGGATCCACAAGAAGAACGGCGCGCCCATCGCGGCGGTAACGATGCCGATGGGCAGTTCCGCGGGCGCGATGACCGTCCGGCTCACCACGTCGGCAAGCACCAGCAGCGCCGCGCCCAGAAGGGCTGAGCAGGGCAGGAGCCAGCGGTGATCCGGCCCGATGGCCAGCCGGAGGAGATGCGGCACCACGATGCCGACGAAGCCGATCCCGCCCGATACGGCCACCGATGCGCCGGTCGCCGCCGCGACGGACAGTATCGCTGCCCGCTTCACCCGCTGCACCGGCGTCCCCATGTGCAGCGCTGCCGCCTCGCCCAGCGTCAGCCGGTTCAGCCCGCGCGCCAGAAACGGGGCGGCGGCGAGCGCGAGGAGGATGATCGGCCCCGCCGCCAGCACCTTGGACCATGTGGCCCCGGACAGGGAGCCAAGACCCCAGAACGTCAGATCACGAAGCTGCTGGTCGTTCGCGCGAAACACGATCAGCCCCGAGACGGCGCCCGCCATCGCGCCAAGAGCGATTCCGGCAAGCAGCATGGTGGCGACCGATGTCCGCCCCTGCCGCGTGGCGATGGCATAGAGCGCGACGGTCATCGCCCAGCCCCCGCAGAAGGCGGCGAGCGGCACGAGATAGAAGCCCAGCACCGCCGGCAGGGCAATTCCCAGCCCGCCGGGCAGAACGATGGCCGCGATCGCGCCAAGACCCGCGCCGGAGGAGACGCCGACCAGCCCCGGATCGGCCAGCGGATTGCGGAACAGCCCCTGCATCACCGCGCCGGACACGGCGAGCGAGGCGCCCACCAGCATCCCCAGCATCAGGCGCGGCAGGCGGATGTCGCGGAGGATCGTCATGTCGCGGAGCGGAGCGGCGTCTCCTCCCAGCCAGTCGCGCAGCACGGCGGGCAGAGAGGCCGCTGTCGCGCCCTGCGTCAGCCCGAGCGTCGCCGCCGCAGCGAGCGCCAGAAGGAGCAGCATGAACACCCGCCGCGCCCGCAGGCCCCGGTCCCCATCGGCGCGCATCGGGCGCGTCTCGCCCACCACGACCACCTCAGCCCTCCGTCGCTGCGTGAAGCGCGCGGGACAATTCCTCCACCGCCGCGCCCGTCCGCGGACCGAAGCCCAGCAGGTATAGCCCATCCATCCGCACCAGCGCCCGCGTCTTGCCGGCGGGGGTCAGCGCCATGGCCGGCAGGGCGAAGAGCGTCTCCGCCGTCGCGCCGTGGTCGCCGCCCCGGTCCATCATCACGATGACATCGGGGGCGGCGGCGATGATCGCCTCGTCAGTCAGCGGCTTGTAGCCCGGAAACTCCGTGACGGCATTCTCCGCCCCCGCCAGCGCCAGCATCCCCGCCGCCTGAGTCCCGGTGCCCGAGACCATGATGCGACCGCCCTGTGTGGACAGAACGAACAGCGCGCGGGGCTTCGGGCCGGGACGGGCGAGGGCGGCATCAGATGCGGCGGCAATCTGATGCGTGACATCGGCAGCCAGCGTCTCCGCCCGGCTCTCCAGACCCAGCGCCGCCCCCACGGCCCGGATCTTTGCGCCCACGGCTTCGGCCGTCCAGCCATTCGGAACGGTGACGAAGGGAACGGCGGCGGCCTTTAGCTGGGCGACGGTCTCCGGCGGGCCGGCCCCGTCCTCGGCAAGGATCAGGTCGGGGTTCACGGCCAGCAGCCCTTCGGGCGACAGGGCACGGACATAGCCCACGTCGGGCAGGTCCATCACCTCCGGCGGGAAGGTGGACGTCGAATCGCGCGCGATCACACGGTCCTGAGCACCGAGCGCATAGATCACCTCCGTCACAGAACCGCCGACGGAAACGATGCGCTGTGCCGTCTCCGCCGCGCTTGCCGGAGGCGCCGTCATCACCGTGAGCGCCAGCGGCATCGCCACCACCAGGAGAGCCGTAGCCGCGATCCGCCGCAGGGCTGCGGGCTTCGGCATCAGGGCTCCCGACTGCGGGGCGGCGGGCAGGGCGCCCCGGTTCAGTCCTCCGGGCCGCACGGGGATTGCGCCCCAGTGAAACAAGCGGTCCCGCTCCGGGCTGCCGCGCGCGATGGGCGGGTCCATAGACCACGCCGGCGTGTTGCCCGCTCCCGCGCCGTCATTCCCCGGGGCAGGATGGGGATCAGTCACCCGGAGAGTTTCCCCGCCAGTCGCCCCGCCAGTCGCTCCGGCACTCTTTCGGACAGTCATTCGGCCGGTCAGCCCGCCGGTCATGCGGCCAGTCAAGGAGCCGATCATGGGGTCAATCACCCGGCCAATCGTGGGTCCAGTTACCGGGCCAATCGCGGGGTCAGTCGCGGCTCCAATCACCCGGCCAGTCCCGGGACCGGTCACGGGGCGAATCGGGGCGTCAGTCCCGGGGTCAGTTCCGGGGCCAATCCCCCAGCCGGACGCGCCCTGCGGTGCCTGGGGACACGTCGTGCCTTCGGAACCGCGCGCATATCTGTTTCCGCCAGAATGGAAAGGCGCACGGGGCGGAGTCTGGGGCGCAGCCTGAGTGCGAGCCAGCGCCTGCTCCCGATCCCGCCTCTCCGGCCCGTTTCGCCCTTTGCTCATGCCGTCACCGTTTCGGCGCGCGGCAGGGTGGCGACGAGCCTCTCCCATGCGCGGGCATTCTCCTCTCCCCTCCGTCCGAAGATCTGGAGGATCAGGTAGCCCTCCTTGTCGAACGCCTCGACGGAAACCGCCTTGCCGTGGCGGGTGGGCTTCTCCACCAGCCAGACCTCGGTCACGTGGTCGGTGCGCAGGTGGAGGTCGAACAGCGGGTCCAGCACGTTGATCCACGGCCCCATGGCGACGATATTGTCGACCGGCCCGGAGTGGATCTGGATGCAGCCCTCATTGCCGACGAATACCATCACGCCTGTCTTGCTGGCCGAGGCTGCCTTCAGCGTGACCGTGACTGCGTCATCGGCCAGCCGCACCGCCTGAGGCGCGCCCACGGTGCGATAGGCGCCGAGCCGGTTCATCTTGAGCTTCCGCGTCAGCGACAGGAACTGATGCGTGTCGGTCATGCGCATCCATTCCTCTCGCAGCCGATCCGCCTTGGAAGGGTCCGCTTTCGGGCCCTCCACGGGCGGGCGTGGCGTGGCGGAGAGCGTGTCAGCCTGCTCCTCCTCCCGCAATTCGGCAACCAGCCGGTCGAAGGCCGCGACATCGGAAGCGGGTCGCAGGTGAACCTTGTGCACCGCATCGCCATGGGCGTCGAACACCTGAACGGAGCGCCGGATCCCCTCCGCGGTCGGCTTTTCCACCGCGAATCCATGCACCCAGCGGGAGGGGAAGATCCGCAGGTCGATATCCGGCCCGGTGAGCATCGCCGCATGCGGCCCGTCGGTGAAGTCGGTGTAGCGGCCCACGCGCTCATGCACCGCGCTTTCGTTCCGGGTCAGGGCAAGGACCTCTCCCAGCGACTCGACCAGTGGGATCAGTCGCCCGGGCACCGGCGATATCCGGGTGACGCCATGGCCCACATGTGCGGCGACCAGCGCAGCCTCGCTGATACCAAGCGAGGCCGCGAGATCGCGCTCCCGCATCTTGGGATTGTCTGCGCGCGCCTTGCGGATGGTTTCGGCGGAGGGGAGGGTCATGGCAACCTCTTGTGATATCGGCATTTCTGCAAGGCCATCACGATGTCGTAATACTTGACAGAAATCATAAGCAACTCTAGAGGCAACATGCCTGACCGATAAAGTCAAGAATTGCCGTACGCGAGCTGCCAGCAGAAGCCAGCCTTTCGCCGATCTCCGAGAGGACAAAGATGCGACTTCTGCCCCGGCGCCTCAGGCGCGACCTGATGATGAGCGTGGCCGTCGCCGCGCTTCTGGCGCTGCCCGCCCCCGCGCAGGAGGCGGCGGAAGTGACCCGGACAGGAGAGCCGGCAACCGTGCTCGACCGAATCGTTCTCGGCGCAGGGCAACCCAGAGTGGCGACAGACACGCCGCAGGCCGTCACCGTCATCGATCAGCAGGATCTGGACAGCGAGCAGGCCAGCTCCATCGACCAGATCTTTGCCAATGTGCCGGGCGTTCAAGGCGCGGGGGCGGACAACCCGCTGGGCTTCGCCTTCAACATCCGCGGGATCGGCGCCACCGAAACCACGGCCAGCGAATCGCGAATCATCGTCAATGTGGACGGTGTGCCGAAGTTCTACGAACAGTACCGCATGGGATCGTTCTTCTCGGACGTGGAGCTTTACAAGCAGGTGGAAGTCCTGCGCGGCCCGGCCAGCTCCACGCTCTATGGTTCCGGCGCGATCGGCGGCGTGGTGAACTTCACGACCAAGGATGCGTCCGACTTCCTGACGGACGGCAACACCCATGCGCTGCGGTTCAAGGGATCCTACGATTCGAACGGTTCGGGCTGGCTCGGCTCGGTCATCTATGCGCAGAAATACGATGACCGGTTCGAGGTGATCGGCAACCTCAACTACCGCACGATGGATGAATACAAGGACGGCAACGGCGACAGGGTGAAGGGCTCGGACGCCGAGGCATGGTCGGGGCTGGTGAAGGGCACCTATCACTTCGGCCAGGATCTGGACCAGTCCGTCCGCCTCTCCTACCAGCGGACGCAGAGCGACATGAACGAATCGCCCCTGGTGCGGACCGGCGGCGGGGCGCCGATCATCGACACCTTCGGCTACATCAACCGCGACGTGACCGATGACACGATCGTGGCCGAATATGCCAACCCCTTCGTGGACAGCGCCTGGCTCGACCTGAGGGTGCAGCTCTCCTACTCCAGGACGCAGGTGAAGCAGTCCGACCACGTCGATACGTCCGGCGGCTTCGTGACGTGCATGCCCGGCACGCTGGCCGTGGTCTGCGACAGCGAATACGCCTATGAAACGACGCTGGCGAAAGTCGAAAACGTCAGTGAATTCGCCTTTGGCGACTGGCAGAACTACCTGACGACCGGGCTTCAGTTCACTCATCAGAACCGCGTGGCGACCAGCGCCGTCGGTGCACTGAACTTCCACCCGGAGGGCACGGACGACAAGATCGGCGTCTATGCGCAGGCGGAGTTCAACTGGCAGGATCGTCTTGCCATCGTGCCGGGGATCCGCTTCGATTTCGGCGAGCGTTCACCCGGCTCCGGCATTCCGGGGGCGGAAGATGTCTCCGACACCGCCGTCTCGCCGAAGATCGCGGCGCTCTACAAGCTGACGGAGGCATGGGGGATCTTCGCCTCCTACGCACGGACGGAGCGTATGCCGACGCTGGACGAGCTTTACGCCCATGACGCGCGCCGGGTGCCGAGCCTCGACCTGGCGAAGGAAAAGGCCGATACGGTGGAGGTGGGCGTGACCTATTCTGCCCAGGGCCTGCTGGATGCGGATGACAGCCTCGCGCTCAAGGGCACGCTCTTCCACAACGATATCGAAAACCTCATCGCTTCAAATACCGGTTACCAGTCCGTGAACGGAGTGGTTCCCCGGTATCTCAACATCGACAACGCGAAAATCTGGGGAGGGGAGCTGGAAGGTGCCTATTCCGCGGACCGGTGGTTCGGAAGGCTGGCCTATTCGCAGGTCAAGGGCGTGAACAAGGACACGCGGGAGACGCTTTCGACCATTCCGGCGGAACAGGTCTCGCTCACGCTCGGCGGTCGGTTGCCGGAGCACAATCTTGAATACGGCTGGCGCGCGACCTACGTCGATTCCATCACGACGACGCTGGGGCATTTCTCCTCCTACGATGTCCACCGCCTGTTCGTGAGCTGGAAGCCGGATACCGGCGCGCTCGCCGGATTCACAGTCGATTTCGCCGTGGATAACGTCTTTGACGAAGATTATCGAAACAATCTCTACCAGGACAACGGGCGCGGACGCACATTCAAGCTGTCCATGACCAAGCAGTTCGACTGGTAGACACGAACCCGGCCGCCGGTGAGGTGCCTGGCGGGCAGGCGGAAGGCCCCGGGGTTCCCTCGCCGGGGCCTTTCGAATTACCCGCAGTCGCGTCATTCGCAGCGCGGCCCTTGCGGGGGTCCGAACGCATGACTAAGACTCTAGAAAGAGATCCGTGATCTATTAATCCTCCAGACCAAGGCAGGGCGGAAAATGAGAGACCCCATCGACACGTGGACCAACTTCATCATCCCGACCGTGGAGGAAACCAACTCCCGCGGATCCATCCGCTACGACATCTTCTCCCGTCTGCTGAAGGAGCGGATCATCTTCGTCGCCGGTCCCGTGCAGGATGACATGGCGACGGTGATCGTGGCGCAGCTTCTGTACCTTGAGGCGGACAACCCGAACAAGGAAATCTCGATGTATATCAACAGCCCCGGCGGTGTCGTGACCTCCGGCCTGTCGATCTACGACACGATGCAGTACATCAAGCCGAAGGTGTCCACCGTGTGCATCGGGCAGGCGGCCTCCATGGGGTCTCTCCTGCTCGCGGCCGGGGAGCACGGGATGCGATTCAGCCTGCCGAACAGCCGCATCATGGTTCACCAGCCCTCCGGCGGGTTCCAGGGTCAGGCGACGGACATCATGATCCACGCCCAGGAAACCCAGAAACTGAAGGACCGGCTGAACGGGATCTACGTCAAGCATACCGGGCGCAGCCTCAAGGAAGTGGAGGATGCGCTGGAGCGTGACCGCTTCATGTCGGCCGAAGATGCCAAGGAATGGGGCCTGATCGATGAGATCGTGGCGGATCGGGGCAAGATGGAAAGCGGCAAATGAGGCGAAGCGGCGCACATTGCTGCACCGCAGCCATTTTGGCGTTGTGAAGAAAACAGGGCTGTCCTAGACTTTTGGGGCAACCCTCGTCCAGCCGGGACGTTACTCCGGGTCTTGGCATAGGAGCCGCAGAGGTATCACATGGCGAACAACTCCTCCAGCGACAGCAAGAACACGCTCTACTGCTCCTTCTGCGGAAAGAGCCAGCATGAGGTGCGCAAGCTGATCGCCGGCCCGACTGTGTTCATCTGCGATGAATGCGTCGAGTTGTGCATGGACATCATCCGGGAGGAGACGAAAACCTCCGGCCTGAAATCCGCCGACGGCGTGCCGACCCCGCGCGAGATCTGCAAGGTTCTGGACGATTACGTCATCGGCCAGATCCATGCGAAGCGCGTTTTGTCGGTGGCCGTGCACAACCACTACAAACGGCTCAACCACGGGGCCAAGTCGTCCGAGATCGAGCTTTCGAAATCGAACATCCTGCTGATCGGTCCCACGGGGACGGGCAAGACCCTGCTCGCGCAGACGCTGGCCCGCATTCTCGACGTGCCGTTCACCATGGCGGACGCGACCACGCTGACCGAAGCGGGCTATGTCGGGGAGGATGTGGAGAATATCATCCTCAAGCTCCTTCAGGCGTCTGAATACAACGTGGAACGGGCGCAGCGCGGAATCGTCTATATCGACGAGGTCGACAAGATCACCCGTAAATCCGACAACCCCTCCATCACGCGCGACGTGAGCGGGGAGGGGGTGCAGCAGGCGCTGCTGAAGATCATGGAGGGCACCGTCGCCTCCGTGCCGCCTCAGGGCGGGCGCAAGCATCCGCAGCAGGAATTCCTGCAGGTGGACACGACGAATATCCTGTTCATCTGCGGCGGCGCTTTCGCTGGGCTGGACCGGATCATCGCCCACCGGAACAAGGGGTCCGGCATCGGCTTCGGAGCCGAGGTCAAGGCCAACGACGAACGCGGCGTAGGCGAGTTGTTCCGGGAGCTGGAGCCGGAAGACCTGCTGAAATTCGGCCTCATCCCGGAGTTCGTCGGACGTCTTCCGGTGATCGCCACCCTGTCCGACCTCGATGAAGAGGCGCTGGTCACCATCCTGACGGAGCCGAAGAACGCGCTGGTCAAACAGTACCAACGGCTTTTCGACATCGAAGGGGTGAAACTCACCTTCACCGAAGACGCTCTGAAAGCCATCGCCTCGCGTGCGATCAAGCGCAAGACAGGTGCCCGCGGTCTCCGCTCGATCATGGAGGATATCCTGCTCGATACCATGTTCGAACTTCCGGGCATGAATGGCGTGGAAGAGGTCGTGGTGAATGAAGAAGCTGTGACCGCGGGTGCGAAACCGCTTCTCATCTATACAGAGCCGAAGAAGGAACCGGCCACTGCCGGGTGATTTCTGCTAAGAATGAAGAAGGGGCGGATCCTTGGATCCGCCCCTTTTCATTCCAAGACCGCGTATCTTCGCGAGAATCTTCGGGTGCCCACCTCGCTCCGAACGCGTCCGGACCGCCTTCGATCCTGTGTTGAAGGCAATCGATTCCCTTCCTTCCAGTTTTGCGCGTTCACCCCTCGAGGCGAAACCGGCTTCAAAGTCATGCCTTCCATGACTTCGGCCGATTCCGCTCTTTCACGAAGGTGGACACACCGGTCCCACGGATTCACGGGCATTCAGCGGACAAGGCCCGTTATGATGCCCCTCGTTATTATACCCATGCCGCGGATAAGCACGCTCGTTTGAAAAGCGGAAACCGGGGCGCTTCAAGTCGGGAGTTGTTGGCGGCGAAAGACGCCACCTGCCAAATTCTCCGCATGGGACAAGCCGTGACCCCCTTGGCGCGCGATTACCGCAACGGTAGCTCCCTCACATGCAAGATGCATGATCCATTGCCTTATATTGACGATCCACTGAATTTAACGATCACGGGTCTGCGCCAATATCGGAAATCCGCTCCGAAATGATAGGGAATGGCGGGAAGGGGTGGAGGCCCGGCTGACCTTCTTGCGATTGCGGACGATTTTCGTTGATAGACCTCAAAGCCTTTTGAGAAACCGTTAAAGCGTTGCCACCCGGCACGAAGCCGTCCAGATTACCACCCAACCATTGGATTTCTCGCAAGATGGAATGTCCGGACGATGCTCCTTCGATCTGTTGAACCGCCAACGCATGGACAGGTGGCTGTCACTCCATCGCGAACAGCCTGCAGATAGCGCGGATATAATGCTCCATTTCCCCCGGAACCAGCGAGTAATAGATCGCCTTACCCTCGCGCCGCGGCTCCACCAGCCCTTCCATGCGCAGACGCGCGAGCTGCTGGCTGACCGCGGCCTGACGGGTGTTCAGAAGTTGCTCAAGTTCCGTTACGGATTTTTCGCCCGTCGTGAGGTGGCAAAGGATCATCAGCCGCCCCTCATGCCCAAAGGCCTTCAACAGCGCGGCCGCGAACGGTGCGCGCGGCGCAAGTTTCGACGGGTCCATTCCCTGCGTCGCGGCGGTCCTGCTCGTCACGATACCCAACTTTTGCCTGAAATCCCGCGGCTTTTGGATCGCGCCGCGTCTATCTTCTGGAAGTAGAGCCCATGCCGTCAGGGACAAGTTGTTCGCCTACCGTATCCGCCATGCGCGATGAGGCATTTCGCCTCTTTGAAGCGGGCGTTGCCGCTGCGGACCCCGAATCCGCGGTTGTGAAAACGCTTCCTGACCGCAAACCTGATCTGATCGTGGCAGTGGGCAAAGCGGCGCCGGGCATGATGCGAGCTGCTGCGACGCGCTTCGGGCCCGTTCCGGCCATTGTGATCACGCACCGGGAGAATGCGAAAGCCGAACTTCCGCCGGGCGTTCGTCTTTTCCTAGCCGGGCATCCTGTGCCCGATGAGGTTGGCCTCGCGGCGGGCAGAGCGGTGTTGGAGGCGGTGTCCGCGCTTGCTGCCGGGCAGAACCTGCTTGTCCTGGTTTCGGGGGGTGGTTCCGCGTTGCTGCCTGCGCCACCCGACGGGGTGACGCTGGCCGACAAGCGCGAGCTCAATCGCCTGTTATTGGCCTCGGGTGCCGATATCAGCGAGATGAACCTCATTCGTCAGCAGGTCAGCCTGCTGAAAGGCGGCGGCCTGACCCGCGCCGCGGCCCCTGCCGATGTCGTCGCACTGATTCTGTCGGATGTCGTCGGCGATGATCTTTCCGTGATCGCCTCTGGTCCGACTGCGGCGCCTGTCGGCACACGCTCAGACGCGCGGGAGCGGCTCCGGGCGCGCGGTCTCTGGCCGGATCTTCCGGTTGCGATCCGGGCCTGCCTGGAAAGGGAGGATCAGCCGACCGCGGCGGCGTCCAACCATGTGGACAACCGTCTGGTCGGCTCGAACACCCTCTCGCGGGAGGCCATGGCCCGCGCTGCCGCCAACGCTGTCCTAGCGCGAGAGCCGTTGACCGGTGATGTCTCGGAAGCAGCCGCCCGTATTATGGCGGAGGCGGACGGGTCCGGCGTCTGGCTTTGGGGGGGCGAGACGACGGTGCGGATACGGGGAGAAGGCAAGGGCGGGCGCAACCAGGAGCTGGCGCTTCGTGTCGCGCTTCTGGCGGAGCAGGCGGGCTGGAAGAACGACTGGGTATTTCTCTCCGCGGGCACCGATGGCCGCGATGGGCCGACGGAGGCGGCAGGCGCGCTGGTGGACGGGGAGAGCCTCGCCCGGATGCGCGCCGCCGGAATTGATCCGGAGGAGGCGCTGGCCCGGAATGACAGCAATCCTGCCCTCGCCGCGTCGGGCGATCTTGTGATTACAGGGTCGACCGGCACGAATGTCGCGGATCTTCAGGTGATGATCCGCTCCTGACCTGCCTTAGACGAAATTGCCGAAGTGACCCGCATGGAAAACCAGCGGTGCCCCGTCATCATAGGCGGCACGCTCCACCTCTCCGACGATGATGATGTGATCACCGCCTTCGTGCATCGCGTGCTGCCGGCATTCAAAACGCGCGAGACAGCCCTCGATCAGCGGTATGCCCGTTTGGGAGTTCGTTATCGGCACGCCCGTGAAATCGGTGCCCTGCTTGGTGAAGTGGCGTGCGATCTCGTTCTGCCCCGCCGCCAGAACATGGATCGCGAACCGCTCGGCGCCGACGAAAGCCTCGAACCGGCTGGACATTCGGGCGGGCGACCAGAGCACCAGCGGCGGATTGAGCGAAACGGCGGCGAAGCTGTTGGCGGTGATGGCAATCGGACCCGCCGCCGTGTTCGTGGTCACCACCGTCACGCCAGTCGCAAATCTGCCGAGGGCATCCCGGAAGTCGCGTTCGTGATCACGGTCGGGGGTGAAGATCGGCATGGCGGGTTCCTCTGGTCATCCTACCCCGTCACAAAGCACGTCCCCTGCGACGATGCCACCCCTCAGACAGACCCCGAAAGAGGAAACTGGCGGATAAGGCGGAAGCGTCCATCCTCTCCCTCGCCGCAGAGCGACAGGCGGTCGAAGCAGAACGGTTTCGGCAGCAGCGGCAGGACGAGTGGCTCCAGGACCGCCTGCACCTGATCGCAAAGATCCTCAGGTAAGCTGCCGGTCAGGTGCAGACGGAAGCCATCGTCTTCGCCCGGCGAGGCGAAGGGATAGCCCCATTGGCCAAGCAATGACCGTTGCGACCCCGAAAGTCGCGCCGCGTGGCGGCGAATCACGTCGTCAACCAACAGAGGCGCGCGGAAGTGGTCGACCTCTCGTGCGATGCGGGCGGCAAGCAGGTTAAGGGCGATCTCCTCCCGCGCGGGGGCGAGAGCGAACATCCCGTTCACGCGCACCAAGCCGAGGCTGGAGACCTCCACCGCGGCCAATCTTGCGGCCAACGCATCCAGCGCGGCGATCATCGTGGAAATCTGCACTCCATCGATGAGCCGGAACGGTGCCGTGATCCGGCCGTGCAGCCCGTAATTCCCCAGCGCCTCTCCGGGCTCTGCGAGCGATGGAGGTAATCCCGGCACTGCCAAGGGTGGCAGCGCCATCGCCTCGACAGGATCCCAACCCGACCAGGCCGTTCCGAAATCCGCCAGCGCACCGCGGCCCGGCAGGTAAAAGATGGCAAGCTTCCTGTAGTCACTCATCATTCCAACCTCCTGCGGCACCCCTGCCGGGGGCCGCGGCTCCCCTGTCTGAAAGTATAGGTTGCCTAAGAATCGCTTCCCGCGGATCAAGGGCGGTCGGAGTGATTTCGATCCGGGTTTCGGACGAATGCGACATTTTGCGTCGCCTTCGCCCGATGTTTCCGCATTCGTCGAATTCTGACACTCTATGGTTGAGCGCGAAGTTGTCGGATACGGTTCGACTGTACGAGCTTGTGGATGTAACTCAGCTTCTCGATCACCTTGGGACTCAGCACGAAAGGATAGAGATCGGGCTGCCCCATTGCGCGGTTGAGGCTGTTGACAGCGAATGTCAGGGGCAGCCAGGCGTCGATCAATGGTTCGAACCGCCAGGCGCGGTGCGGATCCACATCCACCGAAATCTCTGCGTCGGGATCACCCGTCACGGCCGCGTTTACAGTGATGCCGAAGGCGCGCGCCATCTCCAGCGTGTCGATGATATGAAGGTAATGCGCCCAGGTTTCCGCCCAGTCCTCCCATGGATGCATCGTAGCGTAGGCGGAGATGTAGTTTTCCTGCCAGTCGGGCGGCGCGCCGTTCTGGTAGTGACGGTCGAGCGCTTCCTGATAACTCTCCCGATCATCTCCGAAGAGTGCCCGGAAGTCCTCCAGATGCCCGCCATCGCGGACCAGGATGTCCCAGTAGTAATGGCCCACCTCATGACGGAAATGGCCAAGAAGCGTGCGGTAGGGCTCGTGCAACTCCTCCTGCATCTTGGCGCGGAACGCGTCGTCCGCTTCGTTCAGCGAGAGGGTGATGACACCGTTGTCATGGCCCGTGACCACCTTTTCCCCGCTTGCCGGATCATCGGCAAGGAAGTCGAAGATGAGGGGCTCCGGCGCATTGCTCGCGGCCGTGGGCGCGGGAAGGCCGAGTTTGATGATGCTGTAGAACAGTCGCCGCTTCGCCTGCTCCATCTTCTGCCAGAGCGCGTGGTTTTCCGGTGAGGAGATATCCGGGATCGTCCGGTTGTGCTGGCAGGCGAAGCACAGCGTATCCTGACTGTCGGTGGTGACCATCCAGTTGCACGCGCTCTGCTCCCAGTTGGCGCAGAAGCGATAGAGTGTGCCGGGATTGGCCATCGCGGTCCAGTTTGGACCGTCGGGCGCGACGGATGACATCTCCCCCTGATCGGGAAGGTAGCCGAGCGTCATGCCGCATTTCACGCAGGCGGTATTTTCGAAATAGACGACTTGCTGACAGTTCTGGCAGTGAAAGAGCTTCATGGGGGCCTCCGGGGCGCGTTCCAGCCTCGCGCAACGCGACAGGCCGAGGGCGGTTCCATTTGTCGCACCCGTGTTTGTCGGCGTGTTCATCGGCAGGGCGCGATGGCGGGGTCGCTTCACCTGCCGTTGTCGGGTTGCCTGTAGGGCCGCGCGTGGCTGCGTCGCAAATGCGGGCAACGGAAGGACGGAGAGGGCGCCGCAACCTACGGCGGCGCGGGGGACGCCCCCCGCGACCCCCGGCGTCGCCCGCGCGCCCATGCCACCGCGCCCGTTCCTCGGAGCCGTTCCTCAGGCCCGTTCCTCAGGCGGTCACAGAAGCCGGATGCCCGGCTTCCGCCAACCCTGTGCCGGAACGATCATCAACTCCGTCAGTGCCCATACGAGCGCGTCAAGCCGGTCTGGGCTGCCGCGCCCCTCATAGCCTTGGGCGGTCATGCGGCACATCTGGTCCTCCAGCCGGTCGAGCCCCGGCATGTGGCGCACGCGGCCCTGCTCGTAGAGCGCGGCCACCGGCTCGGCCCGGGCGGCCTTGCCGCGGGAGGCGCGGACGGCGCGGAACGGCACCAGCGGGTCGATGGAGCGCAGCAGGCTCTCGACCAGATCGCCGCCTTGATTGACTTCCGCCACCACCCGTTCCGCGCCGTGCCGCTCTGCCGCCGCGAGTGCGGCCCGCGCCCACCGGTCGGGGGAGGCGGCGGAGACGGAGGCGTCCTCTATCACCACCGCCCGCCAGTCCTGCGGCGGACCTTCGGCGACCACCCCGGCCACCACGATGCCGCAGTCGTCCGAGCCGCCGTGGCCCGTCACCGGCGGATCGACGGCCACCACGACGCGGGTGAGGGGGGGAAGCTCCCGCAGCCGCGCGCGGTCCAGCAGGACCGCCGTCCAGAGTGCGCCTTCCGCTTCATCGACAAGGAGGCCGTCCAGCTCCTGCCGTCCGAGGCGCGTACCGGCATAGCGCGCGCGGACTTCGCTGAGGAACGACGCCGCCAGATGCGCGCGATTGGCCTCCGTCGGCGCATGTGTGACGGTGGTGGATGCGTTACGCAGGATGTCGCGCAGCACGCCCACGTTGCGGGGTGTGGTGGTGACGACCTGCCGCGGCTGATCGCCAAGCCGGAGGCCGAACTGGAGCATGTCCCAGGTGTCGGAGGCCTTCTTCCACTTCGCGAGCTCATCGACCCAGGCGCAATCGAACTGGGGGCCTCGCAGGCTTTCCGGGTCGTGGGCGGAGAAGATCTGTGCCACGGCCCCGTTGGGCCAGACGAGCCGCCGCCGCGTCGCTTCCCAGACCGGCATCCGGTCGGGGGGAGAGCAGGCGAGGATACCGCTTTCGCCGAACACCATCACCTCGCGAACCTGTTCGAGCGTCTCTCCGACCAGCGCAACCCGCCGCGACCGGCCGGGAAGGAGGGGGCGCGCCCCCTCCACCTCCGACCTGATCCATTCCGCGCCGGCGCGGGTCTTGCCCGCCCCGCGCCCTCCCATGATGACCCAGGTCTTCCAGTCCCCCTCCGGCGGAAGCTGATGCGGCAGCGCCCAGATCTCGAAAAGCCACGGCAGAGCCGCGAGCGCATTGGGCGAAAGCCCCTCCATGAAGGACTCAAGCGTCTCCGGCGTCGCGGAGGCGAGCCAGCCTGCGGCCGATCTCATCCCGTGCCGCATCGAGGTCGAGTGCGCCTCCTCCGGTCCCGCCGGTTTCCTGCCTGCGAAGTTTGTCAATCTTTTCCCTTTCCGTGATGACTGCGAGAACGATCTTGCCGAGTTCGCGGACGTAGGAGTTCGCCTCCTTCACGCGCCCGTCCTCCCGCGCTTCGCGCATGGTTTCGGTGAAGACTTCGATTGCCGTATCGTAGAGTTCCATCACCTCCGAGAGCACATCCCTCGGTGGCGTTTCGTGTGTCGTCAGGTCTGGCATATGCTGCGCCCTGTGCCCCTCAAGCCCCCGCCCGAGCGAATTGAAAAAGCGGCTCGGATCGCCCCGGCCGCCTGCACAATTCTCCAGCATGTCCGCGACCATGCCTTGCAACGGGCGAAAAGTCAAGATTAATGTGTTGTAAATAAACAATATTTCATTAATCGTCCGTGCGCTGCGGCGATGCGCCCAACGCATTGACGCAACGGCAACCGTTGCAGGGGTGCATATTCTGACGGGGCCATAATGCGAAACGCTTGCGAGACAACCGCCTCACGTGCTTTTGTTCGCTACCCGGACCGGGGAGAAGAGGGCCGGGATCAAGGGAGGATAAAACTTGGATCGTCGTTCGTTCATCCGCCGGGCTGGCGTAGCCGGGACGGGTGCTGCACTTCTTGCCGCGCCCGCCATTGCCCAGACCGCACCTCGTATCAACTGGCGCCTGACGTCGGCTTTCCCTAAAAGCCTCGACACGATCTATGGCGCTGCCATCGACATCACCAAGCATGTCTCGGAAGCCACGGACGGCCAGTTCACCAT
Organism: Haematobacter missouriensis; assembly: GCF_000740775.1. GTDB lineage: Bacteria > Pseudomonadota > Alphaproteobacteria > Rhodobacterales > Rhodobacteraceae > Haematobacter > Haematobacter missouriensis. Next base: position 109,016 of record NZ_JFGS01000004.1, on the reverse strand, counting down.
TCAGGTCTTTGCCGCGGGCGAGATCGTACCGGGCCTTCAGGCCGCTGATGCGGTGGGCGCGGGCACGGTCGAGATGGCGCATACCTGCTCCTACTACTCGGTCGGCAAGGATCCGACCTTCGCACTCGGCACAGCGATGCCCTTCGGGCTCAACGCGCGGATGACCAATGCCTGGCTCTACGATGCGGGCGGCACCGATCTGCTGAACGAGTTCTACGCCCTCCACAACATCTATGCGCTGCCCGCGGGCAACACCGGCACCCAGATGGGCGGCTGGTTCCGCAAGGAAATCAAGACGCTTGCCGATCTCGACGGGCTGAAGATGCGCATCGCCGGCATCGCCGGACAGATCATGTCCCGCCTCGGTGTGGTCCCGCAGCAAATCGCGGGCGGCGACATCTACCCGTCGCTGGAAAAGGGCACGATCGACGCGGCCGAATGGGTCGGCCCCTATGACGACCAGAAGCTCGGCTTCCAGAAGGTGGCGAAATACTACTACTATCCCGGTTTCTGGGAAGGCGGGCCGGTGGTCCATGCCTTCATGAACAAGCAGAAATGGGAAGAACTGCCCAAGCCCTATCAGGGCGCGCTGACCGACGCCTGCGCCTATGCCAACACGCAGATGCTTGCCCGCTACGACGTGCTGAACCCCACGGCGATCAAGCAGCTTGTGGCGGATGGCGCCGTGCTGCGGCCGTTCAGCCAGGAAATCATGGCCGCTGCCTTCGACGCTGCCAATGCTCTCTATGACGAAATCGGCGCGAAGAACGAGCACTTCAAGAAAGTGCACGATTCCCAGGCTGCCTTCCGCAAGGAGGCTTATCTGTGGATGCAGGTGGCGGAATACACCTACGACACGTTCATGATGACGCTGCAGCGGTCGGGCAAGCTCGGCTGACAGGCGACATGGAATGGCCGGGCACAGTCCCGGCCGTTTGCTTTGCGGCCCGGTGCGCGCGGGTCAGGAGGTTCCAGTGAAAGCTCTGCTCGCCCTGAGCGGTCTCATTGACCGCATCAACGAGTTCTTTGGCAGGATCGGCGAGTATCTCGTCCTTCTCTGCGCCCTTGTCAGCGCGTTCAACGCGCTCATCCGCTACACATTCCATATCAGCTCGAACGGCTGGCTCGAAATCCAGTGGTACATGTTCGCTTTCATCGTCCTGATGGGCGCGTCCTATACGCTGAAGAAGAATGAACATGTCCGGGTGGACCTGATCTACGGCGCGATTTCCGAGAGGGCGCGGCTCTGGGTCGATCTGTTCGGGATCATCGTGTTCCTGCTGCCGTTCTCCATCTACTGCGCCTGGCTCAACTGGCCGGTCTTCGTGCTGTCGTGGCAGCAGGGAGAGGTGTCGCAGAACGCGGGAGGCCTGATCCGCTGGCCGGTGAAGCTCATGCTGACGGCCGGGTTCGCTTTGCTGGCGCTTCAGGGCATCTCTGAACTCATCAAGCGCATCGCGGCGCTCCGGGGGATGATCACCCTGGAGACCAAATACGAAAAGCCTCTCCAGTAGGACCGACAGGACAGACGCATGTTTCACTATGGCCCCATGCCGCCGCTGATGTTCCTGTGCATGATCATCTTCATGCTCTACGGGTTTCCGGTGGCTTTCTCGCTCGGCGCAGCCGGGCTGTTCTTCGGCGCGCTCGGCATTCTGACGGGTCACTTCGACCCGGCCTTCCTGTCGGCGCTGCCCTATCGTTTCTTCGGCATCGTCTCCAATGACCTCCTGCTGGCGATCCCGTTCTTCACCCTGATGGGCGCGATCCTCGAACGCTGCGGCTTGGCGGAGGATCTGCTGGAGGGGACGGGCAAGCTCTTTGGCGGCGTGCCGGGCGGCCTCGCCGTGGCGGTGGTGCTGGTGGGCGCGGTGCTCGCCGCCATCACCGGCACGGTGGCGGCCTCGGTCATCACCATGGGCCTGATCTCACTCCCCGTGATGCTGCGCTACGGCTACAACCCGCGGCTCGCCACGGGGGTGATCGCGGCATCGGGGACGCTGGCGCAGCTCATCCCGCCCTCGCTCGTGCTGGTCGTGCTGGCTGACCAGCTCGGAAAATCGGTGGGCGATCTCTACATCGGGGCGATGGGTCCGGCGGCGGTGCAGGTGTTCATCTTCCTGTGCTTCATCGGCCTCGTCGCCATCTTCCGCCCGCACTGGGTGCCGCCCCTGCCGAAGGAAGTGCGCGGCGATCTGGACCTCGCGCTGGTCTGGAAGGTGGTCAAGGGCATCGTTCCCTCCATCGTGCTGATCTTCCTCGTGCTCGGCACCATCTTCCTCGGCCTTGCCACGCCGACGGAGGCCGGGGCGCTCGGGGTTGTCGGAGGGCTGATCCTTGCCGCCGCCCATCGGCGGCTGACATGGAACCTGCTGCGTCAGGCCATCGGCGCCACGGCGCAACTCACCTCGATGGTGGTGTTCATCCTCATCGGCGCGACCGTGTTCACGCTGGTCTTCCAGGGGATGGACGGTGCTCTGTGGATCGAGCATCTGCTGACCTCGCTGCCGGGCGGGCCGATCGGCTTCCTGCTCTTCGTCAACGTATTCATCTTCTTCCTGGCCTTCTTCCTCGACTTCTTCGAGATCGCCTTCATCGTGGTGCCGATGCTCGCCCCGGTGGCCCATTCGCTGGGGATCGACCTCGTGTGGTTCGGCGTGCTGCTCTGCATCAACCTGCAGACTTCCTTCATGCACCCGCCCTTCGGATTTGCGCTGTTTTACCTGCGCTCCGTCGCGCCCCGGACCGTCAAGACGACGGAGATCTACATGGGTGCGATCCCGTGGCTCGTCATGCAGCTTCTGCTGGTGGGCATCGTGATCTTCTGGCCTGAACTGGTCACGGGTCTGCTGCCCGGCCAGAACAATGTCGATCTGGATACGATCCGCATCGAGCTTCCCACCGGCGAGGGTCTTGGCGGCGGTGGCATCCCTGGCCTTGGGGGAGACGGCGGTATTCCGGGCCTCGGCGGATCCACGGAACCGCCGGGTATTCCGGGTCTGACTGGGCGCGGCGGGAACTGACGCCTCCGGTGAAAAGAAAGCCCGCGCCCTTGCGCGGGCTTTTTACTTGCCTGGCCGCATTCTGCCTGTCGGCATTCCCCCTTGAGCATCTGGGCCGCTGCAAGACCTTTTCCAAAAGGGCGGTATCGCACGCAAATATCGGTTTGATTTTCCTACAGGCGGGGGATGCTGCCGATGCCCACTCTTCCCTAAGTGCTGTCGATCCTGTTCTGACCGTCTCGAACGCCTTCATGACCTTCGCATGGTATGGCCATCTCCAAAGTCCCGCGCGGCCGCTCTGGATCGCGGTCATGTCCTCCTGGGGGATCGCCTTCTTCGAATACTGGTTTGCGGTGCCGGCCCACCGGATCGGGCGTGAGGTCTATTCCGCGGCTCAACTCAAGGCGCTACAGGAAGTCATCACTCTCCTCGTCTCCAGCGGCTTTTCGGTGCTCCACCTGAAGGAAACGCTGAACGGAACCGCGCGATTGGCTTTGCGCTGATCGCGGTAGGTGCGGTCTTCGTCTTTCGGGGTTAGTTCGTCACCCGTGGTCAAAACGGAGAAGCCAAGGAGACGCCCGTCATTCCTCTTCCCCCGGTGACGCCGGGGGTCGCGGGGGGCGTCCCCCGCGCCTGCGACCCCGTCGCAGGCCGCGTCACGGGCGTTGTCACAGGCTCCCTTGCTGACCCCCTCGCACGCGCTGTCGCAGGCGCTTCCGCATGAGACGCGGGTGTTGCGTCCAGCGGCGGGCGCAACGCGCGGTCGGTTAGCGGGATCGCAGAACTTCCCGGTCATCTTGCCTTCAACGAGACGCGGTTCGTGAAGGGAGTGGCCGGCATGATGTTCGATTTCCTGCGGCGCGGGGCAGAGGCCCCGCAGGAACAGAAGGCCTCGGCTGCCGGCCGGGTGATGGCGCGCAGCCCGATGGGCAGCATCGCGGGCGGGCAGGTCGCCTGGACGCCGCGGGATACCGGCTCGCTGACCCGCGCGGGGTTCCTCGGCAATCCCGTCTGCTTCCGCGCGGTCAAGCTCATAGCGGAATCCGCCGCCGCGCTGCCGCTCGTCCTCCAGGATGCGGAGCGGCGCTACGACCGCCATCCGGTGCTCGACCTCATCCGAAGGCCGAACGGTGGACAGGGGCGGGCGGAGCTGTTCGAGGCGCTGTTCGGTCAGATCCTGCTGACCGGCGACGGCTATGTGGAGGCAGTCTCCGGTTCCGCGCGCATCCCGGCGGAGCTTCATGTGCTCCGCTCCGACCGCATGGTGCTGGTGCCGGGGCGGGACGGCTGGCCCGTCGCCTATGACTACACCGCGGGCGGCGCCAAGCTGCGCTTCGATATGACCGGCGAGACGCAGCCCATCTGCCATATCCGCGCGTTTCACCCGCAGGACGACCATTACGGCTTTTCGCCACTGCAGGCCGCCGCGACCGCGCTCGATGTGCATTCGAGCGCCTCCCGCTGGTCCAAGGCGCTGCTCGACAACGCCGCGCGTCCCTCCGGCGCCATCGTTTACAAGGGCGCGGACGGGCAGGCGGCGCTGACGCCCGATCAGTATGACCGGCTGGTCACAGAGATGGAGTTGCACCATCAAGGCGCGCGCAATGCCGGTCGGCCCATGCTGCTGGAGGGCGGGCTGGACTGGAAGCCGATGGGCTTCAGCCCGTCCGACATGGAGTTCCACCAGACCAAGGAAGCCGCCGCGCGGGAGATCGCCACCGCCTTTGGCGTGCCGCCCATGCTGCTCGGCATCCGGGGGGACGCGACCTACGCGAATTATCAGGAGGCCAACCGCGCCTTCTTCCGCCTGACGGTGCTGCCGCTGGTGACGAAGGTGACCGCCGCCGTCTCCTTCTGGCTGTCCGATTTCACCGGCGAGGCGGTGGAGCTGCGCCCCGATCTGGATCAGGTGCCCGCCCTTGCCGACGAACGCGACCAGCAATGGAAGCGCGTGGGCGAGGCGGCTTTCCTGACGGATGTGGAAAAGCGCGCGCTCCTTGGCCTGCCGCGTCTCGCGGATTGAGGCCGTGACGCGCCCGAAAGGCGGATCGCGCTTCCTCTACGACAGTTTCGACGCTGCCGCCCTCAGGATCGAGGCGAACGAACGCGTCGCGGAGGAGCGGTGGAGCGCGCTCGAATACCGGCTGGGCCAGATCGAAACGGCGCTGGAGCGGCTGGAGAAGCGCATGTGGGTCGGGGTCTACGGGATCGCGGCCTTCATGCTGGCGAAAGGGGCGGAGGCGCTGGTCGCTGCCGCCATGCGATGAGGGGATCAGGAATGCAGGCGGAAGGGGAACTCGAACGCAAGTTCGCGGTGCCGGGCGCGCTGACGGTGACGGACGGCACGAGGATCGAGGGCTACGCCTCCGTCTTCGGCGTCCGCGACCGGGGAGGGGACGTGGTGATGCCGGGGGCCTATGCCGCCTCGCTCGCCCGGATGGCGGCGGCGGGGCGGCGGGTGAAGCTCTTGTGGCAGCACGACGCCGCCCAGCCCATCGGCATCTGGGACGAGATCGTCGAGGACGCCCACGGTCTTCGCGTCAAGGGCCGGTTGCTGGCCGAGGTCGGCCGGGGCCGCGAGGCGGTGGCGCTGCTGGAGGCGGGGGCTATCGACGGGCTCTCCATCGGCTACCGCACGCTCCGCAGCGATCGCGGGCCCGAGGGGGAGCGCCGGCTTCACGCGCTCGATCTGTGGGAGGTGTCGCTCGTCACCTTCCCGATGCTGCCGGAGGCGCGGGTCGCCCAGAAGGCGGCGGAGACGGACATGGCGTCGCTTCTCGCGCGCATGACCGGAGAGATGCGCGCCGCCCGCATGCGGCTCGCCAGCAGCGGAACGACCATCACCAGGAGGGACGAATGACACAGACCACGCCGGGGCCACTCGATATGGCCATCACCGGCTTCATGAGTGAATTCAAGGACTTTCAGGGCGACATCGCCAAGGCTTTGCAACAACAGGAAGAGCGTCTGAACATGCTGGATCGCAAATCTCTCACCGCCCGTCGTCCCGCCCTTTCCGGCGCGGAGGAGGCAGGCGCCCCCCATCTGAAGGCATTCGACGCCTATCTGCGCACCGGTGACGATGCGGGCCTGCGTGGGCTGGTGCTGGAGGGCAAGGGCCTCAACACGCAGGTCAACGGCGAGGGCGGCTTCCTGGTGGACGGTCAGACCGCGGACCGGATCCGCGCAACGCTGGGCGGCACCGCTTCCCTTCGTGCGGTCGCGACGGTGGTGAATGTCGAGGCGGGCTCTTTCGACGTGCTCGTCGATCAGTCCGACATCGGCTCCGGCTGGATGGCGGAGACGGAGGTGATGGAGGACGCCCACACCCCGCAGATCGAGCGCATCTCCATCCGCCTGCATGAATTGTCCGCCATGCCCAAGGCCTCGCAGCGGCTGCTGGACGACAGCGCCTTCGATATCGAGGGCTGGCTGGCCGAACGCATTGCCGACCGCTTTGCGCGGGCGGAGGCGCAGGCCTTCATCTCCGGTGACGGGGAGCAGAAGCCGAAAGGAATCCTCGCCCATCCGACCGTTCCCGCCGATGCTTGGGAATGGGGCCGGATCGGCTATGTGCCGACCGGGGCCGCGGGCGACTTCGCCGACGTGAACCCGGCGGATGCGATCGTGGACCTCGTCTATGCGCTTTCCGCCCGCTACCGCGCGAACGCGACCTTCGTGATGAACTCCAAGACCGCCGGTGCCGTGCGCAAGATGGAGGACACGGACGGCCGTTTCCTGTGGTCGGACGGGCTGGCGGCGGCGGAGCCTGCGCGGCTCATGGGCTATCCGGTGCTGATCGCGGAGGACATGCCGGACATCGGTCCCGGCGCCACGGCCATCGCCTTCGGGGATTTCCACGCGGGCTACACCATTGCCGAACGGCCCGACCTGCGAGTGCTGCGCGATCCGTTCTCGGCCAAGCCGCATGTGCTGTTCTACGCCTCCAAGCGCGTCGGCGGTGACGTGAGCGACTTCGACGCGATCAAGCTGCTGAAGTTTGCGACGCAGTAACGGAAACAGCCATCGCGGGCGGCTTTTGGGCGGCCCGTGAGTCCCGCGCCTTCGGGCGCGGGCGAACGGACGCGCGCCGGGGATCCCGTCGTCCAGTCTCCTCCTCCGCCCGGGCGGACGGGAGGCGCGCGTCCGGCACGCCGGAGGAGGGCGGCGGACCAGTGCGGAGAAGGAACACGGACATGCGTAAATCGGGGGACAAGCGATGATGTTGACGGAACGCGCGGCGGTGCCAGCCTCCGCCCTGCCGGTAGGCGCGCTGATCGACCACCTGCGCCTTGGCACCGGCTTCGAGGAGGAGGCGCGGAGCGATGCGCTGGCGGAAGGGTATCTGCGCCGTGCCATGGCGGCCGTGGAGCGGCGGACGGGCAAGGCGCTGCTGACGCGGGAATTCGCGCTCACGCTCTCCTGTTGGCGCGACGCGGCGGCGGAGCCGTTGCCGCTCGCCCCCGTGAGCCGGGTGATCTCCGTCACGATGACGGACCGGACGGGGCGGGAGAGCGCGGTGGCGGAGAGCCGCTGGCGGCTGATCCGCGATCTCCAGCGTCCGCGCCTCGCGGCAACCGGGGCGGCCTTGCCCGCGGTGCCGCAGGGCGGCGGCGTGGAGGTGGTGTTCGAGGCCGGTTTCGGCGGCTGGGCGCAGGTGCCCGGCGATCTGGCGCAGGCAGTGCTGCTGCTCGCCGCCCAGTATCACGAACTGCGGGAGGAACGGGAGACCGGCCGCCCGATGCCCTTCGGGGTGGAGGCGCTGCTCCAGCCCTGGCGCACCGTCCGTCTGCTGGGGGGTGCGTGATGAGGCGGCTTACCCGTTGTCTGGATCTTGAGGGGGAGGAGCGCGCAGCCGATGGCGCAGGCGGATACGCGAGCCGCTGGCACAGGCTGGGCCGCGTCTGGGCGGAGGTGAAACCCGGCGCGGGCCGCGAGGCGGGCGCGGAGTTTCTGACCATCGCCACCGTGCCCTATCGCGTCACCGTCCGCGCCGCGCCTCCCGGCGATCCGCGCCGCCCGCTTGCGGGGCAGCGCTTCCGGGCGGGAAGCCGCGCGCTCCGCATCCTTGCCGTAGCCGAGGCGGATCGGGCGGGGCTCTACCTCACCTGTCACTGCCATGAGGAGGTGCCGTCATGAGCTATGGAACCGCAGGCGCGTTGCAGGCGGCGATCTGGGAGCGGCTGGCGGGCGATGCGGCCCTCTCGGCGCTGATCGGCGGGGCCGTGCACGATGCCCTGCCCCCCGGCCCGCTGCCGGAGACCTACGTGGCCCTCGGTCCGGAGGAGGTGCGCGACCGGTCCGACCAGACCCACCGGGGCGCCGAGCATGACGTGACGCTGAGCGTAGTGACGGCGCGGGCCGGTCTGGGCCGCACGAAGGAGGTCGCCGCGCGCGTGTCGGACGCGCTGCTGGCGACGCCGCTCACCCTCGCACGCGGGCAGGTCGTCGGGCTGTGGTTCCTCCGCGCCCGTGCCCGCCGGATCGACAATGGCGCGGGGCGGCGGGTGGACCTGACCTTCCGCGCGCTGGTGGAGGACACCGGTTGAGGCACCGGCGGGGGGGGGGGAATGCGGGGTTGGATTGGCGGGCGCGGTCGGAGCGCGGGGCGGAAGGACTGCTTTCAACGGCGGATCGTCTGCCGGTCGAAGCACAGGCGGGGTCGAAATGCCTGGCGGGGTCGAAGTGTTGGGCAGGGTTGAAGTGGGCGCGGTCGGCGCGGGGCGGAAGGTCCGAGCCCGATGGCGGGCCATCCGGCAGCCGGCGCTTCCCGCATTAGCACCCACAACGATGCGGTGCGCGGGTGGAAATCTGATGTTCCGCACGCTCGTGGAGGACACCCGCACCCGAGGCGCAGGCCCAGGGTCGGGGGGGGGCGTGGCCGTGGCCGAGTGCCGGAGCCGGGTGTCGGAGCCGGGTGTCGGGGCCGGCGGGAGGTCTGACCCCGATGGCGCGTGGTCCCTCAACAGCACGCGGACGCCCTGCGCCGTGGAGCGGCCCGCTTCCCGCATCCGCCCGCAGGTTCCGCGCTGATCGCGCCCCCGGACGGACCTTTCGCACAGCCTGAAACAGTTCGCGCCGCCGGACGGACCGGCGGAGTGACGAGACGCGCCCTCTGGCGGCGCAGGACAAGGGAGATGACCGATGGCGGCACAGAACGGCAGGGATCTGCTCATCAAGATCAACGTGGCGGGGGCGTATCAGACCCTTGCGGGGCTTCGGGCGACCCGCATCGCCTTCAACGCGGAGACGGTGGATGTCACCAGCCTCGAAAGCTCGGGCGGCTGGCGGGAGCTGCTGGCGGGGGCGGGGGTGCGCTCGGCGAGCGTCTCCGGCTCCGGGGTGTTCCGGGACACGGCAGCGGACGAACGCGCCCGCGCGCTGTTCTTCTCGGGCGAGATCCCCCGCATCCAGGTGGTGATCCCCAGTTTCGGCGTGGTGGAGGGGGCGTTCCAGATCACCGCGCTGGAATATTCCGGCAGCCACAACGGCGAGGCGACCTATGAGCTATCGCTCGCCTCGGCGGGCCAGATCGGCTTCACGGCGCTCTGATGGCGAATGCATGGGCGGGAGAGGTCGCGCTGGTCATCGACGGGCGGCGGCATGTGCTGAAACTGACGCTGGGCGTACTGGCGGAGATGGAGGCCGCGCTGCCGGAGGAGAGCCTTCCCGCCCTTGTCCGCCGGTTCGAGGAGGGGCGCTTCACCACGCGCGACGTGCTCGCGCTGATCGTGGCGGGGCTGCGCGGCGGCGGCTGGCAGGGCACGGCCGCGGATCTGCGCGGTGCGGAGATCGCCGGCGGTCCCGCGGGGGCGGCGAAGGTTGCGGCACGGCTGCTGGTCGCGGCCTTTGCTCCCGATGCGTGAGGGGGGCTTTGACTGGGCAGGATTGCTTCGCGCCGGATTGCGCGCGGGGCTGCTGCCAGCACAGGTCTGGACGCTTACTCCCTGGGAACTGGCGCTCCTCACCGGGCGCGGCGGCGCACAGTCGACATTGGGCCGGACGGGTCTGGAGGCGCTGATGCACGCCTTTCCCGATGACCCCGTGCCCGATGACCCCGTGCCCCACGACCAGAGCCCCATGACCGCGCCTGATGACCGCATGGGAAACGACCCTACGGATGAACGGATGGAGGGACAGGATGACGGCGATTGATGCACTGGCCGATGAGATCGCGGCGCTGGAGGTAAGCCTCGGCGGTGCCCGAACGATGGCCGCGGCCTTTGACGGCGAGTTGCAGGGGATGCGGACAAGCCTCGCCGGGACCGCCCGTGAAAGCGCGCGGCTGTCGGACGGCATGGGCCGGGGCGTGCGCCGCGCCTTCGACGGCATCGCGCTGAACGGCGAGAAGCTGTCGGATGCGCTGGAGGGGCTGGGGCGCTCCATGGTGGGCACGGTCTACAACATGGCCATGCAGCCGGTGCAGCGTGCGGCGGGGGACATGCTTTCCGGGGGAATGGAGGCCGCGCTGGCAGCCTTCCTGCCCTTTGCCACGGGCGGCGGATTCGCGGGCGGCAGGGTCATGCCCTTTGCCCGGGGAGGTGTGGTTTCCGCACCGACGACCTTCCCGATGCGGGGCGGCGCCACCGGCCTGATGGGAGAGGCGGGGCCGGAGGCGATCCTGCCGCTCGCCCGCGGCGCGGACGGCAGTCTCGGCGTGCGTGCGGGCGGCGGGCAGGCGGTCAACGTCACCGTCAATGTCACCACGCCCGATGTGGACGGCTTCCGCCGCAGCCGGAGCCAGATCGCCGCGGAGATGGGGCGCGCCCTCTCTCGCGGGCAACGCAACCGGTAAGGAGGGATCATGGCCTTTCACGAAGTGCTCTACCCCGCGCGGCTGAGCTACGGCTCCACCGGCGGACCGGAGCGGCGGACGGAGATCGTCACGCTCGCCAACGGGTTCGAGGAACGCAACACCCCCTGGGCTCATTCCCGGAGGCGGTATGACGCAGGCGGCGGCCTGCGGTCGCTTGACGATGTGGCGGTGCTCGTCGCCTTCTTCGAGGCGCGGATGGGGCGGCTGCATGGCTTCCGCTGGAAGGACTGGGCCGATTACAAATCCTGCCCGCCCAGCGCCGCGATCAGCGCCACGGACCAGCAGATCGGCCTGGGCGACGGGGTGGAACGGTCGTTCCGCCTGACGAAGCGCTATGCCTCCGCCGGGTCGGCCTATCTCCGCCCGATCACGAAGCCCGTCGCGGGCAGCCTCCGCGTCGCGTTGGAGGGCGGAGAGGTCACTGCCTGGGAGGTGGACCGGGAAAGCGGCGTCGTGACCTTCGCCGCGCCGCCGGCACGGGGGGTGAGTATCACCGCAGGTTATGAGTTCGACGTGCCGGTGCGCTTCGACACCGATCAGATCCGCACTTCCGTCGCGACCTTTCAGGCAGGCGAGGTGCCCGATGTGCCAGTTGTGGAGCTGCGGCTGTGAGACGCGGGAGACCGTTTCACGCGCCCGCAGCGGCCGGCGGGCCTCCGCACGGCATCGCCCATACGGTGGCCGGCGGCAGACCTCTCGGCAACGGCTCATGGCGCGGCAGACGCCGATGCGAGGGAAGACCCGATTCAGAGGGTGAACGACACTCTGCATCGGGCCGGACTGGCAGCAGGCCATCGGGCAACGGGGCGTGGCGCGAGGGGAGACCCGGTGCGGGAGGGCCAGTCACGCACTGGCGCGGGACCCGGCTGGCAGCAGGCCCTTGGGCAATGGACCTCGATGCGGAGAGCGGTCCGATACGGAGAGCGGTCCGATGTGGAGGGCCAACCACACAACGGCGTGGCCCGAACCAGCAGAAGGCCCGTGGGCAAGATGCCTTGGTGCGAGGGGCGCCCCGGTGCGGGGGGCCCGCCGCACACTGGCGGAGGGAGAGGGGAGATGACATGAGCAGCAGCACGCTTCAGGCCCATCTGGAGACCGGGGCGACCACCGTCTGCCGCTGCTGGGCGGTGGAACGGCGGGACGGGGTCCGCATGGGATTCACCGACCACGATACAGACCTGAGCTTCGACGGGATCCTGTTCCGCGCCGCGACCGGTATGACCGCCGCGCAGCTTGAGCAGGTGACGGGGCTGGCCGTGGACAACACCGCCGCCTCCGGCGCACTCACCGCGCAAGGGATCACGGAGGAGGACATTGCCGCAGGCCGCTATGACGGGGCGGAGGTCCGGTCATGGCTGGTCAACTGGGCCGATGTGGGCCAGCGCGCCTTGCGTTTCCGGGGGGAGATCGGAGAGATCCGGCGCGGCGCCGGTGCGTTCGAGGCGGAGTTGCGCGGGCTTGCCGACCGGCTCAACCAGCGGGGCGGGCGCGCGATCCAGCGAGGCTGCACCGCGCGGCTGGGGGATGCGGCCTGTGGCATCGACCTTGGCGATCCGCGCTATGGCTGCGAGGGGGTTGTTCTCTCGGTGACGGGCGCGCGCGTCGTCCAGCTTGGCGATGCGCTGGGCGGCCATCCCGCCCGCTGGTTCGAACGCGGAAGCCTCACCGTCCTTTCGGGCGCGGCCTCGGGGCTGGTCGGGCTGGTGAAGATTCAGGCGGGCGGACAGGTGGAGCTCTGGCAGGAGCTGCGCGCGCCGCTTCAACCCGGTGACAGGGTGCGGCTCACGGCGGGCTGTGACAAGCGGCTTCACACCTGCGGCGGCAAATTTGGCAATACGCTGAATTTCCGAGGCTTTCCGCATGTACCGGGGGAGGACTGGCTCGTCGCTTCGCCCGCCCGGAGGATGGGGCGATGAGGGGGGATGTCGTCGCCGCCGCGCGGCTGTGGCTGGGCACGCCCTATCGCCATCAGGCCTCCTGTCGTGGGGCGGGCGCGGATTGCCTCGGCCTGATCCGGGGGGTCTGGCGCGATCTGTGCGGGCCGGAGCCTGAAGCGCCCCCCGCCTATACCCCCGACTGGGGGGAGACGGGGCGGCATGAGGTGCTCTGGTCCGCCGCCACCCGCCACCTTATTCCGCTTGCCGCCAACCCACTTGATGCCAGCCCGCTTGGCAGCGGCCTACTTGCCACGGGCCTGCAGGAACCGGGCCTGCCGGAACCGGGCGACGTGCTGCTTTTCCGCCTGCGCACGGGCGGCATCGCCAAACATCTGGGCATCGCCGCCGAAACCGGCGCGGCACCCACATTCATCCATGCCTACAGCGGCCATGCCGTCGTCGAAAGCCCGCTCTCCGAGCCCTGGGCGCGGCGCATCGTGGCGCGGTTCGGCTATCCGAAGGGAACGATCTGATGGCAACCATAATGCTGGGCGCGGTCGGCGCATCGCTGGGCGGCGCGATGGGTGGCACGGTCATGGGGCTGACCGGGGCGGTCGCCGGGCGGGCGCTGGGCGCGACGGTGGGACGCGTCATCGACCAGCGGCTGCTGGGCGCGGGGTCAGAGACGGTGGAGCACGGCCGCATAGAGCGGTTCCGGGTCACCGGGGCGAGCGAGGGCGCGCCCCTGCCGCTGGTCTTCGGCCGGATGCGGATCGGCGGGCAGGTGATCTGGGCCTCTCCCTTCACCGAACACGCCAGTTCGGCGCGGGGCGGCAAGGGCGGCGCCGGGCCGGAGGTGCGGCAGTATTCCTATACCGTGAGCCTTGCCATCGCGCTCTGCGAAGGGGTCATCACCGACATCGGCCGGATCTGGGCCGATGGGGTGGAGATCGCGCGGAACAGCGTCACGCTCCGCCTTTACCGCGGCGATGACGCGCAGCTTCCCGACGCGCGCATCGTGGCGGAGGAGGGGGCGGAGAACGCGCCCGCCTATCGCGGCACCGCCTATGTGGTGATCGAGGATCTGGCGCTCGACCGGTTCGGTAACCGGGTGCCGCAATTCAGCTTCGAGGTGATGCGCCCCGCGCAGGGCGTACCGGAGGCGGAGGGCGGCATCGGCGCGGTCACGCGGGCCGTGGCGCTCATCCCCGGCACCGGGGAATATGCGCTGGCCACCACGCCCGCCGTCTTTTCCGACAGGCTGGGGCGGAACCGGGTCGCGAACGTGAACTCACCCGCAGGCGTTACGGATTTCAGGGCCTCTCTCGACCAGATGGGGCGGGAGCTGCCGAAGGTCGGCTCCGTGTCGCTGGTCGTCTCCTGGTTCGGGACGGACCTGCGCTGCGGCGACTGCACGATCAGCCCGAAGGTGGAGCAGGTCACGGCGGAGGCGGCGCAGCCCTGGCGGGTGAGCGGCCTTGCCCGCCGCAACGCGGAGGTGGTCGCGACGCGAGAGGGCCGCCCCGTCTATGGCGGCACGCCTTCCGACGGCTCGGTGATCGAGGCGCTGACCGCGCTCGCCCAGGCGGGGAAGCGGGCGGTGTTCTACCCCTTCATCCTCATGGAGCAGCTTCGGGGCAATGCCCGACCCGACCCATGGGGCGGCAGCGAGCAACCCGCCCTGCCGTGGCGGGGGCGGATCACGCTGTCGCGCGCGCCGGGCGAGGTCGGCTCTCCCTTCGGCACCATTGCTGCCAAGGCGGAGGTTGCGCGGTTCTTCGGCTCCGCGCGGGTGGAGGATTTCACTGCGACCGGCACGACCATCGTCTATACCGGTCCGCCGGAGTGGTCCTATCGACGGTTCATCCTGCATTACGCGCATCTCTGCGCGCTGGCGGGAGGGGTGGATGCGTTCTGCATCGGCTCCGAGATGGTGGCGCTGACGGCCATCCGCGACGCGGGGGGCTTTCCCGCCGTGGCGGAGCTTTGCCGTCTGGCCGCGGATGTCCGCGCGATCCTGCCGGACGCGAAGATCGGCTATGCTGCGGATTGGAGCGAGTATTTCGGCACGACCGACCCGGAGGGCAACCGCTGGTTCCACCTCGACCCGCTCTGGGCCCACCCGGCGATCGACTTCATCGGGATCGACAACTACATGCCCCTCTCCGACTGGCGCGACGGCAGCGGCCATGCGGATGCGGCAGCGGGAACCATCCATGATCTTGACTACCTGACCGCGAATGTCGCGGGCGGCGAGGGCTACGACTGGTATTACGCGACGCCGGAGGATCGCGCGGCCCAACGGCGCATCCCGATCACCGATGGTGAGGGGGAACCGTGGATCTGGCGCTACAAGGACATCCTAAACTGGTGGAGCAATCCGCATCACGACCGGGTGGGCGGTGCCCGGCAGGCGGCGGCGAGCCCGTGGGTGCCGATGTCGAAGCCCATATGGTTCACCGAGATCGGCTGCGCCGCCGTGGACAAGGGCACGAACGAGCCCAACAAGTTCCTTGATCCGAAGTCCTCCGAATCCGCGCTGCCGCATTTCTCGACCGGGGCGCGGGACGACCTGATCCAGATGCAGTATCTGCGTGCGCTGGCCCGGTATTGGAGCGATCCCGCGGCCAACCCCGTCTCGCCGCATTATGGCGGGCCAATGGTGGATATGGCGCGGGCGCATGTCTGGGCGTGGGATGCGCGGCCTTGGCCCGCCTTTCCGCAGGCCACCGATGTCTGGAGCGATGGTGAAAACCACGCCCGCGGCCACTGGATCACCGGGCGGACGGCGGCGCAGCCGCTTGGCGCCGTGGTGGCGGAGATTTGTGCGCGGGCGGGGGTGGGCGATGTGGATGTCGCGCGTCTGCACGGGCTGGTGCGCGGTCTTTCCCTGACGGAGCAGACCGCTCGGGGGGCGTTGCAGGCGCTGATGCTGGCCTATGGCGTGGATGCGGCGGAGCGGGACGGGCGTCTTGTCTTCAGCCGCCGGGGCGCGGAGGCGGTGCGGGTGATCGATGCCGACGCGATCATTGCGCAGGACGGCGGCGATGTGCAGCAGGAGCGCGCGGGCGCAACCGAAATCCCGCCCCGCCTCCGCATCGGCCATATCGACGCCGAGGCCGATTACGAGGCGCGGAGCGTGGAGGTCACCCATCCCGGCGAGGAAGGCGATGCCGTCTCGGAAACCGAACTCCCGCTCGCCCTCACGGCGGGAGAGGCGGTGGCGATTGCCGAACGCTGGCTGGCGGAGACGCGGGTGGCGCGGGATACCGCGCGCTTTGTCCTGCCGCCCTCCGCCGGGATCGGCGCGGGGGAGGTGGTGCGGCTGGAGGCAGGCGGCGCGCGGGGTCTTTACCGCATCGACCGGCTGGCGGAGGGACATGGCGCGGAGGTGGAGGCCGTGCGGGTTGAGCCTGCGCTCTATTCCGCACCGCCGGTGGAGGAACCGCCCGCGAAGCCGCGCCCCTTTGTACCGCCCGCACCCGTGGCCGCGCTGTTTCTGGACCTGCCGCTGCTCTCCGGCGCGGAGGTTCCGCACGCGCCACATCTTGCCGTCACCGCCAGCCCCTGGCCGGGCGACATCGCGGTGCTGGATGCGCCAACGGACAGCGGCTACCGGCTGAACGGCAATGTGGAGCGCGCGGCTGTGATTGGCGAGACGCTGGAGCCGCTCGGCGCGCGCCATCCGGGGTTGTGGGACAGGGGGCGGCTCCGCGTCCGCATGTCGGGGGCGCTGTCATCGGCGGAGCGGCTCTCCGTCCTGAGCGGCGCGAATGCGGCTGCGGTGGGGGATGGCTCGCCCGATGGATGGGAGGTGATCCAGTTCGCCACCGCGACGCTGACCGCGCCCGACACCTACGAGCTGACCCATCTGCTGCGCGGGCAGGCCGGGACGGAGCGGGAGGGCCATGTCTGGCCTGCAGGAAGCCGGTTCGTGCTGCTCGACCACCGTGTGGGGCAGATCGCGCTCGACCCCGCCCGTCGCGGGATGGAGCGGCATTACCGGATCGGCCCTGCGGGACTGGCTTATGACGACCCGGCCTTTGTCCATCTCACGGCGGCCTTCCGGGGGGTGGGTCTGCGCCCCTACCGGCCCGTGCACCTGCGGATGCGACCGGAGGGGGGCGATCTGGCCTTCCGTTGGATCCGCCGCAGCCGGCTGGACGGCGACGACTGGGAGAGCCGCGACATCCCGCTTGGCGAGACGCGGGAGGCCTATCTCCTCCGGGTCATCGGCGCTTCGGGCGTCATGCGGGAGGCGGAGACCACCATGCCGGAGTGGCGCTACAGCGCCCAGATGCGCGCGGCCGACGGCCCCGCGCTCCGGCTGGAGGTCGCGCAACTGTCCGACCGCTTCGGTCCCGGCCCGTTTGCCAGCCTGACAATCTGACCACCCCGCCCGATCCGAACATCCTGACTGACCTGACCACCCCGCCTGAGATTCCAACGATGGAGACGATGATGACCGAGACACCGACCCTTCGCCTGCCGCTGATCGCGCCCGGTCAGGCCCAGAAACATGTCACCGTGAACGAGGCGCTGGCCCGGATCGATGCGCTCTGTCAGCTTACGCTCCGCTCCATCACGGGGGGTGAGCCGCAGATGCCGGATGAGGGCGCGGCCTATGGTGTGCCCGCGGGAGCCACCGGCGGCTGGGCGGGCGCCGCGGGGAAGGTCGCGCTCCGGCTGAACGGCGGGTGGGAGTTCCTGATGCCGCGCGCGGGATGGCGTGCCTTCGTGGCGGACGAGGGGGCGGAGCGGCTGCATGACGGGCAGGGATGGCGTGCGGGGTTGCTGGCAAGCTCTCCCAATGGCGCGGGGCCGGTATGGCGGGTCGCGGAGATCGACCATGTCGTCACGCCGGGGGCAAGCAACCTGACAACCCCGCTGATCCCGAGCCACGCCACCGTCTTCGGCGTGACTGCGCGGGTGCTGGAGCCGCTCACCGGTACGCTTGCCTCATGGAAGCTGGGTGAGTCGGACGGGGTGGATCGTTATGGCTCCGAGCTTGGCACCGGCGCGGGATCCTGGGCGATGGGACCGACTGCGCCGGCCCCCCGCTGGGCGGCCACGCGGCTGCTGCTGACCGCGGCAGGGGGTAATTTTTCTGGCGGAAAGGTGCGTATCGCGGCACATTTTCTGGAATTGACCCTCCCGGCGGCCTGATCCTTCTTTCCGACCTGCCAATTGCGCCCTATCTCGGCTAGACTGAGGAAAACGGAGGGCGTCATGGCGCAGGTGAAAGCAACGGTGGCCGAGGTCGATCCCGTCTGGTCGCGTATTTGCACCGAGGCGCATGAAGCCGTCGAGCGGGAACCGCTGCTCGGCGGCCTGATCCATTCGAGCGTGCTGCATCATGCCTCGCTGGAGCGGGCGCTGGCCTACCGGTTTTCGCTGAAGCTGGCCTCGGGCGAGATGTCGGAGCAAATCCTGCGCGAGATCGCGGATGAGGCCCATGTCGCTGACCCTTCCCTTGCTCAGGCCGCGCGGATCGATGTGGTGGCGGTTTTCGAGCGCGATCCCGCCTGCCACAGCTTTCTTCAGCCGCTGCTGTTCTTCAAGGGCTATCAGGCGTTGCAGGCCTATCGGATCGGCCACTGGCTCTGGCAGCAGGGGCGGCGCGACATGGCCTATTTCGTGCAGACCCGCGTGTCAGAGGTTTTCGGCGTGGACATTCATCCCGCCGCGCGGATCGGGCGGGGCGTGATGATCGATCACGCGCATTCCATCGTGATCGGCGAGACCGCAGTGGTGGGGGACAACGTCTCCATGCTCCATTCGGTGACGCTGGGCGGAACCGGCAAGGCGGACGGCGACCGTCACCCGAAGATCGGCGACGGCGTGCTGATCGGCGCGGGAGCCAAGGTTCTTGGCAATATCCGCGTGGGCAACTGCTCCCGTATCGCCGCGGGTTCGGTGGTTCTGGCCGATGTGCCGCGGAACTCCACCGTGGCGGGCGTGCCGGCGCGGGTGGTCGGGGAGGCGGGGTGTCTGCATCCCTCTATCCTGATGGACCAGATGATCGAAGGCGACTGACAACCGAGGGCAGGTTGGCAGGGGCAGGCGCGGGCGTGAAGGTTGCGCCCGTGTCCTTCCGTAAGGGGCGGAGCGTTGACGGGGCGCATGACCGGGTGTGGCAGACTCCCGAGCGTCCCTTGGAACTGCATGCAGGCCACCTTGACCGCCGGGGTGTCCCGAGATCGTCGGCCAAGCTTGTTGCCTCCGGCAGATCCGAGAGATTGTGACGGAGAGGCTCTCCTGTTGCGCCGCTGCCCTTGAGGGAGCGGGGGCTTGCTTGACCCGCTCGCCATAATCCGCGGTCCGCGGATTCGCGTCGGGGCCGAGGGTTCAGTCCCGGGTTGGAGCGGGCCATATTGGCGACGAAACCTCTGTGGCTCTGCTCTTCACGTTCTGGCGACTCCGGAGGACGAGGGCTGCTCGGGGCTTTGAGCGTTCGGGCGACGTTGTCGTGAGCAGGGACAAGTCGGGGGTTCGCGGGGACTGTCGGCCCGGAATCAAGGTAAAGTCGTCGAGATGTGGACGCGGGTGCTTACGGCTGTCCTGACAAAATCTTGAAAAAGCTACGAAATGTGTCGTTTTGACCGATGGATGGTTATCCCCATGATCCGGGACTCGAGATGGGGCGGAATGATCCGGAATGTGTCTCTCTCCCGCTGATCGGATTGCGAGCGATTTCTGCTACCGCAGGCCCGAGAGCTTTTTCCCGCAGCGAATGCGCCGGTCTTAGCGGGTTGCCTTGAGCCGACTTTTGCCGTTGCGTCAGGCGGCTGAGGTGCTGCAATCTCCTCGCAGTCCTCGCAGTCCTCGCAGTCCTCGCAGTCCTCGCAGTCCTCGCAGTCCTCGCAGTCCTCGCAGTCCTCGCCAACCTTGCCGACTCCGCAGACCTCGCGGTCCCCGCAGACCTTGCCGACTTTGCCGACCCCGCAGACCTTGCCGACCTCGCGGTCCCCGCAGATCTGGCAGATCCGGGAGACCTTGCCGACCCCGCAGCCACGTCAGAGGCGCTGGTCCGGCAACTCCTGCCGGCAAGGGTCGCCGGGACACTGGAGCTTTAGACCCGGGGCTTCAGACCGAGGTTTCTCCCATCAGTTCCCGCGCGATCTCCTCCACTATGGGACGGGCTTCCTCCGGGGTCATTCCGGGGCGTAGCCGAGGGTCGTAGAGGATGCGCAACATCATTTCGTCCTGCCGGGTCAGCAGGGCAAATTCCTCGTCATCGTTGAAGATCGACGGCCGCGCCTGCGGGCTGTCGTTCACAAGCCCCATGGCCTGCGCCAGCTCCTCATGCACGCAGGAACGGCGGAGGAGGTCGGGATGTTCCGCCCGTATCAGCGCAAGGGCCTGACGGTAGGTGGACTGACCCCGCTCGGAAAACGCATAGGCAAAGCAGAAGGTCGCGCGATCCAGATCGGTGACGGAGCGGATATCGGCGCCGCTGATCCCTGGAACCAAGCGGGCAAGGCGCTCTCCCATGGCGCGTCTCTCATCCTCATTCACAATGAAAACATGGAAATTCGCATGTTCGGGCCGGGTCATCGTCAGGGGCACGCCGGTGAGCAGCGACAGGCGCATGGCGTAGCCCGCCACCATCGTACTGTCTCGTTCCCGCTGGGGTCGCGGAACGGAGGCGCCGAACTCGACGCTCATGCGGATTGGCTTGTCCCAACGGCGTAGCACGCTCGGCGTGACACGAGCCACGCGAGTACCGCCCGGCAACGTGGTATATTCATCGTAAAGGGCGATGCGGATGAAATTTTCGGCCAGAATGCGCGCGTCGAACGGCGTGTCCACACCGCCGCCATCCATCCGCATCAGGCCCTGCGAGAGCAGGTCGTTCTGGACGCGGGCATAATATTGCACCAGCGCCTCACTTTCCGCGCTTCGCGGCGTAACGGCTACGGGAGCTTCCACGGGGCGCGGCTTCGGACGTGCATGCGCCTGCGGGGCGGTCAGGACATCCGAAGGCGGCTTCGCACAGGCGGCCAGCAGGAGGAGGAGCGCCGGGAGAAGACCGCGGCGCAGCAGGGGAGCCAGCATTTCAACCCTTCGGGACTGCGCCGCCCGCCGTGGCGCCCAGACCGTCGCCCCGTGACTTGGCGGAGGCGAGCGTCTCGCGCAGTTCAATTTCCATCTTCTCCAGATCGGCCTCCGCCGCAGCGCGCTTGGCCTTGCCGTCATCGGCGATCTGAAGGCTTTCATTGATGGTCGCGATCAGTTCTGCATTGGCCTTCTTCACCGCTTCGATGTCAAAGACGCCGCGCTCCATCTCCGTGCGGACGACCTTGTTGGCCTCGCGCAGGTTCTCCGCGTTCTTGGTCAGCAGTTCGTTGGTTAGGTCGTTGGCTTCCTTCACAGCGGTCGCCGCCTCGCGCGAGCGCTGGATGGTGACCGCCTGCGCAAGCTGCGTCTCCCACAACGGCACGGTGTTGACGAGGGTGGAGTTGATCTTGGTTACCAGAGACTTGTCATTCTCCTGCACCAGCCGGATGGAGGGGAGGGACTGCATCGTTACCTGGCGGGTCAGTTTCAGGTCATGCACCCGGCGTTCCAGATCGTCCCGCGCGGCGCGCAGATCGCGGAGTTCCTGCGCACGGAGCACCTTCTGATCCTCCGCCGCCGCTTCCACCCGATGTTCGGCGGCAGGAACGTCGGTCGTGTCGATCTCCGCCAGCTTCGCTTCCCCCGCCGCGATATAGAGCGCGAGCTCGTCGTAGAAGGTCAGCGTGCGTTCATAGAGGATGTCGAGCGACTTGATGTCCTTCAGGAGCTTGTGCTCATGCGTCAGCAACTGGTCCGTCACGCGGTCGATCTGGCCCTGCACGTCTTCATACCGGGCGACGAACTTGGCGAAGGGGGTGGCGCGGCCCATCAGCTTCTCCCACCAGCTCCGCTCCCGGCGCATGTCGAGTTCGGAGACGGAGAAGCCGCGGATCGTGGTCACGATCTCCCGCAGGCTGTCCCCGGCGGGGCCGACATCCTTGTTGCGGACATCGGCCAGCATGGACTGGCTGATCTCCTGCAGCCCGGCCTGAGCGCGGGAGCCGAAACCGATGATCGACTGGGTGTTCGACATGTCGAGTTCGGCCATGCGCTTGCGGATCTGATCCTGCAGCTCCGGACGGGCCTGTTCGAGCGCGGGAACCTCCGGCGCGGGCGGGGGCAGCGTCACCTCCACCACGTCGTTCAGTTCCTTCTGGGTGTCGGTCGCCTGACGGCGGACGCTTTCGGCCATGTGCTTCTCCCTCGTCAGTCTGTCGGTATCGTTTCAGTCGGTCTTGACGCCTTCACGCTGGAGCCGCTCACGCAGCACGTCAATCTCCACGTCGAGATCGGTCCTGTCGTTGAGCAGCAGATCCTGCGTCCGGCTGGAAAAGTTGGTTTCCAGATCGTCCAGCAACGCCTCATAGGCCGATCGGGCCGACGGGTCGCGGTTCTGGGCATAGAGATCGGCGAACTTGACGGTCGCGTCCCGCGCGCCGAGCAGATAGACGCCGAGGTAACGGCGCGAACCCGTCAGGTCGCGGGGGTCGGCCTCCACCCGGCGGAACATGGCGCGGGCGGTCTCCGCGAAACGGTCCACACGCGATTCCAGCCTTCGATCGCCCGCACGCTTTATCGCGTCCTTCATGTCGCGGAGATGGCTCTCCGCCTCGTCCACGGCGCGGGCGACGCGGTCGCCCTCGAACCGGTCGATGCCGGTCATCCCCTTGTCGCGCATGGGATCGGGACCGAAAGCGAAGAAATGCAGTGCAAAGCCCAGCACGGCGAAGATGGCCGGGTTGACGATGCTTCCCCCGGGGGCGTAGCCGCCAAGAAACAGGCCCGCCGCAGTCAGTACGCTGCCGAAGAGCTTGCGCGGGATTGCGGGGCGGCGGGCAATGTTGCGCGCCTCATATGCCTCCTCCGCCACCAGGCCCTGATGGGTGAGCCAGGCGGCAAGTTCCAGCACCCCGAAGGCCGCCAAGCCAAGAGCCATGCCCACAGGCTCCTTGCCGAACGCGGTCAGCAGGAACAGCACGGGGGCGAGAAACAGGAAATTCGCCCGACCTCCCGCACGACGCCTGCGGCGGCGCGGCGGGATGGTGCGTGACGGGGCAGAACCTTCCGGACGGGGCGTGTCAGCGCCGTCGCCACCGGGGCTGTAAGGGCCGCGATACCTTTCCGCCATCAGGCAGGCCCTGCGCCTGCCGTGGCCACGTAGAACATGAGCGCCACCAGCAGGAAGAAGGCGATTCTGCGCAGCCCGTCCTTGCCCATTGCGGTCCTTGCCGTAGCCCCGAAAAACGCTCGTGAGGAGAGGATAGGCCAGCGGCTGCGATATTTCCAGTGTTGTGGCAGAGTTTCCGGGACTGTGGTCAGAAAGTCCGCACCCCCTGGGCAAGATCATGCGTTCGCAATGGCAAAGGCCCGCCGCATCGCGCGACGGGCCTGTTTTCAGTCGGTTAGCGGAAAGTCAGATCAGCCGGCCCATAGCCGCCGCGACATCGGCCATCCGGCAGGAGAAGCCCCATTCGTTGTCATACCATGCCAACACCCGCACGGTGCGCTTGCCCACCACCTTGGTCTGATCCGGTGCGAAGATGGAGGAGTATTCCGTGTGATTGAAGTCGATGGAGACCTTCATCTCCGGGTCATAGGCGAGCACGCGACCGATGGGGCCCTGAACGGCCTCGCGGACGATCTCGTTCACATCCTCGACCGTCACGTCCTTCTTCGCCTCGAAGGTCAGGTCAACGCAGGAGACGTTGGGCGTCGGCACGCGGAGGGCGGTGCCGTCAAGCCTGCCGGCGAGATCGGGCAGAACCTCTCCGATCGCTTTCGCCGCGCCGGTGGAGGTCGGGATGATCGCCATGGCGGCGGCGCGGGCGCGGTAGAGATCCTTGTGGCGGCGGTCCAGCGTCGGCTGATCGCCGGTATAGGAGTGGATGGTGGTCATGATGCCACGCTCGATGCCGATGGCGTCGTTCAGCACCTTCGCTACCGGAGCGAGGCAATTGGTCGTGCAGGAGCCGTTGGAGACGACAAGATCGCTTGTCGTCAGAACACCGTCGTTCACGCCGAAGACGATGGTCCGGTCGGCTTTCTTCGCCGGGGCGGACACGAGCACCCGCTTCGCCCCCCGCTCCAGGTGGACGGCGGCCTTGTCACGGTCGTTGAACTTGCCGGAGCATTCGAGCACCACGTCCACGCCCGTCCAGTCCAGCTCCTCCGGGTTGTAGGTGGACATCACCTCGATCGGGCCCTGGCCCAGATCCATCGTGTCACCCTCCACTTTCACCAGCCCGGGAAAGCGGCCATGGACGCTGTCATAACGGATCAGATGCGCGGCGGTGTCGATCGGCCCGGTCGCGTTCATCCTGACGACCTTCACATCGTTGCGCGCGCTTTGCGCAAGGTGGGACAATGTGCAGCGGCCGATGCGACCGAAACCGTTGATGCCGAGGGTGATCGTCATGGAATGCTCCGTCGCGGGGAATGGGATCGTCCGAAAGTATCGGAATTGGGCACCAATATAGGCTTGATCCGTTCAGCCTGAAAGCCGAAACCCGCGATACTCCAATATGTTAGCGCAATCTCTGAAAGTTAGCGCAAACGCTTGCGCCAACAGCCGGACATCCTTGCGACATTCGGTCGCGACGCTAGTTCTGCCCTGATACGGGGAGTGGATTCAAGATGAGTGGATTGCTGGCACTGCTGGATGACGTGGCCGCCATCGCCAAGGTGGCCGCGGCTTCGCTGGACGATGTGGCCGGGCAGGCGGCACGGGCGGGCGCAAAGGCGGCGGGCGCGGTGATCGACGATGCTGCGGTCGCGCCGAAATACGTCCAGGGCTTTGCGCCGCAGCGGGAGCTGCCCATCGTGGGCAAGATCGCCATGGGGTCGCTCGTCAACAAGCTGGTGATCCTGCTGCCGCTGGCACTCCTGCTCTCCACATTCGCGCCCTGGGCGATCACGCCGCTGCTCATGCTGGGTGGGGCCTATCTGTGTTTCGAGGGCGCGGAGAAGGTCCACCACTGGCTGTTCCCGTCCGAGGATCACGGCACGGAGGCCGCGGTTTCTGTTGCGGCGGGTCAGGACGGAGCGCGCTTGCTGGAGGAGGCGCGGGTGAAAGGCGCCATCAAGACCGACTTCATCCTCTCTGCGGAAATCATGACCATCGCGCTTGCCGCCATTCCGCCGGAGAGCCTGTGGATGGAGGCGCTGATACTCGCCATCGTCGGCATCATGATCACCGCCGTGGTTTATGGCGGCGTGGCGATCATCGTGAAGATGGATGACATCGGCCTGTCGCTCAGCCGCTATGAGGGGTTCACGGGTGCATCGGGCATCGTGCGCGCGCTGGGGCGCGGGCTGGTCAGGGGGATGCCAGTCTTCATGAAGCTTTTGACCATCGTCGGCACCGCGGCGATGATCTGGGTGGGCGGCTCCATCGTCATCCACGGGCTGGAGAGCTTCGGACTCGGCGTGATCGGGCACGAGATCGAGGATATGGCTGATGCCGCCGCCGATGCGATCGAGGAGACGGGGACGATTCACAGCGCGACCCACTGGATCGTCACGGCGCTTTTCGATGGGATCTTCGGGCTGGCGCTGGGATTTGTCCTGATCCCGCTGGCAAAATATGTGATCACGCCGGTGGCGGGGCTGTTCCGCAAGACCGCGCCGGAGGCCGGCCATTGATTGTGAACGACGGCGACCTGAGGAATGCTGTGGCCTGAAGGGGAAGTCACCTGAGGAGGACGGTCACCCGGATAGGATGGCGACCTGAGGAGGGGAGGACAGCGCCTTGCATCTGTGGCGAAGGGCCGATCCGAAGCGGGACCGGCCCCCCGGGCATTAGCTGTTGCGGCCAAGCAGGGCGCGCGCCTGCGCCGCCACGTTCTCGGCAGTGATGCCGAACTCCTGATAGAGCCGTTCCGCAGGGGCGGAGGCGCCGAAGCCGGTCATGCCGACGAAAGCGGCCTTGCCGTCGCGCCCGCGCTCACCGATCAGCCAGCGGTCCCAGCCGAAGCCGGTTGCGGCCTCCACTGCCACCCGGACGGGGCCTGCGGGCAGCACCTTGCGGCGATACGCTTCCGGCTGCTGGGCGAACAGTTCAGCACAGGGCATGGAGACGACGCGGGTGCCGATGCCTTCGGCCTCCAGCGCCTCCCGCGCGGCGAGCGCGATCTCCACTTCCGAGCCGGTGGCCATCAGGATGGCCTGACGCTTGCCCGTGGCTTCCCGCAGGATATAGGCGCCCTGTTGGGTCAGGTTCTTCGCGGTGAAGTCGGTCCGAACCGTCGGCAGGTTCTGGCGGGAGAGGACGAGCACCGTCGGCGTCGCCTTCTGGTTCAGCGCGATCTCCCACGCCTCAGCCGTCTCCACCGTGTCGGCGGGACGGATGGTCAGCGTGTTGGGCGTCGCGCGGCAGATCGCCAGATGTTCGACCGGCTGGTGCGTGGGGCCGTCCTCCCCCAGACCGATGGAATCGTGGGTCATTACATAGATGACCGGCAGACCCATCAGCGCCGAAAGCCGCATGGACCCTCGCGCATAGTCGGTGAAGGCGAAGAAGGTGCCGCCATAGGGATGGAACCCGCCGTGAAGCTGGATGCCGTTCATCGCTGCCGCCATTCCGTGTTCACGGATGCCGTAGTGGATGTAGCGACCCTTGCGATTCTCCGGCGAGAAGATGCCCAGATCGGCCGTCCTGGTGTTGTTGGAGCCGGTGAGGTCGGCGGAACCGCCGAGCATCTCCGGGATCGCGGGGTTCAACACCTCAAGCACCATCTCCGACGATCTCCGCGTCGCGACCTTGGGCTTCGACTCCGCCGCCTGCCGTTTCAGACCCCGGATAAGGCCCGCGACCTTTGCCGGCAGCTCGCCGGAGAGCGCACGATCGAAGCTGGTCCGGCGACCGGCGGGCAGGGCGGCGATGCGGCTCTCCCACTCCTGCCGGTCGGCGGAGCCCCGCAGGCCCGCTTCGCGCCAGCTTGCCCGGATATCATCCGGGATCTCGAAGGCCGCGTGGTTCCAGCCGTAGATCTCCCGAACGGCGGCGATTTCGTCCGGGCCGAGGGGCGAGCCATGCGCGCCGGCCGTGTCCTGCTTCTTCGGGCTGCCGAAGCCGATATGCGTCTTGCAGTCGATGAAGACCGGCTGCTCGGAGCGCTTGGCCTCCGTCAGCGCGGCGTCTATCGCCGCGGGGTCGTGCCCGTCGCAATGCAGCACCTTCCAGCCCGAGGCAGCAAAGCGCGCCCGCTGATCGGTGATGTCGGAGAGGGAGACCTTGCCGTCGATGGAGATGCCGTTGTTGTCCCACAGCACGATGAGCTTCGAGAGCTTCTGCATCCCGGCGAGGCCGATGGCCTCCTGGCTGATGCCCTCCATCAGACAGCCGTCGCCCGCGATGACATAGGTGTGGTGATCCACCGCTTTCGCGCCGAAACGGGCGCGGAGCGCCTCCTCCGCGATGGCGAAGCCCACGGCGTTGCCCAGCCCCTGGCCCAGCGGGCCGGTGGTCGTCTCCACCCCCTTCACATGGCCGTATTCCGGGTGCCCGGCCGTCTTGGCCCCCCATTGGCGGAAGTTGCGGATCTCCTCGATCGTCACTTCCTCGTAGCCCAGCAGGTGGAGGAGCGCGTAGATCAGCATCGAGCCGTGACCCGCCGAGAGGATGAACCGATCGCGGTCCGCCCAGTCAGGGTGCGAGGCGTCGAATTTCATGTGCCGGGTGAACAGCACCGTGGCCACGTCGGCCATGCCCATCGGCATGCCGGGGTGGCCGGAATTTGCCGCTTGAACCGCGTCCATTGCCAGAGCGCGGACCGCGGCCGCCTGCTGCCAGTGTTCGGGATAGCGGTCGCGGAGCGTTGCGATATCCATGCGCTTTCCTTTCGCAGGGCCGCCGGAAATCGGTCCTTCCCGCGGCGGTTTCCGGGGCGTGATAGCAGCCTGTCGCCCAAGTTCAAGGCTGCGAAGGGCCGCCGATGATCGTCGGCGCGCAGATGCGGCCTTGAACCGGCTGCCGCTTTGGTCGAAGTTTGTCCGCGAAGGTGCCGCGACATCATGGAAACGCATTGGAGCGACAGTCGCAGCCTAACGGGGGGCCCATGAACGAGATCGCCGATCTGGAAAGACGGATCACGACCGCGCTGGAACGTCTGCGGCGGGGAATGGAGGACATTCCCACCCCCGATATGGATGGTGACGGCGCACTCCGCGCCGCTCTTGTGGCAGAAGAGGAGCGCAACCGTACGCTGGAGGCGCGGGCCGACGCGATTCGGTCGGAGCAGGAGGCTCTGGTCGCGGAATTGGAGCGGCGGGTTGCGGATCTGGCGGGGGCGCTCGACCTCGCGACGGAAGAAATGGGCCGGCTTCGCAATGTGAACGCGGCACTGTCGGAGGCGATGCGCGAGCTGCGCGAGGCGCGGGACCCGGAGGCGAGTGTGCTGAACCGCGCTCTGCTTGCCGAGGCGGAGGAACTCCGCAGCCGTCGTGCGGCGGATCTTGCGCAAGTGGAGGAAATCCTGGAAGAACTACGTCCTCTGATCGGAGAGCCAACTGATGCCTGAAGTGACCGTTTCGATCGGCGGCCGTGAATTCGCCGTCGCATGCCAAGAGGGGCAGGAGTCCTTCGTGCAAACCGCGGCGGCGCTTCTGGACGATCAGGCGCAGGTTCTGGTCCAGCAGAGCGCGCGCATACCGGAGCCCCGGCTTCTGCTGATGGCCGGACTCATGCTGGCCGACCGCACGGCGGGGCTGGAAGAGCGGCTGCGTCTCGCCGAAATGCGCGCGACGGAGGCGGAGGCGGCGCTGGAAGAGGCGCTCTCGCGACCAGCGCCGGAGCCTGCGCGGATCGAGGTGCCGGTGATACCGGAAATCGTGATAGATACGCTTTCGGAAATCGCGGCGCGGGCGGAGGCGCTGGCGGGCGAACTGGAAGAACGGATCAAGCGAGCCTCCTGACCCCTATCGGGGACTGGACACGTCCCGTCAGGCATCCATCCGGCAGGCCGCAACGGGATCGTAGCGGTAGATCCAGTCGAATCGGCCGATGGCGGCCGAGGGCGCCAGCAGTCCGCCCAGCCGCAGGACCATGTGCGCCGCCTGCCGGGACGCGCCCGTCAGGTGGTAGTTGCGCGCATTCGCATTTGCCGCCGCGACGAGACGGGCGACTCGCGCGCGGCGGAGACGCACGAAATCGGCGAATCCCTGTTCCGCATCCGGCGCGGAGGCAAGCGCTGCTGCGATCAGCCACGCATCCTCCAGCGCCATGTTGGCCCCCTGGGCGAGAAACGGGAGCGTGGGATGGGCGGCATCGCCGATGACGATGGCCGCGCCCCGGTACCAGTGCTGCACGAGGCCGTGGCGGAACAGGCCCCAGAGATGCACCTCGTCAACCTCTGCAAGCAGACTGCGCACGGGCGTCGCGAACCCGGCAAAGGCGGCTCGCAGGTTGGCGGGATCGTCCACCGCCCGCCAGTCCTCCGCCGCCCATGCGGCCCGCTCCTCCACCGCGACGATGTTCAGCAGGCCACGGGGCAGAGGATAGGTGACCAGATGCCGCCCCGGTCCGGTATGGACCCGTGCGACCGGCTCCGCCTCTCCCCGCACGACGGCCCGCCAGGCGACCTGACCGGTGAAGAAGGGCTGGGTGGTGTCCTCCCCCTCAACCGCTGTGCGCACGGGGGAATGGATACCGTCCGCGCCGATGAGGAGGTGGGCCTCATGACTCTCGCCGCCGGCAAGGTTGAGGCGTACGGTCTGGCCGGTCACATCGGCAGCCAGCACGCGGGTCTTCAGGCGGAGAGTGACGCCCGCCTCCCGGACCGCGTTGAAAAGGAGGGCGATGAGATCGGGCCTGCGGACGAAGCGGTGCGGCTCCTCCGGTCTGAGCCGGGCGAGGTCGAGCCGGATCACGCGCCGCCCCGTCGGGCCGTCCACGATCTCCACCCCGCGGGAGCGGAGCGACAGGGTGGAGAGCTGCTCTCCGAGGCCGAGGGCTTCCAGCACGCGCGCGCCGTTGGGGGTGATCTGGAAACCCGCCCCGAACTCCCGCACCGCTTCGGCCTGTTCGAGCACGGTCACCCGGGCACCCCGGCGCGAAAGCGCCAGCGCTGCCGCCAGCCCCGCAACGCCCGCGCCGACCACCGTGATCTCCCGGCCGCTCAGCTCCATCCTCTCGCCTCCAAAACGAAACACCGGCAGCCACTGCCGCCGGTGTTTCCAGTCATGTCTCCGGCAGGCGCCCAAATGGCAATCGGCCGGGCGGGCGCCGGAAGGTCAGTCGTCGCGGTGAACCCGCTCGCGACGTTCGTGGCGTTCCTGCGCTTCAAGGCTGAGCGTCGCGATGGGGCGGGCATCGAGCCGCTTGAGGGAGATGGGCTCTCCCGTTTCTTCGCAATAGCCGTATTCGCCATTGTCGATGCGCCGCAGCGCGGCATCGATCTTGGACACGAGTTTGCGCTGCCGGTCACGGGTCCGAAGTTCAAGCGCGCGGTCGGTCTCCTCACTGGCACGATCTGCGATGTCGGGGATATTGCGGGTGCTGTCCTGAAGACCTTCGATCGTTTCCCGGCTTTCCGAGAGCAGGTCATTCTTCCACGCAATCAATTTTCTGCGAAAATATTCGAGCTGTCGCTCATTCATGAATGGTTCGTCTTCGGCGGGTCGATAGTCTTCGGGTAGAAAGACTTCTGCCTTCATGTCAGCCCCCTTGGTCAGACCGGGCCGTGCACTGGGTTCGCTTATCGGCATACAGGCACTCCTTGGGAGGGTGCATTACCGCAAGATGTAGCACCTGTCACTAGCTTTGATCCTGCACTTGCAGCGAAGAAGGTGCGTGTTACCCTCATGCCAGCATCAGGGAGATCGGCGGGCAGGATGAAGTTTCTCGGTACTCAGGATTACGTTGCGACGGAGGATCTGACGATCGCCGTGAACGCGGCAGTGGCGCTCGAACGGCCGTTGCTGGTGAAGGGGGAGCCTGGGACGGGCAAGACCGAACTGGCCCGTCAGGTGGCGACGGGCCTTGGCCTGCCGATGATCGAATGGAACATCAAATCCACCACCCGCGCGCAGCAGGGCCTATACGAATATGATGCGGTGAGCCGGCTGCGAGACAGCCAGCTTGGCGACGAACGGGTGCGGGACGTGGGCAACTACATCCGCAAGGGGAAGCTGTGGCAGGCGTTCGACGCCCCCGGAAAGGTCGTCCTGCTGATCGACGAGATCGACAAAGCCGACATCGAATTCCCGAACGATCTGCTCCAGGAGCTCGACCGGATGGAGTTCCACGTCTACGAGACGGGGGAGACGGTGCGGGCCATCCATCGCCCAATTGTGATCATCACATCCAATAACGAAAAGGAATTGCCGGACGCTTTCCTGCGACGGTGCTTCTTCCACTACATCCGTTTCCCGGATGCGGAGACGATGCGGCGAATCGTGGCCGTGCATTTTCCCGATCTGAAGGAAGATCTGCTCGCCGCCGCGCTGACCCGATTCTACGAAATCCGCGAACAGCCCGGCCTGAAGAAGAAGCCCTCCACCTCCGAGGTGCTGGACTGGCTGAAGCTGTTGCTGGCGGAGGACATGACCGCGGAGGATCTGCGCAAGGAGTCGCGCAGCCTGTTGCCAAAGCTTCACGGCGCGCTTCTGAAGAACGAGCAGGATGTTCACCTGTTCGAGAGGCTGGCCTTCATGGCCCGCGGGCAACGCTGAGCGATGGGCTTGACTGGAAAATGACGAGATCATGACAAAGGTGGATCAGACGGTGGCGGTTCGACCGCTTCGCGCCTCGGACGAGGCTGAATGGCGCAGGCTGTGGACGCTCTATCTGGAATTCTATGAAAGCTCAGTATCCGAGGAGGTTTACGAGACGACCTTCAAGCGGCTTCTCAGCGATGAGGCCACCACGTTCCGGGCCTTGGTCGCGGACCGGGGCGATGGGCTGCTGGGGCTTGTGCACTATGTCTTTCACCCGCATTGCTGGCGGGTCGAGCAGGTTTGCTACCTTCAGGACCTGTTTGTGGACAAGGCTGCGCGGGGAACCGGGCTGGGCCGCGTGCTCATCGAGGCAGTCTATGCTGCGGCGGACCGGGAAGGGGCGCCCCAAGTCTATTGGCTGACGCAGGAGTTCAACACGACTGCGCGACAGCTTTATGACCGAATTGGCAAGGTGACGCCGTTCATCAAATACAATAGATTTTGAACTAAGCGACACGGAGAACCCACAAAACCCGGGCAAAGTGTCGCGGGGCCGCAAGCGGCCCTCGACCAACAGCCCGGAGGCCGCATGTTCAAACACTTTCCCTTCCGTCCCGGTTCCATCGCGCTCGCGATGGGGCTGGCGCTTTCCGCCTGCGGGCAGGTCAGGGATCAGCCCACCCGCCTTGCCGCGCCTGTGACAGCGCTTCCCGCCATGAAAGCGTTCGGGGTGGAACGGATCGATCCGCCACGCCGCGCCAATGCGGATATGGTGGACGATTTTCTGGAACTCTCGTTCGAGATGGAAAGCGGGCGGGCGCTGCCGGTGCTGACCCGGTTCGAAGTCCCGGTGACGCTGGCCCTGACAGGCCCGGTTCCGCCGAGCGCGTCCGGCGAGGTGGACAAGCTCCTGACCCGGTTCCGGCGCGAGGCGCATATCGACATCACCCGCGTTGCGGATCCCGCCGCCGCGCGGATCGTGGTCGAGTTCGTCCCGCAAAGCAGGCTCCGCAACGCCGCCCCCGACGCGGCCTGTTTCGTGGCTCCCAATGTGACGAGCTGGAGCGATTATCTGAGCGCCCGCCGCACCGACCGGGTGGACTGGACAAAGCTCACCACGCGTACGCGGGCAGGGGTGTTCATCCCCGCCGATGCCAGCCCGCAGGAGATCCGCGACTGCCTGCACGAAGAAACGGCGCAGGCCATGGGGCCGCTGAACGACCTCTACCGTCTGCCGGACAGCGTATTCAACGACGATAACTTCCACGGCGCGCTGACCGGGTTCGACATGCTGATGCTGCGCGCCTACTATTCACCCGAGCTGGCCAGCGGCATGACGCGGGCGGAGGTGGCGGAGCGGCTGCCGAACATCCTCGACCGGCTGAACCCGCCGGGACGGAACGTGGCCCGCAAGCCCGCCGGCCCCACCACACCCGACTGGCGCGACGCGATCAATACGGCGCTGAGCAGCGGTTCGGCGGAAACGCGGGCCAATGCCGCGCGCCGGGCTGTCACCATCGCGCAGCGCAACGGCTGGGTGGATGCGCGGCTGGCCTTCAGCCATTTCACCTATGCGCGGACCGCCATGGCGGTCGATCCGGAGGCGGCGGTCACCAGTCTGATGTCCGCGCGCAGGCTTTATGAGGGATTGCCGTCCTGCGCCACGCACAAGGCGCATGTGGATATGCAGCTCGCCGCGTTTGCCCTGACCTCCGGCGATCCGCAGGAGACACTGCGGCTGGTGGAGCCGGAGTTGCAGGAGGCGAAGAAGTGGCAAAATGCCGCGCTGCTCTCCACCCTGCTTATGATGAAGGCGGAGGCGCTCGACAGGCTCGGGCGCGGCGAAGAGGCGGGAGTTGTGCGGCTCGACAGCCTCGCTTGGGCGCGTTACGGCTTCGGTGCCGATCAGGCGGTCAGGGAGCGCCTGTCCGAGATCTCGGCGCTCGGCCCGGTGAACGGGCGCAAGAAGGGGTGAGGATGCTCTACGTTCTGCTCGGGGCGGTGGTTGGCGCCGTCGTCGGCGGTTTTCGCGCGAGGGCGCGGGGAGGCAACGGCTTCGACATCGCGCAATACGCTGCGGTTCACGCGCTGATCGGCGGAGTGCTGATGGTGTTCGTCACTATCTGGCTGCTGCGGCACGGTGCCGGCTGATGTTCCTGCCCTTCTTCGAGAAACTGCGCGGCGCGGGCATTCCGGTAAGTCTCAGGGAATATCTGGCCTTTCTGGAAGGACTGCGCGCCGATCTGGTGATCTATGATGTGGAGGGCTTCTATTACCTCGCCCGGACGGTGATGGTGAAGGACGAGCGGCATCTGGACCGTTTCGACCGCGCCTTTGCCCAGACCTTTGCGGGGCTGGAGCAGATTTCGGTGGGCCAGGTGCTGGAGGCGCTGTCACTGCCGCCCGACTGGCTGGAGAAACGTGCAGAGAAGTTCCTGACGCCCGAGGAACGCGCCCAGATCGAGGCGATGGGCGGGTTCGAGAAGCTGATGGAGACACTCCGCCAGCGGTTGAAGGAGCAGGAAGGCCGCCATCAGGGTGGCTCCAAATGGGTTGGAACGGCGGGTACCTCGCCGTTCGGCGCCTATGGCTACAACCCCGAGGGTGTTCGCATCGGGCAGGATGAGAGCCGCCATCAACGCGCCGTGAAGGTCTGGGACAAGCGGGAATTCCGAAATCTTGACGACACGGTGGAGATCGGCACCCGCAACATCAAGGTCGCCTTGAAGCGGCTCCGCCGATGGGCGCGGGATGGCGCGCAGGAGGAACTGGACCTGGATGGAACCATCCGCGCCACGGCGGAACACGGCTATCTCGACGTACAGACCCGCCCGGAGCGCCGCAATGCCGTGAAGCTTTTGCTTTTCTTCGACGTCGGTGGCTCCATGGACCCCCATGTGAAGCTGGTGGAGGAGTTGTTCTCCGCCGCGCGGGCAGAATTCAAGCATCTCGAATATTATTACTTCCACAACTGCCTTTACGAAGGCGTCTGGCGGGAAAACCGCCGCCGGTGGGACGAGCAGATCCCGACTGAGGAGGTTCTGCGGACCTACGGTGCGGACTACAGGTGCATCTTCGTGGGCGACGCCGCGATGTCGCCCTATGAGGTCACTCACCCGGGTGGCGCCAATGAGCACTGGAACGCGGAGCCGGGAGAAGTCTGGCTGCATCGTGCCCGCCTGCAGTGGCCGTCCAACATCTGGTTGAATCCGGTGCCGGAGGCGCATTGGCGGCACGCGCACTCGACCACGCTGATCCGTAAAATTTTCGATGATCGGATGTTCCCGCTGACCCTTGAAGGATTGTCGCGCGGAATCAAGGAATTGGCACGTTGAACGGGGCAGCCTGAACAAAACGTGTAAATTTCTCCTCTTTAGGTTGATTGAGCAGGGTCAGTTTGTACATTAAATAGAATTAGGCAGGTTATCGCCGATGCGGGCAAATGCTCGTGACTTTTTTATGAGGATGTCGAAGCAAGGAATAGGCCAATGCCAATCTTCGTGATTCTGGGCTGTTCGATGGGCGTTCTCTCCGCGGGAGCGTCGCTCGCCGGGGGATATGGATTGCTCGTTGCGGCACTGTCGTATTTCGGTTTCGGCTTTCTCGGAATGCTCGCAGGCATGGTGTTCGGCGCGCTCCGCTCGCGTGCTAACTGACAAGCGAACGTGATATCGGCGGTGACCTTGCGGGGGGTGACCGTGCCGCATTCGCTCCACTCTGGGAGAAGAGACGCGTTACGCCATTGAAAGACGGTGTACTCCGCTACATGCTCGCCGCATGACCTCCGCCCCGTTGAACCCGGCCTCCAGTTTCATCGTCTGCCCCTATTGCGACGCGCTGCACGAGCTGGCGCCCGTCGAGCCGGGCGGGCGGGCGCTGTGCCGGCGTTGCGGCTCCACGTTGATCCGCAACCGGCCGAATGCACCGCTTCTGGTCTCCGTTCTGTCCATCACGTCCCTCATCCTCATGAGTGGCGGCGTATTTTTTCCGTTTCTGGGCGTATCCAGCTACGGGATGAGCAATGAAAGCTCGGTCTTCGGGGCGGCGCTGGCCTTTCACGGCGATCTTCGGCCGCTGTCCTTTGCCGTGCTTCTGATGATTGTCCTGCTGCCGGTCACCCGCTGCATCGCGCTCATCTATACGCTGCTCCCCCTGACGCTCGGCCGCCCGCCGCTCCGCCACGCCGTGCGGGTGTTCCGCATTGCGGAGCGGCTGCGCCCCTGGTCCATGGTGGAGGTTTTCGTGATCGGCACCGCTGTGGCACTCGTCAAGGTCGCCGGGCTGGCCAATATCACACTCGGGCCTGCCTTCTGGGCTTTTGCCGCGATGATCTTCACCGTGGCCATCGCCGATGGCTATATCAACAGATGGTCCATATGGTCGGCGCTGGAAACACGGAACAGATCCTGACTGCCGATGAGGCAGGGTTGGTTGGCTGCAGGATGTGCTGCCGCGCCTGGCCAAAGGGGCAGGAGCACTGCGGTCTGTGCGGCAGTCGCCTCTACAGCCCGGACACGGCAAGCCTGCAATGGGTCTGGGCCTGGCTGATTACCGGGCTGATCTTCTACATCCCCGCAAACATGTTTCCGATGCTTTACACCGACACGCTGATCTACAGTTCCGGCGCGACGATCCTGGGCGGTGTGATAGAGTTTTTCCAGTACGGCGATTATTTCGTCGCCTCGGTGATCTTCATCGCAAGCGTCCTGATTCCGATCTGCAAATTCGCGGTCATCGCCTTTCTTGCCATCAGCGTGCAACGCGGACAGGCAGGGGGCGTGCGATATCAGCATGTCTATGAGGTAGTGGATTTCATCGGGCGCTGGTCGATGATCGACGTCTTCGTTGTGGCCATCCTGTCGGCGCTCGTGCAACTGGGTTTCGTCGCCTCCATACATCCCGGAACGGCGGCGGCGGCCTTTGCCTTGAGCGTTGCGTTCACCATGGTGTCCGCGCATAGTTTTGACAGCCGACTTGTCTGGCGCAAGGCGCGGAAATCTGGCAGGAATTCCACGATCGGCCCCAAGGGCCAGCCTCCCGGAACGACCGAACAGGTGTTTCTCCATGACTGATCACGGCACCGGCCGGGGCAATGGCTCCGACGGCCCCGCGCCCCTTGACCAACGCCCCACGCGGGAGCCGTTCTGGCGGCGTATCGCCTGGATCTGGATCGTACCGCTCGTAGCGCTGCTCGTAACGCTGGGGATCGCCTGGCGTGCATACAGCGAGCGGGGCGTCTTGATCGAGGTGACCTTTGCCAATGCCACCGGGGTGACGCCCGGACAGACCGCGCTCCGCTTCCGGGATGTGGATGTCGGGGTGGTGGAGTCCATCGGCTTCAGCGAAGATCTTTCGCACGTCGTGCTCCGTATCCGGGTGCATCGGGACATCGCGCCTTTCGTTGACAAGGACGCGCGGTTCTGGATCGTGCGGCCCGAGGTTTCAGCGCAGGGTATTTCGCGGCTCGATACGGTGATTTCCGGGGTGTTCGTCGAAGGCTTCTGGAACGCGCATCCCGATGGGCCACCCGTCTATGAATTCACAGGGCTCGAGCAGATGCCGCCCGGCATTCTGAACGGGCCGGGCACGACCGTCACTCTCCGCGTCGCGGACCCGCGCGGACTGGCCGAAGGGGCTCCGGTACTCTACCGCGGCATCACGGTCGGGCATCTGCAGAACATCCGCCTCGCCCCGACGGGGGACACGGTTCTGGTGGATGCCTTCGTTTCCGAGCCGCATGACAAGCTTCTTACAACGGCCAGCGTCTTCTGGGACACCTCCGGCTTTTCCGTGTCCGTCGGGCCGAGCGGTGTGAACCTGAATGTCTCCAGCCTTGCCGCGCTCGTGCAGGGAGGTGTGGAGTTCACCACACCGATCTCTGGCGGGGGGGTAAGCCGTTCGGGGGAGGAATACCGGCTGTTCCCCAGCGAAAGTGCGGCGCGTGACAGCCTGTTCACCAAGTCCGAAGGGACACGGATCGAGGTCTCCGTCCTGCTCGACAGTTCTGTCCGGGGGCTGACGCAGGGGGCGGCAGTGCATTACGAGGCCCTTCCCGTTGGAGAGGTCACCAACCTTGCCGTGCAGATCGACCGCGCGCCGGACGGATCGGAGGAGGTGCGCCAGCGCGTCATTCTTTCACTGGTGCCGGAGCGCATGGGCCTGCCGCCCGATACCACGCCGGAGGGAATGTACGAGTTTCTGGATGAGCAGATCGCACAGGGGCTGCGCGCACGGGCCGTCGGCACAGGCTTCCTCGGCAATACCATGATCATGGAACTGGCGCGGGTGGAGGGTGCCCAGGGCGGTGCGCTGGACAGGGCGGCGCAGCCGTTCCCGGCGATCCCCAGCGCGCCCGCCGATCTGAGCGACGTGACCACCACTGCGGAGGGGCTTCTCACCCGGCTCGGCAATCTGCCGATCGAGCAACTGATCGAGGCCGCTACCGGCCTGATGAATTCCGCCACCGCCTTCATGATGAGCGATGATCTCCGCCAGACGCCGGCTGCTGCCCGCGACCTGCTGGATCAGGCGCGGGCGCTGCTCGGTTCGGAGGAGATGCGCAGCGCTCCAGCCGCCGTCCGGGAACTGGTCGGTGAAGTGCAGGGGCTGGTGTCCGACCTGCGCAGCCAGGAGATCGGCGGCAAGGTCGGCATTGCGCTCGACGAGACCGCGCGCGCCGCCGCCACCGTGGCGGAGGTGGGCGAGGGGTTGCCGGATCTGGTCACCCGGCTTCAGACGCTGACCGATCAGGTGGCCGCGCTCAACTACCGGGAGTTGGGCGACCGTATGAGCGGCTTGCTCGCAAGACTGGAGGAGGTTGCGGGGCAGGAGGGCACACAAGCGTTGCCCGCGCAGCTCGGCGCAACGCTGAATGAGCTCGCCAGCCTTCTGCAGACGTTGCGGGACGGTGGCGCCGCGGAGACGCTGAACCGTACGCTGCAAAGCGCGCAGGCCGCTGCCGACGGTGTAGCACGGGCCTCCGATCAGCTGCCCGCGATCAGCCAGCGGCTCGACACGGTGGTGCGCAATCTCGACGGGTTGATCCAGACTTATGGTGCCCGCTCCAGCTTCAGCACCGAGACGCTGAGCGCACTGCGCGAACTTCGCCGTGCAGCCTCCGCCGTCGGTTCGCTGGCGCAGACCATCGAACGCAATCCCAGCTCCATCCTCACCGGCCGCTAAGGAGGTATCATGCGCCTGAAACCCGTTCTGCTGGTGGGGCTTGCCGCGCTCGCCGCCTGTTCCAAACCTGAGGATACGGCGCGATTCACGCTGGAACCGCCCCCGCTGACGGCCACGGTTCCGAACCGTATCGGCCGGGTGGAGGTGCGGGACGTGCAGCTTCCCGACTATGCTTCCGGGCAGGAAATCGGCTGGCAGACGGCGGATGGTGCGGTGCGCAGCAATCCGCGGAACATCTGGGCCGATACGCCGCAGCGCGCCGTGACACGCACGCTCGCCCGGCAGATAGAGGCAGCCAGCGGCGCCACCGCCATCGCCGAGCCATGGCCATTCGCCGAACCGCCCGCCCGGCGTCTGGAGGTTCGGGTGTCGCGGATGCTGGCGGGAGCGGACGGGCTGTTCCATCTGTCGGGGCAGTATTTCGTCTCGCCCGCCGGGTTCTCCGGCAGCGATCAGCAGCGCAGTTTCGACATCGCCGTTCCGCTCGCCGGCGAGGGGCCGGCCGCGATCGCGGCGGCGCAGGCGCGCGCCATCCAGATCCTCGCGACCCGGATCGCGCAGCTTTCCTGAGGCCGGTTTCCTGAGACCGGTGCCTCATCCTGAGGCAAATGTCCCGGCACACCATTAGTTTATGTCGCGCGAGATTGCACTCTGTGCGAAGAATCGGGGAGACAGGGAAGGGTCAGATACTTCTTCCCGCCATCAGGAAAGCGCGCATGAAAACGAGCCGTCAGATCGCCACCGCGCTTGCGCTTGCCGTTGTGGGTGCTGCGGCGTGGGTGCGGCTGGATCCGGGGGCGTATGCGCGGCTGGAGCCACTGGGATTGGGTTGGCTTGCCGGAGCGCCAGCGGCGCAACATCAGGCCGAACTGCCCGTGGGCATCCCTACGGTGGTGGCGGAGCCGGTGCGGCTGGCTGCTGTCGCCGACCAGATGACCGCCATCGGTGATGGCCGCGCCTTCCGCTCGGTCACGCTCCGGCCAGAAGTATCGGGCCGTGTGGTCGCGGTGCCCGTCGCCTCCGGCGCGCTCGTCGCGGCGGGAGAGATCATCGTGTCACTGGATGATGAGGTGCAGCGGATCGCGCTGGAACGGGCGCGGTTGGTGCGGGCGGATGCGCAGACCGCACTGGAGCGGATCGAGCGGCTGCATGCCAGCGGCACGACCAATGAAATACAGCTCATCGCCGCCCGGCTGACTGTGGAGACGGCGGAACTTGAGTTGCGGGATGCGGCACATGCGCTGGAGCAGCGCACGATCCGGGCGCCGATCGCCGGTCATGTGGGTCTGCTGGATCTTGACGTCGGCGATCAGGTCACCTCCAACACGGACATTACCGTGATCGACGACCGGAGCAGGATCCTGGTGGAGTTCCGTATGCCGGAGCGTTTTGCGGGCCGTGTGCGGGTGGGGGATGCGCTGACCACGACCACGCTCTCCGTCATGGAGGCCGAGGCAGCGGAGGGAAAGGTCCACGCCATCGACAACCGGGTCGATCCCGCCTCTCGCAGCTTCCGGGTACAGGGGGAGATCGGCAATGCGGATGACCGTTTCCGCTCCGGCATGGCCTTCCGAATAGACATGCGCTTTCCGGGGGAAAGCCTGCCCGCCGTGCCCCCGCTCGCGGTGCAATGGAACGCGGCGGGCTCTTATGTCTGGGTAGTGCGCAGCAACGTGGTGGAGCGCGTGGCCATCCGCATCCTGCAGCGCGATGCGGACAGGGTGCTGGTGCAGGCCGCGCTCGTTCCCGGCGATCTGGTGGTGAGCGAGGGCTCGCAGACCCTGCGCCCCGGCCAGCAGGTGCATGTTGCGCCGCCCGATGCACCGACCACGGCGGCCTCCCGCGTTCCGGCGGGCACGACGCCCGCAACCGAGACGCGGAGGGCCGATGGCGGACGCGACATCTGAGGCCCATTCCGGCGTCGCGCTGTTCATCCGGCGCCCGGTTCTCGCCTTCGTCCTGAATGCGCTGATCGT
Organism: Haematobacter missouriensis; assembly: GCF_000740775.1. Classification (GTDB taxonomy): domain Bacteria; phylum Pseudomonadota; class Alphaproteobacteria; order Rhodobacterales; family Rhodobacteraceae; genus Haematobacter; species Haematobacter missouriensis. The sequence goes on along the minus strand of NZ_JFGS01000004.1, from coordinate 68,449 downwards.
GCTGGCGGGGCTGGCCGCGCTTTTTGCCGTGGAGGTGCGGGAGCTACCCTCCGTGGACCGTCCCGTGCTGACCGTCACAACGCGCTTTCCTTCCGCCTCCGCCCAGACCATCGACCGGGAGGTGACGGCGGAGATCGAGGGCGCGGCGGGCCGGGTGCCCGGCGTCTCCTCCATCTCCTCCACCTCGCGTTTCGGACAGAGCCGCGTGACGGTCGAGTTCAATCAGGACGTCAACATCGACGTGGCGGCTTCCGATACGCGGGACGCGATCTCCCGCATCCGCAATAGACTGCCCGATGATGTGGAGGAGCCGCAGATCGTCAAGGCGGATGCGGATTCGGATCCGGTGATGCGGCTGGCCGTGCTCTCCGACACCCGCCAGATCGACGACTTGACGCGGCTTGTCGATGACGCGGTGGAGGATCAGCTCATCTCCGCGCCCGGTGTGGCCGACCTGCAGATCAGCGGCGACCGGGATCAGGTGTTCCGCATCGACATTGACCAGATGCAGCTTTCCGCCCGGGGCCTGACGCTGGCCGACATACGCAACGCGGTCGGCAATGCGTCGCTCGATGCGCCCGCGGGCACACTGCGCGCCGCGGCCCAGACGCTGGTCGTGCGCACCACCGCCCCGGTGACCACACCGGAGGAGTTCGAGGCTCTGGAGCTGAAGGGGAATGTGCGGCTGGGCGATGTGGCGCGGGTGACGCTTGGCCCCGACATCGCCAATTCGGAGCTTCGTGTCGATGGCCAGCGGGGCATCGGCATCGGCATCATCCGGCAGGCTCAGAGCAACACGCTCATCATTTCGGAGGAGATCACCCGCATCGTCGCGGGGCTGAACCGGACCCTGCCGCCCGATGTGCGCATCGTCATCACGCAGGACAGCGCCTCCTTCATCCAGGGCGCGATCCATGAGGTGCAGATCGCCCTGATCCTGACGGTGCTGATCGTGGTCGGGATCATCTACCTGTTCCTCGGGGACTGGCGCGCGACGATGATCCCCGCCATCGCCATGCCCGTGGCGCTGATCGGCACGGTTGCGGCGATCTGGATCATGGGGTTCTCCATCAACATCCTGACATTGCTCGCCATCGTGCTGGCGACGGGTCTGGTGGTGGATGATGCCATCGTGGTGCTGGAGAACATCGTCCGCCGGCGGCAGGGGGGGCTTGGCCCCCGGGCGGCGGCCGTGCTTGGTACGCGGCAGGTGTTCTTCGCCGTGATCGCGACGACGCTGACGCTGGCCGCCGTGTTCGTGCCGATTTCCTTCCTGCCGGGTCAGACCGGCGGGCTGTTCCGGGAGTTTGGCTTCACCCTTGCCGTCTCCATCCTCCTGTCCTCCATCGTTGCGCTGACATTGTGTCCGGTCATGGCGAGCCGCCTTCCGCAGACCGACGTGAAGGAGGCGGAAGGTGGGAGAATATGGAATGTATTCCAAGGCACTTACGATCGGACATTGAAGTCATGCCTGAATGCGCCGCTCGTCGTCTTGACGGTGGCGGCGCTGTTCGGCTTTCTGGCCTTCCTCCTCTGGGGGCAGTTGCGGCAGGAACTCACGCCGGATGAGGATCGCGCGACGGTGATCCTTTCCGTCTGGGCGCCGCAGGGTGTCTCGCTCGACTTCACCGCCGCGAAAGTGGGCGAGATCGAGGAGGCGCTGGCCCCGCTGCGCGCTGCAGGCGAGGTGCTTCACAGCTACGGCATCATCGGCGCGGCCAGTTCACAGAACCGGGCCTTCATGGTGCTGACGCTCGCGCCCTGGGGCGAGCGGCAACGGAGCCAGTCGGAGATCCTCGCCGATCTGACGGAGCGGATGCGCGCCATCATCGGCGTGCGCATCTTCACCAACCAGCCGAACTCGCTCGGCATCCGTGGCGCGGGTCAGGGACTGCGCTTCGCCCTGCTGGGGCCGACGTACGAGGAACTGGCCAAAGTCGCCGCACAGCTTGTGGAGCGCATGGAGCAGGATCCCGGCTTCGGCCAGGTGCGACTGGGCTACGAGACGACAGATCCGCAACTGTTCATCGAGGTGGACCGCGACAGGGCAAGCGATCTTGGCGTGCCGATAGACGGTTTGGGTGAAGCGTTGCAGGCCATGCTGGACGGTCGGACGGTCGGCACCGTCTTCGTCGCCGACCGGAGCTTCGACATCAAGCTCGTGTCCACGGCCGATCCCGTCGATGATCCCTCCGACCTGGAGCGGATCTTTGTGCGGACCTCCAACGGCGACATGGTTCCTGTATCGACGTTCGTCACCATGACGGAGCGGGCCGTTGCCCCCAATCTCGGGCGGGAGGACCGGCTCCGCTCGGTGGAGATTGCCGCGAACCTGACGCCGGACAAGAGCCTCGGAGCTGCGTGGGAAGACGTGCGCACCCTCTCTGCCGAGACCCTGCCCGAGACGATGCGGGTCATTCCGCTCGCCGAGGCCGCGACGCTGGGAGAGACCTCCGCCGGGCTCATCACCACTTTCGGCTTCGCCCTGCTGATCGTGCTTCTGGTGCTCGCCGCCCAGTTCGAGAGCTTTGTCTCGGCCGTGATCGTGATGGCGACCGTGCCGCTCGGGCTGGCCTGTGCCGTGTTTGCCATGCTGCTTAGCGGCACGTCGCTCAACGTCTATAGCCAGATCGGCCTGGTCCTGCTGGTGGGGATCATGGCGAAGAATGGAATTCTCATCGTCGAATTCGCCAATAGTCTGCGCGACAAGGGGCAGAGCGTGCGCTCCGCCGTGGAGGAGGCCTGCTCCATACGCCTCCGGCCGGTGGTGATGACCATGGCCGCGACCGTGCTGGGCGGCGTGCCGCTGGTGCTCGCCTCCGGCGCGGGGGCGGAGGCTCGGGCCGCGCTCGGCTGGATCATCGTGGGCGGGTTGGGGCTTGCCATGGTGACGACGCTTTATCTCACTCCGGTGGTGTATCTGCTTCTTGCCGGATTCTCGCCCGCGAAGGCGGAGGAGGAGGCGCGGCTCGTGCGTGAACTCGCCGAAGCGGCTGAGACTTCGGGCTAGGGCAGGCCGTTTGACGTCGGGGGTCGCGGGGGGCGTCCCCCGCGCTTCCCAAGGTGCCGCGCCGTCCTTCGGGGCTTGCGGCGGAGAAGTGTGGAAACTAGGTTCGCCGCCGCAAGTCAGGGTCCGGAGACATCATGGCCGAGAAGCGCAAGACCCCAACCCGCGCCATCTTCGAAGAGGTCGCGACCGAAACCCGGATCGAGGCCGCGCGCCCCGGCCGCATCGGAGAGGGCCGCAGCGGTGCGCGCGGCGCCATCCGCATCTGGCTGCTGATCCTCTTTGCGCTCGTCGCGGCGATGATCATCGTGGGCGGGCTGACGCGCCTGTCCGACGCGGGACTGTCTATTACCGAATGGCGCCCCGTCACGGGTGCATTGCCGCCGATGAACGATGCAGCCTGGCTTGGGGAGTTCGAGAAGTATCGTGCAAGTCCCCAGTATCAATACATGAACGCGGGCATGAGCCTTGAGGCGTTCAAGCAGATCTACTGGTGGGAATGGGGGCACCGCCTGCTGGGCCGGCTGGTGGGGGTGGTCTGGGCGCTCGGCTTCTTCGGCTTCCTGATCGCGCGCAAGATCCCCGCGGGCTGGACGGGCAGGCTGCTGCTTCCCGGCGTGCTGGGCGGGGTGCAGGGCGCGATCGGCTGGTGGATGGTCGCCTCCGGCCTGACGGGAGAGATGACCTCGGTCGCCTCCTACCGGCTGGCGATCCATCTTGGCCTTGCCTTCGTGATTCTCGGCTTCCTGTGGTGGTATGCGCTGCTTCTGGGGCGGTCGGAGGCCGATCTGCTTCAGGCGCGCCGTGCGCGGGAGCCGAAGTTGTTCTCCATGTCCACCGGCCTGATGCATTTCGCCTTCCTCCAGATCCTCGTCGGCGCGTTGGTCGCGGGGATCGACGCGGGCCGCAGCTTCACCGACTGGCCCCTGATGGACGGCGGGTTCTTTCCGCCTGGCGGGTTCTATATCGAGCCGTTCTGGCGGAATTTCTTCGAGAATCCGGGCATAGTGCAGTTCATGCACCGCATGGTGGCCTATCTGCTGTTCGTCTTCGGTGTGGTGGTCTGGGTCCGCGGGCGGCGGAGCAGCCATGCCGCGACCCGTACCGCCTTCAACATGGTGCTGGCGGCATTGCTCCTGCAGGTGGTGTTGGGCATCGTCGCGGTGCTGACGGGCGCGCAGCTTCACGCGGCGATCACCCATCAGCTCGGCGCAATCCTGCTCTGGGTGATGATCATCCGGGCGCGGTATCTGTCGCAGTATCCTATCCAGACTTCCATTCGGGGGGCGCGGGCATGAGCGCGCTGGCCGATCTGCTCGCCTTCCAGCGGGAGACGGAGGCGCTGGCCCAGGTGGCGGAGCGGCTGGGCTGGGATCAGGAGACCGTCATGCCCCGCGGCGCCTATGCCCAGCGGGGGGAGGAGACGGCGGCGCTGGAGGGGGTGCTGCACGCGCGCCGCACCGATCCCCGTATCGGCGAATGGCTGGCGGCGCTCGATACCGCCCGGCTTGCTCCGGCTGAGGCGGCGCAGGTTCAGCGGATCCGGCGCGCGCATGAGCGGCAGATGCGCGTGCCGCTGCGGCTGGCCACGGCGCTGGCGCGGACCACGAGCATGGCGCAGGGGCTCTGGGCCGATGCGCGCGCGCGGGAGGATGTGGCGGGCTTCCTGCCCACGCTCTCCGAAGTGGTCGCACTGAAGCGTGAGGAGGGGCAGGCGCTGGCAGCGGGCGGCGACCCTTACGATGCGCTGATGGAGGATTACGAGCCCGGCGCAACGGGGGAGGAGACCGCCGCCCTGTTCGGGCGGATGCGGCCCCGCCTCGTCGCGTTGCGTGAGGCGATCCTTGCATCGGACCGGAGCGCGCCCACCCTGTCGGGGCGGTTCGATGAGGCGACGCAGATGACGCTCGCCGCCGAACTGGCAGGTGTTTTCGGCTATGACTGGGGGCGCGGGCGGTTGGACAAGGCCGTGCATCCCTTCTCCTCCGGCTCCGGTCAGGATGTGCGGATCACCACCCGCACCGATCCCGCCGATCCGCTGAACTGCATCTATTCGACTATCCACGAGACGGGCCATGCGGTCTATGAGCAAACGGTCGATCCGGCCTACCTGCTCACCGCCATCGGCCACGGCGCCTCGATGGGCGTGCATGAGAGCCAGAGTCGCATCTTCGAGAACCAGCTTGGCCGCAGCAGCGCCTTCACCGGCTGGCTGTCCGGCCGCATGGTGGAACTGTTCGGAGATAACGCGCCTTCCGATCCGGCGGAGTTCGACCGCGCCGTCAATCGTGTCCATCCCGGCTTCATCCGCACGGAGGCGGACGAGGTGCACTACAACCTGCACATCATGCTGCGCTTCGATCTGGAACGCGCGCTGATCCGGGGGGAGATGGAGGCCGCCGATCTGGAGGAGGCGTGGAACGCACGCTTCGCCCGCGACTTCGGCCAGCAGATCACCCGTCCGAGTCAGGGGGTACTTCAGGACGTTCACTGGCCGGTGGGGCTGTTCGGCTATTTCCCGACCTACGCGCTTGGCAACGTCTATGCGGGCTGCCTTCATTCGGCGATGCGCCGCGATCTGCCGCAACTGGACGGCGACCTCGAGCGCGGGGATCTTGCGGCGGCGCTGCACTGGCTCAAGGAGGCGGTTCAGCGGCATGGCGGTCTTTACGAGCCGCGCGACCTCATCGCCCGCGCCACCGGAGAGCCGCCGTCGGAGGGGCCGCTGCTCGATTATCTGGAAGCCAAGTTCGGGCGGCTTTACGACCTGTGACTGGTTAGCGCCTCGCGCAGCGATCCCGCAGGCAGTGCGGGGCGACTGAGATCGAGCGAGGAGAGCAGGTCCGACAGGTGATGCGCCATTGCGATCTCCGCCCGCGCACCATCGCCTGCCGCCATGGCGTGCAGGAGGTCACCATGTGCGTGGCTGTCGCAGATGGCCTGTCGCCGCTGCCAGTAGAGCGCGATGATAAGTGATGAGCGCGACACAAGCGAGGCCACGAATTCGCAGATGATCGACTGGCCGGCGAGCCGCGCGACCTCCACGTGGAACCCGCCGGAGAGGTACAGCGCCCGACCCGTATCGCCTGCCGCGAGCGCCGCCTGTTCCATGGCGATATGGCCCGCCAGCCGGTCGATATCTGCCCGTGTGGCCCGTTCGGCGGCGAGGCAGGCGGTTCGGGGTTCGAGGATCTGCCGGGCATCGAACACCTCTTGCGCCTCGGAGGCGGAGGGCTGAGCCACAAACGCGCCGCGGTTGCGTTTCAGTACGATGAGATGGTCATGCGCCAGCCGCTGAAAGGCCGCGCGGACCACCGTCCGGCTTACTCCATAAACCTCTCCCACTTCGTCCTCCGACAGTTTCGTGCCGGGCAGGACGCGGTGTTGATGGATGGCCTCCGCCAAGCGGGCGGCGATGGCGTCGCTGCTCGCTGTGGAGAGGGAGGAGAGGGGTGACGACTGTTCCACTTTTCCGACTCCACAGGTTCTGCGGGGACTCGGCAAGAGGCGAAGATTGGCAACAGGATTGTATACGATTTCCGACGCGGCTTTGCGCGCCGCTGCCAGCCACCTGCCCAAATTTGCCGCAATTCCTGTCTCGGCCTGCCGCGGGAGCGAAATCCGTTCGCGGGGCCGGAAGAGTCACGCATGATCCAGAGACCGACATCGGGAGCAAGGCCATGCGCAGCGGACAGGATCTGGAACTCGTCAGCCTCACCAAGCGATACGGCCAGACCACCGCCGTCAACCGGGTGAGCCACCTGTTTCCGGCGGGAACCTATGTCTGCCTGCTGGGCCCCTCCGGCTGCGGGAAATCCACCACGCTGCGCATGATTGCGGGTCATGAGAGCGTGTCGGACGGGGCGATCGTCCTTGCGGGCGCCGACATCTCGCATCTGCCCCCCGCGCGGCGCGGCACGGCGATGATGTTCCAGAGCTATGCGCTGTTCCCCCATCTGAGCGTGACCGACAATGTGGCATTCAGCCTGAAGATGAAGGGCGTCGATCAGGCGGCGCGGCGCAAGCGCGCGGGCGAGATGCTGGAGCTTGTGGACATGTCGCGCTTTGCGGAGCGCAGGCCGGCGCAGCTTTCGGGCGGGCAGCAGCAGCGCGTGGCCCTGGCGCGCGCGCTCATCACCGATCCGCAGGTTCTTTTGCTGGACGAGCCGCTTTCGGCGCTGGACCCGTTCCTGCGCCTGAAGGTGAGGGCGGAGCTGAAGCGGCTTCAGCGGGAGCTGGGCATCACCTTCATCCATGTCACTCACGGCCAGGACGAGGCGATGGCGCTGGCCGACGAGATGGTGCTGATGAACAATGCCGTCATCGAACAGTCCGGCACCCCGCAGGAGATGTTCAACGCCCCGCGCACGGAATTCGTCGCGCGCTTCATGGGCGGGCACAACGTGGTGTCGTTGCCGCAGGGGCGGTTCGCCGTCCGCGCGGACGAGGTGCGGATCGCGCCATCGGGGACGGATGCCGTCGTGCGCAGCGTCGAATATCAGGGCGCGCATGTCGCCGTCACCAGCATGGCGGCAGGTGAGCAGGAGATCCTCGCGCTGATCCCCGAGGGCGTCTTTTACAGAGATCCGAAGCAACCGGGCGACGCCGTGCGTCTTGCCTGGGACGAAGGGCGGCAGCACCGCCTTCTGGCCTGATCCAACGGAGAGGACAAGGAACATGAGCAAGATCGGTTACAGCCGGCGCGGCGTGTTGAAGGCGGGGGCGGCTGCGGCTGCGGCCTCCGCCTTTCCCGCGCCGATGATCTGGGCGCAGGAGATCAGGAACATCACGCTGCGCCAGTTTGGCACGGGTGTGTCCAACATCAACGAAGTGGCTCAGAAGGTGAAGGAGGATCTGGGATTCACGCTGGAAATGACCGCGCTCGACAGCGACGCGGTGACGCAGCGCGCCGCGACCCAGCCCAACAGCTTCGACATCGCCGATATCGAATACTGGATCTGCAAGAAGGTCTGGCCGACCGGCAACCTTCAGGCGATGGATACGACGAAGATCAAGCTCTACGACAAGATCGTGCCGCTGTTCACGACCGGCAAGCTCACGCCGGATTCGGTGATCGCGCAGGGCACCGCGCCGCATACGGTCGGCTTCGTGGAGGCGCAGGGGTCCAAGACCTTTGCCAAGGAACCGACGCAGTGGATGACACTCATCCCCACGATCTACAACGCAGACACGCTGGGCATCCGGCCGGACATCATCAACCGCCCCATCACCCAGTGGAAAGAGTTGCTGAACCCGGAGTTCAAGGGCAAGACCTCCATCCTGGACATCTCCGCCATCGGGATCATGGACGCCGCGATGGTATGTGAGTCGATGGGAGCGATCAAATACGGCGACAAGGGCAACATGACGCGCGAGGAGATCGACAAGACCCTTGCGATCTTCACGGAGGCCAAGCGCGCGGGACAGTTCCGCTCCTTCTGGAAGACCTTCGATGAAAGCGTGAACCTGATGGCCTCGGGAGAGGTGGTCATCCAGTCCATGTGGTCGCCGGCGATCACGGCGGTCAAGACGCGCGGCATACCTTGCGTGTATCAGCCGCTGGAGGAAGGCTACCGCAGCTGGGGCGGCGGGATCGGGCTGTCCAAGGCGCTGGAAGGGGCCAAGCTGGACGCGGCCTATGAATATATCAACTGGTATCTCTCCGGCTGGGTCGGCGGCTTCCTGATGCGGCAGGGCTACTATTCCGCCGTGCCGGAAACCTCGAAGGAGCACATGGACGCCAACGAGTGGGGCTACTGGTTCGAGGGCAAGCCAGCGACGGCCGACATCGCCAATCCCTATGGTCAGGTCATGGCCAAGGCGGGCGAAAGCCGTGATGGCGGTTCGTTCTACGAACGCATGGGCCATGTCGCCTGCTGGAACTCCGTCATGGATGAAAACCAGTACATGGTAAGGAAATGGAATGAGTTCATCGCGGCCTGAGGTCTCTCCCCTTCAGGCGATGGCGGCGGAGGCGGCCCGGCAGGCCGTCTCCCCTTCCGGGCCGGACAGGGGCAGTCTGACGGCCCCCGTGCGGAGGGCGCGGTCGGCCAATTTCACCGGCTGGCTGCTGGCCTCTCCGCTGGCGGTGGTGCTGCTGGCCTTTCTGATCCTGCCCATCGCGATGATCGTGGCGGTGAGCTTCTGGAGTGCCACCGAATTTACCATCGTTCCCGATTTTTCCTTTGAAAACTATGAATTCCTGTTGGGTTCCCCGGTAACCTACCGGGTCTTTCTCAATACGTTCAAATATGCGCTCATCACTTGGGCGGCAACGCTGCTCATCGGATTCACCGTTGCCTATTTCCTGGCTTTCCACGTGCGCAGCCAGGGATGGCAGACCGTGCTGTTCCTGCTTTGCACGATACCGTTCTGGACATCGAACATCATCCGCATGATCTCCTGGATCCCGTTTCTGGGACGCAACGGGCTGGCCAATTCGGCGTTGATCTCCTGGGGGGTGATCGACGAGCCGTTGGAATGGCTGCTGTTCTCCGACTTTTCGGTGATCCTCGCCTTCGTGCATCTGTACACGCTGTTCATGGTCGTGCCGATCTTCAACACGATGATGCGGATTGACCGTAGCCTGATCGAGGCGGCGAACGATGCGGGCGCCTCCGGCTGGCAGATCCTGTGGAATGTCATCATTCCACTCTGCAAGCCCGGCATCATGATCGGCACGATCTTTGTCGTGACGCTGGTGATGGGCGATTTCATCACCGTCCGGTTCATGTCCGGCTCGCAATCGGCCAATGTAGGGCGGCTCATATCCAACGATATCGCCCTGCTACAATATCCGTCGGCCGCGGCGACGGCGGTGGTGCTGCTCTGCACGGTGCTGATCGTGATCGGCATCATGCTGCGCTTCGTCGATATCAGGAAGGAGCTGTGATGGAACGGCGTCCGTGGTCCTTCTATGCGTTGGCGGCGTTCTTTGCGCTGTTCCTGCTGTTTCTATACGGGCCGACCATCACCATCGCCATCCTGTCCTTTCAGGGGCCGGAGGGCGGGCTCACCTTTCCGATGCGCGGCGTCTCGCTCCACTGGTTCCGCGACCTGTTCGAGCAGCAGGCGGTCGGCGACATCTGGGGTGCTTTCCGGCGGAGCCTGGTGCTCGGCCTCATGGTGATGGTGGCGACGGTGGTGATCTCCGTCATGGGCGGTCTGGCGTTCCGCAAGCGGTTCACCGGGTCCGGGCTGGTATTCTATCTCATCATCACCAGCCTCGTCATTCCCTCCATCCTCGTCTCGCTCGGGGTCGGGCTGATCTTCTCCCAATCGGGGCTGACGGTGCATTGGGCGACGTCGGGCTTCGGCGCGCAGCTGACATGGACGCTGCCCTTCGGGCTGCTGATCATGTTCGCCATCTTCAACCGCTTCAACCCGGCCTATGAGGAAGCGGCGCGCGATCAGGGAGCGACGGCATGGCAGACGCTCTGGCATGTGGTCATCCCGATCATCGCGCCGTCGCTGATCGGGGTGGCGCTGTTCGGCTTCACGCTCTCCTATGACGAATTCGCGCGGACGCTGCTGACGGCGGGCAGCTACAACACGCTGCCGCTGGAGATCTACGGGATGACGACCAATGTCACGACGCCGGTGATCTTTGCGCTGGGGACGCTGACGACACTGTTTTCCTTCCTCGTGATCGGCGTTTTCGTCCTGGCCCTTGCCATTGCCGCGAAACGGCGGGCAAAGCTTCTCTCCGATGCGGGGCAAGGGGTCTAGGGTTTGCGACTGCTGTTCATCAATCCGAACGCCACGGTCAGCATGACGGAGGCGGTAGTGGCGACCGCCCGCGCGCTGACGACGGCAGAGGTCGCCGGCTGGACCAACCACGACGGACCTCCGGCCATCGAGGGAGCAGAGGACGGGGAACGCGCGGTTCCGGGCGTTCTCTCCCGGCTGGAGGAGGCACGGGAGTGGCGGGCGGATGCGATCATCATCGCCTGTTTCGACGATACCGGGCTTGAGCGGATCCGCGCCAGTGCCCATTGCCCGGTGATCGGCATCGGCGAGGCTGCGTTTCACATGGCGGCCCTGATGGCGCCCCGCTTCCGCGTGATGACCTCGGTAGAGGCGGCGCTGCCGGTGATCGGGCAGAACATCTCTGCCTATGGGTTCGCGCCGCGTTGCGCGGGTCTGCATGCCAGCGGGATCCCGGTGCTGGACCTCGACAGCGGCACGGAGGAGGTGGTGGATCGCCTCGCCGCCGCGATCCGGGGCGCCGGGGGAGAGGATCCGGTCGTACTGGGCTGCGCAGGGATGAGCGCGCTGCGCCCGCGGCTCGCCGCGCGGCTTTCCATGCCGCTGGTGGACGGGGTGGCCGCGGCGACGCTGCTGGCGGAAAGCCTCGCCCGGCTTCGGGGCGCCGCCTAGCAGGGTGGAAAGGCCGCCGAGTCTGCGCGGGAGCGGAAATCCTCCGCAATCGGGGGAAGTCCGCGCATTATCGGTAGTTCCGGGGCTGATTTCCGGATTTTAGAGCTCTTTATCAGCCTGCTAGACCGCCCAGTCTGGTTTGCGCTTGTCCAGAAAGGCGCAGATACCCTCGTTCGTGTCGGCGTGGAGCATGTTCTCCACCATGACGCCGCCTGCAAGGGCGTAGGCTTCCTCCAGAGGCAGACCGATTTGGTCGTAGAAGGTCCGTTTGCCGATCCGCACCGCAGCGCCGAGCTTGCCGGCAACCGTGGCGGCAAGCCGTGCTGTCTCCTCCGACAGCCGTTCGGCCGGGACGACCCGGTTGACAAGGCCCAGCTCCCTCGCGCGGGGGGCGTCGATGAATTCGCCCGTGGTCAGCATCTCGAATGCCTGCTTCCGCGCAATGTTGCGGGTCAGCGCGACCATGGGCGTTGAACAGAACAGCCCGATGTTCACCCCGTTCACGCCAAAGCGCGTGTCCTCCGCCGCCACCGCCATGTCGCAGGAGGCGACGAGCTGACAGCCCGCCGCCGTGGCGATGCCATGCACCTCGGCGATCACAGGCTGGGGCAGGCGGGGGATGGCGGTCATCACCCCTGCGCAACGGTCGAACAGGTCGGCGAAGGCCGCGGCCCCCCCATCGGGCGCTGCGCGTTTCGCCTGCATTTCCTTCAAGTCATGTCCTGCGCAGAATGCCTTGCCGGTACCCCGCAGCACGACGACGCGGATGCTCTCGTCCTGCGAAATCGCGCGGAACGCATCGGAAAGCGCGGCCAGCATCGCATCCGACAGCGCGTTCAGATTGGCCCGACTGTTCAAGGTCAGCGTGGCGATCCCGACGTCATCCGACCTCAAGAGTATATCATCCATTGTCATTCCTCCCCATTGCCGGAACTGTAGCGCGCGAAAAACGGGGGAGGAAGCCGTGGCGCTGACAATGACGATGACCGAACTTGATGCCTTCATGCGCGCACAGTTCCCGCAGGTGGCGGCGGATTTTGCCGTCGACGCGCTGGCGGAGGAGGAACTGGTCACCCGCCTGCTGGTGGGGGACAGGCATCTGCGACCGGGAGGCACCGTCTCCGGCCCCGCGATGTTCGCGCTGGCGGATGTGTCAGTCTATCTCGCCATTCTTGCCCGGATCGGTCCGAAGGCGCTCACGGTTACGACGAACTGTTCCATCGACTTCCTGCGCAAGCCCGCCTCAGGTGCGGACCTGATCGCGCGGACGCGGATACTGAAGCTCGGCCGGGTTCTGGCGGTAGGGGATGTGCTCGTCTTCTCCGACGGGCAGGGAGAGCCGGTGGCACGGGCAGCACTAACCTATTCGATCCCGCCGAAATGACCTGAATTATGGGGTATTATGATACCTATTTTTCAAGTAATTGAAATCTATAAGGAATTACTTGCATCCCGTGCTTGACTGTGCGGCGAACTTCTATAGAACACCGCAATCCGAATTCTCGGAGTCCGGTCCCGGCCGGGCTCTCTGCAAACGAACGGGATCTGGACCATGAAGACCTTCACCGCGACGCCTGCGGACATCGAGAAGAAGTGGATCCTGATCGACGCCGAAGGCGTCGTTCTGGGCCGCCTCGCCACGATCGTCGCCAACCGCCTCCGCGGCAAGCACAAACCGACCTTCACGCCGCACATGGACATGGGCGACAACGTGATCATCATCAACGCCGACAAGGTGCAGCTCACCGGCACCAAGCGGGATGACAAGAAATACTACTGGCACACCGGCTATCCGGGTGGGATCAAGGACCGCACCGCGCGTCAGATCCTCGAGGGCAAGTTCCCGACCCGCGTGGTCGAGAAAGCCGTGCAGCGCATGCTGCCGGGCGGCAAGCTCTCGCGCCAGCAGATGACCAACCTGCGTATCTATGCGGGCGCCGAACATCCGCATGAAGCCCAGCAGCCTGAAGTGCTGGACGTCAAGACGCTGAACCCGAAGAACACCCGGAGCGCGTAAGTAAATGGCCGAAGACATCAAAACCCTCGATGACCTGAAATCGGTTGTCTCCGGGTCCGCCGCCGCCGTGGCTGACGAAGCCCCGCGTGAGCCCGTGCGTGACGAACTTGGCCGGTCCTACGCCACCGGCAAGCGGAAGGATGCGGTCGCCCGCGTCTGGATCAAGCCGGGTTCCGGCAAGTTCCTCATCCGCAACAACAAGGGTGAGTTCATCGACTACACCGCGTACTTCGCGCGCCCGGTGCTCCAGATGATTCTGCGCCAGCCGTTCCAGGTCGCCAATGTCGAAGGTCAGTTCGACGTGATGGCCACCGTTGCCGGCGGCGGCCTTTCCGGTCAGGCCGGTGCGGTCAAGCACGGCATCTCGAAGGCGCTGCAACTCTACGATCCCGCGCTGCGTTCGGCGCTGAAAGCCGCGGGCTTCCTGACCCGTGACAGCCGCGTCGTCGAACGGAAGAAATACGGCAAGGCGAAAGCCCGCCGGAGCTTCCAGTTCTCCAAACGCTGATCCTGCGTCGATATTCAGAAAGGCCCGCCCCTCCGGCGGGCCTTTTTGTTTGTGGTTGTCGCGGGAGACTGCCTCGCCCACCCTCAGCGGCTGGCCTGCTCCCGATCGAGGGAGCGGATGGCGGCCACGATTTCCGGTGCCACCAGAGCCGCGCCTTCGGGCGAGGGGTGATTGTCGTCGAAGTAGAACATCTTTCCGCCAAAGGCATTTGCGCAGCGGTTTGGAATGAATGTGTCGCACAACAGCCTGTCCGGGCGCACACGGGCGATGCGCGGGCTGTCAATCGCATCAAAGGCCGTGATGACGGCATCGGCGCGGCGATGGAAGAATATCCTGCTGGTAGAGATCGCAGGCTGTGCCTCCGGGTCGAAGATCATTTCCCGTGCGACGCGGAGCGGCACGTTCCATCCTGCCTCCGGGTAGGGGTAGACCAGAACGACATTGAACCGCTCCGCCAGCGCGGCCACCTGTGCCGCGTAGGCGTTAATGACGCGGGCCTCCCGCTTCCCATCAAAAGGGTCGCCGGGAGGAAGCGCGGCCACCTCCATCGGTATTGGCGGCCCGGGTTCATTGCCGCCCTCGCCATTTTTCGCCCTGAGCCCGCTCGCATAGACCGGCCATCGCGCGGCGAGGACGAGCGTCCTGACACCCGACCGTTCCAGCCAGTCCAGATAGGCGCGGTTATACGCGTCGCAACTGTGCGAGGGCAGCTTGTCCAATCGGACGAGGCCCGGCACGGGCGGGCAACCGGCATATCCCGAAAGATAGCTGCTGATGCCCATCCCTGTCAGCATCGCCTGCAACGGCGGGGCGAGGCTGGTGGCGTGGCTGTCGCCCATGATCGCGACCTGCGGGTCGGATTCGCCAGCGGCACAGTTGCGGACCGGGTGGACGGGCAGCGGATCGTCATCGGCGGTTAGACAATGGCCGCGATATCTCTCCCGCCCTGCCAGAAACTCCGCGGCCCATGGCATACGTTCGGGAAATCCATGCGCCTTGCGGATACCGATCCCGGCCGCGGAGAAAAGAACGATCCCCAGGGCCGCCGTGACAAGTGCCAGGCGACGCCCGGCGAGCAGAGGGGCGGCGCCGCGAAACGGCTGCTCCACCCATCGCCAGCTCAGCCAGCCGAGCAGGACTGAGGAAATGACGAGGAGCGCCATCACGCCGGCGCGGGGCTCCTCCGCCAGCCGAAGTCGCGCGAAGGCCATCAGCGGCTGGTGCCACAGGTAAGTGCTGTAGCTTATAAGGCCGAGCCACACGACCGGCCGGAGCGACAGGACCCATCCCACCCGCGTACCCTGACCGCCCCACACCAGCACCATTACCGCCCCCAGAACCGGCAGCAGCGTCGCGAACGACGGCGAGGGCATTCCAGGCAGTAGGAGGAGCGATACGAGGATCATCGCCAACCCCAGCGCCGCGAGACCGCCACGCGGCGCCTGCGGACGAAGACGTATACCGAGGGCTGCAAGCGAACCGGCGAGAAGCTCCCATACCCGCGACGGCGTGAAGAAGAAGTTGTCCTCAGGCCGGATGCGCCATCCCACCTCCGCCAGGGCAAGGGAGGCAAGCGCGATCACGCCCAGTGCGATGAGCGCGATCCGCCGCCCGCCTCGGTGGATCAGAAGGACAAGGAGTGGCGGGAAGAACAGGTAGAACTGCTCTTCTATGGCAAGGCTCCACGTGTGAAGCAGGGGCTGCAACTCTGCCGTCGTGCTGAAATAATCCGCGCGTTGCGAGAAATGAACATTGGAAAGGAACAGCGCCGCTGCCGCGATACTCCGCCCGAAATCAGAGAAGTCCGCCGGAAGCATCCAGCCCCAGGCGACGGGAATGCAGGCCGCGAGCATCACGAAAAGCGCGGGAAGTATGCGCCGCGCCCGGCGCACATAGAACTCCGTCAGGCTGTAGCGATGCGCTTCGATGTCTCGAAGGAGGATGCCGGTGATGAGAAAGCCGGAGATGACGAAGAAGATGTCGACGCCGATATAACCACCGCCGAAGAAGGGTGCCCGCGCGTGGAACAGAATGACTGTGGAAACGGCGATGGCACGCAGGCCGTCGATCTCTGGGCGATATTTCATACGAAGACGGCTCTCCTGACCGCGAAGAGACTGGCGGCGGTTCGGCGGTAGTCAAGGGGAGGTGCGGCATGAGTGCGGCAAAGCTTGACGCAGCTCAGCCCCGCAAGCGATGGTGTCGGGCGGAGGTGCCCCATGCGCGATATGATCGATTCCGAAAAACTCGTTACCCATTACGTCGATGGCCAATGGATCGCACCCCTCTCCACGGAGGCGTTTCCCTTCGAGACCCCCCATGACGCTGCGGTGCGGGGAAGCATCATCCTTGCCGGTGCGCAGGATATGGCGCGTGCACTCGATGCAGCGCGACAGGCTTTCACCGGTTTCTCCAGAACCTCCAAGGCGGAGCGGCTGGCATTGCTGCGGCGGATTCATGATCTGACGCAGGAGCGTATCGGCGACCTCGCGCGCGCGATTTCCCTCGAAATGGGCGCGCCGATCGACATGGCCAGAAGAGCGCAGGCGGGCGCAGGCGTCGGCCATGCCGCGGGCTTCATAGAGGCGCTGGAGGGAATGGAGGAGGAGGAACGGCTCACCAACGGCGACCTGCTGATCCGCGCCCCGGTGGGGATTTCGGGGCTCATCACGCCGTGGAACTGGCCGATCAACCAGATCTCCCTGAAGGTGCTTCCGGTGATCGCGACGGGCGGCACCTGCGTGCTGAAGCCATCGGAATACACGCCGCTTTCCGCCATCGTCTACATGGAGATCCTCGACGCCGCAGGGGTGCCTGCGGGAGTGGTGAACATGGTGCAGGGGAACGGGCCGGGGGCGGGCGTCGCGCTTTCCACGGACCCGCTGGTGAGCCACGTCTCCTTCACCGGCTCCACACGGGCGGGGCGGGCCGTCGCCCATGCCGCGGCGGAAGACATCCGGCGCATCACGCTGGAACTCGGCGGCAAGTCGGCGAACCTCGTCTTTGCCGATTGCGGATCGGACCTTGAGCAGCGCGTGCGTGACAGCGTGGCGGAATGTTTCCTGAACTCCGGCCAGTCCTGCGATGCTCCGACACGGATGCTGGTGGAGCGGGGGGTCTATGACCGGGTGGTGGAGATCGCGGCCGATGCGGCGGCGAACACCGCGCTCGGCCTGCCTTCGGAAGCGGGCGATCACATCGGCCCGCTGGTCAACGCCACGCAGTTCGATCGGGTGCAGGACCTTATAGCCGCCGGTGTGGCGGAGGGCGCGCGGGTCGTGGCGGGCGGGCCGGGCCTCGCGCCCGGTTTCAATGCGGGCTACTGGGTCAGGCCCACGGTCTTTGCCGATGTGACCCCCGATATGCGGATCGCCCGGGAGGAGATTTTCGGCCCCGTCCTCTCCATCCTCCCTGTGGAGGGGGAGGCGGAGGCCATCCGCATCGCCAACGATTCGCCATATGGCCTCGCGGCCTACATCCAGACCGGCGATATGGAGCGGGCCGGACGGATCGGCCGCGCGCTCGACGCGGGTGCGATCCACGTGAACGGCACAGGCATGGGCTGGGGTTCACCCTTCGGCGGCTGGAAGCAATCGGGCCTCGGGCGGGAGGGCGGCAGGCTTGGCATCGAAGCGTTCCAGGAGGTCAAGACCCTGCATCTGCGGCAGGCCTGACGACGCCGCGGCGGGATTGCCCCCGTGACTGAGACAGGACCTTGGCCCAGTGAGGCAGGCGGGAGCCTCTACCGCCGCTCAAGGGCGGGGGCCACACCCCCCGCGGACGTGCGCGCAGGCTCGGGCCCACGGATGGGCAAAGCCTCCCACGCCGCGAGGTGCTGGCATGCGGGGCGTCCATCACCCAGCGACCGCGCGGCGAAATCCCGCGACAGGTCAGCACAAGGAGTGTCGGCACGCACCGCACGCAACGACGGCATCGAAGATGCTGGGCGCATGGGGTGACGCCCATTGCCGGCCCGACGCTTCGCGACACTCCGGCGGCATGTCCACGACACCGACCGGTGGAACGCCCTCGTGTGCCCGAGAATTGGGCGGTGGATGAAGAAAACGCCACCGGGGCGCAATGCCGCGTGGGAGCGGGCTTTTCTCTGGCGGCTGTTTCTGCCTAAATCGCCGGAAGGACCGGAAACGGCGTAGGGACAATGGGATGGCCAACAGGGGGAACCGCTTAAGCGAACCCGAAGTGAGGAGCGGATATGCGCTGATTGCGCCGCCGTTCATCTACTCGGTGCTGCTTCTGGCGGTGCCGGTCGGGCTGATCGTGCTCTACAGCTTCTGGACGGATGGTTATCTGGAGATCATCAAGACCTTCACGATGGAGAACTATGTCGCCGCCTGGACGGAGCCGCTCTACCGCCAGGTGATGCTCCGCTCCCTCGGTGTTGCGGCGATGGTGACGCTGGTGACGGTGGTGCTGGCCTATCCGGTGGCCTATTACGTGTCGTTCCACGTCACTGGCTCAAAAAAAGCGCTGTGGCTTTTCCTCATCACGATCCCCTTCTGGACGAGCTATCTGATCCGGGTCTTCCTGTGGAAGGTGATCCTTGGGTACAATGGGGTGCTGAACACCGGGCTGATGAAACTCCGCCTGATAGATGAGCCGCTCACCTTCCTGCTCTACAATGTGAACTCGGTCGTCATTACGCTGGCCCATGCCTATGCGCCCTTCGCGATCCTGCCGATCTTCGTGGCGCTCGAGAAAATCGACCGTTCGCTGCTGGAGGCATCGCAGGATCTGGGGGAGGGTAAGGTGATGTCCTTCCTCCGGGTGACGCTGCCACTTTCCATGACGGGAGTGATCGCTGCGGTGATGATCGTGTTCATTCCCACCATCGGGGATTACGTGACGCCGAACCTCGTCGGCGGCCCGCAGGGGCAGATGATCGCCAACGTCATCCAGCTTCAATACATGCGGCTCGACAACTATCCGCTGGGATCGGCGCTGGCCGTCTCCGCCATGCTGATCGTCGCGGCGGTGTCGCTGGTGTTCCTGTTCCTCAACCGCCGCTTCCTGAAGGGGACGAAATGAAAGCGGGCGGCCTGCGTATCTACGCCTATCTCTACCTGCTGTTCCTGTACGCGCCGATCATCCTGCTGCCGCTGTTCGCCTTCAACGACGGCACGATCATCGCCTTCCCGCTGAACGGCTTCACGACGAAATGGTTTGATGAGCTGTGGACCATTCCCGCGCTGCATCAGGCCGTCAAGAACAGCCTCATCATCGCGATTTCCTCGGCGGTGTTCTCCACCATGCTCGGCATCTTCGCGGCTCGGGCGATCACACGCTACGATTTCCCGGGCAAAACAGCGATGAGCGGGCTGATCATGCTGCCGCTGGTGCTGCCCGAGGTGATCGTGGCGGTATCGCTTCTGGTCGTCCTGCTGGCCATGGGCATCCCGCTGGCCTTCTGGACGGTGATCTTCGGACATGTGCTGATCTGCACACCCTATGCTGTGGCGATCCTGTCTTCGGCCTTCTCCTCGCTCGACCGTTCGCTGGAGGAGGCCTCCATTGATCTGGGCGAGACGCGGATGTCCACCTTCCGCCTCGTCACGCTTCCGCTGGTGGCGCCGGGGATCGTGTCGTCGCTGCTGATCGCATTCACCATCTCGCTTGACGAATTCATCATCGCTTACTTCCTCACCGGATCGCAGCCGACGCTGCCGGTCTATATCTTCTCCCAGTTCCGCTTTCCGGCGAAGGTGCCGGTGGTCATGGCGCTGGGGACAATTCTCGTCATCCTGTCCGTCGTTCTCCTGACCCTCGCCGAGATGTTCCGCCGGCGCGGTGTCCGCCGGCGTGGCGGGGTCGATACCGGAGGCTTCCTGTGACGCTCTCGCCCGCTCCCACCTCCCGTCCCCCCCGTCCGGGCCAGCGTGTCCAGCCTTCGGGCCGCCCGATCATCGAGCTGCGGGACGTCCAGAAATACTACGGTGATTACCACGCCCTCCGTGGCATCACTGCCGATATCCGGCAGGGGGAGTTCTTCTCGCTGCTCGGCCCTTCCGGTTGCGGCAAGACGACCCTGCTCCGCACCATTGCGGGGTTCGAGGACTTGTCCTCCGGCACCGTCCTGATCGACGGCAAGGACATGGCCGGCGTCTCCGCCAACCGGCGCCCCACCAACATGGTCTTCCAGTCCTACGCGATTTTTCCCCATCTTTCAGTGGAGGAGAACGTGGGCTTCGGCCTTCGTCGCGACCCTGGCACAAAGGAGGAGAAGTCTCGTCGCGTGGGCGAGGCGTTGGAGATGGTGGGGCTTTCCGGCTACGGCAAACGGGCGGCGCATGCGCTCTCGGGCGGGCAGCGGCAACGGGTGGCTCTGGCGCGCGCGCTGATCCTGAAGCCCAAGGTTCTGCTCCTGGACGAGCCGCTCTCCGCTCTCGACAAGAAAATGCGGGAGCAGATGCAAGTTGAACTCATCAAGCTCCAGCGGCAAGTGGGGATCACTTTCATCCTCGTCACCCACGATCAGGAGGAGGCGCTGGTCATGTCCGACCGCATCGCCGTGATGTTCGAGGGGCAGATCGCGCAGATGGACGACCCCGAAGTGCTCTACCGGCGACCGAAGACCCGCGCCGTGGCGGATTTCATCGGCATGATGAACTTCCTGCCCGCGGAGGTGCTGTCCGATAGCGCGGGCCGGGCGGAGGTACAGTCACCGGGGCTTGGCCGGTTCACGCTGGAGGATGCACAGGCGCCGGGCGGCGTGCGGGTCGGTGCGGCCAGCATCGGCATCCGGCCGGAATCCATGTCGCTGATCTATGGCGATGAGGCGATCAATCCGGCCCAGCAGGTTTCCGAAGGCGTGGTGGACGAGGTCGTCTACTACGGCGACATGACCTATTACGACGTGCGTCTGGACGGGTTGGAGGAGCCGGTTCGCCTGTCGATGAAGAACCTGATTTCCCGTCCCGTGCTGGATCGCGGCGTGCGGACGCGGGTCGCGTGGGATCCACGATCCGCCGTGCTCTTCGTCTGAGATCAGGGTAACAAGGTCGCCATGCCGATGGACGCGGGCGCCACAGGCGCAAAGCCGTATTGCGCATAGAGGTGACGCGCCTCGCCATCGGCGATGAGGCTGACATAGGCGCCGGGGGCCAGTTCTTTCAGGCGCGTCATGATCCGCGCCATGATGGCCTTGCCGAGCCCCTGGCCCTGATGACCCGGCTCCACCGCTATATCGACGATCTGGAATACGGTTGCCCCGTCACCGATCACCCGGCCCATGCCGACGGTGCGCCCGCCCGTTGTCACGCAGACCCCAAGGACGGAATTCGGCAGGCCGATCCGCGCGGCGGCAAGCGACTTCGGTGAGAGACCGGAAACCTCGCGCAGACGACAGAAGTCTTCGGCGGTGGGCAGGCTGTCGAGTAGGCTGTAGCAGTCGTTCATACTCTCATCTCAGTTATCGGGCGGCAGCAGGCCGAGTCCGCGAAGATAGATGCCGATCCCTGCCTCCAAAAGCTCTTCAGGCGGGAAGGGGGATCGGGCACCCGGTGCACCCCGACCGTAAAGCTCTACCACGCCGTGGCTCATCGCCCAGATATGCGCGCTGAACATGGAGGCGGGTGGGCGTTTTTCGGGGGGGATGTTTTCCGAGAGCCGCACCGCCGCCCGCTCCAGCACGCCCCGCGCGCGCGCCGCCGCATCGGCAAGGCCGGGCGAGATGTTGGGGGAAATCCCGCTTTCGAACATGGCGATGTAATGGCCGGGAAACTTGCGGGCAAAGGCGATGTAGGCGCGCCCCGTCGCCTCGAAGGCCGCAAGAGCCGTCGGCCCGCTGTCAAAGGCGAATTCCATCAGGTCGGCGAAGATTTCGTACCCCTGCCGCGCGCATTCGGCGATCAGGTCGTCGCGCCCCGCAAAATGCCGATAGACGGCCGCAGGCGTCACACCGGCAGCCTTCGCGGCTTCCGACAGGGTGAAGCCCTGCGGTCCCTTCTCCTCTATCAGCTTCAGCGTCGCATCGACCAGCGCCTGACGGAGGTTGCCGTGATGATAGCCGCGTTTAAGCATCCCACATGTCGAGCCCGCCGCAGATCTTCGGATCGGGCTGGCCGATGACCTTCTTGTCGCGTTCGTCGTAGTCGAGGCTGAGCAGGATGGACTGAACCACCGCGATCCGCTCCCGCCGCTTGTCGTCCGAGCGCACGATGGTCCAAGGCGCGAAATCGGTATGGCTGGAGATCAGCGTCTCACGGATGGCGGCGCTGTAATCATCCCAGCGTTTCAGCCCCTCGACGTCGATGTCGGAAAGCTTCCACTGCTTCAGCGGATCCTGTTCCCGCTGGAGAAACCGGCGGAGCTGCTCGGCCCGTCCAACGCTCAGCCAGACCTTTATGAAGGTTATGCCCTCACTGACGATCATCTGCTCGAAAGCGGGAAGCTGGCGGAAGAAACGGGCGCGTTCCGCGTCGGTGCAGAAGCCGAAGACCTTCTCTACCACGCCCCGGTTGTACCAGCTCCGGTCAAAGAGGACGATTTCGCCCGCGGCGGGTAGGTGCTCCACGTAGCGCTGGAAATACCATTGCGTCTGCTCCCGGTCGGAGGGCTTGGAAAGCGCGACCGTATGCGCGACGCGGGGGTTCATGTTCTCCGTCACCGAGGCGATGGTCCCACCCTTGCCGGAGGCATCGCGCCCTTCAAACAGGATCAAGAGCCGCGATCCCTTGCGGCGCACGTGAGACACAAGTTTTGCCAGTTCTATCTGAAGCGGCTCCATTTGCGCATTGTAGTCGTCTTTGGACAACTCGGTGCGATAAGGATAATCATTGGCAAGAACATCTTTCTTGCCTGCCTTTCTGATCGCCTCTCTGATCTCCTTCGGCGCGTCCTTTTCATAGAACGCTGAAATAGCGCCATCGAATGGCAGCTTGCTTTTGTCAGTCATGGCGTTCCCCCGCTATGTCGCTGGCCCGAACATGTCCACTATCCAGATCATCGTTCCGACGGCAATGGGCGTGGAACATCCCCAGAGCGAAGTCGCGCCCTCTGTATTGCGGCGATCACCGCATCGGGGTGTGTGTGATGGAGCATGTGCCCGCCATTTGGAATCACGCTCAGCACCGCTGAGGGCACATCGATCGCGAGCGCCTCGCCGTTGCGGCGAACGGGTACGATGGCATCCGCATCGCCATGAAGCACCTCCACCGGCAGGGTCAGTCCGGGATACCCCTGCCGCAACCGGCGGAGCGCCCGGCTGAGGGCCGCCACCTGCCGGGCATTTGCAGTGAAGCTCGCGGGGCGAAGTGTGAGCGCCAGCCCCGCCGTCTGCGCATAATCGCCGGGCGCAACCTGGGGGGCGAACGCGGGGCCAAAGGCGGCGCGCATCATGCGTGGCGTGGACCATGCGGTGAAGAAGGGTGCGGAAAGCCGGCCGGCAAAGGCTGTGGCCAGCAGCCGCGTGGTCAGCGCGACGGGCCGGGGATAAGGGTGAGTCGCTGCGCTGATCGCAACCACGGCCCTGACCCTTCCTGGACGCTGCATCGCCCAAGCAAGCGCCACCGCGCCCCCATAGGAATGACCGACCAGGATCGGATTGCGAATCCCCAGCTTGTCCGCCGCCGCGCTCAGGAACTCTGCCTGCGCCGCGGGATCTGTTTCCCGGTCGATCTCGTCTGTCCAGCCGAGCGAGGGGCGGTCAAAGAGTGTGACGCGGAAAGCGTCGACAAGGCGTGGCAACAACGCGGAAAAATCGCGGTGATTGCCGCTCGCCCCGTGAATGAGCACCAGGTCCGGGCCATGCCCGCGGGTGACCGCCTCCACCCGTATGCCGTCCAGGATGAGCGGGGCGCCGACGGCAGGATACTCCGCCTCCGCCCGAAGGGTGTTCCGCTTCGCCCGATGGCGGGTGAGGAGCGTGAAGCTCCCGCCTGCCACGAGGGCGATGAGGAGGCTACCGCTCGCCAATCTCGCTCATGTCATAGGGCGTGGACTGGTAGATTTCGTTGATCCAGTTGCCGTAGAGCAGATGGGCGTGGCTCCGCCAGCGGTTCACCGGCGGGCGGGCGGGATCGTCATCGGGGTAATAGTTGAGCGGCACGTTGATCGTTTTTCCCTGAACCACATCCCGGTCGTATTCTTCCTTCAGAGTATGAGTATCATACTCGAAGTGATTGAAGATATAGAGCGCGCGGTGAGCCGGATCCTCTACCAGACAGGGACCGACCTCGTTGGAACCGAGCAGCGTGACCAGCCCGTCATGTGCATCGATCTCCGCCTGCCGCATCTCTGTCCAGCGGCTGACCGGAATGACGAAGTCGTCGGAGAATCCGCGGAGATAGGGAGATGAGGGCGACATGTTTGTATGACGGAAACATCCGAAGGACTTCGACGGCAGGATGTGTTTCTGAACGCCGTGAAAGTGGTTGATCATCGCCATTCCGCCCCAGCATACGCCAAAGGTGGAGTGGACATTGCCCTGCGTCCAGTCGAAAACCTCGCGCAGTTCATCCCAGTAGGTTACGTCTTCGAAGGCCAGATGCTCGATGGGCGCGCCGGTGACGAGCAGGCCGTCAAACTTCTCGCCCGAGGCCTTCACGTCCTGGAACGGGCGGTAGAATTCCTCCATGTGCTCGGCGGCGGTATTTTTCGTCTGATGTTCCGACATGCGGATGAGTTGCAGGTCGATCTGCAGCGGGGTGGCGCCGATCAGGCGGGCGAACTGGTTCTCCGTCTGGATCTTCTTCGGCATCAGGTTCAGCAGCCCGATACGCAAGGGGCGGATGTCCTGCCGGGCAGCTCGATCGTCCGACATCACCATGACGCCCTCTCGCGACAGGACATCGTAGGCGGGCAGGTTCTCGGGCAGTTTGATCGGCATGATGCGGCTCCTTCCAGAGCGGCGAGTTATGCTCTCGCGCGTTTGTCCTCAAGCTCTCTCGCGACAAGGGCCGCAAAGTCATCGGACGATCTCACCCGCGCCACATCCTCCGCATCAAGGCTGATACCCCAGTTCCGGGCCATGGCAGCATAGCGCGGCTGGCGGTGGGCGAGGGCCCGGGCATAGGTCCAGCGGACGAAAGCGTCGGGATCGACGTCCGTCTCTCCAAGACCGGTATCAGTCAGATAGGTCGCCCAGGCATCATGCAGGAAGGACGGCTGATAATACATCGGCTTTGGCGCGCGGTCGAAACGCCGGACGAGTTCGGCGGTATGCGCCTCCGACCCCCTGATCCAGATGAGCAGGGCACGGGAGGCAAGTGCCGTCAGCACCGTGTCCTCCGGGTCGTCGGGATCGACGACCTCGCAGATGGAGCCGCCGGAGTCGCAGACGAAGTGCGGATAGCCGTAGATATCCTCTGACCGGTCGATGAAACGCCCGGTATCGAGCAGCGAGGCGATCTCTGCCTCCCGGTGCTGCTCCTGCCGCTTCATGTATTCGGCAAAGGGCAGGCCGCCCTTTTCCGGGTTGCCGGGTTTGCCGAGATAGGTGGAAAGCGGTGCGAGATTGTCGAAGGTGATGTTGGAGCCGATGAAGATCGAGTCGCTCATCAGAAGGTCGCGCAGGAACGGGTTCCGCATCGCTTCGCGCTTGAAGTTATCGACGATGAATTCGCCCATGTAGCGCGTGCCGATGCGATAATCGACGGAGTAGTGGAACCAGCGCCCGCTGTCGCGCAGGATGTTGGAAACATGGGTCTTGCCAAGCCCCGACATGCCAAACAGCAGCACCCGTTTCGCAGGCGCGTCGAGCCAGTCGGGGGCAGTGGCGTAGATCATGATCCCTCCGGTTTTGCCGGAGGGATAACCGCTTCGATCCGGCATGGGTAGCCCCGTTCGCGCGGGAACGGGGCAATTGGCGATCAGAAGGCGTAGCCCACTTTCATGGCGGCCAGCAAACCTTTCTGGTTGAAGGTTGCGGTATAGGCTCCACCGATGTTCGTCTCGCTGTCCCGCATGTCGAGATAGGAGAGGCCAGCCGTCACCTTCATCGGGCCATGGGTATAGGTTCCGGCCAGACCGATGCTGCGACGCCCGTTCGGCGGCCCGAGGTTGGAGGAATAGCCGTCCATCGCGGTTTCATAACCGAACAGAACGGCCCCGGACCAGGTTTCGTTGAATTTGTGGCCAATGCCCACCACGACGGTGGTGGTATCGTCCTCATAACCCACCATCGGCCCGCCAGTCAGCATGTTGTAGGCCGGCGGATTGATATCGAATTTGGACCATTCCACCCAGCGGATGGAGCCGAAGGCCAGCCAATCGGGCGCGATTCCGGTCTGAAACTCGAGCTGAACCGACTTCGGGATGGTGGTGGTGAAGCGCGTGTCGCCCACGAACGTATCCCGCGCCCCGAAATCATGATCGATGGGGGAGCTATAGGTCAACGCGACGCGAACCGCGTATTCCGGGATCTCGTAGGCCACCCCGGCCAGCCAGCCCAGGTCGGTCTCCGAATCCGTCTGCATTCCATAAGTGAATTGCGGCGTGTTCAGATTCACGTGCCCGGACGTTCGCAGCACGCGCAGGCCGCCATAGATGCTGAAATTCTCATTGAACTTGTAGCGCGCCATGAGGGTCGCGCCGTTGGAGCGCACCTTGGCCCGGGTCCCCGCGAGGGGATAGTGCGTGTCGGATGGATAGCTTACATCGGCGCCTACCGGCTGATCCAGCACGAGCGCCACGTCCAGATCCGGCGTGACGGGATATTTCAGCCCGAGGATGTATGTGTTGAAATTCCCCATCACGCCGCCGCCGGTCGACACCGGCAGGCCGTTCAACCGCCCGCTCGAGTCGAGATTAACCGTACCGAGGCTCAACTCCACATAGCGACCCTCTTCGAACAGGATCGAGGATGAGGTGAAGGTGCGCTCGATGGCAGCAGCTTGTGCGAGAGTGGCGGACAACCCGAAAAGGGCTGTCGAGAGCAGCAGTCGTTTCATTTTCCCCCCTTTTGGGCGCAGCGCGCGGCACGCCCTTGTGATGAGGCTAGATAACGCATGCAAGCGGTCAACGGTAACCCAAGGGAAAGCAGATCGTTTTTTGGGTAAGAGGCGGGGGTGCTACACCTGAGGTTGCGTACTTGCCGATGATGGCGAGTGTTTCTCCCCCCTTGCCGAATCCAGGCGAGCGTTCTGCGGTCGAGGCTGCAGGGCGTCGGATATTCCGACGGACAGCCCGGCATCGGATTTTCTTCCTGTGATCTGTCTATGATGGGTGAGGCGAATAGATAAATATTCTATATGTAAGCCAGTAAATAAGATACTATGCTTACAATAACACAAAAATCGCCCATCCTGTTTCCTTGTTCACGGTTTTCGCCGCCTCTAGCTTCCGTTGACCCGGAACCCGAGGACAATGGTAATGGCTCTGATCATCGAAAGGCTCACCAAACGCTTCGGGACCACGGAAGTGCTTCGGGGAATTGGGCTGGAAATCGGCTCGGGTGAGCTGGTCGCGCTGCTGGGTCCATCCGGCTCCGGCAAGACGACCTTGCTCAGAATCATCGCGGGGCTGGACTGGCCGGATGCCGGGGCGATTTCCCATGACGGGACGGATTGGCTGGCGCTGGACGCGCGGACCCGAAACACCGGGTTCGTATTCCAGCACTACGCGCTTTTCCCGCACATGACCGTGCGCGACAACATCGCGTTTGGCCTGACCGTCCGCCCCCGCTCCCGTCGCCCGGCAAAGGCGGAGATCGCGGCGACGGTGACGGATCTGCTGAACTTCCTGCAGATCGCACATCTTGCCGACCGTTATCCGGCCGCTCTTTCCGGCGGGCAGCGGCAGCGTGTGGCGCTCGGGCGCGCAATGGCCATCGGCCCGGAGGTTCTGTTGCTTGACGAACCCTTCGGCGCGCTGGATGCCGCCGTGCGCCGCGATCTGCGCCGCTGGCTGCGCGAGGTGCATGAGGCGCGCGGCACGACCACTGTCTTTGTCACCCACGATCAGGAGGAAGCCTTTGAACTGGCAGACCGGGTCGTGGTGATGGGGGAGGGGCGGATTGAGCAGATCGGCACGCCCGACGAAATCTACGACCATCCCGCGACGCCCTTCGTGGCCCGCTTCCTCGGCGCGACGGTCGAACTGCCGGTCACGCTCAGGGCTGGGCGGGTGGAGGCTGCGGGCGTGGATGCATCGCATCTGCCGCGGGTGGCCTATCCAGACGGGGCTGCGCGGCTGTTCCTGCGCCCCGGTGAGATCATCCCGGCGGTGGATCAGACATCCCCGTTCACGGTCTCGGCCATCATCAGCACCGGCGCCACGCTCCGGCTGTCCGTGACCGGTCCGGGCGGGCTGTCCTTCGATATCGAGGCTCCGCGCCGGTCGAGCGGGGTCGCGGATATCCGCACCGGTACCCCGATCAGGATGCGCCCCGAAGCGGGCCGTGTCTTCGCCGACGGAAAGCGCGCTCCGCAGGCCGCGCCGCTCGTCGCCCCTACCGCCATACTCAAGGAGAACCGTTCGTGAAACACGCCCTTTTCGGAGCCGTCCTTGCCGCAGGGCTGGGCTTCGCCGCGCCCGTTCTGGCACAGGACAAGCTGCTCAACGTATCCTACGACATCGCACGTGAACTTTTCGCCGCCATCAATCCGGCCTTCGCCGAGAAGTGGAAAGCCGAAACCGGTCGCGACGTGACGATCGACCAGTCGCATGGCGGATCCTCCCGTCAGGCGCGCGCTATCCTTGAGGGGCTGCCCGCGGACGTGGTCACTTTCAACCAGGTCACCGATATCGACGTGCTGGCCGAAGGCGGCCTGATCTCGAAGGACTGGCGCGAGCGGCTTCCGAACAATGCCTCGCCCTATTACTCGCTGCCGGCCTTCCTCGTGAGACAGGGGAACCCGAAGAACATCCGTGACTGGTCGGACCTTGTCCGCGACGACGTCAAGGTGGTTTTCCCGAACCCCAAGACCTCCGGCAACGCGCGCTATACCTATCTCGGTGCCTATGCCTTTGCGCTGGATCAGAACGGCGGTGATCAGGCGAAGGCCCAGGCTTTCGTGAAGAAGCTCTTCTCGAACGTCCCGGTGTTCGACACGGGCGGCCGCGCCGCCACGACGACTTTCGCCGAGCGCGAGATCGGAGACGTTCTCATCACCTTCGAAGCAGAAACCGGCGGCATCGCGCGGGAATACGGCGACAAGGGGTTCGAGCGCGTGACGCCCTCCCTCTCTGTCATGGCGGATTTTCCGGTGAGCGTGGTGGATGAGGTCGCCAAGAAGAACGGTACGGAGAAGCTGGCGGCGGACTACCTGGACTTCCTCTATTCGCCGGAGGGGCAGAAAATCCTCGCCGAGCATTTCTACCGCGTGCATGACGAAGCCGCCGCGGAAGAGTTCGCCGAGAACTTCCCGGAGGTAAAGCTGGTAACGGTGGACGACGTTTTCGGCGGCTGGGAAAAGGCGCAGGCCGAGCATTTCGCCGAGGGCGGCATTCTCGACAGCGTGTTCGTCAACCAATGAGCCTCTCCGTCCCCTCCACCGCGCCGGTGCGGCCGAAACGGGTACTTCCCGGCTTCGGCCTCTCCATCGGCGTGACGATGATCTATCTCACGGTGATCGTGCTGGTGCCTGTCGCGGCACTGGTGATGAAGGGGGCGGATATCGGCTTGGCCCGCTACTGGCAGATCGTCACCGGACCGCGCACGCTTGCCGCATTTCAACTCACGCTGACGGCGGCGGCGATGGCGACGGTGGTCAACGCGGTCTATGGCCTGCTGATGGCATGGGTTCTGACGCGCTACGACTTTCCCGGCAAGCGGTTGCTCGACGCGCTCATGGATGTGCCCTTCGCTCTTCCGACGGCGGTCGCGGGCATCACGCTGACGGCACTTTTCGCCGGGAACGGCTGGTTCGGCATGTGGCTGGAGGCAGCGGGCTTTCCCGTTGTCTATACGATCTGGGGCGTGGCAATCGCGATGGCCTTCACCTCCATCCCCTTCGTGGTCCGCACGGTTCAACCTGTGCTGGAGGATCTGGATCACGCACTGGAGGAGGCCGCGACGACGCTGGGCGCGCGGCCCTTCACGATCTTCCGCCGGGTGATCTTTCCCGCGATTCTGCCCGCCTTTCTGGCTGGGGTGACGCTCTCCTTCGCGCGCTCGCTCGGGGAGTTCGGCGCTGTGGTGTTCATCGCGGGCAACCTGCCGTTCGAGACGGAGATCGCCTCGTTGCTCGCCGTCATCCGGCTGGAGGAATACGACTATTCCGGCGCCGCCGCCATCGCGCTGACGCTGCTGCTCTTTGCCTTCGTCCTGCTCGTGCTGTCCAACCTGCTGCAATCCTGGGCGATGCGCCACAAGGAGGCCGCATGACCGCAGCCACCGCCACTGGCGCGCTTGCGCCTCGCCGGAGCGTGCTGGTTCCCCGGCTGCTGATCGGGCTGGCCGTGGCGATGACGCTGGTGCTGGTCGTCGTGCCGCTCGTCTATATCTTCTGGCGCGCCTTCGGGCAGGGATGGGCGGTCTGGCAGGCGAACATCCTGCATCCCAACACGCTGCACGCCATCTGGCTCACGACGCTCACCGCGCTCATCGTAGTGCCGCTGAACGTGGGATTCGGGCTTGCTGCTGCGTGGCTGGTGGCGCGTTTCCGTTTCCCGGGGCGGAAGTTCGTCATGGCGCTGGTGGAGATCCCGTTCTCCATTTCGCCGATCATCGCCGGTATCTGCTACCTGCTTCTCTACGGGCGGCAGGGGCTGCTGGGGCCCTGGCTAGCCGCACATGACATCCAGATCCTCTTTGCCTTGCCCGGCATCGTCATGGTTACCCTGTTCGTTACCGCTCCCTTCGTCGCGCGGGAGGTGCTGCCGCTCATGCAGGCGCAGGGAAGCGAGCAGGAGCAGGCAGCCGTCACACTCGGCGCATCCGGTTGGCAGGTGTTCCGGCGGATAACACTGCCGAACATCCGCTGGGCGCTGCTCTACGGTGCCGTGCTCTGCACGGCGCGGGCGGTAGGAGAGTTCGGCGCGGTTTCTGTTGTTTCGGGCAATATCCGCGGCCAGACGAACACGCTGCCCCTACAGATCGAACTGCTCTACAACGACTACAACGCCGTCGGCGCCTTTGCTGCCGCCACTGTTCTGACGTTGATCGCTCTGCTCGCCCTCATCGCCAAAGCCTTCGTTGAAGCGCGTCGGTCATAAACCTTCTGTTAACCTTGCCGTGAGATCGTCGATTCTTGAAGAATTCGATTGATTTGTTCTCGTTTTGATCGCATAGATAATGAGAACAATAAAAGAACTTCCGGCGAAGGTTGCCGGTCGCGGCAGGCTGTGACAAGAAGGGCGCATCACATGGCAATGGCGAACCTCCTCGACATGACGGACAAGCGCGTGAGCGACAAGCAAAAGGCCCTCGACTCGGCGCTCGCCCAGATCGAGCGGCAATTCGGCAAGGGCTCTATCATGAAGCTCGGGGTGGACAGCCCCGTCGCGGAGATCGAAGCCACTTCAACGGGGTCGCTCGGCCTCGACATCGCCCTTGGCATCGGCGGTCTGCCGAGAGGGCGGATCGTGGAGATCTACGGCCCGGAAAGCTCGGGTAAAACGACGCTCACGCTACACGTGGTGGCGGAGGAACAGAAGAAGGGTGGCGTTTGCGCCTTTGTCGACGCGGAACACGCGCTCGATCCCTCCTATGCACGCAAGCTGGGCGTCAATCTGGATGAACTGCTGATCTCGCAGCCGGATACGGGTGAGCAGGCGCTGGAAATCGTTGATACTCTGGTTCGCTCGGGCGCGGTCAATCTGGTGGTGGTCGACTCGGTGGCCGCCCTCACTCCCAAGGCGGAGATCGAGGGGGACATGGGTGACAGCCAGGTCGGCGCTCAAGCGCGTCTGATGAGTCAGGCGATGCGGAAGCTCACCGCTTCGATCGGCCGGTCGAACTGCATGGTGATCTTCATCAACCAGATCCGCATGAAGATCGGTGTGATGTTCGGTTCTCCTGAAACCACTTCTGGCGGGCAGGCACTGAAATTCTATGCCTCCGTTCGCCTCGACATCCGTCGGACTGGCTCCATCAAGGATCGGGATGAGGTGGTTGGCAACACCACGCGGGTGAAGGTGGTCAAGAACAAGGTCGCGCCGCCCTTCAAGCAAGTCGAATTCGACATCATGTACGGCGAGGGTATCTCGAAGACCGGCGAACTCCTCGACCTCGGCGTTAAGGCCGGGGTAGTGGATAAGTCGGGCTCGTGGTTCTCCTACGGCGATGAGCGCATCGGTCAGGGACGTGAGAACGCCAAGCAGTTCCTGAAAGACCATCCCGAGGTTGCCTCTACCATCGAGGATCGTATCCGTGCTGCCCATGGTCTCGATTTCGCCATTGCGGAGAACGATGGCGACATGGTCGAGGATTGAGGAAAAGGGCCGCTTTTAAGCGGCCTTTTTCCACTCAGCGGGCCGATGGACAACCATTGAAGCCGCGTCGTTGGACTTCTGTTAGCACACTTGCTTTCGTCTCTGGCTGAGTGCGCGGATTGCCATAGAGGTTGCAGAGGCTGGTCAAGGACATGCCTGCGAATTCCTGGGCGCGCTGCTCGGGCGTGTTGGATTCCCGATGATTGGATGAAGCCTGTCCACATCCGGCAAGTAATACCATGATCAAAACCATATTTTTCATCGTTCATCCTTTCCAAGATAACTGCGATGGACTTATCTCATCTGCTATAACTGCTAATAACTTGTCCATCTGATGTTGTAGTCCGGTCTAGAATGAGGACCGGACATGAACGTATCGAAGTTCACCCAACAGCGGGCCATCGCGATCCTTTGCAAGCAGGAGCAGGCGTGAAAACGATCGCGATCCGTCGCAGGCCCAAGATCAGCCGGGCAGGGGAGCCATCTTTTGCATCTGGACTGGAGGGGGCGAAGTTCGTCGAAAGATATCTACCATAAGTTGTGTTGACAAAAAGATTCCGCTGGCCCGCGTCCTGTAATTCAAGGTCCTCTCTAGGTGGAAGATGATGTTGGCTCGCAATCTGGTATCTGACGATGAGTGGGCCTTCTTCGAAGGCTTTATTCGTGCCGTCCGGCACCCGAACGGGCGTAGACCTGCGGATCATCGCCGAGTTCTGGATGGCATTCTCTGGATCGCAAGAACCAGCGCGCCTTGGCGCGACCTGCCGGAGGAGTTCGGCAAGTGGTCCTCGGTCCACCAGATCGGCTGTCCAAGACGATCCGTGTTAAGCAAATCTCCGAATTCGTTTCCTAAAAGCCAGGCTGATGCCGTCACATTTGGACTTCGTCCAGCCAAGTAACCTCATCGATGCCTTTCAGGCTGTTTCCCAGACGGAGTAGGAACACAAGTGGATCCAACCCTCATGCTGAAGCTCACGAACAGATGGGGGTTTAGCGCCAGACTACCATCGCGAATCCCCGTAGCCCGATCAGTGCAAGACCCGATCACACTCATTAAGTTCCGCAGCATACCTACGAGCGGCGGCGACGAAGCTCCGCAAGTCTAACCCCGGTTAACGTAGGGTCCGCCTCAATCACCAAGGTCCGCTGATGCTCCATTGAGACACCCGCTGAAAGCTGTCACATCTAGGAAAGCCGATGAAAATCTGCAAAATCTGCATCGGAAAGCGGTTAAAAAAGCCCCCGATGATCTAGCCTGTCAATAGCTTCGAATCAGCCCGACAAGCCGACCCTGCACCTTTACCTGATCATCCCGGAGAAGGCGGGTCTCATAAGTCGGATTGGCCGCTTCAAGCGCTATCATCGACCCGCGCCGCCGGAAGCGTTTGAGCGTTGCCTCCTGACCCTCGACCAGAGCCACGATGATGTCACCATTATCTGCCGTGAGCTGTTCGCGAATTACCACGATATCACCGTCATTGATCCCGGCCTCAATCATGGAATCACCGCGTACTTCCAAGGCATAGTGATTTCCGCGACCGGAAAGCATCTGTCCGGGGACCGCGACATGATGTGATATCTCACTGATGGCTTCGATCGGCGTACCGGCGGCAATCCGTCCCATTACCGGTAACTCCGTCGCGTGGATCGGCGTAACAGGGCGTGCACCCTTTGGTTGGGAGGGGCGATCCCCGTCAATGACGCGGGGCGCGAAGCTTGCTTTCTCCATTGCTTCCGGCAGTTTTAGAATCTCAATGGCCCGCGCGCGATGGGCGAGGCGGCGAATGAACCCGCGCTCCTCCAGCGCAGTTATAAGGCGATGGATGCCGGATTTGGAGCGAAGATCCAGCGCCTCCTTCATTTCATCAAAAGAGGGAGGAATGCCGTCACGCTGCATTCTTTTATTTATAAAATCCAGAAGTTCCAATTGCTTGCGCGTCAGCACGGAAATTCTCCCGCCAGTATGTTCCGCTTAAGTTCTAACGGTGTTCGTGCTTTGTGTCAAACTTAAAAAGGAAACCAAGCCACTGTTTCCCCGGCTTTTCTCGGTGGGTCGCCGATGGGGCGGAAGAGGAGTGCATTCGAATCCGAAAGCACCGCGATGAGCGAGCTGTCCTGACTTTCTGCAGGATGCAGCAGGGGCAGCGCTCCGGTCTCCTCCAGACGGGCTCGCATGAAATGCGCGCGGTTGCCGTTCCCGGCGACATCCCGGGAGAGGCGGGCGGTGCGAGGGCGTGGAAGGGGGTCCGAGTGGCCCTGCATCGCGCGCAGCATGGGGAGCAGAAACAGTACCGCGCAGACCATGGCGGAGGCCGGGTTGCCCGGCAGCCCCAGAAGCGGCACGTTTCCCCTTCGCCCGGCCATCAGTGGTTTGCCAGGGCGCAGGGCAATACGGTGGAACTCCAGTTCCAGCCCGAGGTCTTTACCCCGTTGCGACATCAGGTCATGATCTCCGACCGAGGCACCTCCGATCGTGACGATCAGGTCGGCGCCCGCCGTCAGGTCCAGCACCGTTCTCAGGGCATCGAATTCATCGCGGGCGAGGGGAAGGATGCGGGCGATGCCACCCTCCGCCTCGATCATCGCGGCGAGGGCGAAGGAGTTGGCGGAGACGATCTGGTCGGGACGCGGCGTTTCGCCGGGCATGACGAGCTCATCGCCGGTGGCGACGATGGCAACGACCGGGCGGCGACGGACGCGGACATCGGGAAGATTCATCGCAGCGATCAGCGCCAGATCGGCGGGAGAAAGGCGGCGTGGTGCGGGCAGTGTCGCTCCGACCGCGAAGTCACCCCCGCGCGGGCGGATGTAACTGCTTTCGGGATCGACATGGTCAAGCGTGACAAGCGTGTCGTCGCGGCTCGTGTCTTCCTGCGGGACGACAGCAGCCGCGCCCTCTGGCACCGGCGCGCCGGTAAATATGCGGAGCGCCTCTCCCGGTGACAATCGACCTGGATGGGCATGTCCGGCACCGGCTTCACCGATCACACGGAGCTTCGCCCCGGTACGATGATCGGCGGCGGTAATCGCATAGCCGTCCATCACGGAAGCATCGAAGGGGGGTTGATCGCGCCCTGCCAGAACAGGTTCCGCAAGCACCCGGCCGGCGGCCTCCCGGAGCGGCACCGTCTCCACGGTCAACGGAGAGACGAGGGCCAGAACCCGGGCCTGCGCCTCCTCATGGGGGATCACGGCGCATCACCGGAGATGTAAAGACCGGAGCGCCCTCCATCCTTCATCAGCAGACGAATATCGGAGATGACCATACCCCGCTCGACCGCCTTGAGCATGTCGTAAACGGTCAGCGCGGCGACGGTGACCGCGGTCAGGGCCTCCATCTCCACACCTGTCCGGCCGGTGGTCCGTACCGTCGCCTCGACCCTGAGGCCCGGGAGCGCGTGATCGGGCACGAGATCCACAGCAACCCGGGAGAGCGGCAGCGGGTGGCAGAGAGGGATCAGATCAGCGGTGCGCTTGGCAGCCATGATGCCCGCCAGACGTGCCACGCCGATGACGTCTCCCTTTTCCGCGGCACCGGTGAG
The DNA here is from genome assembly GCF_000740775.1 of Haematobacter missouriensis. Lineage (GTDB taxonomy): Bacteria > Pseudomonadota > Alphaproteobacteria > Rhodobacterales > Rhodobacteraceae > Haematobacter > Haematobacter missouriensis. The sequence goes on along the minus strand of NZ_JFGS01000004.1, from coordinate 32,666 downwards.
GATACGGGACAGCGTGGCTTCCGTCATCCTGACGCTGCCCGCCGCCGTCGCGGTGCGGGTGGTCACGTCCTTTTCGGTGACGTCCACCATATGGGCGCGGCCTTCCGCATCGAAATGCGTGAGGGGCTGGCTGATGCCCTCGCCATCCGGGGAGCCGGGTGCACCGGCCATGGCGGCGGCGGGAGGCTCGCCGACCGAATGGTCTGCTTCCCCGTCAGCCGTCCCCTGCAGGCCATTCTCGGGCGAGCTGGGGACAGCAGAACCGGCGCAGGAGGGCTCGCTCACCCCATCGCTCCGACCATGGGGTTGGCCAGGAGAGTGCGCGTGGCGGAGGCGACATCCTCCTGCCGCATGAGGCTTTCCCCGATGAGGAAGCAGCGCGCTCCATATTGCGCCAGATCGGCGAGATCGGCGGGCGTGGACATGCCGCTTTCCGCAACGATCGTGCGCTCCGGCGGGACAAGGCGCGAGAGGCGACGGGTCACGTCGAGGCTGGTCTCGAATGTATGAAGGTCTCGGTTGTTGATCCCGATGAGCGGTGAGGTGAGGTGCTGCGCGCGCTCCAGCTCCGCCTCGTCATGCACTTCGATGAGCACATCCATGCCCCAGTCCTTCGCGGCGCCCTCCAGCTCCGCGGCAAGGCTGTCGTCCACCGCAGCCATGATGATAAGGATCGCATCGGCGCCAAGGGCGCGCGCCTCCGTCACCTGATAGGGGTCGAACAGGAAATCCTTGCGGAGCGCCGGAAGATCCACCGCTTCGCGCGATGCGGTCAGATAGCTGTCCTCCCCTTGGAAGGACGGGCCGTCCGTCAGCACCGAAAGGCAGGTCGCCCCGCCCTCGGCATAGGCGCGGGCGAGAGCCGGCGGATCGAAATCGGCACGGATGAGTCCCTTTGAGGGGCTGGCCTTCTTGATCTCGGCGATCAAGCCGTAGCCGCCGTTCGACGCCTCGATCAGCCGCTCGGCGAAGTTGCGGGGCGCGGAGGCAGCGCGCGCGTCGGCCTCCACATCGGAAAGCGGCCGCGCGGCCTTGCGGGCGGCCACTTCTTCGAGCTTGTAGGCCCGGATCTTATCGAGGATCGTCGTCATGGCCGGAAGGTAGCGCTGCCGCCGCTCAAAGGAAAGGGCCGCGCGCGGATCGCGCTTGCGGGCGGGACCAGATGGCGGCAACAGTGCCGCATGGCAGACACAGTTCCCTTCCTCACGCCTGCGCCGAAGATCCGGCACAGCGCGGCCTGGCAGGCCGCTTTCGCACCGCCCGTCCGGGAGGAGCGGCCGCCCTTCGGCATCGGCCACAATGGCGGCCCTCCCTTGCAGGGCCTTGGCATGGTGTTGCGGTGGCAGACGGAGGTGAAAGCTGCGTGGAAAGCCCCGGTCGAGGTGGTGCGGCGGCGGATGAAGCTGGCGGAAGCCTGCGGACTGACCTACCGGGAATATACGCTGGAGATACTGGAACGTGGGCGCTGGCTCACACCCGGGCAAGACAGCGCGCGAATCGCGCAGATCATCGAGGGGCGGTGACGGCCCGCGCTCCTCTCCCCATCCAACTCCGGGAAGCATCACGTCCGGCTTGCTAAGAAACGGGCAGGCCGGCTTTCACGCGTAAGGCAAAGCACGCTGACGGTCGGCCACGCGGCATCAGCAGAAGGAGGCGCTTTCCTTATCCTTCGGCAGCCGCTATATGCGCGGGCTGATCGAAAGGAGCCTAGCATGCGGGGCAGCGCCAATCTCAACCTGATGATCAAGGCCGCGCGGCGCGCGGGCCGGAGCCTTGTGAAAGACTTCCGGGAGGTCGAAAACCTTCAGGTCTCCTCCAAGGGGGCAGGGGATTTCGTCTCCAAGGCCGATATCGCCGCCGAGCAGATCATCAAGGAAGATCTTCTCGCCGGACGCCCGACCTACGGCTGGCTGGGCGAGGAGACGGGCGCCATCGCGGGCGCGGATCCGACCCGGCGGTGGATCGTCGATCCGCTTGACGGTACCACGAACTTCCTGCACGGGCTTCCGCACTGGGCCGTTTCCATCGCGCTTGAGCACAAGGGGGAGATCGTCTCCGCCGTGGTGTTCGACGCGGCGAAGGACGAGCTTTACTGGGCGGAGAAGGGCGCAGGCGCGTGGATGAACGAGCAGCGTCTCCGCGTCTCCGACCGCCGCACGATGATCGAGTGCATCTTCGCGACCGGTGTTCCCTTCGGCGGGCGCAGCACGCTGCCGGCAACGCTGAAGGATCTCGGACGGCTCATGCCGGTCTGCGCCGGTGTGCGGCGCTGGGGGGCGGCGGCCCTCGATCTCGCCTATGTCGCGGCGGGGCGCTACGACGGCTATTGGGAACGCGGACTGAACCCCTGGGACATGGCGGCGGGTCTGCTGCTGGTGCGCGAGGCGGGTGGCTTCGCAGAGGCCGTCCGCAAGGACGACGACCCGATCGAAAAGGGCACCGTTCTGGCCGCGAACGCGAATATCTTCGACGGTTTCGCCAAGATCATCCGCGAAGCCTGACAGGCGGCTGGAAAAGGCTTTAAGGTCCGCGTTGGAGTGAAATCCGTCGCAATCTGGCCAAATCCAGCCGGAGAGCCACGCATTTCGAACAGTTCATGGCTGATTTACCCACTTCCACAGCCTGGATGTCAGACACCTGACCTTTTGAGCAGCTTGCCAAGGAACCCTGCCGATGCAGGGTTCCAGTCTGGCGCACGCCAAGCAGTAACACCGGCGGGCGCAGGGGCCACGGACCGTCGAGCGACCGGTCTGCCCGCTCCGAAGCGGGACTGCGGCAAAGGGCTGGTGCCACCACCACGCGCTTGACGCGACCGTCATGTCACTCCGGCGGCGGAACGCAAGGCAGGCCCATCAAGCACAAGCGCCTGTTGACCTCCGACCGGCGCGGCACTAGGCCAACGCCATGGCACGCGCTCCCCTTCTCCAGCTTTCTGGCATCTCTCTCACCTGGGGTGGAAACCCCGTTTTCGCAGGTCTCGACCTTGTGGTGCAGCCCGGTGACCGGCTGGCGCTCGTCGGTCGCAACGGCTCCGGCAAATCGACGCTCATGAAGGTCATGGCGGGGCTGGTGGAGCCCGATGCGGGCGAAAAGGTGCTCTCGCCCGGGACGCATGTTGGCTACATGGAGCAGGAGCCTGACCTGTCGGGCTTTGCCACGCTGGGCGACTTCGCGGCGGATGGCCTGCCCCCGGGTGAGGAATACCGTGTCGCGATGGCCGCCGAAGGGCTGGGCTTCCGCGCCGAAGCGCCGGTTGCCACGGCGTCGGGTGGAGAGAAGCGGCGCGCGGCGCTGGCAAAGCTTCTGGCGGGAGAGCCGGAGCTGATGCTGCTTGATGAGCCGACCAACCACCTCGACATCTCCGCGATCGGCTGGCTGGAGGAGACGCTTTCGACCACGCGCTCGGCCTTTGTGCTGATTTCCCACGACCGGGCGTTCCTGCGCCGTTTGGCCCGCGGAATGCTGTGGATCGACCGGGGGCAGGTCCGCAGGCTGGATCAGGGCTTCGACGGGTTCGAGGACTGGCGCGATCGCATCTGGACAGAGGAGGACGCGGCCCGACACAAGCTCGACCGCAAGATCAAGTCGGAGGCGAAATGGGCGGTGGAAGGCATCTCCGCCCGCCGCAAGCGCAACCAGGGCCGTGTCCGTGCGCTCGCCGCGCTGCGGGAGGAGCGGTCCTCCATGATCCGCCGTCAGGGTACGGCGGACCTCGCGCTGGAGGCCGGAAATCAGTCAGGGCGTCTCGTCGTGGAGGCCAGCCATATCTCCAAGGCTTTTGGGGAGCGGACGATCCTGCGCGATTTCTCGCTCCGCGTCCTCAGGGGCGACAGGGTGGCCTTCGTCGGGCCGAACGGCGCGGGAAAGACCACACTCATCGGCATGCTGACGGGGCAGATCCCTCCCGATACCGGCACGGTACGGCTCGGCACGAACCTTGAGATCGCGATCTTCGATCAGGCGCGCGCGCAGTTGAACCCGGCGCAGACGCTGTGGGAAAGCCTTACCGGCGACCCGGAGATGCGCGTTTCCGGCCAGTCGGATCAGGTGATGGTCCGGGGGCGGCCGAAACATGTGGTGGCCTATCTCAAAGACTTCCTGTTCGACGAACGGCAGGCGCGCGCGCCGGTGAGCGCGCTATCCGGGGGGGAGCGCGCGCGGCTCCTGCTGGCGCGGATCATGGCGCGCGAGTCGAATGTGCTGGTGCTCGACGAGCCGACCAACGATCTTGATGTTGAAACGTTGGACCTGTTGCAGGACCTCCTTGGCGAATATGATGGCACGGTGCTGCTGGTCAGTCACGACCGTGACTTCATAGATCGTGTCGCGACCACGACCGTCGCGATGGAGGGGGATGGACGCGCCACCGTCTATGCGGGCGGCTGGAGCGACTACCGTGCCCAGAAGGCGGGTGGCGCGCCAACTGCCACCGATGAGCCAAAGGGCCAGCCCCGCAGGGCGGAGCCGAAGAAAGACGGCGCGCCCCGGCAGGAAAGCGCGCCGGATCGCACCGGTCTCAGCTTTACCGAGAAGCACCGGCTGGAGGCGCTGCCCGCCATCATCGCACGGCTGGAGGCGGAGATCACGAAGCTCACCGATTTTCTTTCGGATCCCGACCTGTTCACACGGGAGCCTGCCAAATTCGCAAAGGCCAGTTCCGCCCTGACGGAGCGGCAGGAGGCGCTGTCACAGGCGGAGGAGGAATGGCTGGCGCTGGAGGAACGCGCCTCCGGCTGACGCTGGATACGCCGGGGTCAAAAAAGGGGGGAGAGGATGACGGAAGGGAATGGCCCGCTCGCGGGGATCAGGGTTGTCGAGTTCGCGGGGCTGGGACCGACACCCTTCACCGCCATGCTCATGGCCGACATGGGCGCGGAGGTCATCCGCATCGAGAGACCCGGCAGTGAAAGCCTGCTTGGCCTGGACTACGACATCCTGAACCGGGGCAGGGGCTTTATCCGGCTGGACCTGAAGAATGCGGAGGACAGAACGACAGCCCGTGGCCTCGTCTCCCGCGCCGACGCGTTGATAGAAGGCATGCGGCCCGGTGTCATGGAACGGCTGGGCCTAGGCCCGAGCGATTTCCCGGAGAACCCGAAACTGGTCTATGGGCGGATGACGGGCTGGGGACAGACGGGACCGCTCGCCCCCGCGGCGGGACATGACATCAACTACATCTCCCTCTCTGGCGCTCTGCATGCAATCGGGCCAGAGGAGATGCCTGCGGTTCCCCTGAACCTGATCGGGGATTTCGGGGGCGGTGCGCTCTATCTCGCCTTCGGCATGGCTGCTGCGCTGCTGGAGGCTGCCCGCTCCGGCAGGGGGCAGGTGGTGGACGCCGCGATCACCGATGGCACGGCGCATCTCATGTCGATGATCTACGGCATGCGCGCAGGTGGCCGCTGGCAGGACCGGCGTGGCGCGAATCTTCTGGACGGGGGCGCGCCCGAATACGGCTGCTATCGCTGTGCCGATGGCCGTTTCGTTTCGGTCGGGTCGCTGGAGCCGAAGTTCTATGCCGAACTGCTGGCGCGGCTCGGCCTGAATACCGCTGACCTGCCGGACCGCTCCGATCCTGCGAACTGGCCGAGCCTCAGGGAGACCTTCGCCGCCGTCTTTGCGACGCGGAGCCGTGACGCATGGTGTGCGGAGATGGAGGGGACGGATGTCTGCTTCGCCCCCGTCCTGTCGATCGATGAAGCGGCCAGCCATCCGCACAACGTGGCGCGTGGCGCCTTCGGGACGTGGGATGGCGTTGTGCAGCCGGCACCGGCCCCGCGCTTGTCGCGCACGCCCGGGGTGGTGCGCGAGACGAGCCAGACGGAGCCGTTGGCGGTGGCGGACATTCTGGCGCGCTGGGACTGACCTCGCAGGCTGCTGAAAGCCGGTCACGCCGGGCTTGCGTAGAAAGCCAGAACATCTGTCCGGTCACGCGCCAAAACCCGCGGTTTCCGGGGCGCTCCTCAACAAGATGGGATAGTTCTCCACCCAAAGGGAACTGTGAAGTGCTTTTTCAGCAGCCTGCGACGGGCGGCGGCGCGAAGTCGCGCCCCTCCTCCTGCGTTCCGGTCAGCGGGCGCTCACACTCCGCTGGTTGGTTGCTCCGACGACGACGATATGTCGGATGCCCTCAAGCTGATAAGCGTTGATGAATCGCGCCGCCATTACCTCACGCGCGGCGGTCGAGCCTGCGGGAACGGGTGTGCCTGGCGGGACGGCTACGAACCGGTAGGTCATCGTGCCGTTTTCGGCCGTGCCCTGCGAAAGCAGCGCGACGTTCCAGTAACCCTGGGTCGGCGGTAGCCCGGTTGCACGGACGATCACGCCGCCCGGGGCCTGATCGATCGTAAGCCCCGTTACCTGCGCGACCAGCGGCCGGGTGTCCACAGTCGCCGCAGCATAGCCTTCCTCCGGCTCCAGCGTGTCCGGGGACGATCTCGACCCCGCCCAATTCATCGGATTCCAGCGCGAGGCGCAGCCACCAAGCGCGATGACCAGCGTCAGGGCGGCGAGCAGCGGTATCTTCATCGGACGTCCCTCGTTCTTGGCTTCTTCGGTAGCCGAAAGGGCGGCCGTTGGAAAGCCAATTCCGGCTCGACCCCAGTGCCGCCGGTCCAGGGCCGCTCGCGATACCCCGTGTGTCCCGGCACGCCCGCGAACCGGGATGGAGCGTCGCCCCCGCGCGACGGAGCAGCGAGTGCCGCGCCCTCTGCAAAGCTACTTCTAAGGCTGGGGCTGGACGAGGGGCGACTGGACGCTTAGGTCCAATGCCAAAGGAGACCTGCCGTGGCCACGCCAGCTTTTGAAGACATCGCCGACACGTTCGACTTCCTCGACGATTGGGAGGACCGCTACCGCCATGTGATCGAACTCGGCAAGGCGATGCCGCCGCTCGACGATGCCTTTCGCGTACCTGCGACCAAGGTGGATGGCTGCGCCAGTCAGGTCTGGATCCGCCCGGTCATGGATGGCAAGGGCGCGGATGCCGTGTTTTCCTTTGAAGGCGACAGCGATGCGATGATCGTCAGGGGACTGATCGCCATTCTCCACGCGCTCTATTCCGGGTTGACGGTGGCAGAGGTGCGCAAGGTGGATGCACCGGGTGAACTGAAGCGGCTGGGCCTTGACGAGCATCTGTCATCACAGCGGTCAAATGGTCTCCGCGCAATGGTTCGGCGCATTCGCGACGTGGCGGATGCGGAGGCAGCCCGCGCCTCCTGACCGTTATCCCGGGCGCCGGAAAAGCGCGGGCGGCACGAGTTCCAGTGTCGGCTGCGCGCCTTGCATGTCGGCCAGCGCGCTCAGCACAAGGCGGGCGACCGGTGCCGCGGAGGCCGGATTCTGCCCGGTAACCAGGCCACCGTCACGGAGCGCGTGGGGCCGGAACATATATTCGTTGCGACCGATCCTCGCACCCCGCTCCACCAAGGCCGCTTCGATGGAATATGGCGCGGGGCCCACGGCGGAAAGCTCTGCATCCGGTGCGGTGCTGATCCGCCGCCGCCGGACTATCGGCTCCCCTTCCGCGTCCAGTGCCGTCAGAAGCGCCGCCGCTCCGGTAGAGACTGTCGCGACAACACCGCCTTTGGCAAGAACGGCGGAAACAAGCGCGCCGACCTCCGGCGTTTCGTGCAAGTCCCACAGCGGACCGACACCGCCCGGAAAGAACAGAGCGTCGAAATCCTCAGCCTTGGCAGCAACGACGGGCAGCGTACCTTGAAGCAGTTCCATCTCCTGCCCACGCTCCTGAAAGCGGCGGACGGAGCGGGAGATACGTCCATGCGGGCCATCGACCTCAGACCCTGGTAGACCGGTCGCTTCTCCGCCAAGCACCGAACCCACGACGACCTCGTGCCCCGCATCCCGGAATGCCCAATAGGGAGTGACAAACTCCTCCCAATGGAAGCCCGTCGGTGTCCGGTTTCCGCCGGTTTCGCGCCGCGAGGTCAGAACGAAGAGGATGCGCGCCATGGGAACTCCTTTCGGGACTTTCTCCTGCTTACGGGAGCGACCCTCTCAGGGCAAACCCACAAGTACAGCAGGTCGGCGGAAAGAGGCCGGCATTCCCCCTTCAACCGGCGAAAGACCGCCTGAATCCGGTTGCAATGTTCGCTAAATGTTCTGATAATGCACGCATGGCGAAGCTCGACGATTCTCCACTCCCTCCTCATCTGCGGCTCCGTGCACGCGGGGCCGGCAGCAATGCCAGTGGCAGGTTCGAGGCGGAACGGAAGGAGGTGTTCCATGATGGATGGGACATCCCGGAGGAGGAGCGCCTGCTCCGCACCGAATTGCGGATCGAACGTCCGCGAAGCGCTATCACCCGCAACAAGTCCCCCGACGTCGGCTTCGATCGCTCCATCAACCCCTATCGAGGGTGTGAGCATGGCTGCATCTACTGCTTTGCCCGCCCCACCCATGCCTATCTGAACCTCTCACCCGGATTGGACTTCGAGACGAAGCTCATCGTGCGCCCGGGTATACATGAGGTGCTGGCGCGGGAGCTGTCTTCGCCGCGATATGCCTGCGCTGTCATCGCCATCGGCACCAACACCGACCCCTATCAGCCGGTGGAGGCCAAGGAGCAGGTGATGCGGCGGGTGCTCGAAGTGCTCCGCGAGTTCAACCACCCGGTGGCTATCGTCACCAAAGGGGCGTTGATCGAACGGGATATCGACATTCTTGCTCCGATGGCCGCTTCCGGCCTCGCTGCGGTCGGGGTATCCGTGACTACACTGGACCCCGACATCGCGCGCAGGATGGAGCCGCGCGCGCCCGCGCCGGCCCGGCGGCTGGCTGCGATCCGCAGGCTGGCGGAGGCCGGCATCCCGGTGCGCGTCATGGCCTCTCCGATGATCCCCGCGCTCACCGACCATGAAATGGAAGCGATACTGGAGGCCGGACGTGACGCCGGTGCGACCATGGCCAGCATGATCCCGCTTCGCCTGCCACGGGAAGTGTCCGACCTGTTCCGCGAATGGGCAGAGCAGAGTTTTCCCGACCGTGCCGCCCGGATCATGGGGCGGGTGCGGGAACTGCACGGCGGGCGCGACTACGATCCGGCCTTCGGCAAGCGGATGCGGGGGGAGGGACCATGGGCCGACCTGATGTCTGCCCGGTTCCGCGTCGCCGTGACGCGTCTCGGCCTTGCGCGAGAGGGACGGGCCCTGCGCACCGACCTGTTCCGCGTCCCGCCGCGCCCGGGCGACCAGCTTTCGCTGTTCTGAATATTAAGGGGCGGAGGCCTCGGAATCTGCGAAAACCCGCGTTTTCCGCATCACAGATACGCGGGAACCCGCACGGACCCGCCGCTTCGGCATTGATGGCGGCACCCGGGAGATGGTATTCGATCCGCTGCGCGCGAGGTTCCTCCGCGCCGACGGCTCTCTGACGCCGCCGTCGCATGTTGCCAGCCAGCAGGAACACCGACGATGTCCATCCGCCTTACCCGACGCAGCCTCCTTGGCGCCGCTGCGGCCACTGCGCTGATGCCGCCCCTGCTCGGTATGTCATGGCGCGGTGCACGCGCGCAGGAAAACAGCCTTCACCTCGGGACGGCGCAACCGTTCACCTTCGAAACGCTGATTCAGCGGGCTGAAGCGGCGGCAAAGTCCGCCTATCGCGCGCCGTATCGGCCCGCGCCGGAAGTTACACAGGAAATCGACTACGAGGCCTGGGGCAAGATCAAGTTCAACACGGACCTCTCGCCCTATGCGCACGAAGGTTCGGGTGGAGCGTATCCGGTCGTCTTCTTCCATCTCGGCCAGTACTTCCAGAAGTCGGTGCGGATGCACCTCGTTCAGGACAGTACGGCGCGTGAGGTGATGTATTCACCCTCCTACTTCGCCATGCCGGACGATAGCCCGGCGCGCCGCCTGCCGGAAGACTCGGGTTTCGCGGGTTTCCGGCTTCAGGAGTGGTGGGGGGCGGAAGACTGGCGGACGCAGGATTGGGTGGCCTTCTTGGGCGCCTCCTATTTCCGCGCGATAGGTGCGCTCGGGCAATACGGGTTGTCCGCGCGCGGCGTGGCCATCAACCCAGCAGTCCCGGATGCGCCGGAAGAATTTCCCGATTTCACCGATTTCTATATCGCGGAATCGCCCGATCCCGAGCAACCCGTCACGGTCTGCGCCCTGCTCGACGGGCCGAGTGTGACCGGCGCCTACCGCTTTACCATGACCCGCGGGCAGGATCGCTCCAAGGGCGTGCTGATGGACATCGAGTGCACGCTTTTCCTGCGGGAGGACGTGAAGCGTCTGGGCCTCATGCCGCTCACCTCCATGTTCTGGTACGCGGAATACGGGCGCGCACGGATGGAGGATTGGCGACCGGAGGTGCATGATTCCGACGGTCTTGCCCTCTGGACGGGTGCGGGCGAGCGTATCTGGCGGCCGCTTCGCAACCCTACGGAGACGCGCATATCCGCCTTCGGCGATGAGAGTCCGAAGGGTTTCGGGCTACTGCAGCGGGACAGGAACTTCGATCATTACCGCGATGGTGTGTTCTACGACCGCCGTCCGAGCCTTTGGGTGGAACCCTTGAAGCCGCTTGGCAGGGGAAGCGTACAGCTTCTCGAGATCCCCACGGACGACGAGATCCATGACAATATCGGAGCCTTCTGGGTGCCGGAGGAAGCGGCGGTAAAGGGGAGCCGCTACGATCTTTCATACCGCCTTCACTGGGTGGATCAGGAGCCTTTCCCGGCGACAAACGTGGCGCAGGTAATCTCCACCCGCTATGGACGCGGCGGCCAGCCCGGCAAGCCGCGTCCGCAGGGTGTGTACAAGATCGCCATCGAATTCGATAATCCGCCCGTGCTTACCCAGATCCCATATGGTGTGTTCCCGACCATCGAGGTCACCACCAGCCGGGGAGAGATCACCCGCACACTGGTGGAGCCGGTGCCCGGGGGGAATGTCTGGCGCGCGATATTCGACCTGACCGTGGCCGGGACCGACATCGTGGAGATGCGCGGTTACATGGCGCTCGACGGCAAGCCCCTGACGGAGACCTGGCTCGCCCAGTTTGCCCCCAACAATCCGGCGGGCTGAGAAAAGGAGGGGCCGCCCGCAAAAGCGGAAGAGCCCCTACCTATTGCAGATCATCAAAAATCTCCCGCCGGGCCTGGGCACCGCATTCGTCTAGCTTGTTGCGTATATCCGCCTCCGCCGCGCTGCCTGAGAGTTGTTCAACCAGATACGCGACCACGTCGGCCTGGCCGCCGCTCAGAAGATCCGTACGAACAATTTCGGCGGCGAAGGCAGTGGCCTCCGGGCCCGTCTTGGCAAGGACATCCGCAGCCCACAGGCCCAGCAGCTTGTTGCGTCGCGCCTCCGCGCGGAAGTTGAGTTCGGCGTCATGCGCAAACTTGGCTTCAAACGCGCGCTCACGGTCGGCAAACATGGTCATGACTGCAACCTCCTCGCATCTTGGCTATAGCGTCCACAATACACATATGTCTGTCACGGCCACGGTCGCAAGTCCGCGACCGGCTTGCGGGAAGGGCCTTATTATCCTATGACGCAGCCAAGGGCGACGGGTGCGACCGCCGCCGGCCGACGGAGAATTCATGGCACGGCGCAACAAGATTTACGAAGGCAAGGCAAAGATCCTCTACGAAGGGCCTGAGCCGGGTACCCTGATCCAGTACTTCAAGGACGACGCGAAGGCGCCGAACGCGCAGAAATCCACTGTGGTGGAAGGAAAGGGCGTGCTGAACAACCGCCTTTCCGAGTTCTTCATGAACGGCCTCAATGCGATTGGCGTTCCCACGCATTTCATTCGCCGGATCAATATGCGTGAGCAACTGATCCGTGCGGTGGAGATGATCCCGCTGGAGGTTGTCGTGCGGAACTTCGCTGCGGGGGAGATCTCCCAGCGGTTGGGCATACCCGAGGGAACCGCACTTCCGCGTCCCATCGTGGAGTTCTACTTCAAGGACGATGCCCTCGGCGACCCGCTGGTCTCCGAAGAGCATATCATCGCCTTCGGCTGGGCCGCGCAGCAGGATCTGGATGATATGGTGGCGCTCGCGCTCAGGGTGAACGACTTCATGTCTGGCGTGATGATGGGCGTCGGCATCCGGCTGGCCGATTTCAAGATCGAGATCGGACGCATCTGGGATGGCGACTATCAGCGGCTTGTGGTGGCCGATGAGATCAGCCCCGACAGCTGCCGACTTTGGGACATGAAATCTCCCGTCGAGCGGCTGGACAAGGATCCGTTCCGGCGCGAGGCTTCCAACCTCTCAGAAGCTTATACGGAGATCGCGCGGCGTCTCGGCGTCCTTCCGTCCAACGTGACCCATGCGACGAAGCCGACCCTGATTAACTGAGGTGATTTCGGCGTAAGCGGGCTTCCTTTTCCGCGTTGAACCGCCTAGGAGAGCGGCGAATGCCGGGGGGCCGGCGACTGTCCAGGAGAGCGATCCCATGAAAGCCCGCGTCCACGTGATGTTGAAAGACGGTGTGCTCGATCCGCAGGGCGAAGCCGTGCGCCACGCGCTCGCAACGCTCGGGTTCGGCGGCGTGGAAGGCGTCCGTCAGGGTAAGGTGATCGAACTCGACCTGGCGGAAACGGACCGCGACGCCGCTGAAAAAGCGGTCCGTGAAATGTGCGAAAAGCTTCTCGCGAATACGGTTATCGAGAAATATACCGTCGAGCTGGGTTGATCACCCGCGGCAGGCCATTGTCACGTTGATCGGATTTGGCACGAGTTCCTGCGATGCCCCTGTGGCAGCGTCGATACCAAGCCCGATGATGCCACCTGCAAGGATGTTGCCCGCGAGGGCGGCCCCGCCGCTTCCCGATGTCTTGTGCGTGACGTTGACTTCAGTCGGTTCACATTTTTCCCTGGTGAGCGAGACAGCGAATTCCGATCGGCGCGGCATCTTGATCGCGCAGGGCGTGCTTGCACAGCCATAGCCGTTGGATGTCTTGACTGTGGCGCCGGGCGGCAACGTGATGATCTCGAGCACATCGCTTTTCCCACGCGTGACGGTAGCGCATCCGCTTATGAGCAATGCAATCGGCAAAAATACGGCAAGGGAAACCACGTTCATGAAAAACTCCTGTCTGGTGATCAGAGAAAATCACTAAGAAGTGAACATTAAGTGAACAAGGCGCGCTCTTTCTCGACCCCCGTTGCTTGAGGAGGCGTTTGGCGCTACAGCATCGGCCATCCCGCATCGACATCCTTCGAGGAGCCCGCCATGAAGGCCGCCGTCATCGTTTTTCCCGGATCGAACTGTGATCGCGATCTTGCCGAAGCGTTTCGAAAGGTGGACGGGATCGAACCCGCGATGGTCTGGCACAAGGAGACCGCACTTCCGCCCGGGATTGACGTGGTGGGAGTGCCCGGCGGCTTTTCCTTCGGCGATTACCTGCGCTGCGGGGCCATTGCCGCACGCTCGCCCATCGTTTCGGCTGTCCGGGACTTCGCGGAGCGGGGCGGCTACGTTCTGGGGATCTGCAACGGCTTCCAGGTGCTCACGGAAACGGGCCTGCTGCCGGGTGCGCTGATGCGCAATGCGGGGCTGAAATTCCTGTGCAAACCCGTTGATCTGACCGTCGCCACGACCGACAGCGCCTTCACCTCCGGCTGGGAAAAGGGCGCTCGGGTGTCCATTCCGATCGCTCATCACGACGGAAACTATATCGCCGATGCGACGCTTCTGGACCGGCTGGAGGCAGAGGACCGCATCGCCTTCCGCTACGCCGACAACCCCAACGGCTCGACCGGTGACATTGCGGGTGTTCTTTCGGCGAACCGGCGCGTCCTTGGCATGATGCCGCATCCCGAGCGCGCCGTCGAAGCGATCCAGGGCGGAACCGACGGGCAGGCGCTGTTCCGGTCTCTCGCCGGCCTGATGGCGGCAGCCTGACATCCATTGGCGGCGGAGCGCCTATCTGCCGCAGGCGTGAGTTGAGCCTGCCCGCGCCTGTGGCTAGAGTGCCGCAATGACGGCAATAGATGAAATAAGCCTTGCAGAACGTGCGGGTCGCATGCCTTGGGTGTTGCGGACCGTCATCGCGCTGTTTATCGCCGGCGCGGTCGCCGTCGTCTGGCTCACCAATCACCTGCTGACCGATCGTCTGACAGATACCACCCGCAACCGGGCGGAGCTACGGCTCGTTCTCTATGCGGGCAACGTGGCCAGCGAGTTGCAGCGCAATTCCGTGGTGCCACTCCTGCTGGCACGCGATCCGGCGTTGATCGGCGCGCTGCAGTCGGGTGACTTCTCGGTGACGACGCAGCGGCTGATGTCTTTCCAGACGGAAATCGGCTCTGCCGCGCTGACGCTGATGGACAATGACGGGCGTGTGGTGGCGGCGACGAACCGGAACCTGCTCGGCACCAATCATTTCGACGATCCCGCCTTTGCTGAGGCGCAGAAAGCCAAGGAAACCGTGTTCACCGTCGCCCAAACGGAGACGCAGGGCTATCAGTTCAATTTCTCGCGTGCCGTTCTGTCCGACAGCCGTCCCATCGGGGTCGTCTCCGTGAGTGTCGACCTGAGCAAGTATGAGCGGTCCTGGGGCGGCTTCTCCGACGCTGTTTCGGTGATCGACAGCGAGGGCAAGATCATCCTCTCCACCGAGCCACGCTGGCGGGGACTGACGATGGAGGAGGCGCTGGCCGTCCGCTCCGCGCCCTCCGCCATACAGCGCGCGCTGCAGGCGACGACCGACTGGGCGCAGGCGCCCCCGGATGCCTATCTCCTGGGCGAGGCAGTGATGCGCAATGAGACGCGCATTCCGTTCCGGGGCTGGAAGCTCGTCTCCTACACCCGTTACGACAGTGTGCGGGAGGGGGTGAACACCATCCTCGCGCTGGAGATCATGGGTTTTGCCATTCTGCTGGCCCTGATCTTCTATATGTTTTCACGCAGGGCATGGTCACAATCGGCCAGTCTGAAGAAGGAATCGGCAGAGCTGCGTATTCTGAACGCCCGCCTCCAAAGGGAGATCGCGGAGCGGGAGAAGGTGCAAAAGGATCTCGCGGTGGCGGAACAGACGCTGGCGCAATCCTCGAAACTGGCGGCCCTTGGGGAAATGTCCGCCGCTGTCAGCCATGAG
This sequence comes from Haematobacter missouriensis, assembly GCF_000740775.1. Lineage (GTDB taxonomy): Bacteria > Pseudomonadota > Alphaproteobacteria > Rhodobacterales > Rhodobacteraceae > Haematobacter > Haematobacter missouriensis. The sequence continues at coordinate 17,588 of NZ_JFGS01000004.1, read as the reverse complement.
CTGAACCAGCCTCTCGCCGCCATGAAAACCTATCTCGCGGGCGCGAAGCTCCTGCTGCAACGCAAGCGGCCGGATGAGGCTCTGTCTTCCTTCCAGCGGATCGACGACCTCATCGAACGGATGGGCGCGATCACCCGGCAGCTCAAGAGCTTTGCGAGAAAAGGCGGAGAAGCCTTTGAACCCATTGACTTTCGTTCGTCCGTTTCCACGGCGCTTTCCATGATGGAGCCGCAGCTCAAGACCCGTGCCGTCAAGATCACGCGCGGCCTGCCGCGGCAGCCTGTCATTGTGATGGCTGACCGGATCAGACTGGAACAGGTCATCATCAACCTGCTTCGGAACGCGCTGGACGCGACAAAGGACTCCAGCCAGCCGCAGATAGATATCCTCCTTTCCGCCGGTGAGACGGCGACCTTGACCGTGCGTGACAACGGCCATGGGATCGAGAACTTGGACAATCTTTTTGAACCTTTCTATACGACGAAGAAACCGGGAGACGGGACAGGGCTCGGCCTCGCCATCTCCTCGGGTATCGTAACGGATCTCGGCGGTCGTCTGACGGCGCATAATGCGTCCGGCGGCGGCGCCGTATTCGAGGTGCAGATCCCGCTCCTCGATCAGCAAGCTGCAGCAGCGGAATAGGAGACCCATGGCCCGCACGATGAAGATCGCCATCGTCGATGACGAACAGGACATGCGTCAGTCGATCAGCCAATGGCTGGCACTTTCGGGCTTCGATACGGAAACTTACGCCTCCGCAGAGGAGGCCCTCAAGGTCATAGGGCCGGATTGGCCCGGCGTGGTGGTGTCCGACATCCGCATGCCCGGCATGGATGGCATGGCGTTTCTGAAGCGTCTGATGAGCATGGATTCCGGCCTTCCCGTCATCATGATCACTGGTCATGGCGACGTGCCGATGGCGGTGGAGGCGATGCATGTCGGCGCCTACGACTTCCTTGAGAAGCCGTTCAACCCCGACCGCATGACCGAACTGGCAAAGAAGGCCACGCAGACACGCCGCCTCGCGCTCGACAACCGTACCCTGCGGCGGGAGCTGTCCGACGGCACGACGATGATGAAGAAGCTCATCGGCGGTTCCCCGGTGATGGACCGGCTGCGGGAGGATATTCTCGATCTTGGGCAGGCGGATGGCCACGTCCTGATCGACGGAGAGACCGGCACCGGAAAGACACTGGTGGCCCACGCGCTCCATGCGGTCGGGCCTCGCGCGGGAAAGAAGTTTGTCTCGCTGTCCTGCGCCGCACTGGGCGAGGACCAGCTTTCCCAACGCCTGTTCGGACCGATGGAGGAGGGTGCCTCCAGCCTTCCTGCGGTGGAGGAGGCTCGTGGCGGCACACTGGTTCTGGAGGATGTGGAAGCGCTCAGCCCGGCAGCACAAGCCCGCCTGCTGGAGTTCATCAACGATCAGGGCACACCCGCCGCGACCCGTATCATCGCCATTGTCAATCAGCATGAGGCCGGCAGGACGGTGGAAGATGTTCTGCGCTCCGATCTCTACTACCGGCTTGCAGCGCTGAAGATCACTCTGCCGCCGCTCCGCCAGCGGGGGGAGGATATACTGACGCTCTTCACGCGCTATGGCGAGCAGTTTTCCGAGGAATACGGTTGCGATGCGCCGCAGGTCACGGCGCAGGAGGCGGCGCAGCTTCTGCAGGCGCCCTGGCCCGGAAACGTCCGGCAGCTTATCAATATCGCAGAGCGTGCGGTGTTGCAGAACCGGCGCGGCTCCGGCTCCATCGCCTCACTGCTGATGGCAGACAGCGACGATAACTCCTCTCCCGCGATGACGACCGAGGGCAAGCCGCTGAAGGAATATGTCGAAGCGTTCGAGCGGATGCTAATCGACAACACCATGCGGCGACACAAGGGTTCCATTGCGGCCGTGATGGACGAATTGTGCCTCCCGCGCCGTACGCTGAATGAGAAGATGGCGAAATACGCCCTGTCGCGCACCGATTACCTCTGACGCGATGATTCGGCCTGCCATGCGCTCACCCCGCGCCAGCATTCGTCTGGGGGAGTGATCGACGGCGGGTCGGGTGCCGCCCGGCATCGGATAAGCCTTCCCAATCCACGTCTGGATCCGTGCCCGGCGACCCCTTTCGGGATGCTGGCATCGGGGCCGCGCGATGACTATGTAGCGCATAACCTTCGGGCGGATGAATTTTGGCGTTGGCAATCGCCGGGATACCCCGTTAGTGTTGTAGTCATCTGGAGTGCGCGGTTTCCGCTCTCCGGGCAAGGATTTCGCCGCGAGCGATGCGAAGGCAGGGCGTCCCGAGTATCCGTTCGTCGGAGGATTTGGCCGAAAGGCCTGAGCAGTGCCTCACGCATTCAGCACGGGGCACACATTGGGGGCGCGGCAAACCGCGTCCAGGATTTGAAATGCGATGGACCGAGTCATGAGGAAAGGACAGCCGAGCGTGCAGACCCCGTCTGCCGCGGCCCTTGCCCTGACACGCCTCGCCCCAGCCAGTCACCACCCGGAACCTGTCCGCCCGCCCGTTCGCATGCCGATCGGGCTTTCGGGTTGCCTCGGTGCAACGAGAGATCATGACAAAGAAGATGCTAATCGATGCCACGCACGCGGAAGAAACCCGCGTCGTGGTCGTGGATGGGAACAAGGTCGAAGAGTTTGACTTTGAGACCGTAAACAAGCGCCAGCTCGCGGGGAACATCTATCTCGCCAAGGTGACGCGCGTGGAGCCTTCGCTTCAGGCGGCCTTCGTGGATTACGGCGGCAACCGGCACGGCTTTCTGGCCTTCGCCGAAATCCACCCGGATTACTACCAGATCCCGGTGGCCGACCGTCAGGCGCTGATTGCCGAGGAGCGTGCTCTGGCCGAGCAGCAGGAAGCCGATGAGGCCCGCCGCGGGCGTCGTCGTTCCAAGGCGGCCCGCGCGGAAGGGGACGGGGACGCCGTTGCCCAGTCGGAGTCGGATGCCGAACCGACAGGTATGGATGTCGTCGATCTCGGTGAGCCGATGGAGGCCGACCTTTACGTCGCGCCCGACCGTTCCGAGGATGAGGGCGCCTATGCCGCCGTGGATACCGCCTCCGAGACGGATGCCGACATCGAATCCATCGCCGAAGAGGATGTCTCCGAGGAACTTCCGCCGCCCCCGAAGCAGCGGGCCCGCCGCTATAAAATTCAGGAAGTGATCAAGGTCCGGCAGATCATGCTGGTCCAGGTCGTGAAGGAAGAGCGGGGCAACAAGGGTGCGGCGCTCACCACCTATCTTTCCCTGCCGGGCCGCTACTGCGTTCTCATGCCGAACACGGCGCGGGGCGGCGGTATCAGCCGCAAGATCACCAATGCCGCCGACCGCAAGAAGCTGAAAGAGATCGCCTCCGAACTGGAAGTGCCGGAAGGCGCGGGTCTCATCATTCGTACTGCGGGCGCACAGCGCACCAAGTCCGAGATCAAGCGCGATTATGAATATCTGATGCGGCTCTGGGAGCAGATCCGCGATCTGACGCTCAAGTCCATCGCCCCCGCGCCGATCTATGAGGAGGGCAACCTCATCAAGCGCGCGATCCGCGATCTTTATGAATCCGGTATCGAGGAAGTGCTGGTCGAGGGGGATGCAGGCTATCGCACCGCGCTCGACTTCATGAAGATGATCATGCCGCCTGATGCGGGAAAGGTCATCCACTACCATGACACCATGCCGCTCTTCGCACGGTACCAGGTGGAAAGCTATCTGTCGGGAATGTTCAACCCGGTGGTGCAGCTCAAGTCGGGCGGTTACATCGTCATCGGCGTCACGGAAGCGCTCGTCGCCATCGACGTGAACTCCGGCCGGGCGACCAAGGAAGGCTCGATCGAGGATACCGCGCTCAAGACCAACCTTGAGGCGGCGGATGAGATCTCCCGCCAACTTCGTCTGCGCGACCTTGCCGGGCTGATCGTCATCGACTTCATCGACATGGAGGAGCGTCGCAACAACGCCTCCGTCGAGAAGCGGCTGAAGGAAAAGCTGAAGACCGACCGTGCCCGTATCCAGGTCGGCCGCATCTCCGGCTTCGGTCTGATGGAAATGTCGCGCCAGCGGCTTCGCCCCGGCATGATCGAGGCGACGACGGCCCCCTGCCAGCACTGCCACGGCACCGGACTCGTCCGCTCGGACGACAGTCTCGCGCTCGCCATCCTGCGGCAGATCGAGGAAGAGGGGACGCGCAAACGCTGCCGTGAGGTGGTGCTGAAGGCGCCTGTGGGCGTGGTCAACTTCCTCGTCAACCAGAAGCGGGAGCATATCGCGCAGATCGAAGCGCGCTACGGCATGTCCGTGCGCATCGAGGCTGATCCGTTCATGATCAGCCCCGATTTCTCCATCGAGAAGCTGAAGACCGCGACCCGCGCGCTCCCAGAATCACCGAGTGCGGTGATCTCCCTCGATACGACGGAAGCGATGCCCGAGTACGAGCAAGAGGTGGCCGAGGTGGAGGAAGCTCCCGCGGTCATCGCCGCCGCTCCGGTCGCTCCGGTTGCGGAGGAACCCCGCGAAGAGGGCGAAGGGCCGGCGCGCAAGAAGAAGCGCCGTCGCCGGCGGCGGCGGAATGGCCAGAACGGTGAGGGCAACACCACGGCTCATGACACTGATGCCGATGCCGATGAGGGCGAGGACGAGGTCTCGGAAACCGAGGCTGAAGTCGTGGCCGCAGAACCGGCTGCGGAAGAAGCTCCTGGCGTGGTTGAGCCTGAACCTGTTGTCGTTCCGGTCGAAGCCGAAGCGCCGGTGGTTGAGGTTGCGGCTGTTACTGCCGAAGCCATGACGGAGAAGGTGACTGCCGAGGTTGCGCCCGCCGAGGAGCCGAAGGCCGAAGCCGAACCGCCGAAGAAGAAGCCGCGTACTCGCCGGAAGAAGGTGGAACCGGTTGCCGAGACGCCTGCCGAATCCGTGGAAGCTCCGGCGGAGGCTGAGCCGCCGAAGAAGAAACCGCGGGCCCGCCGCAAGAAGGTGGAAACACCCGCTGAGGCAGTGACTACCGAAATCGCCCCAGAAGCGACACCGGTGTCCGAGGCGACGCTTCCCGCGGATCTGGAGCCGGCGGAGCCTGCTCCCGCAGCTCCGGTGTCGGAAGCCACCGCTCCCGCTCCCGCAGAAGAGGAGAAGGTGACGGCGGAACCGGCGCTTGCGGAAGCAGAAGGTGGTGAAAAGCCCGCGTCTAAACGGCGGGGCTGGTGGACGGTCAACACCTGATCGCCGCTGGAATTATCGAGAAAGGGCGCCCCTGCGGCGCCCTTTTTCAGTTCTGGTCACTCGCGGGCCCGTATGAGGAACGTTATCTCCTCCCCGCTTTCATGACTTTCTAGCAACCTGTGTCCGGTCTCGGTGCAGAAGTGTGGGATGTCTATTCGAGACATCGGATCTGTCGCGCGCAGGCGAAGCACCTTGCCAGGGGTCAGATGTGCCAGCCGCTTCTGCGCACGCAGCACTGGCAGGGGGCAACGCAGGTCTCGCGCATCGAGGTCTTCATCCCACATATTCAATCCTTTCTCGGCAGTGTCCTGCCTATCTTCGACTGGCTGGACACCGCAAGCACGGACCGGTCACCGCAAGAATGGGGCAGGCCACGGCAAGGTGACGTTGGACGCAGGTGACGGTGGCGTCGGAAGCGGATAGGAAAAGGCATGTTCGGAATCGATCTCTTCGACGCAGCCCTTTTGCCCGCGATGCTCGTCGCGCTGGTGGCGGGTGTGCTGTCCTTCCTCTCGCCCTGCGTTCTCCCCATCGTGCCGCCCTATCTTGCCTATATGGGCGGGGTCAGGATGCACGAAATGACCGAGGGCGGCCGCAGTCGCGCCGCGATCCTGCCCGCGCTGTTCTTCGTCATGGGCTTGTCCACGGTGTTCCTTCTGCTGGGCTTCACGGCCTCGGCGCTCGGCACGTTCTTCCTGCGCAATCAGGAGATGTTCACCCGGATCTCCGGGGCGATCGTCATCCTTTTTGGGCTACATTTTCTGGGCGTGTTTCGCATCCCGATCCTGGATCGCGAAGCGCGGTTGGACGCCGGCGACAGGGGGGGATCGGCTCTCGGCGCCTATGTGCTGGGGCTGGCCTTCGCCTTTGGCTGGACGCCCTGTATCGGCCCGCAACTGGGGGCGATCCTGTCACTTGCCGCCTCGGAGAGCTCGGTCACCCGGGGGACGGTGCTGCTTGGGGTCTATGCGGCGGGGCTGGGCATTCCGTTCCTGCTCGCAGCCGTATTCATCCAGCGCTCCATCGGTCTCATGAACCGGCTCAAGAAACATATGAAGGTGATCGAGCGGGCGATGGGCCTGTTGTTGATTCTCGTCGGGCTGGCGCTGGTATCCGGGGCCTTCTCCGCCTTTTCCTGGTGGCTTCTGGAGACATTTCCCGCGCTCGGTCGAATCGGCTAACGGGTGAGTGCCCGCTCCAGCACCCAGACCCGGATGGCGGAGGCGAGGCCGACATCGGGCGCGCGGGCCGCGTCTATTTCCGCCGCCACCGCATTGATCGCGCGGCCATCTTCATCCGCGTAACGGCGAAACGCGCGCCAGAAGGCATCCTCCAGCGAGACGCTCGTTCTGTGGCCGTTGAGAGTAAGCGAGTGCTTGACGGGGCGTCCATTCACCGCCGCCACTCCATTGTCACCGTACGTTCTCCGTCGAAGTTCCGTTCACCCGTCGCGACAAAGCCGAGCACGGCATAGAAGTCCACCGCCGAAAGAGAAGCATCGAGCCGCAGCACCGGCACCTCCTTCGCTTCAGCGGCGGAGAGCAGGGTTCGCATCAACGCGCCACCGCTCCCACGGCCCTGATGGGCAGGATCGACAAAGACGCTCCGAATCCGATCCCCCTCCAGCGCGGCGAGTCCAACCGGATGGCCCGCGGACAGGGCCACATGGCAACACGGTCCGGCGATCAATGCCGCAATTCGCTGGCCGGTGAAGGCTGTGACGAGCCTTTCGATGACGGCGGGCGGGTAATCCCCGGCATTTGTCTCCCGCAACGCCCGGTGGATCACTCGCAGCAGAGCATCCGCATCCCCGGCTTCTGCTCGGCGGATTTCCGGTTGCAGACGGTGACCATCGAGAAAGGCGCGCTCCTTTCCGGCGCGCGCCTCCTCCACCTGTCGTTCGGCCTTGGTCCGGCCGAATTTCGCGGCGTTGGCGTCTCCCTCCGCGCGGCGGGCGGCCCGCTCGCGCGCCTTCCGTGCCCCGCGGAGATTGACGACCTTCGCCATCAGTCTTCCGGGCCGACCATCTTTTCGGGCCGCACCACCTCGTCGAAGGTCTTCTCATCCACGAAGCCGAGGGCGATGGCCTCTTCCTTGAGCGTGGTGCCGTTCTTGTGCGCCGTCTTGGCCACTTTCGTCGCGTTGTCATAGCCGATGGTGGGCGCAAGCGCTGTGACCAGCATGAGCGACTCCTTCATCAGCTTGTCGATCCGCGGCTTGTTGGCTTCGATTCCCACGACCATGTTGTCGGTGAAGGATCCCGCCGCGTCGCCCAGAAGCTGCATGGATTGCAGGACGTTGTAGCTCATCATCGGGTTGTAGACGTTGAGTTCGAAATGTCCTTGCGAGCCGGCGAAACCGACCGCCGCATCATTGCCCATGACATGCGCGCAGACCATGGTCAGCGCCTCTGCCTGCGTCGGGTTCACCTTGCCCGGCATGATGGAGGAACCGGGTTCGTTTTCCGGCAGGATCAGTTCGCCCAACCCCGACCGCGGGCCGGAGCCGAGCAGGCGGATGTCGTTGGCGATCTTGAAGAGCGAGGCTGCCACCGTCTTCAGCGCGCCGGAGAACATGACCATCGCGTCATGTGCGGCCAGCGCCTCGAACTTGTTGGGGGCGGTGACGAAGGGAAGGGCGGTGATCTCCGCGATCTTGCCGGCGATGGCGGTGTCCCAACCCTTCTTCGTGTTGAGCCCGGTGCCGACGGCGGTACCCCCCTGCGCCAGTTCATAGATGTCTGGCAGGCAGGCTTCGACCCGCTGGATCCCCTTGGCCACCTGATGCGCATAGCCGGAAAATTCCTGGCCCAGCGTCAGTGGCGTCGCATCCTGCGTGTGGGTCCGGCCGATCTTGATGATGTCCTTGAACTCCTCCGCCTTGGCTTCCAGCGCGGCGTGGAGTTTCCTCAGGCCCGGAAGCAGCACATCACGCGCCTGCGTGCCGATGGCGACATGCATGGCTGTCGGGAATGTGTCGTTGGAAGACTGGCCCATGTTCACATGGTCGTTCGGGTGAACGGGCTTCTTCGACCCCATCTTGCCGCCCAGGATCTCGATGGCCCGGTTGGAAATGACCTCGTTCGCGTTCATGTTCGACTGGGTGCCGGAGCCAGTCTGCCACACGACCAGCGGGAAGTTGTCGTCGAACTTGCCGGCCACGACTTCCTTCGCCGCTTCCACCATCGCATTGCCGATCTCGGGCGACAGGTTGCCGGTGGCCATGTTGACCTCCGCCGCCGCCTGCTTGATGACGCCGAGCGCGCGGATGATCGGCACGGGCTGTTTTTCCCAGCCGATGGGAAAGTTCTGGATCGAACGCTGCGTTTGCGCTCCCCAATACTTGTCGGCAGGAACCTCCAGCGGGCCGAAGCTGTCGGTTTCGGTGCGGGTCGCGGTCATCTCGGACTCCTTCATGGACACTGGGCCGGTTTAGCGACTCCCGCCGAAAAGGCAATCCGGCGTTACCGCTAGCGCCGGGACAATGCGGAAGCTCATGTTAACATTCGACCATTGAAAGAACGCCAATCGGATAGGAATGTCGATCTGGAGCGCTATCGCGGATCTTGGGTGGCGACGCGTGCGGCTGCCCCGATATGCGTTCCCCCTTGGCTACAAATTCACCTCCGGTCATGACCTCAAGAGAGAAGAGATGCCGGACGGCGGCCGGGCCGGGAAGCCCTAAAGATGAGGGTTGAGAAAGACGGACCAAGCTTCCCGGAGAACTTCGTCTGGTCTGGTGGTTTACTTTATCCTTGAACGGAACGGGCTGCGCCCGCGACACCAGAATACCTGGCCTGCGTTTCCGGTGGAGGAACTCTATCATTGACCTGGCAGGCTGCTGAAAAGTCCCGAAATGCCATGACTATGTGCCGGAAATCGGAAAGTCGGTACGGAAACGCCCGGCGGTATATAGACTTCGGCTGGATTTCCTCACATTTGCCAGCGATTTCCGCCCCAAAATTGGCTAGAAAAGCCTTTTTTACCAGCCTGTCAGGCTACGGAAAGCCGATGAGTGCCGGATGCTCTAGCCGGAATTCGATGAAGCGGAGCAGTTGTCCCCTATTCTCTGGGCGCGTTCATCTATCTCCCAAGGCGTTCATCGCGTGTGCCGGACTTCCCAGAACGCAGAGGCCATAGCCGGTTTCCTCGCCCGCAGCCCACCGGCAGCACAGCTGTGGTCGCATAGTATTTATCCTCGAGCGGGAAGAAGGAGGGGTAAGCCCGGCTGCTCCTTTGCCCGCGGCGGGGTCTTTGCTTCTCGCGGGCCGGGCCAGAGGCGAGGGCTCAGCCACTGGAAAGCTCGCGCGCGGGAATGATCGGAAAGAACCTGTGGCCTGACCACAGGCCCAGCCAATCCTCACCCTCCCACTCTTCCACGGTGGCGATTTCCACCAGGCGATAGAAGCTTTTACGATCGATGAGAGCCTCCAGCCCGCGGCGGATATGGACATAGGGGGACGGCTCGCCGCTGGCCGGATCGCGCACGACGCGGATCGGATGCTCCTCTCCCGCGGCGGCGATGTCCCCGACCTGCGTGGTGAAGGTGAGGTTCTGGTCCTTGCCTGCCCCATCGCGCTCGAAATCCACAGCAACGAAGGGGGCGTCATCGACGGTGATGCCCACCTTCTCCCCCGGCGTGACGAGGAAATATTTGCCATCCTCCAGTTTGAGGATGGAGGAAAAGAGCCGCACCAGTTCAGGTCTTCCGATAGGGGTGCCGCGGTAGAACCACGTCCCGTCCCGTGCGATCCGCATGTCCAGATCGCCGCAGAACGGGGGGTTCCACAGATGGACGGGTGGCAGGCCCTTCTTGCCGCCCTGCGCCGCCGAAACGCTCTTTGCGAGGCCATCCGCCGAAAGTTCTGCCATCTGTTCCTCCGGTAACGGTTTTGCCATTTGTGCCAGTGACGTTATCTGGCTCTAATGTTGGTATAACCTACAATCACCCGGCAAAAGGGGGAGCGCCATGACCGAGGAAACCGATCTTGTGGCGGGCATAGAAGCGCTGGCTGGAAGGCTGGCGGAGGCACGGTCCTCCATCGACCGGCGGTTCATCGGGCAGGAAAGGGTGGTGGAGCTGACGCTCGCCGCGCTGCTTTGCGGCGGACATGCGCTGCTTGTGGGGCTTCCGGGGTTGGGGAAGACGCGGCTCGTGGATACGCTCTCCACGGTGATGGGGCTGAAGGGCAGCCGCATCCAGTTCACCCCCGATCTCATGCCGGCCGATATTCTCGGCTCCGAAGTGCTCGAAACGGGCGGTGATGGCTCGCGCGCGTTCCGCTTCATCGAGGGTCCGATCTTCTGCCAGTTGCTGATGGCGGACGAGATCAACCGCGCATCCCCCCGCACGCAGTCCGCGCTGCTGCAGGCCATGCAGGAACAGGAAGTGACGATCGCCGGACAGCACCGGCGGCTCGGCCCGCCGTTCCACGTGCTCGCCACCCAGAACCCCATCGAGCAGGAGGGCACTTATCCGCTGCCGGAGGCGCAGCTTGACCGGTTCCTCGTGCAGGTCGATGTCGAATACCCCGACCGCAAGACGGAGAAGGACATCCTGATCGCCACCACCGGGGTGGAGGATGGCGCGGTGCATCAGGTCTTTGGGGCGGAGGAACTGATGGCCGCGCAGCGCCTCGTCCGCCGGATGCCGGTCGGGGATTCCGTTGTGGAACTGATCCTCGATCTCGTCCGGTCCTGCCGCCCTGGCGAGCCCGAGGCGCTGGCCGTGGTGCGGGAAAATGTAAGCTGGGGGCCAGGTCCCCGTGCGGCGCAGGCGCTGATGCTGACCGTCCGGGCGCGAGCGCTGCTGGAGGGGCGGCTGGCGCCTTCGGTGGAGGACGTCCAGGCACTGGCACGGCCGGTGCTCATCCATAGGATGGCGCTGAACTTCGGGGCGCGGGCGCGGGGGGTGCAGCTTTCCGATGTCATCGCTACTGCCGTCGGGCGCGTTGCGGGCATCGAGGCCGCGGCGTGAGCGAGGCCGCCCATCTACGCGAAAGCGCCGAAAATCTGGCCGGCGGGCTGCCGCCGCTGCTTGCCGCGGCAGAGCAGCTGGCGGCGACGGTTCTGCTTGGTCCGCATGGGCGGCGGCGTTCCGGCATGGGCGAGGAATTCTGGCAGTACCGCGCGTTCCAGAGCGGCGATGAGGCGCGGTCGATCGACTGGCGGCGCTCCGCGCGTTCGGACACCCATTTCGTACGAGAACGGGAGTGGCAGGCGGCGCAGAGCGTCATGGTCTGGATCGACCCGGGCCGTTCCATGGCATTCAGCGGGACGCCGAACCGGCCCGATAAACGCGCCCGGGCAGAGCTTCTGGCGCTCGCCCTGTCCGTCCTGATGATCCGGGGCAATGAACGTGTGGGCCTGCTGGGCACCGATGCGCCGCCCCGCGCCGGCCAGGCGCAACTTCTGCGTCTGGCCGATGCGCTGACCCGGACGCAGGACGGCGGCGACCATGCCGACCCCGACGGACGCGCCTTGGCCGCACATTCCCGCGCGGTGTTCCTGTCGGACTTTCTAGGCGACCTGGAAGGTGTGGAGCGCGCCATTGGCGAAGCGACCGGCCGCGGCGTGCGAGGCGCGCTTTTGCAGGTGCTGGACCCGGTAGAGGAGGATTTCCCCTTCGACGGGCGCACGATCTTTGAGAGCGTTACTGGCGCGGTGAGCTTTGAAACCCGCAAGGCGGGGGATCTGCGCCGCCGCTATCTGGACCGTCTGGCGGAGCGGAAAGATAAGCTCTCCGCGCTCGCTACGGCAGCGGGCTGGCAGTTCTCCACCCATCACACCGGGAACACCGCGCTGAGCGCGCTTCTGTGGCTTTATGGCGCGACGGAAAGGGGGCATTGATGTGGATGATCGGCCCCGTAGGGTTCACCGCGCCATTGCTTCTCGCGGCGCTGGTCGTGCTTCCTGTTCTGTGGCTCCTGCTCCGCGCCGTGCCGCCCGCGCCCATCCGCCGCCGGTTTCCGGGGGTGGCGCTCCTTCTTGGCCTGAAGGACGAGGAGACGGTTGCCGACAAGACACCGTGGTGGCTGCTGCTGCTCCGCGCAGCGGCGGTGGCGCTGCTCATCCTGGGCTTTGCGGGGCCTGTGCTGAACCCAACGCCGCAGCGACCTGAAAGCGGGCCGTTGCTGATCCTCGCCGATGGCACCTGGGCGGATGCGGGGGACTGGCAGCGTCGGGTGGAGCGCATGGACGGCCTGCTGTCGGAGGCGGCTCGGGCTGGTCGCCCGGTTGCCGTCGTAGCGCTCGCGGATCTGCCGAAGGCGGGGGCCGCGCCCGACTTCCTTGCGGCTGAGGCATGGCGCGCACGCCTGCCTGCAGTTCAACCCCGTCCATGGGAGCCGGATGCAGAGGCCGTGCGCGCCTTCATCGACCGGCTTCCCCGGGAGGGAATGGAGAGCTACTGGCTCTCCGACGGTATGGCGCGTGAAAGCCGCGAGCCGCTGCTTTCCGCCCTGCAATCCCGCGGAACGGTCACTGTCTATGAGACGCCGCACCTGATCTATGGCCTGAAACCACCTGTCTATAGTAACGGAATGATCGCGCTTCAGGCGATTCGTCCCCCCGGGGGTCCGGCGACAACCGTGGATATCGCGGCCTTCGGACGCGATCCCGCGGGGATCGAACGGGAACTGGTTCGAGGAAGCGCCGGTTTCGCCGCCTCCGCGACGGAGGCCGGAACGGAGCTGTCGCTGCCGCCCGAACTGCGAAACCGCATCACCCGGTTCGAGATGCCCGGTCAGCGGTCCGCCGCAGCGGTGAGCCTTACCGACGATGCCCTGAAGCGCCGCAAGGTCGCCATTGTCGCGGCGCGGAGCGACCGGGAGGGGCTGGCCCTCCTCTCACCCAGCCATTTCCTCCGGGAAGCGCTGCAACCCACCGCCGATCTGATGGAGGGACCGTTGGAGGACATGCTGCTCGCCTCTCCCGACGTCATAGTCATGCCCGATATCGCCCGCGTGTCGGAGGAGGAGAGCGCCCGTCTCGTCGCCTGGATGGAGGAGGGGGGCCTGCTGCTCCGCTTCGCCGGACCCGCACTGGCAGCAAGCGACGTGAGCCGGACTGCGGAGGACCCGCTGCTGCCTGTGCGTCTGCGGGAGGGAGGCCGCTCCATAGGCGGTGCGATGAGCTGGGGCGAGCCCAAGACCCTTCGCGCCTTCGCGCCCGGTTCCCCGTTCTACGGCCTGCCAATCCCCTCCGATGTGAGCATTACAGCGCAGGTGATGGCCCAGCCGGACCCGCAGCTTTCAGAGCGGACGATCGCCTCGCTCTCGGACGGCACACCGCTGGTAACACGAAAGGCGGTGGGTCAGGGGCAGGTCGTTCTGTTCCACGTCACCGCGAATGCGGAATGGTCGAGCCTTCCGCTCTCAGGTCTTTTTGTCCAGATGCTTGAACGGCTGTCGGTCAGCGCGGGAATGGGCATGGGGGGCGCTGCTGACGATCTGGCGGGAACGACATGGGTGCCAGAGGAAGTGATCGACGCCTTCGGACGGGTCAATCGCGCGGGCGCCCTGCCCGGAATCGCGGGCGAGGTGCTGGCGAGTTCCCCACCGGGGCCCGCTACGCCTCCGGGGCTTTACGCAGGCGACGACAGGCGCATCGCCCGGAATGTGATCGGGCCGGAGGCGGTATTGACCCTGGCCACCTGGCCGCCCGGCGTGCGTGTCGAAGGGCTCGTGGCCGAGACGGAGCGCGACCTGAAGGGGGGCGTGCTGACAATCGGGCTGCTGCTTCTGCTCCTCGATCTGCTGTTGTCGCTCTGGCTTGCCGGGCGCCTTGGCGGGGGGGTGCGACGGCGGTTCGGCACAGCGGCTGTGCTGATCGTCGCGGCCTTCCTGACAGCGCCGGATGCGCGAGCGCAGGAACAGTCGGCCTCGGGCGACGATTTTGCCATGGCGGCGACGGCGGAAGTGGTTCTGGCCTATGTCCAGACGGGGGATGCCGCCGTGGATCGCGTTTCGCGGGCGGGGCTTCAGGGCCTGTCGCAGCGTCTGTCCGAGCGCACGTCGGTAGAGCCCGGACAGCCGATCGGAGTTGATCTTGAGCGGGACGAACTTGCGTTCTTCCCTTTCCTCTACTGGCCGATCACCGCTGATGAACGCCTCCCCTCGGATCACGCATATGCCAACCTGAACCGCTATCTGCGCTCCGGCGGGCTGATCCTGTTCGACACGCGCGACGCCGATATGGCAAGCGCAGGGGGCGGGCAGACGCCGGAGGGGCGGAGGCTCGCGCTCATCGCGGCGCCGCTCGACATTCCACCGCTGGAGAAGCTGCCGGCAGACCACGTTCTGACCCGGACGTTCTACCTGCTTCAGGACTTCCCCGGTCGTTTCAACAGCCACGACATCTGGGGGGAAGCAGCGCCCCCGGATGCCGAACAGGTGGAGGGGATGCCGTTCCGAAACCTGAACGACGGGGTGACACCAGTAGTCATCGGCGGCAACGACTGGGCCTCCGCCTGGGCGGTGAGCGACAACGGCATGCCGCTCATGGCGATCGGACGCGGCACCTCGGGCGAGCGGCAACGGGAGATCGCTGCGCGTTTCGGCATCAACCTCATCATGCATGTGCTGACCGGCAACTACAAATCCGATCAGGTCCACGTGCCCGCGTTGCTTGACAGGCTGGGTCAATGACCTGCCGTAAAGGGCCCGCGGCGAGCGGCGAAGCAATCTCATGACAGACAGCATACTCCTTTCACCGCTGCTACCTTGGCCGCTGATCTGGGCCTTAGGTGTGGCGCTTGTTCTGTTGGTGGGGCTGTCCTTCTGGCGCGGCTCTCCTGGCTGGTGGCTCAGGGCGTTGGCGGGGGTTGCGCTGATGCTCGCGCTTGCCAATCCTTCGTTGCAGCGGGAGACGCGCGACCCGCTGAGCGACATCGTTCTGCTTGTGGTGGACGACAGTTCCAGCAACCGTATTGCAGATCGGCCCGCCCAAGTGGAGGAGGCCGTCCGCGCCCTGAGCGACCGGCTCGGAGGTCTGCGGAATGTGGAGCTTCGCACCGTTCACGTCCCCGACGGAGAAGGCAACACCGGGTCCCGCGTGATGACCGCGCTTTCCGATGCGCTCGCCAACGAGCCGCGGGACAGGGTGGCAGGAGCGATCCTTGTTACGGATGGTCAGGTGCATGACATGGAGCTCGCGCCCGATCTGCCCGCGCCCTTGCACGTGCTGCTGACGGGCCAGAGCCACGACTGGGACCGAAGGCTCATCATCAAGAATGCGCCACCTTTCGCCATTTTGGGCGAAGAGGTGCGCCTGACACTCCGCATTGAGGATCAGGGAGAGGTTCCGCCGGAACTCCGCGATCAGGCACAGCTTACGCTGGCCATCGACGGTGGCGAGCCGACGGTGGTGACGGTTCCCGTGGGCGAGGATCTGGAATTGCCCGTGCGACTGCCCCATGGCGGTATGAACGTTTTGCAATTCGACGTTGCTGCCGCACCGGGTGAGCTGACCGACAGGAACAACTCCGCTGTCGTTCAGATCAACGGGGTCCGCGACCGGCTCCGCGTACTGCTCGTCTCCGGCGAGCCTCATGCGGGGGAGCGGACGTGGCGCAACCTGCTGAAATCCGATGCGTCGGTCGATCTGGTGCACTTCACCATCCTGCGCCCGCCAGAGAAGCAGGACGGCGTTCCGGTTTCTGAACTATCGCTCATCGCCTTTCCCACGCGGGAGCTTTTCATCGACAAGATCGAGGAGTTCGACCTCATCATCTTTGATCGCTACCGGCTGCGCGGCATCCTGCCCGCCGCCTATCTGGAGAATGTGCGAAATTACGTGGAGCAGGGTGGCGCGGTGCTGGTCGCGGGCGGACCGGAGAGCGCCTCTGCCGACAGCCTTTACCGCTCGCCTCTGGCAGCGGCGCTGCCTGCCACGCCATCGGGGCGGGTGATCCAGCAGCCGTTCCGTCCGGAGATCACCGATGTCGGCCACCGGCATCCGGTGACGGAGGGATTGGAGAAGTTCTCGCCTCCCGGAGAGGATGGGGAGCCGGGATGGGGCCGCTGGTTCCGCCTGATGGAGCTTCTGCCTCGTAGCGGAGAGGTGGTGATGTCGGGCGCGGAGGATAAGCCGCTTCTCATTCTCGACCGGGTCGGGAAGGGACGGGTCGCGCTGCTGGCTTCTGATCAGGCGTGGCTCTGGGGACGTGGTTACGAAGGCGGCGGGCCGCAGCTCGAACTGCTCCGCCGCCTCGCCCACTGGACGATGAAGGAACCGGAGCTGGAAGAGGAGGCACTGATCGCCACCGCTGATGGTCAGTCCATCACCATCACCCGGCGGTCCCTCAAGGATGATCCGCGTCAGGTGACGATCACCGCCGCGGATGGCGCAACCACCGTCGTGCCGCTGGAGGAGACGGAGCCGGGGAGGTTCACCGCCACCTATATTGCACCGTCAATAGGGCTATACCGGCTTACCGACGGGGAGTTGGAGACGGTCGTCGCGCTCGGCCCCTCCGCCCCCAAGGAGTTTGAGCAAACCATTGCCACGGGCGACAGACTAGCGCCGCTGGTCGCTGCGACCCGTGGCGGCATATTCCCGGTCGAGGATGGTATCCCCACGATCCGCGAGGTTTCGGAAGGGCGTCTGGCCGCAGGTCGTGGCTGGCTCGCCATCACGCCGCGTCAGGCCTATGTGACCACCGATGTGCAGGTTGCGGCCCTGCTGCCGCCTTGGGCTTTCCTGCTCGCCGCCGGGCTGCTTGCGGTCGGGGCATGGCTTCGCGAAGGGCGCCGTTAGCGCCGCCCGCTTCGGGCCGCGAGCAAAGCCAGCGGTGTGGCGAGCAACAGGGCCGCCGCTGGCAAAGGCAACTCTGCGGGAGTCTCCGAGACGACATAGGTACCCGCGGAAGGCAGTTCGCGCAGGCAAGGCGGCACCGGAGCGGACGCCGGAATACTGTTAGCCGCCCTCGAACAACAGGGCGGACGCCGGGAGCGGAACTTCCGCACTGGCAGGATATTGGTCGCGAGATATCCGTGAATCACGCCACCCGCATTGAGGAACAGTCCGAACATCGGCAGGCTGTAAATCAGTATGTACGGGGAGAGAGGGAGGAGGGGCCGGGCAGCAAGATTTCCGCACCCCCCTGGATCGATAGCGACAGCCTCCATCCAACCTGCCCCAGGCGCGGCCTGTCGAGCTTGCGCTGAACGGTACCGTCGCCAAGCGCCGGCTGATATGTCGCCTCCGTCGCGGTCAGTTCCATAAGCCGGTGCGCGACCATGAAAGTCGCCCGTTGCCATGCTGCTTTCACAGAACCGCGCCTGTGGTCAGCGGTTCTCGCATATGGCTTCCGCAGGATGATCGACGTGATCGCGTGCAGATTCCGAGGTTATCCGGCCAGGC
>NZ_JFGS01000003.1 GCF_000740775.1 Haematobacter missouriensis | reverse complement strand
TGCCTGGCCGGATAACCTCGGAATCTGCATTCGGAGAGCGCTTTCGCCACGCTATAGCTGCGCAGCTCACGCGACATGTCAGCCCCGGACACGCGCTCGTCCAAGGCTTCGAACCGCTCGAACTCGGCGATCTTCTCGGCATCGGTGATCCGGCCGGCGAGGCCGCGCACCTCACCCTCCCGCGCATCGAAGCGCCGGCGTTCACCTTCGTCCAGGTCGCGATTGGCTGCGAGCGCCGCGTCCGAAAGGCCGCGCATCTCCGCGACCTTTGCCGCACGCGTCTCCCGCAGCGTGTTCACAGGCTGCTGATTTAGTCGCGTCTCGACGCCGCCTCTGGAACATGATTCACGTTCTGCCGTGCGACGACGGGGTGTGGGATGCGGGGCACGGACGAGGCGACCGGTTCGCTGTTCAGCTATGTCGATCTGGAGGAGCAGATCCCTGCGCATCACTCGCTGCGCAAGAGCCGACAGGTTGCGAATGACGCCCTGACGAGCCTGAACGCGGATTTCGACGCCGTTTACGTTGACTTCGTCCGCCCCTCGATTGCGCCGGAGCGGCTGATCCGGGCCAGCCTGATCCAGATCCTGTTTTCCATCCGGTCTGAGCTTCAGCTGATGGAACAGATGCAATATAATCTGTTGCTCCGGTGGTTTGTAGGTCTTTGGATCGATCCGGTCTGGGTTCTCACCCGACCCGCCATGATCGGCCTCCCTGCGCTTCCCCGTACCGATCCTCGCCGCGTGCCTGCTTCGATCCGATCCTTAGTCTCAGGCTGACGGTCTCAGGCTGCGGCGGCGGAGTTTGCCAAAACCGTCTCGCGGTAATGCGTCAGCAAGGTGCCATTCCTTCGGGGCTTCCTCCCGCGTCAGGTGCTGAAGCGCAAAGACATCCAGATCCGCGGGACTGAGTACCGCGCCGGGCCGCGCAACCACCGAGGCTGCGACACGCTCACCCCATTCTCTGTCGGCCACTCCGAACACCGCCACATCCAGAACATCCGGATGGCGCAACAGCACGGCCTCTATCCCTTCGGGATGCAGTTTGGCGCCACCACTGTTGATGACATCGTCACAGCGACCCGACAGGTAAAGATAACCTTCGGTGTCTAGCCAACCCGAATCGCCGATGCTCTGGAAACCTTCGGCGTCACGGCGCGGACGGGGAGCATCCGGGCCGATATACTCGCTGCGGCTGCCCGGATCCCACGGGCGCATGAAAATCTCACCCGGGAAACCGGCGGCCATTTCTTGCCCTGCCGCGTCACGGATCCGTATATCCGTTTCAAAGCCGCGCCCCACCGTACCGGGATGGGCCAGCCACTCGGGGCCAGTCACAATCGTCTGGCCGGTGTTTTCACCCGAGCCATACATTTCGGAGACACGCGCCGCGCCGAGGCGGTCGATCCACGCTTGCTTGAGCCACGGAGCGCAAGGTGCTCCCGTATGATAGAGTGTGTGCAGACTGTCTAACCGCGCTGAATTGCGGCGGTCGGCATCCAGCATGCGAACCATCATCGTCGGGACGAGCATTACGAAGCCGACCGCCAGACGGTCGATTGCCTCCAGTGCCCGTTCCGCTTGGAACTTCTCCATCAGAACGATGCGGTTGCCCTCGAACAACCCATTCTGCGCCCATGTCAGGGGTGCATTATGTGACATGGCTCCGCAAACAAGTTGCACCTGATCGGCCCGAAAGCCCAATGCAGGAGCTATGCGGCCCCAGCTTTGCCCGGGCACCCGGACATGCGGGCGGTGATCGCACATCATTTTCGGAACCCCGGTCGAGCCTCCCGACAGTACGATCTTAGCGGGGCAAGACACGCGGTCCGGGAGGGGCGCACCGGGATCGGCAGCCATCAGTTCCTGCACCGGCAGATCCAGGCCGACGACAAGCCGCGCCCCGCTACGCGCGACCAGAGCGGCCGCCGCGGACGCGGTAATGGAAGGATCCATCACCAGCGTGGTGGCGCCGACGCGCCAGACGGCGATTACCAGCGCTAAATGCTCGACCACGTTGCCCAGCGCAATACCCACGACATCGCCCTGCCCGATCCCGCGATCGCTCAGGCTCCGCGCCAGCCGGTCCACCATGGTGCTCAGCTCCTGCCAGGACGTCACCGTTTCCGAACCGTCGCGGGCAAGAAAGCGCACGGCCTCTGCCTCCCCCCGCTCAGCGGCGAGGGCACAAAGTCTGGCGGGATAGCTCAGGGCTTGACGTTTGGACGGGACCATGGCGTTAGACTTCCTCGACCCGAATATCCTGCGCGCCTTCCCAAAGCACCTTCGGGCCGATCTGGGCAAGCTTGTCGAGGTTGGAAGTCAGCGTCAGAAAGTGATTGCCCGCCAGTTGGCCGAGTTTCGAGGCGAAATGAACCCCGCCATAGGCCAGCAGAATTTCCGTCTCGCTGATGCCGCCTGGATACAGGATCATCTGTCCCGGCGCAGGATAGCTGGTATGGTTTTCATAACCCAGGCCGAAATCCTCTTCTCCCAGCGGGATCCAGACGCCTTCGCCGCTCCAGCGGACATGAACGACTTTGCTGACATAGGGCAGTTGCTTGCGGAACGCAGCAACGGTCTTCGGCGCGGCATCCTCAAAACGCGCGTCGAACTCGATACCAGCGATAGTGACTTTCAAGGGCATTCCGATTTCCTTCATTCGATCAGCCCAAACAGCCGCGGCAGAAACAGCGACATGTCCGAGACATAGGTAACGGCAATCAGCACGACGAACATCGCCAGCAAGGGGAGCCCCAGCCTGCGTGTCACCTGCAGCACGCTTCGTCCGGCTACGCTGGACGCCACGAAAAGCGACACCCCATAGGGCGGTGTCACGGTGCCGATGGCGAAGTTCATCACCACAACAAGCGCAAAATGGACGGGGTCTATGCCGAGCTGATGGGCAATGGGCGCCAGCACCGGGACAAGGATCAGGATCGCGGCGATGGTTTCCATGAACATGCCTACGACCAGCAACAGCAGGTTCACGATCAGCAGGAAGACCCATGGGCTGGAAGACACCGAAAGCAGCCATTCGCCGAGAATCTGCGGAACGTTCGCATTGGCGATCAGCCATGAGAACACGCTGGCCGTGCCGATGATGAGCATTACCGCCGCCGACAGAGAAGCCGTGCGGAGGATCAGGCCCGGGAGTTGTGTGAGCTTCAGCTCGCGGTAGACGAACAACCCTACCAGCAAGCCGTAGAAGGCCGAGACCGCAGCAGCCTCCGTCGGGGTGAAAGCTCCGCCAAGAATACCCCCCAGAATCAAAACCGGCATCCCGGCGGCGGGAAGCGCGGCCCAGCCTGCCCTTATAAGGCGCCTTATGGTGAAGGGCTCAGTCTCATAGTAGGCGTCCCCTCCCTTCCGGGCAAAGAAATATGCGCAAACCATCAGCAGCAGGATGCACAGAAACCCTGGAACGATGCCCGCAACGAACAGCGCGCCGATTGAAACGTTCGACACCACCGCCATGATGACCATCGTCAGGCTGGGGGGGATGACCTGCGCCAGAGATCCTGCGCAGGCGATCAGTGCCGCGCCGAAATCCACGTTATAGCCGCGCCGCCGCAGCTGGGGCTGCATAATCGCGGAAATCGCTGCCGTGTCAGCCGATCCAGACCCCGAGATGGCTGCAAGTCCCGCTGCGGCGACACAGGAAACCTGGTAAAGGCTGCCAACGATCCAGCCGATCAACGCCGAGGCAAAAGCCACGATCCGACGGGAGATGCCACCCGCATCCATAATGACCCCGGCAAAGACGAAGAACGGAATCGCCATGAGGGTAAACGTGTTCAGCCCCGCGAAGACCCGCTGACTAACGATCGTCAGCGGCACGCTTGTGGTCGTCACCAGCGCCAGAACTGCCGAGGCTCCCAGCACGAAGACGACGGGCACACCAATCGCAAGAAAGAGGGCGAAGGCGAAAGCAATAACGACCATCAGACGGCTTCCTCTTCGGTTTCGACGCTAGGCGGCGGAAACGGATCGTTCCAGCGCTGAATGACCGACAGCAGCAGCTCCACGATCATGTAGGCGGCGCCGACCGGGAGGCATGCGTACATGTAGATCATCGGGATGCGCAGGGACGGCGATGTCTGGAACTGCCCCAACCGCATCAATGGCCACGCACCATAGCCCAGCACCGCCAGAAACGTGGCCGAAACCAGTGTGATCCCGATCAGGGCAACCCGCGCCGCCGGTAGCGGCAACTGGGAGGGCAGCACGTCGATCGCCACGTGTTGACCGCGCGCCACGGCCACGCCTGCGCCCAGAAGCACCAGCCAGATCTGACTGAACGTCGCGATCTCGGCTGCAGGCGCAATCGGGAAGTTAAACAGATAGCGCCCGGCGACCTGCACCAGCACCGCGACCAGCATTACCGCAAACAACAGCACGACGATCACCGAAGCGAGGCCGCGCAGCGCGAGGCAGACGCGTTCGAGAGCATTCCTGATCATACACTCTCCTCAAGCCTGACGGCCCGCACCCTCGGCAAGGATGACCACTCACTCAACCTGCTCAATCCGCTCGAACAGCTTTCTCTGAACATCCGTCCTGAGGTAGTTCTGCTTGACGGTCTGGGCTGCGTCGCGAAAGGGCTGACTGTCAGGATGACTGATGGTCACGCCAGCGGCCTCGATATCGGCGACACGCGCAGCATCGCTGTCGCGATAGGTCTGCCGCTGGAACGCACCTGCCTCCTTGCCGACTTCATCGAGTGCGGCTTTCACGTCATCAGGCAATGCCTGATACTGCGCCTCGCCCATGATGACTGGGGCCACCACTTCCAGCCAGCCGACCATCGCCCAGTCAGGCGCGACCTCGTAGAATTTCTGCGCGTAGAAATTCGTGTTGGCAGCTTCAGCCCCGTCCACGACGCCGGTTTCCAGCGCGCCATAAAGCTCGGTATAGGCCAGCGGAGTAGGATTAGCGCCGAAGGCCTTGAAGGTATCGACATGGGCCGGGTTCTGCATGGTTCGGATCTTGAGACCCTGCAGATCCGACATCTTCTCGATCGGCTTCTTGGTCATGATGTGGCGGGTGCCCGCCGAAAAGAAGGTGATCAGGTGGAAGCCCTGCTCCCTCAACAACTCCCGCGTCTCGCCGATCACGGTCGGTTCCTGTAATGCGCGATCCATTTGCCGAGCATCGCTGAACAGGAATGGCAAACTGAAGACCGACATGTCCGGCACGAAGTTTGCCAGCGTCTCATTGGCGGTCACGGCAATGTCTACGGTTCCAATCTGAGTGCCCTGGATGCTCTCCATTTCATCCCCGAGCACAGCATTGTCGAAAACCTGTATCGTCGCCTTGCCACCGCTTGCATCCTTCAGCAACTCGGCCATCTTCCGCAGCCCCACGCCATAAGGTTCGTTTGCGCTGGCATTGTGGCTGGCCTTCAGCGTTATGTCTTGGGCGAAGACCGGCGTGACGGGCGTGACACCCATGGCAAGGCACAAGGCGAGGCTGCTTAGTTTCATCGTCGTTTTCCCTGTTGATTTTTGATTTGTTGGTTCAGCCGATCAATTCCAACTCGCGCAATATGCTGCGCAGGCGGGCTTCCGCTTCGGTGGGCAGCGGCAAGCGCGGCGCCCGCGGATCGCCCATTGGCCGCCCGATCATCCGCATTGCCGCTTTGGTGGCTGAAACATAGAGATCGCCTGCAAGGGCATTGATCAGCGGCAGCGAGCGAATATAGAGGTCGCGGCCACGGCGCGCATCCCCATCCACCGTTTCAGTGAAGGTCTGCGCCGATAATGCTGGCGAAATGTTCGACATGACCGAGGAATAGCCTTCAGCTCCGGCGAGGTAGCTTTCCCAAGGGTAGTAGCCTGCGAAGACCGTCATGCGTCCGTCGCATGCCTGGAGCAGTTCGGTAACGCGGTGGACGTTCTTGGACGTATCCTTGATGTAGCTGATGTTCTCCACCTCGGACAACCGCGCGACCAGCGCTGCCGAGAGGTCGACATTGGCAGTAAAGGGGTTGTTGTAGAGCATCACCGGAATACCGATTGCCTCGGCCACGGCGGTGAAGTGAACGATCAGTTCCGCATCGGTCGGCGAGGAATAATAAGGCGGCACAAGCATGACGCCATCTGCACCAATGCTCTCCGCCTCACGGCTAAGCTCCACGGCCTCATCGGTCCATTCGGCCGCGGTGCCAATCAAAACCGGCACCCGGCCGGAGGCTTGCTGAATGACAGTCTCCGCCACTGCCCCGCGTTCATCGCGTGTCAGGGACAGGAATTCACCCGTACTGCCCAGCGGGATCAGGCCGTGCACGCCCTCGTCGATCTGCCAATCGACGTAGGAGCGCAGCGCGGCCAGGTCCACGCGCCCCTGATCATCGAAGGGAGTCACGCAAACCGTATAGCTGCCGCGGAACGTCATATAGCACCTCAATCAACTTGCTCGAAATCAGCCTTGATATGATCTTATATTAAGTCAACAATTATATATCAGATCATATTTCAAGGTCTCAGGAATCATAGGACACCCATGCCGTTCATCGAAATCACCGACTCAGCCCCTGAGCAGGGAATACGCGCCGCGGCGACGCGTGGCATGACTGATAGTCTGTGCCAAGCCTTCGCGATCAAGCCGGAAATCGTGACCTGCTATTATAATTCGAGCCCTGATTATTCTTATGGCCATGCTGGAAAGCACGGCAAACTTGCGGAAAAATTCCGCATTTTTATAAAAGTCCACGCCTTCCCCCGCGATTCGGAAGCCAAGGCAACGGCGGCACGCTTGATGACCGACGCAGTCGCCGCCGCTTATGAAACAGACCCGACGAGCATCGTCATCTACTTCATCGACCGCGCACCTCAGGATGCATTTCACGCCGGAATGCCCTCTGCCTGACCTCAGCCATAAATATCGATTATCACCATCAGGAGAGTATTTTGGATCAGTTTATGACCGATGAGCAGCGCATGGTCCGGGATACCGCGCGCAGACTTTCAGAGGATGTCATCGCCCCCGCGGCCGCCCGGATAGACAGGCAGGATGCCTTTCCCCGCGATATCTATATGGCGCTGGCGGAACTGGGCCTGTTCGGCGTGGCTTTGCCAGAGGAGGCGGGCGGAGCCGGGCTGAACGCTCAGACCGCCTGTCTGGTGATGGAGGAAATCGCGCGTGGATCAGGAGCGGTGGGTAATGCCTTCGCGATTCCGGTCGAGGCGGTGCTGTTTCTAAACCACCACGGCAGTGAGCAGCATAAGGCGCTGATCCCTGGCCTGCTCGACGGGAGCGTGATCTCAGCGACCGCCGTCACGGAGCCAGACTGCGGCTCAGACGTCGCGGCCATGACGACCACGGCGCGGCGTGATGGCGATGACTATGTGATCAGCGGATCAAAGGCATGGGTCACCTTCGGGCAGATCGCCGACGTTGTGATCGTCTTTGCAAAGACAGACCCGGCAGCGGGTGCCAAAGGCATTTCCTGCATTCTCGTCGAGACGGACCGCGACGGAGTCTATCGCGGCAAATCCGAAGAACTGCTTGGCATGCACGGGCTTGCCGAATGCGTGATCACCTTTGACAGCGTCCGTGTTCCCGCCGGCAATCTTATCGGCCCCGAGGGCGGTGCCTTCAAAATGGCAATGGAGAATTTCAACTTCTCGCGGCTGATGATGTCATCGATGGCGCTTGGAATGGCGCAGGCGGGCATGGAGGACGCCATCGCCTATGCCCATGACCGCAAACAATTCGGCAAACCGATCTTTGAACACCAGGCGATCCAGTTCATGATCGCGGACATGGCCAAGGACATCGCTGCAGCGCGCCTGCTCATTCAACATGCCGCCCGGCTTTACGACGCCGGTCAGCCCATCGCGCTCGAAGCGGCACAGGCCAAACTATTCACCACCGACATGGCGCAGGTGCATATTTCCAACGCGCTCCAAATCCACGGTGGTAACGGCTATTCGCAAGAATACCGGGTTGAACGGCTTTTCCGTGACGTGCGCCTGTCGCAGATCTATGAAGGCACAAACCAGATCCAGCGGATGATTATCGCCCGACAGGTCGGAAAGAAGTACGCATGAGCTTGTTTTACGAAGATGTTCAGACGGGGGCATCCTATACTACCCCGGTCCACCGGATCACCGAAACGGACATCGCCGATTTCTGCCGCCTGACGCGTGATCATCATCCGCTGCATACTGATGCCGCCTATGCCCGTGGCGCCGGATTTCCCGGCATTATCGCGCATGGTCTTTACGGGCTTGCACTGATGGAAGGGCTGAAGACGGAACTGCACCTTTATGATGAAAGCTCCATCGCATCGCTGGGGTGGGACAAGGTCCGCTTCCGCACGCCACTGCTGGCCAACGACATCGTGCATGTCGAAATGGACTTCGTCGCCAAGCGGGAAAGCCGGGGCCGTGGCGTTGTGACCGAGGCAGTACGACTGATGCGCGGCGCGGACGTCGTTATGGACGCCGAACATGTTTCGCTGATCCGGATACGCGGGTGATGGGCGAGCCGCTGGACACTGTGGAGAACTCGACAGACCAAGCCACTCGCCTGATCCGGGAGGCGATTCTGTCGGGCCAGATTGGCCCGGGCGAACGCCTAAAGACGGCCGAACTGGCGCACCGTCTTGGCTTTTCGACGATGCCGCTGCGCGAGGCCTTACGGAAGCTCGAAGGTGAAGGACTTGTGGAAATCGAGCCGAACAGGGGGGCGACCGTACGCCGGCTCAACCGGGCCTATATCACTGACCTGTTCGAGTTGAACACGGATCTGCGTATCTGTGCAGTCAGGCGCGGTATGGCCTCGCTTACCCTCGAACGCATCCGCGCTCTGGAGAAGCTGGCGCAAGACTACCGTGGGCACATTGAGGGCCATGAGGATTTAGAGGCGATCCGTGTAAACAGGGATTTCAATGCGCGGCTGGTCGAATATGGCGGAAACCGAGAGGCGCTCAGGGTGTTTCTCCACGGATGGGACATCATATTCGCCTTCCGGCGCAGCTATGGCTACGGGGCAGGCCGCAGGCGGGTAATGGCGGACGAGATGCAGATGCTAATAGACGCGCTGCGACGCCACGATTCCGTCGCAGCGGAGGCGATCTTGCGGATGCAAAATGCCGCGATGATGGAGGACCTGGTTTCGAGGATCGCCCCGGAGGGCTAGCGGGTTGCCGCCGATATTTCAAACCTGCGCTGCAATCACCACCCGGCTCATATTGCCACCAGCGACCCGAAAACAAAGTGTTCCGACACGTTTCGGGCCGAATATCGGCCTTCCGCTCCAAGCAAGACCGCGTGACGAATACTGCAATAGCCTTTCAGGCGCCGCCAAACGCACCGCTGATGCCGCGGTCAACATATGCCCCCGCCGGTGTACCAGTAACCTCGCCATCCAGCATGATCGTACGGCCCCGCAGGATCGTTCGTACCGGCCAGCCCGTCACAACCATCCCCTCATAGGGCGTGTAATCACAGGCATGGTGCATCAGCGACTGACTGATTGTTATCTTCCGCGCTGGATCCCACAGCGTCAGATCGGCATCTGCGCCAATAGCGATGGTTCCCTTCTGCGGATACATTCCGAACAACCTTGCGGGGTTCGTCGCTGTCAGGGCCACAAATCGCTCCGCGCTGATGCGGCCCTTGGATATACCCTCGGAAAATAGGAGTGGCAGGCGCGTTTCGACTCCAGGAATACCGTTTGGCACCCAGCGGAACGAGGTGCGCCCGCGTTCAAGGCTCTTTCCCATCGGGTCTTCAAAACGAAACGGGCAATGGTCTGAGGAGAAGATGTCGAAAGTCCCGTCTCGAAGTCCTTCCCAGATCGCCGTCTGACTGTCGGCATCGCGCGGGGGTGGGGAGCAAACATACTTCGCCCCTTCGAAATCCATGTTCAGACCTTTAAGGTCATCTGCGGTCAGCGCAATGTACTGCGGACAGGTTTCGGCATAGACATTCCGCCCGCGCCGCTTGGCCCATTGGATCTGCTCCATCGGTTCCCGGCCAGAGACATGGACGATCATAATCGGAACATCAGTCAATTCAGCGTGACTGATGGCCCTGTGCGTCGCCTCTCGCTCGACGCTCTCGGGGCGAGAGGCGGCATGGTAATACGGCGCGGTGCGGCCCGCCTCCTCCAGCTTGCGGGTCATGTAGCGGATGGCGTCATACCCCTCGGCGTGAACCATCACCATCGCCCTTTCACGACGTGCAGCGTCAAACACGTCCAGAAGCTGCGCGTCATTAAGAACCATGTCGTCATAGGTCATGAAGACTTTGAACGATGTGTAGCCTGCCTTGACCAGCGCCGGCAGTTCCTGGCCCAGAACACTGGGCGTCGGGTCAGTGATGATGATGTGAAACGAACAATCGACGTAACACTTGCCCCGCGCCGCTGCGTGATAGGCCTCGACGACCTCACGCAAGGACTGGCCCTTCTGCTGGAGTGCAAAAGGCATCACCATGGTCGTGCCGCCCGCTGCCGCCGAGCGGGTGCCGCTTTCGAAACCATCCGCCATGACCACGTCCTCGCCTTGCGGCTGCTCCAAATGGACATGGGCGTCGATGCCCCCGGGCATGACCCACATGCCGGCGGCATCGATCTCCTCCGCCGCGGGGCCGACGTCTTCGGCGATCGCGGTGATGCGACCGTTTTTTATCCCGATCTGAGCGGTATAGCGGTCACCTGCTGTGATGATCGTCGCGTTGCGGATCGCGGTATCGAGCATATCCAATTCCTTTGTCGTGCAGCGCCCCCGGCGCAGAGAGGGGCGCCGCGCCGCATTACTCAGTCATTGCCTTCAGCAGCGCCTTCTGACCGTCGGTGGTCAGCTGGCTTTCATAAAGCGGACGGGACGCTTCGCGGAAGGGGGCTGGGTCGGGTCGGGTAATGTTTACACCGGCTTCCCTGAACCTTTCGATCAGCGGCTGCTCCTGCTCCTCCACATAGGTGCGCTCCCAAGCGGCAGCTTCGCGACCAGATTCCATCAGCGCAGTCCGGATGTTTTCAGGCAGCGCATCATAGGCCGCCTTCTGCATCACCACCGGGGCCGCCATGTTCAGCCAGCCGATCAAAGCAAAATCGGGTGCCACCTCATAGAACTTCATCCCATCGTAACCGGTTGATGCAGCCTCTGCCCCATCCACCACGCCAGACTGCAAGGCGCCATAGAGCTCGCTATAGGACATCGGGGTAGGATTTGCTCCGTAGGAGCGCCACGCCTCAACATGCACGGGATTCTGCATGGTACGGATTTTCAGCCCGGCCAGATCACCGATCGTCTCGATGGGTTTCTTGGACATCAGATGACGAACACCCGAAGAGTATACTCCCAGCAGCTGCAGGCCCGCGGCATTGGCGGATGCCTCCATCATATCCCAGTGGGTGTCGATCTTCTCACCCAGCCCGGCGATCGTCGGGAACAGAAAGGGCATGTCGAAAACCTTGTAATCCTCCACGTAGTTCGAAAGCAGAGAATTTGAGGTCATCGACATGTCGACGCTGCCCAGCATCACTCCCTCGATCAACTGCGACTCGTCCCCAAGCTGACCACCAGGATAGATCTCCAGTGTCGCAGCGCCGTCCGTCTTGGACTCAAGCAACTCCTTCATCTTTTCGAGGCCCATGTTCTGCACCTCAGCTGCGGCATTGGTATGGCCGATCTTGAAGGTATAGTCCTGAGCAGCCAGCGGACCGGCCAGCAGCGCCAACGCTGCCACCGAAGCAAGTATCTTTTTCATCTTGTTCCCTGTTGGTTTTGTTATCGGATCAGAGCGTTCGGCAGCCACAAGGAGACGGCCGGAACATATGTGACAAGCGCCAGTACAACCAGCATGGCACCGAGTGGTAGCCATACGCGCCGGGTGACCTCTTCAATCCGGCGCCCCGCGACGCTGGCGGCGACGTACAGGCAGATACCGTAAGGGGGGGTGATCAGCCCGATAGACAGGTTCAGCGAAACGATGATGCCAAAATGCACGGGATCGATGCCGAAGCTGTGCGCAATAGGAGTAAGGATCGGCAGCAGGATAAGCACCGCAGAGATACTTTCCATGAACATGCCGACGACGAGCAGCAGCAGATTGACGATCAGTAGAAACACCCACGGGCTCTGCGTAATGCCAGTCAGCCAGTCCCGCAGAAGAGCCGGGACGCCGGCGGTCGCGATGACCCAAGTGAAGATGCTGGCGGTCGCTACGATGATCAGAACCGTAGCCGACAGGCTGATGGCGCGCAGCGCGATGCGCGGCAGATCGCGCAACGTAATCTCGCGATATATCAGAGTGGTGATGGCGAGCGTGGCGAACAGGGCGACACAGGCCGCCTCGGTCGCGGTGAATACGCCCCCGACGATGCCGCCTACCACGATGACCGGGACCAGCAATCCCGGCGCGGCCTCCTTGAAGCTGCGCCAGAGCCGGGCCAGCGTGAAAGCCTGCGAATCCCGGTAAATCTCGCCTTGGCTGCGGCAATAGACCCAGCAGCCGGCCATCAGAAAAGTCGTTATCATGACGCCCGGCACCACCCCCGCCAGAAAGATCGCTCCGATGGACTGATTAGAAGTGATTGCAATCACGATCATCACGATGGACGGCGGGATGATCGAGGCGAGCGCACCCGACGCCGCGATGACGGCAGCCGCCATATCTATGTCGTAGCGGCGCTTCTTCATCTCGGGGACCATGACGGCGCTTATGGCGGCGGTGTCGGCCGAGCCCGATCCCGAAATCGCCGCAAGGCCGGTGCCGGTCACAATGGCGACCATATATAGGCTGCCGGTGATCCAACCGACCAGCGCCTCGGCCAGTCCGACAAAACGGCGGGCAATACCACCGGCCTCCATCAGCAGGCCCGAAACCACGAAGAACGGTATCGCCATCAGTGTGAAAGAACTGATGCCTCCATAGATACGCTGCGCAATGATCGACACCGGCGCGCTGGTTGTCAGCTCGATCGCCAGCAGACCGGCAATCCCGAGGGCGAGGACAATCGGGATACCAGAGACCAGGAGGAGGAAAAAACCGGAGAATGCGATGGCCATATCAATCCTCCTGCCGCACGGTTGCTGTCTGACCCGGGCGCAGCACGCGCGGAAGCATGGCAATGGCGAATTCGATCAGGAAATAGCTGAACCCTACCGGCAGCGCCGCATAGGGAATGGCCATCGACAGGCGAAGGGCGGGCGACTTGACCATCATGCCGATGGACAGCATCCCCATCGATCCGACGACGACCACCGCAAGAAACCAAAGCCCCAGCAGGAAAGCCAGGCCGTTTACCAGCCGCTGCACTGGCAGGGGCGCCTTGAGGATCAGGAAGTCAACGCCGACATGCTGGTTGTATCGCATTGCGACCCCGGCCTCCAAAAGCGTCAGCCAGACCTGCGCGAAAGTAGCGGTCTCTTCGGTCCACGCGATGGAATAGTTGAAGAAATAGCGGCCTATGACCTGCGCCAAGATCGCCGAGGCCATATAGGCCAACAGTGCCAGTACGGCGATGTCGACGACGCGGCGCAGCAACCACAGCGTGCCGCAGCCCAGCCTGACCAGCAGCCCAGCAGGCGTCGTAATAGGTATGTCCGTTAGAGATGGATGTGCCATCCGTGCTTCCTTCGACCTGTCGGGGTTTCTGGCGCATTCGCGCTCTTGCCGGGCTAGGTTTATTGGGAAACGGGCTTTCCAGAAGACACAGGACTATAAATAGGCTGATAGCGACTATTTACTGCCTCGATTCAACCAATAATCCCGGCAATCAGCGGCTATGCACAGATAGCAAAGCCAGATCGAGGTGACCAGATAATGACCGATTGCACTAAAAATAAGCATCTTGGTATCGCTTTTTGTCTGCTTGGACGCGCTGAGGCTGTGCTGCTCGCACGCGGTGCTGGATTCGATTTTTGTCTCGTGGATATGGAACACGGGCCGCTGGGGATGGATGCACTAGGCCAAATCGCAGCCTCCGGTATCGCGGCGGGTTATCCCGTCTGGGGTCGGGTAAGCGGACCAGCTTCCGCCGATCTCGCGCGCGTATTGGATTGCGGTGCAAGCGGCCTCATCGTGCCGCATGTCGACAGCGCCGAAGACGCGCGCCGGATCGTCCGAGCCTGTCGCTTTGCGCCTCTTGGTAAACGTAGCCTGCCTGCCCCCCTACCCGCGCTCGACTATGCGCTCCTGCCGGCCGTGAAGTTCTGCGAAGATGCTGGTCGCAATGTCATCATCGCGGCCATGATCGAAAGCGCAGCCGGGCTTGAGGCGGCACCCGAGATCGCGGCGGTGGAGGGGATCGACCTGCTGGTGATCGGGACCAACGATCTTGCGGATGGGTTGGGCCTGCGAGGACAACCCGATCATACCGACATGCGCGCCGCGTTTCACCGGGTCGCACAGGCGGCGGCGCATCATGGCAAGGATTTCGGCGTTATGGGATTGCCTCCGCATCTGGTCAAAAGTCATGCGCCCGATGCGACGTGGATCGTGGCCACCAACGACACCAACCTCATGATTGAGGGTGGAGCGACCGCGATTGGCAGATTCTGTAACTAACAGGATACTGAAAAAGGCTTTCTGACATGTGTTGAAGCGGAAATCGTTTGCCATCGGACGAAATCCAGCCGGAGTTCTATACACCCCCGGGCGTTTCCGCGCCGATTTTCCGATTTCCGGCACATAGGCATGACGCTTCAGAACTGTTCAGCATCCGGCTAGGGTGCAGACGCTGTGTGCATCTCGTCGAGCTGCGTCTCAACCCGATCATGGAAAGCCTTGATAAGCCGACGCGTCTGGCGCGACAGCGCCTTGGTCTTCAGCGTCGCCGCGACAAGATTGAAGCGCAACTTGGACTGGAAGGGACGCACCGTGAGATGCGGCCGCAAGGCGGTATGGGCGGATAGTTCATCAACCACCGCGACACCCCACCCCTCCGCCACGATGCGCGCGGCTGCATTCATGAAGCGTGTCTCGATGGCAGGACGGTAATCCATACCGCATTCGTGAAAACTGTCGGCGATCATCATGCCCACGCGGTTCGCGGTTCGCGGCCCGATCAACGGGTGCCCCTCCAGATCACGCGGCGTTACGACCTCTAGCGCAGCGAGCGGATTATCCGAAGGACAGATGCAGACGGCGCGCAGCTCGGCGATCAGTTCAAAGTCGAGAGCCTGCCGATCATAGGCGGAAATAACGAAAGCCACATCCGACAGCCCGTTTTCAACAACCTGCAAAACGCTGTCCAGCGGCCGGGTTTCCAGCGAAATCTGGATTTGCGGATATTGATTCGCATAATCCGCAATAACACGAGGTAGAACCGCCTCGGAAATCTCGGCGGTCGAAGCAATGCGGATCCGGCCGATGCGCCCCATCCGCAAATCGTTGGCGCGCTGGTTCACCGCATCCCGAAGAAGGAACAAAGGTTCGGATTCTTCAAGCAGGATGAGCGCCTCCTCGGTCGGCATCAGCCGGTTCGACTGGCGCTCGAACAGCGGAAATCCGAGAATGGTCTCTATATGGCGGATCGTGTTCGAGATCGACGGCTGGGACATGCCGAGCGCCTCGGCGGCAGCGACCGTGGTACGGAACTGCACGACCGCACGCAGGATTTCAAGCTGTCGCAGGTTCAGCATGTTCCGGACGCGTTCCCTGATCTGCACCGCCATCAACTGCGTGTCAGACGGACCCGGTGAAAATTGCGGACCTTATCGGCGAATGGCCCAAAACCTTTGATAGCGTTGAACTCGGGGGTTTCATAGACCTCGGGGCCAGTGATTGTGTAGATTGCGACGTGGCGGGCACCACCCTCAAGGCATTTTTCGCGATGTCCAGCCAGCCAGCCCGGACAGTTCAGGATCTGTGGCAGATGAACGTTATCATACCAGTCGTTAAAGGCGTCTTCGTGTTCAGGGTCGATATCGACAAAGACGATATGGGATTGCAGTGAGGTCACAGGACAAGCTCCAGGCAGGGGCGCAGCGCAGCCATCAGGGCGGCACGTTCGGCGGATGGAATTGGCGGGGTCGGCGCCCGACAGGCGTCGTGCGGAATACGACCGAGCGCTGCCAGACAGGCCTTGAGCCGCGCAGCGGCCAGATGGCCGGGTGCCGCATATACAAGCGCTGCAAAATCGAACAGCACGCTGTGGATCCGCAGCGCGCGGGCGGAATCGCCGCTGCGAACAGCCTGATCCAGTGTAACGATCAGATCCGGCACTACGGCAGAAAGGCTGACAGCGCTGCCATCACTGCCAATCTGGAAACAGGCGAACAGATGTTCGTCGCCCGAAGCCATGACCGCGACATCCGGGCGCATGCCCTTAGTGACGCGCCGCGTGGTTTCATAGGCCTTAACCTCCCAGCTGCCCTCCTTGATACCCGTGACCGTTTCGATCTCCAGCAGCGTCCTGAGTATGTCGGGCGCATAATGTAGCCGTCCGACAGCGCCCTGAAACAGATAGATGGGGGCGCCCGTCGTGTCGGCGATGGCGCGATGATGAGCCACCACTGCGCGAGGATCAACGCCAAGCGCCCATGAGAAAGGCGCAAAGACCATGATCGCATCGGCCCCAGCGCCAAGCGCCGCCTGCGCATCCGATGTGGCCTGTGCAGTCGATTCGGCACTGACCGCAGCCAGAATGCGGGACGTTGGCCCAACGGTGCGCGCGGTACGGATGTTCTGCACTTGCTCGGCTTGCGACAGGAAGATGCCTTCGCCGGCATGGCCATTCAGCAGCAAGCCATCCTGTCCCGGCGTGCTGAGCACAGCGGCGAAATGCGCCTCAAGCGCGGCGATGTCGATCGCCCCATCCGGTCTCATTGGACAGATCGTCGCTGCGTAAAGGCCACCGTTCATCACAGGACCCGTGCAGAGACGAGGGCGTCGCGCACACCCTCGACCACTTCGATCGATTGCGGCAGCAGGGGCAGACGGGGCGCCGAATTACCGATGACCCCCATCAGCCGTAGCCCGTCCTTCATCCGGGTGTGCATGTCTACGACTGGCGCCGGGCCATAGATCGCGCGCACGACTGGATAGAGCCGTTCATTGGCTTCGCGCAT
Organism: Haematobacter missouriensis; assembly: GCF_000740775.1. Lineage (GTDB taxonomy): Bacteria > Pseudomonadota > Alphaproteobacteria > Rhodobacterales > Rhodobacteraceae > Haematobacter > Haematobacter missouriensis. Next base: position 319,356 of record NZ_JFGS01000003.1, on the reverse strand, counting down.
GGCGGCCAGATCCTGCGCTTGCGACGCCTTCCACAGGTCGGCAAGCAGTCCCGGTACCAGACTGGCCAGCCCCGACAGGATGCCGTCTCCGCCGACCGCGAGCTGCGCGAAGAAAAAATGGAAATTCGACGGCAAGACCGCAACATCCGGGGCGACTGCCTTGATCGCGCGACGGTTCTCATCATAGGCGAGAATGGTGGCCGAGCCTTCCTTGATCGCCACGACCTGCGGAATCTCCGCCATCCTGGCCAACACATCGGTGGAGAAGCCGAAGCCCGAGGCAATTGGAAACTGGAACACTGAGAGCGGCATGTCATCCAGATCATCCGCCAGTTTTTCCATGAAACGGATGCCCGCCGCCGTGCTGGCATTGCCACCGCCCAAAGCCTCGGCCGGGAAGATAACCGCCACGTCGGCCCCCGCCTCACGTGCGGCTTCTGCCTGGGCGCGTGCTTCGGGATAGCCCGTCGGAACCACCCCCGCGAGGAGCGGGCGGTCCTTGCCTATGTGATCGCGTGTGCGGCGGATCACCTCAGCCCGCTCCGCCTCCGTCAGTGCCGTTGCCTCGCCGGCATGACCGTTCACGAAGACACAATCGGTCGTGTCGGGGCAGGCACAATGAGCCAGTACATTCTCGTAACCGGCCCAGTCGATAGCACCATCCTCGTGAAAGGGGAGAACGGTCGCGACGGTGATACCGCCCAGATCCTTGCCCGTGATCATGATACGACTTTCCTTCTGGGGAATTTCAGGGTGGCGTCGGCGCGGAGCACCTCGACGCCGTCTTCGTTTGTGGCCGATGCCTGCCAGTCGACGGTGCGGTTGTCGGTGTCGATGGCAGAAAGCCAGATTTCGTAGGTCAGCGTGTCCCCATACCGGACAGCTCCGGTAAACCAGAAGCAGTCCCGGATCGACACACCCACCGTGCCCACCAGTTCTGCTGTCAGGATCGAGGTGCAGATACCGGCGACGAGAATTCCCGGCGCCAGTCTTTCGCCAAACCGCGTGGTGGAGGCATAGCCTTCGTCGACATGGACAGGACCGAAATCCCCTGTCGCGGCTATATACATGGCGCCGTCGGCCTCGGTCACAGTTTTGCTCACCGACACCCGGTCACCGACGGCAAATTCGTCGATATTGCGGATATCATACATCGGCGGATTCCAGCGGCACCAGAAACGCCTTGCCGGTGATGACTTCGATGTCATCAACCGTGGCCGACAGATCGAACGTCACACCATCCGTCCCTCCGTGGGCGACGGTGGCGGTGGCGGCCAGGGAACTGCCGACCGGCAGCGCCCGCGAAAAGTCCAGCTGGATGGTGCCAAGCCGGAACCCCGGTCCGGCCAACCTGCCGAAGGCAGTGGTGAATAGGCTGGCGGCGGCCAACTCAAACACCAGCATGTCGGACATTCCCTGATCCCGGGCATAGACCCGGTCGACGTGCGCCCGGCTCATATTGCCGGAAATCCCGGTAAAAAAGCCCTGTTCGGCAACTGTCATCGTCTTGCGAAAGGTCATCGACCGGCCGGCGGGGGGAAACTGTTCCATGTTCGGGCTCCTAAAGGCTTAGGCCACGCTTGATGACGGATCGGGCAACGAGCATCCGATGCACCTCCGACGTACCGTCGTAAATCCGGGTCACGCGGGCATCACGATAGATGCGCTCCAACGGCAGTTCCTTGGTGAAACCATAGCCGCCGAACACCTGGATCCCGCGATCGGCCACACGGCCCAGCATTTCGGACGCCTGAACCTTGACCATCGACACCTTGTCACGTGGGTCCATTCCGTGATCCTGTTCCCAGGCCGTGTTCAGCACCATCATGCGCGTGGCGAAAATCTCCATCGCACTATCGGCGATCATCTGCTGGACCATCTGAAAATCCCCGATCGGCTGTCCGAACTGCTGACGGGTGGCCGCATGCTGGCGCATCATCTCCACCACACGGCTGGCCATACCGACTGCGCGCGCGCCGATATGGCCCAGACGAATGCCTCCGACATTGGCCATCATTACCCGGAAGCCCTCGCCCACGGGTCCAAGCACGTTGTCGCGGGGGATGCGCACGTCATCGAAGGTCAGTTCCGCATGGCCATACCCGCGATGACCCATCATCGGCTGATTGCGCGTGACCCTGAAACCGGCTGTGTCCTTGTCCACGATCAGCAGGCTGATCCCACCCCGTGCACCCTTTCCGGCATCGGTTACCGCCATGACGATGATGTAGTCAGCGATATCGCCATCGGAGATGAAATGCTTGGTGCCGTTCAGGATCCACTCGTCACCCTCCAGCCGCGCGTGCGTCTTGATCGCTGCCGCATCCGACCCCGCGCCAGGTTCCGTGATCGCCATGGCACAGATCTTGTCGCCCTTGACCGTCGGATAAAGATACTTGTCGCGAAGCGGACCCTCGAACCGTTCCAGCATTGGATAGACCTGACCGAAGACTCGCCGGATCAGCGCGTCAGAGGTCTGGCCCAGTTGCTCCTCGACCAGACACATGTCCAGCACGCCAAGCCCCGCGCCCCCTACGGCTTCAGACATGTTCATCGCATAAAAGCCGAGCGCCTGCGCCTCGGCCCGGACGGTGGCCAGCCGGTCAGGCGGGATACGAGCGTTGTCCTCGGTTTCCTGCTCCAAGGGCTGGACCTTTTCGCGGACGAAGCGGCCCACAGCCTCGGTCACCATCTTCATATCGTCAGAGATCGAGAAATCCATCGTTCAGCCCCGCATCCTGCTCGTCTGCGCCACGGCACCCGCGGCCAGCAACGACTCGATTTCATCATCCTCAAAGCCTGCTTCGGCCAGCACCTCGCGGGTCTGCCCACCCAGCGGTTGAGGAACAATGCGCACAGCGGGCAGCACCCCATCATAGCGTATCGGGTGCGACAGCAGCGTCATGGCGGAGCCGGCCTGCGTTTGCATGTCCATGAATACGCCTAGGTGCCGGGCCTGCGGGTTGTCACGTAGGCTGTCGTAATCGCGCACCAGTTCGTGCCAGACGCCTGCGGCAGCCAGCCGGTCCAGCGCTTCTCCGGCCGTCAATCCGGCCATACCTTCCGCCACGATGACCGAGATTTCGCCGCGTCGGTCGAAACCGTCCTTTTCGGTGAACCCGGCCAGAGCCGGTAATCCCAGCGCCCGAGCCAGATCGGCGGGCGTGGACATGGAGATCATCACATGTCCATCCTTGACCGCGTAGATTCCGTAAGGGGCGGGGCTGAACCAGTTGGCCATGCCAGCCTGCCCGCGCGGTCCGGCGCGGTCAGCGCCGTTCATCCACGCGGTGATCGATTCTCCCTGTAGATCCAGTGCCGCCTGCAGCATGTTGACCTCGATCCGCTTGCCCTTGCCGGTCCGCTCACGTTCAAAAAGTGCCGCGAGAATCCCTGCGACGGTCAGCGCGGCAGCATGATGGTCTATAGGGACCGATCCGATCGCGACCGGGCCTGATTCCATGCTGCCAGTATGGGCGGCGAGGCCCGACATCGCCTGCAACAGCACATCCTGACCGGGGCGATCCCGATAGGGTCCATCACCCCCATAACCGGTTGTCGCGGCGTATATCAGGCGAGGATTGATCTCACGCATCGCCGCTTCGGATAGACCCAGCTTTTCCAGTGTACCGGGCCGGAAATTTTCCATCACCACATCGGCCTTGGCGATCAGGCGGCGCACAGCTGCCAACCCCTCGGGCGACTTCAGATCAACGGCGATCGAGCGCTTGTTGCGACCCGTGGTCATATGATTGACGCTAGTATCGTCGACAAAGCGGTTGCCGACCGCCCAGTTGCGCTGAAAGGCGCCATTCAGCGGTTCCACCGCAATGACATCCGCACCGATATCACCAAGAAACTGCGCCGCCGCAGGTCCAGATAAAAAGTGGTTGAAGCTGAGAACAGTGATTCCGTCCAACGCGCCCATGTCGATCCCCTGCTGATCCGTTTTGGCCGTAGATTAGACGCGGGGCAGACGGTCTGGAATATAGCTATCTATGATAATATCCGGGTAGAAAATTTGTTTGACAATTAGTTCTCACGGCAAGTCAGAGCGAGGGAGAGCGGAACGGTTCCGCGATAAAGGCGATAAGATTGGGCGAAAACGCGTCGCCACAATCGTTTGAGGCCCGAGGACCACAAGGCGGGATGACTATTGGTCACGCCGGGCGTTGACACCGATGGCGCCCACCGTCCCTGCCAGTTCAAGCAGTCTTGCCTTTCCCCGAGGCTCGACACGTCCAACCGGGCGGCATCACGAAATCCGCGCGCGTCAGATGAACAGGATCGAGACAGCTTTGGAAACCTGAACGGATATCGCCGCTCGCCCGTATGGCCTGCTCAATGTACCTTGATGCGGGTCAGACATGTACAGGAGGGGAACTCCGACATGACCCATAGGAAATCGAACTGAGCCGATTTAGACATTAACACCTATTATCAATTACTTACATCCATGCTGACGCCCGGTACCGATCTGCCGTGTGTGCTTAGAGATACCTTTAGGTGTGCCCGGGCCAACCGCGCGCGGAAGCGAGCAAGACGAGGCTACTTTAGCCCCACAACGGCAATGGCGAGCAACACACAGGAGTGTTGGGAGTAGCGCCGGTGCGATAACTGTGTAGCTTGGCGGGGGATTGCTCGAAGTGGAGCCGATGCCGAAATTGAAGCCCGTCATTCCTGATAATTTGAAACGCCTTTGGCGTGGCGATGATCCTGTGCAAGAGTGGGCAGAGGAGGTAATTTCTCGACCCGAGTATGCGTATCTGCAAGATCATCTTGAGCTCGTTGAGGCATATATGGACTGCGTCGAGATGGTCAGACGAAATGCACCAGAGGGTGAGCGTCATCATGCGCTTTGCGGTCTCTTCTTGCGGTCGTTTGATGGGCTGTCTCAATGCGTTCGCTCTGCAATGTCCGGAATCTTCACGGGAAGTGTAATGTTCGCCCGCGATCTTCTGGAGACTTCCTTTCTCATTAGCTTTCTCATGTCAGAACCGGGTCGCCCAGAAGCATGGCTTAAGGCCGATGCGCGAACGGTCAAGCGGACCTATGCTCCCTTGTCGATCCGGAAGGCTTTGGATGATCGCGACGGGTTCTTTGAGATGAAGCGGAAGGCCCACTATGATCGCCTTTCGCAGCTCACTCATCCCACTCCGTTCGCACTCGACCTAAAGAGGGACGGTCAAGGGCTGATCCATTCAGGGCCGATTAAGCAAATCGAGCTCTTGAAGGCGTGTCTAGAGGAAGCGGCCATTGCTTCGATATTGCTGGGCGAATGCTTGCTCCGTTATTGCCGTGACGAAGTCGCAAACGGTCGAAGCCTCTCCAGCCGCCTGTCCATTGCCCTCCAGCGGACTAGGGAGGTCTATCTCAAAAGGTAAGGGGGGAGCCCCTCTCAATCCGCGAGGTACTTTCGGCTGAAGCGCTAAAGACCATCTAAAAACTACGCAAAAATACGAGCCCCCAACCTCAACAGGAACTGCGCCGATATTGCCAACTGCCTGATCTGGTCCGCTCAACGTTCTTCAAAACGAGTCACATGTATGCCCCGTGTGTGCCGGAATGTGCACCGGGGGGACAAGTAAGTCACGGAAGTCATTGAAAAATATGCCCATCAACAGGCACGTTGGAGCGGGTAGCGGGAATCGAACCCGCCCCATCAGCTTGGAAGGCTGAGGCGCTACCACTACACCATACCCGCGAGCGCGGGGCGAGAGATAGCATCCAGCGGCGGGGTGCTCAAGGGTGAAGTCTGGCATTCCCCGAGAAAGCCTATCCAAACCGGCGCCAGGGCCCGACTGGATATCGCGGGCACCCGGCAGGTTCGTAGCCTGACAGAGAACCCGCCGCCGCGGACAAGCGGTATTCCGTCCGCTCGCTCTGGGGCAGAAGGAACCTCGCCAGCGGGAAAGCAGCGCGAAGCCGGACCGGAGACATCCACCGTTCCCATGCAGCTGTGCGGCTATTTCCGCGTGATGCGCCCATCGGTATAAGGCTTGTACGGCCCCGCCTTCGCCAGATACTCCGCCAGCACATCCGCCAGATCCGGTCCGAAATCGTAAGCATTGGCGACATCGTGCGTGAACATGGCGAAACCGTCGCCACCGCTGCGGACGTAGTTGTTGACCACGACACCATAGCTGGCCGCTGGGTCGATCGCGGTCCAGCCCTCGCCGTTCCGCACCTGCACGTCACTTACGCGGCTGCCCGCCGGTTGCGCAGGATCGAACGCATATTTCAGCCCGGCGACCTGCAGGAAGCGCCCGGCCCCCTGATCGAGCTGGCTCACGCCGTTCTCCAGCGCGGCGACGACAGTCGCGCCCTTGGTCTGGAAGGTGGCGAGCGTGTTCTGGAAAGGCAGCACCGTCAGCACCTCCCCCATCGTCACATCGCCCCCATCGATGGAGGCGCGCACACCGCCACCATTGACGAGACTGATGGTGATCCCCTGATCCTTCACCCGATCGAGTTGCGCATCCGCGATGAGCGTGCCCATCTCGCATTCCCGCTGACGGCAGTGATCTCGGGAGCCGTCGATCGGCGCCTCGCTCACCGCCACGACACGGGCCTTCAGCTCCTCCAACGGAACGGCAAGCTCGGCCAGCCGCTGTTGCGCGGGCGCATCCTCCGCCACCGCGGCGTCCAGCAGAAGCGGCGCACCCGAAGCAGAAATCACCTTGCCCGCATCGTCGAAGGTGACCGTCAGCTCCCCGAGATACTTGCCATAGGCATAGGCCGTGACGATCGGCACGCCGTTCACCATCGTTGGATAGGGCCCGGCGGCGGCAGGGTCGGTGCTGGAGAGCAGCGTATGGCTGTGGCCGCCCACGATCACGTCCACGCCGGCTGTCTCTGCCGCGATCTGCTTGTCCACCTCATAGCCGGAATGGCTGAGCACGATGATCTTGTTCACGCCTGCCGCGGTGAGCGTGTCCACTTCCGCCTGCACTGCCTCGGCGGGCGGCGTGAAAATGATGTTGGGCCCGGGGCTGGCCAGTTCCGGGTTGTCGCGCGGGGTGAGCCCGATGATCCCGATCTTCTCGCCCTCCTTCTCCACCACCACCGATTTGGCGATACGGCCCTTCAGCAGCGGCTCCCGGCTCAGGTCGGCATTGGCCATGACCATCGGAAAGCGGATCTCGTCCAGGAAATGCACAAGTTCCGGCGGGCCGTCGTCGAATTCGTGGTTACCTACCGCCATCGCTTCGAAGCCGAGCGCATTCATGAACTCGGCCGAGACCTTGCCCTTGTAATGGTTGTAGAACAGGCTCCCCTGAAACTGGTCTCCCGCATCAAGCAGCAGCGAGTTGGCGGTCCGGGACCGTGCATCCGTTACCGCCGTGACCAGACGGGCGATACCGCCGAAACACTTGTTCTCCGCCGCATCCTTTTCCCCGCAGGTCGAATCGGACCCGTTGATCGGCTCGAACCGGGCATGGAAGTCGTTGATATGCAGAATCGTGAGCGTGTATTCGGCAGAAGCAGCCCCGGCGCTGAGCGCAAGCACCCCTGCCGTGGCGAGAAGACGGACCAACATGCGGTTCTCCCTTTGCGGATGCCCACAGTCTGCGGAGAGGCGGCGACTCTGTCAAAGTTTCTCGCGCCCGCGGGCCATCCCGGTGCGGCTCCGGTGCCAAGCCACGTCCGACCGGCACACGTTCTCCTTGACCGGGTGACGGAGTGAGGGCATCACCCGGCCATGCTGATCCTGAAGATTTTCCGACGCCCCGAATGGGATGCGTTCCGCGCCGCAGGTGTCACCCACGGCGCGCCCGTGGATGTGGCGGACGGCTTCATCCATTTTTCCACGCCCACGCAGGTGGGAGAGACGGCCGCCCGCCATTTCGCAGAGGAAAGCGATCTGGTGCTGGTCGCCGTCTCCGTCGAGCCTCTGGGAGCGGACCTGAAATGGGAGCCGTCGCGGGGCGGCGCGCTTTTTCCGCATCTCTATCGGCCGCTCCGGCTGTCGGATGTGGTCTGGGACAAGTCCCTGCCGCTCGGGGCCACCGGGCATATCTTCCCGGAGGGAGTTCTGTGAACCGGTACGAGTCCTTCGGCCTTGGCCTGCTCACGCGGCTGGACCCGGAGCGGGCGCATGGCCTGTCGCTGATGGCCCTCCGTACGGGGCTGGTCGCCCTGCCGGGGGAGATCACGTCTCCCCGGCTCCGCACCAGCCTTGCCGGGATCGACCTGCCCAACCCAGTGGGCCTTGCCGCCGGGTTCGACAAGAACGCGACCGCGCTCGAACCGCTGACCCGCGCGGGGTTCGGCTTCATTGAGGTCGGCGCGGCGACGCCCCGCCCGCAGCCCGGCAACCCCCGCCCCCGGCTGTTCCGGTTGCCGCAGGACCGCGCCGTCATCAACCGCTTCGGCTTCAACAACGAAGGTGCTGCTGCCATCGCGGCCCGGCTGGCCGCCCGGCCGGAGCGGGGAGTGATCGGGCTGAACCTCGGCGCCAACAAGGACAGCGCCAACCGGGCGCAGGATTTCGCGGAAGTGCTGGCCGCCACGGGCAGATGGATCGACTTTGCCACGGTCAACGTCTCCTCCCCCAACACCGAGAAGCTTCGTGATCTTCAAGGGCGCGCCGCGCTCGAATCGCTGCTCGCGGGTGTGCTGGAGGTTCGGGACGGGCTGTCGCGGCGGGTGCCGGTATTCCTGAAGATCGCCCCAGATCTCACCGATGATGAAATCGGCGAAATCGGCGCCGTCGCGCTCGCCTCAGGTATCGACGGGGTGATCGCCACCAACACGACCCTCTCCCGCGACGGGCTTGGTGGCGCAGCACGGGGAGAGGCGGGCGGTTTGTCCGGCGCGCCGCTGTTCGAGCGGTCCACCCGGGTTCTGGCCCGCCTGTCACGGGCGACGGAGGGGCGGCTGCCGCTGATCGGCGTCGGCGGCATTTCCACTCCCGATCAGGCCTATGAGAAGATTCTGGCCGGGGCAAGCGCGGTTCAGCTTTACACCGGCCTGGTCTTCGGAGGACTGTCGCTCGTGGGAGAACTCGTCCGCGGTATCGAGGAGCGGCTTCTCCGCGATGGCTTCGCCACTGTGGCGGAGGCCGTCGGAACCGGAAGGGAGCGGTGGCTGTGACCATCTCGATCTGGCACAATCCGCGTTGCGGCACATCGCGGCGCGCGCTCGCGCTGCTGGAGGAACACGGCGTGGTGCCCGTGGTGCGGAATTATCTGGACGAACCGCCGAGCGAGGCCGAACTCCGCGCCGCGCTCTCGCTTCTCGACCGCGCCCCCCGCGACATCATCCGCTGGAAGGAAGGCGCGCGGAGCGATGCCGGGCTGACGGAGGCGAGTGACGACGATGCCCTGATCGCCGCGATGGTGGCGCATCCCATTCTCATCGAACGCCCCATCGTCTTTTCCGAGACCCGCGCCGTCCTTGGCCGCCCGGCGGAAGCCGTGCTGGATGTCCTCACTCCCTGAGGGGAGGGCCGTCATGCCGGAAACACCGCCTGCCATCCAGGTCGAACATCTCTCGCACGTGTTCGGGGGCACCAGGGCGCTGGAGGATGTGAGCCTCTCCGTGCCTGCAGGCGCGAGTTTTGCGCTGCTTGGCCCGAACGGCGCGGGCAAGACCACGCTCCTCAACATCCTCTGCACATTGCTCCGGCCCGACAGCGGAACCGCAATGGTGGCGGGTGCCGACGTGGCGCGGGAGCCCTTGCGCGCGCGACGCGGCATCGGGGTGGTGTTTCAGGATTCGAGCCTCGACGACAGGCTGACGGCAGCGGAGAATCTCGATTTCCACGGACTCGCGCATGGCATGGCCCGCCGGGTGCGACATGCCGCAATGGCGGAAGTTCTGGCGCTTGTCGAACTCACCGACTGGCAGGAAACGGTCGTGCGCAACTTCTCCGGCGGGATGCGGCGGCGGCTGGAAATTGCCCGCGCCCTCATGCATCATCCGCGCATCCTGTTCCTCGACGAGCCGACCGTGGGCCTTGACGCCCAGACCCGCGCGCGCATCTGGCGCTATCTGGACGGGCTCAGACGCGAGCGTGGTCTGACGGTGCTGACCACCACTCATTACATCGAGGAAGTGGAGAGTGCGGATCTTGTCTGCATCATCGACAATGGCCGCATCCTCGCCGAAGGCAGCCCCGAAAGCCTGAAGGTGGGGTATGGCCAGCGGTGGCTCCGCGTCATCGCACGAGAGGTGGAAACTGCCTCGGCCATCCGGCGCGCCTATCCCGCGGCGATGGAAGTAGCGCCCCTGCACCTCGCGATTCCTGCCCCGGATGCAGCGGTGGTCGAGACCTTTCTCGCCGCCTTCGGCAACCGACTGACGGAGGTGCGCTTCGAGGAGCCGACATTGGAAAGTGTCTTCCTCTCCCTCACGGGCCGCGAGCTTCGTGATCGCGGTGAAGGCGCTCGCGCGGCAGAGCGTGAAGCCGGACGCAAGGGCGGGCGGCGATGAGGTCTGCGGCCGTCATGACAGGACCGGATCGTCGGGAGGGGGCCGGGCACGGTTTACCTGCTCGAAGTTTGCGCAGGCCCTGTGCGAACGGATTGTGCCTTAACCCCGGTTCACAGCATCTGCTGGCCGGGTCTCTGAGGGCCAGATCTCCGGGGGCAGCTCCAACACCGCCGGACCGCAGCCCTTCCCCGCTGCTGCAGGGGCCGACAGCACGGCATCGACCGCACAACGCGAACGCCCGGTTCCCCATGCCGTCGGCAAGGGGTGAGGGGCAGCGCCTTCGGCCCCTGCTCCCGATCCGGGCATTGCTGGACGGACCCGCCGTCTGCCGCGAGGTTCCGCAGCGGGATGGGACCGCATTGCTGACCTTCGAGACCGCATCGCTGGTCTTCAGGTGGCTGGGTCACTCATTCTGGCCCGACATGGGTCCACGATCGGCGCGCCCAGCGCTACACCCGCTCTCCTGCGGAAAACCCTTGGGCAGAGACCGGGAGCACCGGCTGTCATGCGGTCAACCGACCTGCCGGCAGAGCTGGCGAAACACATGCAGGCTGAAAACGGTCCGCACTGCCACCCCCCCCACAGCAGTCGTCCACTCCATCGGCGTGGAGGGTGTCCGGCCCGTCCCTCTCCAGCCCGTCCTCCTGCGGCCCGTCACCCTCAGATCCGTCACCCCCAGGCTCATAACTCTCAGGCCCATAACTCTCGGGCCCACCTCCTTCTGGTCCAACGCCTTCCGGTCCAACGCTCTTCGGCTCATTTTTGGCCCGCCTGCCCAACCGTTCTCCGGCCGATGCACCCTCGTCCAGCGGCCCATTGCGGAACTCACTCCAGCAGATCCGCGCGATGCGTGCTCCTGTCCCTCACGGATCAGCGCGCCCGTTGCAGCGCGAGACATCGTCCGGCCATCCATAGCCCTGTCAGACTTGCCGCTGTTCCTCGCCCATGGCCCGACATCGCCGGCAAAGCGACCCCTCGTCACGTCCGACAGGAAGGAGCAGCGCCCCAACCCGATACCCGGCCCCGCCCTCCGCCACCTTTCACAGCGCCTCGAACTGGTCCGCATGGCGCGCGGGGCCATCAGCTCGGGGGTCGCCCCTCCGCCAATCGCGGCAGCCGGAGCCAGCTGGCAGGGGCCACTCCTGTGGCCCGCACCGCAGGCCCTGCCCCGACCACCGCGAAAGCGCGCACTGCGCACATCCCCTTCGTTATGCCGGCCACATCCATGGGCCTCCCCCGCCACCCGACGGATCACGGCTTGTGGAATGCTCCATCCCCGTTCAGTTCGCAAAGGAGCGCCTCATGACCAGCGCTCTCCCCGCCCTTCTTCGAGGCCTCTATGGCGTCTGGCTGCGGGAGGTGCTGCGCGCCACCCGTGACCGTGGACAGATGGTGGGCGGCGTGAGCCGACCGCTGATCTGGCTGCTCATCCTCGGTATCGGGCTGAACCCCTACTTCAGGGGAGAGGTCTATGGAGAGGTGCGCACGGTCATCCCCTTCACCTATCTGCAGTTCCTGTTCCCTGCCGTCATCGTGCTTAACATCATGTACACATCCATCCAGTTCGCCGTTTCGGTGATATGGGACAGGGAGTTCGGCTTCCTGCGGGAAGTGCTCGTTTCACCCATGCCGCGATGGCTGATACTGCTGGGCAAGGTGCTGGGCGGGGCGACGGTGGCGACGGTGCATGGCACCCTGGTGCTGATCCTGGCACGGTTTGCCGATGTGACGCTGACCATCGGGCAGTCGCTCACGGCAATCGGGCTGATGTTCGTGCTGGCCTTCGGGCTGACTTCCTTCGGCGTGCTTCTGGCCCAGCGGGTGCGCAGCTTCGAGGGGTTTGGTGTGTTCTCCAACACCATCATCCTTCCGCTCTATTTCACCTCCTCCTCGGTCTTTCCGCTTGATCCTTCGCTCACCCGTACCCAGACCGTGGCGACCTATCCTGAATGGCTGGTGACCCTGGTCCGCGCGAACCCGATCACCTACGCGGTCGATGCGCTTCGGGGCGTGCTGATCGGCTTCTACCAGTTCGCGCCCACAACCGGGCCACTGGTAATCTTCGGCATGGCGGCGGTGTTCTTCCTCCTCGCCGTTATCGACTTCCGCAGGGCATGAGCGCGCCGCCCGCCTCACCGCTCCGGGGCCGCTGGTGGCCGGCGATCCGGAATCTCGGTGTCGTGGTAGCCATTCTCGCCCTAGCCGGCCTTCTGCCGCAGGACAATTCGCTTGCCGAGCGCCGGGCGGCAGGCGTGTTGAAACTCTGCGTTCCTCCCACCTATCCGCCGCTGGTGACGGGAGAGCCTGATCGGCCCGGCTACGATGTCGAGCTTGCCCGTATTCTCGCCGATCGCCTGGGCCTGCGCCTTGCGGTGAACGTCGTGCCGACCATCGGGCGTGACTTCAACCCGCGAAACTGGAACCTCACGCGCGCGCAATGCGACATGATCGGCGGCGGGATCGCGGATACGTCCACCGCGCGCGGTTTCCTGCAACTTCTTCCGACCGGCGAGCGGATCGGCTGGCTCCTGCTGCTGCCCGCAGGTGCGCTTCCCCCATCAGGCAGCACTTTCGCGGTCCTGCCGGGGGCAAGCGGCCTCGACCGGCTGGCGCTTTCCGCATGGATGCGGGCCGACGGCTACCGACCCCTGCTGGTGGCAGACGGGGCGGCGCTCCGCTCCGCACTGTTGGAAGGGCGCGCCGCGGCTGCGATCGGAGAGAATTTCGCACTTTCCCCCGAAGAGGATGCCCTGCCGGGCTTCACCGCTGTCTGGCCTGACGACCCGGCCCTCGCGCCAGTGCCTCTGGCCTTTGGAACTTGGAAGGGGGATGTGACGTTGAAGCGCGCTCTGACCGCGGCGCTTTCGGAGGCGGTGGGACGGGGAGAAATTGCGAACCTTCGCAACCGCTACGGCCTCACTGCCGAAGCAGGATCGGTTTCGCATATGTAATATGCCATTATAATTAGCTTTTTTTCCACTTATCTGCTGCATGATGTTGCACCTCTTACCAAGGTATGGGACAGATTGTCGCGCCACCTGCCGTCACGACACCCCAGTCGCCGGCGCTCGCGCATCTTCAGGAGGGAGGGTAGCCGTGATCTTCTTCACCAAACGATCCGCAATCCCCGGGATGCTGGCAGCAGTCGCACTTCTGTCCTCCGGCCTGCCCGGCCTTGCCGCCGGGTTCACCGCGGAGCAGGCGGAGGCGGGCAAGACCGCCTACAATGCGAACTGCGCCCAGTGTCACGGAATGCAGCTCGAAGGCCCGGAGGCTCCCGGCCTCGTCGGGCCGGACGTGATGGCCAACTGGGACACACCCGGAGGGCTTTATGATTTCATTTCCGTCGCCATGCCGCCCTCCGCGCCCGGTCAGCTCGGCGCGGCGACCTATCTCGACATCATCGCCTACATCATGGCTTTCAACGGCGCCCAGCCCGGCCCCGATCCTCTGGTCGAGGATGAGGAGAAGCTCGCCGCCATCAGCCTGACGGCGGAAACCGCGGCCGGTCCGGCTGGCGGGAGCACTGCGGCCGCGGACAGCATGGCGGCGGACACGAACGTCCCGCAGGCGTTCACCTGGGGCAAGCCCCTTCCTGGCGGTCCGGCCGTGGACACGATGAAATCTACCACCGCCGCCAGCAGCGTTCCGCAGGCCTTCACCTGGGGCAAGAAGCTCCCGACCGCCGAGTGACGCGCGGGGCCACGACCGGCCCGCGCACAGCACATATCGCGCGCCATGCGCACCGAGGAGGACATGATGTCATTCTTTTCGAAACCGCTTCTTGCCGCCACCACCGCCCTCGTGGCGCTGAGCGGCGCGGCCTTCGCCCAGAACGTCCGTGAAAACTACAAACCCGTGACGGAGGAGATGCTTGCCAATCCGCCGGAGGGGGAATGGCTGATGTGGCGGGGCGACCGCTTCAACTCCGGCTACAGCAAGCTCAAGCAAATCAACAAGGAAACTGTCGCCAAGCTGCAACTCGCCTGGGCTTGGCCGATGGCGGAAGCAGGCATCCAGGAGACGGTGCCGCTCATCCACGACGGCGTGATGTTCCTGCAGACCAACAACAACATCGTCGAGGCGCTGGATGCCAAGACCGGTGACCTGATCTGGACCTACCGTCACGTTCTGGCGGAGATCCCGGCCTCCTGGTCCTATCAGGCCAACCAGGCCCGGCGGCAGAAGAACTCCATCGCCCTTGCCGGCGACAAGGTCGTGCTGACGACGGCCGATGCGAAGATCGTGGTGCTGAACGCCGCAGACGGCAAGGTCGTCTGGGAAAAGCAGGTTCTGGATTACCAGAAGGGCTACAGCTACACCGTCGGCCCGATCATCGTGAAGGACAAGATCATCTCGGCGATCTCCGGCTGCTCCATTGCAGGCACGGCGGGCGGTTGCTTCATCATGGCGCACAACCTCAATACCGGTGAGGAGCTGTGGCGCTTCAACACGATCGACGACCCGGACAATCCCAAGCAGCAGGAAAGCTGGGGGCCGGTGCCCGCAGAAAACCGCTGGGGCGGCACACCATGGGCGACCGGCTCCTATGACGAGCGGACAAACACGACCTTCTGGGGCATCGGGATGCCGGGTCCGTATTCGGAACTGGTGCGCGGCTCGGGTGATGGCAGTGTGCTCTATACCAACTCCACGCTCGCGCTGGATGCCGACACCGGGAAGCTGAAGTGGTACTTCCAGCACCTCCCCCGGGACAACTGGGACCTCGACAGCCCGTTCGAGCGGATCCTCGTGGATCAGGAAGCCGACGGCAAGACCAGCCACATGCTGATCTCCGTTCCGGGCAAGAACGGTATCGCCTTCGCGCTCGACCGCGACACCGGCAAATATCTGTGGTCGAAGGAGACGGTGAAGCAGAACGCCGTCTCCAAGATTGACGCGGATGGCACGGTGCACATCAATACGGACCTCGTCTCCAGCGCGATCGGGGAAAGCAAGCTCGTCTGCACCTCCGTCTCGGGCGGCAAGCTGTGGATGGCCGGGGCCTACAGCCCCGACACCAAGGCTTTCTTCGTACCGCTGACGGAAGCCTGCAACACTGTGACGCCGACCCAATCGGAATTCACCGCCGGCAACGCCGTCGGCTCGGTGAAGTTCGGCCCCCGCGTTCTGCCCGAAGGCATCACGGAGGCGGGGCTGCTGCAAGCACTCGACATCAATCCCAAGCAGGGCGAGTCGAAATGGCAGGCGCGGGAGCGGCCTTCCATGACCAGTTCCGTTCTTGCCACGGCGGGCGGGCTGGTGTTCGGCGGCGACGCTGCGCGCTACATCTCCGCCTGGGATCAGGAGACGGGCAAGGTGCTCTGGCGCCAGCGGCTGAACGCGCCGATCGGTGGCTCCCCCGTGACCTATGAGATCGACGGAGAGCAGTATCTGGTCGTCCCAACCGGCTACTCCAACGCGGCCAGCTCCATCTCCTCCGCCTTCCCGGAGACGCCGCTACCGACGGGTTCGGGCAACTCGATCTTTGTCTACAAGCTGCCGAAGGCCAGCAACTGACCGGCACCTGACGGGGCGGGGAGGGCCTCCCTCCCCTTTCCCATTGACTGCGGGCGATGCCTTCTCCCCCAAGAGGGGAGAATGGGCCACGGCTATCGAACGGGGCGGCACGTCCGCCCCCTCCCACAGAAAGGGGTTCACATGCGGCATCTCATCCTTGCCGGGGCGCTTCTGGCGATGACCGGAACGGCAGATGCCCAGACGGCAGGCGTGCCGGGGGAACTGCTCAACTCCACTCGCAGACAGCAGGGGGACAGCCTGACCGTCTGCAACGATGCCAGCAGCAAGATACTCGAGTTCGACCGGGAGGTGGCGCGGGCCATTGGGTCCGCCCTTCTGCTCGACGTAAAATTCGCTCAAGGGTTCCAGGGCTTCCCCCTGAGCGGTGATGGCTTCATGGACGAATTGCAGATCGCCATGACCAATACCTGCGACCTGTTCATGGGTATTTCCGTGCAGGAAGATTCGCCCTTCCCCGACTGGGCCATGGTGACGCGCCCCTACGCCACGATCCCCTTCGTTCTGGCCGTGAAGGAGGGCGGCTGGGCGCGGCTGGGCGATATACCGCATGACCGGCTCATCGGGACCGCGATCCAGAGCATGGGCGAGATGGTCTATATCACCTGGAACCAGCAGCAGCCCAAGGAGCAGCGCTGGACGCGTCTGCCCTATGCCGACCCGGAGCTGATGCTCCGGCGGGTGGAAGACGGGCGACTTGCGGGAATGCTCCTGTGGCAGCCGGTTCTGGCAGCACTGAAGGCTCATCACCCGGAGGCGCGGGCCCTCCGGGTGATCGACCCCGCTCCGGTTCCGGCTGCGGCCACGCGGGTGGGGGCGCTGGTCGGGGTTCGCGACAGCTATCTGCGCAGCCAGATCGACGCGGCCATCGACGCGCTGGTCGCGGATGGCACGATCACGGAGATCATGACGCGCTTCGGCTATGAGGGCGTCGCGGGCGAAGGTTCTGTCAGATGAGGTGGAGCTGGTCCAGCCAGCCAAAGGGCAGCGGAACCCAGCCGAGGATCAGCGCCGCACCGACCAGCACCAGGCCCAGCGGCTCGGCCCGCTGAAGGAGCCGCTCCCCGCCAGGCCAGACCGCGCGCCATAGATTGCCCGCGATCAGCCCCGGCACGGGCAGCAGGTTCAGCGCGACGGAGCCGAAGGTGACCTCCTGCACCATCTGGAGCGCGTAGAGCACGTAGTAGCCGGCTGTGCGCGGCAGCACCTGTTGCAATGGTGCGCGCAGCAGATCGAGAAGTGGCACGAGAACGAGCATCGCCCCCAGCCCCGCCGCCACGATCACGAGGATCCTGACCCGTTCGCCAACCCCCTGTGCAGGCGAAAGACGCAGCGGCGCAATCCAGCCCGTACGGAACAGCACCCCCATGGCAACGCCCCAGGCGGAGGCCTGAAGGAAGGGGTTCAGCGTGAGCCGCCCCTCCCGCACGGGGCGGACATCGCCCAGACCGCGGGCCAGCCCCGCCAGCAGGGCGCCCTGCACCGCCGCATAGATCAGCATGGCGAAGATGCGGGTGACGATCTGCTGGACGGTCAGGTCCTGAAGAAGCGACATGCGCCGCGCCTCAATCCCGCCGGGGCATCAGGAAATGTCCCGTCGCCTGAATGAACGGTCGGTCGCGATTGTCCTGCCACCCTTCCACATGGACTGAGGCGAAGCGACGCCCCGACCGGTTCACGCGGGCGCGCGCATAGGCATCCCGCGGCAGGCCGGAGCGGAGGTAGTCCACCGTGAAGTCTATGGTGCGCGGCAGGCGCGGCATCGTCCCGGCGGAGAAATCGGCGGGGTCCAGCCTGCCGTTCTCCATATCCTCCCACAGGGTGGACCAGGCGAGCGTGATGATCGCCGTCGTCTCCAGAAAGGCGGAGGTTCCGCCGCCGTGCAGCGCGGGCAGGAACGGGTTGCCGATGAGCTTTTCGTTGTAGTTCAGCACGGCGGTCAGCTCATCGCCCCGCCGGTCGAAATCGATGCCGAGAAAGCCGATATAGGGAACCGCCTCGATCAGCCGGCGGAGCACGCCGTCGCGGCGCTCCTTGATGGCGGCGACGGGTTCGGGCGCGGGTCGGGCCATCTCAGTCCTCCCTTTCCACGGTAAATGTGCCGGTGGCGCTGGCAACCGGATGGGCCGTGTCCTCATCCGTCGCGGTGATCCGCACAAAGGCAAGCAGCCGGGTGATGTGGTAGCAGACGCCGTGTGCGGTGATCGCCTGTCCCGGCGTGGCGGGGCGCATGTAGTCGATCCGCAGATCCAGCGTCGCTGTAGCGACGACCCCCTCATCCGCGCTCACGACGGAGGCCCCCCCCGTGGTGTCCATAAGGGCGGAAACCGCGCCCCCGTGGATCACCCCACTTGCGGGCTCGCCGATGAGCTTGCGGTCGTAAGGCATGGAAATCCGCGCCTCGCCCACGCCGATCTCCTCCACCTTGAGCCCCAGGGCTGCCGCATGCGGGCTGCGGCCGATCTCGTCGTAGAACTTCTTGCGTCGCTCAGATGTCATGCGTCACCCCTGGGTATCCACCCCGTTATTGGCCCATCTGCGGGCGGGGGCAAGCCGCTCGTGACGTTGCGTTAGACGGGTCCGGTGATTACCTTGTGACGCAAGGAGACACTCCATGACCATGCTGACCTTCAAGGAAATGTGCGCGAAGTTCGATGTGACACCCCGCACGCTGCGCTATTACGAATATATCGAACTGCTCAGTCCGGTGCGGGAGGGGCGCTCGCGCCTGTACGGACCGCGGGAGGTGGCGCGGATGACACTGATCCTGCGCGGTCGCCGCTTCGGGTTCAGCCTTGAGGAAATCCGGCAGTGGCTGGAGGTCTATGACAAGTCTGGAACGCGCACCCAGATGGAAGATTGGATCGTGATGGCGGACCGGCAGATCGACAAGCTGGAAAACCAGATCACCGATCTTCACACGACCCTGGAAGACCTCCGCGAGCTGCGGAACCAAGTAGCGGAAGAGCTTGAAAAGGCGGAACCGGCCCCTCACGTCACGTCAGGATAGGACATTACGCTACGTTCCGTTTACGTAAACGTCATCCTCTGTTGTAACCTTTCTTCGGGACGCGATTTCTTAGAAAACGCGAAGGAGGAAGAGGATGCAGCGGGCGATACATTCCCCGCCGGTGAGCCTGGCTTCGGCCAGAGACGAAACCGGCAGGCTCATGACCATCGGTGAAATGTGCGCGGCTTTCGACGTCACGCCACGCACCCTGCGCTTCTACGAATCCAAGGAGCTGCTCTCCCCCCTGCGGGAAGGACAGACGCGCTGGTTCACACGGCGCGACCGCGGGCGGTTGAAGCTGATCCTGCGGGGCAAGCGCTTTGGCTTCAGCCTTGAGGAGATGCGCCAGCTTCTCGATCTCTATGACAGAGACGGCAGCCAGATTACCCAGCTCAGCCGTACGCGTGATGTGGCGGCCAAGCGTCTAGATGACCTGGAGCGCCGTCGGGCGGAGCTGGACGAGGCGATTGCAGAACTGAAGGAAGAGATCGCCTGGGCCGATGACGTGCTGGCCGGCGGCCCGCGCGACCTGACCGCGGCCTAATAATCCTTCCCCCGGAAAACTGGCTGCGCGGTGGAAAACGCCTGCGCGCCCAAGACACCTGCGGCGAGGGGCATATCCTTCCCCAGCCCGGAAAAGCGGAGAATGACCGAGATGACGACCTACACGCCCCCCGTCGAGGACATGCAGTTCCTGCTGCACGAGGTTCTGAAGGTGACCGAAAGCGATGTGCCGGGCTACGACGAACTCGATCGCGATTCGACCACCGCCATTCTTGAGGAGGCGGGGAAGCTGGCCTCCGAAGTGCTGGCCCCGCTGAACGCCGTCGGCGACCGGGAAGGATGCCGGCTGGAAAACGGCGTGGTGATCACGCCCACGGGGTTCAAGGCGGCCTATGACCAGATGGCCGCTGGCGGCTGGATGGGGCTTGACTGTGACCCGGAATACGGGGGTCAGGGGATGCCCTATGTCATGAACAGCGCCACGGGCGAGATGTTCGTGGCCGCCAACATGGCCTTCAACATGTATCAGGGCCTGACCCACGGCGCCTATTCTGCCATTCATACCCACGGCTCGGCGGAGCAGAAGCAGACCTATCTGCCGAAGCTCGTCTCCGGCGAATGGACTGGCACGATGAACCTCACGGAGCCGCAGGCTGGCACCGATCTCGGCATCATGCGCACCCGGGCCGAGCCGGCGGAAGACGGCAGTTACGCCATCACCGGGACGAAGATCTTCATCTCCGCGGGCGATCACGATCTGTCGAAGAACGTCATCCACCTCGTTCTGGCGAAGGCACCGGGCGGCGGCGCGGGCACGAAGGGCGTGAGCCTGTTCATCGTGCCGAAGTTCCTCGTGAATGAGGACGGCTCGCTCGGGCCGCGCAACAGCCTCTCCGTCGGCAAGCTCGAGGAGAAGATGGGCATCCATGGCAACGCCACCTGCGTGATGAACTACGACGGCGCAAAGGGCTGGTTGATCGGCGATCTCCACAAGGGGATGCGCGCGATGTTCACCATGATGAACGAGGCGCGCCTTGGCGTGGGCTTGCAGGGCTACGCACAGGCCGTGGCCGCCTACGAGAACGCGCTGACCTATGCCAAGGAACGGCTCCAGGGCCGCGACGTGACGGGGGTGAAGAACCCGGATGGCCCCGCCGACCCGATCATCGTGCATCCCGACATCCGCCGCAGCCTGATGGACCAGAAGAGCTTCATCGAGGGCGCGCGTGCCTTCACCTTCTGGGGCGCCCATCTCATCGACCGCTCCAAACGGCTCGGCGATCAGGATGCCGAAGGGCTGATCTCCCTGATGACCCCGGTGCTGAAGGCGTTTCAGACCGATAAGGGCTTCGAGATGGCCGTGCAGGCCCAGCAGATCTTCGGCGGCCACGGCTATATCGAGGAAGTGGGCGTCTCCCAGTTCGTCCGCGATGCGCGGATCACCATGATCTATGAGGGCGCGAACGGTGTGCAGGCGCTGGATCTCGTCGGACGCAAGCTGGCGCAGGACGGCGGCAAGCATGTCATGGCCTTCTTCGACATGTTGAAAACGTTCGTGAAGGAGAACGAGGGCGATGCCGAACTGAAGGCGGGCTTCCTCGATCCGTTGAAGGCCGCGTCCAAGGATCTGCAGTCCGCGGGCATGTTCTTCATGGAGAACGGCATGAAGAACCCGAATGCGGCGCTCGCCGGGTCGAACGATTTCGTCCACCTGTTCGGGCATGTCTGTCTCGGCCTGATGTGGGCGCGGATGGCGAAGGCTGCAAAGGATTCGCTGGCTGCGGGCCGGGGCAATGCCGATTTCCTCAACGCCAAGATCGCCACGGGGCGGTACTACATGGCGCGTCAGCTTCCCGCGACGGGAATGCATCTCGCCCGGATCACCTCCGGGGCGGAACCGGTCATGGCGCTCGACGTGGCGGGGTTCTGAGGCCATGCTGCTGCCCGTCAAAGGGAGGATGACGGAATGGCGATGAAGCTTTACTGTTTCGGGGAAAGCGGAAATTCCTACAAGGCGGCGCTCACCATGACCCTTGCAGGGGTGGAGTGGGTGCCGGTCTTCGTGAACTTCTTTCACGGAGACGCCCGCTCCCCGGAATTCCGGGCGCTGAACGAGATGGGCGAGGTTCCCGTGCTGCGCGACGGGGATGAGGTGCTGACCCAATCCGGCCTCATTCAGTATCACATCGCCGAAAAGACCGGGAAGCTGCTGCCACAGGACCACCACCTGCGGCAGGAGGTCATGCGCTGGGTGCTCTGGGACAATCACAAGATGTCCTCTCAGGCGGGCACGCTACGGTTCCTGATGAACTTCGTCCCGGAGGAGAAGCGCCCGCAGGAAGTGATCCGCTGGCTGTCAGGGCGGCTGCGCGATGCGTTCAAGGTGCTCGACGCGCATCTGGAAGGGCGCGACTTCATCGTGGACGACGTGCCCAGCCTCGCCGATACCGCCTGCTGCGGTTATCTCTACTACCCGGAACCCTTCACCTTCGACCGGAAGGCCTGGCCGAACATCGACCGCTGGCTCGATAATGTCGCCGCCCTGCCCGGCTGGAAACACCCCTATGACATGATGCCCGGTCGGCCCTCCGACCGTGGCCTCTGAAGGAGAACCAATGTCCGAAGCTTACATCTACGACGCCGTCCGCACGCCGCGCGGCAAGGGCCGCGCTGACGGGAGCCTGCATGAGGTGACCTCCGCCCGCCTTTCGGCGCTGGTGCTGAACGAACTGAAATCGCGCTCCGACCTCGATACTCAGGCGGTTGAGGATGTGATCTGGGGCAATGTCACGCAGGTCGGCGAACAGGGCGGCTGCCTTGCGCGGACGGCCGTGCTCGCCTCCGACTTCGCGGAATCGGTGCCCGGCCTCGCCATCAACCGCTTCTGTGCGAGCGGGCTGGAGGCGGTGAACCTCGCCGCCAACCAGGTCAAGGCCGGTGCGGGGCAGGCCTATGTCGCCGGCGGGGTGGAGATGATGGGCCGTGTCGCGATGGGCTCCGACGGGGCGGCCATCGCGGTCGATCCCTCCATCGCCATGTCCACCTATTTCGTGCCGCAGGGCATCGCCGCGGATATCATCGCCACCGAATACGGCTTCTCCCGCACGGATGTGGATGCGCTTGCGGTCGAAAGCCAGCGCCGCGCCGCCAAGGCCTGGGAGGAAGGCCGTTTCGACCGCTCCGTCATGACGGTCCGGGACATCAACGGCCTGCCGATCCTCGACCGCGACGAATACATGCGGCCCGGCACCGACATGCAGTCGCTCGGCGCGCTGAAGGCGTCCTTCAAGGACATGGGCGAACAGATGCCCGGCTTCGACAAGATCGCCATCATGAAATACCCGCATCTGGAGCGCATCGAGCACGTCCACCATGCGGGCAACTCCTCCGGCATCGTGGACGGCGCGGCGGGCATCCTCATCGGCTCGAAGGCGTTCGGCGAGAAATACGGCCTGAAGCCCCGCGCCCGCATCCGTGCAACGGCGAAGATCGGCACCGACCCCACCATCATGCTGACCGGCCCCGTGCCCGCGACGGAGAAGATCCTGCGCGACAGCGGCATGTCGATCTCCGACATCGACCTGTTCGAGGTGAACGAGGCTTTCTCCGCCGTGGTTCTGCGTTTCATGCAGGCGTTCAACGTCGATGCGGACCGGGTGAACGTAAACGGCGGAGCCATCGCGCTTGGCCACCCGCTCGGCGCGACGGGGGCGATGATCCTCGGCACACTGGTCGATGAACTGGAGCGGTCGGGCAAGAGCACTGGCCTCGCCACGCTGTGCGTCGCCTCCGGTATGGGCGCGGCCACCATCGTCGAACGCGTCTGATCCGGCGAAGCAGGGAGACTTCCATGACCGAATTTCATTACGCCACGGATGCCGACGGCGTCGCCACCATCACCTGGGACGTGCCCGGCAAGTCGATGAACGTCATGACCCTCGACGGTCTGAACGAGCTTGACGCGGCGGTGGACAAGGCTCTCGCCGACCCGGAGGTGAAGGGCATCGTCATCACATCCGGCAAGAAGGACTTCGCCGGCGGGATGGACTTGAACGTTCTCGGCCGGATGAAGGGCGCGGCGGGCGCGGAACCCGCGAAGGGCCTGTTCGAAGGGATCATGAAAATCCATGCGCTGTTCCGAAAGATCGAACGCGCGGGGATGGATCCCAAGACGCTGAAAGGCGGCAAACCCATCGCCGCCGCCATTCCCGGCACGGCAGCGGGTATCGGCCTTGAACTGCCGCTGGCCACGCATCGTATCTTCGTGGCCGACAATCCCAAAGCGCGGCTCGGCCTGCCGGAAGTCCTCATCGGAATCTTCCCCGGTGCGGGCGGCACCACGCGGCTGGCGCGGAAGCTCGGCGCGATGATGGCCGCGCCGCTGCTGCTGGAGGGCAAGCTCCAGTCACCGAAGGCACTGAAAGCACAGGGCGTGATCGACGAGGTGGTTGCGCCCGAGGAGCTGCTGGCCAAGGCGAAGGACTGGGTGCTCTCCGCCAAGGATGCCGATCTGGTGAAGCCATGGGATGCGAAGGGCTACAAGATGCCCGGCGGTGCGCCCTACAGCCCGCAGGGTTTCATGACCTTCGTCGGCGCCTCCGCCATGGTGAACGGCAAGACGCAAGGGGTCTATCCAGCGGCGAAGGCGCTGCTCTCCGCCGTCTATGAAGGGGCACTCGTGCCCTTCGATCAGGCGATCCGCATCGAGGCGCGGTGGTTCACGCATGTCATGCTGAACCCTTCCTCCGCCGCGATGATCCGCTCGCTCTTTCTGAACAAAGAGGCTCTGGAGAAGGGTGCGAACCGCCCCGACGTGCCGGATCAGAGCGTGAAGAAACTCGGCGTTCTGGGTGCGGGGATGATGGGTGCGGGCATCGCCTATGTCTCCGCCAACGCCGGGATCGAGGTCGTGCTGATCGACAGCACGCAGGAAGCGGCGGATCGCGGCAAGGCGCATTCCGCAGGAATCCTGGACAAGGGGATCGAAAAGCGGAAGGTCACGGCAGAGAAGAAAGAGGAGGTTCTCTCCCGCATCACCGCAACGACCGACTATGCCGCGCTCAAGGGCGTCGATCTGATCGTGGAGGCGGTGTTCGAGGATCCGAAGGTGAAGGCCGAGGTGACGAAGAAGGCGGAGGAGGCCGCCCCGGAGGCGATCTTCGCGACCAATACCTCCACCCTGCCGATCACCATGCTCTCCGAGGCCTCCCGCCATCCGAAGGAATTCATCGGCATCCACTTCTTCTCTCCCGTGGACAAGATGGCGCTGGTGGAAATCATCCGGGGCAAGGAGACAGGCGACGTGGCGGTCGCCAAGGCGCTCGACTTCGTGCGCCAGATCCGCAAGACGCCGATCGTGGTGAACGATGCGCGCTTCTTCTACGCCAACCGCTGCATCATCCCCTACATCAACGAAGGGGTGCGGCTGGTGAAGGAGGGCACGGAGCCCGCGCTGATCGAGAATGCGGCCAAGCTGATGGGCATGCCGCTTGGCCCGCTGCAGCTGGTGGACGAGACCTCCATCGACCTCGGCGTGAAGATCGCCAAGGCCACCAAGGCGGCGATGGGCAATGCCTATCCCGACGGCGCGGTGGACGAGGTGCTGTTCTGGATGGCAGATCAGGGCCGCATGGGCCGCAAGTCGAAGTCGGGCTTCTACGACTATGACGAAAAGGGCAAGCGGCAGGGCTTCTGGGCCGGCCTCGCGGACCGCTATCCCCATGCGGAGGATCAGCCGGCACTCACCGATGTCGAACATCGGCTGATGTTCGTGCAGACGCTGGAGGCCGTGCGCGCGCTGGAGGAAGGCGTGCTGACCGACATCCGCGAAGGCGATGTGGGGGCAATCCTCGGCTGGGGCTTTGCGCCGTGGTCCGGTGGGCCGTTCTCCTGGCTCGACATGATGGGCGCGGCGAAGGCGGTGGAGATCGCCGACGATCTGACCGCACGGTATGGCGAGCGCTTCGCTGCACCGCAGTTGCTCCGCGACATGGCCGCCAAGGGTGAAACCTTCTATGGCCGATTTGCCCCAGCCGCCAAGGCTGCCTGACCAGCAGGGCCGGGATCTCCGCGATCCCGGCTCTTCTCACCAGAATATTACAAGAAATCCATTAGTTATCTGTCGTTGGAAGAAGGTCGCGCATCCCACCTTGGGCCGATTGTGGCTGCCCGCATGCTCGGCTATCTTGCACCCATGATTTCTTCGGCGTTGCAGCAAGGTTCCGTGGGAAGATGACGGCGCTTACCCGGTACCAGCGACTGGAATGTTTCGGTTTGTGGCGTGAATCGCCCGACGCGGAAGCACGTGAGGTTGTCGTCTCTTTCGGGGACGCTTCTCTCATCCTGTCAGATATCCAGAACTCGCTTGCCCTTACGCACTGGTCCCTGCCGGCGCTGGAGCGGCTGAATCCTGGCGATCTTCCCGCGCGCTACAGCCCGGATCCCTCGGCAGGAGAGACGCTGGAGATCGACGATGACCTGATGATCGACGCGATCGACCAGGTCCGTCGCGTCATCGACTCGCAGCGGCCCAAGGAGGGCCGGCTGCGCGGGCCGCTGATCGCGCTGCTCGTCGGCGCCCTGTTGATGGCGGCGGTCCTTTTCCTGCCGACCGCCCTGACCCGCCACACCGTTGCCGCCGTGCCGCAGGCCACGCGCGAAGCCATCGGGGAACTCGTTCTGCGCGACATGGTCCGCCTTACCGGTCCGGTCTGCTCCACGCCGAACGGCGACCGCGCACTCCGCAAGATGTGGGCGCGGCTGTCGGATGGGCGACCGGGTGGGATCTCGGTTCTTCCAAAGGGTTTCGCCGATGCCGTCCACCTCCCCGGCGGGCGCATACTGCTCCAACGCGACCTGCTGGAGGATGAGGACAACGAGGAGATCGTCGCGGGATATGTGCTGGCGGAACAGGTGCGTGCGGATGCCGCCGACCCGCTGTTGCCGCTGCTGGAGCATGCCGGTCTTCTGGCGACCTTCCGGCTGTTGACCACCGGCGAGCTGCCGCCGACAGCCGTTCGCGGCTTTGCCGAGACCCTGCTGACCACCCCTGTGCCGGACGTCGATCCGAAAGCCCTGCTGACGCGATTCGCATCTGCAAGGGTGCCCTCGACCCCATATGCTCAGGCCATTGACCCGACGGGCGCGCACACGCAAGTCCTGCGGACCGGAGATCCGTTTCGCGACTCTGCGCCGCCGCCCATCCTTAGCGATACGGAATGGGTGGGCTTGCAGGGGATCTGCGCGCGCTGAGCCCGCCCAGCGCTGCCTGTTCAAACCAACCCGTTCAGCGCAACCCGTTCCGGCCGAACGCATCCGGAAAGCCGTTGCAGCGCAGCGCTGCCAGCCCCTGCTGCGCGGCCTCCCGCCCGGCGAAGGGTCCGGCGACCACGGAATGCCGCCCCTCCGGGTTCCGGCCCAACCGCACGATATTCACGGGAAGCCCCAGCGCGCGCGCCTCTGCCGCGGCATTGCGGGCGTTTTCGAGATCCACATAGACCCCCGCCTGCGCATAGCGCCCGACCTCTGTCGGCAACGGGCATGCAGCAGCGCCCGCCTCCACCGGCCCGTCGCAGCGCTGGCTGCCATCGGCACGGTAACGCGGCGCCCAGAGCAGACGGTCGCCCTGCTCCACGCGTGAAAACAGACAGCCCTGCGTATCGGTGAATTCACCCGCCGCGTAACCCGCCGGCGGAGGGACGGACGGGGCATCGTCGGCACTGGCAGCGGGGAGGAACCCGAAGGCTCCGATCACGCCCGCTGCCAGTGCCGTCCGAAGGCCTGCTGTCCCTGCGGTAGTCTTTTCACGGATATTGCACGCATAGCGGTCGTAGGACAACAGTTTTCTCGCCTATTTTGTGCCGAACATGCGATCTCCCGCATCCCCTAGGCCTGGAACAATATATCCATGGTCATCCAGCCTCTCATCCACAGCGGCGGTGACGATCGGCACATCGGGATGTGCCTCCTGCATGCGCTTCACCCCTTCGGGAGAGGCGAGGAGGCACAGGAACCGCAGGTTCTTCGCCCCGGATTTCTTCAGCAGGTCGATGGCCGCGACGGAGGAGTTGCCGGTGGCCAGCATCGGATCGACGGCGATGACCATCCGGTCGTCCAGCTCGCTCGGCACCTTGTAGTAGTATTGCACCGGTTGCAGCGTCTCCGGGTCGCGATACAGGCCTACGAACCCTACGCGCGCCGCCGGAATCAGTTCCAGAATGCCGTCCATCAGCCCGTTGCCCGCCCGCAGGATGGAGATCAGGACGAGCTTCTTGCCCTCGATGGTGGGTGCATCCATCTCCTGCAACGGCGTCTCGATGCGCGTGGAGGTCAGCGGCAGGTCACGGGTGATCTCATAGGCCAGAAGCTGGCTGATCTCCCGCAGCAGGCGGCGGAAGGAAGCAGTGGACGTATCCTTCTTCCGCATGATGGTCAGTTTGTGCTGCACCAGCGGATGGGTGACGACGGTGAGATGTTCGGTCATGCGTCCTCCAGACGTTTCATCAGTCTTGCGCGCGTGGCCTCGTCACAGAACGCGGCCGACAGCGCCGTGCGTGCCATATCGCGAAATACGCCCTCGTCCCAGTCGAAGGCATCATGCAGCCGTTCGTATTCGTGCGCCATCCCGGTTCGGAAAAATGCAGGATCGTCGGTGGAAAGCGTGACTCTCACCCCCCGCCGATAGAGCTCTCCCACCGGGTGCTGCCGCCAGCCGGGATAGAGGCCCAGCGCGATATTGGCCCCCGGACAGCATTCCAGAACGACCTGCCCTTCCGCCAGATCGTCCACCAGCGCCAGATCCTCGATGGCGCGGACGCCGTGCCCGATGCGGCTGACGCCGAGGTCGCGGAGCGTCTCGCGCACGGAGGCAGGGCCCCCGAACTCCCCGGCATGGGCGGTCAGGCCGAGCCCCGCCTCGCGGCCAAGGTCGAAGGACCAGGCGAAATCCTTTGCCGCGCCGACGCGCTCGTCGCCCGCAAGCCCAAGGCCGGTGACGAACCCGCCCATCGTCTCCGCCGCGCAGAGGGCAGTCCGCTTCGCCCGCTCCGGCCCGAGATGGCGGATGCAGGTGACGATGCCGCGGCAGGTGATGTCACCGGCCATACCCGCCGCCACTTCCGTGAACGCCGCCACGTAATCCCGCCACGCGGAAAGATCGCCGCCCCCGCAGAGATCGGGGGAGATGGAAAGCTCCGTGTAGATCACCCCCTGCTCCGCGCTGGCCTCCAGCACCGCACGGAGCAGCCGGGCGTGGTCCGCCGGAGAGGTGAGCGCGCTCGTCGCGACCTCATAGGCTTTCAGAAATCCGGTGAAACCGTTGAAGCGGTAGTGGCCCTGCTCATCGAAGAGCCCCTCGATATCCACGTGGCGCTGCCGGGCGAGGCCGCGGATGAAGGCGGGCGAGGCTGCGCCTTCGAGATGCAGGTGAAGTTCGACTTTCGGCAGATCGACAAGGCTCACAGGAAGCTCTCCCCCGGCCCGCGATGCGGCAGGCCCAGATGCGCGGCGACGCTCGCCCCCACATCGACGTAACCACGCAGCCCGATGCCTCCCACGCCGCGCCCGGAGGCCAGAACCGGCACCCGCTCCCGCGTGTGGTCGCTGCCCCGGAACGTGGGATCGTTGCCGTGATCGGCGGTGAAGACCGCCAGATCGCCGGGGCGCAGCAGGTCCAGGAACGCGCCCGCACGCGCGTCGAACCCTTCCAGGGCGCGCGCATAGCCCGACACGTCGCGACGATGCCCGTAGAGGCTGTCGAACTCCACGAAATTCGCAAAGGTGAGCGAGCCTTCCTCCGCCTCCCCCGCCAGCCGGATCAGATGGTCGAAGAGCGCCGCATCCGACTGCCCCTTGTGAAGCTTCGTGATGCCGCGATGGGAGAAGATGTCGCCGATCTTTCCAACCGCATGGGTGACCCGCCCCGCCTCATAGGCCCAGTCAAGCAGCGTGGGCGCGGGCGGAGCCACCGCGAAGTCCCGCCGGGTGGCCGTGCGGGTGAAGCCGGTCTCCACCGTGCCCGTGAAGGGCCGCGCGATCACCCGGCCCACCCGCATCGCGTGGAGCATCGGTGCAATATCGGCACAGAGTTTCAGCAGCCTGTCCAGACCAAAGGCTTCTTCATGCGCTGCAATCTGGAAAACACTGTCGGCGGAGGTGTAGCAGATCGGCCAGCCGGTCCGCAGATGTGCGGCGCAATGTTCTTCGATGATCGGCACCCCGGAGGCGTGGCAGTTGCCAAGGATGCCCGCCGTTCCCGCAAGGCGGCAGACCTCAGCCGTGACTTCCGGCGGGAAGGCGGGTATTTCATCGGGGAAATAGTGCCAGTCCCAGGGAACGGGCACTCCCGCCAGTTCCCAGTGGCCGGAAGGGGTGTCCTTGCCGCGCGACACCTCCGTCGCCGCTCCCCACAGCCCTTCCGGGGAAGCTCCCAACCCCGGTGCCTCCAGCCCGGAGGCCAGGCGGATGGCAGCGCCCAGCCCAAGCCGATCCAGCACCGGCATGTGGAGCGGCCCCGAGCGCCCTTCCTCCGCGCGGCCCCCGCCGCAGGCCAGCGCGATATGTCCGAGCGTATTCGCCCCCTCGTCGCCAAAATCGGCCGCATCCGGCGCGCCGCCGCAGCCGACGCTGTCCATCACGATCAGAAAGGCCCGTGTCATGCGATACGCCCCAAAAACCTTGCGGGCGGGGCTGTGTCCCCACCCAGAACGACGGCGGCGCGCAGTTTCTCCGCCGCCCTTTCCCACGCCGCCTCGTCCGCCGCGTGGATCAAAGCGACCGGCGCCTCCGGGCCGACCCGCGTGCCGATCCGCGCGACGTCGGACAGGCCAACCGCAGGGTCGATCCGATCCCCCAGATAGCGCCGTCCACCCCCAAGCTCCACCACGATCCGGCCCAGTTCGACGCCGTTCAACGCGGAGAGCGTGCCGCTCTCCTGTGGAAACACGGGCGCGACAACCGGCGCCGACGGGAGCAGCCCGCGCCAGCGTGCCGTAAAGTCCCGCGGGCCGCCCTGTGCCGCGACCATCCGCCCAAACCGCTCCAGCGCCGCGCCGGAGGAGAGAAGCCGCGCCAGCCGGTCCTCCGCTTCGGCGGGGGCGACCAGCCCGGCCAACACCAGCGCCTCCGCACCGAGCGAGAGCGTGACGTCGCGGAGCGGACCCGCCGCACCCTCCAGCACGGCCATCGCCTCCGCCACCTCCAGCGCATTGCCGAGCGCCGGGGCCAGCGGCTCCTCCATCCCGGTGAGGAGCGCGACCGTGCGGCACCCCGCCCCCACCGCGGTATCCACCAGCGCTCGGGCGAGCGTTTCCGCCTCCGCGCGGGTCTTCATGAATGCGCCCGAACCCACCTTCACATCCAGCACCAGACCATCCAGCCCGGCGGCAAGTTTCTTGGACAGGATGGAAGCGGTGATGAGGTCGATGCTTTCCACCGTGCCAGTCACGTCCCGGATCGCGTAAAGCCGCCGGTCCGCAGGGGCGATGTCCGGCGAGGCTGCGACGATCGCCGCTCCTTCCGCCCGCACGATGCGGGCGAAGGCCGTGGGGTCAAGCTGCACTTGCCAGCCGGGGATCGCCTCCAGCTTGTCGAGCGTGCCACCCGAATGGCCAAGACCGCGCCCGGAGATCATCGGCACGAAAGCCCCCGCCGCCGCCAGCAACGGCGCCAGAACCAGCGACACACAATCGCCGATCCCGCCGGTCGAATGCTTGTCGATCACCGGGCCCGGCAGATCCCAGCGCAACGTCTGGCCCGAATCCCGCATCCCCTCCGTGAGTTCCACCCGTCCTGTCGGGCCAAGGCCCCGCAGCAGCACGGCCATCGCAAAGGCCCCCGCCTGCGCATCGCCGACCTCTCCCGTGGCCAGCCCGGCGGCAAAGGCCGCCAGCGCCCCGTCCGGCATGGCCCGGCCATCCCGGACGGCGGCAATGACCCCTGCCGGGGAAAGTGGCCCGGGCATCAGGAACGCAGCATGTAATCGACGCTGAACCCGCCCGGCAGCAGGTCACGGATGGTGGTCCGCAGCATCTCTCCCTGAGTGTTGTACATCACGACCAGCACGTCCGGGTCGCCGAACTCCGCCAGCTTCTGCCGGCACCCGCCGCAGGGCGGAACAGGGTGTGGACTGTCGGCAATCACCGCGACCTCGGCAATGCGCAGATCGCCGGCCGCGACCATCGCCGCTATGGCCCCGGCCTCCGCACAGGTGCCCTCGGGATAGGCGGCATTCTCCACGTTGCAGCCCACATGGATCGCGCCAGAGGCACTGCGGATCGCTGCGCCCACCTTGAAGCCGGAATAGGGCACATAGGCATTCTCCCGCACCATTCGGGCGGCGTCCTTCAGGGGATCATCAGTGCCATGACCTTGGGGCGGGCGGGCGCCTCCTTCGGGCTCAGCGCTGTCCTCGGCCCTTTTTCCGCGACTTTTGCCTGCTCCTCCCGCCTGGCCATCCGTGTCGCCTTTCACGGCGGCGGCTTCCGCTTCCCCTGCACCGGTGCTTGCGGCTCCCGCCTTTTCCGCCTTCGCCCCTTCCGCCTTCGATCCGTCGGATTTGGACACACCGGCCTCCTTGCCATGGCCCCGCCTGTGAATGATGTGGCTCTGCCTTGCGGGTCTGAAGTGACTTTGCGGCGATCATTCCCGCGATGCAAGCGACCTGCCCACGAAACCCGCCCTTGAATCCGCCCGCCAAAGGGGGCAGTTTGACCTGCGCCGCAGATAGTTCAGCATTAAACTAGATCCCCGCAAGCGGCAGAGGGCAGGAGAATCCAGATGGAGGAAACCCGGCAGGAGAACGCCCGGCAGGCAGCGCTCGACTACCACGAATTCCCGCAGCCGGGAAAGCTGGAGGTTCGCGCCACCAAGCCGCTCGCCAACGGCCGCGACCTGTCGCGCGCCTATTCGCCGGGTGTGGCCGAAGCATGCCTGGAGATCAAGGCGGATGCCTCCACCGCGCGGCGCTATACCTCGCGCGGGAATCTCGTGGCCGTGGTTTCCAACGGGACGGCGGTGCTGGGGCTGGGCAATATCGGCGCGCTGGCCTCCAAACCGGTGATGGAGGGCAAGGCGGTTCTCTTCAAGAAATTCGCCGGGATCGACTGTTTCGACATCGAGCTGGACGAGAAAGATCCGGTGAAGCTGGCGGAGATCGTCTGCGCGCTGGAACCCACCTTCGGCGCGATCAACCTTGAGGACATCAAGGCACCGGACTGCTTCATTGTCGAGAAGCTCTGCCGGGAACGGATGAACATTCCCGTCTTCCATGACGATCAGCACGGTACCGCCATCGTGGTGGGCGCCGCCGCGACCAATGCGCTGCTTGTCGCGGGCAAGAGGTTCGAAGACATCAAGCTCGTTTCCACCGGCGGCGGGGCGGCGGGCATCGCCTGCCTCAACATGCTGGTGAAGCTCGGCGTCAAGCGCGAGAACATCTGGCTCTGCGATCTCGCGGGTCTCGTCTATGAGGGCCGGCAGGAGGAGATGACGCCGCAGAAGGCGGAATTCGCTCAGTCCGGCGGCCCTCGCAGCCTTGCCGATGTGATCGAAGGGGCGGACATGTTCCTCGGCCTTTCCGGCCCCGGCGTGCTGACCCCGGAGATGGTGGCGAAGATGACGCCAGCCCCCATCGTGTTCGCGCTCGCAAATCCCACGCCGGAGATCGCGCCCGATCTGGCCCGATCGGTGGCCCCCGACGCGATCATCGCCACCGGCCGGTCGGACTTTCCGAACCAGGTCAACAATGTGCTCTGCTTCCCGTTCATCTTCCGGGGCGCGCTGGATGTCGGCGCCACCGAGATCAACGACGAGATGAAGCTCGCCTGTATCGAGGGCATCGCCGCCCTCGCCCGCGCCACCACCAGCGCAGAGGCCGCCGCCGCCTATTCCGGCGAGCGGATGAGCTTCGGGCGGGACTACCTGATCCCGAAACCCTTCGATCCGCGGCTGATGGGCGTCATCGCCCCCGCCGTCGCCCGCGCTGCGATGGAAACCGGCGTCGCCACCCGCCCCGTGGCCGATATCGGCACCTACAAGCAGAAGCTCGACGGCTCCGTCTTCCGTTCCTCCCTCATCATGCGCCCGGTGTTCGAGGCCGCCTCCAGCGCCTCCCGTCGCATCGTGTTCGCGGAAGGCGAGGATGAGCGCGTGCTCCGCACCGCCAACGCGCTTCTGGAGGAAACCACCGACAAGCCGATCCTCATCGGACGGCCCGAGGTGGTGGAGACGCGGCTTGAACGTGCCGGGCTACCCATCCGTCCGGGCCGCGACTTCGAGGTGGTGAACCCGGAGAACGACCCGCGCTACCGCGATTACTGGGGCACCTATCATGAGCTGATGCAGCGCGACGGCGTCACGCCGGACCTTGCCCGCGCGATCATGCGGACCAACACCACCGCCATCGCCGCGATCATGGTGTACCGGGAGGAGGCCGACAGCATGATCTGCGGCACCTTCGGGCAGTATCTGTGGCACCTGAAATACATCCGTCAGGTGCTCAGCCGCGACGGGCGCGTGCCGATCGGCGCCCTCTCGCTGATGATCCTTGAGGAAGGGCCGCTGTTCATCGCCGACACGCAGGTGAATCCGGAACCCACGCCCGAGCAGATCGCAGAGACGGTCATCGCCTCCGCGCGCCATGTCCGCCGCTTCGGCATGGTGCCGCAGATCGCGCTCTGCTCCCATTCGCAGTTCGGCAACCTCGATACGTCGAGCGGCATACGGATGCGCAGGGCAATGGAGATCCTCGACGCGCGCAAACCCGACTTCGCCTACGAGGGGGAGATGCATGTCGATGCCGCACTGGATCAATCGACGCGCGACCGGATCTTCCCCAACGCCCGCTTCCAGGGACCGGCCAACGTGCTGGTGTTTGCCGATGCCGATGCGGCGAGCGGCATCCGCAACATCCTGAAGATGCGGGCCAACGGGCTGGAGGTGGGGCCGATTCTGATGGGTCTCGCCAACCGGGCGCATGTGGTGACGCCCTCCATTACCACGCGGGGGCTGCTCAACATCTCCGCTCTTGCAGGAACGCCCGTCGCACAATACGGCTGACCCCTCTCGCGCCCGTTGCGAAAGATGCGGGCGCGGCGGTAGTCTCCCTCCGAGAGGGCGGGAGGAGACGGACATGGGATATGCGGAAGTATATGCGGCGTGGCGGGACGACCCGGAGGGATTCTGGCTCGACGCTGCCCGCGCCGTGGACTGGGATCACCCGCCGACGCGCGCGCTCTCTGGCGAGGCACCCTTCCATGAATGGTTCGCCGACGGGTTGTCCAACACCTGCTGGAACGCGGTGGACCGGCATGTCGCGGCGGGCCGCGGCGATGACATCGCGCTGATCCACGAAAGCCCCGTGACTCATCTGCGCAAGGGCATCACCTTTGCCGAGCTTCAGGACAGGATCGCGCGGCTTGCCGGTGCGCTGGCGGCGCGCGGTGTCGGCAAGGGCGACCGGGTCATCATCTACATGCCCATGGTGCCAGAGGCGGTGGAGGCGATGCTGGCCTCCGCCCGGATCGGCGCGATCCATTCCGTCGTCTTCGGGGGCTTCGCCGCCGCGGAGCTTGCCACCCGGATCGACGACTGCCAGCCCAAGGCCATCCTCGCCGCCTCCTGCGGAATCGAGCCGGGGCGGATCGTGCACTACAAACCCCTTCTGGACGGTGCCATCAACCTTGCACGCCACAAGCCGGAGTTCTGCGTCATCCTCCAGCGGGAGCAGGAAATCGCCCGGCTGGTGGAAGGGCGCGACATCGCCTGGCACAGTTTCCAGTATGGGGCGGAGCCTGCGCCCTGCCTGCCGGTGGAAGGCAACCACCCGCTCTACATCCTCTACACCTCCGGGACGACCGGCCAGCCGAAGGGTGTGGTGCGCCATTCCGGCGGGCACATGGTGGCGCTTCTGTGGTCCATGCGGAATATCTACGACATCGGACCGGGGGATGTGTTCTGGGCCGCCTCGGACGTGGGTTGGGTCGTGGGGCACAGCTATATCTGCTATGCTCCGCTGCTTTCCGGCGCGACGACCATCGTGTTCGAGGGCAAGCCCGTCGGCACGCCCGATGCCGGGGTATACTGGAAGACAATCGCGGAAAACCGGGTGAAATGCATGTTCACCGCACCAACCGCGATCCGCGCCATTCGGCGGGAAGACCCCGAAGCCCAGCTCATCAGGGAGTACGATCTCCGCCGTTTCCGCGCCCTGTTCCTCGCCGGGGAGCGGGCCGACCCGGAAACGATCCGCTGGGCGCAGCATCACCTGCATGTGCCGGTCATCGACCATTGGTGGCAGACGGAGACGGGCTGGGCCATCGCCGCTAATCCGCTGGGGCTGGAGGAGTTGCCGGTGAAGCCCGGCTCGCCCTCCGTGACCATGCCCGGCTACGATCTGTGCATTCTGGATGAGGATGGTGAACATGTGCCACAGGGAATGCTCGGCTCCGTCGCCATCCGCCTGCCCCTGCCCCCCGGGGCGCTCCCGACGCTCTGGAATGCGCCCGAGCGTTTCCAGAAAGCCTATCTCAGCCGCTACCCCGGCTATTACGAGACAGGCGATGCGGGATTGGTGGATGAGGATGGCTATCTCTATATCATGGCCCGCACCGACGATGTGATCAACGTCGCGGGCCACCGCCTCTCCACCGGCGCGATGGAGGAAGTGCTGGCCAGCCACCCTGACGTGGCGGAATGCGCGGTGATCGGCGCGTCGGACGAGATGAAAGGGCAGATACCGCTGGGCTTTCTCGTTCTGAAGAAGGGCACCCGAACGCCCGAGGAGCAGATCGTGCGGGACTGCGTCGCCCTCGTGCGGGAACGGATCGGCCCGGTCGCCGCTTTTCGCCGCGCCGTCGTGGTGAACCGCCTGCCGAAGACGCGCTCGGGAAAGATCCTGCGCTCCACGATGGTGAAGATCGCGGACGGAGAGCAGGTGAAAGCTCCCGCGACGATCGAAGACCCGGTCGTGCTGGACGAAATCGCGTCCGCGCTCCAGGGTATGGGACATGCAAACGCCTGAAGCGGGCACCGGAGCTCTTTACCACCTGTTTACCACCGGGGTGTATCGTCGGTTCCGGCAGCCAGAATGGCGTTTTACGAGGGGATTGGGGATGACGGAACTGGCGCCGGGGTCTGATGCACGGGGGGAGCGGGCGTCCCGCCTGTCTCTGCTGGGGCATGACCTTCGCGCGGCCATGTCGGACATCATCGGCGCGCTCCGCCTCATCGACCAGTCCGGGCTCGATCCCGCGACACGTCTCCAGCTCGAGCGCATCCGCGCGGCCGGTGAAGGCATGGCGCTGCTGCTGGAGGAGGGGTTGAGCCTCCTGCCGGGGGAGGATGGTTCGACCGATGTCCATCCTACCAACATCCGCTTCGCGCGCCTGCTCTATGATCTGGACATGCGTTGGTCCGGGCGGGCGCAGGAACATGGGCTGACATTCGAGCTTCGGGTCGGGGACGACCTGCCCGAAACCATCGGGCTGGAGCGGATATCGCTGGAGCGGATCCTCTCCAACATCCTCAGCAATGCGATCAAATATACCGATCAGGGCGGCGTGACGATGGATGTCTCCCTCCTTGCCGACGACACGATCCGCTTCCAGGTGGAGGATACCGGCCCCGGCTTTTCCAGCGAGGCGCTGACGCGTCTCTTCCGCTATCAGGGCCGGGGGGACCGGCGGAAGCCCGGCACCGGCCTCGGCCTGCACATCACGCGTGAGATGGCCGACCGGCTGGGCGCGGAGGTGGAGGTCCGCAACCGGGAGGACGGCGGCGGTGTCGTGACCCTGCTGTTGCCGCGCGGCAGCTGGGCCACGCTCACGCCGGAACCCGTTCAGACGGCGCAATTGCCCGATCTCGCGGGGCGTCACGTCCTGCTGGCGGAGGACAGCGCCACCAACCAGATGCTCGTCTCGCGGATGTTGGAGACGATGGGGGCGGTGGTCACCCTCGCCTCTGACGGAATTGAGGCGCTCCACCTGCTCGATCAGCGCCCCTTCGACCTCGCCCTCATAGACATCGAAATGCCCCGTCTCACCGGCATAGAAGTGATCCGTGCCCTGCGTGCCATGCCCGATGCGCGGGGACGGACGCCGGTTCTCGCGGTCACGGCCTATGTTCTCCGGGGCAATCGGCGGGCGATCTACGCCGCGGGTGCGGATCGGATCCTCGCGAAACCGATCAGCGGGCTGGACATCTTCGCTCAGGCCATCGGCGAGGTTCTTCCCGGTGGCATGCCTCCTCCCGCCGAGCCCCGCGATGAGCCTTTTGACCGCGAAAGGTTTGAGCAACTGCTGGAGATCGCCGGGCCGGAGGGACGACGGGAGCTTCTGACACGTCTCGATGCGGATCTACGCGGTGTGGAGCGGGGGCTGGTCACCGGGCTCGCCGACGACAATCCGATAGAGATCCGCACCCACAGCCATGTGCTCATCGCCCTTGCCGGTGCTGTCGGCGCCGAAAGTCTCCAACGCCGCGCGGAGAAGGTCAATCGTGCGGCACATTTAGGCAATGCTGCGGTTATCGCCCTGCTCGGAAAAGAAGTTCTCGACCAGCTCGACGTGTTGATCCATGCTTTGGCGAACGAAGCCCAGTTATCCGGGGTATCGCTGTGAATGACTGTTCCCCGAAGACTGGCACGCCGGTCCTGCTGATCGAAGACACGCCATCCCTGCGCCTGGTCTATGAATCGGCGCTTAAAAATGCCGGGCTCCCTGTGCTTTCGGTGGCCACGGCGGCGGACGGGCTGCGCGCCTTCCGCAGCAGCGTGCCCTGTGCCGTCCTGCTGGATCTCATGCTCCCCGATCGGGAAGGGATAGATCTTCTGGCCGAGTTGCGGGTGCTCCGGCCCGAAACGCCGGTCATCGTCATCACGGCCAACGGCTCCGTCAACAAGGCAGTCGAGGCCATGCGGGCGGGGGCGACGGACTTTCTCGTGAAGCCCTTTGATGCCCAGCGACTTCTCTCCGCAATCGAAAACCTGCATATCCCGCTCCCCGCCACACCCAACAGCAATGTGCCGCCTGGCGAGTTCATCGGCTCTTCCCCTGCGATGCGGCAGATTTACCAGACGATCCGTGCCGTCGCCCCTTCGACCGCGACGGTGTTCATCACTGGCGAAAGCGGGACGGGCAAGGAACTGGCGGCGATGGCGATTCACGAAGGCTCGCGCCGCGCCGCGGGACCGTTCATCGCGTTGAATTGCGGCGCGATCCCCCCGGACCTGCTTGAGTCGGAAGTGTTCGGCCATCTGCGCGGCTCCTTCACCGGGGCGCTTTCCGACCGGGCGGGAGCTGCGGCCGCAGCCGACGGAGGCACACTGTTTCTTGACGAAATCTGCGAGATGGACCTCGCGCTGCAGACCAAGCTGCTCCGGTTTCTTCAGACATCCACCATTCAGCCGGTCGGGGCATCTCGCCCGCGCAAGGTCAATGTCCGCATCCTCTGCGCCACCAATCGTGACCCCTTGGAAGCCGTCCGCCAAGGCAGGTTCAGGGAGGATCTCTACTACCGCCTGCACGTGATCCCCCTTCACATGCCACCACTGCGTGAGCGGGAGCAGGATATCGCGGAAATCGCGGGTACGCTGCTGCAACGCCTGTCGCGGGAGGAGGGCCGCAGTTTCACGGCCCTTGACGAGGATGTGCTGCGAATATTCCGCGCCGCGCCTTGGCCGGGGAATGTACGGCAACTCCTCAACGTTCTGCGCAATATCGTCGTCCTGCATGAGGGGACCGTCGTCACCGCGCGTATGCTGCCCCAAGGGTTCAAAGATGTCCCCAATACGGTGTCTGAGCCACCACGGCGCAACGCACTCGAAGCCCTTGCCGATTGCACATTGGCCGAGGCAGAGCGGATGGTGATCGAAGCCGCCATTTGCCGCCATGGCGGCTCCATACCCAAGGCGGCGCGCGCACTCGATGTCTCGCCCTCAACGCTCTACCGAAAGATCGAACTGTGGGGAAAACCGCTTCGCGTCGGTTGATCCCTTGCGCTGGTTCGCATAATGTTCACGCCTTGCCGGAAGGATTCCGGTTGCCGAAGCAGGGACGGATCATCAATATGCTGGACATGTCGCGCGATCCCTCACAAGACCTTCGGAACTTCCTTGGCGAGCAACGCTTTTCCTGCGTTCTGGCCGATCCACCTTGGCGTTTTGCCAACCGTACCGGAAAGGTAGCGCCGGAACATCGGCGCCTTTCCCGCTACCCTACCCTGACGCTTGAGGATATTTGCGCCCTTCCGGTGGCCGACCACCTCGAAGACCGCGCGCATTGCTATCTCTGGGTGCCCAATGCTCTGCTCCCCGACGGGCTTCAGGTACTTCAGGCTTGGGGTTTCGAATACAAATCGAACCTCATCTGGCACAAGGAGCGGAAGGATGGCGGTTCCGACGGACGGGGTGTAGGTTTTTACTTCCGCAACGTAACAGAAGTGATCCTGTTCGGTACGCGTGGCAAGAATGCCCGCACCCTCGCCGCCGGGCGACGGCAGGTCAACTTCCTTTCCACGCGCAAGCGTGAGCACTCGCGTAAACCCGATGAGCAATATGAGCTGATCGAGAACTGCTCCTGGGGTCCCTATCTGGAGCTTTTCGGGCGGGGTGTGCGGCCTGGCTGGACGGTCTGGGGCAATCAGGCTACGGAGGATTACAAGCCGGACTGGGCAACCTACGCCTATAACTCCTCCCTCGCAGCGGAGTGACCTCACGCCTCTGAACCTTCCGCGATGCATCAGCAGGCAATCGCCGGGCGTGTCCAGACTGCACGTCCCTACTGCAGGGACGTGCGTATTTTCGGGATAGAGACCGA
Source organism: Haematobacter missouriensis (assembly GCF_000740775.1). Lineage (GTDB taxonomy): Bacteria > Pseudomonadota > Alphaproteobacteria > Rhodobacterales > Rhodobacteraceae > Haematobacter > Haematobacter missouriensis. The sequence continues at coordinate 279,057 of NZ_JFGS01000003.1, read as the reverse complement.
TCGACGGGCAGGTACGGTCCGCAGCGGGCAACCGGATCCGCCGATTCCGCAGAGGTCATCCCGCCGTCACACCGGGAGCCTGCAGAGTGGAAGGCCGCTTCGGCACGACGGGGACATGCCCGTCAACGCCCAGAGCCGAACCGAAGGTGACACGACATGACCTTCGGTCGAGCGCCGCTCAACCTTCCCTCTCGATTGTCTCCCCGATGTCTTTTCATCGCGATACAAGCGTCGCATCTCGAACGGCAAGACTCCACGAGCACCGACGCCGGTTGATGAGCAGCCCAGCACTTGCAGTCGGTAATCCGAGCATCAACTGCGGGAGCTATGCCGGAGACTGAACCTGAGGCGCTGCGAGAAGGGGACGATCAGGCCCTCGCCAAAGGTGTCCTCATCACTCCTGGCAGACTGCTGAAAAGTCTGGCGTTTATCGGGACTTGCCTCGGAAGCCAGAAAATCGGTTCGGTCACGAGCTAATACTTGCGGTTTTCGAAGCGCTCTTAAACCGTGCTGGAAGGACCTCCGCCCTACCGCAACTGCGGAATGCTTTTCAGCAGCCTGTTAGGCTTGCGGGCGAGCGGAAACGTCTGTGCTCGACGAAATCCACCCTCAAATCCCCACGTTCGGGCCGACCAACTACCTCGATTCGCGCGGCATCGGAATGATTTCGGGACTTTTTCGGCGGCCTATTGGCAACGCTGCGGCGGAGCACATTCCGGGTGGGACAGCATCGCTCTCATGGTTTTTCAACCTCTCGGGCTGCCGATCGCCTCCACGCCGTGCGGCAGCCGCTATAGGGGTCAGAAATGTAACTCCGCCGGGTACCTTCTGTCCGGCGAGCGGGAGCATTGATCCCTCGCCGTGGGAATGCCATCCCCATAAGGGAGCACAGTGCAGGGGTCACCGTCAAGGATACCGCCATGCGATTCGTGCGCTCACTCTCCGGGCGACCGGCCCCGCCCAGGGCGTGATCGCCCAGAACCGTGCCCCTTCAGACCGGTCGGCACGGACCTGGCGGGGTGGCAGAGAAAACCGCCCCCTGGGCCCAGGTTGAAGATCGGAAACCGCGCCGGCCGAGAGCCAAAGCCTGCCGTTCCCGGAGCAACCTGCGACCATGTCGGGAAGACTTCTGCCTTTTGACAGAACCTCCGGCCCTCTGCTAAAGGTCCAGGCCCTGTTGCAGCAGCGCCTCGCGGCTGTCGGCTTTCTGGGTGGTAACGGGGCGCACCACGCTTGCGGGCAGGCCGATCAGCAGCAGCGGACAGGGATTGCCCACGCCACGCGCCACGCGGTCGGATAGCTTGGACCAATGCGTCGTCGCGGGCCCGTATTTGTCGGCCACGAAGATCCGCGCGAAGGCCTCGCCAAAAGGGGTTCCCGCCCGAACGGCCCGCGCGACGAGCGCGCTCTGCCGGTCCGTCCGCCGTTTCATGCCGTGCTCAACCAGCGCCGCCGGATCCTCGATACGGTTGGCGGCGAGATAGCTGCGCACGATACCCGGCAACGCGGCCTGCAGGCTGCGCCCCCGCGTCACGATGATGCCTACGGATATGACCGATTGGGCATGCAGCCGGTGAAAGTTCTCCAGATCACGGTCGAAGAACGGATCCTTGTTGTTCCACTCGATCTCAAGCGCCAGCGTACCGGCCCCGGCGAGGCGCACGTGGTCTATCTCATGGCTCGTCCCGTCGCCCAGCGGCTTGCCATCCAGCGTCGTCTGGATACGGAAGTTGTGCTTGCGCCAACCGCATTCGTCCAGATGCCGCCGCATCCGTTGGGTGGAGGGCGCCTCCCCCCCGCCGCTGGCGATCAGTTCGCCGGGATCGAGCCGGACGTTCAGCAGCGCTTCGATGAGCTCGGAGGTCTCTCTGGGGAAATCCACGCCGAGGATCGCTTCGGCGTGGTTGCGGGCCATCACATCGAAGCCCGCCTTGCGGAGGGCGGCGATACTCACTCCTTGGGCACCACCCTGAGACGCAGCTCCCGGAGCTGGGTCGGTGTCGGGTCCGAGGGCGCATTCATCATCAGATCCTCGGCCCGCTGGTTCATCGGGAACATGATGACCTCGCGGATGTTCTGCTCATCCGCCAGAAGCATCACGATCCGGTCGATCCCCGCTGCACAGCCGCCGTGGGGCGGAGCGCCGTAGTGGAACGCCTTGACCATGCCACCGAAGCGCTTCTCCACTTCGTCCCGGCCGTAGCCCGCGATCTCGAAGGCCTTGAACATGATCTCCGGCTCGTGATTGCGGATGCCGCCGGAGATGAGTTCATAGCCGTTGCAGGCAAGGTCATACTGATAGGCGTGGACGGCCAGCGGATCGCCCTGAAGCGCCTCCATCCCGCCCTGCGGCATGGAGAACGGGTTGTGGGAGAAGTCGATCCCGCCCTCATCCGTTTTCTCGTACATCGGGAAATCCACGATCCAGGCGAATTCGAACCGGTCGGTCCGGGTCAGCCCCAGCTCGCGCCCGATCTCGTTGCGGGCCTTGCCGGCGACGGCCTCGAACGCGTCCGGCTTGCCGCCGAGGAAGAAGGCCGCATCGCCCGCCTTCAGGCCGAGTTGCAGGCGGATGGCTTCCGTCCGCTCCGGCCCGATGTTCTTGGCGATGGGACCGGCGCCCACGATGGCCTCGCCCTCTTCACGCCAGAAGATATAGCCCATGCCGGGCAGACCTTCTTTCTGCACGAAGGCGTTCATCCGGTCGCAGAAGGCGCGGCTACCGCCCGTCGGGGCTGGAATCGCGCGGATCTGCGTCCCCTCGTTCTCCAGCAGCTTGGCGAAGATGCCGAAGCCGGAACCGGCGAAATGCTCGGAGACGATCTCCATCCGGATCGGGTTGCGCAGGTCCGGCTTGTCAGACCCATACCACAGCAGCGCGTCGCGATAGGCGATGCGCGGCCAGTCGCCGGACACGTGACGCCCGTTGCCGAATTCCTCGAACAGCCCCTGGATGACCGGTTGCACGGCGGCGAACACGTCCTCCTGCTCCACGAAGGACATTTCCATGTCGAGCTGGTAGAAGTCGGTCGGGCTGCGATCGGCGCGCGGATCCTCATCGCGGAAGCAGGGTGCGATCTGGAAGTAGCGGTCGAAGCCCGCCACCATGATGAGCTGCTTGAACTGCTGCGGTGCCTGGGGCAGCGCATAGAACTTGCCCGGATGCAGCCGCGACGGCACGAGAAAGTCGCGCGCGCCCTCCGGGCTGGACGCGGTGATGATCGGCGTCTGGAACTCGTTGAAGCCCTGCGCCCACATCTTCTGCCGGATCCATCGCACCACGTTGGAGCGCAACATCATGTTGGCGTGGAGCCCCTCGCGCCGCAGGTCGAGGAAGCGGTAGGTGAGGCGGGTCTCCTCGGGGTAGTCCTGCTCACCGAAGACCGGCAGCGGCAGTTCGTCCGACGGGCCGAGCACTTCCATGTCGATGGCATAGACCTCGATCTCGCCCGTCGGGATCTTGGGGTTCACGAGGCTCGCGTCCCGCTCCTTCACGCGCCCGTCGATGCGGATCACATATTCCGCACGGACCTTTTCCAGCGCGGCGAAGGCGGGGCTGTCGCCATCGGCGATCACCTGGGTGATGCCGTAGTGATCCCGCAGGTCGATGAACAGAACCCCGCCGTGATCGCGCACCCGGTGCACCCAACCGGAGAGACGGACCTCGGCTCCCGCATCGGCGCGGGTCAGCTGGCCGCAGGTATGGCTGCGATAGACGTGCATGACGATCCCCTTCGGAGGCGTTCGGAAAGTGGCGTCGATACACCCCGAGCGGCCCTCGAAGTCAAGTGACGCCGCGCCACCTTATCTGGACAGAACGGAAAAACGGGGCGTAACGTAGTTCTGATTATACGTGAAGAGGGTGACACGATGTGGAACAGGCTTCTCGACCGGATGATCCGATCCCTCATGAAAGAGGGCACTGCGATCATCCATATGCCGGATGGCAGCGTAAACCGCTATGGCGACGGCACTGGAACCCCCGTCACAATCCGCCTTACCGACCCCGCGCTGCCGCGCAAGATCCTGTCGTCCTTCGATCTCGCCATCGGCGAGGCGTATATGGACGGTCGCCTCACCATAGATGACGACGACCTATATGGCTTCCTCACACTGGGGATTCGCAATGCGGCAATTGCGCACAGGCAGTATTCCCTGATGGATCGCTTCCGCCGCCTGCTCCGCCGAGTGGAGACATTCAACCCGATAGGGCGGGCGCAGGCGAACGTGGCGCATCACTACGATCTGTCGGAGGAGCTTTACTCGCTGTTTCTCGATGCCGACCGCCAGTATTCCTGCGCCTACTTCCGCTCGCTGGACGATACGCTGGAACAGGCGCAGGTCCAGAAGAAGGCCCATATCGCCCGTAAGCTGCTGCTCCGGCCCGGCATGCGGGTGCTGGATATCGGCTGCGGCTGGGGCGGGATGGCGCTGACCCTGGCACGGGATTATGGCGCGCGCGTCGTGGGTGTCACGCTCTCGCAGGAGCAGCACAAGGTCGCAACGGAACGGGCCCGCGCGGCGGGGCTGGAGGGTCAGGTGGAGTTCCGGCTGACCGACTACCGCAACGTGGCCGAGAAATTCGAGCGGGTGGTCTCCGTCGGCATGTTTGAACATGTCGGGCTGCCGCACTACCGCGAATATTTCCGGCATGTGCACAATTTCCTCACGGAGGACGGAGTGGCGCTGATCCACACGATCGGCCGCACAGACCCGCCAGGCACGACGAGCCGCTGGGTGACGAAATACATCTTCCCGGGCGGTTCCATCCCGGCCATGTCGGAAACCATGGCGGCGGTGGAGAAGGAGAACCTCTACCCCACGGATGTCGAGGTCTGGCGCCTGCACTATGCAGAGACGCTGCGTCATTGGCACGAACGCTTTCTGGTCAACATGGACAGGGTGCGGGAAATCTATGACGAACGGTTCTGCCGGATGTGGCGCTTCTACCTGATCGGCTCTGAACTGACATTCCGCTATAATCACCAGTGCGTCTTCCAGTTCCAGATCGCCCGCCGTCAGGAAGCCGTCCCCGTGACGCGGGATTACCTTTACGGCGCGAATGCCCCTGCGCTGCCCGTTCGCAATCCGCCGGCGGAACAGCACGGGCCTTGATCGGAAGGCATGGGCCTTACTGGAAAGCGCCGTCTTGATTTCAGAACGGACGTATCACCGCGCCCGAATAGAAATACCGCCCGAGTCCGAGTGCAAACAACAACAGCCCGGCCGCGGCGTGCATGAGTACCGCCGTACCGAATCCCCCGCCGCGCTTGTAGCCGTAGGCAAAGGCAAGACCGCCAAGAAACGTCACCGCAACCGCGACCCAATTCCAGTAAAGCAGGTGCGCCCAGGCAAAGACCGCCGCATTGAGGAGCATTCCCCTTATGCCTCGCGGAAGCAGCGACCGGTAGCGGCGAAAGTAGAGTGCGCGGAACAGCACCTCCTGCGGCAGCGCCGAGAACAGTGGATAGAAGATGGCGATTGCCAGCATCAGGCCGGGCTGGCGACGTGGAAGCTGCAGGAAACTTCCCGGCGTCAGCCAGAACACGAATGCCGTCAGTACCAGCGCCGCCAGCAGAAGAAAGACCGCGACCAGCCGCAGATCCACCGGACCCCGCAGAAGTTCCCGCCACCGGAATCCCGGCGTAACATGCAGAAGCGCGACGCCGCCGATCATCATGGCGAACAACATGGGAAAGAGCAGTCGTGGGGTCACGGCCAGCGCAAAAACCAGCGGAGTCGCCAGATAGAGGCACAGAAACTCCGCCCGGAGGGCCCGGAGCGGCCTCGCTTCGGCAGTGTGGAACTGGGGGTCGGACATGGCGTGGTCCTGTTTTGCTCCCTTCTCCATCACCCGCGGAGCATTTCAGTTCCATGACCGCTTTGACCCGCTTCGCGCCAGCCCTGTCGCGCAAGGGGTTGCGCCCGGTCCGGCGCCGACTATAACGCCGACAATTTGCGCAGCCGTGGGGTCCCGATCATGCCGAAAAGAACCGACATCCAGTCGATCATGATCATCGGGGCAGGCCCCATCATCATCGGTCAGGCCTGCGAGTTCGATTACTCGGGCGTTCAGGCATGCAAGGCACTGCGCGAGGAAGGTTACCGGGTCATCCTGGTCAACTCCAACCCCGCCACGATCATGACCGACCCGGAGATGGCCGACGCCACCTATATCGAGCCGATCACGCCCGAGGTCGTCGCCCGCATCATCGAGAAGGAACGCCCCGACGCGCTGCTGCCCACCATGGGCGGACAGACCGGCCTGAACACCGCGCTGGCGCTGGCCGACATGGGCGTGCTGGAGAAATTCAACGTCGAGCTGATCGGCGCGAACCGCGAAGCCATTGAAATGGCAGAAGATCGCAAGCTCTTCCGCGAGGCGATGGACAGGATCGGGTTGGAGAATCCCAAGGCCACGATCGTTGCCGCACCCAAGCTTCCGAACGGCAGATATGACATCAACACCGGCGTGCGGCAGGCGCTTGACGATCTGGAGCACATCGGCCTGCCCGCGATCATCCGGCCCGCCTTCACCCTGGGCGGCACGGGCGGCGGCGTGGCCTACAACCGTGACGATTACGAGGCCATCGTGCGCTCCGGCCTGGAAGCCTCGCCGGTCGCGCAGGTGCTGGTCGATGAGAGCCTGCTGGGCTGGAAGGAGTATGAGATGGAGGTGGTCCGCGACAAGGCGGACAACGCGATCATCGTCTGCTCCATCGAGAACATCGACCCGATGGGCGTCCACACCGGCGATTCGGTCACCGTCGCCCCGGCCCTCACGCTGACCGACAAGGAATACCAGATCATGCGCAACGGCTCGATCGCTGTTCTGCGCGAGATCGGAGTGGAAACCGGCGGTTCCAACGTGCAATGGGCGATCAACCCCGCCGACGGACGGATGGTGGTGATCGAGATGAACCCGCGGGTGTCGCGGTCCTCGGCGCTGGCGTCGAAGGCCACGGGCTTCCCCATCGCCAAGATCGCGGCGAAACTGGCGGTCGGTTATACGCTGGACGAGCTGGACAACGACATCACCAAGGTCACGCCCGCCTCCTTCGAGCCGACCATCGACTATGTCGTTACCAAGATCCCGCGCTTCGCCTTCGAGAAGTTTCCCGGCTCAACACCCGAGTTGACCACCGCGATGAAGTCGGTGGGGGAAGTCATGGCCATCGGCCGGACGATCCACGAATCGCTGCAGAAGGCGCTCGCCTCCATGGAAACCGGCCTCACCGGTTTCGACGAGATCACGATCCCCGACGCGCCCGAGAAGGCCGCGATCATCAAGGCGATCTCCGCCCGCACGCCCGACCGGCTCCGCCTCATCGCGCAGGCCATGCGCCACGGGCTTTCGGACGGCGAGATTCAGGACGCCACCGCCTTCGATCCGTGGTTCCTGGCCCGGATCCGGGAGATCGTCGAGGCGGAGGGCGAAATCCTCGCCTCCGGCCTGCCGGCGACGGAGGCGGCGATGCGGCGTGCGAAGATGCTCGGCTTCACGGATGCGCGCCTCGCCCGGCTGACTGGCAAGATGGAGAGCGAGGTCCGCAAGGCGCGCCGCACCCTCGGCATCATGCCGGTGTTCAAGCGCATCGACACCTGCGGCGCCGAGTTCGAGGCCCAGACCCCCTACATGTATTCCACCTACGAGATGCCCGTGATGGGCGAGGTGGAGGATGAGGCCCGTCCCTCCGACCGGAAAAAAGTGGTGATCCTCGGCGGCGGCCCGAACCGGATCGGCCAGGGCATCGAATTCGACTACTGCTGCTGCCATGCCTGTTTCGCGCTGACGAAGGCCGGGTACGAGACCATCATGGTCAACTGCAACCCGGAGACGGTCTCCACCGACTATGACACCTCCGACCGGCTGTATTTCGAGCCGCTGACGCTGGAACATGTGCTGGAAATCCTGCGGGTGGAGCAGGAAAACGGCACGCTGCATGGGGTGATCGTGCAGTTCGGCGGGCAGACCCCGCTCAAACTCGCCAACGCGCTCTATGAAGAAGGCATCCCGATCCTCGGCACCACGCCGGACGCCATCGACCTTGCCGAAGACAGGGAGCGGTTCCAGAAGCTCCTGAACCAGCTCGGCCTCCGGCAGCCGGTTAACGGCATCGCGTCCAGCCGGGAACAGGCGTTCGAGATCGCGCATCGCGTGGGCTACCCGCTGGTGATCCGCCCCTCCTACGTGCTGGGCGGCCGCGCGATGGAGATCGTGCGCGACGACGCTCATCTCGACCGTTACATCCGCGAAGCGGTGCAGGTGTCGGGCAGGAACCCTGTGTTGCTGGACAGTTATCTCTCCGGCGCGATCGAGGTGGATGTCGATGCGCTCTGCGACGGGACGGATGTCCATGTCTGCGGTATCATGCAGCATATCGAGGAAGCGGGCGTCCACTCGGGCGATTCCGCCTGCTCGCTCCCGCCCTATTCGCTGGATGCGGAGACGGTGGCGGCGCTGAAGCAGCAGACGGTGATGATGGCGAAGGGGTTGAACGTCGTCGGGCTGATGAACGTGCAGTTCGCCATCAAGGATGGCGAGATCTATGTGCTGGAGGTGAACCCGCGCGCCTCCCGGACCGTGCCCTTCGTGGCCAAGGCCACCGATTCGGCCATCGCCTCCATCGCCGCGCGGATCATGGCGGGGGAGAAGCTCGCCGCCTTCCCGATGCGCGCGGCCTACCCCGAGGGTGTGGGGCCGGACGATCCGCTGCCGCTCGCAGACCCAATGACGCTGGCCGATCCGCTGACGCCATGGTTCTCCGTCAAGGAGGTGGTGCTGCCCTTCGCCCGCTTCCCCGGCGTGGATACGCTGCTTGGCCCCGAGATGCGCTCCACCGGCGAGGTGATGGGCTGGGACCGCGATTTCCCCCGCGCCTTCCTGAAGGCGCAGCTCGGTGCGGGCACGGTGCTGCCGACAGAGGGGCGCGTGTTCATCTCCATCAAGGATGCCGACAAGACGGCGGAAATGGCGGAAGCGGCGCGCGATCTTGCCGCACTCGGCTTCACGCTGGTGGCGACGGGCGGCACGCGCGCGTTTCTGGAGACGCACGGCGTCGTGTCGGAACTGGCCCGCAAAGTCTACGAGGGCCGCCCGAACATCGCCGACGACCTGAAGAACGGGCGTATCGCGCTGGTCTTCAATACGACGGAAGGGGCACAATCCATTGCCGATAGCCGCGACATCCGCCGGGTCGCGCTTTACGACAAGATCCCCTATTTCACCACTGCCGCCGGTGCCATCGCCGCCGTGTCCGCGATGAAATCCCGCCTGCAGGGAGAGTTGACGGTCCGCTCGCTCCAATGACCCGGAAAACCCCGCCTCGGCGGGGTTTTTTAATGGCGTCGGGTGAAGTAACGCGTTGCCACAGCGCCTGAAAGGCAGACCGCCCCTGCCGCCCGAAGGGGCAGTGGCATCGACGGCGAGAGGGTGGCTGCTCTGCCGTCAAGGGAATAGCGCGATTCCAGTTCCGCACTGCAGGGGGCTTGCGCCCCTTTGCGCCGTTTCGGCTGAACAACCCCGTCAACGCTTCAAAAACAATAGCTCGGCAGAGCCGCGACTGCTCTCCCTCGACAGCAAGGTTCGGGCGTTTCTGCCGACGCCCGGCGGAAATGGCCGTTCCGCCTTGGAGGCGTCCGTGGAGCAGGTCGGGGATTTCGGAGCCGGGCGTGCGGGAGGATAGCGACCTGCCCCTTCCTTCTGGCAGGCAGCTAACCGCCTGTGGCGGCAGGGCGAAGCCCGGTGGGAGGAGATATATCAGCAGCACTGCGAGCGAGCAAAACCCGCCCCCCGCAAGGACCGGCATGTCCGTCAAATCCTGGCAAAAATCGCCGTCCTGCTCTGCAGGCGTCGGCGGCACAAGCCGGGGAATTCGGAACCGGGCGTGCGGAAGGATACCGACCACCCCGGGCAGGCGCCGAACTCTTTGTGGAGGCAGGGCGGCGACGCTCCTAGGGGCCGGCGGCAGTCCTTGTAGCGCCACCCGGATCCTCAGCTTCCGATGGACAGCACGGTGGGCGGCGGGCGGCGGGCGGCGGGCGCTTTGCACCGGGCTCACGCGCCCGTCGCTACCTCAAACCGGGCACCCCTCGATCAAGCGCCGCGTGCCCAGCACCCGCCCGTGATCAACCGACGCCCGTGCGATGATCGCCGCGCCCGGCTAGACAGCACGACCGTTCATGCAGCGTGGGCGCCAGCAGAGAGTTTTGAAACCTGGGCCAGGACTTCCTCCACCGGCTTTCCCTGACCGATCAGGTTGACGATGGCGGAGCCGACGACCGCGCCATCGGCCACAGAGGCGATGTCCCGCGCCGCTTCGGGCGTGGTGATGCCGAAACCGACGATCACCGGCAGATCCGTCGCCGCCTTGATCCGCGCGACTTCCGGCGCGACGGAGGCGGCCTGCGCGGCCTGCGCGCCGGTGATCCCGGTGACGGAAACGTAATAGACGAAACCCGAGGTGTTCTGCAGCACCGTGCCCAGCCGCGCCTCGTCCGTTGTCGGTGTGGCGAGACGGATAAAGTTGATGCCCTGCGCCTGCGCGGGCAGGCAAAGCTCCGCATCCTCCTCCGGCGGCAGATCCACGACGATCAGCCCGTCGATGCCCGCTTCCTTCGCCTCGGTCAGAAAACGCGCGACACCGCGGGAATAGATGGGGTTGTAATAGCCCATCATCACGATCGGGGTGATGTCGTCGCCCTTGCGGAATTCCCGCACCATGTGGAGCGTCCGGTCAAGCGTCTGCCCGCCCTCCAGCGCCCTCTGGCCGGCGCGCTGGATCGTAGGCCCGTCGGCCATCGGATCGGTGAAGGGGTGCCCCAGTTCGATCACATCCACCCCCGCGGCGGGAAGGCCTTTCATGACCTCGAGAGAGGTGTCCACATCCGGGTCGCCCGCCATGATGTAGGAGACGAAGGCCTTGCGACCCTCTGCTTTCAGGGCGGCGAATTTCGCGTCGATGCGGCTCATCGTTTCCTCCGGCTGGTCCGTTCCGATGTGCCGGAAGCAGGCCGCGAAGGCAAGCACGCTTCGCCATATCGCATGGTCGACGGGGCCGCAGGGGGAATCGAAGACAGGGGAATCGAAGGCGGCAGGCCGAGGGTGGGGCTAGAAGGGCCGCAGCGGACCGGAGATCACCCAATGGGTGCCGAACCGGTCCCGCACCATGCCGACCGCGCCCCTTGCCCAATAGGTCGTGTTCCAGCGAAAAACCAGCGCCCCCCCCTCCGACAGACGCTCGAAAAGCGCTTCCCCCTCCGCATCGGTGGCGGCGGCATAGCTGACGGAGACGGCGGTCTGCGGCCGCCCGTCCATGCCCGGCGGGAAATCGGACGCCATGAGCACCGCGCCGTCCACGTCCAGCACCCCGTTCACCACGAGTTCGGACCCGGCCATCTCCGGCGGCAGGTCCGGCGCGTCCTTGTAACGCAGCAGCGAAACGGTGCCGCCGAAGATGCCCGCATACCAGTCGAGCGCCTCGGCGCAGTTGCCCTGAAAGTAGAGGTAGGGAACGAAACCCATGCCGCCTGCGCCCTTCTGCTGCCCTTCGACCTTCTCTCGCCGCATCTAGCGCCCCGTGCCGGGCGGACAATACTTGCAGAGAGTGCGCCGCCCCCCTAGAGAGACGCGGACACAGCACAGCGGAATTTCGGGCCAGGAGGGCAGAGCCATGGGCTTCAGGATGGGTATCGTCGGGCTGCCGAATGTCGGCAAGTCCACCCTGTTCAATGCGCTTACCCGCACCGCCGCGGCGCAGGCGGCCAACTTCCCCTTCTGCACCATCGAGCCGAACGTGGGTGAGGTCGCCGTGCCGGACAAGCGGCTGGACCGGCTTGCCGCCATCGCGGGATCGAAACAGATCATCCCGACGCGGATCACCTTCGTCGATATCGCGGGCCTCGTGCGCGGGGCGTCCAAGGGCGAGGGCCTGGGCAACCAGTTTCTTGCCAACATCCGCGAAGTGGACGCCATCGCCCATGTGCTCCGCTGTTTCGAGGATGGCGACATCACCCATGTGGAGGGGCGCGTCGATCCGGTCGCCGATGCGGAGACGATCGAGACGGAACTGATGATCGCCGACATGGAATCGATCGAGCGCCGCCTCGCCAACCTTCAGCGCAAGCTGAAGGGCGGGGACAAGGAGGCCAAGGATCAGGACCGCCTGCTGCGCGTGGCGCTCGACGTGCTGAACGCGGGCCAGCCGGCGCGGACCGTTTCCGTGTCGGAGGAGGATCGCAGGCTCTGGAATCAGCTCCAGCTTCTGACCGCGAAACCCGTGCTCTACGTCTGCAACGTGGCGGAATCCGAGGCCGCGACCGGCAATGCGCTGACGGAGAAAGTGGCGGAAAAGGCGCGGGCCGAAGGGGCCGCGACCGTCGTCATCTCCGCCCGGATCGAGGAGGAGATCAGCCAACTCGACCCGGAGGAGGCGGAGATGTTCCTCTCCGAACTGGGGTTGGAGGAGCCGGGACTGGACCGTCTGATCCGCGCTGCCTACGATCTTCTGGGTCTGCGCACCTATTTCACTGTCGGCCCAAAGGAAGCCCGCGCCTGGACGATCACCCAAGGGATGCTCGCGCCACAGGCAGCGGGCGTCATCCATGGTGATTTCGAAAAGGGCTTCATCCGCGCGGAAACCGTGGGTTACGACGATTATGTCGCGGGCAATGGCGAGGCAGGCGCACGCGAGAACGGAAAGTTCCGCGTAGAGGGCAAGACCTACGAGGTGCAGGACGGCGACGTGCTCCACTTCCTGTTCAACGCCTGACATCACCGCACCGAAGCGATGCATAGAGGCGGTGAAGGGGCTGCACTTCCCGTCGCCGCGCCCACCCGTCGGTGTGAAAACCCGGGACGGCGTGGCTCTTGAGGCCGCTGACCAGAGCCTGTTCGAAAGACCAGCTTCGCTTTCCCTCAAAGGGGGCCTTTCGCCGCAGCGCGCTTTCGGGGAACGGCTTTTCTGAGGAGAGCGCTTTCTGGCGGAGCCGCCTCGACAAACGACCCCGCAATTCGACCCTGACATTCCGCTGCGCCCCGGCCTTGCGAAAGACCCGGACGCAGTTTCGGAGCCGACGCGCTTTCACCCCCGCGCCTCCTGCCGGCTATGGCCCCGTCCGCATATTCCACCGCGGGAGCGCGGCACGACCGTCGCTCCTGCGGAAGGAGCAACCATCGCGACGGAGAGAAACGGCCCCTGCTGACGGGCGGCCTTTGCGCTTACCTGCGGCAGCGTCCGCGCTGAACGCGCAGGGAGAAGTCTTCGGGTCCGGGACGGTCGGCCCTGCGCGTCACCACCACCACGCCGACGGAACAATTCTTGCTCTGCACCGAATAGCCCTCCCGCGTGCGGGTGATGCTCTCGATCGGTTGCTGGCCCAGCCCGTCCGCCACCTGTCCATTCCCGAGAATGGCGTGGATGACTGCCGCGCTTTCGTAATAACCGGACATGCGGGCCACGGCGGGCGACCCGAGTAGACAGGCGGCGGCAAAGGCGATGATCAGGCGATGCATGGGATACTCCCCTCCAGTGCTCCAGCGTCTCTTGTGGGCCGATCTTCGCAAAGGCTCAAGGGGCGGACGCAGCGCGGGCAGGACTCCGCCCTGTTGCGGAAAACGCCGAATGATGGCATGTCGCTGCGCTTCGCGGTCTTTCGACATGAGCACCGGCGTCCTACATCGCCGGGGATGAAAGGACGACACATGAACGCCGTGCCCCCCGCCTACCGCCTGTCGGTGGCCCCGATGATCGACCTGACAGACCGGCATTGCCGCTACCTGCACCGGCAGATGAGCCGCCATGCCCTGCTCTACACCGAGATGGTCGTAGCGGCGGCGCTGGTGCGCGGCGGGGCGCTGCGCCTTCTGGACCATGATCCCTCGGAGCACCCCGTCGCCGTGCAGCTGGGCGGGTCAGAGCCGGAGGAGCTGGCCACAGCCGCGCGGATCTGCGCCGATCATGGCTACCGTGAGATCAACCTGAACGTCGGCTGCCCCTCCGACCGCGTCCAATCGGGCTGCTTCGGGGCCGTGCTGATGCGGGATCCTGCGCTGGTCGGCGACTGTCTGGCCGCGATGCGCGAGGCGGCGGAAATCACGGGCGCGGAGGTGACGGTGAAATGCCGCATCGGCGTCGATGACCAGGTGCCACAGGAGGTGCTTCCCGCCTTTCTGGAGACGGTGCAGGGCGCGGGTATCCACCGCGTCATCGTCCACGCGCGGAAGGCATGGCTGAAGGGCCTGAGCCCCAAAGAGAACCGGGAGATCCCGCCGCTCGACTATCCGCTGGTGCTGTCGATGAAGCAGGCCTTCCCCGACCTCGCCATCATCATCAATGGCGGAATCGGCAGCCTCACCACCGCGCGGGAGTTGCTGGATCAGGGGCTGGACGGGGTGATGATCGGGCGCGCAGCCTATCACGATCCGGGGGAAATCCTGCTCCCCGCCGACCGGCTGATGTTCGGGCGCGCCGCCCCCGACCAGAGTCCGGAGGCCGTGGTTGCGGCGATGCGTCCCTATATCGTGCGGCACCTTGCCATCGGGGGCAGGCTGGGCGCCGTTACGCGGCACATGCTCGGCCTGTTCGCCGGGCGCCCCGGCGCGCGGTCCTGGCGGCGGAGCCTGTCTGAAGCCGGCTCCCGCCCCGATGCGGGTCTCGATGCGCTGGACCGTGCGCTGGAAGAAATTCTCGCCGCCGCCTGAGTCGTCACGCACGCGGCTCTGCTCAGATCACCACCGCCGCACCATGGACGGAGGAACCGACGTTTCGCCGGAAGGCATCGAACAGTTCCCGTCCCATGCCGGAGTGATGAGCAGAGAGATCCTCCACCGCCGGCTCGCGCAAAAGAAAATCGGGATGCAGGTTTTCCAGCGTCCCCCCCACCGCATCAAGCCGCAGCACATCGCCATCCCGGATGCGCGCCAGCGGACCTCCCTCGGCGGCTTCCGGGCTGACATGGATCGCAGCGGGCACCTTGCCCGATGCGCCCGACATCCGGCCATCCGTCACCAGCGCCACGCGCAGACCCTTGTCCTGCAACACGGCAAGGATCGGCGTCAGGCTGTGAAGCTCCGGCATGCCATTCGCGCGCGGTCCCTGAAACCGAACGACGACGATCGTGTCACCCGTGAACTCGCCCGCCTTGAAGGCTGTCTTCACATCCTCCTGATTGGCAAAGACGCGGGCCGGTGCCTCGATGAAGCGACGCTCCTCCGCCACGGCGGAAACCTTGATAACGCCGCGCCCCAGATTGCCGTGCAACTGCCGAAGGCCACCTTGCTGCTGGAAGGGATCGGTGGCGCTCCGCAGGATTTGCGGGTTCAGAGATTCGCCCGATCCCTGCCGCCAGGCGAGACTGCCCTCCTCCAGGACGGGTTCCTGCGTGTAGAGGCCAAGCCCTTCGCCCGCGACCGTCCGCGTATCGGGATGCAGCAGACCCGCCTCCAGCAGCTCGCCGATCATGTAGCCCAGACCACCTGCCGCATGGAAGTGGTTCACGTCGGCCAGCCCGTTCGGATAGACGCGCGCCATCAGCGGCGTGATGGCGGAGAGGCTGTCGAAATCCTCCAAATCCAGAATGACCCCTGCCGCCCGCGCCATTGCGGGAAGGTGAAGGACATGGTTTGTGGACCCTCCCGTCGCCATCAGGCCGACGATACCGTTTACAAAAGTCCGCTCATCCAGAATTTCCGCGACCGGTGTATAATCATTGCCAAGCGCGGTAATCGCCGCCGCGCGTTCCACGCCCGCGACGGTGAGCGCTTCCCGAAGCGGCGTGTTCGGGTTGACGAAACTGGAGCCGGGCAGCTGCAGGCCCATGAATTCCATCAGCATCTGGTTGGAATTGGCCGTGCCATAAAATGTGCAGGTTCCGGGGCCGTGATAGCTTTCCATCTCTGCCCGCATCAGCTCCTCCCGCCCGACCTTTCCGGCGGCGAACAGCTCCCGCACCTTGGCCTTCTCCGAATTGGGCAGGCCGGACGTCATCGGGCCGGAGGGCAGAAACACGGCAGGAATGTGGCCAAAACTTGCCGCCGCGATGACCAGGCCGGGAACGATCTTGTCGCACACACCAAGATAGAGCGCCGCATCGAAAGTGTCATGTGACAGGCCGACCGCCGCCGACAGCGCGATCACGTCGCGGGAAAACAGTGAAAGCTCCATCCCCGCGCGGCCCTGCGTCACCCCATCGCACATGGCCGGCACCCCACCCGCGACTTGCGCCGTGGATCCGATGCGCCGAGCCGCGGCGCGGATCAGCTCCGGGAAACGCTCGTAGGGCTGATGGGACGAGAGCATGTCGTTATAGGCGGTGATAATGCCGATGTTGGGCGCCTTGTCGGCGGCAAGATCCGCCTTGTCGCCCGGCGTCGCAGCAGCATATGCGTGGGCCTGATTGCCGCAGGCCAGATGCCCACGCGCCGGGCCCGCCTCATGCGCCCGCTGGATACGCTCTAGATAGGATGAACGCGCCTCCCTGCTCCGCTTGCGGATGCGTTCTGTAACCTCGGCAAGTGTCGCATCGAGTGGCATGGCGCTGCTCCTTCCGTCTCATCGTCGCAGCACTAACATGGCTGTTATGCGCTAACAATTCCATGCCGGAGCGCGCGCTGCGCGGAAATTACTTCTCCTGCGGGCATATCGCTCCGGGATCATGCTCTGATTGCATATCCGGCTGACGATTTCTGCAATAGCTAAGTCAGCTTTACTGACCTATATAATGCAAATCCCCATGATCCCACAGGAGAAGGCTGATGAACCTGCTAGAGACCGAGACCCGTGGCGAACCGAAATCCGTCCCCGAGATCGTCCGCGAAGCGTCCGAACTGCGCGCCCAGACCATTGCCCGCCTGATGCCGAAGGTCTTTGCATGGCTCGCCCATCCGTTGAACCGGCATGGTTCTGCACATCACGCGCATTAACTGCGCATCACGTGCATTGACGAAACCCGTCTGAGGACGGAAAAGCCCCGGTAGACTCCGGGGTTTTTGCATGTCCGGAGGCCTGATGCCGAGAGGTCCGCGCCGAACCGTCCCCGGACGCGCCGAGAATTCACCTGGAGAACCCATGACCTACCCGACCGTCAGACTCAAACCAAAGGCCGAAGCCCGCGCGATCCGCCATGGCTTCCCCTGGGTCTATGCCGACGAGCTGGTCACCGACCGCCGCACCAAGGGGCTGGAACCGGGTGCGCTCGCCGTGCTGGAGGACGGGGAGCGGCGGGTGCTGGGCCTTGTCACGGTCAATTCCAGTTCGCGCATCGTCTGCCGGATGATCGACCGGGATCCGGCGGCGGTGATCGACGAGGCATGGTTCGTCGCCCGTCTGCAGCGGGCACTCGCGCTCCGCGAGACATTGTTCGATGCACCCTACTACCGACTCGTCCACGCGGAGGCAGATGGCCTGCCGGGCGTGGTGATCGACCGCTTCGGCACTGCCGCAGTGATCCAGCCGAACGCCGCCTGGTCGGAAACGCTGATCGGGCCGCTCTCGGCCGCTCTGGCAAAAGTCACGGGTGTGACCACGATCATCCGAAACGGCATGGGGCGGGCCCGGACGCTGGAGGGTTTGCCGGAGGAATTGACGGTGCTGCAGGGAGCAATGGAAGCCCCAGTTGCGGTGCCCATGAACGGCGCGACCTATATGGCCGACCTGCTCGGCGGACAGAAGACAGGGCTGTTCTTCGACCAGCGTCCCAACCACGCCTTCGCTCAGCGTTTGGCGAAAGGGGCGCGGGTTCTGGATGTGTTTTCCCATGTCGGGGGCTTTTCGCTGGCGGCGCTTGCGGGGGGAGCGGAGCGGGCGCTCGCGGTGGACAGTTCCGCCCCGGCGCTGAAGCTGGCACAGGATGGCGCCGTTGCCATGGGTGCGGAGGCACACTTCGCCACCCGTCAGGGCGATGCCTTCACCACACTGGAAGCGCTTGCGGCCGAGGGCGCGCAATTCGACCTCGTCGTCTGTGATCCTCCTGCTTTCGCGCCTTCCAAGCAGGCGTTGGAGGCGGGGCTGCGGGCCTACGAACGCGTGGCCCGTCTCGCGGCGCCGCTGGTGGCCCCCGGCGGCTATCTGGGCCTGTGCTCCTGCTCGCATGCCGCGGATCTCGCTGCCTTCCGGGGGGCCAATGTGCGCGGCATCGGGCGAAGCGGACGCCGGGCACAGCTTCTGCACACGGGCTTTGCCGGTCCGGACCATCCGCTGATGCCGCAACTGGCGGAATCAGGCTATCTGAAGGCCCTGTTCTTCCGGCTTGACTGACCAGACCCGAACCAACCGGAGCCGGCAATGCGGGTGCTGATCGACGCCAATGTCCTCTACCCAACGGTCCTGCGGGAAATCGTGATCGGCGTGGCGGCCGAAGGGGTGTTCACTCCCCTCTGGTCTGGGCGGATATTGGAGGAATGGGCACTGGCCGCACGCCGCCTCGGCCCCGGACAGGAGGTGGTGGCAAGGGGAGAAATCGCGCTCCTTCACGCCCGATGGCCGGTGGCGGAGGTCCTGGCGGGCGATACCGCAGGACTCTACCTGCCCGATCCCGACGACATCCACGTTCTTGCCGCAGCGAAGGCGGGCAAAGCACAGGTGATACTTACCCAGAACCTGAAGGATTTTCCGCGCCGCGAGTTGGAGATACATCTGCTTCGCGCCGAAGCGCCGGATGATTTCCTGATGGATCTTTGGCTCCGACATCCTGCGGAAGTCGAAAGGGCAGTCCGGAAGGTGCAGAGGCGGACGGAGGAGATCTCCGGGCGCGAGCAGCCGCTTCGGGCGCTTCTCCGCCGCGTCCGGCTGCCCCGGCTGGGCAAGGCGCTCAGCTGAACACGGGGGTCCGAAAGGGATATGCCCCCGGCCGGGTCGCAGGCGGTTTTCGGCACCGCTTTAGCAGGCTGCTGAAAAGTCGCGGGTCCACCCGACCTTGAATTGGACCGAAACGGTCCAGTCACGCGCCAAGCCTGCGTTTTCCGTGACACCTTCAACCATGTATGGAAAGATATCCGCTCGGGAGCAACCTCTGAGTACTTTTTTAGCGCCCTTGCCAACAGGCTGCCGAAAAAGTCCTGAAGTGTCATGTTCCGGAAACCGGGAAATCGGCGCCCGGATAACCAGAACCGTGTCAGTTTCCGGCTGTATTTCGTTGGATTGCGAATGATCTCCGCTTCAACGCGGTCCTGAATGCTTTTCCAGCAGCCGATCAGGAGGCTGCCGAAAAACTCCGAAGTGTCGTGTCCCTGCTCTGAAGATCGGAAAATCAGACCCGGAATTACCAGAAATTCATGGATTTCAGGCCGGACTTCCTCAGTTTCCAGACGATTCCCGATTAAACACTGGCCAAAAAGCCTTCTTCAGCAGAGCGGGCCAAGCCAAACCCTTTGCACAGCCTGCCAACCTGCCGCTGTCAACCCTGCGGCACCCAGCGTTTCTCCAACGCTTCGATGGCCCTGACACGGTCCGGGCTGGCGGGATGACTGGACAGCCAGGCGACTGGCGCACGACCGCCTGCCAATTTGTCGAGCTTGGTGAACAGCGCCTTTTGCGGCGCCGTGCCGATGCCGGAACGGGTCAGCAGCGCCGCTGCCCAGGCGTCCGCCTCATACTCGTCCTGCCGTGACAACCGCGCGGCGACAAGTGAAGCCAGGCCATTGGCCAGCACCACCCCCAACCCGGGCAGGAACCGCCCCAGAATGGGCGCAAGCGCGAGACGGATCGCGTTCTGGCCGGTAAAGTCGATCATCCGCCGTCGCGCATGACCAAGCGCGACATGGCCAAGCTCGTGGGCAATGACGCTCGCCATCTCCTCCGCCAAAACCTCTCCGCCCCGGAACTTGTCATAGAACCCGCGGGTGATGAAGATCCGGCCGTCGGGCGCCGCCAGCCCGTTGACCACAGGCACATCGTAAAGGTGCACGGGGATCGACTTCAGGTCCAGCGCCCGTGCCATTCTGTCAGTGAGCCTCCCGAGATCGGGGTCACGTAGCGGGCTGGAGCGCGCGTCCAGCTCCCGCCGGGACCGCCAGACCGACAGGCGATAGGTCACGAAACCATAAGCCAGCATCAGAAGAAGGGGCAGAAGTTTGATCATTGGACCAATATGGGCACGCAATCCATGCCCGGCAACGCGTCAGAACGGCACGTCGTCAGCTTGCTCGGCCCGGACGAGATAGGCCGACATGACGTTCTTTTCTCCCGCCTTGTCGAATTCCACATGCGCCTTGTCGCCTTCCACCGCGGTCACGGCGCCGTAGCCGAACTTTTGGTGGAACACCCTATCGCCCACGGCGAAAGGCGGCACGGCATCCAGATCTATGACCGGCCCCCGCGATTCCCGCGGCTGCGCCATGGGGCGGCGCGTCGAACGTTCCTGCATCCGTCGCCAGCCGGGGGAGTTGTAGACATCGGCAGAGGCCGCCTTCGCCTCCATCGCTGCAAAGCCTGCCGCTCCATAACCGCCGCCGTAAAGGCCGGGGGGCGTCAGCACCTCCACATCCTCCTCCGGCAGATCGTCTATGAAGCGGGAGGGCATCTGCGACTGCCACTGGCCATAGACCCTCCGGTTGGAGGCGAAGGAGATCGTGCACAGCTCCCTCGCGCGGGTAATGCCGACATAGGCCAGCCGCCGCTCCTCCTCCAGACCCTTCAGGCCGCTCTCATCCATCGCGCGCTGGGAGGGGAAGAGGCCGTCCTCCCACCCCGGCAGGAAGACCACCGGAAACTCCAGCCCCTTCGCGGCATGGAGCGTCATGATGGAGACCTTGGGCGTCCCCTCCTCCTGCTCGTTGTCCATGATGAGCGCGACATGTTCGAGGAAGCCCTGAAGCCCGTCGAAGCTCTCCAGCGCCTTTACAAGTTCCTTTAGGTTCTCCAGCCGTCCGGGGGCTTCGGGCGTCTTTTCGTTCTGCCACATCGCCGTATAGCCGGATTCGTCCAGAATGATCTCCGCCAGCTCCACATGCGAGCGTGACCGACCCGCGCCTTCGCGCAGTGGCTCCACCACCGCGTCGTCGGGCAGATCCGCCGGGGCCAGCGCTTCCGCGTGCCAGCGCCCGATGGCGGCGACGAGGTTGCGCAACTCCGCCCCGCCCTTGCCGCGTATCTCTCCCGCATCGACCAGATATTTCGCCGCGCGGACGAGTGTCAGCCCCCGTGCCCGTGCCGTGGACTGGATCAGCGCCTGCGCCTTCTCCCCCAGTCCCCGCTTCGGCGTGTTCACGATCCGCTCGAAGGCCAGATCGTCGTCCGGGCTGACGGCGAGGCGGAAATAGGCCATCGCGTCGCGTATCTCCAACCGCTCGTAGAAGCGCGGGCCGCCAATCACCCGGTAGTTCAGCCCGATGGTCAGGAACCGGTCCTCGAACGCGCGCATCTGGTGCGAGGCACGGACGAGGATCGCCATGTCGTCCAGCGTCTTCGGCCCCACCGCACGATGTGTGCCGAGGAGGGATTCGATCTCCTCCCCGATCCAACGGGCTTCTTCCTCACCGTCCCAATGGCCGATGACGCGGACCTTCTCGCCATCAGCCGCATCCGTCCACAGCGTCTTGCCGAGCCGGCTCTCATTCGCTTCGATCAGCCCGGAGGCGGCGGCAAGAATATGTGGCGTGGAGCGGTAGTTCTGCTCGAGCCGGATCACCCGCGCACCGGGAAAATCCTTTTCGAACCGCAGGATGTTGCCGACCTCGGCGCCCCGCCAGCCATAGATCGACTGGTCGTCATCCCCCACGCAGCAGATGTTGCGGTGCGCCTGGGCAAGCAGCCGCAGCCACAGATACTGCGCGACGTTGGTATCCTGATACTCATCGACCAGAATGTAGCGGAAGCGGCGCTGATAGCCCTCCAGCACATCGGGATAGCTCTGAAAGATCGTCACGACATGCATGAGCAGGTCGCCGAAATCCACGGCGTTCAGAACCTTCAGCCTGTCCTGATAGGCGGCGTAAAGTTCCACCCCCCGGCGGTTGAAGGCACCCGCATCCGCAGCCGGAACCCGGTCCGGTGTCAGGGCGCGGTTCTTCCAGCCCTCCACCACTCCGGCGAGCTGCCGTGCCGGCCAGCGTTTCTCGTCGATCCCCGCCGAAATGATGAGCTGCTTGAGCAGGCGCACCTGATCGTCCGTGTCGAGGATGGTGAAGTTCGACTTCAGCCCCACCAGCTCCGCATGGCGTCTGAGCAGACGTACCGAGATCGCATGGAAGGTACCAAGCCAAGGCATCCCCTCCCCCACTCCGCCCAGGAGCCGGCCCACGCGCTCGCGCATTTCCCGCGCGGCCTTGTTGGTGAAGGTGACGGCGAGGATTTCATCGGGCCGGGCGCGGCCGGTATTCAGGATATGCACGATGCGGGCGGTGAGCGCCTTCGTCTTGCCGGTGCCCGCCCCCGCGAGCATCAGCACAGGCCCGTCCAGCGTCTCCACCGCTTCCCGCTGGGCGGGGTTGAGATCATTGAGGTAAGGCGCCGGGCGCATGGCCATCGCCCGGCGGGACAGTGGCACCTTCGCCCCCCGGCCTTCAGCGGCGTTCTCAAACGCCTCGGCTTCGTCATCCCATTCGCTCATCGGTCCGATATAGCGCAAGCACCCGCGCGCGCCAAGGGATACGTTCCCCTTCCGTTCATGCCGCACGATGTTCCGCGCCTGCACCGCAGAAATCTCTCCATTCCCTGCATTTTTCCTCTTGCGCCTCCCCGCCGCCTCCCCTAGATACCGCCCCACGCCAAACGTGGCCCGTTCGTCTATCGGTTAGGACGTCAGGTTTTCAACCTGAAAAGAGGGGTTCGACTCCCCTACGGGCTGCCACTTTTTCTCCGCAACATTGAAGATCAAAACCGCTTCGATAAGATCGGCAGCGGTTGTTGGCATTTCGGACCCCTTTAGGTCTGCACGGGAGGCCCCGGCTTTTTACCGAGAGACTTTTACCGCCCCGTGACCTGTGCAGAGGCGTTAGGGCGGCATGGTGAATGCGAAATGGAAAAAGGGGGCGTTGCCGCCCCCTATGGTCTTTCGAAACAACCTTACGGTCAGGCGCGCGCCGCGCCTTCGGCGAGGCGGATGGGATAGGGGAGATGCACAAGCATCTCCTTGGGGCAGACCTGAACGAAGTTGCCCAGTTCCAGCTTCCAGTGCTGCAGGATATCGGCGGCCTTGCGGCTTCCGGTTTCATCCACGTGGCGCTGGACGAGGGCGCGCAGCTCCCCCTCCCAATGAGAGACCTCAACCGGCGCCGTGACGACCGTTTCCGCATTGATGAAGGAACCGGCCACGCCTTCGGGATCATAGAGATAGGCCATGCCCCCCGTCATCCCCGCGGCAAAGTTCGCGCCGATGGAGCCGAGGATCACCGCAACCCCGCCGGTCATGTATTCACAGCCGTTGGTGCCACAACCCTCGATTACCACCTTCGCGCCGGAATTGCGGACAGCGAAGCGCTCGCCTGCCCGCCCGGCGGCAAAGAGACAGCCGTCCGTCGCCCCGTAAAGCACGGTGTTGCCGATGATCGTGTTCTTCGCGGCCTCCAGCGGAGAACCCATGGCGGGCTTCACCACGATGATGCCGCCCGACAGGCCCTTGCCGACATAATCGTTGGCATCGCCCGACACTTCGATCTTCAGCCCCGGCGCGGCGAAGGCGCCGAGCGACTGACCCGCGGAGCCGGTCAGCTTCACCGTCAGATGATCGGGTTGCAGGTTGTTCCGCATCCCGAATTTCCGCACGATATGGCTCGACGCGCGGGTGCCGATGGTGCGGTGAGTGTTCCGAACGGCATAGGAGAGCTGCATCTTCTCCCCCTCCTCGAAGAACCGCGCGCCGTCGGCGACGATCTCCGCATCCAGCGTGTCGGGCACGTAGTTGCGCGGCTTCGTCCGGTCATAGACGAACTTGTGCGTGTCATCGACGGAGATCAGCAGCGGATTGAGGTCCAGATCGTCCAGATAGGCGGAGCCACGGCTCACCTGCGTCAACAGGTCGGCCCGCCCGATCACCTCGTCCAATGACCGCGCGCCGAGGGAGGCGAGGATCTCCCGCACCTCCTGCGCGTAGAAGGTGATGAGGTTCACCACCTTGTCCGCGGTGCCGGTGAACTTCGCCCGCAGCCGCTCGTCCTGCGTGCAGACGCCGACCGGGCAGGTGTTCGACTGGCACTGACGCACCATGATGCAGCCCATGGCGATCAGCGCGGCGGTGCCGATGCCGTATTCCTCGGCGCCCATCATCGCGGCGATGACGATGTCGCGCCCCGTGCGCAGGCCGCCATCCGTACGCAGCGTCACCCGCTCCCGCAGGTTGTTCATGGCGAGCACCTGATGCGCCTCGGTCAGCCCCATCTCCCACGGAAGCCCCGCGAACTTGATGGAGGTGGCCGGGGATGCCCCGGTGCCGCCGTTGTGGCCGGAGATCAGGATGACATCCGCCTTGGCCTTGGCCACGCCCGCCGCAATCGTGCCGACGCCACTGGCGGAGACGAGCTTCACCGTGACCTTGGCGCGCGGGTTGATCTGCTTCAGGTCGTAGATGAGCTGCGCCAGATCCTCGATGGAATAGATGTCGTGGTGCGGCGGCGGCGAGATGAGCGTGACACCCTTGGTGGAGTGCCGGAGCCGTGCGATCAGTTCCGTCACCTTCATGCCCGGAAGCTGGCCGCCTTCACCCGGCTTCGCGCCCTGCGCGACCTTGATCTCCAGCTCCTCGCAGTTGTTGAGGTATTCGGCGGTCACGCCGAACCGGCCGGAGGCCACCTGCTTGATCTTGGCCGACGGGTTGTCTCCGTTCGCGTCGGGCAGGAAATGCGCCGGATCCTCACCACCCTCGCCCGAGTCGGATTTCGCACCGATCCGGTTCATGGCGATGTTCAGCGTCTTGTGCGCCTCCGGGCCCAGGGCGCCCAGCGACATGCCCGGCGTCACGAACCGCTTGCGGATGGAGGTGATGCTCTCCACTTCCTCGATCGCCACCGGCTTGCCCAGCGGCTTGATGTCGAGCAGATCGCGGATATGGATCGGCGGGTTGGCGCGCATGGCCGCGGAATACTGCTTCCACAGCTCATAGGACGCCCGGTCGCAGGCGGCTTGCAGCAGGTGCATGGTCTGCGCTTCCCAGGCGTGCTTCTCGCCCGAGCGGCGCGCCTTGTAGAAGCCGCCGATAGGCAGCACGTCGGCCCCGCCAAGGAAGCCCTTGGCGTGGATTTCTTCCACCTTCATCTGGATGCCGTGGAGGCCGATGCCGGAGATGCGGCTGTTCATGCCGGGGAAGTATTCCGCCACCATCGCGCGGGACAGGCCTACCGCCTCGAAGTTCAGGCCGCCGCGGTAGGAGGAAATGACGGAAATCCCCATCTTCGCCATGATCTTCAGCAGGCCGAGGTCGATGGCGTGGCGGTAGTTGCGCATCGCCTCCATCAGCGTGGCGTCAAGCAATCCGCGCTCGATCCGGTCGGCGATGGAATCCTCCGCCAGATAGGGGTTCACCGTCGTCGCGCCGGCGCCGATCAGCACTGCGAAATAATGCGGGTCGATGCATTCCGCCGCGCGGACATTGATCGAGCAGAAGGTCCGCAGGCCTTTGCGGGTCAGCCAGGAATGGACAGCCGAGGTGCCGAGGATCATCGGAATGCCGATCCTGTCCACACCCTGATGCTCATCCGTCAAAACGATATGCGACGCGCCGGACCGCACCGCATCCTCCGCCTCGGAACGGATACGGTCGAGTGCCAGCTTCAGCGCCTCCGTGCCGCCGTCGCGCGGGAAGGTGCAGTCGATGACGCCGACGCTCTGGCCGAACTGGCGCAGCAGTTCCGCGAACTCCCCGTTCGCGATGAACGGGCTTTCCAGCACGATGATCTCGGTCTGTGAGCTGTCCTGATCGAGCACGTTCTTCAGGTTGCCAAAGCGGGTCTTCAGCGACATCACCCGCTCCTCGCGAAGCGAGTCGATGGGCGGGTTGGTCACCTGGCTGAAGTTCTGCCGGAAGAAGTGCGAGAGCGGGCGATAGAGCTTCGACAACACTGCGGGCGGCGTGTCATCGCCCATGGAGGCCAGCGCCTCCTTGCCGTCCTCCGCCATGGGGGCGAGAATCTGCTCCAGCTCCTCCAGCGTATAGCCGGCGGCGATCTGGCGCCGGCGCAGGTCGGCACCGGAATGGAGCGCCTGCTCCGGCAGATCACGCATGATCTCGTTGAGCGCGGTCACCTTCTCCACCCACTCTCCGAACGGGGATGAGGCGGCGAGTTTGTCCTTGATCTCCCGATCGTGGTAGAGCCTGCCCTCGCCCATATCCACCGCGATGATCTGGCCGGGACCGAGCGCGCCTTTTTCCACCACGGTCGCCTCGTCCACCGGCACCATGCCGGCCTCGGACCCCGCGATCAGCAAGCCGTCGCCCGTCACCACATAACGCATGGGACGCAGCCCGTTGCGGTCGAGTCCGCCGCAGACCCAGCGGCCGTCCGTCATGGCGAGCGCCGCCGGGCCGTCCCACGGCTCCATCACGGCGTTGGAATAGGCGTACATGTCGGCCCAGGCCTGCGGCATGTCGGTCGTGGCCTTGGACCAGGCCTCCGGCACCAGCATGGTCTTGACCATCGGCGCATTGCGCCCGCCGCGCACCATGAGCTCGAACACCGCGTCCAGCGCACCCGAATCGGAGGTGCCGGCGGGAATGATCGGCTTGATATCCTCTGCCATCTCACCAAAGGCGGAGGAAGCCATGCGGATCTCGTGGCTCCGCATCCAGTTGACGTTGCCCTTGAGGGTGTTGATCTCGCCATTGTGGGCGAGCATCCGGAACGGCTGGGCCAGCCACCATTGCGGGAAGGTGTTGGTGGAATAACGCTGGTGATAGATGGCGAAGGCGCTCTCGAACCGCTCATCCTTCAGGTCGGGATAGAATTCCGCGACCTGTTCGGCCAGCATCATGCCCTTGTAGATGATCGACCGGCACGACA
Source organism: Haematobacter missouriensis (assembly GCF_000740775.1). Classification (GTDB taxonomy): domain Bacteria; phylum Pseudomonadota; class Alphaproteobacteria; order Rhodobacterales; family Rhodobacteraceae; genus Haematobacter; species Haematobacter missouriensis. Next base: position 252,131 of record NZ_JFGS01000003.1, on the reverse strand, counting down.
GCGAGCAGAGATAGACGCCGTAGATCTGCGCGGCGATGGCGGCCTTCTCGATCCGGCGGCGGATCACGTAGAGCTCGCGCTCGAAGGTTTCCTGGTCGATGTCCTTCTCGCAGCGGATGAGGATCTGCTCGATCTCTGGCCGGGTGGCATTTGCCTTCTCGCCCAGAACGGCAGTGTTCACCGGCACATGCCGCCAGCCATAGATATAGTGCCCCATGCGGAGCACTTCGGTCTCCACGATGGTCCGGCAGCGTTCCTGCGCGCCGAAATCGGTCCGCGGCAGGAAAACCTGCCCGACAGCGACCAGCTTCGACGTGTCCGGCTCATGGCCGGTGCGGCGGATCTGGTCATAGAAGAAGGGCACGGGGATCTGCACATGGATGCCCGCACCGTCACCGGTCTTGCCGTCCGCATCGACCGCGCCGCGGTGCCAGACAGCCTTCAGCGCATCGATACCCGCCTGCACGACGCGGCGGGTGGGCTTGCCCTCCACCGAGACGACCAGCCCCACACCACAGGAGGCATGTTCATCCTCCTCGCGGTAGAGCGAGTTCTCCGCCATCCACTTGCGCTTGGCTTCCTCGGCTGCGACCCAGGCGGCATCATACTTGGTCATGGCTCACTCCTTCATGGAGGCTTGGATGAACGCCTCGAATTCGGCGGCGGTCTGTTGTCTGGTGGCGCCCGCGAGCACGTAGCCGTCGGGCTTCCGGTCGATGTAGATTTCGCTGGTCAGTGGCAGGCCATGCGGATTGTCGAGCAGTCCGACGGGGATCTCGTAGCTCCCTTCCTCCGGCGTGGGCACGGTGAGCCGGTACCAGAGAGTGGAGCCGCAGACAGAACAGAACGATCGCGTCGCCCAGTCGGAAGACCGGTAGGCCGTCACGCTGTCAGACCCGACGATGGCGATATCCTCAGGCGCCACCGTCAGCCCGATGAGCGCCGATCCCGTCCAGCGGCGGCAGTTCTCGCAATGGCAAGCGCCCAACGCGACCGGCGCATTGCGGATGGAGATCTGCACGGCGCCGCACAGACAGCGCCCGGTGCGCACGCCGGCCACTGCGGCGGCTCCTCCGGTGGAGGCGCTCATTCGGCGGCCACCCGTGCCGGCTGGCTGAGGTAATCGGCGATGGAATCCGCCGCCTCGCGCCCGTCCCGAATTGCCCAGACGACGAGGCTCGCCCCCCGCACGATATCCCCCGCGGCATAAACGCCGGGAAGGTTGGTGGCATGGGTGCGGAAATCGGCTTTCACCGTTCCCCAGCGCGTGACCTCCAGGTCCGGCACGTTCCAGAGCGTCGGGATCTCCTCCGGCTCGAAGCCGAGCGCGGTGATGACGATATCGGCATCCTCGACGTAATCCGCGCCCTCTATGAGTTCCGGCATCTGCCGCCCGGTCGCATCCGGCGGGCCGAGGCGCATGCGCTGCACCATGACGCCGGAGACGGCACCGTCGCCCACGAAGCCCTTCGGAGCGGTGAGCCAGACGAATTCGACGCCCTCCTCCTCCGCGTTCTGCGTCTCCCGCTGGGAGCCCGGCATGTTCGCGCGGTCACGGCGATAGAGGCATTTGACGCTGGTCGCCCCCTGGCGGATCGCCGTGCGGACGCAGTCCATCGCGGTGTCGCCGCCGCCGATCACCACCACGCGCTTGCCATCGGCGTTCAGCTCACCCGACTCGATCTCCGGCACGCTGTCGCCGAAGGACTGGCGGTTGGATGCGGTGAGATAGTCGAGCGCCTGCACGATCCCTTTGAGACCCACGCCCGGGGCCTTGATGTCGCGTGCCTTATAGACGCCGGTGGCGATCAACAGCGCGTCATGCTTGCCGCGCAGCGCCGCAAAATCCATTGCATCGCCGATGCGGCAGTTCATCACGAACTCCACCCCGCCATCGACAAGCTGCTCGTAGCGCCGCATGACGACCGGCTTCTCCAGCTTGAAACCGGGGATGCCATAAGTCATCAGCCCGCCCGCACGATCATATTTGTCATAGACCGTTACCTTGAAGCCCATGCGCCGCAGGCGGTCCGCCGCGGCGAGCCCGGCAGGCCCAGCACCGACGATACCCACGCTCTCCTCCCGCTCCATGGGGGGACGGATCGGCTTCACCCAGCCCTGTTCCCAGGCGGTATCAGTGATGTATTTCTCCACGGAGCCGATGGTGACGGTGCCGTGGCCCGACTGTTCGATGACGCAGTTGCCCTCGCACAGACGGTCTTGCGGGCAGATGCGACCGCAGATCTCCGGGAAGGTGTTGGTTGCCTGGCTGAGGTCATAGGCCTCCTGCAGACGCCCTTCGGCGGTCATGCGGAGCCAGTCGGGAATGTTGTTGGAGAGCGGGCAATGCGCCTGGCAATAGGGCACGCCGCATTGTGAGCAGCGGCCGGATTGCTCCGCCGCCTTTGAGTCCGAGAACTCCCCGTAAATCTCGTGGAAGTCCTTGGCCCGGAGTTCGGGCGGACGTTTCGACGGCATCTCTTTGCCGACGGTCACGAACTGGAGCATCTGCTGCTTCGCCATAGCTGGGCCCTCACGAAATCCTGGCTCGGGCCTTATATGACCGCTCGCGATCATATAAAAGTCAGTATGGCTGACCTATTTTCGTTTTTTATCCCTGCAAGGCAAACTATTTTGGTCTTGGGGCATAAAAATAGGTCAGCAAAGCATACCTAAATGCTATCGCCAGATCATAAGTGCGATCAGAGCCACGCTACCGATGATGATTCGCCACCACCCGAACAGAGAATAGCCATGCCGGCTCACATAACCGAGCAACCATCGCACAACGATCAGCGCCGCCACGAAAGCCGCCACAAAACCGATGGCAATTTCGCTCCATGCTGAGGAATCGAGCACATCGCGGTTCTTGTAGAGATCGTAGACCACCGCGCCGATCATCGTCGGCATCGACAGGAAGAAGGAGAACTCCGCCGCCGCGCGCTTCGATGTACCGAGCAGCATCGCCCCCACGATCGTCGCGCCTGAACGCGAAACGCCGGGGATCATCGCAAGACACTGGAAGAAACCGATCGCAAGCGACGTGTGGACCGGCAGACGCTCGGCGTCATCATAGCGTACCGGAACCTTCATCCGATCCACCCAGAGCAGCACGAAACCGCCAAGGATCAGCATGATGGCGATGAGCATCGGCGTCTCGAACAGCACGTCCTTGATGAACCCATGCGCCAGAACGCCGATGACGGCAGCAGGCAGAAAGGCGACGAGCACCGACAGGATAGTGCGCCGGGCGCCCGCATCATGCGGGGCCGACCTGAACACCTGCCACAGCCGTCCGGCATAGACGGACAGCAACGCCAGGATCGCGCCGAGCTGAATCACCACCTCGAAACTGCGCCCTGCGGAGTGGAAATTCAGGAAATGTCCGGCAAGCAGAAGATGGCCGGTCGAGGATACGGGGATGAACTCGGTCAGCCCCTCGAGAACGCCCAGAATCAGGGCGACGATCGTATTATGCTCCACGGTCCCTCCGGGCCTTCACGGCCCTGTTGTGGCCCTCCCGCGGTCAGGATGTCTTACGCAGGTTACGGGCGCTGCTCTTGATAGCGTCGTATTGGCCGGACGGACGGTAGCGCCACAGGTAATCGGGAAGCACCGCCTCGAAATGCACAGGGGTAATGCCGAGATCGTCGAAGGCCATCGTCTCGCCCGATACCACGTTGTCGTGGCGGAGGCTGCGGACTTGATCTCTCGTCAGAGTATTGTTGGCAAGCAGGCCGCCCGTGACGGTCTGGCCCAGGTCCAGCGCTCCACCCAAGATCCCCGCAAGCCAGAAAGGCATGTTCAGGATGGCGCGACGCCGGTGGATCACGCCGAGCATCTTCTTCATGATGTTGCGAAGTGAATCCGTCTCCGGCCCGCCGAGCTCGTAGACCCCCGGTTTCGCAGCTCCGGTCACGCCCATGACGGCGGCCTGGGCCACATCATCGACATAGACCGGCTGGAATCGCGTCTCCGCCCCTACCAGCGGCAGAATCGGCCCGAGGCGGGACATCGCGGCGAAGCGGTTGAAGAACATGTCCTCATTGCCGAAGATGATAGACGGGCGCAGGATCATCGCGTCTGGAAAGGCCGCGAGCACCCGCGCCTCGCCTTCCGCCTTGGTACGGGCGTAGTCGCTGCCCCCCTCCCCGGCGCCGAGCGCCGAGATATGCACGAGACGCGCTACACCGCCCGCGGCGGCAAGCCGCGCGATACGCTCGGCGCCCTCGACCTGTACGGCGTCGAAAGTATTCGCACCATCGCGATTCAGGATGCCGACACAATTGACCACGGCTTCCGACCCGGTCATCGCCGCCTTCACAGAAGCGTCGTCACGGATATTGCAGAGCACAGGCTCCACCTGGCCCACATAACCGTAGGAGCGCAGGAACAGCGCCTCGTTCGGGCGGCGCACCGCCACGCGAATGCGCCAGCCGTCAGCCGCGAGCCGCCGCGCGATGTAGCGCCCGACAAACCCGGATCCGCCATAGATCGTGACCAGCTTCTGCATGACTGCCTCCGACACCGTCTCGCCCCTGATTACTCCCGCACCGCACCCCGGACAAGTCGCAAAGCATCCCGGATGCTGCACTGCCGCGCAATCCGAACGGGAAGCGAAAAATTCGCACGAGGGCCGTTGACACTCCCCTGCGGCCCCGATACATCGCCCTCCACGACACCGGCCCAGGTGGCGGAATTGGTAGACGCGCACGGTTCAGGTCCGTGTGCCGCAAGGCGTGGAGGTTCGAGTCCTCTCCTGGGCACCACCCCCTCCCCGCGAGGAAAGGTGAGAACGTGGCGATCCATCTTCATCAGGGTGACCTGCCGGACGGAGTCGATCTCGGTCCGGTCGTGGCCATTGACACGGAGACGATGGGGCTTGACCCCCGCCGGGATCGGCTGTGCCTCGTTCAGCTGTCCGCGGGGAACGGCCAGGCGCATCTGGTGCAGATCCGCAAGGGGCAGACCAGCGCCCCGAATCTTCAGCGCATGCTGGCCGATCCGAACGTCCTGAAGCTCTTTCATTTCGCGCGGTTCGACATTGCCGCGCTCTACAATGCGTTCGGCACGCTGACGGCGCCGGTGTACTGCACCAAGATCGCCTCCAAGCTCATTCGCACCTTCACCGACCGGCACGGATTGAAGTATCTGGTGAGCGAGCTGGTGGGCGTGGATATCTCCAAGCAACAGCAGACGTCCGACTGGGGCGCCGAAACGCTGACACAGGCGCAGCTCGACTATGCGGCTTCTGACGTGCTCTATCTGCACCGCCTGCGGGAAGAACTGGACCGTCGGCTCGCGCGGGAAGACCGGACGGAGCTGGCACGGGCCTGTTTTGACTTCCTGCCGACCCGCGCCATCCTCGACCTGAAGGGATGGGCGGAGCCCGACCTGTTCTCGCACTGACCTTGCAGGACGACAGATGACGGAGGGCGACACCTTCATCCAGACGGGCCGCCGCGTGATACTCCGCGAAGCGGAGGCGCTTGTCCTGCTGGCCGACACGCTCGGGAGCAATTTCGCGCGGGCGGTGGAGACGATACTCGCCACCCGCGGACGAGTGATCGTCTCCGGCATGGGGAAATCCGGCCACATCGCGCGGAAGATCGCCGCGACGCTTGCCTCCACCGGCACGCCGGCGCATTTCGTCCATCCGGCGGAGGCCAGCCACGGCGACCTCGGCATGATCACGCGGGAGGATGTGGCGCTCGTGCTGTCCAACTCCGGCGAGACGCCCGAACTGGCCGATATCCTCGCCCATACCCGTCGCTTCGACATTCCGCTGATCGGTGTGGCAAGCCGGGCGGAGTCCACGCTGCTGCGGCAATCCGACGTGGCGCTTCTCCTTCCCCCTGCGCCGGAGGCGGGTGGCGAAGGTCTGGTGCCCACCACCTCCACCACCATGACGCTGGCTCTGGGAGATGCCCTTGCCATCGCGCTGATGGAACACCGGCATTTCACGTCAGAGAATTTCCGCGTCTTCCATCCCGGCGGCAAGCTCGGCGCTCGGCTGCTCAAGGTGCGCGATCTCATGCACACCGATCTCCCGCTCGTCCCGCGCGACGCTCCCATGTCGGATGCGCTTCTGACCATGAGTCGGCTCGGCTTCGGCGTCACTGGCGTGACGGAGGCGGACGGCACCCTCGCCGGCATCATCACCGACGGGGACCTGCGCCGCCACATGGCCGGACTGCTGGACAGGCAGGCGGAACAGGTGATGACCGCTGCCCCCCGCACCATCGGCCCCGACGCACTGGCGGAGCGTGCGCTGGCGGTGATGCAGGAGCGGCGCATCACCGTGCTCTTCGTGGTGGAGCCGGAGGGCAGCCGCAACCCTGTGGGTCTCATCCACATTCAGGACTGCCTCCGCGCGGGCGTGGTGTGAGCCAATGACAGAGGCCGCCGCCGCCCGCGCGACCCACAGGATAACCTATTCCCGCTTCGTCGCCTGGGCGAAGGTCATCCTGCCTCTGGTGGCTCTTGGCATCCTGTCGACCATCTTTCTGATCTCCCACCGCATCGACCCGAATTCCGGCATTCCCTTTGCAGAGGCCAATCTGGATGTGGAGGCGCTGATCCGCGATCAGCGGATCACCAATCCGACCTATGCCGGGATGACCTCCGATGGCACGGTGGTCACGATCGTCGCCAACACCGCCCGGCCAGACCGCGAGGATCCGGGCCATGCGACGGCGGAAAACGTGCTCGCGCGGCTGGAAGAACCGGGGGGCGCGGAGACTGTCGTGACTGCACCGACGGGAGTCGTGGACACCGGTGCCAAGACCCTCCGGCTGAGCGGCGGGGTGGATGTCAACCGCTCCGACGGATACGAAATGCATGCCCCCACCGTCACGGCGCTTCTCGACGTCGGTCAACTCGACGCCACCGGTCCCGTGGACGGGCGCGGCCCGCTCGGCACATTGCAGGCCGGAGCGATGCAGGTCTTCCGTCAGAAAACCGGGGGCGACGGCGGGGGCGAAAACTACCGGCTGGTTTTCACCGAAGGCGTGCGGATAGTGTATCAGCCAAAGGCTCCCGAGGAGAGGAAGACCCCATGACCCTTGTCCTGCGCGCGGCTCTCGGCGCGTTACTGCTGCTCCCTCTCGCCCCTCTTCTGAGCCAGCCCGTCCGCGCGCAGGGCGTGGGCCTCCAGTTCAACGAGATGAAGCAGGATTCGGGCCAACCGGTGGAGATCACCTCCAATCAGCTTGAAGTGGATCAGGCCAAGGGTACCGCCGTCTTTACCGGCGACGTGGTGGTGACCCAGGGCACCACGCGGATGAGCGCCGATCGGGTGGAGGCGACCTATGCCGCGGGAACGGACGGGGCGCAGGGCGGTATTTCCACCATTCACGCGACCGGCAACGTGCTCATCGCCTCCGGCGACCTTGGCGTGCAGGGGACGGAGGCCGTCTATACCATGGCTGAGGACCAGATCGTCATGACCGGCAGCGTCGTCGTCACGCAGGGGGCAAGCACGATCACCGGCCAGCGTCTCGTCGTCAATGTGGACAGCGGCACCGGGCGGATGGAGGGGCGCGTGCGTACCGTCATCCAGTCCGCCAACCCGCCCGGCACCTCATCCGGCCGGAGCAACCGCTGATGCGGATGCCCCGCGCCACACCGCCGCAACCGACCTCGCCCAGCGGGCTTGTCGTGCGTGGCCTGCGCAAGAGCTACGGCAAGCGCACGATCATCCGCGATGTTTCGCTCCATCTCGCCCGCGGGGAGGTGGTGGGGCTGCTCGGTCCGAACGGCTCCGGCAAGACCACCTGCTTCTATGCTATCGCCGGTCTGGTCATGGCCGACGGGGGCGAGGTCATCATCGACGGCCAGAACGCCTCCGGCCTGCCGATGTATCGTCGCGCTCGGCTTGGCATCGGTTACCTGCCGCAGGAAATGTCGATCTTCCGTGGCCTGTCGGTGGAGGACAACATCCTCGCCATCCTTGAGATCTCGGAGAGGCATCGCCACCGCCGCCGCGAACGGCTGGAGGAGTTGCTCTCGGAATTCTCCATCACCCATCTGCGCAATTCGCCCGCCCTCGCCCTTTCGGGAGGGGAGCGCCGGCGCGTGGAGATTGCGCGGAGCTTAGCGGCCAACCCGCGTTACCTGCTGCTGGACGAACCCTTCGCGGGGGTCGATCCTATCTCCATTTCCGATATCCGTGATCTGGTGAAGGATCTGAGTGCGCGAGGCATCGGTGTGCTCATCACCGATCATAACGTACGCGAGACACTGGAAATCGTCGATCGCGCCTATATCCTCCATGATGGAAACGTGCTGATGAGCGGCACGGCGGCAGAGGTGGTCAGCAACCCCGACGTGCGACGCGTCTATCTCGGGGAGGCCTTCACCTACAGCTAAGGGGGCAGACTTGGCCGTGACACCCAGGCTCGGCCTGAAACAGGAGCAACGGCTCGCGCTGACACCGGGACTGCGTCAGTCGATCGGCCTTCTTGCGCTGCCCGCTCTGGGGTTGATGGAGGCACTGGCAGCGGAAGCGGCAGAGAACCCCTTCCTGATATTCCGCGCCCGTCGGCAGGAAAGCGGCGGGGCTCTTTACGATCTGGCACTCGGCACCGTGGCGGCGGTGCGGCCTTTGACCGAAGAGCTCACAGCGCAGATCAGCATGAAGGCGTTGCCCCCGCCACTCTCCCGCGCAGCATTGACGCTGGCCACCCATGTCGGGCCGGACGGTTATCTGGAAGGAGAGGCCACTGCCTTGCTGACAGCGGCCGGGCAATCCGCGGAGCTCGCCGAAGCAGCGGTGACCGTGCTGAAGACCTGTGAGCCGACCGGGGTCGGCTCCCGCAGCTTTGCGGAATACCTTGCAGCTCGGCTGGAGGAAGACGGGATCGACCAGACGACCGCCCATCGCATAGCCGCGCTCATTGCCACCCCTACGGGAGGTCTCCGCCAGCGACGCGCGCTCCCCTCCCTGCCGGATCTGCCCCCGCCGCTCCTGAAGCGGGTCCGCGCGCTTCTGCGGGGCCTGCCGAACGCCCCGGTCGGAGAGGCGTCGCCGGACCCGTTGGGGCCCAGGCTGCCGGACCTGCGTATCGTGCGCCAGAATGACGGAAGCCTCCTCGTGGAGCGGGCCCGCCCTTTCGCCCTGTCGCTCGACACCCGGCTTGTCCGGGCGCTTCGCGGCGGGGAGAGCGTCGAGGCGCGGCTCGCACAGGCGCGCGCGCTGATCGCTGCGGTGGAATGGCGGCACGCCACGCTGCTCCGCATCGGGAAAGCGATCCTTGCCCGGCAGGCCGACTTCTTTCATTCCGGTCCCGACGGGCTTCAGCCCCTGACACGGATAACACTGGCGGAGGAGCTGGGCCTGCACCCTTCCACGCTTGGACGGGCCATCACCGCCAAGTCGCTGATCTTCGGAGGCCGATTGCTGCCGCTCTCCATGTTCTTCTCCAGCGCGCTCCCCGTCACGGGCGGCGCTGAAAGCACATCGGTTTCGAGCGCCGCCGTCCGGCAGCACCTCCTGCGTCTGATCGCCGCAGAACCGCCCCAGAACCCCCTTTCCGACGCCATGCTGTGCGACCTTCTCCGCGGTCGCGGCGTTGACATTTCCCGGCGAACCGTCGCCAAATACCGTGAAGGCATGCGGATACCGTCGTCAGCGCAGCGCCGTCGCTCGGTGCGCCTGACCCGGATGGAGGAGAGTGACGGGGACCGGGGTAAAGACCACGGGGAAATGAACCGGCGCGGCGCGCGCGGGTTTCCCTCTGGAGCCTGAAAGGAGAGACCATGCGCTATCAGATCAGCGGCAAACAGCTCGACATAGGTGAAGCACTCCAAACGCATGTGCGGACGGAGATCGACGCCCTTGCGCTCAAATATGCGCAGGAGCCGACAGATGCCCTCGTCACCTTCTCCCGCAATTCCTATGAGTTCGCCTGCGAAGCGACGCTCCACCTCCCCAGCGGCCTGTCCATTCAGGCCAAGGGAACGGCGACGGAAATCTATGCCGCCTTCGCAGCCTGCACGGAGAAGATGGAGAAGCAGCTTCGCCGTTATCGCCGCCGCCTGAAGGCGCACCAGAGGAACCGCGCGCAGCCGGTTGTCTTTGACGGGGGTTCCTCGTATATCCTCGCCGCGAGTGACGGACCCGAGGATGTCGAACCCGAAACGCTGCAACCGATGATCATCGCGGAGATGGAGGCGCGCATACCCTCCGTGTCCGTGGGCGAGGCGGTGATGCAGATGGAACTGGCGGGATCGTCTCTTCTGGTCTTTCGAAATGAAGGACACGGCGGCGTGAACGTTGTATATCGTCGCGATGACGGGAATATCGGCTGGATCGACCCGCGTAACACGAGGTAGCGCTGCCTGACCGGCGGCGCCGGACGAAAGAGCTCCATGGATATATCGAGCCTTCTCAAGCCCGGGGCCGTCAAGGTCATCGGTCATCTGACAAGCAAGAAGCGCTTGTTTCAGGAACTCGGCGAAATCGCCGCGGCGGCCTATGATCTGGACGCCGCGTCTGCGACCGATGCGTTGCAGGAGCGGGAAAGCCTTGGCCCTACGGGTGTGGGTCACGGGATTGCCCTGCCCCATGCCCGGCTTGACGGGGTGGACAGGGTGGTCGGCGCTTTCGTCCGGCTGGAGAAACCACTGGATTTTGACGCGGTGGACCGGCAGCCGGTGGACCTGATCTTCGCACTATTTGCCCCGAAGGACAGCGGGGTCGAACATCTGAAGGCGCTGGCCCTGGTATCCCGCACGATGCGCGACCCGCAGATCTGCGCCAAGCTCCGCGCCAACGTGGATCCGGCGAAGCTGCATGCGATCCTGACCGAAGCCCGTCCGGTCGCAGCCGGCTGACGCCTCGGCGGAGAGGCCGACGTCTCAGTGGGGATGAGGACGTCTCGGTGGGCATAATGAAAAGGCCGCTCTTTCCGAGCGGCCTTTTGTTTTGGGCTCCCGGGTCCGGTGCCGAGGAGGTTTGGCGAGCCGCGCCAGATCGGCGCGGCAACCCCGCCGCTTACTGCGCCGCCTTCTGGATCGGAACGATCTCGTTCAGATAATCGGCGAATTCGTCATGCAGCTCTTCCCGTGCCAGCCCGAATGCGACCGTGGCCTGAAGGAAGCCTGCCTTGGAGCCGCAATCGAACCGCTGTCCGCGGAAGCGGAAACCATAGACGTTGCCGGATTCGGTGATCTCACGGGCAATGGCGTCGGTGAGCTGAATTTCCCCACCCGCGCCTTCCTTCTTCTCGTTGAGATGCTGCATGACCTTGGGTTGCAGGATGTAGCGGCCGATCACGGCGAGGTTCGACGGAGCCTCCCCCTTCTTCGGCTTCTCCACCATGCCCTTCGCCCTTACCAGCGAGCCCATGTCATCGGCGATATCGAGCACGCCGTAGGAGGATGCCTTTTCAGGCAGCACTTCCATCGCGGCGACGATGTTGCCGCCCGTTTCGGCATAGGCTTCCACCATCTGCTGCAGGCAGGGCCGCTCCGCCGCGATCACGTCATCGGGCAGGATCACCGCGAAGGGCTCATCGCCGACGAGGTTCCGCGCGCACCACACGGCATGGCCGAGACCGAGCGCCTTGTGCTGGCGGATATAGGCGATCTCCCCGGAATCCATGTAGGTGGACTGAAGGATTTCCAGCAGGTCGGTCTTGCCCGACTTGCGGAGCGAATTCTCAAGCTCCGGCGCGTTGTCGAAGTAATCCTCGAGCGCGCTTTTGCCCTTGGAGGTGACAAAAATGAACTCTTCAATCCCCGCAGCCCGCGCCTCGTCGATCGCGTACTGGATCAGCGGGCGATCAACGAGGGTCATGATCTCCTTCGGCACGGATTTGGTCGCGGGCAGGAACCGCGTTCCCAAGCCCGCGACGGGGAAAATGGCCTTGGTAACTTTGGTCTTCATTCGGGTCTCCGAACTGTGGCGTTCAGCGCCGGCCAATTCCGACGCGACTACACCAACACTATAGCGCATTCTGTGACGGGACGACGTAGTTATGCACCTGCGGAAAGATAGTAGCACCCAAACGCCGCTTTGCCACAGAAATTGCTGACAATTTAGGCAAGATGTTGCCTATCCTGCAGGTAAAACTCCCCCGCGCCGGGCCAGCATGGCTTCTATCTTGGCAACGTCCTCCGGGTTGTTGAGTTCCCAGAACTCCATCCCGCGCGCCGCCACCTCGACGCAAAGCACCGCGCGGCCGTTCTCCAGGAATCGGAGCTGCTCCAAACCCTCCAGCGTCTCCAGCACACCAACCTCCCAGCCGGGATAGGCCGCAAGCGCCTCGGGCCGATAGGCATAAACGCCCACATGGTGAAAGACCGGGGTCGGTTCCTGCGGCTCATAGGCTTGAGAGGTAAAGGGAATCACCTCCTTGGAGAAGTAGAGCCCTTTCCCCCCCGCCCCAAAGACCGCTGTCGTGCCGCCCACCCGGCCCGCGCGGCGATCGGCCAGCAGCCCTTCCAGCATCGCGCCATCGCAGCGCAGGACCGGTGTCGCGATCTCCGCTTCCGGCGCCTTTTTCAGCCCGGCGATCAGGTCCTCCACGAACCAATGGGGTGTGAGCGGCGCGTCCCCCTGCAGGTTGACGACGATGTCGTAGCCGCCCCCCAGTGCCGCATATGCTGCAGCGCAGCGTTCGGTGCCGTTCCGGCAGGTGTCGGGGGTCATCACAACCTCCGCGCCGAAGGCCGCCGCCGTTGCGCGAATCCGGTCGTCATCCGTGGCGACCACCACCCGGTCGATCCCGCCCACGGCGATTGCCGCCTCCCACGACCGCTGGATCAGCGTGCGGGGTACCCCATCCGCCCCGGTCAGCGGGACAAGCGGCTTTCCCGGATAGCGGGTGGAGGCGTAGCGGGCTGGAATGACGATGAGCGTCTTCATGGGCACCTCAGGCTGGAAGGAGGACGACGCCCGGAGCGTAGGCGACAAAGGTCGGATTGCGAAACTCCGGCTTGCCATATGTCAGCGGAGAGAGGTCGTCGAGACGCGCCACCTCCCCCCCCGCGGCACGGAGAACGGCATCCCCCGCCGCCGTATCCCATTCCATCGTCGGGCCGAGCCGCGGATAGAGATCCGCTTCCCCCGCCGCGACGAGGCAGAATTTCAGCGAAGACCCTGCCGCCTCCGAAGCTGCAACCCTGTAGCGCGCAATATAATCCTCCGTCGCTGCGTCCCTGTGGGACTTTGAGGCAACGACGGTCAACGCGTCATTGTCGGGCCTGCGCACATGTAAAGGGCGGAGCGGGCCGGGGCGCGGGCCGAACGGACCCTCCTCTTCCACCGCGCGGCCCGCCGCGTCGGTGTAGAAAAGCCGCTCCCGCGCGGGGGCATAGACCACGCCGCGAACGGGCCGCCCCTCCTCCACCAGCGCGATGTTCACGGTGAAATCCGCCCGCCTGCGCACGAATTCCTTTGTCCCGTCCAGCGGATCGACGATGAGGAAGGTCCGCGCCTGCGCCGCATGGGTCGCGGCCTGCTCCTCCGTCACAAGCGGCAGGTCCGGGAAGGCAGCGCGCAGCCCCTCCGATATCACCCGGTCGGCGGCGAGATCGGCCAGCGTCACCGGACTCTCGTCGGCCTTGGCCCGTGTGCCGAGCGCTCCACTGTCATAGATCGCAAGGATCTCCCGCCCCGCCGCAAGTGCAAGGTCGCGAAAGATACGCTCAATCAGGTCGAAGTCCATGGCGTCTCACTCCTTCGCTCCGCGCCTGATAGCGCCGCAGAGGCATGCGGGGCAAGCAGGCAGACACGGGGCCGTCGAAAAACACCAACAAACACAATGAGGCACGGCAATGCCCCTACCCCGTCATATAATAAGGGCCACCGGATAAGGGGCCGGAGAGGGCGCGGCGCGGCACGCGGCTTCAGAGGCATCCTCTCTGCCACATCCATGATGAGCGACGCAGGCTACGCGCCGCGTCTTGGGCGACAACATTCGTTTCGGAGACCTGGAACGTCAGGTCCTGATGATGCGGCTCGGGGCGCGCAGCCGCTGGACCTGCCGCACGCCGCTGCAGAAGGGCATCTTGCGGAGATGACGGTCGGGGGCGGTGACCGTCATGCTGGCGGTGAGGATGTCAGACAGTCGATCCCAGTGGCCCGGCGGACAGGGGGCAGACCGAGGACGGTCTGGCAAGCAGGCCCAGACAGGCGGGCGGACGGAGCCAGACGGGCAGCGAGAAAGGCAGACGGCCATTCACTCGCGCAGACAGACGCGACCGGCGCGGGAAGCATTGCCCACCCCGCCCCGGGCGCGCTACTCCCTCTCCCGACAGCAGGAGGTCGCCCATGCCAACAGATCCCGTAGCCCTCACAGCCGAACTGATCCGCTGCCCCTCCGTCACCCCGGAGGAGGGCGGCGCGCTCCTCCTCATGGAGCGGGTGCTGACGGAGGCCGGCTTCGCCTGTACACGTGTGGACCGTAATGGCATCGCCAACCTGTTCGCCCGCTGGGGCACGGGCGGAAACGGGCGGAGCTTCGGCTTCAACGGGCATACGGACGTGGTCCCCGCCGGCGAAGGCTGGAGCCATGATCCCTTCGGCGGAGAGGTGGTCGGCCCGGAACTCTGGGGACGCGGCGCGACCGACATGAAATCGGGCGTCGCGGCCTTCGTCGCGGCCGCCATCGACTTCGTGCAGGAAACGCCGCCCGACGGCTCCATCGTCATCACGCTGACGGGAGACGAAGAAGGCGACGGCGTGGACGGGACCACCGCGATCCTCGACTGGATGGAGGTGCAGGGCGAGCGGATGGATGTCTGCCTCGTGGGCGAGCCCACCTGCCCGGAGCGGCTGGGCGACATGATGAAGATCGGCCGGAGGGGCTCCATGAGCGCCTTTCTGACCGCACAGGGCGTGCAGGGCCATTCCGCCTACCCCCACCGCGCGAGGAATCCGCTGACCGGCCTCGTCCGGCTGCTCGACCGGCTGGCGAGCCACAGGCTCGATACCGGCACGGACCATTTCGACGCCTCCACCCTCGCCATCACCACCGTCGATACGGGCAACAAGGCCACCAACGTGATTCCGGCCGAAGCACGGGCGACGGTCAACATCCGCTTCAACGACACCCACAGCTCGCAAAGCCTCACCGACTGGATCCGCCAGGAGGCCGACCGGGTGACAGCGGAAACCGGCATCACCTTCGGGATGCGCACCAAGGTCTCGGGAGAAGCCTTCCTGACGCCGCCCGGTCCCCTCTCCGACCTCATCGCCCGTGCGGTGGAGGCGGAGACGGGCATCGCCCCCGCACTCTCCACCACAGGGGGCACGTCCGACGCGCGCTTCGTGCGCCGCCATTGCCCCGTGGTGGAATTCGGGCTGGTCGGCAAGACGATGCACCAGGTGGACGAGCGGGTGGAGGTCGCGCAGATCGTGGGCCTGAAGGCGATCTATGCCCGCATCCTGCGGGATTATTTCGCCTGAGGCTTCCGCGGCCGCTGTGGGAGCAGTGAAAATACGGCGAACCCGCTGCCCCCGTCGCCGGTTTCCCGGATGACCGGACCCGCAGCCTGTGGTAGGGCGTGTGCATGAACCCGCTGCCCTCCAAATCCCAGATCCTTGAGTGGATCGCCGCACATCCCGGCCTTTCGGCCAAGCGCGACATCGCGAAAGCCTTCAACGTGAAGGGCGATCAGCGGGTCGAGCTGAAACGCATCCTGAAAGAGCTGGAGGCGGAAGGGCAGCTCGAGCGGAAACGGAGCCGCTACCGCGATGCGGAGAAACTGCCCCCCGTCTCCATTCTGGAGGTGCTGAAACCCGACGGCAACGGCGACCTTTTTGCCCGGGCGCTGGAATGGCAGGGCGACGGGCCGGAGCCGCGCATCCTCATGGTGCTGCGCAAGACCGACCCCGCGATCGGCCCTGGTGACCGCATTCTTGCCCGCGTTGTGGAAGCGGGGGCGGAGGACCATCATTACGAGGCCCGCCTGATCCGCAAGATCGGCAGCAACCCGCGCCGCATCCTCGGCGTCTTCCGCAAGGAGACGGAGGGCGGTCGCATCGTGCCCATCGACAAGGGCGCCGACCGCGACTGGCGCGTGGTCGCAACCGCCACGCAGGGCGCACAGGATGGCGAGCTGGTGGAGGCCGAGCAGCTTGGCCACCGCGCCCGCATGGGTCTGCCGCAGGCGCGCGTCATCGAACGGCTGGGCGACCCTTCGGCCCCGAAGGCCGTCTCGCTCATCGCGATCCATCAGCACGGCATCCGCGACGCCTTTCCCGACAGCGTGATCGCCGAGGCCGATGCGATGAAACCCGCGACCGCGCGCGGCCGGGATGATCTGCGCGACATGCCCCTCGTCACCATCGACCCCGCCGATGCCCGCGACCATGACGACGCGGTCTATGCGGAGCCGGACAGCGATGAAGGCAACCCCGGCGGCCATATCGTCTGGGTGGCCATCGCGGATGTGGCCCATTACGTGAAACCCGGCTCCGCGCTCGACCGTGAAGCGCGTGAACGTGGCAATTCCACCTACTTCCCCGACCGTGTGGTGCCCATGCTGCCGGACAGACTGTCGGGCGACCTCTGCTCGCTCCACGAAGGGGTTGCGCGCCCCTGCATCGCCGTCAGGATGCGGCTCGACGCGGAGGGCAACAAGATCAGCCACCGTTTCGTGCGAGGCTTCATGCGCTCCGCCGCGTCGCTGACCTATGAGCAGGTGCAGGCCGCGCAGGACGGGGCGCCCGACGCGCAGGCGGAACCGCTGCTGGACCGCGTGATCCGCCCGCTCTACGCCGCCTACGCCGCCGCCAGCGCCGCGCGGGCGCGCCGTCAGCCGCTGGACCTCGACCTGCCGGAGCGGCGGATCATCCTGACGGAAGACGGCCGCGTCGCCTCGGTCGCCTTCCGGGACCGGCTCGACGCGCACAAGCTCATCGAGGAGTTCATGATCCTCGCCAATGTCGCCGCGGCGGAGGAATTGATCCAGCGCCGCCGTCCCCTGCTGTTCCGCGTGCATGAGGAGCCCTCGCCTGAGAAGCTCGACGCACTCCGGGAGGTGGCGGAGGCTTCCGGCTTCACGCTGGCGAAGGGACAGGTGCTTCAGACCCGGCATCTCAACAATCTGCTCGCACAAGCGGAGGGGACATCGTTCGACCAGCTTCTGAACATCTCCACCCTCCGGTCGATGACTCAGGCCTATTATCACCCGGAGAATTTCGGTCATTTCGGGCTGGCGCTGCGATCCTACGCGCATTTCACCTCGCCGATCCGGCGCTATTCCGACCTCATCGTGCATCGCGCGCTGATCTCTGCCCATGGTTGGGGCAAGGACGGCCTCAGCCCCGCCGATATCGAGGAGCTGGAGGCCACGGCGGAGCATATCTCGGAGACGGAACGCCGCTCCATGGCGGCGGAGCGTGACACGACCGACCGCTACCTCGCCGCCTATTTGTCCGAACGGGTGGGCAATGAATTCGCTGGCCGCATCGCCGGCATCACACGTTTCGGTGTCTTCGTCCGGCTGGACGAGACCGGGGCGGACGGGCTGATCCCGATCCGCGCGCTGGGGCATGAGTATTTCCATTTCGACGCCGACAGCCAGACGCTGATGGGCGATCAGACCGGCCTCACGCTCTCTCTCGGCCAGCGTGTCACCGTCCGGCTGGCGGAAGCCGTACCGGTGACCGGCGGCTTGGTGCTGGACCTGCTGACCCTGGAGGATAATGAGCTGCCGCGCGGCCCGCGGACAGGCGGGCGCCCGGGCGGTCGGCGTACAGGCCCACCCAAGGGGCGGAAGCCCGGCCCCGCCAAGGTGCGCAAGGACGCGACTTCCCGCAAGCTCACCCGACGCAAGCGGGAAAGATAGGACGAAAATTCCACCTGCGACCACCGCGACGCTTTGCAGATCGGTCTGCCGTTGCTACCATCTGCGCAACAAAAAGAATATCGAGCAGGTGACAGTATGCGCAATTCCTTGACCGCCTTCGCGGTGGCCGGCCTCGTCGCACTTCCGGCTTGCGGGTCGTCCGATTGGGTATCGCGGTCCTCCGCGGAAACACGTGATTTCCCGCGCGCGCCCGCTGCGGCGCAGGCCTTGAACATGGTGGAGGATCAGGGCTTCGACAGCTGGCTCTCGGGCTTCCGGGGGCGGGCGATGGCCCAGGGGATATCGCCCCGGACCTTCGACACTGCCTTCGCGGGCGTGGGCTACGTGCCGGAGGTGATCCAGCGCGACCGCAATCAGGCAGAGTTCACCCGCACCATCTGGCAATATCTGGACAGCGCCGTCTCCGACACGCGGATCGAGAACGGGCGTAAGGCGCTGGCCGAGAACCGCCGCGTGCTGGATGAGATCGAGGCCCACTACGGTGTGGAGCGGGAGGTGGTCGTCGCGGTCTGGGGCATGGAAAGCTCCTATGGCAGCCACCGGGGAACCATGCCGGTGATTCCTTCGCTTGCCACCCTGGCCTATGACGGACGGCGCGGCGCGTTCTTCGAACAACAGCTCGTCGCCGCGCTGAAGATCATTCAGGCAGGCGATGTCGATGCCCGGCACATGACCGGCTCTTGGGCCGGGGCGATGGGCCATACGCAGTTCATCCCGACGAGCTATTTGCTCTACGCCGTGGATTTCCATGGAGACGGCAAGCGGGATATCTGGTCCGACGATCCCTCTGACGCACTCGCCTCCACCGCCGCCTATCTGGCGCGCTCCGGCTGGACGCGCGGCCAGCCCTGGGGGGTGGAGGTGGTGCTTCCTGCCGGGTTCAACCATTCTCTCGCGGGCAAGGGTACGCGCAAGAGTGTCGCGGAATGGTCCTCTCTGGGCATCCGCTCTGCCGATGGCACGAGGCTGCGGGATCATGGCGCGGCGTCCGTGCTTCAGCCGGCCGGCGCAAATGGCCCGGCCTTTCTGATCTTCAACAACTTCCGCGCCATCTCGCGCTACAACGCCGCCGACAGCTACGTGCTGGGTGTCGGCCACCTTTCCGACCGGTTGAAGGGTGGCGGTCCCTTCCTCACCGCATGGCCCAGAACGGACCGGGCGCTGACGCAATCGGAGAGAACGGAGTTGCAGCAACGCCTTGCCCGTGCCGGTTTCGATCCCGGGAGCGCGGATGGCAAAATCGGCCCCGATACGATTGCGGCCATCCGGGGCTATCAGGTCGCGAGCGGTATGACACCGGACGGCTATCCCTCCTACGATCTGCTCGATCGCCTGCGCTAACGGTCTCAATGAGGCGGGTTTCCGCCCGCGCCCGCTTTGGTCCCTGCCCTCGCGGTGCAGGATCACTCCGTGGTGGGCTACCTCCGCAGGATGGAAAGCAGGGAGGCCGCGCTCCCTTGCCCCCGCAAAAGGGCGAGCGCCCCCGCGCCGGGGGCGTTTTGCGACGATCCCGACTGAAGATCGGACATCAGGAGGAAGCGACGGATCAGCACTTCGGATTGTTGGGGATCGGCGAACTGCTTGATCGAACTCTGGCCAAGCGTGCTCTGCGCCCGGCTCTTCATCGTTCGCAGTTGCAGGTCTATGTCGAGCGCGCCGAAGCTCGCCGGTAAGGCAAACGCCCGCTCGAAAACGGTACGCAACGGCTTCGATCCCAGGACCGCATACCAAAGAGTGTTGTCCGATGCCGGTCGCTCCGCCAGTCTTTCCAGCTCGCGCTGCGCATTCATCGCGAGCCGCATGTCATCATTGCTTTCCCCCACTGCCGCTTCGAATGCGCGGGTCTTGTATGCGGCAAGGATCGCATCTGCGAAACCTTCCCTCTGGGTGAAAGGCGGATCCTCGGTAAAGGAAAAGGTCGATGCCATCTCGGCATAGGCCTTGTTGGAAAGCCTATTGGCGAGCGCGGTCCGCTCGCTGACCCCATCTTCCAATACTTTTCGGATGAAGTACTTGTTACCAATGTCGTCGCCCAGCCCAAAGGCGCCAAGAGCAACCTGAAGCAGGCGCCGGTCCGCGACCAACTCCCCTGCGCTGGAAATTCCGCTGATGCGTTCTCTGAAATAGGCCTCGTCGCGCTGAATTTTTGCGGACGTGACGAAAGTTTCCTTTTGCGCTTCCACTGTACGCTGAAGGAACCGCCATCCGGCATATCCACCAACGGGAATGACAGGACCGAAGCTCATGGTTCAGCCAGAAGCCGCGCTTCCCCCGGCAACAACCCGCGAAGCGTTTTAAGAGCCGCATAGTATTGATGTGAAGCGACACTCTGCCGCGCCTGTGACAGTAGCAGCCGGCTGGCAGCATCCGCCATCACATTATCGAGCTGATCTATCGCCGCCAAAAGTTCGGTACATGTCGCCTGCTCCGTCGCGTCGCCGGACAAAACCAACTGCGCCATATAGCAGGCCCGACTGACGGGTGTTGTCGCCTCCCGGGGATGAAGCGCATCGCGGAGCCGGAGAATATGGGCGCCTGGCGTGATGATCGAAAAACGGGATCTTCTGTCACCGTTTTCAATCACGGCCCCGTTGACGAGCAGCCTTTCTCCCGGAGCAAGTTTAAGAACCAGCCCGCTCAAGAGCTCGTCCCCCGTTGGCGGAGACCCGCCATGACAGCCATATTGATCTCGATCAGCGCTTCCACTTCGGCGGTACCGCTCAATACACGATCACTCTGAACCCTCACGAACTCCGCGAGATAGAAGATCTGTGCTCGGAGCGCGGCGGGCAATCCATTGCCCTGGCTCGCGACATCCGTCGCCAATACGGTCCACAGTCTGCGATTGTCGTGAAGCCCCTGGACGAGCGCCGGGAAACCCGAACGACCGCAAGCGACCGCGGCACGGAGTTGCCGTGTCGCCCTTGCAAAGGCTTCGTATTCCATATCGCGTTCCGTTCCCAACATGGGCTCGGTTCGCGCGTAGGCGCTTCGCGCCTTCTCGATTGCGTTCAAGATGCATCCTTTCAGCGACACATGGCTCAACGCTCGGAAAAAGGCGCGGCGAGGCATAGGCCCCGCCGCGGACGATATTAGCGGAAGAGCGACAGCACATTCTGCGGCGCAGAGTTCGCAATGGACAACGCCTGAATCCCCAGTTGCTGCTGCACTTGCAGCGCCTGCAGCCGCGCGGAAGCTTCCTCCATATCTGCGTCCACCATGGCGCCGATGCCTTGTGTCAGGGCGTCGGACAGCTTGCTGATAAAATTCGCCTGTTTTTCGACACGACTCTCAGTGGAGCCCAGCGTCGCGCCAGCGGTCTTCACGGTATCGAGAAGTCCTTCGATCGCCGTCAGCGCCGAAGCAGCCCCGGCGGCGGTGCTCACATCAATGGAATCGAGCGCGCCCAAGCCGCCGCTGCCTGCATTCTGGAAGCGGCCGGAGACGGCAAGGTCGCCCCCTCCATTGTTGGTCAGCACCAGCGTGCCCGGGGTCCCGCTGTCGTAGTCAAGGCTGACACCCTCGATGCCCAAGGCCTCGACCGCGCCCTTCAGACCAACGGCGACCAGATCCGCCGGGGTCGAGGAGGCGACATCGTCGGCGGTGACGGTATAGCTCGCCGTCTTGTCGCCGATAGTCACAGAGATCCGGTCACCAGCGGCCAACGCATCGGTATTGTTGTCGATGACGATATTGGTGCTCGACCCGCCACCATCCACCGTGGTCGCGAAGGTATCCGCTCCCGTCGACACCCCGTCCGAACCGGTGAAGGCGGCCTTCGCGGTATAGGTTCCTATGGACAGGTCCTGTTTCGCGACGCTGATCTTGGTCGGTGTCACAGATCCATCGGAGCTGCGGTCCAGAGATGCCAAATAGTCGACCGATCCCGTTCCTTCCAGCAGACTGATCCCGCTGAACTGCGCCGTGCTGATCGTGGACTTGATGTTCGCAATAATCCCTTCGATGTCTTTTTGCAGTTCGGCAGACCCGGTCCCCTGCTGCGCGGCGACGATCTTGCCTTTGATCGAAGTCAGATCTTCAGCAATCGATTCAACCGCGGTTCGGGCAACGGCGATAGTGGACTTCGCTTGGGACAGACCGTCCGACACCGCTTTGAAACTCGCCACATCGGATTCCATCGTCTTGGAAATGGCCCAGACGGCGGCGTTATCCTTGGCGGAAGCAACCGACTTCCCGGTGGAGATCTCGTCCTGAGTTTTAGCAAGACTGCTATTGATGCCTTTCAACGTCTGAAGGGCGACCATCGCGCTCGAGTTCGTAAGAATGCTGGACATAGGAATTCCCCTGATAAGGTCGCGTTTTGCGCCCGTTGCGCCTTGAACTGGCTGGTCCGGCCTTCTGCCCGATGCGGATTTTTCCGCGCCATCCCTCTGGATGCCTGTTCATAATGCAGCCGAATCTCTAACGAATTGCTAAAGCGTCGCAGAGAATATCTTGCATTCTAACGATCAGGCTTTTCGCTCGATGGCAGGACCCGTGCTGTCCGTGATGCGGCGCCCATCGGTCCCATAAGCAGAAAAGGACCCGTTGAGCGATACTGATAGTCGCAAGCCCGTCAACGCCGCCCGGATAAGCCCCTGATTTCGAAGAGCGCGGGAGCGCATCATCGCGAGTTCTTCTTCTGAAGCACATGGAAGATGCGACAGCAGGTCATCTGTCGCATCGATCAGAACCGTCAGTTGTTCAAATCGACCGATGACAATCGCTTCACGCGTTGCCTCCATAAGTGCAAGCGCATCACACATGGCTGCTCTCCGAGTTAATCAACGCGGTGAAGAGACTCTCCGAAAGGCCCACCCCCCCCGCACATACAAGTTGCTTGGCCTGGGCTTCGCGTAGGAAGGATGCGAACTGCGCCTCGCCCGCACCGCCGCCCAAATCGGACTTCACTTCGGCAGATTTGAGCATTTCCGCGAGAAAAGCTCCCTCCAGCGCGGCCGCCGCAGCGCGCAGTTTCAGTATCCTTGACTGATCTGGTATTCCATCGACTTCCATTGAGAGCTCCTTTCACCCGTTGCCACCATATTTAACGCGCAGCGGTAAAGATTGAGTAACTTCCCCCGGTCATTATGGAGCAGCACAAAGCGAGGCCTACGATGGACGCCATTGCTCTTCTTTCAACTATCGCCCCAACGACAGATGCCGGGTTGTCGCCTGCTGCATGCGAGCTTCCGATAGGTCCAGTTTTTGAAGATGAGATTGAAGCGCAGCCCACCAATTCCGGCAAAGCTACACTCGAACCAAGGACATTTATAAATCCTGTCCACCATATTCCGTTCTCTATCCGCCTCGATGCGGTGGCGCCTGATCAAGATTCGATCTCGACTGAAATTGATATTGACTATCCGGCTATGCCGGTTTCACCCGTCCCTCAGGATATTCCGTCGCAAGTAGTTGAAACTGAGGAGATTCAGCTCAGGGACTGGTCAAGTGCCGCGGAGACAGGCATGGAAAACCATGCGCGGTCAGACGAGGAGATGGAGCGGCCGAAGGAGGCGGAGGGTGGTTTTGCGATCGCGGTTCTTGATTTTCCGAATTTTTCCTCAAGGGTGGCCGGACCGGGAATAATGCGGGGATTCACGCCGGTGGATGAAAAAATATCGGAGGGTTTTTTTTCTAAGAAACCGCATTTTCAGCAATCGGTAAACTCACAGGGAATTATAGAAAGCAAGCTGCCCGCCGTTATCGGGCCGTCAACACCGCCGATAGCCAACAACCCCTCGCTTCAAACGCAGAATCAGGATGATATTGCAGGACGCGACGCGCCGGTAAGGGAAATGAGCCCGCCCGAGATCACCGCGACGATGCCGCCGGGGCTGGCAGCCCCCTTCAGATCCGGCAAGCCGATTTGTCCACGATTGAGGCCGGTCAGGATGCAGCTGACACCGACAACCAGGAAAGTAGTCCAGAACACGCTTTGGATCGTGAGGCTTTGATTAATCCGGATGGAGAAGCGGTGGAAACGCATGTTTTCCGCGAGTCCGGAAGGGTTGACCGGCACCCGGAAGGCGCGAACGAAACCCGTCCCCGTTTTTTCTCGCCACCCGCGCCGGTCGCACAGGAAACACACCGGTTGCTTTTGCGGCAGGACGGCGAGGTGATGGAGCTTTCCTTGGATGACAAGGATCTCGGGCGACTGGACTTGAAGATCCACGAAACACCAAGTGGTGTCCGCATAGAGGTTGATTCGAGCCGCGCGGACTCTCTGGACGCGGCAAAGCGTCAGGCGGCAGAACTTCAGCGGGATCTTCGGCAGCAGGGCTATGGCGAAGTCAGTTTCCATTTCGGCGGCGAAAAGAGACATGACCGGCGTAGTCCGCTCAGATCGGGGACCGTCGAGGCCCAGTTTGCCGTGACGATCGAACCCGCTTCTAGAAAAAGCCTGGCTGGTGAGGACCGGCTGGATTTGCGCATGTGAGGACAAAGTGGACATTGCAGGTACGACAACGCAGCGCAGCACCGGAACGCCAAGTTCGTCGGCCGGAGGCTTCGCCAGCACCGATTTTCAGACATTCCTTCGAATGTTGACGACGCAGCTGCAGAATCAGGACCCGTTGAACCCGATGGAATCCAGTGAATTCGCCGTACAGCTCGCGACATTTTCGGGCGTCGAGCAGCAGATGCGGACGAACCAGCTTCTGGAGGGGCTGGCCTCTGGTCCGGGGCTCGGGGGGGTATCCGGCTTTTCCAATTGGCTGGGCAAGGAGGTGGCAGTAACCTCTCCCGCGGCTTACGATGGTGTGCCGTTGACCCTTCTTCCCCCGGAATTGGCAGGGGCAGATCGTGCCGTTCTGCTGGTCCGGGACAGCGGCGGAAACATTGTCTCACGCGAGGATTTCCCGATGGATGGGAATGCCGTGACCTGGGCCGGAAGCCTGTCGGGGGAGACCCCGCTCCCGCCGGGCCGCTACAGTTTCAGCGTCCAGTCTTTTTCCGGGACAACGCCGCTCACGACGGAGAGCGTGCCGGTTTATCAGCGCGTTGAGGAGATACGGGCCAATACCAACGGCGCCGTCCAGCTTATCCTGCGGGGGGGTGCGCAGTTCAGCGCCGATCAGGTGGTCGCCATGCGAGAACCGGGATGAACCTCAACCCTCCTCCAGCCGCATGCGCAACTCCCGCAGAACAGGGAGAACCGCGCGCACCCGCTCTGTGCCGAGCGCACGCGCCGTGCGTGACATGGCCGGAGAGATCGCGGCAAAGGCAGCGTCGCGCGCCGCGCGGCCTGCAGGACTGATGGCCACAAACTTGCGACGTGCGTCGTCCCAGTCGGGGCGCACATGAACATGGCCCGCCCATTCGAGTTTGGAAATGGTGTTGGACATCGCGCCACGGGTGACATGGAAGGCCCGGGCAAGCTGTGCCGGTGTGCGCTCTTCGTTCAGATGGGCGAGGTGGTTCAGAACAGCGAAATGCGACAATTCCATCCCTCGCGGCAGAGCCTTTGACAGCAAGGTCCGCGCAAGCTGATCGACCATGTAGATTTCGCTGAAAAGAAGGGCGCCCAGTGGCTCGTGGTCCGGCCGCGTCATGGTCCCGCAAAAGCCCGGTCATGGTCGAGAGAGGGTACTCTGCCGCGGGCCTTGCGCACTTCCGCAAGATCAAGATCGACGAACGTCACCCCCGGCTCCGTCCCCGCATCCGCCAGAACCTCTCCCCAGGGAGCGACGACAAGCCCATGACCGTAGGTTCTCCGCCCTGGTCCTTTGCGCTCGACATGCGTGCCCGTCTGCGCGGGCGCTAGAACAAAGCAGCCCGTCTCTATGGCACGGGCCCGCAGCAGAGGCTCCCAATGCGCGGCACCGGTCGTGGTATTGAAGGCGGCAGGAACCGTAAGAATTTCCGCGCCTGCCTTGGCCATTGCACGATACAGATAGGGAAACCGCAGATCGTAGCAGATCGACAAGCCAACCTTGCCGAACGGCGTTGCCACCACCTCCGCCCGATCGCCGGGCCGATAGCCAGAGGATTCCCGATACACTTCCGTCTCGGAGACCTGCACGTCGAACATGTGGATCTTGTCGTAGCGCGCGGCGATCTCCCCCTCCGGCGTGATGAGGAAGGAGCGGTTGGCAAAACGGCCATCCGGGTCGTGCGTCAGAAGCGCGAGCGAGCCGATCAGCAGCCAGACCCCGTGGTCCCGCGCGCGGGCGCGAAGCGCGGCGAGCGTGCGATCGTCTTCCTCATGGCGCAGCACTGCATGCTGGTGAGCCCGGTCGGTGGAGATGCAGTTCGTCACCTCCGGCGTCAACACAAACTCCGCCCCGCCAGCCACCGCCTGATCGATGAACGCCAAGATGCCGGGAAGGTTTTCATCGGGCAGATCGGTGACGTTGAGCTGAACAAGGGCTGCGCGCATCCCCTCAGCCCTTGAGCAGCGGGTCGAGGCGACCGGCGGCCTCGAGCGCGTGCAGATCGTCGGAGCCGCCGACATGCACATCACCAATAAAAATCTGCGGCACCGTATGCCGCCCGCCCGCCCGACGGGTCATCGCGCTGCGCAGATCGGGATCGCGAGACACGTCAATTTCACGGTAGGCGACGCCCTTTTTGCCAAGCAGCCGCTTTGCTGCGGCACAATAGGGGCAAGTGGGCGTCGTGTAGATCTCGATATCGGCCATGGTATCCTCGTGGTTCGCGCCAGATATAATTGCTTATCCCCCTTTCGCAACGCGTGCGAGCACAACCGCGGCGACGCGCGACGCGCCCGCCGCCCGGAGCGCCGCGGTGCAGGCGGCAAGCGTGGCGCCGGATGTCAGAACATCATCGACCAGAAGCACCGGGCGACCGGCGATCACCGCGGCACGACGCGGCGTGCAGCAGATCGCTCCAGCCATGTTGGCAAAACGGCCTGCCCTGTCGCGCCCGTCCTGGTTGCCGGTGGAGCGGGGCCGATGCAGCAGATCAACGACGCATTCCGTCCCGGTTTCCCGCGCCAGTGCCTGCGCCAGCAGGGCCGACTGATTGTATCGCCGCCGTAACAGCCTGATCCAGTGAAGCGGCACCGGCGCGATCACCGTTTCGGGAAGCAGGAGCGGTTCCGCCGCCTGTCTCAGCCAGCGCCCCGCCGGACGATGAAGTTCGGTACGGTCGCCATGCTTGAACGCCAGGACGAGTCGCCGCCCCGTTCCCGCATAGGTGAAGACCGCACGCGCCCTGTCCCAGACCGGCGGTTCGAACAGGCAGCTGTCACAGAGCACACCGTCTTCCTGCCCACCCGGCAGGGGCAGGCCGCAAGCATCGCAGACCAGGCCGTCCAGGAAATCCACATCCCGCCAGCAGGCCGGACAAAGCCCGAAGTCCTCCGCCACCGGCGCGGCGCAGGCCACGCATTGCGGCGGATAGAGCGCGCGCAAAGCCCTGCGCCCTCCCCGCGCGACGAGCATTTGCAAAGCGCGGAGCCTGCCCCTAGATTCGGCAGGTTCCAAGGTAGGCTCATGCATCAACCACCCCAACTGACCGATCGCCCCAAACTTCTCCGCCAGCGCGAGCGGGCGCAGCAGGACCAACCCGCGCTTTTTCTGCATGATGCCGTGGCGGACGAGGTGCAGGAGAGACTGACAGAGGTTAACAGAAGGTTTACGAACCCGGCCATCGTCACGGCTTTTCCCGAAGCGTGGCACGCCTTCCCCAATGCCCGATTCGTCGCGGATGAAGAGGTGCTGGACCTTGAGGAAAGCGCGCATGACCTGCTGATCCATGACCTCGCGCTGCACTGGTCCGCCGATCCGGTAGGACAGCTGGTGCAGGCGCGGCGCGCGCTCCGGCCTGACGGGCTGTTTCTGGGCGCGCTTTTCGCCGGCCAGACGCTCAGCGAACTCCGCGCTGCGCTGGCGGAGGCTGAGGTCGCGCTGACGGGAGGGCTGTCGCCCCGCGTGGCGCCGATGGGGGAGATTCGCGATCTGGGCGGGCTGCTTCACCGCGCGGGCCTTGCGTTGCCGGTGGCCGACGGGGTGAAGCTGACGGTGACCTATGGCGATCTCATGGCGCTGTTTCGCGACCTTCGCGCGATGGGGGAGACGAATGCACTGGCTGCGCGCCGCAGGTCGCCGCCGCCGCGGATGCTGTTCCCGATGGCTGCGGAGATCTATGGGCGCAACTATGCTCTCTCCGACGGGCGCCTGCCTGCCACGTTCGAGATCGTGTATCTCACCGGCTGGGCGCCCGATGCGAGCCAGCAGCAGCCGCTGCGGCCCGGCACCGCGCTTCAACGACTGGAGGATGCGTTGAACGCGCCCCGCGACAAAGGCACGAATTGAAATCCCGCGGCCAGCGGTTATCTCGCCGTTGTCCGCCAGCAGGAAACCCGACATGCTAGACCAGAAACCATCCTCCCTCGCGGTTCGCCCCTCGCACGCACCGCCAGACCATCCGGCGCTTCCTCCCCGCCGGATCGGCGTGTTGCTGGCCAATCTCGGCACACCCGATGGATATGACTATTGGTCGATGCGGCGCTACCTCAACGAATTCCTCTCCGACAAGCGAGTCATCGACTATCCCGCGTGGAAATGGCAGCCGCTGTTGCAGACGGTGATCCTGACGAAGCGACCTTTCTCCTCAGGCGCGAACTACAAGCTGATCTGGGACGAGACCCGGGGTGAAAGCCCTCTGCTCACCATTACCCGCAATCAAACGGAAGCGCTGCGCAACGCATTGGCCGCGCGCTTTGGTGATGCCGTGACGGTGGATTTCTGCATGCGCTATGGCAATCCCTCCACGACCGACAAGGTGGCGGAGATGGTGGCCGGAGGCTGCGACCGCATCCTGTTCTTCCCGCTCTATCCGCAATATGCGGGGGCCACGACCGCGACCGCGAACGACCAGTTCTTCCGCGCCCTGATGGCCGAGAGGTGGCAGCCGGCCGCGCGGACCGTGCCCGCCTATTTCGATCATCCGCTCTATGTGGAGGCGCTCGCCCGATCTGTGGAGACGGCCTATGCCACGCTTCCGGTACGACCGCAGAAGCTTGTCACCTCTTACCACGGCATGCCGGTGCGTTATCACCTCTCGGGCGATCCCTACCAATGCCAGTGCCAGAAGACGACACGCCTGCTGCGCGAACGGCTTGGCTGGGAAAAAGAGGCCGTGGACGTGACCTTCCAATCGGTCTTCGGACCGGAGGAATGGCTCAAACCCTACACGGTCGAACATGTGGCCGTCCTGGCGCGAAAGGGCATCCGCAATATCGCCGTGATGGCCCCCGCGTTCTCTGCCGATTGCATCGAGACACTGGAGGAAATCAACGGCGAGATCCGTCATGCGTTCGAGGAGGCCGGGGGCGAAACCTTTACCTACATTCCCTGCCTGAACGATGAGGCCGCCCATATCGCAGCTCTCGAGGCCATCGTGACAGAGAACCTGGCAGGGTGGCTGGCCTGACTCAGACCGAAGTGGGCGGGAACAGCCATGGAAAAGGGCGGTGGTTGCCCACCGCCCCCTGAGTTCAGGTCCGGGACCGGTCCTGCGACCGGCCTGCCGGGGTTCTCAGTTCGCAGCCAGAGCCGCGCCGACCAGCACGACGAGCAGCAGCGGCACGACCACACCGGCCGAGGAGGAGGACGTGTCCTGCACCACCACTTCCGGATGGACGACCGGTTCCACGACCGGAGCGTTGATGTTTCCTGCGAAAGCCGAAGAAGCAGCAACCGACAGGGCAGCCGCGAGCGCGATCTTTTTCATGTTGACCTCCAGTGATATCCCGCCCCGCTATGCAGGGTCGGGCCTGAAAAACGAGCCTCGTAAACTCCAGTAATCACCGAAAATTGCGCCTGCAAAGAGGGTTTGAGCGGAGCATCGCTTACACCCCCGAGGAGGCGTCAAATTAGCAACACCTGTGTGCCCACATTGGTCATGCCGAACAGCTCGGCGATATGTTCATTGTAGAGCCCGATGCAACCGTTGGAGGACCGCCGCCCGATTTTCCGCGTATCCTGCGTTCCATGTATCCGGTAGTAGGCCCAGGAGAGGTAGAGCGCATGCGTGCCGAGCGGATTGTCCGGGCCTGGCCCGATGAAGTCCGGCCAGTCGGGGTTGCGCTGCTTCATCGCCGGCGTCGGGCGCCAGGAGGGGCCGTCAACCTTCTTCACCACCTCGGTCCGTCCCTTGCGGGTCAGATCGTCCGTCTCCGGCACCGACGTCGGATAGAGCCGGTAGATCGTCTGATCCTCCGACCAGAAATGCAGCGCGCGGCTGTCGATATCGACCAGAATCGCCCCGTTCCTGGTATTGCTGAAGTAGTCCTGCCAGTGATGCGTGCGAAAGCTGGAGATATTGCGCCGGATCGTCGGCGACAGCGGTTTTTCCATCTCGGTGGAGTTGGACATGTTCGACTGAGCGTGAACGACGGCTGGCGCCGCGAGGCTACCAAGCAACATGCCCCCGACGAACACGCGCCGGCTGACACCAATCCCCGAAGCGGAACCCTGCGACTTCTTCATCCCTCACTCCTTCGACCGCGCGCGACGATCTGATTGCGGCGTCCTGTCACCTTGACAGGTGTGCTTCTGGTCATCCCAGAATTTGCGCTTTAATGCTCTATGTCACAGGCTGCAAATCAACAAATACTCGTGATGCCGCCTTTTGACAGGGATATTTGCGACCGCGGGCCCGGGCGGCTACATCTCCGGGGACCTTCTCCAACAGGCAAACGAACCACATGCTCCGAACTTCGCTTCTTCTGCTCACCACCGCGGCGACGCTCGCCGCCTGTTCCTCGCCTCCGCCCATTCAGTATGGCACGGACGGGAAGCCGTTGCCCCGCCTTTACCAGCTGAGCGCCGCAGAGACGGGCGCCATCCAGTACCGGATGCTGGACGGGGTGAATGCGCTCCGCTCGGCGCGGGGACTGGCGATGCTGCAGCTTTCGCCCGAATTGAACGCCGCCGCTGCGACCCATTCGCGCGACATGGCTGTGCAGAACCGGCCCTGGCACTTCGGCTCCGACGGCTCCTCGCCCATCATCCGGGCGCAACGCGCGGGTTATGGCGGTGAGGTTCGGGGCGAGCTGATCTCCGAAACATATGAGACGGAGCTGGAGACGCTGGCCGCGTGGATGGAGGACAAACCCTCGCGCGAGACGCTTCTCGACCCCGCCGCCCGCCTGATGGGGTTCGACTTCTTCCAGGATAGCAGGGGCAAGATATGGTGGACCATGCTGCTCGGAAGCTGATCCGCGCAGCATGGTCGCCGCGGCCTCCCAGAGAGAGGCCCTGGCAAGCGATGGGAATGGGGCCGCGCGGCCCCGTTCCTATGGCAGCAGGTAGATCGGCGTTCCTTCACGGACCATGGAGTATATCTCCTCGATCTCCTTGTCGGTTACGGCGATACAACCGGCCGTCCAGTCCCGCGCGCGCCCCTTGGCCCAACCTGCCTCTCCATGGATGAAGATGTCACCGCCCGGAGAGAGGCCGAGCGCACGCGCAACCTCCACATCATGCGGATTGGGATAGGAAATACCGACCGATAGATGATACTGGCTGTTGGGATTGCGCCGGTCGATGAAGTAAAGTCCCTCCGGCGTACGGCCATCGCCGGAAATCTGCTTGTGGCCCAGCGGCTGCGGCCCAAGCCCGATATCATAAGTCTTGATGGCGATATTGTCGTGCAGCAGATACATTTTCCGCTGCGACTTGTGCACCTGTATCGACGTGACCTCAGGCCCGTCATAGCTTTTGAACTTGGATTGTGATCCGCAGGCCGTCAGCGTCACACAAAGCAAGAGAAGCGAAAGAATTCGCCACATGGTTATGGTCCTGCCCGTCCCTCTTTTTATTGCCCGAGAGGGTAGCAGATTTTCGCCAGATTCGCCTAGGCAGTTTGCACGTCAATCGCGGTGGAAAGATGCAACCAGTTCCACGTGGGTGGACCAGCGGAATTGGTCCACCGGCTGAACCCAATCCAGCCTGTAGCCCGCGCCCGTGAGCAGACGCGCGTCACGGGCGAAGCTCAGCGGATTGCAGGAGACGCCGGCGATTCGCGGCACGCCCGCAGCGGCGAGTTCCCGCGTCTGGGCCTCGGCTCCGGCGCGCGGCGGGTCGATGACCACCGCATCGAGCCGCTTGAGTTCAGGGCCGAGCAATGGCCGGCGGAACAGGTCACGCGACTCCGTCGTGACCTTGCGCAATCCCTCCGTGCCCCGCCAGCCGCGTTCCAGCGCCCGGATGGCGGGCGCGCTTCCCTCTACGGCCAGCACCTCGGCCCGCTCGGCCAGCGGCAGGGCGAAGGTACCGGAGCCGCAGAACAAGTCCCCCACGCGGGGCGCGCTCCCCACGATCTCCCGCACGGCAGCGAGCAGCGCGGCCTCCCCCTCGGCTGTGGCCTGAAGAAACGCGCCGGGGGGCGGTGAGACCAGGGCCGCGCCGAATCGCTGGAACGGTTCCGCGGCTTGCACGGCGACTTCCCCGTCCCAGCTCACACGTGCGATCCCGTGCCGCCCCGCGATCACCGCCAGATCCCGGCGGAGCGCGGCATCCAGCGGCTTGCCGCCCGTCACCGCCAGATCGGCACCGCCGATGGCGCGGGCAAGGGTAAGCGTCAGCTCCCCCTTCCGTGAGACACCGGCCAGCGTCACCTCCTCCAGCGCCGGGCGGAGGGCCATTAGCTCGGGATGGAGGAGCAGGCAGGCAGGCGTATCCACGAGCTGATCGGAAGCGCGTCCGTGAAAGCCGATCATCGCACCTGTCTTGGTGCGCCGCCCGGAAAGCGCAGCCCGGCGGCGGGACCGGGGGGGCGAGGTCAGGATGGGGCGCAGTTCCGTCTCGATCCCCTGTGCGGCAAGTGCTGCCGCTACAACCTGCGTTTTCCATGCGGCCACGAAAGCGTCGGAGGCATGCTGGAGCGCGCAGCCCCCGCAGGCACGGTAATGCGGACAGGGCGCGCGGACACGGTCCGGCGACGGGGTGACGATGCGCGGCTGGGCGAGGCGATCGCCCACGACATCCCCCGCAATCTCCTCCCCCGGGAGGGCGCCGGCGATGAACACCGGGCCGTCTGCCCCCATGGCGATCCCGTCGCCATGATGGCCCAGGCGCTGAACGGTGAGGGTCATTCCGCCGCCTCCGTCTCCGCCCCGTCCATCGGATCGACAGTCAGAAAGCCGCCGGACTGCCGCCGCCAGTAGCGGGCGTAGAGACCATCCCGGGCCAGCAGGGCGTCATGCGTGCCCTCCTCCACGATCCGGCCCTCGTCCAGCACGACGATTCTGTCCATTGCCGCGATGGTGGAGAGGCGGTGCGCGATGGCGAGCACCGTCTTGCCCTCCATCACCCGGTCGAGAGAGTCCTGAATGGCGGCCTCCACCTCGCTGTCCAATGCGGAAGTGGCCTCGTCCAGCACGAGGATCGGCGCGTTCTTCAGGAAGGCGCGGGCGAGCGCTATCCGCTGCCGCTGGCCGCCGGAGAGCTTCACACCCCGCTCGCCCAGATGCGCGTCATAGCCCTTGCGCCCCTGATGGTCGGACATCTTCAGGATGAACTCATGCGCCTCGGCGGCCTTGGCTGCGGCGATCATCTCCTCCTCCGTCGCGTCGGGGCGACCGTAAAGAATGTTGTCGCGGGCGGAGCGGTTGAACATCGCCGTTTCCTGCGTGACCATGGCGATCTGGCGGCGCAGGCTTTCCTGAGTCACATCGCGCACATTGTGGCCGTCGATCAGAACGCGCCCCTTCTCCGTGTCGTATAGCCGCAGAAGCAGGGCTACCAGCGTAGATTTTCCGGCGCCGGACGCGCCCACCAGGGCCACCTTCTGCCCCGCCGGAATGTCGAGCGTGACGCCCCGGACCCCCGCCGATCCACCGCCATAGGTGAAGGTCACGTCATCATAGGTCATGGCCCCGCTCACCCGCGTCAGTTCAAGTGCGTCGGGCTTGTCGGTCAGACTGTGCAGGCGGGAGAGGGTGTTCATGCCGTCCTCGATCTCGCCCACATTGGCATAGATGCTCATCAGCGACATGGAGACCCAGCCCGTCATCTGCGAGATGCGGAGCGCGATGGCCCCGGAGGCCGCGATATCCCCCGCCGTGGCCATGCCCCGCGTCCAGAGCAGCAGCGCCCCGCCGATCAGCACCACGGGCAGGATACCGCCCAAAGCATTCAACCCGAAGCGCAGCCAGGTGGAGACGACGCCAAAACGGATGGTCTTGCGCCGGTAATCACTCATCGCGCCCAGGGCGACCTGATCCTCGAAATCGGCGTGGGCAAAGAGTTTCACCGTCTTGATGTTGGTGATCGTGTCCACGACATGGCCGGAGATCATCGCCCGCGCCGCCGCCCGCTGGGTCGAGCGCTTGCGGACACGCGGCAGGAAGTAGCGGATGAGGAGCAGGTAAAGCAGCAGCCAGACCGCCAGTGCCAGCGCGATCCACGGGTCGATGGCGACCAGCACCGCGACCGAGCCGATGACCGAGGCAAGCGCGAAGGTGACCGCATTGATGAAGTCGGTCGCCGTTTCCGTCACGGCGCGGGCGGTCTGCATCTGCTTCTGTGCGATGCGCCCGGCAAAATCGTTGTCGAAGAAGGTGACTGACTGGCCCAGCGTCCAGCGGAACAGCCGCGAAAGGACCAGCGGCATCACGTTCGGCGCAACCAGCAGGTTGTTGGCCGCCGTGGAGACACCGATGGCAACCGGACGCAACACCGCGAAGAACAGCACGAAGCCGATCAGCGTCGCGGCATGGGCGGAGAAGTAATCCGCCGTCGCGGTGCCGGTTGTCGTGTCGATCACCCGTCCCAGCACCAGCGCCGTCATGACCTCCAGCACGCCCGCCACCGCGGCGAGCACGCCCGCGATCAGCAGCCACACCCAGGCGCCCTTGATGCACCAAAGGAAGAAGGCGCCCAGGGTCTGCGGCGGCGACGATTCCGCCGGGATGAAGATATCGGCGTTCGTGACCCCTCTCATGCGGGTTCTCCTGCGGTCAGGGGAGCGCTCTCCCCGTTGGTCGTCTCCGGGCCAGCGCCCACGCCAGCTTCGGTGCCAGCCTCGGTGCCAGCCTCGGTGCCAGCCTCCACACCGGTATCCATGCCGAGGAACCCGCCCGACTGCCGCGCCCAGAGGCCGGCATAGATGCCGCCCGCGGCCAGCAGATCGTCATGGCTGCCATCCTCCACCACGCGACCGGCGTCGAGCACCACGATCCGGTCCATGGCGGCGATGGTGGACAGGCGGTGCGCTATGGCAATCACCGTCTTACCCTCCATCACACCGTAGAGCGTCTCCTGAATGGCGGCCTCCACCTCGCTGTCCAATGCGGAGGTGGCCTCGTCCAGCACGAGGATCGGGGCATTCTTCAGGATCACGCGGGCGAGTGCCACACGCTGCCGCTGACCGCCGGAGAGCTTCACCCCCCGCTCGCCCACCTGCGCGTCATAGCCCGCGCGCCCCTCGCGGTCGCGCAGCTGGAGGATGAAGTCATGCGCCTCCGCCCGCTTCGCCGCGGCGATCATCTCCTCCTCCGTCGCATCGGGCCGACCGTAGAGGATATTCTCCCGCACCGTCCGGTGGAGAAGCGAGCTTTCCTGCTGCACCATGCCGATTGCGCGGCGCAGGCTGTCCTGCGTGACGCCGGAGATGTCCTGCCCGTCGAGCAGGATGCGGCCACGCTCCGGGTCGTAGAACCGCAGCAACAGCTTCACCAGCGTCGTCTTGCCCGCGCCGGACCGCCCGATCAGGCCGATCCGCTCGCCCGGGCGAACGGTGAGGGTGACACCGTCCAGCCCAGCGCTGCCGAGGCCGTAATGATGGCTCACGTTCTCGAACTGGACGAGCCCCTTGGTAAGCTTCAGCGCCACCGCCTCCTTCCGGTCAACGAGGTGGATGGGCTCGGCCAGCGTCTGCATCCCTTCCTCCACGATGCCCAGCGACTGGAAGAAATGGGTGAGCGCCCACATGATCCAGCCGGTCATCGCATTGAGCCGGAGGGTCAGGGCGGTTGCCGCCGCGACCGCCCCCACAGAGGCGCTCCCCTGCATCCAGAGCCAGAGCGCCCAACCCACGACGGCCACGATCAGCAACCCGTTCAGCGCCATCAGCACCACATCCATCGTGGTGAACACCCGCATCTCCCGCGCAGTGGCCTGCCGGAACCGCTCCATCCCCTCCCGGGCGTAGTCCACCTCCTTGCCCTGATGGGCAAAGAGCTTGACCGAATGGATGTTGGTGTAGCTGTCCACCACCCGCCCCGTCAGCGCGGAACGGGCGTCCGAAGCGGCCTGCGAGGCGACGCTCACCCGCACCATCGTCCAGCGCATGAGCAGCCCGTAGAGCACGAGCCAGCCGAGCAGCGGCAGCGCCAGACGCGGATCCGCATCCGCCAGCAGCACGGTCGCGCCGATGATATAGGCCAGCGCGAAGGTGATCGCGTCGAAGATCTGATAGACGGCATCTCCCGCAGAATAGGGCGCCTGCATGATCCGGTTGGCGACACGCCCCGCGAAGTCGTTCTCGAACCAGCCGACGGATTGGCGGAGCACATGACGGTGCGAGCGCCAACGGATGAGCGTGCCGAAGTTCGGCATGATGGTGTTGTTGAGAAACGCCACCGACAGCCCCTGAACCACCGGGCGGAGCGTGAGCATGAACAGGCCCGCCAGCAACAGTTCCGTCCCATGGGCGGCCCAGACCTCAGCCGGGGTCCCCTGCGAGAGGAAGTCCACCACGCGGCCCATGTACCACACCAGCGCCACCTCCACCGAAGCCACGATGATGCAGAGCACCGCCGTGATGGCGAACACCGCACGAAAGGGCCGGGCGAAGGACAGCAGGAACGGCCACAGGCGGCGCGGAGGGGCGTCCCGCTCCTCATACGCCGTGTAGGGATCGACAAGGGTTTCAAAGAAGCGGAACATCGCTTCTGCCTTTCTGCGGTGGTGTAACGGGCTGACCGGGACGGCAGGGCGTCTCATCCGTCAGCGCGGCTCCACACAATCCTGTCAGGACAGGGCATATAGGGCGGAAACCCTCTCAGGGAAACCGGGGGGCTAGCCGAAAAGGTCGCCCTGTGGCGCGGGGCGCACCTCCGTTCGCGGAGCTTCGAGCCCCAGATGCCGCCACGCCGCCTGCGCGAGCATCCGACCGCGCGGCGTGCGCGCGATGAGACCCTGCTGCAGGAGGTAAGGCTCCGTCACTTCCTCTATCGCATCGCGGGACTCCGACAACGCAGCGGAGAGCGTCTCCACCCCCACCGGCCCGCCGCCGTAGCTTTCCGCGATGAGCCGGAGGTAACGCCGGTCGCTGCCATCGAGCCCCAGTGCATCGACGCCAAGCCTGCTCAACGCCCCGTCGGCAAGCGGCTGGGTGATATGGCCATTCCCCTCCACCAGCGCGAAATCCACCACACGGCGCAGGAGCCGACCGGCGATCCGCGGTGTACCGCGCGCGCGGCGGGCGATCTCCCGCAGGCCGCCTTCCTCCGCCGTGATCCCCATGAGGCGCGCACCGCGAGCGACAATCTGGAACAGCTCGTCCTCCGTGTAGAACTGGAGCCGTGTGGGAATGCCGAACCTGTCCCTGAGCGGCGTGGTGAGCAGGCCGAGCCGCGTCGTTGCCCCGACCAGCGTGAAGGGTGGCAGGTCGATCCGCACGGTGCGCGCGGCAGGCCCCTCCCCGATCACCAGATCGAGGGCGAAATCCTCCAGCGCGGGATAGAGCACCTCTTCCACTACCGGTGAGAGGCGGTGGATCTCATCGATGAACAGCACATCCCGAGGTTCGAGATTGGTCAGGATCGCCGCCAGATCCCCGGCCTTGGCCAGAACCGGGCCGGAGGTCATGCGGAACCCCACCCCCAGTTCGCGCGCCATGATCTGGGCCAGCGTCGTCTTGCCCAGACCGGGGGGGCCGTGGAACAGCGTATGGTCCATCGCCTCGCCGCGCATCCGGGCGGATTCGATGAAAATGCGCAGGTTGGCGCGCGCCTCCGCCTGACCGATGAACTCGTCCAGAAGCTGCGGGCGAAGCGCCCGGTCGGTTTCGGAGCTGTCCTCCGGCAGCGACTCGGGCCGCAGGGTGGGATCTGGCATGGACATGATGGCGCCTCTCGCCGGAACTTTCGCGGAACATCGCCCGGAAGGCAAGGCTTAGTGGCCCTAGCCCTTCGGCGCGAGCAGTTTCAGGGCTGCGCGGATCAGGTCCGGCGTCGCGGCCTCCGGCGCGCGGCCCGCAGCCTCTGCCACCGCCGCCGCCGCCTCCCCCTGCCCGTAGCCGAGGTTCAGCAGCGCCGACAGCGCCTCCGCCGTCGCAGCCGCGGAAGGAGAGGGCGGTGGGGGCGGCGGCAGGTCCACCACCACGCCCTCCTCCTCCGCCATCGGAGGCGCCACGACCGTCGGCCCCGGCCCGGCCCCGAGCGCCATGACGGCGGGGGCCTTGCCCTTCAGCTCATTCACAACGCGCTGCGCGATCTTCGGGCCGACACCCGGCGCCGCCTTCACCGTCGTCCAGTCGCCAAGCGCGATGGCGCGCGCCAGCCCCTCCGCCCCGAGGGTTCCCAGAATGGCGAGCGCCGCCTTGGCGCCGATCCCCTGCACGGTCAGCAGCAGCCGGTGCCATTCCTTCTCCAGCAGCGTCGGAAAGCCGAAAAGCTGGAGAAGATCCTCCCGCACCAGCAGTTCCGTCCAGAGCGCGGCAGCGCCGCCCACGGCGGGCAGCGCGGCCATCGTCCTGTCCGAGACGTAAACGACATAGCCCACGCCGCGCACGTCGATCACCACATGGTCCTGGCCCCGATGCACGACCAGTCCGGCAACGCGCCCGATCATTGCGCCCTCGCCAGCGCGGCGGCGAGTCGGCCTGCGGATTGCATGTGATGTGCGTGACAGATCGCCACGGCGAGCGCGTCCGCCGCATCAGGCCCGGCAATGACGATGCCTGGCAGATGAAGCCGCACCATATGGTCGATCTGCCGCTTCTGCGCGTGTCCCACGCCCACGACCGTCTTCTTGACCGCGTTGGGCGCATATTCGCCCACCCGGATGCCCGCCTGCGCCGGGACGAGCAGGGCGATGCCCCGCGCCTGACCGAGCTTCAGCGTCGCCACGGCATCCTTGTTGACGAAGGTCTGCTCCACCGCGGCAGCCTCCGGCGTATGGGCAGCGAAGACGCGGGACAGCTGGGCGTGCAGGCTCATCAGCCGCATGGCGAGATCCTCGCCCTCAGAATGTAGGATGCCGTTGGCGATATGACTGAGTCGTGAGCCACGCACCTCTATCACCCCCCAACCGAGATTTCGGAGGCCCGGATCTATCCCCATGACGCGCATTCCGACCTGTCCCGAGCATTCTGTTGTCTTTTTGCCTCGCTAGCACGAAAGGCGAACACCCGCCAGAACGATCCGGGTATCAGTAATGATCCCGCAAGGAAGTTGCGACTTCTCCCCACTTCCTCGAAGAAATCACCAAAGACGCGGCGAGAAAACCACCCTGATCGCAAGAACCCATTTTCATTGAATTTTTGTGAAAGAAGCCATGCGCGCCGCGCAAGAGTGCCATGACATCGGCGCCCGTTGAGTTCTCAAAATGCCCGCTCTAGATGCAGCTCAGTCAAAATGATGCTCCCATAAGAAGCAGTTTGTAAAGGATACCAAGATGGCTACGCTCGACACCAACCCGAGCCTCTCGGGCCGCTCGACCGGAGGCCGCGCCCCCCACCTGTTCTCCGGCGCCTTCAGCGCCCTGAAAAGCTGGAACGACGCGCGGCTGACCCGCAAGGCGCTTTCCCGCCTGTCGGACCGCGAACTCAACGACATCGGCCTGACCCGCGCCGATCTGGACGACATCGGCGCGCTCTTCCGCTGAGCCGCCAATCCGGTCCGCAACCGCTGCGGACCCGACGATTGCAAGGCCGCGTTTCCCGCACAGGGGCGCGGCCTTTCGCATTCAGGTTACTTCCGCAGGCCAGTCACTTCCACGCACAGATCACTTGCGAAGGACGAGCGTGGTCCAGTCGCCCAGTTCATCGCGCGCAGCGACATCGAATCCCTGTGCCTCATAGGCGGCGACGACATCATCGGCCTGCTGGTTCAGAATGCCGGACAGGATGACATAGCCCTCCTCCGCCACGTTCATGCCCATGTCGGGCGCAAGTTCCACCAGCGGGCCCTTGAGGATATTGGCAAAGACCAGATCGAAGGGCGCGCGGGCGGTGATCGCCGGATTGTCGAAGCCCGCGGCTTCCACGCAGATCAGCCGGTCGCCAAGGCCGTTCGCCTCCGCATTCGCGGCAGCAACTTCCACCGCGACAGCGTCGATATCGGAGGCGAGCACCGTGCCGGGCCAGAGGGAGGCCGCCGCCATGGCAAGAACCGCCGTGCCGCAGCCGATATCCGCGACGTTCCGCCCGACGAAGCCTTCGTCCGCAAGCCTGTCGAGCGCCTTGAGGCACCCCAGCGTCGTCGCGTGGTGGCCGGTGCCGAAGGCCACCGCCGCCTCGATCAGCAGGGCCACACGGCCTTCGGGCACCTTGTCGGCATCATGCGCGCCATAGACGAAGAACCGCCCGGCCTCCACCGGATGCAGTTCGCGCCGAACCTTGGCGACCCAGTCGATCTCGGGCAATTCGGAGACGGTGAAATCCTTGGCCGCATGAACGGCGGCGAGCAGTGCCAGCGCCACCTCGTCCGGCGGATCGAAGAAATAGGCGCCGACTTCCCACAGACCGGAGCCGTCCTCGATCTCGAACGCGCCGACGCCGTAGGGCTCGGGCTCCAGATCCTCCAGCGCTTCGGCAAGCGCATCGGCAGGCTCGCGGCCGGGCAGCGTGGTCAGGGCGGCATAGGTGGGCATGTGGGCCTCCGGGCGTTTCCGGCCCCGCCTAAGCGGAGGCGCGGGAGGGGTCAAGGACGGAAAGGCTGATCTCCATCAGCCTGTCGGGCGGGAGCGCCGCGTCAAGCGTCGTGACGGGGCAGGCGAATGTCTCCAGCCAGGCCAGATGCCCCGCCAGCGACCGGCCCGTGAAGAAGGGATCGTCATAGCTTTCCGCCCAGGCGAGAAACTCCGCCGTCTCCGGGCAGTCGGCGGCATCGCCGTAGCGCAACCGTTCCCGCCGGCGGAGACGCTCCATCCGCTCTCCGGGGTCGAGGCGGAGGAAGATGACCGCCGTCACCCGTTCCCGAAGCCGTCCCTCCCACCGCATCGGCGCGCCTGACAGAATCCAGTCCCGCCGGGGCAGGAACATCGCCTCCATAAGCGCGAGCCGCTCCGCAGGCGGGCGGGGTGTGCGAAAGGGGGGATCCGTGGGGTGCCAGTAGAAATCGTCGGTGTCGAAATGCTGGCTTGCAAGCCGGATCGCCAGCATTCTTCCCAGCGTCGATGTGCCCGTCCCAGAGGCTCCCGTCACCAGGATGCGGCGGGGCGGAACATGACCGGGCGTTCCGGGCGCAACCCGCCCCGGAAAGGCAATCTGCTCTGCCGCGGCGGCGGACTGTCTGGCGGTCCGATTCTTGGCGGACGGGCTGGGCGACCGGGGCGTGTCCCCCGGCGTTCCGTCCTGTCCTTCGGCTCTCTCGCTCACCGCGCCCTCCGCTTGCGATCCCGTTGCCAGCCCCGGTCCCCCGGAGCCGGCCTTGCCGCAGGCGTGGCGGTCAGGTCGTCGCGCCGATGCCCACCGGGCAGGTGACGCCGGTGCCCCCGATGCCGCAATAGCCCGCAGGGTTCTTCGCCAGATACTGCTGATGGTAATCCTCTGCCGGAAAATAGGCCGGCGCTGGCAGGATCTCGGTGGTGACATTGCCATAGCCCGCAGCCTTCAGCCGCGGCGCAAAGGCAGCCAGCGAGGCTTCCGCCGCAACGCGCTGCGCCTCGTCCGTCCAGTAGATCGCGGAGCGGTACTGCGTGCCGACATCGTTGCCCTGCCGCATGCCCTGCGTGGGGTTGTGGTTCTCCCAGAAGACCTTCAGCAGATCCTCATAGCTGACCATGGTCGGATCATAGACGACACGGACCACTTCGTTATGGCCGGTCATGCCTGAGCAGACCTCCTGATAGGTCGGGTTGGGCGTCACGCCACCCGCATAGCCGACCGAGGTGGACCACACCCCCGGCACCTTCCAGAAGATTCGCTCCACACCCCAGAAACAGCCCATGCCGAAGATCGCCACCTGCATCCCCTCCGGCATGTCCCAGAGAGAGCGGCCGGACACGAAATGCGTATCGGCAGTGGGGATGGGGTGGGCGCGGCCGGGAAGCGCTTCGCCACGCGTCGGCAGCGCGAGTTTCTTGCCTGCGAAGGTGAACATGCTCGGTCCTCCTGTGAGTGGAGAGAATATAGGAAACCTGCGGCCAACCCCAAGTAGTCGTGGGGACAAGGTGGCATGTTACAGCCTAGTAAAAGCTCTGCGGGTCGATGTCGATGGTTACACGGAGGTGACCGGGCACACGAAGCTGCGAGATCCATTCGGAGATTGCGCCCTGAAGGCCCACGCCCTTGCCCGCCTTCACCAGCAGCCGCACCCGGTGACGCCCCCTGACGCGCGCGATCGGCGCAGGGGCCGGGCCATAGACCTGCGCGCCTACACGGCGGAGCGGCTGGTCCCGCCGCGCGAGTTCGGCGCCGAAGTCGAACGCCTCCGCCACATCCGGGGAGGACAGGATGATCCCCGCCATGCGCCCGTAGGGCGGCACCCCCGCCGCGCGGCGCTCCTCAGCCTCGGCCCGCCAGAACCCTTCCTCGTCACCCGAAAGGATCGCGCGGATCACCGGATGCTCGGGCTGAAAGGACTGGAGCAACGCCAGCCCCTGACGCCCCTCCGCCCGGCCCGCCCGGCCCGCCACCTGCCGCATGAGCTGAAACGTGCGCTCCGCCGCCCGCAGATCGGAACCTTTCAGCCCCAGATCGGTATCGATCACACCGACCAGCGTCAGAAGCGGGAAGTTGTGGCCCTTGGCGACGAGCTGGGTGCCGATGATGATGTCGGCACCGCCCTCCGCGATCTCCTCTATTCGCGCCTTCAGCGCGCGCGCGGAGCCGAAGAGGTCTGAGGACAGCACGGCGATCCGGCGGCCCGGAAACAGCGCCTCCACCTCCTCCGCCAGCCGCTCTACACCCGGCCCGACGGGGGCAAGCTTGCCCTCCACCCCACAGGAGGGACAGGCGGTGGGGATCGGCTTTGTCTCTCCGCACTGATGGCAGACGAGCCGCTTCTGGAACCGATGCTCCACCATCCGGGCGTCACAGTGGTCGCAGCCGATCTGGTGCCCGCAGGCCCGGCAGACGGTCAGCGGCGCATAGCCCCGCCGGTTGAGGAACAGCAGCGCCTGTTCCCCCGCCTCAACCCGCGCGCTCACGGCGGCGGCAAGCGTGGGCGAGATCCAGCGGTTGGAGGGCACATCCTCGTCGCGCATGTCGATCGCCCGCATCTCGGGCAACTCCGCGGCGCCGTAGCGCGCGGCGAGATCGATCCGCGCGTATTTCCCAGCCTCCGCATTCGCCCAGCTTTCGAGCGAGGGGGTGGCGGAAGCCAGAATGACCTGCGCAGAGCAGAGCGAGGCCCGCAGCACCGCCATGTCACGCGCGTTGTAGAGGATGCCCTCCTCCTGCTTGTAGGAGGTGTCGTGCTCCTCATCGACCACGATCAGCCCCAGATCGCGGAACGGCAGAAACAGCGCGGAGCGGGCGCCGACGACGAACTGCGCCTCGCCCCTGCTCACCGCGCGCCAGAGGCGGCGGCGTTCGGTCTGGGTGGCGCCGGAATGCCACTCCGCGGGCCGCGCGCCGAAGCGCGCCTCCACCCGCTTGAGGAATTCCGCCGTCAGCGCGATCTCCGGCAGCAGCACGAGCGCCTGCCGACCGGCGCGCAGGCATTCGGCCACCGCCTCCAGATAAACCTCCGTCTTGCCAGAGCCGGTGACACCCTTCAGCAGCGTCGTGCCGTAATGGCCGGAAGCCACACCCTGCCGGAGCCGCGCCGCGGCGCCGGCCTGATCCTCCGTCAGCGCATGACCGGCACGGGCGGGGTCGAGACGGGGATAGGGCTGGTCGCGGGGGGCATCCTGCTCCAGCAGCACCCCCTGCGCCACGAGGCCCTTCACCACGCCGGAGGAAACCCCGGCCAGCCCCGCCAGCTCGGCGGGCGTGAAGCCCGGATCGCCATATTCGTCCAGGATGTCCAGAACACGCGCCCGCGCCTCCGTCATCCGGTCCGGCTCACGCCCGCCACGGAGCAGGATGCGCCGCGTCGCGGGCGGCGCGCCGAGCCCCGGCGCCCGCGTGGCGAGCCTGAGCATGAGCGCGAGCGGCGTCAGCGTGTATTGCGCGCCCCGCTCCAGAAACTGGCGCATTGCCTCCGCCATCGGCTCCGCATCCAGCACGCGGGTGACAGGGCGGAGACGGGCCGCGTCGAAGTCGCCGTCCCCCGGCCCCCAGACCACGCCCAGCACCTGCCGCGGACCGAGCGGAACCTGCACGAAATCGCCCTCCGCGCAGCCACCCTCAGGCGCCAGATAGTCCAGCCGCCGGTCGAGCGCCGTGGTCACGACACCGACCCGCGCGCCCGCCGGATAGTGGCCGGGGGCGGCTGACACGGCAACGGGGATGTGAAACAGGTCAGTCATGCACTTTCCGCCCGCCTCCCGGTGGGGTATGACGGCCTCCAATCCCTTTCACGAACAGGACACCCGTGATGAAGTTCTTCGTCGACACCGCCGATGTCGCGGCCATCGCCGAGCTGAACGAGCTTGGCATGGTCGACGGCGTCACCACCAACCCGTCGCTCATCCTGAAATCCGGCCGCAACATCCTTGAAGTCACCAAGGAGATCTGCGGTATCGTCTCCGGCCCGGTTTCCGCCGAAGTCGTGGCGCAGGATGCCGACGACATGATCGCAGAGGGCCGCAAGCTCGCCGAAATCGCGCCGAACATCACGGTCAAGGTGCCGCTGACCTGGGCGGGCCTGAAGGCCTGCAAGGTGTTGTCGGACGAAGGGTTCATGGTCAACGTGACGCTCTGCTTCTCCCCCAACCAGGCGCTGATCGCCGCCAAGGCAGGGGCCACTTTCATCTCGCCCTTCATCGGGCGCCTGGACGATATAAACATCGACGGCCTGGATCTCATCGCCGACATCCGGCACATATATGACAACTACGGGTTCGAGACGCAAATCCTGGC
This sequence comes from Haematobacter missouriensis, assembly GCF_000740775.1. Lineage (GTDB taxonomy): Bacteria > Pseudomonadota > Alphaproteobacteria > Rhodobacterales > Rhodobacteraceae > Haematobacter > Haematobacter missouriensis. The sequence goes on along the minus strand of NZ_JFGS01000003.1, from coordinate 207,197 downwards.
GGCGTCCATTCGCACCGTGAACCACATCACCGAATGCGCGAAGATCGGGGCCGATGTCATCACCGCGCCCCCCGCCGTCATCAAGGCGCTGGCCAGCCATCCGCTGACCGAGAAGGGCCTTGACCAGTTCAACAAGGACTGGGCGGCGACGGGACAGAAGATCCTCTGACCCGTTTCGATCCCTGGCTGGCGCGTTGGGGGCTGATCCCCGACGGGCCGGTAAGGGACACTCCCGCCTCAAGGCTCTTGCCCGTGCGATGCCTCGACCGGCCCGCGATGCTGAAAGTCACGCGGTCGGACGAGGAGCGCGCGGGGTATGCGCTGATGGTCTGGTGGCACGGTGAAGGCGCGGCCCGTGTGCTGGCCTGCGAGGGCGATGCGCTGCTGATGGCACGGGCCACGGGCCGCCGGTCGCTTCTCCACATGTCCCGGACGGGAGAGGATGGCGCGGCGACGGCGGCGCTCTGCGCAGTGCTCGCCCGTCTTCACCGCCCCCGCGCCGGGGCGCCGCCCCTCATTCCGCTGGAGACGTGGTTTGCCGATCTGTGGCGCTTTGCCGCCGATCCGAGACTGGCCCGCGGGACCGTGATCGCGCGGCAGGCGCTGGCCGCCCAGCGGGAACGCCTGCCGCTCCACGGCGATCTGCATCATGGCAACGTGCTCGACTTCGGCGAGGAGGGCTGGCTCGCCATCGACCCGAAGGGGATCGAGGGCGACCGGGCGTTCGACCATGTCCGGCTTTTCACCAATCCCGATCTTGCCGATCCCCGTCATGCCGTCGCGCTGATGCCCGGCGTCTTTGAGACGCGTCTGCGCATCGTCGCCCGTGACGCCGGGATCGATCGCCCTCGTCTGCTCCGCTGGATCGTGGCGGGAGCGGCCCTGTCCGCAGCGTGGTTGCTGGAGGACGGCGCGGATGCCACGCTCACTCTGGCCGTAATGTCACGCGCGCTGGAAGAATTGGACGGGGGCTGACCGCCCGCGTTGCCGCCTTCCCGTCGCCCCGCCATAGTCGGAGCAAAATCGAGAGGGCAGCCATGGCGGACAATACGGCACAGGAACTGCGCGAACGTATTCTTGCGGAACCGGAACTCATTCTCGAAGACAGGGATCTGATGCGCGCGCTCATAGCGGCGAATGACCGCGCGCTCGGCCCCAATGTGATAGACCTGCGCAGCGTCGCGATGGAGCGGCTCGAATCCGAACTCGACCGGCTGGAGGATACGCACCGGCACGTCATCGCCGCCGCTTATGACAACCTCGCCGGCACCCGGATCGTCCAGCGCGCCGTGCTGAAGCTTCTGGAGCCTGTGGATTTCGCCGAATTCCTCGCCATGCTTCAGGATGAAGCGCAGCAGATCCTGCGCCTCGACAGTGTGCGCCTGGTGATCGAGGCAGAGGTGGAGGCGGAGACGGCCGGCCCCCTTCCCGTCCTGAAGATCGCGCCCGAAGGCTTCTGTGACGCCTATGTCTCCACCGGGCGGCGGGGGCGGGCCAAGCCGGTCACGCTCCGCCCCCTTCAGGATTCGGGCGAGCTTTACGACAACGCCGCCATCCTGTCCGAAGCGCTGCTTCTGCTGGATCTCGGCCCCGGACGGCTGCCGGGGCTGCTGGCGCTCGGTTCCTCCGATGCCAACCATTTCCGTTCGAGCCACGGCACGGAGCTGCTCACCTTCCTCGCAGCAGCCTTTGAGCGGATGATGCGCCGCTGGCTGGCATGAGCCTGCTTTCGCCCGCGATCAGAGATGCGCTGGAGCAATGGTTGACCCGGCTCCGCGCGGTGGAGGGTGCTGCAGAGAACACGGTGACGGCCTATCGCGGCGATGTGACGGGGTTTCTCGCGTTCCTTTCGACCCATCATGGCGGCGCATCAGGTCTGGCTCCCCTCGCCCGCATCACGGGCTCTGACATGCGCGCCTGGATGGCGCATGAGCGCGGGCGCGGCCTCTCGGCGCGGTCGCTTGCCCGTGCGCTCACGGCGGTCAAGACCTTCTACGGCTGGCTGGCGGAACGCGAGGGGTTCGAGCCGACCGCCGTCCTCAGCATCCGCCCGCCCCGCTTCAAGGCGCGCCTGCCCCGCCCGTTGAGCGAGGAGGCCGCCCTTTCCGTCATAGACCGGGTGGAGCTTCAGCACGAAGAACCTTGGCTTGGCGCTCGCGACGCCGCGGTGGTGACGCTGCTCTACGGCTGCGGCCTGCGTATTTCGGAAGCACTGTCCCTGCGCCGTCGTGATGCCCCGCTGGGCGAGACGCTGCGCGTCATCGGCAAAGGGAACAAGGAACGTCTCGTTCCGGTGCTGCCCGTCGCACGGCAGGCAGTCGCGGATTACGTCGCCCTGCTTCCCTTCGCCGTTCCGGCGGAGGAGCCGCTGTTCCGGGGCGCGCGCGGCGGCCCGCTCAACCCCGGCCTGATCACGCGTGCAATGGAGCGGGTCAGAAACCAGATGGGTCTGCCTGCGACGGCCACCCCCCACGCGCTCCGCCATTCCTTCGCCACACACCTTCTGAACGCGGGAGGCGACCTCCGGGCTATACAGGAACTGCTGGGCCACGCTTCGCTTTCCACCACGCAGGTCTATACCGCTGTGGATGCGCGGCGCCTGATGGAGGTTTACGAGAACACTCATCCGCGAGCATGAGCGGCGGAGGCTGTTACAAGATTCATCTCTGCAGCAGTGATGAGGAATACGTCCCGTCACGGGCCAATTTCGAACCGCCGTGTGCCACGATGAGGCCCCACGGCCCCTTCGGAGGGCTAATCCCGCGCATGTCGCGGATCAGTGGTTTGGCACACCGCCGGCGGGAAGCAGGCGGATCGCGGCAAGCGATCTCAATGCCGCTGGGGCTGGAACGGAAGACAGCTGTCGTCGGCAATCCGCGGGCACGGTTGAGGCACTGCGACCGCCCCGTCCGATGTCCGTCCCTCAACCCTGCAGGATGCTTCGTCCTGCCACCATGATTGCAGGGACAGCCAGGGCGATCAGACGATCTGGGCCCTTCGTGCGCGTCCCGGCGTTGCACCCGAGGGAAATATGGGCGATGACCGGGGGGAACGTCACGGGATTACCATGATCACCACCGCTCGCGCCTATCTGGTCCATATCTTCACCGCCACCGGGGCGATCTGGGCGACGCTGGCCATGCTTGCCGCCGTCGATCACAAGTGGGACACGATGTTCCTGTGGCTGGTCGTCGCTTTCATCGTGGACGGGATCGACGGCCCGCTGGCCCGCCGTTACGACGTGCGGGAAAAGGCGCCGATCATCGACGGGGTGCTGCTCGACCTCATCATCGACTACCTGACCTACGTGTTCATCCCCGCCTATGCGCTGTTTGCCTCCGGTATTCTGCCCGGATGGACGGGTTGGTGTGCGATACTGGTCATCAACTTCGCCTCGGTCCTCTATTTCGCGGACAGTCGGATGAAGACCAAGGACAACTCCTTTTCCGGCTTTCCGGCCTGCTGGAACATGGTGGTGCTTGTGTTCTTTGCGCTGAAGCCGGATTTCTGGATCGCGCTCGCCATCGTCATAGCATTGGCGGTGCTGATGTTCGCGCCGCTGAAGTTCGTCCATCCCATGCGAACGAAGCGCTGGTCTGCCCTGACGCGCCCGGTGGCGTTCCTCTGGGTGGCGCTGGCCGGATGGAGCGCCTGGGTGGATTTCTGGCCCTCCAGCTTCGTGCAGTGGGGGCTGGCGATCACGACGATCTATCTGGTCCTTGCCGGGATCGTGCAGCAAATGACCGAAAGGCCCGGGCGCTTCTCACCACCCTGAGCGGCACCAGTGACGGGATGTCAAAAGGGCGCGAAACCGCGCCCTTTTCCTTATCATTCATCCGAGTGTCCCGCGCGCTTCAGCCGAGCACGGCATCGCAGCGGGCACAGGTGCCCGGATGCTTATGGGTGCCGACATCGGGCAGGATCTTCCAGCAGCGTTCGCATTTGCCGCCGTCCGCACGTTCAAAGACCACGCCCACACCCTCGATCTCCGGCAGGCGGAATGCCTCGGCGGGGATCGGATCGGTGGTCAGCCAGATTTCAGAAGTGATGCAGACATCCGCGAATTCGACGCCCTTCAGCGCCTCCTGCATGTCCGGGTTGCGCACATGGACGACGGGAGCGGCCTCCAGACTGGAGCCGATCACCTTCTCCTGCCGCTGGATCTCCAGCGCGGCCGTCACCACCCGGCGCACGCGGCGGATCTCCTCCCATTTGCGGGCGAGTTCGGCATCCTGCCAATTCACAGGCGTCTCGGGGAAGTCCTGCAGGTGGACGGAAGACTCCTCGCCCGGATAGCGCGACAGCCAGACATCCTCCATCGTGAACGCCAGCACCGGGGCGAGCCATGTGACCAGCCGGTGGAACAGGATGTCGAGCACCGTGCGCGCCGCGCGCCGGCGCAGGCTGCCCACGCCATCGCAATAGAGCACGTCCTTGCGGATATCGAAGTAGAACGCCGACAGATCGACGGTGCAGAACTGGAACAGCTTCTGGAACACGCCCTGGAAGTCATAGGCGTCATAGCCGCGCCGGACCTCGCCATCCAGCTCGGCCAGACGGTGCAGCACCCAGCGTTCCAGCTCCGGCATCTCCTGCGGCGCGATGCGTTCCGCCTCGTCCCAGCCGTCGAGATTGCCGAGCATGAAACGCATGGTGTTGCGCAGGCGGCGATAGCTGTCGGCGGTGCCCTTCAGGATCTCCTTGCCGATCCGCTGATCCACCGTGAAATCGGACTGCGCCACCCAGAGGCGCAGGATGTCCGCCCCGTATTCCTTGATGACCTCCGCCGGGACCACGGTATTGCCGAGCGACTTGGACATCTTCATGCCCTTCTCGTCCAGCGTGAAACCGTGGGTCAGCACCCCCCGATAGGGTGCGCGCCCGATTGTGCCACAGGCCTGCAGCATGGAGGAGTGGAACCAGCCGCGATGCTGGTCCGTCCCCTCCAGATACAGATCCGCGATGCCGTCCGGCGTACCGTCGGGCCGGTCGCGCAGCACGAAGGCATGGGTGGAGCCGCTGTCGAACCACACGTCCAGCACGTCCCTGACCTGATCGTAGGCGGCGGGATCGTAAAGGCCGTCCAGCACCTTTTCCTTGAATCCGTCCTCGAACCACACATCCGCGCCGTCGGCCTCGAATGCCGCGACGATCCGGGCGTTCACCTCCGCATCGCGGAGCAGGAAATCGGCATCCGTGGGCTTCGCGCCCCTTTTCACGAAGCAGGTGAGCGGCACGCCCCAGGCACGCTGGCGCGACAGAACCCAGTCGGGCCGCGTCTCCATCATGGAATGCAGCCGGTTGCGCCCCGAAACGGGCGTAAACGCCACCAGATCCTCGATGGAGGTCAGCGCGCGCTGACGGATCGTGTCGCCATAAGTGCCCGTGCCATCGTCCAGCGGCTTGTCGATCGCGACGAACCACTGCGGTGTGTTGCGGTAGATGACCGGGGCCTTGGAGCGCCAGCTATGCGGGTAGGAGTGCTTGATCCGGCCCCGTGCGATCAGGGCGTCCGCCTCGACCAGCCGGTCGATGACCGCCTTGTTCGCGCCGCCTTCCTTGCCCTTCGGCGTGATGATGAACTCCCCCGCGAAGAGCGGCAGGTCGGCCCGGTAGGAGCCATCCTCCATCACGTTGTAGGTCATCGGAAGGCCGAACTTCAGGCCGAGCTGATAGTCGTCATCGCCGTGGCTGGGCGCGGTATGGACAAAGCCCGTGCCGGCATCGTCAGTGACATGATCGCCCGGCAGCATGGGCACGTCATAGTCCCACTCGCCCTTGCCGCCCTCCACGCCGCGCAGCGGATGGGACATCTTGATAGTTTTGAGATCACCGCCCGTTACCTCACGGACACGTTCCACTCTATCCACTCTGGCGGCGGTAAACACGCTTTCGGCGAGTTTGTCGGCGAGGATGAGCAAATCACCTGGCTTGGCCCAATTGTCCTCTGCCGCTTCGACCACCCGGTACAAGCCGTACGAAATATCGGGATTGAATGCGACCGCACGGTTTTGAGGAATGGTCCACGGAGTGGTGGTCCAGATCACTACTGATGCATTACGGAGATCAGTTTGTCGTTCGTGTGTGCGCTCAACTAGGGGGGTTAGATCTTCGCCGGGCCTGACCCATTCTGCGCGAGCCGAAATTGCCGCGATCACCGGGAACTTCACCCAGATCGTGTGCGAGGTGTGATCGTGGTACTCGATCTCCGCCTCGGCCAGCGCGGTCTTTTCGACCGGGGACCACATGACCGGCTTCGACCCCTGATAGACCGAGCCGTTCATGACGAACTTCATGTATTCGTCGGCGATCACGGCTTCGGCATGATAGGCCATGGTCAGGTAGGGATCGGCCCAGTTGCCGGTGATGCCGAGGCGCTTGAACTCCTCCCGCTGGATATCGACCCAGCCTTCGGCGAAGCGGCGGCATTCGCGGCGGAAGTCCACCACGGGCACGTCGTCCTTGTTCAGACCCTTGGCGCGGTACTGTTCCTCGATCTTCCATTCGATCGGCAGGCCGTGACAGTCCCAGCCGGGGACGTAGCGGCTGTCCTTGCCCATCATCTGCTGGGAGCGGACGATGAAGTCCTTCAGCGTCTTGTTCAGCGCGTGGCCGATATGCAGATGCCCGTTCGCATAGGGAGGGCCGTCATGCAGCACGAAGGACGTCCGCCCCTTCTTTTCGCGCAGACGGTCGTAGATGCCGATCCGCTCCCACCGGGCGAGCCATTCCGGCTCCCGAGCGGGCAGGCCCGCACGCATGGGGAATTCGGTCTTCGGCAGGAAGACGGTGTCGCGGTAGTCCACGGTATCGGCAGGCGTATCGGTCATCGGAACGGTCCGGTCAGAAGAGGGATTGTCGGCGCGGGTCGGAAACCCATGTCCCCGGCGTCTCTGAAAGGTCAGAGAGCCGGGCCGGTAATTCGGAAATTGCGTGCCAGCGTCGCGTCCATTGGGCGCTTATAGAGCCGCTCACCGGCGTCGTCCACACCCGGCTTGCGGGTCACCTGCGGTCGAACAAGCCGGTCAGGGCGCGGCTCACGAGGTTTGCCACCTTGGGACGCGGCGCGCGGCGGAAGGGCAGCGGGCGGCAGACCTCCATCGCCGCGACGCCGACCCGCGCGGTGAGGGAGCCATTCACCACCCCCTCGCCGAAGCGGCGCGACAGCTTGGACAGAAGCCCCCCGCCGACCAGCGGCTCGATCAGATCGTCGCCCGCCGCGACCGCGCCGGTGGCAACCAGATGGGTCAGAACGGTGCGCAGCAGCCGCCAGCTCCCGAAAAAGCCGGTCCGCCCGCCGTAGATCTCTGCGATACGGCGGATCATCCTCAGGTTCGCGGCCAGCGCCGTCAGCACATCCGCCAGCGCCAGCGGGACGAAGGCGGTGACCACGGCCACCTGCCGCGCAGCGCCCTCCACCTCCCTCCGGGCGGCGATGTCGAGGGGAGCCAGCACCTCGACCTCCGCAAGATCGATGAGGCCGTCGCCGTCCAGCAGCTCCTCGCGCCGCGCGGCATACCTCTCCCGCCCCCAGCGGAGCTCCGGGCGGCCCGCGTAAAGTGCCACCACGTCATCGGCCACCTTGCGCGCCAAGGACAGATCACCCGAAGCCAGCGCCTTCTCCACCTCCACCTTCACGTGGTCGAGACGGGCGAGACGCAGATAGGCCACCCATTCCTTGCCGATGAGCAGCAGCAGCGCGAGACAGAACAGCCCCACCAGCACCAGCGCAATGGTGCCGAGCGTCGGGTTCCGCTGGATGAGGCCGGTGATGTAATCCCACGTGGCGAGCGTCACGACAAAGCCGATCAGCGCGACCAGCACCGCCCAGAAGAACTTCGCCAGGCGGGAGGGACGGCTGGAGGCCAGCACCGCCATCGTCCGCATCGCCTGCCCGGTGGGAAGATCGGCGTCCGGGTCGTCCATGATCGGCGGGGCGGAGTCGGGCGTGACCTCCGGCCGGTCATCGTCGGCATATTCGATCAGCACGCCCTTGCGCGGGGTCTCGCTCACAGCCGGTCTCCGATCAGGAACTCCGCCGCGCGGTCAAGGCGGATATGGGGCGGCCCTTCACCGGGGCGCAGATGCAGCTTGGGGGGCGCGAAGTTCATGATCTCGTAATCCGCATCCAGCCATTTCTTCACCCCCTCCCGTGCGGGGGACAGCAACCGGGCGGGGTCGTCTGGCAGCTCACCCGGATAATAGGCCGCCTGCCGCCCGGAGCCGAGCAGCGTTCCCCGCACGGCGTCCAGCATCTGGCCGCGCCAGTCGATCTGCTCCTCCACCGTCGCGCGGATGGAAGCGATGGACATGGCCGCGGTCCGGGCGCCGGAGAAATCTGCCCGGTCCCGTGCCTCCCGCACCAGAGCCTCCATGATGGCGGTGAGCCTCGGGTGCTGGGAATGGTGAAGGTGGTCCGCCTTTGTGGCGGCGAACAGGATCCGCTCCACCCGCCTGCCGCCCAGCAGGGAGGTGAGCCAGCGGTTCCGTCCGGGCCGGAAAGCGCCGAGGATGTCGGCCAGCGCCTGCCGCAGATCCTCCACCGCGGGCGGGCCGGAATGAATCGCGCCGAGCGCATCGACCAGCACCACCTGCCGGTCGATGCGGGCGAAATGGTCGCGGAAGAAGGGCTTCACCACCTCCCGCTTATAGGCATCGAACCGGCGTTCGCATTCGCGCCACAGGCTGCCCCGCGCGTGCTTCTCCGGTGGGCGGAGGGGGGCGAATGTCAGCACCGGGGAGCCGGCCATCTCTCCCGGCAGCAGGAAGCGGCCCGGCGTGCAGTCGGAAAAGCCCGCCTCCCGTGCGGCATGGAGATAGGCGGTGAAGGCTTCGGCCAGCACCTTTATCCTTGGCTCATCGAACTTCCCGTCTGCGTCGGTGTCATCAAGGAGAGCAAGGAAGGCGTGACCCTCCTCCCGCGTCTCCAGCCGCCGCAGGGTTTCCGCAGACCAGTCGGCATAGGTCTTTTCCATCAACCCAAGGTCCAGCAGCCATTCGCCGGGGTAATCCACGATGTCCAGATGCACCGTTCGGGGCCCTGACACCGCGCCCAGCAAACCCGTGGGCTGCACCCGGAAGGACAGGCGGAGCTGGGAGATGGAGCGCGTCGACTCCGGCCAGCGCGGATTGTCACCGCTCAGCGCGGCAAGATGCGATTCATAGTCGAACCGCGGGAGCGTGTCATCCGGCTGTGGCTGAAGCCATGCGGCCTTGATCGCTCCCGAAGCGGCGGGGGAGAATTGCGGCATCCGCCCGCGATCCATCAGGTTCGCCACCAGCGAGGTAATGAACACCGTCTTGCCCGAACGCGCGAGCCCAGTGACGCCCAGACGGATCACGGGTTCGAAAAACGCCTCCGACACGGTCGCGCCCAGGGTTTCGACGCTCCGCGAGACGCCATCCGCAATCCTGCCAAGAACCAACTGCCGCTCCCTTTCGCGTGTTCTGCAAACATAGGGCCGGATCGGGGCGCTGTGTAGGGCTTGCGAAACGCGCCGCTTGGGCTCACATGGCGGCCATGCCACGCTATGCTCTGAAAATCGAATATGATGGCGCGCCTTTCGCCGGGTGGCAGCGCCAGTCCGGCCAACCGTCGGTGCAGCAGGCGGTGGAAACCGCTCTCCGCCGGCTGGAGGCGGAGGCGCCGGGCATCGGCGCGGCGGGGCGGACGGATTCCGGTGTTCATGCCACAGGCCAGGTGGCCCATTGCGACCTTGCACGCGCGTGGCAGCCGTTCCGGCTGATGGAGGCGCTGAACCATCACCTGAAGCCTGCTCCCGTGGCAGTGGTGGCCGTCGCGGAGGTCGCCGGGGATTTCCATGCCCGTTTCTCCGCGCTGGAGCGGCGCTATACCTTCCGCCTAGTCTCGCGACGAGCACCCGTCACCCATGACGCGGGGCTGGTCTGGCAGGTTCGGCAGACGCTGGATGCAGAGGCGATGCGGGCTGGCGCGGCGCGTCTGGTCGGACGCCACGACTTCACCACCTTCCGCTCCACGCTCTGCCAGGCGAACTCCCCCGTCAAGACGCTGGACCAGTTCGATCTGGAAGTGCTGCCTTATCCCGGCGGCACGGAATACCGGTTCCATCTTCGCGCAAGGAGTTTCCTGCACAATCAGGTCCGTTCCATGGTGGGCACGCTGGAACGGGTGGGGGCGGGTGGCTGGACGCCGGAGGACGTGACGCGCGCGCTGGAAGCGCGGGACAGGGCCGCCTGCGGGCCGGTCTCTCCGCCGCAGGGGCTCTACCTCACCGGAGTGGAATATCCGCAGGATCCCTTCGTCTGAACGAAAAGGCGCGGCGACCGGAGCCGCCGCGCCTTCCTTCCGAACTGGCGGACCCTACTGGTAGTCGCGGTCCGAGAAGATATCCCGCTTGTGCGTGTTCGGCACGAAGATCGCCCCGATCACCACCGTCATCAGCGCCACGACGATGGCATACCACAGGCCGGAGTAGATGTTTCCGCTCTGGGCGCTGATCGCGAATGCCGTCGCCGGCAGCAAGCCCCCGAACCAGCCGTTACCAATGTGATACGGCAGCGACATGCCGGAATAACGGATGCGTGTCGGAAAGAGTTCGACCAGCGCCGCCGCGATCGGGCCATAGACCATCGTCACCAGCAGGATGAGGTAGGTCAGGATAAGCACGAGCGTGAGCTTCTGCGCCGTAAAGATGTCGAAGAAATGCGCAGCCTTTGCGACAGTCGTGTTCTCTGCGGCCGTCAGCGGATAACCCACGCCGCGCAGCGCAGTATTCACCGCCGTCTCGAACGCCTTCTTCTGTTCCGCCGCATCCGGTGCGGAGGCGTCATACGACGCGATCACCGTCCCGCCGATATCCACCGTGGCAAGCGTGTTGGCCGGCGCATCCACCGTCGAGTAGTTGACGGAGTTCTTCGCCAGCATCGCCTTTGCCACGTCGCAGGACGAGGTGAACTTGGCGGTGCCCGTCGGGTTGAACTGGAACGAGCAGTCATTGGGCGCCGCCGTCACCGTGACGGGTGTTTCCTGAGCTGCGTAGAGCGCCGGGTTCGCAGTCTTGGTGAGGTATTCAAATACCGGGAAATAGGTGATCGCCGCGATCAGGCAGCCGCCCAGGATAATCGGCTTGCGCCCGATACGGTCGGAGAGCGACCCGAAGAACACGAAGCCCGCGGTGCCCAGGATCAGAGACCAGGCCACCAGCACGTTGGAGGTGAAGGTATCCACCTTGACCACGTTGTTGATGAAGAACAGGGCGTAGAACTGTCCCGAATACCACACAACCGCCTGACCCGCCGTCAGCCCCAGCAGCGCGATCAGCGCGACCTTGCCGTTCTTCCAGTTGCCGAAAGCCTCGCGCATCGGGGCCTTGGAGGCGCGGCCTTCCTCCTTCATCTTCTTGAAGGCCGGGCTTTCTTCCATCTGGAGCCGGATATAGAGCGAGATGCCCAACAGCAGGATGGAGGCAAGGAACGGGACCCGCCAGCCCCAGGCCCGGAACGGGTCGAGCATGACCTGCACGCCGTCGGCGTTCAGGACGGGCTGGCCGTTCATCACTTGCGGCACGGTGGCGAAGTTGTTGTTCACGATGCTCTGGGTGATCAGGATCACGATCAGCGACAGCAGCAGGCCAAGCGTCGCGGTCGTCTGAATCCAGCTCGTGTAGAAGCCCCTGCGCCCCTGCGGCGCGTGTTCGGCCACATAGACGGCCGCCCCCCCATATTCGCCGCCAAGCGCGAGACCCTGAAGCATGCGAAGCGCAATGAGGATGATCGGTGCAGCCGCGCCGATCGACTCATAGCCCGGCAAGATCCCCACGATGAAGGTCGAAATCCCCATGATGAGGATCGTCATCAGGAAGGTGTATTTCCGCCCGATCATGTCTCCGAGCGAGCCGAAGACCAGCGCCCCGAAAGGTCGCACGATGAAGCCCGCCGCAAAGGCCAGCAGCGCGAACACGTTCCGCGTCGCCTCCGGGAAGGCGGAAAAGAACTGTGCCCCGATGATCGCCGCCAGCGACCCGTAAAGATAGAAGTCGTACCATTCGAAGATCGTCCCGGCGGAAGAAGCCAGAATGACCTTCTTCTCCTCCCGCGTCATGGGACGGGCGCGCTCGCGCACCGTGGTATCTGCCATCGCCATCTGTATCCTCCTCCGTGGCATGCAGAATTCATCGGAGACATGCGTCCCCAGACCATCGCGGCGCTGCCGCGACGGGGAGATCCCTGTCCCTTCTTGCTCATCAGGTTGCCGGCGAAACCGCCACCCTCCGGCCCCTCCTCCGGGCCGAAGGCCTTCCCGTCAGGCCGATACGCGCTCCACGATGCCGACGAGGCTCTCCGCGACATCCCCGATCTGGGCCATCGCGTCGATGTGCTCAAGCACGTCCCGGCGGTCGTAATAGGCGATCAGCGGTGCCGTCTGCGCGTGGTAGGCGGCAAGCCGCGCGGCCACGGTTTCGGCACGGTCGTCGGCGCGGCGCTTGAAATCTCCGCTGCCGCATTTGTCGCAAGTCCCGGCCACGGCCGGGGTCTTGAAGCTGTCATGATAGCCTTCGCCGCAACCGGCGCAGGTGTAGCGTCCCGCGACGCGCTCCACCATCGCGGCGTCATCGACATCGAGCGCCACCACGGCGTCGATCCGCTGCCCCCGCTCCGCCAGCAGCGCATCCAGCGCAGCGGCCTGCCCCTCCGTCCGGGGGAAGCCGTCGAGGATGACCCCCCGCGTCACATCCGGCGCCGAGAGGCGTTCGTTCAGCACGGAGAGGACGATCTCGTCGGAAACGAGGCCGCCCGCTTCCATCACCGCCTGCGCGGCGCGGCCTGCCTCCGTCCCCGCGGCGACCGCGGCGCGCAGCATGTCGCCCGTGGAAAGCTGGACGAGGCCGAAACGCTCCTCCAGCATCCGGGCCTGTGTTCCCTTCCCCGCACCGGGAGGCCCCAGCAGGATGAGGACGGGCGGGGCAACGGGGCGTGGCGCGGTGTCCACGGTCATCCCTTGTTGGCGCGGTTGGCAATGAGGTCGTCCACCACCCCCGGATCGGCAAGGGTGGAGGTGTCTCCGAGGCTTCCGGTGTCGTTCTCGGCGATCTTGCGGAGAATGCGGCGCATGATCTTGCCCGAGCGCGTCTTGGGAAGGCCGGGTGACCACTGGATCACGTCGGGGCTGGCGATCGGGCCGATTTCGGTGCGCACGAACTGAATGAGCTTCTTGCGCAGGTCATCCGTCGCCTCGACCCCGTTCATCAGGGTGACATAGGCATAGATGCCCTGCCCCTTGATCTCATGCGGGTAGCCGACCACGGCGGCTTCTGCGACGTCGGGATGCGCGACGAGCGCACTTTCGACCTCCGCCGTGCCCATGCGGTGACCGGAGACATTGAGAACGTCATCCACCCGGCCCGTGACCCAGTAATAACCGTCGGCATCCCTCCGGCAACCGTCGCCCGAGAAATAATAGCCTTTGTATTGCTGGAAATACGTCTCCTGGAACCGCTCGTGATCACCATAGACGGTGCGCATCTGTCCGGGCCAGCTGTCGGCGATGCAAAGCACGCCCTCACACTCCACCCGGTCGATTTCCTTGCCGCTTTCAGGCTCCAGCACCACCGCCTTCACGCCGAAGAACGGTTTGGTCGCGGAACCGGGCTTCGTCGGGATCGCCCCGGGGATCGGGGTGATGAGATGGCCGCCGGTTTCCGTCTGCCACCAGGTATCGACGATGGGAAGCGCGCCCTTGCCCACGTGCTTGTCGTACCAGTGCCAAGCCTCCGGGTTGATGGGCTCGCCAACAGTGCCAAGCAACTTGAGAGAGGAGAGATCGTATTTCTCCACCCATTCCGGCCCCTGCCCCATCAGCGCGCGGATCGCCGTCGGCGCGGTATAGAACTGGCTTACCTTGTGCTTTTCGCAGACGGCCCAGAAGCGCCCCGCATCGGGATAGGTGGGAACGCCCTCGAACATCACCGTGGTCGCGCCATTGGCAAGCGGTCCGTAGAGGATGTAGCTGTGCCCGGTGACCCAGCCTACATCGGCCGTGCACCAGAACACGTCCCCCTCGTGATAGTCGAAGGTCACCTCATGGGTGATCGCCGCATAGACGAGATAGCCGCCCGTGGTGTGCACGACACCCTTCGGCTTGCCCGTGGAACCGGAGGTATAGAGGATGAACAGAGGATCCTCCGCCCCCATCGGCCGCGGCGGGCAGTCGGGGCTGGCGTGTTCCATCAGCGCCTTCACGTCCACGTCCCGGCCGTCCATCCATGTCGTCTGATCGCCCGTATGCTTGACGACCATGCAGCGCACCCGGTCGGAGCAATGGAGCAGCGCCATGTCGGCGTTGGATTTCAGGTTCGTCCGCTTGCCGCCGCGGGGGGCGGTATCGGCGGTGATGACCACCTTCGCGCCGGAATCGTTGATCCGGTTGGCAAGAGCGTCCGGAGAAAAGCCGGCGAAAACCACCGAATGCACCGCCCCGATCCGCGCGCAGGCGAGCATCGCATAGGCGGCCTCCGGGATCATCGGCAGGTAGATGACCACGCGGTCGCCCCGCATCACGCCCTGGCTCAGCAGCACGTTGGCGAAGCGGTTCACCTTTTCGGACAGTTCCTTGTAGGTGATGTGCAGCGCGGGCTGGTTCGGATCGTCCGGCTCCCAGATGATCGCCGTCTGGTGACCGCGCGTAGCGAGATGCCGGTCGATGCAGTTGACAGAGGCGTTGAGCACCCCGTCTTCATACCACTTGATAGACACCTTACCGAAGGTGAAGTCGGTGTTCTTCACCTTGGTATAGGGCTCGATCCAGTCGATCCGCTTGCCCTCCCGACCCCAGAAGGCATCGGGATCTTCGATGGACTCGCGATAAAGTTCCTCATATTTCTCGGGGGTCACATGGGATTGCGCCACGAAATCCGCCGACGGGACATGAGTCTCCGATTCCTGCGCATGCTGCGCCTTTGTCTGAGCCGACATTGTTCCTCCTCAGGCTCGCGCGTCCACCGGCTTTCGCCAGCCCCTCCGGACCTCGCCAATCACAGGAGTGTAATCCCAAGTAAACGAACGCGTAAACCCTTTTTATAGCGCGAAAATTCTGTAAATTTCTTCACGATGAAAACGGATTTCTGTAAATCCTCTGCATCGCGGCATGAATTTTCCACATCAATTCAGTATTATGAATGTTCATTTCCGCCGGATGCCGCTGTCCCGCAGAAAACCGAAGCGCGGCGACTTGCGCAGAAGCGGGAGCGCGCGGATAACGACACGAGTCGCGCCAGCCCACCGGCAAGCCCAGACAGGCGAACGCCCCATGCGAGAACGGGCCCGGCGAGAGGGAAACGATATGGTCGAAGCGAAGGATGTCCTGCGCCCCACCGATGACGACGCACGCGCGCTGGCGCGCGGCCTGATGGACGCGGCGCGGTTCGCCGCGCTCGCCGTGGTGACGGAGGAAGGTCCGCAGGTGAGCCGGGTCGCGCTCGCCACCACGCCTGAGGGCCTGCCGGTAAGCCTCGTCTCCGGTCTGGCTCTCCATACGCGCGCCTTGGCGGCTGACCCGCGCGCTGGCCTGCTCATCGGCGAGCCGGGGCAGAAGGGTGACCCGCTTACCCATCCGCGCCTCTCACTCTCCGCCACCGCCCGGTTCATCGCCCGCGGGGCTGCGGAGCACGAGGCCCTCCGGGCGCATTGGATGGCATTGCGCCCCAAGTCGACGCTCTATGTCGATCTGCCGGATTTCCGCTTCGTGGTGTTCACCCCGACGGGCGCCTCGCTCAATGGTGGCTTCGGCCGTGCCTTCCGGCTGACGGCCGAAGACCTGAGGTGATCAGGCGGCCAGTTCGCCCGCCAGCGCCCTGTCGATCAGGGCGATCGTCTCATGGATGCCATAGAGCGCTATGAACCCGCCGAAGCGCGGGCCCTGACCTTGTCCCAGCAGCACTTCGTAGAGCGTGGAGAACCAGCTCCGCAACGGCTCGAACCCGTGTTCGGTGCCCACCGCAAAGACCATGGTCTGCAACGCTTCCGCATCCTGACCGCTCTCCCAAGTCGAGAGACGGCGGCGCAGATCTTCCAGCGCGGCAACTTCCTTGCCTTCGGCGCGGCGGAAAACCAGCGTCGGCTTCACGAAGTCGCGGAAATAGCGCACGGCATATTCCGCCGCCGCGTCCAGATCAGGGTTCTTTTCCGGCGTGGCGTCCGGCGCGTAGCGGCGGATGAACCCCCACAGCCCGGACTTGTCGCTTGCCCCGGCCACGGAGGCGAGGTTCAGCAGCATCGAATAGGAAACCAACATATGGCTTTCGGGCGGGGTGCCGCCGTGAATGTGCCAGACGGGGTTGTCCACCTGCTTGGCCACATCCTGCCCCGGATAGGCGCGCAGCTGCTGGTGATATTCGTCCATCGCCTTCGGGATCACATCGAAGGACATCCGCTTCGCCGTTTTCGGCTTCTGATACATGAAATAGCTGAGGCTCTCCGTCGAGGCGTAGGTCAGCCATTCGTCGATGGTCAGGCCGTTGCCCTTGGATTTGGAGATTTTCTCGCCATTGATGTCGAGAAACAGTTCATAGGTGAAATGTTCCGGCTTGCGACCGCCGAGAATCTCGCAGATCGAATCATAGATCGGCGTGTTGGTGGAGTGGTCTTTGCCATACATCTCGAAGTCCACGCCCAAGGCGGCCCAGCGGGCGCCGAAGTCCGGCTTCCACTGCAGCTTCACATTGCCCCCCGTGACGGGCAGGGTCATCTCCTCGCCGTCCTCGTCGTCGAAGGTGATGGTGCCGTCCTTGGCGTTCACCTCCTTCAGTGGCACGTAGAGCACGCGGCCCGTCTTGGGACTGATCGGCAGGAAGATGGAATAGGTCTGCTGGCGTTCTTCCCGCAGGCTGGCCAGCATGACCTTCATCAAGGCATCGTAACGCTCCACCGCACGCAGGAGCGTCGCGTCGAATTGCCCCGATTTGTAGAATTCGGTGGCCGAAATGAACTCATATTCGAACCCGAAGGTGTCGAGAAACCGGCGCAGCATCGCATTGTTATGAGCGCCGAAGGAAGGAAACTCCTCGAACGGGTCGGGCACCTCTGTCAGGGGGCGCTGAAGGTTGCGCTGGAGCATCTCCCGGTTGGGCACATTCTCGGGCACCTTGCGCATGCCGTCCATGTCGTCCGAAAAGCAGATGAGCCGCGTCGGAATGTCGGAGATCACCTCGAAGGCCCGGCGGATCATGGTGGTCCGTGCGACCTCTCCGAAGGTGCCGATATGCGGCAGGCCGGAGGGGCCGTAGCCCGTCTCGAACAGCACGTAGCCCTTTTCCGGCGGCGCCTTCTCATAACGCTTCAGCAGGCGGCGGGCCTCTTCGAAGGGCCAGGCCTTTGAGGTCATCGCGGCGTCTCTGAGGGCGCTCATGGGATCGTTCCTTTCGGACAGAAGGGTGGTGCCATGGCCACGCGGGCGGTCGCCCGAATCGCGGCGCAGGCGCCTGGGTCAAATGCTGCCCCGCAGGCTTTCCCGCAGGGGAAAGACCCTAATGTCGCGTCACCGCGCTCCGGTCAAGCACCCCTTGGCGTTGCGCCTCCGCCTCTTGCCGGACAGAAGCCGTCTCTCTAAGCAGTGCGAAACCCGAATCGAGGAAGGCACCTCCGTGGCTACCAAGACCGAGAACGACGCCGGAATGACACCACAGGACTGCCTCGTCGCGGTCATGGTCGCCGTCTCCGCCTCCGATCAGCAGATGCCGACATCGGAACTGCTGGCCATCGAGGATATCGTGGGCCATCTACCGGTGTTCGCGAATTACGACCCGGACCGCATCGGCTTCGTTTCCGGCCTGGTGCTCGACCTGTTCGAGGAGGAGGACGGGCTGGACGCGTTCTTCGGCCTGATCCGCCGCTTCCTGCCCGAGCGCCTGCGCGAGACGGCCTATGCGCTCGCCTGCGATGTGGCCGCGACCGACGGCGCCACGCGGCAGACGGAACTGCGGCTGCTGCAGGAGATGCGCCACGAGCTGGATATCGACCGGCTCCATGCCGCTGCCATCGAATACGGGGCGCGCGCGCGCTACCGGCACCTCTGACAGAGCGGTTCAGGTGCTGACCGCGATCCAGCGGGCGAGCAGTTCCTGCTGAAACCGGCGGGCGCGGGAGGTCCATTCCAGCGCGCCCGGCGGATTTTCCCGCTCCTGCCGGGAGAGGGCGCGGCGGCGGTCAAGATCCCCCATGAACATCGCAAAGACCAGCGGCCGGCCCGGTGTCAGGATATAGCCCGCAAGACCGGAGGCGAAGTTCAGCGTCCCGGTCTTGGCCCGCACCTCCACCGGCTGCGTCCCGCGGCCGAAGCCCGCCGGCAGGTCGTAGCGGCGCAGCAGCGTCGGCAGCACGCCGCCACCCGAGAGCACCCGGACCATGGCAGCCGCCGTCACGCGCGACTCTCCGCCCAGGCCCGAGTGATCCACCAGGTCTATCCCCGCGGCGCCGAACCGGGCCGCCGCCCAGGCCGACATCTCGCTTGCGGAGCTGGCGAGCGAGCCGGCCCTTCCCCCGCGCGCCAGCGTGGTGGTCAGACCAAGAGTCTCCGCCGTCAGGTTGTTGGAGAATTTGAGCATGTCGGCAGCGACGGCGGCGAGATCGTCGCTCGAATGCGTGACGAGCGCCGTGCCCTTGGCCACACCTGCGAGAGGGGTGGGCGGACCGAGCGTGATGCCCCTTTGCGCGGCCAGCGCGCGAAATGCCTCGCCCGCATAGGCGGCGGAGGAGCGGACAGGCAGCCACCGGCTTCCCTTCGCGTTCAGCGCGCGTGCCGCGACCGTCCAGTCGTCCGTGCCCTTGCCGCCGCTGAACGTGAACAGCGGTGTGTCGCGGTCGTCCAGACGCATCCGGGCCATCCTGACCTCCGGGCGGAAGCGGTCTCCCGTGGCCTCCATCCGGGTGGTGATGCCGCCACCCTGCCGCTGCCAGAAGAACTGGACACGATTGAAGTTCAGATCGAGCCCCGAAACGGCGGGATTGTAGCCGACATGCGCGGGCTGGGCCGGGTCGATCTGCTCCATATAGGGCAGCGCACCCGCCCAGGTGAGGAACCTGCCCTTCACCCCGCGAACACCCTGCTGGCGCAGCGCCTCCGCCATATCTCCCAGATCATCGCTGGAGAGCATGGGATCCCCGCCCCCGGCGAGGATGAGGTCGCCCTGCACCACCCCGTCGCGAATCGGCCCGGTGACGAGCAGACGCGTGGTGAAACGATGAGCGGAGCCAAGCGTCTCCCATGCGTAAAGCGTCGTGATCGTCTTGGCCACACTCGCAGGCGGAAGGGAGGCGTTCGGGTCGCGGGCGTCCAGCACCTCCCCCGTCGCCGGATCGACCAGCAGGAAAGAGACCTCGGCCCCCAACCGCGCGCGGGCCAGCAGCGCGTCGAGATCGTCAGGCCCCGGCCGTGACGGCGGGCGGGCCGCCGTATCCGGCGCGCGGGCACAGGCCGCCCCGGCGGGAGCGGCGAGCAGAAGCGCCAGCAGGGAACGGCGGCTGAGAGACGGAGAACGGTTCATCCGCGGGAGTTAAATGCAGCGCCGTGCATCCCGCAAGCTCCTCTCACCGCCGCCACTCCCCGCGCGCACGAATCTGTGACGAGGAGATCGGCCGCATCGGAATGTCGAGGAAACACCATGCGGGCGGATGGGTCCGCGCCAGACGCCCGGCTTCCGAGGGCGGAATGCGGAACCCCGCGTAGCGGTTGGCCGCCCGTGAGGTGCGCGCCGCGATTCCGCTGCCGGGCCGCGCAAAGACCCCGATCGGAACATGCTCCATGATCCAGCGCCAGTTTTCCCAGCGGTGAAAGGTGGCGAGATTGTCGGCCCCCATCAGCCAGACGAAATCCACGCCGGGATAGATCGCCTGCATCCGCTTCAGCGTCTCCGCCGTATAGCGGGTGCCGAGCCGCGCCTCGATATCGGTGACAACGACGCGGGGATGGTGCATGACGCGCCCCGCCTCCTCCATGCGCCGATGCAGCGGGGCCGGCCCTTCCCGCTTCAGCGGATTGCCGGGGGAGACCAGCCACCACACCTTGTCCAGCCGGAACCGCTTCAGCGCCTCCAGAGTGATATGGACATGACCCGCGTGCGGCGGGTCGAAGGAACCACCGAGCAAGCCGATCTTCTGCCCTGGGCGGGCATGGGGAAAGCCATACATGGACAAACGGAGGTCTCCGCTGGACGCATCGCCTCCTAGCAGCCTTCTCCCGCACAATCCACAAGCGGCGTCACATGGCCGACACATGCGCCCCGATGGCGACAGTCGGCCCGCACCGGCGGGCGATCGTTTCGGTTTTCATCCCGTGCGGCAGCGGTTTCCCCGCGTTCCGCCCCTGCTCCGCGATTGTCCTTTGCCCGCTTCTCCCCTAGATGGGGGGCAAAGCGCCACGAAGGGAACGGAAATGGCTTCATACCAGTATGTGTATCACATGGATGGCGTCTCCAAGGCCTATCCGGGTGGCAAGAAGGTCTTCGAGAATATCCGCCTGAACTTCCTGCCGGGGGTCAAGATCGGCGTGGTCGGCGTGAACGGCGCGGGGAAGTCATCGCTGCTGCGCGTCATGGCTGGGATCGACAAGGACTTCACCGGAGAGGCCTGGGCCGCCAAGGGCGCGCGCGTGGGCTATCTCCCGCAGGAGCCGCAGCTTGACGAGCAGCTGAACGTCCGCGGCAACGTGATGGAAGGCGTGAAATCCAAACAGGCCATCCTCGACCGCTACAACGACCTCGCCATGAACTACTCCGACGAGACGGCGGAGGAGATGGCGGAGCTGCAGGACCTCATCGACAGCCAGAACCTCTGGGATCTGGACAGCCAGGTGGATGTGGCGATGGAAGCGCTGCGCTGCCCGCCGGACGATGCCGATGTCAGCACCCTCTCGGGCGGGGAGCGGCGGCGCGTCGCGCTGTGCAAGCTGCTGCTTGAAGCCCCCGACATGTTGCTGCTGGACGAACCGACCAACCACCTCGATGCGGAAACCATCGCCTGGCTGCAGAAGCACCTGATCGAATACAAGGGCACGATCCTCTGCGTGACCCACGACCGCTACTTCCTGGACGATATCACCTCCTGGATTCTGGAGCTGGAGCGCGGGCGCGGCATTCCCTACGAGGGCAACTACTCCAACTGGCTTGAGCAGAAGGCCAAGCGGATGGAGCAGGAGGCCCGGGAGGACAAGGCCAAGCAGAAGGTTCTGGAGAAGGAACTGGAGTGGATCCGCGCGGGCGCCAAGGCGCGTCAGGCAAAATCCAAGGCCCGTATCTCCGCCTATGACAAGCTGGTGGAGGAATCGGTCAAGGACCGGGTGGGCAAGGCCCAGATCGTCATCCCGAACGGCCCGCGTCTGGGCGGCAAGGTGATCGAGGTCGAGGGGCTGAAGAAGGCGATGGGCGACAAGCTCCTCATCGAGAACCTGTCCTTCACCCTGCCGCCGGGTGGCATCATTGGTGTGATTGGCCCGAACGGCGCGGGGAAATCCACGCTGTTCAAGATGCTGACGGGCAACGAGTCCCCGGACGAGGGCACCGTCACCATAGGCGACACCGTGAAGATGTCCTATGTGGACCAGTCCCGCGACGCGCTCGACCCCGAGAAGAACGTTTGGGAGGAGATCTCCGGTGGGGCCGAGCTGATCCATCTGGGCGACGCGACGATCAGCAGCCGGAACTATGTCGGCGCCTTCAACTTCAAGGGCGCGGACCAGCAGAAGAAGGTGGGACTGCTCTCGGGTGGCGAACGCAACCGCGTCCATATGGCGAAGCTGCTGAAATCCGGTGGCAACCTGCTGCTGCTCGACGAACCGACCAACGATCTGGACGTGGAGACGCTTCAGGCGCTGGAGGCGGCGATCGAGGAATTCGCGGGCTGCGCCGTCATCATCAGCCACGACCGCTTCTTCCTCGACCGGCTCTGCACCCATATCCTCGCTTTCGAGGGGGATGCTCACGTGGAATTCTTCGAGGGCAACTTCGAGGATTACGAGGCAGACAAGGTCCGCCGCCTCGGCCCGGACGCGGCGGAGCCGAAGCGTGTCAAGTACAAGAAGTTCAGCCGCTGACGGCGAAACGCGAAAGGCGCTGGGTCATCCCCGCGCCTTTTTCATATCCGGCTTTCATGCCGGGTTCCGCTTCTCCCCCGCCAGAGGCTTCGGCGAAACGAAGGCGCGCGAATGGCCGGGAGAGCCCCCCTCGCGTTCCGGAGCTTTCCAAATGCAAGAACTTTCCCGATCCCCAACATCGAGGGGGCCAGGACGCCCGACCTTCTAGCTGAACTGGTCCTCGCGACCGAAATCTGACGACATCGCAGACGAAATCGAGCAGCAGCTCGACAATGCCCGGGCCGGGCTGTCCATCCGAGGAAAGATACATGGACCGACGCCATTTCCTTGCCACGCTCGCCATGGGAACGGGTGCTGCCGTTCTGCCCGCCAAATGGGCTATGACGCAGGACCGCGGGCAGGATCTCCGCGTCCTGTCCGAAGGTGCACCCAATGCCTTCGACAGCTTTTCCCCCGGGGTGAACCGGAACGCGCTACAGATCACCTGGAACGTCTATGACCGGCTGCTGACCTTCGGTTACAAGCCGCAGCCCGACGGTTTCGCGAGCTTCGACTATTACGACATCCGGCCCGAACTGGCGGAAAGCTACGAGGTGTCCGCAGACGGGCGGCAGATCCTGTTCCGGCTACGGCCCGACGCCACCTTCCACGACGGAGCGCCCGTCACCGCCGAGGATGTGAAATTCTCGCTCGACCGCGTTCTGGCCAGCCCGATCGGAAGGTCGCAATTCGCCACCGGCTCCCTGACCGATCCCGCGCAATTCGTGGTGGTGGACAGCCACACCTTCCGCATCGACCTGCCGCAGCCGGACCGGCTGGCGCTGCCGAACCTCGCCCTCACCTATCCGATCATCGTCAACTCCGCCCTCGCCCGGCAGCACGCGACGGAGGCCGATCCCTTCGCCTCCGAATGGCTGCGCATGAACCCGGCGGGGGGCGGCGCCTTCCGCGTCGCGGATTCCGCTCTGGGCGAACGCGTGCTTTTCGAGCGTTTCGAGGGCTGGAAAAGCGGCCCGCTCCCCGGAATCCGCCGCGTGCTGTGGCAGACGGTGCCACAGCCCGAGACCCGCCTCGCCGCGCTCCGCAAGGGGGATGCGGATATCGTGCAGGACATCCCCGCCCCCGACGTGGCCCGCCTTCAGGAGGAGCCGGAGCTGAAGGTTGCGGGCATGCCTACTGCCGCCTTCCAGTTCATCGGCATGAACGGCGGCATCGCTCCCTTCGACGATGTGCGCGTCCGGCAGGCCATCGCCCATGCCCTGCCCTATGAGGAGATGTTCCGCACCGCCCTCTTCAACCGGGGGGCCCCGCTGTTCGGCCCCGCGCCGGAGGGCGACCTGTCCTTCCCGCAGCCGCTCGGCACGGTGACGGACCCGGAGCGGGCAAAGGCACTGCTGGAGGAGGCAGGGCTGGAGGACGGGTTCGAGACGACCTTCTCCTACGATCTTTCGCAGGCGAGCGTGGCGGAGCCCGTAGCGCTGCTGCTGCAGGACGCGCTCGGCAAGATCGGTATCCGCGTCACCATCCAGAAGGTGCCCTCAGGGCAGCTCGGCTCGCTGTTGCAGGAGAAGAAGGTCCCCTTCTACTTTGAAGCCTCCATCGCCTTCCTGCGCGACCCGGACTATTTCTTCCGCATCTTCTACACCGGGACCACGCGGTGGAACTTCGGCAACTACCAGAATGCGGAATTCGCGGAGCTGGTGGAAAAGGCGCGGTTCGAAACCGACAGGGCAACCTATGAGGCTGATGTGGCCCGTATGATCCAGATGGTGAAGGAAGACATGCCGATCATCCTGCTGTGGCACCCGACACTGGATGTCGCGATGCGCCGGGATGTGGAGGGCTACAGCTTCATCTTCCACCGGATGCTGGAGCTGCGCACCTTGTCGCGGGACTAGGAGAATTTCGCGGCCGCCGGAATTGGTTCGCATCTGGCGAAATCCAGCCGAAATCGACACATCCCGGCATCATAGCGGCCCGATTTCCCGGTTTTCGGAGCAAGGAGAGTTCTGAGCCCCTGCAGCAACCTGCTCGGAGGCGAGGATCGGCATCGCCGCCACCAGGGCACGGGTGCAGTCCGCCTGCGGATGAGAGAGCAGGCGCGCCACGGGCCCCACCTCCACCACGCGGCCCGCCTCCATGACCAGCGCCCTGTCGCACAGCCGCGCGACGGCGGAAAGGTCATGGCTGATGAACAGGAGTGCCAGAGCCCGCTGCCGGCGCAGCGCGTCCAGCCGCTCCAGCAGCTCTCCCCGAAGCGTCGCATCCAGCGCGGAGGTCGGCTCATCGAGCACAAGAATCGCAGGTTCGGGTGCAAGGGCGCGAGCCAGGCCGACGCGCGCCCTCTCCCCGCCGGAAAGGGTGTGCGACGGACGGTCCAGCAACACCTCCGGCAGGCCGGCAAGCCGGACGGCCTCCTGCAGCCGCCCCTCTCGCTCGGCCTCGCCGAGCGCGGGCCGCAACAGGCGCAGCGGATCATCTATCGCACGCCGGGCCGTCCAGCGCGGAGGGAGGGCGCCCTGTGCATCCTGAAGCGCCAGTTGCACGGCGACGCGCAGAGGGTGGTGCGCGAAACGGCGAAGGGGGACAGCCAGCGCATCCTCGCCCATGAGATGCAGCCTCCCGCCATCGGGCTGCTCCAGCCTGCAGATCATCCGGGCCAAGGTGGTCTTGCCTGAGCCCGACGGCCCGATGAGGCCGACCGCCTCCCCAGCGCGCAGCGCCAGATCAGCGCCCTCCACTGCGGCGATATGCGTCCCGCCCCAGCCCCCGCGCGCCAACCGGAAGCGCCGCGCCAGCCCCTCTGCCCGCAGCACCTCACCCCCGATTGCGGGCGGAGCGGGCGCGACCCGGGGCCGCGCCGCCGCGACCAGCCCCCGCATCAGCGCGGAATGCGGCGTGGTGAGCATTGCCCGCGTGGTGCCCGTTTCCACGATCCGGCCAGCTTCCAGCGCGGCGACCCGGTCCGACCGCCCTGCCGCGACCGCGATATCATGGGTTATGAGCATCACGGCCATGCCGCGTGCCCGAGCCGCCTCGTCAATGAGGTCCAGGATCCCCGCCTGTGTGGGGGTGTCGAGATCGGTCGTCGCCTCATCGGCGATGAACAGCGCGGGATCGCCCGCCAGCGCTGCAGCCACCGCCGCGCGCTGACACAATCCTCCGGAAAGTTCATGCGGCAGGGCATCCGCCAGACCCGGCGGAAAGCGCACATCCTCCAGTAACCCCGCCACCCGCACCGCGACCTCCTTCGGCCGGAGGGGCTGGTGGCGGGCGACCACGTCGGCCACCTGATCCCGGATGGAAAGCAGCGGGTTCAGCGACCCACGCGGCTCCTGAAACACCATGCCGATCCGCCGCCCGCGAAGGGGCTGCCAATCCGGCGGCGCCGCCAGCGTCTGCCCGCCGAACCGGATCGTGCCGCCCATCTGCGCCGCTCGCGCCGGCAACAGCCCCGCGATGGCGGCGGCGAGCATCGACTTGCCCGACCCACTTGGCCCCACGAGAGCCAGCCGTTCGCCCGGCGCAAGCGTGAGCGACACCCCCGCCAGCACGGTCCGTCCGCCCACCGCCACGGCGAGATCCTCGACCTCGAGCAGGCTCATGTCCGCCCCCGCGCCGCAAGCCAGCTCCGGAGGAGATCCCCCGAGAGGTTGCAGGCCAGAATCGCCAACATCAGCGCGAGACCCGGAAACGCTGCCACCCACCACGCGCCTGAGGCCACGAACCGCGTGCCTTCCGCAACCATGAGACCCCATTCCGGCGTGGGTGGCCGGATGCCAAGGCCAAGGAACGACAGCCCCGCCGCGTTCATCATGGCCCAGCCGAGGTTCACCGAGCTTTGCACCGCCACCACCGGCAGGATCTCGGGCAGGAGGAGGAGGCGCAGGATCCGCCCCTCGCCAGAGCCGCCGATACGGGCCGCCTCCACATAGGGTGCGCTACGCCGCCGTGCGGCCTCCGTCCGGGAAAGGCGCATGTAGAAGGGCAGGTTCACCAGAGCCGTGGCAAGAATGAGGCTGCTCATCGACGGCCCCATGACCGCAGCGACCGCCATGGCGAGAAGAAAGAGCGGGACCGCCAGCATCACCTCGCTTACCCGCCCCAGAAGCGCATCGGCCCAGCCGCCGTGGAAGCCCGCCAGAGCCCCCAGAAACGTGCCTGGTATTGCCGCCAGCGCTACCGCCGCCGCCGCGATCCCGAGATCGATTCGCGCGGCAGCGATGGTCCGTGAAAACACGTCCCGCCCCACATGATCCGTGCCGAACCAGTTCCGCGCCGAGGGCGGCGACAGCGCCCGCGCCGCATCGGTCGCCAGCGGATCGAAGGGAGTGATCCAAGACCCGATGAGCGCCAGCAGAACGAAGCCGCCCAGCAACAGGAGAGGCAGTCGGTCAGCGATGGGCCGTCCTCGGGTCGATGAGAGCATGGGCCAGATCAACAAGCAGGTTGGCGGCAATCAGCACCGCGGCGACGGCAAGCAGAAAGCCCTGCAATGCCGCATAGTCGAGCGCGACGAGCGCGTCCATCGCGAAGCTCCCCAGCCCCGGCCAGGCAAACACCTTTTCCACCACCACATTCGCGCCGAAAAGATAGGCGAAGGTCAGTCCTGCCGTCGTGGTGATCGGCAACAGGGCATTCCGGAACGCATAGCTCCCAACCAGTCGGCCTACCCCCAGTCCGCGCGCGCGCCCCGCCCTGAAATAATCCGCCGACAGGGCCTCCCCCATCGCTGTCCGGGTGATCCGGGCGATGGGGCCGAGCGCGAAGATTGCCATTGTCATCGCGGGTAGCACCAGATGACCGATACCAGAAGCCAGAGCCCGCCCGTCTCCCGCAACGAGACTGTCCACTATAAGGAAACCTGTAATCCTTTCAGGGAATGACAGGAAGGGGTCCAACCGGCCCACCGGCTCCGGCAGCCAACCCAACGCATCATATAGAAGATGTGACAAAAACAACGCAGTCACGAAGGTGGGAAGGCTGAGACAAACCGCCGACAGCAGGCTTCCGATCCTGTCGATACCGCTTTCAGGCCGGAGCGCGCCCGCGATTCCGAGAGTCACCCCAAAGGACAGCGCCAGGAAAAGGGCGCAAAGGGCAAGCTCCAGCGAGGCAGGAAGGCGGCGCGCTATCTCCTCCGCAACGGGTCGGCCCGTCGCGCGAGAATAGCCGAGATCCCCCCGTGCCAGTCCCGTGACATAGGCTCCGAACTGCTCTGGCAGTGGCTTATCAAGAGCGAGTTCAGCCCGCAGGGCCCGTGTTTCCGCCTCCGTCATCCCCGGCTGGCTTGCATACAAAGCCGCAGGATCGCCCGGCAACAGACGGGTCAGCATGAAGCCGAGGCAGAGAACGGCGAATAGCGTCGGAATCGCGGCAAGGCAGCGCAGTACTAGAAACCTCATGCAATCCTTTCGGCCCGGCCCCCCACAGAATCGACATGTCGGGAAATGCGTAGCCCCGCAAGCAAAGAAAAAGGCGGCGCCGAGGCACCGCCTTTTTTATAGAAGTCAGTCCGATCAGGCGTCTTTGCGACGCACACGGCGCAGGCCCGCCACACCAGCAAGCGCACCAGCGAGGAGGACGCCGGCAGCCGGAAGCGGCACGGGAGATACGGAGACGGAGTCGATATCGAAGCCGTCGCGGCCGCGGCCGAGAATGACCGGCGACGTGTCGATGATGCGCAGGGTATCGAAGATACCGCTGAACGACAGGGCGATAGTCTCCATGGAATTGGTGATTTCAGCAATCTTGGTGAAGCTGCCGGCCGCGCCGCCCCACACTTCCGCGGTTTCGAGATAGGTGTCGCGCGGCAGCCAGGTCACCTCAATAACCGCGCCCGGCCCGGTGAAGCTTTTGCCGAAGGTGAAGTCGGCAAAGCCGCCGTAGCCGAGCGACAGGAATTTTCCATCGGGCGTCCCAAGCGCATTATCAGGATTGCTCCGATAAGGCTTCAGATCGCCGAAGCCGGGCGTCCAAGTCACGCCGGTCGCATAAATGGGCGCTGCAAGCGCAGCGCCAGCCGAAAGAGCGACCGCAGCAACGGTCGCGAAAGCAAGAGATTTTACAGACATGGTATTCCCCCGGAAAATTTTAGAACTTCCACATGGGCCATCGTGGCGCCCGAGGGAGATGGTGACACAAGTCTCTCTAAAAGAAAGAAATCTTTTAAAATTTAGCATGAAAATATTTGTTTCCCTCTCACAACATGATGCGACTGCCGCGAAGTGATAAAAAAATATGCGGTAATGCCGCACTGCAGCACGACCGCATTATTTCTTAGCAGGAAACGGAGGGAAGTTCAGTCAGGCGGATGCTGGCGGGAAGGAGCCTGCGGTGCCCCGCTCTGAGGCAGAGGATGGGCCGCAATCTCCCGCGCCCACTCTCGCCAGATGGAAACGAGCAGCGCCATAAGTACCGGCCCCACGAACAGCCCGACGATGCCGAGCGTCTTTACCCCACCGATGAGGCCAAAGAACGTGGGCAGGAACGGCAGTTTCACCGGCCCCCCCACCAGCACGGGCCGGATGGTCTTGTCCACGATGAACAGCTCGACGCAACCCCATATGAACAGGGCCGCGCCTGCGCCGGCCGAACCGCTGCCGACCAGATAAAGGGAGATGAGCGTGAAAGAGAGCGGTGCCCCCCCCGGTATCAATGCCATGAAGCCGGTGATGACGCCGAAGGTGACCGGGGACGGCACTCCCGCCAGCCAATAGGCCACGCCGAGAATCACGCCCTCCCCTATGGCAATGAGCGTCATCCCCGTCACGGTCGAGGAGATGGTGCGCGGGATGATGCGCGAAAGCCGCTCCCATCTGCCGGGAACGATCCGCTCCCCCATCATGTCGAGTTGTGCCGCGACCCTGTCCCCGTCGCGGTAAAGCACGAACAGGGTAATGAGCATGAAGATCAGCGCCAGCGCGAGATGCAGCGCCATGGAGCTTGCCGTCAGTACGCCCCGATAGATCGTGCCGATATTGGCACCGCTCGTCACCTGAACGAGCTCTCCGATCGCGCCTGGGCGCCCGATATGCTGGTTCCATTGCTCGACCAGCCAGCTTCCGATAACGGGGAAAGTGTCTAACCAGTCGGGCGGCGGTCCCCCTACGGCATTGATCTGAATGGCCCATGACAGCCACTCCCGAAACTCGCGCGCCGCATAACCAAGCGCGATGATGATCGGGATCACCAGAAACAGCACGATGAGCAGGACGAGCAGCGCACCCGTCAGCGTCCGCCCCAACCCGACCCTGTCGTGAAGACGCACCCGCAGGGGCCATGTGGCAAAGGCGATGATCGTCGCCGCCAGCACCGGCACCAGAAAGTCATGAAAGAACCAGACCGACGCTGCGAGGACGCCGACCAAAAGCCACCGGGCAAGGGAAGAATAGGGGATCAGCGGTGGGCGGCGCAGGTCCGCGCGGTGGACGAGATGGATCTGCCGATCCCGCTTGTTCTCGTGCTCGTTGTCCGTCACCTGTTCCACGCCTTGTCCACGCCTTGCTCCGCTTGCATGTGCTGTCTGCGCACCACTGGACAAGAAGCGATCCCGCAGCCCGATGCAAGATCGGCAATGCCGCACTTGTTTTTTACCCGAGGGGGGAACCACGGCGAATGGGCCGCGTTAACTCACAGAAGGATAAGGCAGGACAGAAGCAGATGACCACAGCGCTTCCCTTTTTGCTCGCCCTCGCTGCCGTTGTTACAGCAATAGCGGTGCCGAAGTTTGTCTCGCGAGATGTGCCGGTTCGAGTGGAACGGCAACTGCTACGTAAAACGCGCGCGAACAGGCACCCATAGACTTAAGGAGCCTCCATTGAAGGGCGTACTTGCTTGGCTGATCGGTATTCCGATCCCCCTCATCATCATTCTTTATCTGTTCAACGTTTTCTGAGTGACCGAAGTAAATGTTGAGCCGCGCCTTCCCAAAAGGCGCGGCTTCTTCGTTTAATTTTCTCAGATGTGCAGGGCGTGGCCGAGCGCGCGAAGGCAGGCCTCCTGCAATCCTTCGCCCTGCGTGGGATGGGCGTGAACCGTTCCTGCCACATCCTCCAGCAGCGCACCCATCTCGATGGCCAGGCCAAAGGCCGTCGCCAGTTCCGAAACGCCATGGCCAACCGCCTGAACGCCGAGGACAAGGTGATCGGACTTGCGGGCCACCACACGGATGAAGCCGTCGTCGCGTTCCATCGTCATCGCACGCGCGTTTGCGGCGAAGGGAAAGCTCGCGGTCAGCGTGGCGATGCCCTGCGCCTCCGCCTCCCCGGGCGAAAGGCCGGCGGTCACCACCTCCGGGTCGGTGAAACACACGGCGGGAATCACCCGCTTGTCCCAGACGCGCCGCTCCCCGGCGACGATCTCCGCAACCATCTCCCCCTGTGCCATCGCACGATGGGCGAGCATCGGTTCCCCCGTCACGTCGCCGATCGCATAGATCCCGCGCATGGATGTCCGGCACCCGTCATCCACCGCGA
This sequence comes from Haematobacter missouriensis, assembly GCF_000740775.1. Lineage (GTDB taxonomy): Bacteria > Pseudomonadota > Alphaproteobacteria > Rhodobacterales > Rhodobacteraceae > Haematobacter > Haematobacter missouriensis. The sequence goes on along the minus strand of NZ_JFGS01000003.1, from coordinate 176,660 downwards.
GGAACCTTCCGTTCCGGGTGAGCGACAGTTCCTCCAGCCCCCATCCTTCCAGCTGCGGCTTCCGCCCGACGGTCACGAGCACCTTCTCCGCCGCGATCTGCTCTACCTCACGGCCCGTCTCCACGGTAAGCTGGCCGTTGCCGAACACCCGCGCCTTCGCCCCGGTGAGCACCCGAACGCCGAGCGTCTGCAACCGCTGCGCCACGGGCTTTGTAAGGTCCGCGTCGTAAAGCGGCAGGATGCGGTCGGCCATCCCCGCCACCGTGACCTGCGATCCCAGCTTGGCGAAGGCCGTGCCGAGTTCGAGGCCGATATATCCGCCGCCGACCACCGCCAGCGTCGGCGGGATATCCTTGAGCGACAGCGCCTCGGTGGAGGAGATGACATCCCCGCCGAAGGGCAGGAAGGGCAGCTCCACCGGCACGGAGCCGGTCGCGATCACCACGGTTTCCGCGGTGATGGTATGGCTCTCGCCCTCCGCCGTGGTCACTGCCACGGTCTTGCCATCCACGAAACGCGCGGTGCCCTCGATCAGCCGCGCCTTGGCCTTCTTCAGCAAAGCCCCGACGCCCCCGTTCAACCGCTGCACTATTGTGTCCTTCCACGCCACCGTGCGGGAAAGGTCGATGGCGGGATTGGCGGCAGTGATGCCCAGCGCCCCCTCCGCGGCGAAGGTGCGAAGGCGTGCGAATTCCTCTGCTGCGTGGATCAGCGCCTTGGACGGGATGCAGCCGATGTTGAGACAGGTGCCCCCCGGCTTGCGAGGATCGACGATGATCGTGTCCACCCCCAGTTGCCCGGCACGGATCGCGCAGACATAGCCCCCCGGGCCTGCCCCGATCACGAGCAGCTTGCAGGTCAGTTCGGCCATGTCATTCCTCCACGAAAATCATCGCAGGCGTTTCCAGCAGCGTCTTCAGCCGCTGAACGAAGACCGCCGCGTCCCATCCGTCGATCACCCGGTGATCGAAGGAGCAGGAAATGTTCATCATCTTGCGGGGCACGAATTCCGAGCCATCCCAGAAGGGCCGAATCTGCATCCGGTTGACACCGACGATGGCGACTTCCGGGTGGTTGATGATCGGCGTGGTCGCGATGGCTCCGAGCGGGCCCAGCGAGGTGATGGTGATGGTGGAACCGGAAAGCTCCTCCCGCGTGGCGCTGCCGTCGCGCGCGGCCTCCGCCAGCCGCAGCAGCTCCCCCGCCGCCTCGCGCAGCGTCAGCGCCTCCGCATGACGCAGCACCGGAACCATCAGCCCGTTCGGCGTCTGGGTGGCGATGCCGATATGCACGCCGCCGAACTGCCGCACGACGCCCGCCTCGTCATCATAGAGCGCGTTCAGCGCGGGTTGCTCCCGCACCGCCCGCACGATGGCCTTCATGAGGAACGGTAGGAGGGTCAGCTTTGCCGCGCCCCTGCCTTCGGCGTTGAGCTTGGCACGCAAGTCCTCCAGCCCGGTGACATCGACCTCCTCGATGATGCTGATATGGGGGATATTGCGCTTGGCGAGCTGCATCCGCTCCGCGATCCTGCGGCGCAGACCGACGACTTTCACCTCCGTGATGGAGCCGTCGCGGCGATGAGCGGGACGGCCCTCGGGCGCGCCTGCTTCCACATGCGCGGTGAGATCGTCATGAGTGATCCGCCCCGCCGGCCCGGAGCCGCGCACGAAGCGTAAATCGACCCCCGCCTCCCGCGCCCTCTGGCGGACGGAAGGCGTGGCGAGCGGCCGCTCCCCCTCCGGCCGGAGAGCGGCGGCGGGCGCAGGGCGCCCCTGCCCCCGGGGTTCGGACCTTGGAGCCGCGCGCGAAGCCTCGCCGTTTTTGGCAGTCGGGGATTTGGTGGCGGAGGATTCGGCAGCGGATTCGGCGGGCATACCTGCGCGCAGCGCTTCGTCCGCCCCGCTCCCTCCTTCCGCTGCTTTCGCCGCCCGCATCGGCGGCTCCGCATCGGCAGAGATATTCCCCTCTCCCTCCACTTCCAGACGGATCAGCTCCGCCTTCACGGCGATGCTGTCGCCCACCTCTCCACCAAGCCAGACCACCTTGCCGGAAGCGGGAGAGGGGATTTCCACCGTCGCCTTGTCCGTCATCACGGCGGCGAGCGGTTGGTCCTCCTGCACGATGTCTCCGGGTGTCACGTGCCATTCCACAAGCTCGGCCTCGGCGATGCCTTCGCCGATGTCGGGCATTCTGATCGACAGGGTTCCCATGCTCACGCCTCCATGATGCTGGTGAGCGCCGCGCCGACCCGCGCAGGCCCGGGGAAATAGCTCCATTCATGCACATGCGGATAGGGAGTATCCCATCCCGCAACCCGCCGCACGGGAGCCTCCAGATGGTAGAAACACTCCTGCTGGACCAGCGCCGCCAGTTCCGCCCCGAAGCCGGAGGTGAGCGTGGCCTCATGCACGATCACGCAACGACCAGTCTTTCGGACGGAGGCCGTCACCGCCTCCAGATCAAGCGGGAGCAGCGTGCGCAGATCGATCACCTCGGCATCCACGCCCGTCTCCTCCGCCGCGGCCTCCGCCACATGGACCATGGTTCCATAGGTCAGCACCGTCACGGCGGAGCCTTCCCGCCGGATGGCGGCCTTGCCCAAGGGAACGGTGTAGTGGCCGGGCTCCACCTCTCCGAAGGGATGGTTCTTCCACGATGCGACCGGGCGTTCATGATGGCCGTCGAACGGGCCGTTGTAGAGCCGCTTCGGCTCCATGAATACCACCGGGTCGGGATCCTCGATCGCGGAGAGCAGCAGCCCCTTGGCGTCCTGCGGGTTGGACGGCACGACGACCTTCAACCCCGTCACATGGGTGAACAGCGCCTCCGGAGACTGGGAGTGCGTCTGCCCGCCGAAGATTCCGCCGCCCGTGGGCATGCGGATCACCATGGGGCAGGTGAATTCGCCGTTGGAGCGGTAGCGCAGCCGCGCGGCTTCCGACACGATCTGGTCATAGGCGGGATAGACGTAATCCGCGAACTGGATCTCCACCACCGGACGAAGCCCATAGGCCGCCATGCCGATCCCAGCACCGACGATGCCGGATTCATTTATCGGTGTATCGAAACAGCGCGTCGGACCGTATTTTTTCTGCAGGCCGGAGGTCACACGAAAGACCCCGCCGAAATATCCGGCATCCTCGCCGAACACGATCACGCGGTTGTCGCGGCCCATCGCCACGTCGAGCGCATCGCGCAGCGCCTCGATCATCGTCATGCGCGCCATGGCTCAGTACCCCGCTTCCTGCCGCTGGCGCATCAGATGCGGCGGCATCGTCTCGTACACGTCCTCGAACATCTCGCGGACGGAGGGGCGGTGGCCGGAATGCAGCGTACCGATGGCTTCAGCCTCCTTCTGCGCGGCAACGACTTCAGCCATGATCTCCGCTTCCGCCTGGGAATGACGCTCGTCGGACCAGATGCCTTTCAGGATCATATGATTCTTCAGCCGCAGGATCGGGTCGCCCAGTGGCCAGGCGGAGCTTTCCTCCGCCGGGCGGTAGGCGGAGGGATCGTCGGAGGTGGAATGCGCCCCCTGCCGGTAGGTGACATATTCCACCATCGTCGGCCCGAGGTTCCGCCGCGCCCGTTCCGCCGCCCAGCGCGCGACAGAAAGCACCGCAAGATAGTCGTTGCCGTCCACCCGGAGAGAGGGAATGCCGAATCCCAGCCCCCGCGCGGCGAAGGTGCCCGACCCGCCCCGCGCGATACCCTGAAAGGTGGAGATGGCCCACTGGTTGTTCACCACGTTCAGGATCACCGGTGCCTTGTAGGTGGAGGCAAAGACCAGCGCCGCGTGGAAGTCGCTCTCCGCCGTGGAGCCATCGCCGATCCAGGCCGCGGCGATCTTGCGGTCGTTCATGATGGCCGAAGCCATCGCCCAGCCCACCGCCTGAATATACTGCGTCGCAAGATTGCCCGAGATGGAGAAAAATCCCTGCGGCTTGTCCGAATACATCACCGGCATCTGCCGGCCGCGCATCGGATCCTCCGCGTTGGAATAGATCTGGTTCATCATCGTGCGGAGCGAATAGTCGCCGGCGATCAGCAATCCCGCCTGCCGGTAGGTGGGAAAATTCATGTCGCCGGGGTTCAGCGCCTTGCGGAAGGCGCAGGACACCGCCTCCTCTCCCAGATGCTGCATGTAGAAGGAGGTTTTCTGCTGGCGCTGTGCCGTCAGCATCCGGGCATCGAAGGCGCGCAGGATCATCATGTGCCTGAGCCCGTCGCGGAGCGCGTCATCGGACAGCTCGATGGCCCAGGGCCCGACCGCCTCCGCCTGCCGGTTCAGCACCCGGATGATGGTAAAGGCCATGTCCCGCATATCCTCGGGATTCTCGTCGATCGCGGGGCGCCGGACCGTGCCCGCGCGGGGGATCGTCACATGGCTGAAGTCCGGCTTGTCTCCCGGCCGGACCTCCGGGGCGGGAACATGCAGGCTGAGCGGCGGCAGATCGTCCATGGCGTCTCCTCAAGGCGCGGTCGCGCGGTATGGGAAGGGTTGGCCACGGCGTGCCGGGCGGCTCCTCTCCGCCCCCTTTCCCCGGTATGAGGATAATGCCGAGCGGCCAAAAGGAAATTCCGATCCTTGCGCATGGCGATTTTGTGTCAGAAGCTTCTTTCACGATCTGCGCCAATCCCGGCAGCATCTTTGGACACCATGCCCGAACCCAGTCGCATCCTTGATCGAATCGACCGCCGGATCCTCCGCGCCCTTCAGGGGAACGGTCGCCTGACCAATGCCCAGCTCGCGGAGGAGATAGGCCTCTCGCCCAGCCCCTGCTGGCAGCGCACCCGTCGGCTGGAGGCGGAGGGCTACATCCGGGGCTATACCGCCGTGCTGGATCAGGAGCGGCTCGGCATGGCGGAGACGGTCATCATCGAAGTCATGCTCGACCGCCATGATGACACCGCGCTCGAAGCCTTCGGCAAGGCCATGGTCGCTCTGCCGGAGGTGCTGGAGGTCTATCTCACCACCGGGGAATACGACTATTTCATCAAGGTCGCCGCCAATGGCACACGGGGATACGAGGACTTCCTCCGCCAGAAGCTGTTCCGCGTGCCGGGCATCCGCCATGCGCGGTCGAGCTTCACGCTGCGTTGCCTCAAGCGGAGCCAGTCCGTCGTGCCGGAGATCTGAGCGTTCATCGCGCGGAAGGACAAGGAGCTTAAGGCTGCTGAAAAAGTTCTGAAGTGTCATGCTATGCGCCGGAAATCGGAAGATCGGCCCGGAAACGCCCGAAAATATATGGATTTCGTCAGATGGCGAACGATTTCCACTCCAACACAGGCCAAAAAGCGTTTTTCAGCAGCTTAAGCCTTGTCGAAGCGCATGGGTCGAAAGCGCACGGGAACGTGCAGGAGGGCGAGGGAGTTTGGGAGAAGTCTCGACGCCAGGCAAACTGCACCATCTGTCGCGCCCCGCTTCGGGCTAGTGGAAGGAAGAGGGCTGACGGAAGGAGCGGCGGGAGAGCGGCGACCGCCAAACCGTTTTCGATATGCTCCCCGCTTCCGCATCGGGGCCGGATCGCACAAGCGTGCTTGTCATACGGGAACAGGACTATGGCCGGTCTCTTATTTTTCTGCGACAAGATGACCCGTATCCGGGCTGCCAAGAGCGGGTCTCAATGACCGAGAAGAATATGGAAATTCCGCGTCCCCCGCCTGAAAAGACGGGCTTTGCGAAGCTAGCCGTCCGATTGCTGGAGCCGCGCGTGGCGGGGCCGCTCATCGGCGCGGTCATCGCGGTCATCGCAACCGTGGTGATCTACAAGATCAGCGACGAGCTTCGGCTGGACGACATCAAGGCCGCCATCTCCGGCACCCCCCGGATCGCGCTGGTGGAGGCCCTAGGGTTCACGGTGTTGAGCTTCTGCGCCCTTGGGCTCTATGACGTTCTGGCCTCGCGACGCGTCGCGCCCGACAGGGTGCCCGTCCGGCTCGCAGCCTTTGCGGGCGCGGTGGCCTATGCGATCTCCAACGCCATCGGCTTTCACGTCGTGGTCGGCAGTTCGATCCGCTACCGCATCTATCAGGCCGCAGGGCTGGATGCCGCCGACGTGGGGCGCATCGTCGGCATATCCTTTCTGAGCTTCACTGCCGGGATCGGTGCGGTGATCGGGCTGGCGCTGCTGCTCGATCCGGACGGCATCCCCTTCCTTCAGATCGTCTCGCCCGTGGCGGACCGGGTCATCGGCGGGGCCATCGTCGCGGCGATTCTGGCCGCTCTCCTGTGGCTCTCGCGCAACCCGCGGGAGGTCATGCTGCTCAACTGGCGCCTTCCGCTGCCCACCGCCCGGAACGCGACCGCCCAGATTTTCGTGGCCGCCGCCGATATCGCCGCCGCCGCCGCCGCGCTCTATGTGCTGCTGCCCGGGGATGTCACGCACGGCTACGCGATGTTCCTCATCCTGTTCGTCGTGGCGCTGGTCATCGGCACGGTCAGCCACGCGCCCGGGGGCCTCGGCGTGTTCGAGGCGACAGTGCTGCTGGGGCTCGGCGCGGGCAACCGTCCGGACGTGGTAGCCGCGCTCGTGCTGTTCCGGGTGATCTACTACTTTCTGCCGCTGGCCCTTGCCGGAATCGCCTTTCTGGGCTTCGAGGGCTACCGGGCGCGACATGCCGTCCGCGCAGTGGCAGGGCGGGTCAGTCCTGTCGTGCAGCGGATTGTGCCGCCTCTTGCGGGAACGGCGACGCTGGTCGGGGGCTGCATCCTCCTGCTGTCCGGCAACGTCCCCGCCATTGCCGATCGGGTGGGCCTGTTGAGCGGGCTGATACCGCTTCCCTTCGCTGAAGCTTCACACCTGATGGCAAGCGTCGCCGGCCTGTTCCTCATCGTCATCTCCCGCGGCCTGTTCCGGCGGATCGCCCGCGCCCGTCTGCTGGCGCTCTGCCTGCTCTGCGCGGGGGCGGTGTTTTCTCTCGCCAAGGGATTGGACTGGGAGGAGGCGAGCGGCCTGCTCGCCGTCGCCCTGCTGCTTGCGGTCTTTCCGGGTGCCTTCTACCGGCGCGGGCGGATGCGCTCCTTCCGACTCACGCCGACCTGGCTCGCCCTGCTGATCGTCATCATCGCTTTCTTCACGCTGATCGGATTGCTCGCCTACCGACACGTGGATTATGAAAACAACCTCTGGTGGAGCTTTGACTGGGACGGGGACGCCTCGCGCTTCTTGCGGGCGACGCTGGCGCTCGTCATCATCACCGGCGCGCTCACCATCGACAGCTGGCTGAACCGGCCCACCGGGAGGCAGGTTTCCGGTCCGGTGGAAATCCCCGATGCCGTTCGGCGCATCCTGAAGACCACGACAGCTACCCAGCCGAACGTGGCGCTACTGGGAGACAAGTCCTTCATGGTCTCCGCCGACGAAACCGCCTTCCTGATGTATGGCGAGCAGGGCAACAGCTGGATCGCGCTCGGCGATCCGGTGGGCGATCCGGAGGCAGGTCGGCGGCTGATCTGGCACTTTGCCGAGGCCGCGGATCGCAACGGGATGCGGGCCATCCACTATTCCGTCACCCCGGAATGGCTGGCCGTGTATCTGGAGCTTGGCCTGGCCCTCTTGAAGACGGGAGAGGTCGCGCGGGTGGACCTGTACAGCTTCTCGCTGGAGGGACCCTCGCGCCAGGACTTCCGCTACGCGGACAAGCGCGCCACGCGTGAGGGGCTGGAATTCTCCGTCATCCCCGCTGCGGAAGTGCCCGCCGCTCTGGAGGAACTCCGCAGCGTGTCGGATGCCTGGCTTGAGACGAAGCACGGCGCGGAGAAGGGCTTCTCCCTCGGCCGGTTCGATGACGACTACATCAAGGAATTCGATATCGCCGTGCTCCGCAAGGAGGGCGCTATCGTCGCCTTTGCCAATCTCTGGCGGTCCGGCGACAATCTGAACGAATTGTCGATCGACCTCATGCGTTACCGGCCCGGCGTATCCAAGGTCATCATGGACGCGCTCTTCGCCCGGCTGCTGCTCTACGGAAAGGCTGAGGGCTACCGCTGGTTCAACCTCGGCGCGGCGCCTCTTGCGGGACTGGCCGATCATCCGTTGGCCTCGACATGGAACCGGCTCGGTACGTTCATCTACCGGCGGGGCGACGAATTCTACAATTTCGAGGGATTGCGCGCCTTCAAGCAGAAGTTCGGGCCGGTCTGGACATCGCAGTACCTCGCCTGCCCCGGCGGCTTTGCCATGCCGCAGGCGCTCATGGATGTGACGGCGCTGATCTCCGGTAATCCGATACGGGTGTTGAAACGATGACATATGCAAAATCTGTGCTGACAGCCCTTCTGTCGCTGCTCGCCGTGACGCCCGTTCACGGTCAGGATGCGCCCCCCACGGTAAGCGCGGAGGGCTTGACCGACATTCCGTTCCACATGCCCGCTCCCCTGCCGCAGGATGGGCCGAAAGCGGTCGTCGTCTATTTTTCTGACGCGGCAGGCTGGCAGCCGGCGGATGACCGGATGGTCGCCGCACTGACGGCGGGCGGGTCCATGGTCCTCGCGGTGGATTATGCGCGTCACATGCAGGAGCTCGCGGCGGAAGAGGGAGACTGCCTGCCGGTGGACGGCGCCATCAGCGATCTCGCCCAGACGGCGGAGCGGCAGGTGGGGCTTCAGACCTACCTCCCGCCAATCCTTGCGGGACGCGGCGCGGGCGCGGCGTTCGCCTATGGCGCCGTGGCGGAGGCGCCCGTCGCTTCCTTCGCTGCGGCGGTGGGCAGCGGCTTCGACGGCAAAACCGCCCTGCCCCGCCCGATATGCCGCCCGGATGATCTGCCCGAGCCTGGCCCCATGGGCTTCGACCCCGCCGTGCAGAGGACCGCGCATCTTTTTCCCTCGGAGGCGGTGCTCTCCGCCGTGGAGGAGGCCGCTTCCGGGCAGGAGGAAGTGACGGTGGAGGAGCTCGACACCGACGCGCCGGAGGCGCAGGTCGCCGCCGCCGTGAGCGACATCGCGGATTCCGTGAAGCCCTTCGGTGACCTGCCGGCCGTCGATGTTCCGGCGGCCGGCGGCAAGCCACGTGCGCTTGCCATCGTGGTCTCCGGGGATGGCGGATGGCGCGATCTGGACAAGTCGGTGGCGGACTGGCTCGCCCAGCATGAGGTTCACGCCGTTGGGCTGGACGCCCTGCGCTATTTCTGGTCCCAGCGGACGCCGGATGAACTGGCCCGCGACCTTGCCACGATCGTCGCGAAGGCTGATCCCACGGGCAAGCTGCCGGTCGGGCTGATCGGCTATTCCTTCGGCGCCGATACGCTGCCCTTCGCCTGGCCCCTGCTGCCGCAGGCACTCCGCGACCGGACGCATCTCATCGGGTTGCTGGCACCCGGCCCGTCGACCTCGTTCCAGGTGACGGTGGGCGGCTGGCTCGGGCTCGACAGCGCCGGCTACGACGTGCCGACCGCCATCGCCGCACTGCCGGCGGACAAGACGATCTGCGTTTCCGGCGACGAGGAGGAAGATACCGCCTGCAACGATCCGCGCCTTGCCGGCTTCGGCAAGATACAGACGACGGGCGGGCACCATTTCGACGGCGATTATGATGCGCTGGCAGCCAAGCTGATGGCAAAGCTGCTGCCTTGATGACCCGCCGCCGGAACCCGTCAGCGTGCAGGGTTTACACCGCGAGGGCCGCGGTCCTTGGTTTGCTGTTTCTATGCCTCGGCGCCCTCGCGGCTCCTTCTGCAGAGGCCCGCACCCTGCGCGTCGTGGCCTTTGGCGACAGCCTGATGCAGAGCTTCGGCCTCCCCGCGCGGCAAAGCCTGCCGGTGCAGCTTGAGGCGTGGCTCCGCGCGCGCGGCTGGGACGTGCGGGTGGAGAACGCCGGTGTCGCGGGCGACACCACGCGCGGCGGGCGGGCGCGGCTCGACAGGGTGCTCAGCCCGAAACCGGATGCGATGATCGTGAGCCTCGGCGGCAACGATGCCTTCCGCGGCGTGCCCTTTGACACTGCCGCCGCCAACCTGACGGCGATCATGGGAGAAATCCGGGTGCGCGCCATCCCGGCGCTGCTGGTCGGCGTTGAGATCCCCGGCATCCATGCTCCGGCCCTGCGCTACAATCGCCTGTGGTCAGAAGTCGCCGCCGCGCAGGACGTGCCGCTCTATCCCAATTTCTACCTTGGCATCCTCCGCCACCTCTCCACCCCGTTCGAAGCACCTCGCTATCTGCTGGACGGGATCCACCCGAACGCGGAGGGCGTGGCGCTGGTGGTGGAGGCGCTCGGCCCCGCCGTGGAAGCGATCCTGCCGCGCTGAAATCCGCCGCATCCGCTTTGCCCGCTCATTTTCGGAACATCCCCGAAGCCGGGAGCGACAGCATGCCGCCCGGTTGACAGCGGAGGGACACGGGCGTCAGGTGCCGCGCGAGATAGCGGGGGACATCGCATGGCATTGATCGACGCTCTTCGGGACATCATCGGCCCGGCCAACGTGCTGACCGGCGAGGAAACGGCACGCTACAGCCATGACTGGACGGGCAAATACGTCTGGACGCCGCTCGCCGTCGTGCGCCCGGCCAGCAGGGAAGAGGTGGCTGCCGTCCTGCGCCTCTGCGCGGGGGCCGGCGTGCCGGTCGTGCCGACCGGCGGCGGCACCGGGCTGAACGGCGGCACCTTCGCGGAAGGCGGGATCATGCTTTCGCTCGAACGGATGAACCGCATCCGTGAAATCCGCCCCGCTTCCCGCATCGCCATCGTCGAGGCTGGCGTCGTCCTCTCGGCCATCCATGACGCGGCGGCGGAGCATGATCTGGCCTTCCCGCTGACCTTCGGCGCGCGCGGCTCGGCGCAGGTGGGTGGCTTTCTCTCCACCAATGCGGGCGGCTCCAACGTGGTGCGGTTCGGCAATACCCGCGCGCTCGTTCTGGGAGTGGAGGTGGTGCTGGCGGACGGGCGCGTGCTCGACCTCATGTCGGAACTGCGCAAGGACAACACCGGCTACGACCTGCGCGACCTGTTCATCGGGGCGGAGGGCACGCTCGGCGTCATCACGGCGGCCGTGCTGAAGCTGGTGCCCGCCGCCCGCGCCCATGCGACGGCGATGGTCGCGGTGCCGGGTCTTGCCGTGGCGCTCGACCTGCTCAACCGGTTGCAGGGGGAGACGGGCGGCGCGGTCGAGGCGTTCGAATACCTGCCCGCCGCCTATATGGAGCGGCTCGCCCGGCATCGCCCCGATCTGAAGGAACCTTTCGCCACGCGCTATCCCTCCACCCTGCTCATCGAAATCGGCGTGACCGCCCCGCATGAGGCGGAGCCGCTCGCCGACGGCTCGCTTCCGGTGGTGACCCGGCTGGAGGATACGCTTGCCATGGCGATGGCCCGGGGTGAGGTTCTGGATGCCACGCTGGCCCGGACGGAGGCACAGCGGGCGGAGATGTGGGCGGCACGGGAGGCCGCAGCGGAGATCACTTTTGCCCAGAAGCCGCATGTCGATACCGACATCTCCCTGCCGCTCGACCGGATGCAGGACTTCCTCACCGCTATGACCGCGCGGCTCCATGCGCTCGATCCGGGCGCGGATGAGCTGGCCATCGCCCATCTGGGCGACGGAAACTTCCACTACACTGCCTTTCCCACGCGCGATGACGCGCCACTGCTCGCCGCGCTGCGCAACGCGGTGGCAGAGGAGGCAGTGCGGCTGGGCGGCAGTTTCTCCGCCGAACACGGGATCGGCCTGTCCAAGCGGCCCACGATGGCGGACCACAAGGATCCCGTAGCACTCGATGTCATGGCCCGGATCAAGGCCGCGCTGGACCCGCAGGGCCTGCTCAATCCCGGAAAGGTGCTGCCCTGACGTCAGGGCGTCTGCGCGCGGAGGCAGTCGCGCGGCTCCCGGCCCGCGGGAACCCGTGTCTCCGCCCCGCAGGCCGCGCAGCGAAAGACGCGCTCGGTCGCGGTGGCATGGGCGCGATCCTCCCGCCAGCGGCAATCGCGGGTGAGCGTGCTGCCCCGGCGCGACCACCACAGACCCACGATCACGGCAAGCAGAAGGAAGGGAATGAAGAAGATCATGTCATGCACATATGTCCGGCGGGATGCGGAGGGCTTACGCCTCCCTCTCGGGCGCGGCAACCGGCTGACTTGACTTCTGCCCCCGCGTCGCGTTCACGGTCGACGGAGGAGAGCCGCCATGACCAAGAAGATACTTCGTGCCCTTGCCGGGGAACGGCAGGATGTTCCGCCCGTCTGGATGATGCGGCAGGCGGGCCGCTACCTGCCCGAATACCGCGCCACGCGGGCGAAAGCCGGGGATTTCCTGAGCCTGTGCTACACCCCAGACCTCGCGGCGGAGGTGACGCTCCAGCCGATCCGGCGCTACGGCTTCGACGCGGCGATCCTGTTTGCCGATATCCTGCTGGTGCCGCAGGCGCTGGGGCTCGACCTGCGCTTCGTGCAAGGTGAGGGTCCGCGTCTTTCCACCGTGACCGATGCAGCGGGGGTTGCGGCGCTCCGCCCGGCCGGAGCGGTGCATGAGACGGTCTCCCCCATCTACGAGACGGTGCGGCTCGTGGCGCGCGCGCTGCCGCCGGAGGTGACGCTCATCGGCTTCGCCGGGGCGCCCTGGACGGTGGCCACCTACATGGTCGCCGGGCGCGGCACTCCGGATCAGGGTCCGGCCCATGCGATGATCGCGCGTGATCGGGCGGCCTTCGGCGCGCTGATCGATCGGATTTCAGAGGCGACGATCCTTTACCTTTCCGCCCAGATCGAGGCCGGAGCGGAGGTCGTCAAGCTGTTCGACAGCTGGGCCGGATCGCTGAAGGGCGCGGATTTCGAGCAATTTGCCGTCGCCCCCGCCCGCCGCATCATCGCCGCGCTGAAGGAGCGCCATCCCGACGTACCGATCATCGCCTTCCCGCGGGAGGCAGGTGAGCGCTATGCGGGCTTCGCACGGGCGACTGGGGCCGACTGCGTCGCGCTGGACAATTCGGTCGATGCCGAATGGGCCGCGCGGGCCGTGCAGGTGGATGGCTGCGTGCAGGGCAACCTCGCCCCTCACCACCTTGTCACCGGAGGGCCGGAGCTGGTGGCGGAGACGCGGCGGATCGTCCGTGCCCTCTCTCAGGGGCCGCATATCTTCAACCTCGGTCATGGGATCACGCCCGACGCCGATCCCGATAACGTCAGCCGGATGCTGGAGGCGATCCGGGGCTGATATCCCCGGCCTCCGGCGAGGAGCGTCTCAGCGCGTCGGCGCGGGCCAATGCCTTTGGTTTCATCCGCTGACAGCCCCAGGCATCGGCAGCTCGGGCATCCGTAGCCTCGGGCATCGGTCAGGGTTTAGGCGGGCTTACGGCGGGTTCGGGATAGGCGGTGGGCAACCATTGGCGGTCGATGAACAGCAGCGCATCGACGATGGTCTGCTGCCAGAGCGACCATGTATGCGCCCCATCGGTGATACGCAGCTCGGAGGTCCGCTTCGCCGCCTGCAGTGTCTCATGCAGGTCTACCGCCCCGCGCCACAGACGGTAGCCGTCATCGTCCCCGCAGGTGATATAGGTGACAGGCAGCGGCTTTCCCGACGCGACGGCGCCCTCGATCAGCGTGAACACATTCAGCCGGTTGAACCGCTCCGCGTCGAAGGGACGGCCGAAAGCCCCGTCGAAATGATCTCCCACCGACGGCAGCGCGAGGGCGGAAGTCGGATTCTTGAGGAAGGCCGACTCCTGCACGACCTGCAATTCCTCCGGCGTGTCGTCGAGATTGGGCGCGGTCACGTTCTGCCAGATCGCGCCCGACAGGCTCGCGGTGACAACATAGAGGTCGTTGTGGCTGTAAGCGAGGCGGAGCGCCCAGAACCCGCCCATGGACAGCCCTGCGATACCCCGGCCCTCCCTGTCCTTGCGGACGGGATAGCGTGCCTCCACGGCAAGCCGCAGGTCACGCGTGATGGCAGTCTCGTAATCCCCCGGTCCACCGAGCGAGGCACTGTCCACATACCAACTGTTTCCGGCGTCCGGCATGACGACGAGCAGCGGATCGATCCGCCCCTCTCCGATCAACCGGTCCAGCGTCGGCTCGATATTGCCCAGATCGCGCCAGCTGTTCTGGTTCCCGCCATGGCCGTGCAGCAGGTAGAGCACGGGCCAGCCGTTCGGCGGCGGATCACCGGCAGGCACATAGACATCGGCGGGGATATCGCGGTGCAGCGCGGCGCTGGTGAAGGTCTCGGGGCGCAGATCGGCCCGGAGCGGGGTGGCAAGGATCAGCAGCAGGGCGGCAAGGAGGCGCAGGGTCATCTTGTCTCCGGTCGGCAGGGGCTCACCGGAAGGCTAATGATCCTGCGCGAAAACGCCAGTCCGCTCCCGCCCATGCGGCGGAACGGCGCCCGTTCAGGGCGTGACCTGCACCTCAACCCCAAGCGCGCGGGCGACGGTGAAGATGTCCTTGTCACCTCGCCCGGACAGGTTGACCACGATCAGGTGATCCTTCGGCAGATCGGGCGCGATCTTGATGGCATGGGCGAGCGCGTGGCTCGATTCCAGCGCTGGAATGATACCCTCGTACATGCACAGATCCTGAAAGGCGGAGAGCGCCTCCGCATCGGTGATGGAGACATATTCGACCCTGCCCGTATCGTGCAGCCAGGCATGTTCCGGCCCGATGCCGGGATAGTCGAGACCAGCGGAAATGGAGAAACCTTCAAGGATCTGCCCGTCGGCATCCTGCAGCAGATAGGTCCGGTTGCCATGCAGCACACCCGGGCGCCCGCCGGTAAGCGAGGCGCAATGCTCCATCCGCTCATCCACACCCTTGCCGCCGGCCTCGACGCCGATGATCCGCACGGAAGGATCGTCGAGGAACGGGTGGAAGATGCCCATGGCGTTCGACCCGCCGCCGATGGCCGCGATGATCGTGTCGGGCAGCCGCCCTTCCTGCGCCTCCATCTGGGCGCGGGTCTCATTGCCGATGATGTTCTGGAAATCACGCACCATGGCCGGATAGGGATGCGGCCCCGCGACCGTGCCGATGCAATAGAACGTGTCGCGCACATTGGTCACCCAGTCGCGCATCGCATCATTCATCGCATCCTTGAGTGTGCCGCGCCCGGAGGTGACGGCAACGACCTCAGCCCCCAGAAGCCGCATGCGGAAAACGTTCGGCGCCTGACGCTGTACGTCATGCGCGCCCATATAGACGATGCACTTCAGCCCGAATTTTGCACAGACCGTGGCAGTGGCGACACCGTGCTGACCCGCGCCGGTTTCCGCGATGATCCGGGTCTTGCCCATGCGCCGGGCAAGCAGGATCTGGCCCAGCACGTTGTTGATCTTGTGCGCGCCGGTATGGTTCAGCTCTTCGCGCTTGAGGTAGATCTTTGCACCCCCCAGCGTCTCCGAAAGGCGTTCGGCGTAGTAGAGCGGCGAGGGGCGGCCGACGTAATGGGTCCAGAGATCGTTCATCTCTGCCCAGAACTCCGGGTCGTGCTTGGCCCGCTCGTATTCCGCCTCAAGCGACAGGATCAGCGGCATCAGCGTTTCCGAGACGAACCGCCCGCCGTAATTGCCGAACCGTCCGTTCTCGTCCGGCCCAGTCCTGTAGCTGTTGCTGCCGCCTTGCATCGCGCGCCTCCCGTCAGGTCAGATCGCGTTTATAACCTATGTGGGATGGGGTAAAGCCAAGCCTGTCGTAGAAGGCATGCGCCCGGCTGCGACTTTTATGTGTGGTCAGCTGCAAAATCCCCGCTCCGGCAGCGCGCGCCCGGGCCTCTGCATCCGCCACGAGCCGTGCGCCCACCCCCTGCGAGCGCAGGTCCGCCACCACGCGCACCGCCTCCAGTGTGGCACGCGTCCGGCCCGCATTGGACAGACCCGGCATGATCGCCAACTGGTAGGTCGCAACCACACGCCCCTGCTGTTCGCCGACGATCAGATGCATGTCCTCCGAAGCAGCGACCCGGGCAAAGGCAGCTTCATAGGGCGCAAGCGTCGCGGATTCCCGCGCGGCGCCGAGCGGATCGTCCGCCAGCAGCGCCACGATGGCGGGCACATCCTCCAGCCGCGCGGGGCGGAAGGTCACGCTCACAGCTTCGTCGCCCGGATGAAGGCACGGATCAGGTCGGGGTCCTTCACGCCCGGCGCGCTTTCGGTGCCGGAGGAGACATCGACCTGCACCGCCCCCGTGACGCGCAGCGCATCGGCCACATTCGCGGGCGTCAGCCCCCCTGCCAGCATCCAGGGCACCGGCCAGCGCAGGTTCCACAAAAGACCCCAGTCGAAGGCCACCCCGTTGCCACCGGGCAGCGCCGCATCCTTCGGGGCCTTGGCATCGACGAGGATCTGGTCGGCGACCGGCCAGTAATCGGCGAGCCGCGCGATATCCTCCGGCCCGGCGATGCCGACAGCCTTCATCACCGGCAATCCGTAGCGCTGGCGAATCTCGGCCACCCGCGCCGGTGTTTCCCGGCCATGCAGTTGCAGCATGTCGAGCGGCACATCGGCCAGGATGGCGTCCAGCAGCACATCATCCGCATCGACGACAAGTCCGACCTTGGCCAAGCCGGCAGGAGCCTCCGCCGCCAGCATCCGCGCCTCGGCGATACCGAGGGCGCGGGGGGAACGCGGAAAGAAGACGAAGCCCGCGTAGGCGGCGCCCGCCTCTGCGGCTGCCGCAACGTGGGCTGGCTCGCGCAGGCCGCAGACCTTCACGCGGACAGATTTGGGAGGGATACGAAGACGTGTCATCAGCCGCGGTTCTACCGCTTGCCGTTTCCGGTCTCAAGCAGGGCCACGATCTCGTCCTTCTTGCCGTTGGGACGTCCGGTCTCGCGCCGGAGCTGAACGACTTCCTGCTCCAGCTTCGCGGCTTCCTTCGATTTCACGCGGGCACGCTTGCGGTGGCCATGCTCCCGGAACCATTCCCAGACGAAGCCGACGAGAATCCCGATCGCGATACCCCCCAGCAGGATGACGAACATCGGCAACTGCACCGCCCAGCTTCCGCCGAACGTCTGCGCGGCGGATACCGGCAGGAAGCGGAATACCACCGGATCGCGGTTTGCGACGGCAACGACAATAAGCACGATGCCCAGCACCGCGATCAATCCGTAACGGAGATAGCGCATCAGTCCTCAGTACCTTCCTTCCCGTTCAGCCGGTCACGCAGAAGCTTGCCGGCCTTGAAGAATGGCACTGCCTTCTCCTCGACTTCAACCGATTCTCCGGTGCGGGGATTGCGGCCTACGCGCGCGTCCCGCTGCTTGACGGAGAAGGCTCCGAAGCCCCGGAGTTCAACCCGGTCGCCCCGCGCCATCGCCTCTATGATCTCTTCAAAGATTGTATTGACGATACGTTCCACATCCCGCTGAAACAGGTGCGGGTTCTCTTCGGAAATCTTCTGGATGAGTTCCGACCGGATCATCCGTCCCCCCGTTTCACTAAATATCGCGACCATTCCACCGTGACTATACGGTCTTTCGCAAGCGCGAGAAACAGGAAACCATTGGAAAGACGGGAGAAACCGGAAACATCCGGGCCAATAACCGCCTATTGAGCGATCCCGCGGAAACCCTGACACGGAATGAGCGAGTAAAACAACTCAAGCACGAACCCGGCCCGCAATCTTTGCAAAGAAAAGCGCCCACCCCGAGGGGTGGACGCCCAAATCAATTGCAATCTGAAAAGGCTCAGCTGCGATCCTTGAGCGCGGCGCCCAGAATATCGCCCAGAGACGCGCCCGAGTCGGAGGAACCGTACTGCTCCACGGCTTCCTTTTCCTCGGCGATTTCGCGCGCCTTGATCGACAGGCCCAGACGACGGGTCTTGGAGTCGACGTTGGTCACGCGCGCATCGACATGATCGCCGACCTGGAAGCGCTCAGGGCGCTGCTCGGCACGGTCACGCGACAGGTCGGAACGGCGGATGAAGGCCTTCATACCGTTGTATTCGACCTCGATACCACCATCCTCGATCGCGGTGACGTTGACCGTCACGATCGAGCCGCGCTTCACGCCGTCGATCGCCTCGGAGAAGGTGTCGTCGCCAAGCGCCTTGATGGAGAGCGAGATGCGCTCCTTGTCGATATCGACTTCCGTCACCGCCGCGCGGACGACGTCGCCCTTGCGGTAGTTCTGGATGGCATCCTCGCCCCGCTGATCCCAGGAGAGATCGGAGAGGTGGACCATGCCGTCGATGTCGTTGTCGAGACCCACGAACAGACCGAATTCGGTGATGTTCTTGACCTCGCCCTCGATCTGCGTGCCGACAGGATGCGTTTCCGCGAAGACTTCCCACGGATTGCGCATGGTTTGCTTGAGGCCGAGCGACACGCGGCGTTTCGCGCTGTCGATCTCCAGCACCATGACGTCCACTTCCTGCGAGGTGGAGACGATCTTGCCGGGGTGGACGTTCTTCTTGGTCCAGGACATCTCGGACACGTGGACCAGACCCTCGACACCCGGCTCCAGCTCGACGAATGCGCCGTAGTCGGTGATGTTGGTCACGCGACCCTTGTGGACGGTGCCGATGGCGTATTTCCGCTCAACCGCATCCCACGGATCGTCCTGGAGCTGTTTCATGCCCAGGGAGATACGGTGGGTTTCCTTGTTGATCTTGATGACCTGGACCTTCACGGTCTCGCCGATCGACAGGATCTCGGACGGATGGTTCACGCGGCGCCACGCCATGTCGGTGACATGCAGCAGGCCGTCCACACCACCCAGATCGACGAAGGCGCCGTATTCGGTGATGTTCTTGACAACGCCGTCCACCACATCGCCTTCGGTGAGCTTGCCGATGACTTCGGCGCGCTGCTCGGCGCGGGACTCTTCAAGGATGGCACGGCGGGACACGACGATATTGCCCCGGCGGCGGTCCATCTTGAGGATCTGGAACGGCTGCTTCATACCCATGAGCGGGCCGGCATCGCGCACGGGGCGGACATCGACCTGGCTTCCCGGAAGGAAGGCCACCGCACCGCCGAGATCGACGGTGAAGCCGCCCTTGACGCGGCCGAAGATGACGCCATCGACGCGCTGTTCAGCGGCGTAGGCTTTCTCCAGACGATCCCAGGCTTCCTCACGACGGGCTTTCTCGCGGCTGATGACCGCTTCGCCACGGGCATTCTCGACGCGATCGAGATAAACCTCGACCTCATCGCCCACGGCGATTTCCGGAGCCTCGCCAGGGGCTGCGAATTCTTTCAGATCGACGCGGCCTTCCATCTTGTAGCCCACGTCGATGATGGCTTGGCCCGCCTCGATGGCGATGACCTTGCCGCGGACGACGGAGCCCTCTTGGGGCGTGTCGATGGCGAGGCTGTCGTTAAGGAGGGCCTCGAACTCCTCCATGGTCGCTTTAGCGCACATAAATAAACAGTTTCCTTTGCATGTTATACGGGCCTGGCGGTTGGCTCCGCCGGTCTTTGTGTGGTGTCAGGTGGTACGACGTGGCGTCTTATGCAAGAATGGGGCGAAAGATCACTTCCGCCCTTTCCACTTCGACTCGATTGCCGCAATCGCCCGGCTGACGGCCGCGTCTATAGCGAGATCCGACGTATCGAGCAAGACGGCATCTTCCGCGGGCTTGAGTGGAGCGGTCGTCCGCTCGCTGTCGCGCCGGTCGCGTGCCAGCACGTCAGCCAGAACATCCGCATAGTCGCGCCCTTCCTCAGCCTGCCGCCGCCCGGCCCGAACCTCCGGCGAGGCAGTGACATAGAGCTTCACCTCAGCCTCCGGGCAGATCACCGTCCCGATGTCGCGCCCGTCGAGGACGGCCCCCCCGTCCCGCCGCGCGAAGCGGCGCTGAAAGGCCACCAGCGCCGCACGCACCTCCGGGATCGCGGCGACGCGGCTGGCCGCATCCGCGATCTGCGGCTGGCGTAGATCGCCTTCCAGATCATCCGCGCCCAGCGCCTCTGCGGCGGCAACCGCATCCTCTCCCGCCAGCATCCGACGCCCGACAGCCCGGTAAAGTAGCCCCGTATCCAGATGAGCGAGGCCAAAATGTTCCGCGACCGCACGGGAGATGGTGCCCTTGCCGGCAGCCGCTGGCCCGTCGATCGCGACGGTAAAGGAAAAAGACGTCATTCCGTGGCGCATTCCATGAGGATTTCGAGGGGCACCACCTCCAGCGTCGCCGCATGGCAGGCGGCAAGACGGATGCGTGGTGCGGCGCCTTCTTCCCACGCCTGAAGGAACCGGTTTGCGCAGAGACACCACTTGTCCCCCGGCCGCAGACCGGGAAAGCCGTATTCCGGCCGCGGCGTGGAAAGGTCATTGCCGAGATATTTGGAGAGCGCGAGAAACTCCGCCGTCATCACGGCACAGACGGAGTGGCGCCCGCCATCCGCCGCTCCGGTGTCGCAGCAGCCGTTCCGCCAGAAGCCGGTCATCGGACGGGTGGAACAGGTCTCCAGCGGCTCGCCCAGTACGTTGATCGACGGCAGCCGCCCGCTCTCACTCATCAGCGCGATCCCGGCAGCAGGCGGCGCAGCCGCTCGAAGGGACTGGCAGGCGGCTCCTGCGGTGCTGGCCGTGGGGCTTCAGGCTTCGCGGTCTGGGGTGCAGGTGCCCGTTTGGCCGCCGGTTCGGGCGAAAGCGCCGCCATGAAGCGCGAGGAATTGCCCTCCGCCAGGTCCGGCGCGCCGCGTTCCACCCCGGTCAGCACCTCCTCCAACCAGGGCGCATCGGCCTTGGCGAAATCGGAGAGCACGTAGCCCGCCACCTTCTCCTTGTCGCCGGGATGACCGATCCCCAGCCGCACGCGCGCATAGGCCTCGCCGATATGCTGGTGCATGGAGCGCAGACCGTTGTGCCCGGCATGCCCGCCGCCTGCCTTCATCCGCACCTTGCCGGGCGGCAGGTCGAGCTCGTCGTGGAACACCACGACCTCCTGCGGCGTCAGCTTGTAGAAGCGCATGGCTTCCCCCACCGACTGGCCGGAGAGGTTCATGAAAGTCTCCGGCTTCAGCAGCACGACCTTCTCGTCGCCCAGACGCCCTTCGGTGACCTGGCCCTGAAATTTCTGCCGCCACGGCGCGAAACCATGGCTGGCGGCAATCCGGTCCACCGCCATGAAGCCGATATTGTGACGGTTTCCGGCGTAACGCGATCCGGGATTTCCGAGACCCACGAAAAGTTTCACTGGCGTATCCTCCGGCTGACCTTCACCTTAGCTGCGCCGCCCCGCCAGCGCAACGCGCCCGCCAGCCCCGCGGCCCACAGCACGAGGATCTGACGACATATGTACCTGACGATGAATCGCTTCCGCATCAAGCCCGGCTCCGAAACGGTGTTTGAGGAAATCTGGAAAAGCCGCGACAGCCGCCTGAAGGAAGTGCCGGGCTTCATCGCCTTCCACCTGATGCGGGGACCGTCGAAGGAGGATCACACGCTCTATGCCTCCCACACCACCTGGGAATCGGAAGAGGCCTTCCAGGACTGGACCCGGTCGGAGCAGTTCCGCCAGGCTCATGCAGGCGCGGGCGGACATGCAGATATCTATCTTGGCCGGCCGGAGCTTGAGACCTTCACCGCCGTGCTGGCCGGTTGAGCCGCGCGCCAGCGGCAACGCCGGACCCGTGGAGCAAGGCTCCACGAGGCGCGGGGGAATGGCGGGCAGCGCCCGCCTGAGCCCGCGCCTTCCCCCCGCGCATGTCGCGCATGCGGAGTGCGCCGCCTGCAGGTCGCCCTCACCCGGAGACCGGCCTATTCCAGTGGCCTGATGTCCAGCGAATACACATACGACCCGCCTTGACCGGCCGGAACAGCGGGCCCGCCCTGTGGCGCCAACGGAAGCTCTGCGGCACCAAAGGAAAAGGGGCACCGGTTGCCCGATGCCCCTCCCCAAAGGGTCGGCCTTTGCAGACCGGCTGCACGTCAGAGGCTCACGCCTCTTCCGCGGCAGCCTCCTCATTCTCTTCCGAACGCAGGCCCGACGGCGCGGAGATGTTCGCCACCACGAAATTCCGGTCGATCGTCGGCTTGACGCCGGCGGGAAGCGGGATGTCGTTGATGTGAATCACGTCGCCGATGTTGCTGCCCGACAGGTCCACCCTGATGTGGTCAGGAATGTCACCGGCGGTGACTTCCAGTTCCACTTCGGGACGCACGATGACCAGCGTGCCGCCGCGCTTGAGGCCCGGGGACGTTTCGTGATTCTCGAAGTTCACGTGGATGAACAGGTTGATGCGGCTGTTGCGGTGCAGGCGCATGAAGTCGACATGCGTCGGCAGGTCCTTCACCACGTCGCGCTGAACGCCGCGGCAGATGACGCGCACGTCTTCCTGGCCTTCGACCTTCAGGTTGAACAGCGTGGACAGGAAGCGCCCGGCCTTCAGGTGCTTCAGCAGGTAGTTGTAGTTGATGTTCAGCGCGAGCGGCTCTTTGCCGTCGCCATAAACGATACCGGGTACGTTGCCCTCACGACGAGCTTGACGAGCGGCCCCCTTGCCTGTCCCCGTCCGCACCTCGGCCTGAAGATTCGGGATCTCACCAGCCATAGGATACTCCATTGGTTAAATGCGGCCGCCCATCCTCCAAGGGTGCATGGACGGTCCAAGGTGGCGCCTCTACACGGCACGGGCCTTTCAGACAAGCACAATCGCCCCTGTCAGGCCCATTCCCCCTCGAAATTCGCGGGCACGTAGAGATTGTGGCGCCCGAGGTTCTTAACATCCCGCTCGCCGCAAAGCGCCATGGAGATGTCG
The DNA here is from genome assembly GCF_000740775.1 of Haematobacter missouriensis. Classification (GTDB taxonomy): domain Bacteria; phylum Pseudomonadota; class Alphaproteobacteria; order Rhodobacterales; family Rhodobacteraceae; genus Haematobacter; species Haematobacter missouriensis. Next base: position 154,017 of record NZ_JFGS01000003.1, on the reverse strand, counting down.
AGTTCCCGTTGAATGACGTCGAGCGCGGTCTTGACCCCCTGCTCGCCCATCGCGCCGAGTCCATAGACGAAGGCCCGCCCGACGAACACGCCCTTCGCACCGAGCGCCACCGCCTTCAGCACGTCCTGCCCCGAACGCACGCCCCCATCCATATAGACCTCCGTCCGGTCGCCCACCGCGCGCAGGATCGGCGGCAGCCGCCGGATGGAGGACAGCGCGCCATCGAGCTGCCGCCCGCCATGGTTGGACACGATGATCCCGTCGGCCCCGAAATCGGCGGCCCGCTTTGCATCCTCCTCGTCCAGAACGCCCTTCAGGATGATCTTGCCGCCCCAGAGATCGCGGATCCGCTGAATCTTCTCCCAGTCGAGCTTCGGATCGAACTGCTCCGCCGTCCAGGAGGACAGGGAGGAGATATCACTCACGTTCTTCGCATGTCCCACGATATTGCCAAAGGTGCGCCGCTTGGTCTGAAGCATCTCCATTCCCCACTGCACCTTCGTGGCGAGGTTCAGGATATTGGTGGGCGTCATCTTCGGCGGGGCGGACAGGCCGTTCTTCAGGTCCTTGTGCCGCTGACCGAGGATCTGAAGATCCAGCGTGATGACAAGGGCAGAACAATTCGCCTTCTTCGCACGTTCGATCAGCCCTTCCAGAAACTCCGTGTCCCCCATGACGTAGAGCTGGAACCAGAAGGGCTTCACCGTATGGGCGGCGACATCCTCTATGGAGCAGATCGACATGGTGGAGAGGGTGAAGGGCACGCCGAACGTCTCCGCCGCCCGCGCGGCCTTGATCTCCCCGTCCGCGCGCTGCATCCCCGTCATCCCGACGGGCGCCAGCGCCACCGGCATGGCAACGGGCTGGCCCAGCATCTCGGAGGCGGTCGTCCGCCCCTCCATGTTGACGGCAACCTTCTGCCGCAGGCGGATATCGGCGAAATCGGAGGAGTTCTCGCGGAAGGTCTGCTCGGTCCAGCTTCCCGATTCCGCATAATCGTAGAACATCTTGGGCGTGCGCCGCTTATAGAGCCGCTTCAGGTCGTCGATAGTGGTAATCACGGTCATGTCAGTCTCCGGGATGGCTTCCTGTTCCTAGGACCCGGAGGCCCGGGTTTCAACGTCTGTGGGCGCTTTGAACCCGAAACGGGACCTCCATGCGGGGCCGGCAGCCGCTTTTCCGGCCCGCTTTTCCCACTCCGCAGCTCCACCTTTCCGGCTGCCGGTGAAGACGGAAGCCCCATGCTCCGCGATCAGCCGCTGCACATGTAGAGCGCGCCTCCCACCGCCACGACGGTGACGGCCGCGCCTGCCAGCGCCACCGGCCCACCGACGGTCGCCGCCAGCGCCGCGCCAGCCCCCTGAAGAGCGCTGGCGACATGGGCCGCCGTGCCCGACAAAACCACCGCGCCCGCCTGCTGCGCAAGCGCACCGAGCAGGCCGGGAGGCGATTGCTCCGGCGCGGCAGGTTCGTCCACCCGGATGCCCAGACCGGACACCGCGATGACCTCTCCCGCTGTCGCCTTCACCCCCCGGCAGATCAGGCCCGGCTTCCGGCAGCGGCCATACCCATCCCGCGCGCCGGTGGCGAAGCCCGTGTACTGCTCCGCCTCCGCATCCCAGACGGCGCAGAACACGCCCCGCGCCGTATCGTCGAGATCGGGCGTGAGCTGGCGGAGCACGATGAGCCCGGGACAGGTCGCCCCCTTGGCGAACCAGCCCTCCCGATAGGAGGACCAGACATCCTCCTCATCATCGAAGGTGAGCGCCACGGACTCCCCGTTCACCCGCGTCTCGCAGGTACGCAAGGCAGCATGGGCGGGGAGCGAAGGCAGCAGCAGGAGAAGAACGGCAGCGAATCGGATCATGGAGGAAAACGCCGGTTTTTCCGCTACATACCACAGCCCATACGCTGCGGCAGGCCCTGCTTTCGCGCCATTCGCACAGCGGGTGGCTTGACTTTCGGACCGCTTTGGACCATCTTTCGCCGATCCGTTCCGCTGCCGCGTGAGCAGGCCCGGCCAGTGTGCCGCCCGGACGGATAAGAATTCTCCGGTTCCCATATCACGCAGGGGCGCCGCGTCCAGACGGCCCGCCGGTATCCGCCGGAGGGTGAGGCCTCGGACGCCACTCTTGCCAGCCGGCACCCGCGCTCCCCGCGGGGGCCTGACCGATGATGCGCGTCCGCGCCCGTTGCCCCGAAAGGCACAGATGACACAGTTCGATACTCTCGGCCTCGACAAGAGGCTGCTCACCACCCTTGCCAAGCAGGGGCTTACCCAACCCACCCCGATCCAGTCGGGAGCCATTCCGCATGCCATGCAGGGCCGCGACGTGATGGGCCTCGCCCAGACCGGCACCGGCAAGACGGCGGCCTTCGGCCTGCCGATCCTGCACCGGCTGCTGAACATGGGCAAACCGCCCGCGCCCATGACCGTACGCGCCCTGATCCTCGCCCCCACGCGGGAGCTTGTGAACCAGATCGCGGAGAACCTTGAACTCTACGCCGGCACCTCGCCAATCAGGGTGCAGCGCATCATGGGTGGCTCCTCGCTCCACGCGCAGGCCACTCGTCTGCGCCGCGGCACGGATATCCTCGTCGCGACGCCCGGCCGGCTGATCGACCTTCTGGAGCGGGAGGCCCTGACGCTGGAGCAGACGGGCTATCTCGTGCTGGACGAAGCAGATCAGATGCTGGACCTCGGCTTTATCCACGCGCTGCGTAAGATCGCCCGCCACTTGCCGGTGCGTCGGCAGACGCTTCTGTTCTCGGCCACCATGCCGAAGCAGATGGAAGAGCTGGCCCAGACCTACCTGCGCGATCCGGTTCGGGTGGAAGTTTCGCCCCCCGGCAAGGCCGCGGACAAGATCGACCAGTCGGTCTATTTCGTGAATCAGGGCGACAAGGCGACGCTGCTGAAATCGCAGCTCGACACCCATCCGGGTGAAATGGCGCTGGTCTTTTCCCGCACCAAGCATGGCGCGGAGAAGCTGATGAAGCATCTCGACGCCTCCGGCTATGCGGCCGGGTCCATCCACGGCAACAAGAGCCAGAACCACCGGGAACGCACGCTGAAAGCTTTCCGCGACGGCGAGCTGAAGGTGCTGGTCGCGACGGACGTCGCGGCGCGCGGCATCGACATTCCGGGTGTGCGTCATGTCTACAATTACGACATGCCGAACGTGCCGGAGAACTATGTCCACCGCATCGGCCGCACGGCGCGGGCCGGGGCTAACGGGCGGGCCGTGGCTTTCTGCGCACCCGCAGAAATCTCCGAACTGCGTGCGATCGAAAAGGTGATGAAGATCGCCATTCCCGTTGCAGGCGGCGAACCGCCCGTGGGGGAGCCGCAGAAGCGCGCACAGGGCAGGCCGCAGGGCGGTGACCGTCGCGGGGGACCCGGGCGCAACCACGGGAACGGCAACAGCAACGGCAACGGCCGCCCGGCACGGCGTCCTTCGCGCCGTCCGAAGCGGGAACAGCGGGCGACCGCAGGGGCATGATCCCCGGGGCGCGGCGTTGGGGGATCAAGGTCTCCGCGCCGCGCCGCTTAGCGCACCCGTTTCCGTGCCGCCCTGCATCATGGCGCTGAAAGCGTCGGCATTGGGCTTACATCGGGAGACACGAATTTGTCTGCGCGAGCGTCAGAACCTAAGGTTTCTCAAGCGATCTCCCAATAATGCCGGGACCAAATCTCAGCCTCACGGCACTCCCGAATTGCTTTTTTACCAGCCTGCAATGGCTTCGCTACCAAGGAGCAGCGGGGCCACTTTTCCTACACGGGAGGGTTCTGCCCCGTTGGGCCGCGCATCATCAGGAGGGTACGTGCACCGCATCCGCATGCTGGCTCGGAATGTCGGGATGGCCCTGCCGCCCGCCACCAGGCGATCCCCCACCCCGTAAATCCGCACTGAAAACCTGATGGCCAAGCTTTTTCTGCATTACTCGACCATGAACGCGGGCAAGTCCACCGCGCTTCTACAGGCCGCGCACAACTACCGCGAACGGGGGATGGAGGTGTTGCTCCTCACCTCCGCCGTGGATGACAGGGCCGGCCCGGGGCGGATCGCGTCCCGCATCGGCATCTCCTCCGCCGCCGAATGTTTCCAGCCCGAGGACGATCTTTTCCATAGGATCGCGGAGCGGGCGCCCCTCGCCTGCGTCTTTGTCGATGAGGCACAGTTCCTGACACCACCGCAGGCCTGGCAACTGGCCCGCGCGGTGGACGATCTGGACATACCCGTGATGTGCTACGGCCTCCGCACCGATTTCCGAGGCGATCTTTTCCCCGGCTCCGCGGCGCTTCTAGCGCTGGCGGATGAGATCCGGGAGGTCCGCACCGTCTGTCACTGCGGGCGAAAGGCGACCATGGTAGTGCGGCTCGGCCCGGATGGGGTAGCGCTGCGCGAAGGTTCGCAGGTGCAGATCGGCGGCAACGAGAGCTACGTCTCCCTCTGCCGCCGCCACTGGCGGGCAGCGATGGGCGATTGACGTCCGCGCGTTCCAGGGAGCCTTCTCCGACGCGTGGCCCTGGGAGCCGCCACACCCCCGCCGCCCTGACCCGCGCCCACAACGACCCTTGAGAAGCGAACCGCCCAGAAAACAAAGGGCCACGCCGGCGAGGCGCAGCCCGTGACAAGCTGTGGGATAAGGAAGAACTCTGTCCTTCGGACAAGCGCTCACAAAGACAAAGAAGCGTATTGACGCGTAGCTTCTTCAGGGCTCTTGGCAGATGCCGAAGAAAAGCTTGGGTTCGGGAAACAAAAAACAGGTGGAATTTAAGTATAAGAAGGCGGCCAAATCAATGACTTGGCCGCCTCAAGTACAATTCGATCAGTTCTTGGCGTAGAATTCGACGACGAGGTTCGGCTCCATGCGGACCGGGTACGGCACATCGCCCAGCTGGGGCGTGCGCACGAAGGTCGCGGTCAGTTTGGAGTGGTCGACTTCGAGGTAGTCCGGCACATCACGCTCAGTCAGCTGAACAGCTTCCAGAACGATGGCGAGTTGCTTGGACTTGTCGCGAACCGCGATCACGTCGCCTTCCTTCACACGGTAGGAGGCGATGTTCACCCGCTGGCCGTTCACGGTCACATGGCCGTGGTTGACGAACTGGCGGGCGGCAAACACGGTCGGAACGAACTTCGCGCGATAGACGACGGCGTCGAGACGACGCTCCAGCAGGCCCACCAGGTTTTCGCCGGTATCGCCACGGACGCGCTCGGCTTCCGCATAGATGCGACGGAACTGCTTCTCGGTCAGGTCGCCGTAGTAGCCCTTCAGCTTCTGCTTGGCGCGCAGCTGCGTGCCGAAGTCGGAGAGCTTGTTCTTGCGACGCTGGCCGTGCTGGCCGGGGCCGTATTCACGCTTGTTCACCGGGGACTTCGGACGGCCCCAGATGTTTTCGCCCATGCGGCGGTCGATCTTGTACTTGGCAGAGGTGCGTTTGGTCACCGCTGATCTCCTTCGATAGGGCCGGAAGGCCGTGAAGGGCGTTGTCCTTTCCCTTGCGGGCGACAGGGTTCCCCTTGCGGGGTCCACCAACACCAATAATTCCGCACCCCTGAGGGGGCCGGACGCGGCGGCATATATCGCGGCGCCCGGTCTGTCAATGCAGCGGAGTCGATTCATCCGGCCCCGCGGGCGATGTGCTGCGAAAACCCGGTCGTACAAAACCCCGGCCGGGAGAGGGAGTGTGCCTCACCCCGCCGACGCCGCCTCCAGCGAAGCGATATCGAATTTCACCATCCGCATCATCGCTTCCGCCGTGCGCCTTGCGGCTTCCTTGTCCGGTTGGGACATCAGCTCGATCAGGCGGCGGGGCACGATCTGCCAGGAAAGCCCCCAGCGGTCGCGGATCCAGCCGCATTCGACCGGCGTTCCGCTCCCATCGGCGATGGCGGACCACAGCCTGTCCACCTCCGCCTGATCGTCGCAGAGCAGCGCGATGGAAAAGGCAGGGGTGAACGGCTCGCCATCCCCCGCCTCCATCGCCTGATACCGCTGATCGCCTAGATGAAAGGTCGCCACGCGCACGCTGCCCGCCGGACCGGCGGCGGCCATGGTCCATTGGGTGTCGATGCCCGAGCCGGGAATGAGCGACGTGTAGAACGTCAGCGCGGCATCCATGCCGTTCGCGAACCAGAGGGTCTGCACCACCTCCATCACACGCCCCCCTTCGGGCCGACCAGTCCGAACGCCGCGCCCTCCGGGTCGCTGGCCACGACGATCCAGTCGCCGCCCGGCACCTCCACCGGGCCGACCCGCACCTTGCCCCCGGCGGCCGTCAGCCGCGCCACGGCCGCCGCCACATCATCCACGCCGAAGTAGAACAGCCATGCGGGCGGCGGCGCGGAAGCGTCACCGTTCATCACCGCGCCAAGCACCGTCTCTCCCTGCTGGATGAAGCGGTAATCGCCCTGCTCGGGGGAGATCGGCATGCCGCCTCCCGCCGTCCAGCCGAACAGCGCCCCGTAGAAACCAAGGGCCGCCGTCTGATCGGAGGTGGTGAGTTCGTTCCAGCGGCAATGGCCCGGACTGTCCTGGAAAGCATGGCTTTCCCAGCCGTCGTGAAGGGACATGAGGGCGAACATTGCCCCCTGCGGATCGGTGAGGACCGCCAGACGCCCCGCCGCAGGATTGTCCATCGGTCCGGCCAGCACCTTGCCGCCCGCCGCCGCCGTCGATGTGGCGGCGGCGTCCACATCCCCGACGGCAGTGTAGGACAGCCAGCCGACCGGCATCTCCACCGTCGCCGGGAGCAGACCGCCGACCATGTCCTCCCCGGCCAGCAGCAGGCGGTAGCCGGGGCGGCCCGCATCCGAGTCCCGGATGGTCCAACCCAGCAGCGCCCCGTAAAAGGCCGCTGCCCGCTCCGGCGCGCGCGTCAGCAGTTCATACCACACCGGGTCGCCATGACGGTTCGCCATGGTCAGGCCACGATATCGAGAATGACTTCGAACCCGCCGAACACCATGCGCTTGCCGTCGAAGGGCATGTTCTTTCCCATCTTCTCCATGCGAGGATCGGACATCATCTTTTCAAAGGCGGAATCCCTGACGGCGCGGGACGGGAATTCCATCCAGCTGAACATCACATCCTCCCCCTCCTCCGCCTTGACCGCGCGGCGGAAGTCGGTCCACTTGCCCTCCTTCACGTCGTCGCCCCATGCCTCTACGATGCGGATCGCGCCGAACTGGCGCAGCAGGGCCGCGCCTTCCTCTGCGTGCCTGCGATAATCCTCCCGCCGGTCGGCGGGAACGGCCAGAATGAAACCTTCGACATAGGACATGACATCTCCTCCCTGAAGAATCGCTTCCCTTGACTTATTAAGTTGATATCAACATAAATACTCTATGTCAAAGAAAGTTCCGTTCCAGACCACGCTCGCCGTCCACGACAGTTGCCTTTGCCTGCATGTGCAGCGCGCGGCCCGCCGACTTGCACGGCGGTTTGACGAGGCGCTCCGACCCTTCGGGCTGTCCAACGGGCAGTTCTCACTGCTGATGGCGCTGAACCAGCCCGAACCGCCGACGCTGGGACGCGTGGCGGAGATCCTCGCCATGGACCGCACGACGCTTACCGCGGCGCTGAAGCCACTGGAACGGGATGGTCTGGCGACCAGCATCCCCGATGCGAAGGACAAACGGCAGCGGCGCCTTTCACTTACCGAAGCGGGCCATGCGCGACTGCTCGCAGCGCTTCCCGTCTGGCACCGCACCCATGCGGAGCTGACATCGGCGCTGGCCGAGGAAGACGGCCGTCTGCGCAGCCTTCTTGCCGCGCTCTAACAGGCTGCTGAAAACGTTCGGGAGTGTCGTTTCCATGCTCTGGAAATTGGGAAATCAGCCCAGAAATGGCCCGAAATATGTGGATTTCAGGCTGACCTTCACCTGAGTGCAGATGGTCTCCGCTCCAGCGCGCAGCCGAAAGCCTTTTCAGCGGCCTGCTAACCCGTGGAGAGGGCAAGGTCGATGCGGTGGCCCGGTGCGAAAAACTGCCGAACATGGGTGATGATCGCCGCTTCCCGCCGGGTGGAGCGTTCGACGACCAGCAGTGCCGCGCCCGTCGCCGCGCCCAGATGTCTGGCCACCTCCGCATCCGCCGCCTCCGCGGAGATGCGCATGTCGCCCGCGCTGAAGGGGGTGTTCTCCACCAGCCATTCATTGGCGCTGACCTTCTCCAGATCGACGGACAGGATCTCGGGCACGGCGGCGGGATTGATCCAGCGGTCCTCGAACACATGCGGCGCATCATTTGCGAGATGCAGGGAGCGGAGATGCAGGAGCGCGCGCGCCGGTTCTAGCCCCAGCCGCAAGGCGAGTGGCACCGGCGGGGGCTCCGTCGCGCGAGAGATCAGACGATATCCGTAGGCCGCGCCGCTTTCCTCCACATCGCGGTGAAGGACGGGTATCTCGAGCTGCGCCCGACCCGCGGGAGCGGCGGCGACGCGTGTGCCCGCGCGGCGGCGGCGCTCCAGTACGCCCGCTGCGGCAAGGTCGCGAAGCGCGCGGTTCACGGTTGCCCGCGCGCAACTGAACTCCACGGCAAGATCGGCCTCGTTCGGGATGGAGGTGCCGGGCGGCCATTCCCGGGCGCGTATGCGGCGAAGCACCTCGTCACGGATCGCCTGCCACGAAGCGCCGGTGCGTATCTGGGCGCCGGTCAGAGCCGCGCCCTCAGCCGGGCCAGCGTCTCCCGGTAGCGGGCGGCGATCCGGGGCCTCGAAACATGCCGCCCCTCCGTCACCACATGCCGCCCGGCGGACCAGACATCGCTCACCATCCGGTCGTCGCCCGCGAAGATGTAGCTGTCGAGGATCACATCCCCTCGCCGGCCGTCCAGATCGACGGCCCCGCCGTCCAGCGCCACGAGATCCGCCCAGAGCCCCGGCGCTATACCGCCCGCGGCGCGGCCCGCCGCCTTGGCACCGCCCTTGACCGCGCCCTCGAAAAGCACCCGGCCCGTGGAATGCTTCTGTTCCGCAAGCACTGCGCGGGCGCGGTCGCGCAGCCGCTGCGAATATTCCAGCGTACGAAGCTCCTCCGCCAGCGCGATGCGCACGTTGGAGTCCGAGCCGACACCGAACGCCCCGCCCGCATCAAGAAACCGCCGCCCGTCAAAGATCCCGTCACCGAGATTCGACTCCGTGATCGGGCAGAGACCCGCCACCGCCCCGGAGCGCGCCATCGCCTCCGTCTCCGCCGGTTCCATCTGCGTGGCATGGATCAGGCACCAGCGCTCATCAACGGCGGCATTGTCGAGCAGCCAGCGCACCGGGCGGGCGCCGCGATGGGCCAGCACCTCCTCCACCTCCGCCACCTGTTCGGCCACATGGATATGTACGGGCCCATCGGGCGCAAGCGGAAGAACAGCCGCCAGTCCTTCCGGGTCCACGGCACGGAGCGAGTGCGGCGCGATGCCGATCCGTGCGTCGCCGGGCAGCGTTGCCACCGCCTGTGCCGCGGCGGCATGCAGCACCGCGAAACTGTCGGGAGTGTTGAAGAACCGCATCTGCCCCGGGCCCAGCGGGCGCCGGTCGCAGCCGCCATACTGGTAGAACACCGGCAGCAGGGTAAGCCCGATGCCGGTATCGGCCGCTGCCGCCACGATCCGGCCCGACATCTCTGCAGGATTGGCATAGGGAGCGCCGTTGGGCGCGTTGTGGAGGTAGTGGAATTCCGCCACGGCGGCATAGCCGGCCTCCAGCATCTCCACCTGCACGAGCGCAGCGATCGCCTCCACATCTTCCGGCGTCAGATGGTCGAGGAAGCGATACATCAGTCCCCGCCACGTCCAGAAACTGTCCTTCGGATCGGGACCACGCCGTTCGGTCAGCCCAGCCATCGCCCGTTGAAACGCATGCGAGTGCAGGTTGACCGGCGCTGGCAGCAGGATCGGATAGCGCTCACCCTCCGCCTCCGTCCCGCAGGTGACGGAAAGAATGCGGCCCTTCTCGATCTCGATCCGCACGCCGTCGCGCCAGCCCTCCGGCGTCAGGGCGGTTTCGGCCCATAGAATGGTCATGGCAATGTCTCCAGGCGGATGAGCAGAATTTCGGCACCCTCCGGCAAATGCAGCGTCTCGTCCCGGTCGGGTATCAGAGTGTCGAACCGGGCGACATCGATCCCGTTCAGGGTGAACGCGGTCAGGGCAAAAAGAAGCATCTGGCGCGCCCCCGGCAAAGCGGCCGGATCGGCCTCCGGCAGGTCGTCAGCGCCCCGTGCAGTGGAAGCGGGCCGGCCGGTGCCCGCCCGCAGGCCGGGAACCAACGCGGGGTTGAGGACCATGGCGGGCCCGGTCTGTCGTGTCACCTCGTGGGACACCCTGCCCCGGCGGGTCATGACGTTGAGGTCCGTCACCTCACCCGCCAGCAGGCGGGAAGCGGCGGGCACGTCGCCCGGGAAGGCGAAGGGCGCACCGGGCGTCAGCCGCGCCTCCCGCCCGGCCACGGTAAGGACGATCCCCGCGCCGGTCAGAACCGTCAGCGTCCTGTCCACGCCGGGAAAGGTCGAGAACGCCCCATCCTCCGCCACCGTCGCCATGGAGAGCCGCCAGTCGAACTCCCCGGTCTCCGGCGCACGCGCGATCTCCCGGGTAAGGCCGCCGCCATTCTTCCACGGCTGGGTCAGGTAATTCCTGGCGGAAAGATGCCTCATGCCTTGCCCTCGAGCCCGGCGGAGGCTGCGCCCGAAGCCCCCGGCACCCGCATCTCGAACGTCTCGCTGAGGGCGGCGTAATCGTAATAGCCCATGCGGGCCAGCGGGCGGATGCGGGGATAGTCGAGCTTCCCCTCCGGGGTCAGGACGCTGTCCTTCACGTGGATGCGGACCACCTCGCCATAGACCACCTCAACCCAGCCATGGTTGGAATTGCCGCGCAGGCGGTGGGTGGAAAGGTAGCGGCATTCGAAATGCGCGGGACTTTCCGCGACCCGGGGGCCGGGAGCCTCCACGCAGGGTTCTGCCGTGACACCGGCGCGGAGGAACTCGTCATCCCCGTCGGGCCATTCGGCGGCGGAGATATTCACCGCCTCCCGCAGATCCCATGTCGCCATGTTCCACACGAACCAGCCCGTCTCCTCGGCGTTCACCACCGAATGCTTGCGGCGGCCATCCGAATACTGGTTGGCCGCGAACATCACCATCGGCGGGTCGAAGGTCAGGTTCTGCCACTGGCTGTAGGGTGCGAGGTTCGCAACCCCCGATCGGGAGACGGTGGAGATCCAGCCGATGGGGCGCGGCACCGTGCAGGCCTTGAAAGGCGAGAACGGCAGCGGGCAGGCCTCGCGTCCGGGGGCATAATCCATCTCAGTTCCCCAGAATGCCGGGCAGGCGCAGCCCGTGTTCCGTGGCGCAGTCGATGGCGATGTCGTAGCCGGCATCGGCATGGCGCATCACACCCGTGGCCGGGTCATTCCACAGCACCCGCTCGATCCTGCGGGCGGCATCCTCCGTCCCGTCGCAGCAGATGACCATGCCCGCATGCTGGCTGAACCCCATGCCCACGCCGCCGCCGTGATGCAGCGACACCCATGTCGCGCCGGAGGCGGTGTTCAGCAGGGCATTGAGCAGCGGCCAGTCGGACACGGTGTCCGACCCGTCACGCATCGCCTCCGTCTCCCGGTTGGGGCTGGCGACGGAGCCGGAGTCGAGGTGATCCCGCCCGATCACCACTGGGGCCTTCAGCTCACCCTTGGCCACCATCTCATTGAAGGCAAGGCCGAGCCGGTGCCGGTCGCCCAGCCCTACCCAGCAGATCCGCGCGGGCAGACCCTGAAACGCAATCCGCTCCGCCGCCATGTCCAGCCAGTTGTGCAGATGCGGGTTATCCGGGATCAGTTCCTTCACCTTGGCATCGGTCTTCGCGATATCCTCCGGGTCGCCGGAGAGCGCCGCCCATCGGAACGGCCCGATGCCGTGGCAGAACAGCGGTCGGATGCAGGCGGGCACGAAGCCAGGGAAGGCGAAGGCGCGCTCGAACCCCTCTTCCAGCGCCATCTGGCGGATGTTGTTGCCGTAATCCACTGTCGGCACACCCGCGTCATGGAAGCCCACCATCGCCTCCACATGCCGACGCATGGAGGCGCGGGCGGCGCGGTTCACCGCTTCCGGGTCGCTCTCCTGCCTCGCGCGCCATTCGGCGACGCCCCAGCCTTCGGGCAGATAGCCGTGCACCGGATCATGCGCGGAGGTCTGATCCGTCACGATGTCCGGGCGGATGCCGCGTTTCAGAAGCTCTGGGAAGATCTCGGCGGCATTGCCCACCAGACCCACGGATTTCGCCTCCCCCGCCTTCGTCCAGCGGTCGATCTTTTCCAGCGCCTCGTCCAGCGTATGGGCCTTCTCATCGACGTAGCGGGTACGCAGGCGGAAATCGATGCGGCTTTCGTCGCATTCCACCGCCAGACAGCAGGCACCCGCCATCACGGCGGCCAGCGGCTGCGCGCCACCCATGCCGCCAAGCCCCCCGGTCAGCACCCATTTTCCCTTGAGATCGCCGTTGTAATGTTGCCGGCCCAGTTCCACGAAGGTCTCGTAGGTGCCCTGCACGATACCCTGCGCGCCGATGTAGATCCACGACCCGGCCGTCATCTGGCCGTACATCATCAGGCCTTTGCGATCGAGTTCGTTGAAATGCTCCCAGTTCGCCCAATGGGGAACGATGTTGGAATTGGCGATCAGCACCCGCGGCGCATCCTTGTGGGTGCGGAACACGCCCACCGGCTTGCCGGATTGCACCAGCAAGGTCTCATCGTCATTGAGCGTCTTCAGCGTCGCAACGATCCGGTCGAAATCGGCCCATGTCCGCGCCGCCCGCCCGATGCCGCCATAGACCACGAGGTCGTGCGGGCGCTCCGCCACGTCGGGGTGGAGGTTGTTCATCAACATCCGCAGCGGTGCTTCGGTGAGCCAGCTTTTCGCGTTCAGCTCCGTGCCGGTCGGCGGGAAAATGTCGCGCTGGTTGTGGCGGGGATCGGCGTTCATGGCGTTACTCCTTGCGGGGAAGCGAAGCCGCAAGCGCGGCGAGGCGATGGAGGATCAGGGAAAGTTGCGGGCGGAGCCGCGCGGCCTTCGTCTCGTCGTAGGCGAAGGGCTGGGCTTCGGTGGAAAGGTGGGTGGATTGGGCGAGTTCCATCTGTATCGCGTGGATACCCTCATCAGGCCGCCCGTAGTGGCGCGTCGTCCAGCCGCCCTTGAAGCGCCCGTTAAGGACATTCGTATAGCCCTCCGCCGCGGTGGTGACGCCAGTCACGGCCTCCGCCACCTGTGGTGCGCAGGTCGTGCCGTTGTTCGTGCCCACGTTGAAATCGGGGAGCGTGCCCTCGAACAGGAAGGGGATACGGCTGCGGATCGAATGGCAGTCGTAGAGGATTGCCACACCATGCCTTGCCCGCACCCGCTCCACCTGCGCGGCCAGCGCCGCGTGATAGGGCGCATGGAAGGCCAGCCGCCGCCGCTCCACCTCCGCCGCATCGGGCACCTTCGCCCAGATCGGGTTCCCATCAAAATCGGTGAGCGGCACAAGGCCGGTGGTGTTCTGCCCAGGATACAGGCTTTCCCCGGACGGATCGCGGTTCGCGTCGATCACATATCGATGGAACAACGCCCGGACCGTGGTAACGCCGGGCAGCAGGCCTTCGTAGAGCCGCTCGATGTGCCAGTCCGTATCGTCCAGCCCCCGGCCCCGGTCGTTCAGCGTCTCCGCCACGTCGTCCGGGACCCATGTGCCGGTATGAGGCAAGCCGAGAATGACCGGCCCTTCCCCTTCGGAAACTTCGAATACCTGCATTGTCATCCCTCCAAACCGGCCTCCAGTCTGGGCAGCATGTCGATGACCGGGGCGGTCAGTGCGCCGCTGGCCACCAACGCCGCCGCTGCTGCCAGATCGGGGGCCATGTAGCGGTCCTGTTTCAGTGTCGGCACGGCGCCTCGCACCACCTCCATCACCCTGCCAAGGCCAGCGCTGGTCGTCAGCGGCGCTCGGAATTCGATCCCCTGCGTGGCGGTCAGGGCCTCTATCCCCAAGATGGCGTTCAGGTTCTCCACCATCCGCAGCAGCCGCCGCGCGCCGTGGCAGGCCATGGAGACGTGATCCTCCTGATTGGCGGAGGTGGGCGTTGAATCGACCGAGGCCGGATGGGTCATCTGCTTGTTTTCGCTCATCAAAGCGGCAGATGTCACCTCTGCGATCATCAGCCCGGAGTTCAACCCGGGCTCCGCCGCGAGAAACGCGGGCAGCCCGAAAGACAGCGCCGGATCCACCAGCAGCGCGATCCGACGCTGGGCGATCGCCCCGATCTCCGACACGGCCAGCGCGAGGATGTCAGCCGCGAAGGCCACCGGCTCGGCGTGGAAATTGCCGCCGGAGACCACGCTGTCATCCGTCAGCACCAGCGGGTTGTCCGTCACCGCATTCGCCTCCACCTCCAACGTACGGCCGACCTGCCGGATCAGGTCGAGCGCCGCGCCATCCACCTGCGGCTGGCAGCGGATGCAGTAGGGATCCTGCACGCGGGTGTCGCCCTCAAGATGGCTTTCGCGGATCGCCGATCCGTCCAGCAGCGCGGCGAGCGCCGCACCCGCGTCGATCTGGCCGCGATGGCCGCGCAGGCGGTGGATCTCCGGGTGGAAGGGCGCGGACGAGCCCATCGCCGCGTCGGTTGAGAGCGCACCCGTCACCAGCGCCGCCTGCGCCGCCCTATGCGCGCCGAACAGGCCGGCCAGCGCCAGAGCGGTGGAAACCTGCGTGCCATTGATGAGCGCCAGCCCCTCCTTGGCCGCCAGAACCACGGGGGACAGGCCCGCCTGCATCAGCGCATCGCGACCCGGAAGACGAGTGCCGCCAAAGACGGCCTCCCCCTCGCCCATCATCACGGCGGCCATATGGGCGAGCGGTGCCAGGTCGCCCGACGCACCCACCGACCCCTGCCCCGGAATGACCGGGAGGACACCCCGCGCCAACATCTCTTCCAGAAGCGTCGTCACCACCGGTCGCACACCAGAGGCACCCCGCCCCAGCGACACCAGCTTCAGCGCCATGATCAGCCGCACCACCGGTTCGGGCAGCGGCTCCCCCACGCCACAGCAATGCGACAGGATCAGGTTGCGCTGGAGCGTTGCGGTATCGGCGGCCCCGATGCGGATGGAGGCGAGCTTGCCGAAGCCGGTGTTCACGCCATAGATGGCCTCGTTCCCCGCAGCGATGGCGGCGATGCGCGCCGCGGCCCGCGCGATCCCCGGCGCGGTCGCCGGGTCCAGCCGCGCGGCAGCGCCGTCGCGATAGATGCGTTCAAGCTGGGCAAGCGTCACCTGCCCCGGTGTCAGCGTGATCGTCATTCGGCAAATCCGCGATAGACCCGCTGATGCGCGGGATTGAAGCCCAGCCAGTAGACCAGTTCCGCAGGCGATCCGATCTGCCACAGGGTGAAGTCGGCGCTCTTGCCCGCCTCCAGCGTGCCCGTCTCCGCCAGAAGGCCAAGCGCGCGCGCGCCCTCCCGCGTGACTCCGGCCAGGCATTCCTCCACCGTCAGGCGGAACAGCGTGGCGCCAAGGTTCATCGTCAGCAGCAGGGAGGTAAGCGGGGAGCTTCCGGGATTGCAGTCGGTGGCAAGCGCGATTGGCACGCCCGCCTTGCGCAGATCGGCGACGGGGGGCATCTGCGGCTCCCGGATCGCATAAGTGGCACCCGGCAGCAGCACAGCAACCGTCCCCGCCGCCTTCATCGCCGCAATGCCGGTGGCATCGAGATATTCCAGATGGTCGCAGGACAGCGCGCCATATCCCGCTGCGAACGCACTGCCGCCGGAATCCGACAGCTGCTCCGCATGGAGCTTCACCGGCAGGCCGAGCGCCTGCGCCCTCTCGAAGAGCGGGCGAAGCTCCTCCGTGGTGAAGGCGATCCGCTCGCAGAAGCCGTCCACCGCGTCGATCAGCCCCTCCTCATGCCCCTGTTCCAGCCCGGGGATGGCGACCTCCCGGATATAGTCGGCGTTCCGGCCACGGTAATCCGGCGGTACGGCATGTGCGGCGAGCCATGTCGTCCTGACCCGCACACTCCGCATCCTGCCCAGACGACGGGCGACGCGCAGCATCCGCAGTTCGGCCCCGATGTTCAGCCCGTAGCCAGACTTGATCTCGACGGTGGAGGTACCCTCCGCCAGCATGGCATCCAGCCGGGGAAGGCTTTCAGCCAGCAGGCGATCCTCCTCCGCCGCATTCACCGCAGCGACGGAGGAGAGGATGCCGCCCCCCGCCCGGGCGATATCCTCATAGCTCGCGCCGGCCAGGCGCATCTCGAACTCACGCGCGCGGTTGCCGGCAAAGACCAGATGCGTGTGGCAATCCACGAAGGAGGGCAGGATCCAGGAACCGCCGCAATCCGAGACGGAAAGATCGTCCAGCCCTTCCGGCAACCCGGCCTCCGGCCCAACGTAGATGATCCGTCCATCCCGCACCGCCACCGCACCCTGCTCCACCGGTGCGGCGCCTTCGACCATTGTCAGGAGGCGGGCGTTGCGCCACAGGCCGGATCCGTTGCCACCCGCGCCGTCAGAAAAGAGTTCCATGTCGCTCTCCGTCCGATTCGCCAAATATGTGCATACATATTAGCACCTAATTCTCCGCCCGCTTCCACATGTTTCGAGCAGTCCCGTCGCGCGACACACCGTCGTGCCATTTCCGCCGTATTTTTCGCCTGCGCCGGCGGCGAACCGCCACCTGTCTTTCTGGCCTTAGGGTGTTGGCTCCGGTGCTGGCGGCGGCTGGCCGGGGTTTCGCCCGGCCCACCGTCAATGGGCGGCCGCCGTGATCGCCTCGCCCCGGATCTCCTCCGTCAGCTTCAGTCGGATCTGCGAAAATTCGGGCGAGGATTTGAGCGTGTAGTCCCGCGGATGGCCGAACGGCACCGGCGTGATCGACTTGATGCGCCCCGGACGCGCGCTCATCGTCACGACGCGGGAGGCCATGAAGACCGCTTCCTCAATGTCGTGGGTCACGAAGATCACCGTCTTCTGTTCCCGCTCCCATATCCCCAGCAGCAGCTCCTGCATCAGGCTCCGGGTCTGGTTGTCCAATGCGCCGAAGGGCTCATCCAGCAGCAGGACGCGCGGCTGATTGGCGAGCGCCCGCGCGATGGCGCAGCGCTGCTGCATGCCGCCCGACAGGTGCCGTGGCCAGTGCTCCTCGAACCCGCGCAGGCCCACCCGGTCGATGTAGTTCTCCACGATATCCTTCTGCTCGGCCGCCGACATGCCCTTCTCCCGCAGGCCAAAGGCAATGTTCTGGCGGACCGTCAGCCAGGGGAACAGCGTGTAGGACTGGAACACCATCCCCCGCTCTGCGCCCGGTCCCTTCACCGGCCTGCCGTCCAGCGTGATCGTCCCGGCGGTGGGCGTGTCCAGGCCCGCCACCATGCGAAGCAGCGTGGACTTGCCGCAGCCGGAGGGGCCGAGGATGGTGACGAAATCATTCTCCTCCAGCGTGAGGTCCGTGGGTTGCAGGGCCAGCACCGGCTGGCCGCCCCTGACGCCGGGAAAGGTGCGCGTGACGCCGCGGATCTCCAGAAGGCTCATGCGTATCTCCAGGCAAAAAGGCGCAGGTTCAGGCGGCGGAAGGCAAGGTCGGTGATCAGGCCGATCACCCCGATGACGATGATGCCGAAGATCATCTGCCCCGTCGCCATCAGGCTCTGCGCGTTGATGATCATGTAGCCGATGCCCGACGATGCGCCGATCAGCTCCGCCACGATCACATAGGTCCAGGCCCAGCCGAGCACGAGCCGCAGCGTCTCTGCGATCTCGGGCGCGGCGGAGGGCAGAATCACCCGCCGCAGGATGCCGTTCTGGCGCGCACCGAGCGTATAGGCGGCCTCCACCAGATCCTTGCGCGTGCCCGCCACGATCACCGCGATCATCAGGATGAGCTGGAACACCGAACCGATGAAGATCACGAGCAGCTTCTGCATTTCGCCGATCCCCGCCCAGAGGATGAGCAACGGCACAAAGGCCGAGGCCGGCAGGTAGCGCGCGAAGGACACGAAGGGTTCGAACAGCGCCTCTATCGGCTTGTAGGCGCCCATGGCGATGCCCAGCGGCACCGCCACCACCGTTGCCATAGCGAAGCCGCCGAAGACCCGCCAGGCCGTCATGCCGATATCCGTCAGGAAGCCACGTTCCGTCAGCAACCACCATCCATCGCGCAGCATCTGCACCGGGCTGGCAAGGAAGGTGGGCGAGACGTAACCCGTGAGGGTGACCCCCGCCCAGAGGGCGAAGAACAGGATGAAGAAGATGATCCCCAGCACCATGCGCAGGCGCGGGCTTATCGGTTCGAGCGGTTTCATGAGCGTTCCAGCGGCCTTCCCGGTTGTTGGTCCGAACAGGCCATCGGCTGTCGGCTGTCATTGCAGGC
Source organism: Haematobacter missouriensis (assembly GCF_000740775.1). GTDB lineage: Bacteria > Pseudomonadota > Alphaproteobacteria > Rhodobacterales > Rhodobacteraceae > Haematobacter > Haematobacter missouriensis. The sequence goes on along the minus strand of NZ_JFGS01000003.1, from coordinate 135,607 downwards.
GGGCGGAAGCAGAACCTCCGCCCGATCGTCGTGCTACTGGATGAACTGTGTGTCGATCAGTGCGGCCACGTCCGGTTCGGACTTCAGCAGGCCCATCTCCACCATCAGTTTCCCGGCCTTACCCGCGAAATCGAGGTATTCGCCCGAGAAGAAGGTCTTGGCCGCCGCCAAATCCTGCCATTCGAGATACTGGGCCGAGCCCTTGAACTGCTCTGCCGTCTGGTTCACGTCGGCACCCATGATACCGAAGGACTTCTCCGGCTCCGCCTTGATGAGGTCGAGCGCCTCCTGATAGCTTTTCGCCAGCGCCTTTGCGGCCTCCGGGTTCTTCGACAGGAAATCGGGGGTGCAGCCGAAGGTATCCATCACGGCGGGGTAGTCGATCGTCGTGGCGATGATCTTGCCCGCATCCTTTGCCTCCCGCACGGAGGAGAGGTAGGGCTCATAGGTCATCGCCGCGTCGTTCTGCCCGGCGATGAAGGCCTGCGCCGCCGGTCCCGGCTCCAGATTCACCACGCGCACGTCCGACATCTTCAGCCCGTTTTCATTGAGGATCCAGGCAAGGAAGAAATAAGGCGAGGTGCCGGGGGCAGAGGCGGCGATCGTCTTGCCCTTCAGGTCGGCAATCTTCTCTACATTGCTGCGCACCACCATCCCGTCGGCGCCATGCGATTTGTCGAGCTGGAAGATCTGCTTGGCAGGGACGCCGTTCGCGCTCCACACCAGCCAGGTTTCCACCGTGGTCGCCGCGCAATGAATGTCACCCGACGCCATGGCGAGGCCCCGGCTGGCCTGCGGGATCTTCTTCAGCGACACGTCGAGCCCGTTCTTCTCGAAGATCCCGGCTTCCTTGGCAAGCGTGAGAGGCGCGAAGCCTGTCCAGCCGGAAAGCCCGATCGTAACGGGAGTGGCGGCCCCTGCCGCGCTGGAGATCAGACCCAGCGCCAAAGCGCCGAGAAGCGTTCTGACAATCATCTTTTTCACCCTGTTCAGTAGTCTTTTGCGTAGAGGACGCATGAAAGCTGCTTTTGTCTATACAAATTCACCAGATGATCGCGGAAAAATGGGGCATCGCCCAACAATTGAGCAATCGTGCTCAGTCGGCTCGCGCCCGGCTCACGAGGAGGAAGCAATACGAGCCAAGTGATCATGCGACTGCGCCGCTACTTGCGGGTATCCCCAAGACTCGACAGGATGGCAGCGGAGGAGGGTGCGCGACGGAGACCCCAAGGGGACGCGCGCCAGAGGAGGAAGATATGACCGAAGATACCCGTGTCGGAGCGCTCGCCCGGCGCAACACGATCTACGACGCGTTCCGCCGCTCGGCCCGCCGGAATAAAGAACGGCTCGCCTTGAGTTTCGGCACGCGACGCTGGAACTATGACGAGCTGCTGCGCGCGGTGGACGCGACCGCGAGCGCGCTGATCGCTGCGGGACTGTCGCACGGGGAACGGGTCGCGGCGTTCGGGCGCAATTCCGATGCCTACCTCATCCTTTGGCTCGCCTGCGCGCGGGCGGGGCTGGTGCATGTTCCCATCAACTATTCGCTGACCGGGCCGGAGTTGGAGTACCTGCTCCGCCAATCCGGCGCCACGGCACTGTTCCATGATCCGGCGCTGGCGCCGCTGGCCACGGAGATCGCGAAAACGGCCGGCATCCAGCTCGTGGGAACGCTGTACGGTGGCCATGGGTTCGACGTACTGACAGCCGCCTCCGGCCCGTCGGATCCAAGGCTCGACCTGCTCCCGGTGGATGAGAACGACCTCGTTCAGCTCCTCTACACATCGGGAACCACGGCCGCTCCAAAGGGTGCGATGATGACGCATCGGGCGCTTCTGTCGGAATACATGGCCTGCGCGCTGGAACTCGACCTCAAGCGGGAGGATCGGGCACTGGCAGCACTGCCGCTCTACCATTCGGCGCAGATGCACGTGTTCACCATGCCGCAACTGCTGCTCGGCGCCTCCACCCTGCTGATCGAGACACCCGCCGCGGAGACGGTCCTGCGGTTGTGCGAGGAGGAAGCCATCACCTCCTTCTTCGCACCACCCACCGTCTGGATCAGCCTGCTCCGCCACCCGGATTTCGACAAACGGAACCTCTCCAGCCTCGCCAAGCTGTATTACGGCGCGTCGATCATGCCGGTACCGGTCTTGCAGGAACTGCGTGCGCGGCTGCCGGGATCGGGAGCCTACAACTGCTATGGCCAGAGCGAGATCGCTCCGCTTGCCACCGTCCTGCGACCGGAGGACCACGATACCCGCCCCGCCTCTGCCGGCAGGCCCGCGATGACGGTCGAAACCCGCGTGGTGGACGAGGCCATGAACGACGTGCCCCCCGGCACCCACGGCGAAATCGTGCATCGCTCACCCCAGCTTCTGATTGGCTATTGGGACAAGCCGGAAGCGACGGAGGAAGCCTTTGCGGGCGGCTGGTTCCATAGTGGCGACATCGGCTATTTCGACGACGAAGGGTTTCTTTATGTCGTTGACCGAGTGAAGGACGTCATCAAGACCGGCGGCACCATGGTGGCGAGCCGCGAGGTGGAGGAGGCGATCTTCAAGCACCACGCCATCTCGGAAGTCGCGGTGGTCGGCCTGCCGCACGAGCGGTGGATCGAAGCGGTGACGGCCATCGTCGTCTTCCGCCCCGGCATGACGGCGACAGAGGAGGAGCTGATCGACTTCTGTCGTTCCCGTCTGGCGCCGTTCAAGCTGCCGAAGCGCGTCGTCGTGCGCACCGACATCCCCCGGAACAGCGCGGGCAAGCTGCTCAAGCGGGAACTCCGCAATGAATACGCCCGGTTGAATGCAGAGACGGCGGATTGATGGATTGAGGGCCGTCAGGCGGCGGGAAGGGCCGCCCGAGGCCCTCGCCCTCAATCAGACCATATGGCGATAGCCTTTTTGCATTCCCGCGCTACTCCTTCCTAAAGAGCGCGCGGAGGATTGCATGGAAGGTGAAACCGCCAGTCACGGCTTTGACATGCTTCAGCTCGTGGCTCTGCTTGCCGGGGCGGTCATTGCCGTACCACTGTTCAAACGTCTGGGCCTTGGCTCTGTGCTGGGCTACCTCGCTGCCGGACTTGTTGTCGGCCCCTATGGGCTGGGGCTGTTCCACGATCCGCAGGCCATCATTCACGTGGCGGAGCTGGGCGTCGTCATCTTCCTGTTCGTCATCGGGCTGGAGATGCAGCCCTCCCGCCTCTGGTCGATGCGGGGGGATATCTTCGGAATTGGCGCGACGCAGGTTCTGGTCTGCATCGCGCTCCTGACATGCGTCGGCCTGTCGCTGGGGTATTCGCTGGCGGAGAGCTTCGTGGCGGGCACGGGCTTTGTGCTCACATCTACTGCCATCGTGATGCAGATGTTGGAGGAGCGGAGGCAACTTGGTCTCCCCTCCGGGCGCAGGATCGTAGCTGTGCTGCTGCTGGAAGATCTCGCGATCGTCCCGCTTCTCGCCATTGTCGCCTTCATCGCCCCCGGCGGTGGAGAAGAGGTGACGCTGGCGCACCGCCTCACCTCCGTCCTGATAGGTCTGGCGGCCATCGGCGGGTTAGTCGTGGCAGGATTGTGGCTGCTCGATCCGCTTTTTTCGCTGCTCGCGCGCTCCAAGGCGCGGGAGGTGATGACGGCGGCGGCGCTGCTGGTGGTGCTTGGCGCGGGGCTCGCGATGGAATGGGCGGGCCTGTCGATGGCGATGGGTGCATTTCTGGCCGGGGTGCTGCTCTCCGAATCGTCGTTTAGGCATCAGCTGGAAGCCGATGTGGAGCCGTTCCGTGGCATTCTGCTCGGCCTGTTCTTCCTCGGTGTCGGCATGGCGCTGGATCTCAAGGTGATCGCAGCGAATGTCGGCCTGATTGCCATCTGCGTCACGGGATACATGATCCTGAAGATGGCGGGCATCTATGCCGTGGCCAAGCTGTTCCGCGCCAGCAACCGAGAAGCGTTCGAGCGTGCGGTGCTCATGGCGCAGGGCGGGGAGTTTGCCTTCGTCCTCTATGCCGCCGCAACGAGCGCGGGGATCTTCACCGGAGAGGAAAACGCCATCCTCACCGCGATGATTATCGTCTCAATGGCCCTGACGCCGATCCTCGTCATCATTCACGATCGTCTGACCCCGCCCGAAACCCCCTCGATGGACGGCGTGGAGGCGGTCAGCAATCAAAGCGCAAGCGTTCTACTGGTCGGATTCGGCCGCTTCGGCCAGATCGCCAGCCAGCCGCTTCTGGGTCAGCTTTGTTCGATCACCATCATCGACATCGATCCCGATGCGATCCGCAGCGCGGCGGAATACGGCTTCAAGGTACATTACGGTGACGGCTCCCGACTCGACATCCTGCATGCGGCGGGCGCGGGCGATGCAAAGCTCGTCCTTATCGCGATAGACGACAAGACGGCAGCAGTGAAGGCGGTCGAGTTGATGAAGTCGGAATTTCCGCATGTCCCCGTGCTCGCCCGAGCCTGGGACCGTGAACACGTGCTGGACCTCGTCCACGCCGGGGTGGACTGGCAGATCCGCGAAACCATGGAATCCGCCTTCGTGATGGCGGAGGAAGCGCTCCGCCGCATGGACAACGATGAGGACACGATCCGCGATCTCGTCGCCAGTATCCGGCAGCGCGACAGGGAACGGTTGGAGCAGGAGATCAGCGGGGGAATCTTCGCCGGGCGTGATCTGCTGATCGGCAACATGAAACAGAATTGACGCGCTCGGCTTCTCACCCGCGTTGCGCCTTCATTGGCGCGCGCTAGTCTTTCTCCAAGGGAAGTTGGAGATGCCGGATGTATGTGGACGGTTTCGTCGTCCCGGTCAAAAAGAACCGGATGGAGGATTACCGCAAGCTCGCCGATCTGGCCGGTTCGCTCTGGACGGAACATGGCGCGCTGAGCGTGGTGGAGGCAAAGGGCGATGATATCGCCTCGGGACCTTTCACATCCTTTCCGCGGGCGGTGCTGCTGGCCGATGACGAGGTGGTGTTTTTCTCATGGATCACCTTTCGCGACAGGGCGCATCGCGACGCCGTCAATGAAAAGGTCATGTTAGATCCCCGTCTGTCCTCCGACGTGGAAGACCCGCCCTTCAGCATGGACAGAATGATTTATGGCGGCTTCGAAGTGGTCGTCCGCCGGCCCTGACCACGCGCCGCTCCCCGCCTCAATCCCTGCCCCGCTCGGCGGCTAAAAGGGAATTCGCAGAAATCTTCGTTTTTAGTCTTGCGGGTCCCAGCACGGTTGGATAAATGACCCTCACCCAGAAGGAAGCGGGCGTAGCTCAGGGGTAGAGCACAACCTTGCCAAGGTTGGGGTCGTGGGTTCGAATCCCATCGCCCGCTCCAAATTTATCTGTCAAGTCGATCAGAAAACTCCCCTCCCGGGGGAGCTTTGGCATGTCCTGCCGCTTCTGCTGTACTCCTTCGGCGGGAGAGGTTTCGGAAGCCAGCATCGCCCCGGGATACGGGCGGGATCACAGGATCCCGCGCCGAAGGACGAAGAACAATCGCAGAAACGGAAACAACACCGTTCCATCCGGCTCCTGCGGGTAGGACGGAGAGATTGCTGATTCATAGGCCGCGATGAAATCCGCCTGCTCGGCCGCCGTCAGCCTGTCCAGCACCGGCCGCATCGCGGTGGAACTGGTGAACAGCCGCACCGGGTGCCCCTCCGCCGAATGTTGCAGCCGCTGGACGTATTCCGTCTCCCAGGCGTTGATCTCCCCCTCGGGCTCCAGGAGCCGGACATAACCGGTCGCGGGGCGGAGCGTCGTGCGGAATGCGTCCGGGTCACAGAACCGATCGGGGTAAAGCGCGGCGGCGACCTCCCGGATCAGCCGATGCGAGGGGGCGGCCTCCTGCCGCGGCATCTGCACTGCCAGAACGCCATAAGGCTCCAACAGCGCGACGAGATGCGGCATCAACGTGTCGTGGTCCGGCAGCCACTGCAGCAGCGCGTTGGAAAAGATGAGGGCGGGCGGCGTATCCGGTCGCCAGGTGGCTGCATCCGCCTCGATCAGGTCGGCATAGATGCCCGCCTCCGCGGCCTTGGCCAGCATGGCCGGCGAACTGTCCACGCCGACGATCCGCCGTCCCGGAAAGCGGGCAGCGAGCGCGGGCCCCGCCGCTCCGCTGCCGCAGCCAAGGTCGATCACGTCGCCTTCGGGCAGGCGCGGCACCTGCGCCATCAGGTCCAGCGCAGGCCGCAGCCGCAAATCGGCAAACCGGTGGTAAAGCTCGGGATTCCAGTCGTTCACAGCCAACCCCTTTTCCTGAAATACAGATATGGTGCGACGGAGGAGACGATCATCAGCAAGATCACCACGTAATACGCGCCCTCCCAATGCAACTCCGGCATGAAATCGAAGTTCATCCCATAGATCGATGCGATCAGCGTCGGCGGCATGAAAACCAGCGACATGACGGAGAAAATCTTGATGATACCCGTCTGTTCGATGTTGATCTTGCCAAGGGTGGAATCCAGCAGAAACGTGATGCGTCGGGCCTGCCGCTCCACGTGATCCGACACGGATTGGAGGTCTCGCCCCAGCGTCTTCAGCCGGAGTTTCGCGTCCTTCTTCGCATCTATCTTCGGCAGCGCGCTCATCGCCGTTACCACGCGGTTCAGCGTGACGATGGAGGCCATGATCTTGCCGTTCAGATCCTCGGCCCGCCCGATACGCTCCACCAGCATGTCGAGCGTCTCGTCCGGGGCACCATCGTCGGGAAGCGAATCGAACAGCCTCGCCCCAATGAGGTCGAGCCCCGTGCCCGCCTCCTCCGCGATATCGGCAAGACGGTCGACGATGGCTTCGAACAGACCGAGCAACACGCTGTTCCCATTGGCGCAGGGCGCATCGCCGCGCTCCGCCCAGTTGGTGTACATCTGAAAAGAGCGGGGTTCGTGGTAACGGACCGTCACCAGGTGCAAGCCAACCAGAATGAAGGTCACCGGCATCGACAGGAACACGTCCTGCTGCGCGGGATCACCGGTCCCCTGTGCGGGCCGGGAAAGCACGTTCGCCGTCATGAACAGCGCCCCGTCTTCATGATAGAAGCGGGAGGAGGCCTCGATCTCATTCATGTCGGCCCGCGTCGGGATGGAGATGCCGAGCGCTGCTTCAAGCGCCTGCTCCTCCTCGCGGGTCGGTTGATACAGGTCTATCCAGACCGCAGCCTCCACAGGAAGCGGCACGGCAGGATCTATGTCGAGCGGTTTGAGCTGGCCAGCCGTCTGACCGAAAAGTTTGATCATGGCCTCCTCCTGGGAGCTGGAGACAAGAAAACGCCCCGGAGCGGCCATGGCTCCGGGGCGTCTATGATCTGGCTCAATCCGCGCGCCGCTTCAAGGTCAGGCGGAGGGTTCCGGTTCAAGACCCGACGGTTTCGGTCGGGGCGTCTTCGGAATCGCCGTCACGCTGGGCGGCAGTCCGCTCGGCGGTGCGTCGTCATCATTACCGCGGCTGAGGGGCTCGCCCGCGATGACCTTGCGGATTTCGTCCCCCGTGAGGGTCTCATATTCCAGAAGGCCCTGCGCAAGCCGATGCAGATCCTCGTTCTTCTCGGTCAAAATCGTGCGGGCACGGTCAAAGCCCTCGTCAACGATGCGGCGGACTTCTGCGTCGATCTTCTCCTGTGTCTCGGGAGAATGGGTCGTGCCGCCCGAATAGTTGCCGAGATAGCTTTGCTGCTCGTTGGCATAGTCGATATTGCCGAGCTCGTCCGACATGCCGAACTGCGTGACCATCGCCCGCGCGATTCGGGAGGCCTGCTGAATGTCGGAGGTCGCGCCAGAGGTGACATTTTCCCGCCCGAAGATCAGCTCCTCTGCCACCTTGCCACCCATCGCCATGGCGATCTTGGACTTGTACTTCGTCATGGTGACGGAGAGCGTATCCCGCTCCGGCAGCGACAGCACCAGCCCCAGCGCGCGGCCGCGCGGGATGATCGTCGCCTTGTGGATCGGGTCATGCTGCGGGACGTTCAGTCCGACGATGGCATGGCCGGCTTCGTGATAGGCGGTCAGCTTCTTCTCGTCCTCGGTCATGACCATGGAGCGGCGTTCCGCGCCCATCATCACCTTGTCCTTGGCATTCTCGAAATCTTCCATCGTCACGAAGCGTCGGCCCACACGGGCTGCCATCAGCGCTGCCTCGTTCACCAGGTTGGCCAGATCGGCACCCGAGAAGCCAGGCGTTCCCCGTGCAATGATGCGCAGATCCACGTCGGGACCAAGCGGCACCTTGCGGGCATGGACGGAGAGAATCTTCTCCCGCCCCTTGATGTCGGGGTTCGGTACCTGGATCTGGCGGTCGAACCGGCCGGGGCGCAGCAGCGCCGGGTCCAGCACGTCGGGCCGGTTGGTGGCCGCAACGATGATGATGCCCTCGTTCGCCTCGAACCCGTCCATCTCGACCAGAAGCTGGTTCAGCGTCTGCTCGCGCTCATCGTTTCCGCCGCCGTAACCCACACCGCGGGAACGGCCGACCGCGTCGATCTCATCGATGAAGACGATGCAGGGGGCGTTCTTCTTGGCCTGCTCGAACATGTCGCGCACGCGGGACGCACCCACACCCACGAACATCTCGACGAAGTCGGAGCCGGAGATGGTGAAGAAGGGCACGCCCGCCTCCCCGGCGATGGCGCGCGCAAGCAGCGTCTTGCCGGTGCCGGGGGGGCCGACAAGCAGGGCGCCTTTGGGGATCTTGCCGCCGAGACGTGAGAACTTCTGCGGGTTCCGCAGGAATTCCACAATCTCCTCCAGTTCTTCCTTGGCTTCGTCGATGCCGGCAACGTCGTCAAAGGTCACGCGGCCATGCTTTTCAGTCAGCAGCTTCGCGCGCGATTTGCCGAAACCCATCGCACCCCCGCGACCGCCCCCCTGCATCCGGTTCATGAAGAAGATCCAGATACCGATCAGCACAAGGAACGGCAGCCACAGCGACAGAAGCGACAGGAAGCCCGACTGCTCCTGCGGCTCCACCTTCACGCTGACATTCCTGGCGATCAGCTTGTCGGCGACATTCGCGCCCTGCGGCTGAATGGTGACATATTGCTGACCGTCCTTATCACGGAAAAGGATCCGCTCACCGTCGATGGTGACGTTGCTGATGCCGCCGTTGTCGATCTGCTCGATGAAATCCGAATAGGCCACCGTGCGGGAGGCCATGGTGGACTGACCGCCGCTGAACAGGTTGAAAAGCGCCAGGATCAGAAGGAACAGGACGACCCAGAACGCAATGTTGCGCGCGTTACCCACGAGATACTCCCCTTGATACGCGTCAACCCGGGAAAAGTCCGGGCTCACGCGCTGCTACCCCCTAAGATAGAGAATCCGGGGGGAGGTTCAATGCGGGATGAGGGAGGAATGGAACGCGTCCTCTCCTCCCACCAGCTCCGCACGCCATGCGCCACCCGGTTCCAGCACCGGCACCGCGATGAGTCGCTGGCCTTGCCAGAGGGCGGGTTGGGCAAGAAGCGTGCGGCGCGGCAGGCCACTTTCCCGCCAGCGTGGCCGTTGTAAGAGGCCGGCAGAGCCCAGCGCGCCGATTTCCAACTCATCACAATCGGGGCCAAAAACCCGCCAGCGATGATCCCAGACGCCCGGCGCGGCGCGGCGCAGCCCCAGGACTGCTCTCGGCTCGCGCCCGATTCGTGCGACACCGTGCCGCTCCGCTACAAGGCATCCGTGCAGGGTGCCGCCCGCTCCCCTTGCGAGATCCGCCAAGAGCCGGTCCAGCGCCGCCCGGCGAGGGCGGTATTCCGCCGACGACACCCAGCAGAGCGCGGCGGAAAGCAGGCGGGCGCGAATCTCCACCGGTTCGGCCGCCAGCCCCGCGAGATCGACGAGCACATCCCCCGCCTCCACCCGAAGAAGCAGCCGCGCGGCAAGCGCCGCCTGGACCGCGAGCGCATCCCGCGCCTCGGCAAGCCGCGCGGCCGTGTCGGAGAGACGCTCCACCGTCAGTCCAAGCGCGCCGAGCGCTGGCAGCGCCTGACGCATGCGCACACGATCATAGCGTGGATCGGCATTGCTGGGATCCTCGGCCCAGCCTAGGCCCTGGGTCCGCAGCAGGTCCCGCAGCACCTCGCGACGGACGCCGAGCAATGGGCGGAGCCAGAGCAACCCGCCCTCCTGCCGCGCCTCCCGCATCGCCGAAAGCCCATCGACCCCGGAACCCCGGGCGAGGCGCAGCAGAAATGTCTCCGCCTGATCGTCAGCGGTATGGGCGATGAGGACCGCCCCCAGCTCCTGCTCCGCCGCCCATGCTGAAAGCAGCCGTCGGCGGGCGCGGCGAGCGGCATCCTGCAGATTTCCGCGGCCGTCCCAGCCCTGCCAGTGGAGGGTGTCATGCGAAAGGCCAAGCCGTGACGCGAAAGCGGCAACTTCCGCCGCCTCCTTTGCCGCCTCCGGGCGCAATCCGTGGTCGACCGTGGCCAGGCGCAGTGTCACGCCCCGGTCCCGCGCCCAGCGATGCGCGATCCAGGTCAGCGCCATGGAATCCCCCCCACCCGATACGGCAAGACCCAGCGAGGGCATCGAGGAGGGGTATCGCGCCGGAAGAAGCCTCGCCATCGCACTGGCAAAGGCCTCCTCTGGCATCAGTTGCATTGGAGCTTCTGCATCGCGGTGGACGCCTGAGCCACGGCAGGCGTATCGGGATAGAGCATGGAAACCTGCGACAGCGTGGTGCAGGCATCATTGGTCTGTCCCAGATCGCCAAGGCTGGTACCGAGCTTCAGCAGCGATTCCGACGCCCGCTCACCACGCGGCCAGCCGGAATAGCTCTCCAGATAGGCCTTGGCGGCGCCGAGCGTATCGCCATCCGCGGCGAGCGCCTCGCCGCGGTAGTAATGTGCCTCGCCCGTCAGTGCGCCCGCCGGGTAGGATTCGGTAAAGGCGGTGAAGAGACCCGCGGCGGTGCGAAAGTCACGTTGATCGAGCACCGCCCGGGCCCGATCGAAATCCGCCTGCTCGCCCACGGCCTTCTGCGCCGCTGCGGAAGCGCGCGCGGGAGTGGATGTCTTGGGCGCATTCTGCGAGGGGGCCGCCCCCCCGCCGCCCAGCGGGGCCACGGCCCCGGCTGCCGTGGGGTCGCCCCCCTCAAGCTCCGTCAGCCGGAACTCAAGGTCGCCGATGCGGTTCGCCGCATCGTCAGCCATCTTGCCGATCCGGTGGCCAAGCTCCTCTGTACGATTGGTCAGGCGCTGAAGCTCCGCCTCGATGAGATCGAGCCGCTGGAGGGTCGTGCCGCTGATCCGCAGCCCGCCCTGCCCGGCGGAGGCGATCATCTCCGAGCGGAGGGACTGGACCTCCGACGACAGGCTGTTCACCTCCTTGCGGATATCGGCCAACGTCTCCTGCCGGTTCTGCGCTCCCGCGGCGATCGGAAGCGCCAGACCCGTGCACAGGACGATAAGACGCAGACTGAGCATCACTGTCGCCTCAGCTTCCCGCGCCGGAGGCGAGGACGGTCACAGCACGACGGTTCTGTGCAAAGCAGCTTTCATCGGGACAGGTAGCGACGGGGCGTTCCTTGCCATAGCTCACCGTCCGCATCCGGCTGGGCGCGATCCCTTGGGAGATCAGGTATTCCTGCACCGCATTCGCCCGCCGCGCGCCAAGCGCGAGGTTGTATTCCCGCGTGCCCTGTTCGTCGGCATGGCCTTCGATGGTGATGCGGTATTCGGGGTTGGTGGCAAGCCAGCGTGCCTGCCCGTCGAGGATCGTGCGGGCCTGCGGCGAAACCGTGGACTGATCGACAAGGAACAGCACCCGATCCCCGACCGTCTGGTTGAAATAGGCGATGGAACGCGGATTGGACGCATCCCCGATGCCCGATGTCCCGATGCCATCGGCCCCATAGCCGCCTGCACCGCCAGCGCCGCCGACACCCCCGGCACCGCCTGCACCGTAGCCGCCAGCGCCGGTCGCATATTTGTCCGGGTTGTTACATGCGGCGAGCGCAAGGCCCGCCACCAGAAGAAGTGCTGTCGTTGCGAATTTCATTTCTGTCCCCGTCCTCGCTTGAGGCTGTTTAACATGCCGCAGCCGTTGTGGAAACGCCGCGCGGCCCGGTGTCCGTTCACGTTCGCGCCTGCCCGCCCGCGGCGGGCCGACGGGCCGTCATTTCATCAGCGGCGACCAGGCGGGGTCGGAGGCGGAGCCGTTCACCGGCACCCGCTTCAGGTTCCGGCCCGAAATGTCCACGGAGAACAGCTGCGACTGGCCACCGGCCCCCGCGCCTTCACGGGTGAACATGATGACACGCCCGTTCGGCGACCATGTCGGCCCCTCGTCCAGATAGGAGGCGGTGAGCAGCCGCTCCTCCGACCCGTCGGTGCGCATCACGCCGATATGGAAGCGGCCCGCGTTCTGCTTGGTAAAGGCGATGAGGTCGCCGCGCGGCGACCAGACCGGCGTACCGTAGCGCCCCTCGCCAAAGGAAATCCGCCGTGCCTCGCCGCCGTTCGCGCCCATGATGTAAAGCTGCTGCGAGCCGGAGCGGTCGCTCTCGAACACGATCTGCCGCCCATCGGGCGAGAAGCTGGGCGCGGTTTCGATGGCGGGGGTGGATGTGAGCTGTGTCCGCCGCCCGGACGCGATGTCGAGCGCGTAGATATCCGTATTCCCCCCCTGCGAAAGCGAGAAGATCACCCTCTGACCATCGGGCGAGAAGCGCGGCGCGAAGGTCATCGTGCCCGGCTGATCGTCGAGCGCGCGGCGGCTGCCGCTGGCCACGTCCATGATGTAGATGCGCGGGAAGCCGGATTCGTAGGAGGTGTAGAGCACCCTGTCGCCCGAGGGAGAGAAGCGGGGCGCGAGCACGATGGCCCGCCCGTCGGACAGGAAGCCCATGCTGGCCCCGTCGTAATCCGCGACGGCAAGCCGCTTGACCCGCGCGTCCTTCGGCCCGCTTTCGGAGACGAACACCACCCGGCTGTCGAAATACGGCCCCTCGCCGGTGATGCGGGAATAGACCTGATCGGCGACCTTGTGCGCCATCCTCCGCCAGCCCTGCTGGCTTCCGGTGAACTGCAGCCCCTCGCCCAGCGGCTGGCCGGAAAATACGTCGAACAGGCGGAATTTCACCGTGACGCGCCCGCCCTCGACCGACACGGCCCCGGTGATGAGCGCCTGCGCGTTGATCGCCCTCCAGTCCTGATACTGTACCGGGCTGTCGAAAGAGGTCACGCGCGAGATGTAGGCGGAGGGAGGTATTTCCCGGAACAGCCCCGTTCCCACCAGATCCGCCGCCACGACCCGGGAAATGTCGGCGGCAAGCTGCTGCGCGCCGCCGTTCGCCGCGATGAACGGGGGAATGGCGAAGGGCAGAGGTTCGATCACCCCGTCGGTGATCTCGATCCTCAGCGGCCCGTTCTGCGCCGGGGCAACCGTTGCGGTCGCGGCGAGGCAGGCGAGCGCGATCGCCGTCGCGCCAAGGGCTGTCCGCAGCACTTTCATTTTATCCTCATGCTCTCCGGGTTGAACACCATTTCGATGTCCCGCCACTGTTCGTATTTCTCGGTCGGCAACGGAAAGCCTTTGGCTCCGCAGCGGAGGATGGCCCGCCGCGCGGCCTCATAGGCCTGCCGCGCGGCGGTCTCCGAACCGCCCTCATAACCGATCATGCGCACGGAGCCGCTCTCCGGGATGCCGGTCTGTGCCATTTTTACGCCGAGTGTGACCGTGACGTTCTGCGACTCGGAGGAAAGCGAGCCGACGTTCCAGCAGGATTGCACCGCAACGCGGAGCGCATCCTTCTCCCCGGAGGTCATGGGCGGGCCGGAAGGCGCAGAGCCCCGTCCCCCGGTGCCGCTCCCAGATGCGCTGGAGGTGCCGCCCGCAACGGCGGCAGCCACGGCATCCGCTATCGCGTCCGAAGCGTCGTGCTTCGGCGCCTCCGCTTTTCTGGGCTCTTTCGTCGCCTCCTTTTTCGGGGGTTCCCGGGCGGGCTCCGCGGGCTTCGGCGGTTCCTTCCTGGTTTCCTTGGGCGCATCCGGCTTGGAGACGGGTTTCGGCGGCTGCGGCTTCTTCTCCGGCTCGACCGCGGCGGTTTCCACCGGTTTCATCTCGGGCTTCTGCTTCTCCGGCCGGTTCCGGGGCGGGGCGGCGGAGGCGGGCGCGGCGGGTTTCGGAGCCGCAGCTTCGTTCGCCACCTCTGTCGCCTCCGTCACGACGCGGGTTGTCGCCTCCTCGGGCGCGGTGGCCTCCTGCGCTTCCTTGGCCTCCTTGGGCGGCGCGGGCGCATCGGCGCGCACGGCCTCCTGCCGCGTCTCGGCGGTCTTGGCTTCGGGGGGCGGCGCTTCGGTCGGCGTGGGGGCCACGCGGCTCATCGGGCGCTGCTTGGGCCGCTCGGACACTTTCGGCGCGGGCGGCGTTTCCTGCGCCGGGGGCCGGTTCGAGATCGGGGAGCCGAGCACCACCACGCCCTCCGGCGCAGTTTCCGGCGGCGGTTCGGCGGGTCGCACGGCGGCGGGAGACGGCGCGGGCGCGGGCGGCGGGGCCTCGGCAGCGGGTTCAGGCCTTGTCTCGGGCCTTGTCTCGGGCCGGGTCACGGGGGGGGCGGAGGTGGCGGGCGCCTCGCTCGCCACGGAAGGCGCCGGCGCGGCGGCGACCATGGCGTCGTATTCCTCGCTGGAAATGATCGACACATCCGCGACCTGCGGCGTCATCGGGCTTTCCGGCGTTGAAAAGAATCCGCCCAGCATCACCCAGCCGATCAGGCCGATATGGCCGATCGCCGAAACCTTGGTGCCGGTATCCAACCGCTCGAACATGCCGGACCTAGTTCGCCGCCCGTCGGCCGCCGAAGGCCGGGCCACCCGAATCGGTCACCAGCCCGATGTTGGAAAATCCGCCCGCGTTCAGCGCGCCCATCACTTGCACGACCCGCTCATACGGGATGGAGCCATCGGCCCGCAGAAAGACCTTGTTGTCCCGCCGCTCCGCCGCGATGGCCTGCAGCTTCGGTAGCAGCTCCTCTTCCGGCGTCATGGTGTTCTGGATCGCAAGCCCCCCATCAGCGGTGAGCGTGACGGTCAACGGCTCCTCCTGCTCCTGTGGGAGAGCGGCGGCGGCGGTCTGCGGAAGCTGCACGGGCACCCCCACCGTCAGCATCGGCGCGGCCACCATGAAGATAATGAGCAGCACGAGCATCACGTCCACAAAAGGCGTGACGTTGATTTCGGACATGGCACCCGAGCGGCCCCGGCCGCGGCGTCTGCCCCGGCGCTTGCCGCCACCGCCACCCGGCATGACCCCTGCCCCCATCGCTCAGGCCGCCTGCGCGTCGAGCTGGCGGGACAGGATCGTGGCGAATTCATCGGCGAAAGCCTCATATCCGCCGAGTATCCGGTCACTGTCCGCGCTGAGCTTGTTGTAGAAGATCACCGCCGGAACAGCGGCGACGAGGCCGATTGCGGTGGCCAGCAGCGCCTCCGCGATCCCCGGCGCCACGACGGCGAGGTTGGTGTTCTGCGCGATCGCGATCTGCTCGAAGGCGTGCTTGATCCCCCAGACGGTGCCGAACAGCCCGACGAAGGTCGCAGTCGCGCCGACCGTGGCAAGGAAGGACAGTCCCGAGGTGAGCGATTCCGCTTCCTTCGCGATGGCGACATCCATGGACCGGTCGATCCGCGCCTGTGCGCCGGGGATCAGCACCCCGTCCTGCCGGTGGGAACGGCGCCACTCCAGCATTCCGGCGGCGAAGATGCGCTCAGATGCCCCCTGCGGATTGGGCCCGATCCGGTCGTAAAGCTCGTCGAGCGGCTCACCTGACCAGAAAGCCCGGTCGAACTCCGCCGCCTCCGCCCGCGCGGCGCGATACATCAGGAACTTGCGCACGATGATCGCCCAAGACCAGAAGGAGGCGAAAAGCAGCGCCAGCATCACCAGCTGCACCACGATCGTGGCGCGGGCAAAGAGCGCAAGCACGGAGAAGTCGATCTCCTGCGCCATGGCGAGGGTTTGGGTTTCCATCACTGTCCTGCTCGTCTGGGTTTTTTTGGCCGCGTCGTTCCGCGCGGTTGTCGATTACACCGATTCTACCGCGAATGCAGGCAAATTGCCAACACAGGCGCGTGATTTGGCATGTCAGCCCGGCTTATCGACGGCCATATGGCTCAAGGCCGCGCGCAACCCGGCCGGGAGCCGCACCGGACGCCCCGCCGCGCCGAGGCAGACAAGCCGAACGCGGGCGGTGAAAAGCGCCTCCGTGCCTCTCAGGACGGTCTGGTGAAGATGCAGGCTCGCCCCTTCCAGCCGGTCGAGCCGCGTCTCCACCACCAGTTCGTCATCAAATACGGCGGGCTTCAGGAAATCGTTCTCCATCCAGCGGACGGCAAAGACCG
This sequence comes from Haematobacter missouriensis, assembly GCF_000740775.1. GTDB lineage: Bacteria > Pseudomonadota > Alphaproteobacteria > Rhodobacterales > Rhodobacteraceae > Haematobacter > Haematobacter missouriensis. The sequence continues at coordinate 119,262 of NZ_JFGS01000003.1, read as the reverse complement.
TGCCCGTCTCCGCCTTCATCCGGCGCTGGTCGATGCCCAGCGAGCGGACCCATTCGCTCCGCGCACGCTCTATGAACTTCAGGTAATTGGCGTGATAGACGATGCCACCGAAATCGGTGTCCTCATAATAGACGCGGAGGGCGAAGAGATGCCTCATACCGCCACCCGCGCGGCGAGCCGGAGCGCATGAGAAGGGTCGCTGGCGGCAACCGGCATCACCGGATCATAGGCCGCGCGGATCACGCCCGCGATCTCGGGGCGGAGCACTGCATGGCCTGCAGCCAGAACCAGCGGCCCCTTCGGAAAGGCGCCTTCCGCCCAGAGCAGCATCAGACGCGCCATCTCGTTCAGCGCCAGCGTCTCTGCGGGAATATCCGCCAGCGCGCCCTCTATACGCAGGACAGAAACGGCAGCTCGGATCGCGCCGTCTGCCTCGAAACGGAAAGCCCGGTAGTGATGCGCGTCCTCCGCCGACAACCGCTCCACAAGCCGCCCGAGGTCGGGCAGCAGGCCATCCAGATCGGGCACCGCCAGCAACTCGCTCCACTCGCGACAGAAGAACACGAACAGGTTCGCGCCCATATCCAGATCAGTTTCCGCCATGCGGTGCCGGGCAAGCAGTACCACGGCCTCCACCGCCCCCTTGAAGGCGGCGAGCGTCGCATCGTCCACCCCGAAGACGACTGGCACGATCGGCCTGTTCCACCGGGCAAAGCGGTAACTGCCGTCTTGATGTGTGAACAGGCGCGCAACCGCGTCCGGGGTCATCGGGCGTCTCCCTTGCTGGCGGCGGGCATAGGCGGAAGCGTGCGGCTTCGCAAGCGGTCCGAAAGCGTCAGTCCGCCAGCAAATCGCGCCGGTCGAGGGTGAAGCCGCTGGCGATCCAGCGATCCCGCAGCTCTGCGAGCCGCTGGCCGAGCGCGGGGCCGGTCAGCGGGGCGAGGTCCACGGCACGGACGGGGAAATCGGCGACCTCTCCCCGCGCGGCCTCCTCCAGCCATCCCTCCGGGAGCGGCGTCCCGACGCTCGCCGACCGGACGAGGCCGATATCCCGCGCCGCGGCCGCGCCATGATGATAGCCGATCGCACCCGGCAGGCCCTCCGCCTCGCGCAGCAGGCGCAGTCGGCGGGCCTCCTCTCTCGTCAGGCGCAACCCCTCCGTCTCACCGCCCAGCACCGCCAGACGCCGGAGCCAGTCGGGCGGCAGCGCCCCCTCCAGATGGACGAGCGGGGCGAGTGCACGGGGATCGGCGCCTGGCAGCACCTGAGCCAGAACACCGGCCGCCGCCATGCTGGCCACGGCGGGTGCGGGGTCGGGCGCGGCAAGCAGGCGGCGAAGCTCCATCGTCACCCGCTCCCGCGACAGGGTCGAAAGCCCCCCGGCCAGAGCGGCACACGCAGCCAGTCCCTCCGGGTCCGGCCCGTCGGCGCCATAGCGTGCGAAGAAGCGGAAGAAGCGAAGGATACGCAGATAGTCCTCGCGGATCCGCGCCTCCGGATCACCCACGAACCGCACGCGGCCCGCCTGCAGGTCAGGAAGACCGCCCAGCGGGTCGATGACCTCCCCTTCCCGCGTGGCATAAAGAGCGTTCATGGTGAAATCCCGCCGCGCCGCATCCTCGGCCAGATCGGTGGAGAAGGCCACGCGGGCATGGCGCCCGTCTGTCTCCTCATCGCGGCGGAAGGTCGTCACCTCGTGGCCGATCCCGCCGGAAACAACGGTGATCGTGCCGTGGTCGATCCCTGTCGGCACGGCGCGCAGCCCCGCGGCCTCCGCAGCGGCAGAGGTTGCCTCGGGGGCCGCGTCGGTGGCCATGTCCACATCGGTGACCGGCAGGCCCATGAGCGCATTGCGCACACAGCCGCCCACAGCCAGAATGCGATGCCCCCGATCCTCCAGCGCGGCGAAGACCGCCTGCGTCTCCGGACGGGCGAGCCATGCGCCAGAAATCCGGTCAGCGGTCATTTCCGGCCTCCATCCGTCGCGCAAGCGCCATGAGCATCCGCGCCGTGGCCCCCCAGATGTAGTAGGGCCCGTAGGGGATCACGTAGTAGCTGCGGAATTCGTTGCGCCAGCGGCGCTTCTCGATCCGGTAGAGACGCGGATCTGCAAGGCGGGACAGCGGCACGGTGAACACCTCCTCCACCTCGCCGGGTTCCGGGCGGGCAACGAAGGGCGCGCGGATCTCGCCCACGACCGGATGGACCCGGTATCCGGTGACCGTCTCATGCACCGGCAGATGACCGAGAATCGCCACGCTGGCGGGTGGAAGCCCGATCTCCTCCTCCGCCTCGCGAAGCGCGGCAGAGGGGGCATCGGCATCGCCGGGGTCGATCTTGCCGCCCGGAAAGGCGATCTGGCCGGGATGATGCGCAAGGTGGGAGGACCGCTTGGTCAGAATGACCTCCAGTCCTGCCGGACGGTGGAGCAGCGGGATCAACACTGCTGCCTCACGCAGACGCCGCCCTTCGGGCAGCACGACCTGCGGGTTGAGGTCGAAATCGCTGGACACCTCCGGCAGATCGACGGAGAGGGCGAACCGCACCCGGCCCAGCGGGTCGGATGCGGCGGGAAAAGACGCGGTCGCCTCAGCGGTCATTCTTGCCGTCGCTGCCAGCGACGTCCTCTGGCGTGATTTCCGCCTCGAAGCCCAGTGTCCGGGGATCGAACTCGTAATGCGCGCCGCAGAACTGGCAGTCGGCAGTCACGATTCCTTCGGGCGTGGTCATGTGGCGGATGTCCTTGGCCGAATAGATCGACAGGCTCTGGCGGACACGATCCTCGGAGCAGGTGCAGCCGAACTTCACCGGCTGGGCGTCATAGACGCGCGGGCCTTCCTCGTGGAAGAGGCGCACCAGAAGGTCGGTCGGATGCACGCTCGGCCCCACCAGCTCCATGTCCTCGACCGTGTCGAGCAGATAGTTGGCGCGGCTCCAGTTCTCCTCCTCATCCCCGTCGAGTATGTCCACGGGGCGCAGCAGGCCGCCCTCTCCCGATCCGCCGTCCTTGGCGAAGGGAGAGCTTTTCGGCATGTGCTGGAGCATGACGCCGCCGGCGCGCCAGCGTTCGGGAGCGCCCGGAAGCCGGCTGCGCCCGAAGGTCACGGAAAACCGCGTCGGCAACTGCTCCGACTGGGCGAAATACGTCTCCGCACAGGCAGCGAGCGACCCGCCGGCGATGGGCGTAATCCCCTGATAGGGGGTGGTGCCCGGCCCTTGGTCGATCAGGATGGCAAAGTAGCCCTTGCCGATCTGGCTGAAGGGATCGACATTCTCCTGCAGCCGCTCTGCATCGTAACTCGCATAGGCGCGGATGCGGGCGGGCATGCCGTCCTCCGTCGGCGCGTAGTAGTCGGTCGCGATGAGCCGCGCCGGACCGTCACCACGGATCTGGAGGGAGAGCTTCCAGCGCAGCTTTATCGTCTGGCCGATCATTGCGGTCAGCATCACCGCCTCGGCCACCAGCGCCTCTATGGAGGCGGGATAGTCGTGCTGCTTCAGAACATCGTCGAGCACCCCGTCGAGCCGGGCGACCCGGCCGCGGATGTCCGAGCGGTCAAGTTGAAACGGAAGGACGGTATCGTCCCAGGCGATCTGAGATCCAAGAGTCATGGGGTTTCCTTGCGCGTCGCGCCTTGGCATACCGCCCTATATAGGGAACCCGTGCGGGGGACCAAGGGCAAGGATGACCCATGATACGACGGATCGGTGAACCGGTAAGGGCAGATCGGCGTTACACGCTCAGGCCCGGGGCCTATGCAATGCTGGTTCTGGGCGACAGTCTGCTGATGACCTTTCAGGCGGAACCGACGCCGGAACTGCAACTTCCGGGCGGTGGCGTGGATCCGGGCGAATCGCCTGTCCGCGCCCTTCACCGTGAGGTGATGGAGGAAACCGGCTGGACCATCGCCGCCCCCCGCCGTGTCGGGGCCTATCGACGCTTCACCTACATGCCGGAATACGACCGCTGGGCGGAGAAGCTCTGCGCCATCTACATCGCCCGGCCTGTCCTGCGCCGCGGCGAGCCGACGGAGCCGGGGCACACCGCGCTCTGGCTGCCTGTGGCCGATGCCCCGGAGATGGCCGCGAACGCGGGCGAGCGGCTGTTTCTGGAGCAGCTCGCAGCGGGCCTGATTCCGCCCCCCTGATACCCGTTCGACAATGTGCCCTGGCCATCCGACATGCCAAAGGGGGTTCCGCGCTCCGACGCAACCGGATAGCCTCCCGCCCGCAATGCGGCACGCGACAATGGCTGCGCGCCCCGAAGGAAGGAGCCTCTCATGGCCGGAAAGATCGAGACGAAACTCGCCGAACTGGGTGTCACGCTGCCGGAGGCGCCTGTGCCCGCGGCAAACTATGTGCCCTATGTGCTGACCGGCAATCAGGTCTATGTCTCCGGCCAGATCAGCCAGGGACCGGATGGTCTCATCACCGGCAAGCTCGGCGCTGGCCTTGATGTGGCGGCGGGAGCCGCGGCGGCGAAGGCCTGCGCGATCAGCCTGCTGGCGCAGCTGAAGGCGGCCTGCGGCGGCGATCTGGACCGGCTCGTTCGCGTGGTGAAGCTGACCGGCTTCGTCAACTCCACGCCCGAGTTCACCGATCAGCCCAAGGTCATCAACGGCGCCTCCGATTTTCTTGTCGAAGCGCTCGGCGATCAGGGTCGCCATGCCCGCTCCGCCGTGTCGGCAGCCTCGCTCCCGCTTGGCGTCGCGGTAGAGATCGAGGCGATCTTCGAGGTGCGATGATGACGGCAAACCCGCTGCCCCGCGTCGCCCTTCCCGCCGACTTCCTGCGCATTCCCATCGCGCATCGGGGTCTGCACGACATGGCAGAGGGCCGGGCGGAGAACTCGCTCTCCGCCGCGCGGGCGGCGATGGTCGCGGGTTACGGGATCGAGCTGGACCTTCAGCTTTCCGCCGACGGTCAGGCGATGGTGTTCCATGACGAAAAGCTCACCCGCCTGACCCAGCATACCGGCTGGCTGAGGGAGCGGACGGCGGCGGAACTGGGAACCATGCTGCTCAAGGGCGGCACGGACGAGATCCCGACATTTGCCAAACTGCTGGAGGTTGTGGCAGGCCGCGTGCCGCTTCTGGTGGAGATCAAGGACCAGTCCCGCGCCTCCAGTGAGGACGTGGGCGAACTGGAGCAGGCGGCGGCGGCCGCGCTGGAAGGGTATGGCGGTCCGGTGGCGATCATGTCGTTCAACCCGGCTTCCGTCATTGCCTTCGGGGAGCTGCGCCCCGATCTGCCCCGTGGCCTCATCACCTGTTCTTACGACCCGGATGAATGGGACAAGCTCTCTCCAGAAACCTGCGCTCGCCTGCGCGCCATCCCGGATTACGATGCGGCGGGAGCCTCCTTCATCTCCCACCAGCGGTCCGATCTGGGGCGCGCGCGGGTGGCGGAACTGAAGGCGGCCGGCGCGTCGGTCCTGACGTGGACCGTCCGCAGCTCAGAGGAGGAGGCGGAGGCGCGCCGCATCGCCGACAACATCACCTTCGAGGATTATCTGCCCGTCATCCCCTCCTGATGTGTCGCAGTCAAAGGCCATTGCGGCCCGCTCGGTGGGCAGGCCGCGATCGGTCCGATACATGGCGCCGACCTCGACTGTCGACAAGCGGCCTGCGGTGCGGTGCGGTGCGGTGCGGTGCGGTGCGGTGCGGTGCGGTGCGGTGCGGTGCGGTGCGGTGCGGTGCGGTGCGGTGCGGTGCGGTGCGGTGCGGTGCGGTGCGGTGCGGTGCGGTGCGGTGCGGTGCGGTGCGGTGCGGTGCGGTGCGGTGCGGTGCGGTGCGGTGCGGTGCGGTGCGGTGCGGTGCGGTGCGGTGCGGTGCGGTGCGGTGCGGTGCGGTGCGGTGCGGTGCGGTGCGGTGCGGTGCGGTGCGGTGCGGTGCGGTGCGGTGCGGTGCGGTGCGGTGCGGTGCGGTGCGGTGCGGTGCGGTGCGGTGCGGTGCGGTGCGGTGCGGTGCGGTGCGGTGCGGTGCGGTGCGGTGCGGTGCGGTGCGGTGCGGTGCGGTGCGGTGCGGTGCGGTGCGGTGCGGTGCGGTGCGGTGCGGTGCGGTGCGGTGCGGTGAAACGCTGCATGATCTCTACCCATGGTCAATCATTTGCCCGACCGATGCTCGGGGCATCCGGGCGCCGTTTCTGGCCGCCGGGCATTCGCTCGGGGCATTCACACAGCGGTGACAGCGTCCGTTTCCGGCCGGGTTTTCTCCTTTGGTTCATGCGCGCAGCAGTGCCGGGCAGTGGTTACTGAACCCAGACGTTCCGTCATCGCTGCGTCGCCCCCTGCAGCGAGTATGTACGGCAGGGCAAGCCGCGTCGGCGGAACCCAGCGCGGCGCGGCCAGCCGGAACGGCGCCCCGCACCGCCATGGCCGTGACGCTTGACGGACCGGAGCATTGCGCCAGAGTCGGAGCATCCCTCCCCCTGGGGACCGCGTGGAGCGACGATGGAAACCCCGATAGAAGTCACTTTTCATTCGCGCATCGAAGAAATCGGTGCAGTCACATGGGATGCCTGCGCCGCGCCGGAAACCGCGAGCGGCGGTCGACCGACCGACCCGTTCACCACCTACCGCTTCCTCGCGGCGCTGGAGGAATCCCGATCCGTCGGTGGCAACAGCGGCTGGATGCCCCGCCACGCCGTCGTCCGTCATGCGGGAGAAACCGTCGCGGTTGCCCCGCTCTACGTGAAATCCCACAGCCGGGGCGAGTACATCTTCGATTTCGCCTGGGCGGAGGCATGGGAGCGGGCGGGGGGGCGCTATTACCCGAAGCTCCAGATCGCCGTGCCCTTTACCCCGGCGACCGGGCGGCGGTTCCTGACCCGTCCGGGCTTTGAGGAGTTGGGCCGTGCGGGACTTCTGGCCGGAGCCACACAACTCGCCGAGGCGAACCAGCTTTCCTCCCTGCACATCACCTTCTGCACGGCGAAGGAAGCGGAGGCGGGCGCGGCGATGGGGCTTCTTCATCGCGTCACCCAGCAATTCCACTGGGAGAACCCAGGTTATGCGGATTTCGACGCCTTCCTTGCCGAACTTGCCTCCCGCAAGCGCAAGACGATCCGTAAGGAACGCGCGGCGGCGCAGGGTTTCGGTGGAGAGATCGTCGCCCTCACCGGCGATGCCATCGAGCGCGAGCACTGGGACGCCTTCTGGCGCTTCTATCAGGACACCGGCGCGCGCAAGTGGGGCAGCCCCTACCTGACCCGCGCCTTCTTCGACCGGCTCCATGAAACGATGCGGCAGGATATCCTGCTGGTCATGGCCCGGCGGCGCGGAAGCTGGATCGCGGGGGCGCTGAACTTCATCGGGCGCGACACGCTCTATGGCCGCTACTGGGGCGCGTTGGAGGACCATCCCTTCCTGCATTTCGAGGCATGCTATTATCAGGCGATGGACTTCGCCATCGACAATCGACTGGCACGGGTGGAGGCCGGGGCACAGGGGGAGCACAAGCTCGCCCGCGGCTATCTGCCGACCCAGACACATTCCCTGCACTGGATCCGGGACGAGGGCTTCCGCCGCGCCGTGGAGCAGTTCCTGACTGCGGAGCGAGAGGCCGTGTCGGAGGAAATGGATGTGCTGACGAGCTACGGCCCCTTCCGCCACCACCCGGAGGCAGAGCAGCAGTAACCCTCCCCCCATGACGGACGCGGCCTGAGGCGGGCCATACTGCCACCGCTGTCTCCTCCGCCTCCCCTGTTGCGAGGCAGGCCGACCGGCCCTCTCCGCAGGCGGAGGAGCGGGCCGAGCGGCAATGGCGACGTGTGCGCACGCCCCTCCACTCTCGCAAGGCGCATGGCCCCTATTCCCCGGCAGCGAGGGTCTGGATCGTCTGTCGAATAGCGGCTCGCCCCATCCACACCCGTCCGGCACATAATCGCGCGGCAGATCGCGCTCCGAAGCCATGAACGGACGAAGCGCCCGGTCTCAGCTCTTGCCCCAGATCGACGCGAGGACGACCCCGACCTGATGCATGTGCCAGCCTCGCCCGTTGCCGCACATGCGCGCGCAGCGGCGTCGAAGCGGTTCCATCGACCCGTCCCCGCGCAGCTGCCATAGCTCACATGCGCGCGCGTTCGGAGGATGGCACGGTCCTGAGCAACGTCGTCAACCCTCCCGTTGTGGTACATGAACGCGCGGCGGCAGCCTTTCGGCTCATGGCCGTGCGTTCCACTGCCAGATCACGCTCCCCCTCGTCATCACGCGCCCGCGTTGCGCAGGGACTTCGCCGCCGTCTGCCCGGGCCGTGGCGACGGCCTCTTCATCACGCCCCCGCGTTGCGCAGGGCGCAGGCTCTCACTATGGTCGCACCAATCATGGCGGAGGGTTGCATGACGAGGATCGTGGTGGTTGGTGCCGGGCAGGCCGGGGCATCGCTGGTGGCGAAGCTGCGGAGCCTTGGCTTTGCCGGAACGATCACCCTGATCGGCGAGGAACCCGTGCCGCCCTACCAGCGCCCGCCCCTGTCAAAGAAATACCTGCTGGGCGAGATGGAGGAGGAACGGCTCTACCTTCGACCGGCGCAGTTCTACGTGGACAACGACATCGCCCTGCGGCTTGAAACCCGAGTTACCGCCATAGACGCGGCACGGCGGATCGTCACTGCGGGCGGCGAAGAGATCCCCTACGATCAGCTCGTACTGGCCACCGGCGGGCGGGCCCGAGCGCTTCCTTCTTCCGTGGCGGGCCATCGCGACGGCATCCACCTTGTGCGGACGCTCGCGGATGTGGACCGGATGGCGCCGGAATTCACCGCGGGGCGCAGGGCGCTGGTTTTGGGGGGCGGCTATATCGGGCTGGAAGCGGCGGCGGTGGCTGCGCTCCGGGGGCTGGAGGTGACGCTGCTCTCGGCTAACGGACGCATCCTGCGCCGTGTCGCATCGGAAGCGACGGCGGATTACTTCCGCACCCTCCACCAGCGCCACGGCGTCAACATCCGCGAGGGCGTGGGCATCGCCGAGCTTCTGGGAACCCAGCGCGTGACTGGAGCCATCCTCACCGACGGCAGCCGGGTGGAGGCGGATTTCCTCGTGGCGGGCATCGGGTTGGATGCGGCGACGGAACTGGCGTTGTCGGCGGGGCTGACGCTAGACAACGGCATCGCGGTGGACGATTTCGGCCGTACCTCCGATCCGGCGATCTGGGCGGCGGGGGATTGCGCCTCCTTCCCGCTCGCAGGCGTCCGGATCAGGCTGGAAAGTGTCCAGAACGCCATAGATCAGGCAGAGCGCGTGGCGGAGAACATGCTTGGCGCGGCGAAACCCTACGTGCCGGTGCCGTGGTTCTGGTCGGACCAGTACGACGTGAAGCTCCAGATCGCGGGGCTGTCCTCCGGCCACGATCAGGTGCTCGTACGGGGCGCTGGGGAGACGGCGCAATCCCACTGGTACTGGCGGCGCGGGCAGTTCATCGCGGTCGATGCGATGAACGACGCGCGGGGTTACATGGTGGGCAAGCGTCTGCTGGAAGCCGGCCGGAACCCCGACCCGGCGGTGATCGCCGATCCCTCTGCCGATCTGAAGGCGTTGCTGCGCTGATGCGGATCATCGGCGGCAGATTTCGCGGCACCCAGCTTGCCGATGTGGGCGAAGGCGATGCGGCGGCCCACCTGCGCCCCACGACCGACCGGGTGCGGGAGGCGATCTTCAACCTCCTCCAGAACGGCGGCTATGGCGATCCGGTGGCAGGCGTGCGGGTGCTGGACCTGTTTGCCGGAACCGGCGCACTGGGGCTGGAAGCCCTGTCGCGCGGGGCGGCGAAGGTCACGTTCGTCGAGGATGGCGTGAAGGGGCGCGCGCTGATCCGCAGCAACGTGGAAAAGCTGCGGGCGCAAGGGGCGATCGACCTCTACCGGCGCGACGCGACGCGGATGGGACCGAACAGGGGGGAACCATACGGGCTTGTGTTCCTCGACCCGCCCTATGGGATGCTGCTCGGGGAGCAGGCGCTTTCCTCCTGTCGGGACGGGGGCTGGATCGCACAGGACGCCCTGATCATCTGGGAGGAAAGCACTGCTCCTGCACCGCCGCAAGGATTCGAGCAACTCGACCAGCGGCGCTATGGCGATACGATCGTCACCATCCTGCGCGCGCTTCCCGAAGGCTGACGGCGCGCGGTCAGGAAACGAGCTTCAGCCCGATCACCCCTGCGCCGATCATGCCGATGCAAGCGAGCTGCCCGGCGCTCAGCGCCTCGCCATAGATGAGATAGCCGGTCAGGGTGGTGCCGATGATCCCGATGCCACACCAGATGGCGTAGGACAGGCCGATCGGCAGCGTCCGGGCCGCAAGAGCCAGAAAGGCAACGCTCGTCGCCATGGCGACGAGCAGGAGCACTGTCGGCCCCAGCCGGGTGAAACCGTGCGTATGTTTCAAAAGCCCTGCCCAGACGATTTCCGAGGCACCTGCAAGAAATAGATAGAGCCAAGCCATGGCCATTCTCCGTGGTCATGACAGGGTCGTCCCCGTCCGGTGTGCATGGAATGCCGGGCCGTCCCGACAGACGGAGATCTAGACATTCCCCCGGCGGGGTCAAGTGCAGGACGCCGAAGATCGGCCTCCCCTTAGGGATCTGACGCCGGAGAAGGTCGTGCCGACTGCCCCCGGAGCTACGATCACCGAGGCAGGCGCCGTCGATGCTCTCCTTCCCGTCTTCTGTCCCCGTGATTCTGGGCCCGCGCTTCTGTCCACATGATTCGCCTCCCCCATCGCATGGCTGGGGCATGGCGGGAGCTGTTCAGGGAGCGGATAGCCGATGCGCCGACCCGACCGACCGGTCAGGGGAGAGGGACAAGCCTCCCTGCCGCCCTATCGCCGGGACTATCGCTCTGGCTCAGTCCAACCGCCACGCCCTCCCTGTCGGCCGCGCTACGGTTCTGGCTCATCTTGCGCTTGCCCTCCAGGGTGGCGATGGGCAGGCGGAGACCGACGATCCCGCGAAGCTGGGCTCGGATGAACGTCTCCGGCGCGTCGGAAACCGCCCAGGGCGCGGCGCGGTCGGCCTCATGCGAGTTGGTCAACCGGGTCACGACATCCAGCAACCTTTCGGCATCCTCGAAGAACTCCGCCGGCCCGCGCGCATGAACAGTGAGGTAGTTCCATGTCGGCACGACCTTGCCCGTTTCCTGCTTGGTCGCATACCACCCGGGGCTGACATAGGCGTCGGGGCCGGAGAAGATGGCGAGTGTCTCGCCCACCGCTGCAACCCTCCAATGGGGATTGGCCCGCGCGACGTGGCCGTAGAGCGTGCCGAGAGGCCCTTCCTCCGGGTCGAGCCAAAGGGGAAGCGGTGTGCATTCAACCCCTGCCACCGTAGCGGTGACCAGATTGGCAAAGGGCGCGGCCCGCATCAGGGCGCAAAGGGCGCCGCGGTCATCGTCACGAAAGGCGGGCGGCGTGTACATGGCGTTCTCTCCTTCGACACCGGGATAGCGCGGATGGCGCCGCGCGTCACCTGGCCGAAGCGGGTCATCCCCGCCCTCCGCCGCAAGGGCGGTAACAGGTTGCTGAAAAAGTTCAGAATTGCCGTGCCTATATTCTGAGAATCGGGAAATCAGCCCAGAATGACCCGGAAACGTGTGGATTTCCGGCAGGGTTTCACCAGATTGCAGACGATCTCCGCTCCGACGCAGACCTGAAAGCTTTTTCCGAGCAGCCTGTTAACCCCCGCGCGACTGCCGGATCTCAGTCCAGACTGTCGGGGGAGGCGGGCAGCGTCAGGCTGCCATCGTCGTTCAGCGGCCAGAACGGATTATGGGCCAGTTCCCAGACATGCCCGTCTGGATCGGAGAAATATCCCGAATGCCCGCCCCAATCGGTGGCAACGGGGCGTTTGAGCGGCGTGGCCCCCGCTTCCACCGCATCGGCAAAGGCCGCCTCCACCTCCTCCACCGTGGCGAAGTTCTGGGCGAGCGTGATCGCCCCGGTGCCGAGCGGCGACTGCGGGCGGCCCTGATCCGCGGCCAGGTCCGCCAGCCCGAACAGCGCCAGCGCCTGCCCGTGAAGCTGATAGAAGGCGATGCCCTCCTGCTCTTCCACCGGCTTCCAGCCCAGCCGGCCGTAAAAGCCCTTGCTCCGTGCCAGATCGGCGACGCCGAGCGTAACGAGGGTAATCCGTTCGGGGATCATGACATGCTCCTGTGCTGGACGGAGGAGCGGCCCCCCGCCTCTGCCACCGCATAGAAGCTGGCCCGTCCGGCAAGACTTTCAAACAACACGGGATCCGTGCCGGTAAGGAAGGCCTGCGCCCCGAGCGCCACGATCTCCTCCGCGAGCGCGGCGCGGCGTTCCGGATCCAGATGCGCGGCAGCCTCGTCCAGCAGCAGCAGCGGCGGGTGCCCGGTATCCTCCGCGAGCGCCCGGGCATTGGCGAGGATCAGCGACAGCAGGAGCGCCTTCTGCTCCCCGGTGGAGCAGAGCGCGGCCGCCATGCCCTTTTCCCGCCAGATGGCCTCTATATCGGCGCGATGCGGCCCGGTCAGCGTCCGCCCCGCCGCCATGTCGCGCCGTCGGCCCTCCGCGAACTGCCGGGCGAGCGCCACGGCATCGGCTTCCGGCGCACCCTCCGGCTGGGTAAGCATGAGATCCGCAGCGGGAAAGCGCGTTTCGGCCCCCGCCTGCGCAGCAGCGATCCGGGTGAGCGCGGCGATCCGGTTGGCGGTGATCCGGGCCCCGGTCTCCGCCATCTGCGCTTCCAGCGCGTCGTACCAGTAAGGGTCCTGAATCCCGTCGCGAAGCAGGCGGTTCCGCTCCCGCATCGCCTTGTCATAGGCCAGCGATGCCTCCGCATGGTCGGGCTCGAAGCTCATGGCGACCCGGTCGAAGAACCGCCTGCGCCCCTCGGCCCCCTCCGACCACAGCCGATCCATCGCAGGTGTCAGCCAGAGCACCTTCATGAGCCTTGCCAGCGCCACCTGCGGCGCCGCCTTGCCGTCGATCCTCACCTGGCGCGTGCCACCGGCCTCTGCCCAGGTCTCCACCTCATGCGGCAGATCGCCCTGTACGCCCGCGACGACCTTCCAGCCCAGCCGCTCCGGCTGCCGCGCCAGTTCCTCTGGCCCCGCACGGCGCAACCCCCGGCCCGGAGACAGCAGCGACAGCGCTTCCAGCAGGTTGGTCTTGCCCGAGCCGTTGGCTCCCCAGATGGCAACCGGCCGGCCATCGAAGGCCAGCCGGGTCAGCGCATGCGAACGGAAATGCGACAGCAGAAGGCCGGTGACCCATGCCATGGAACGCTGGCGCGGCCCTAGACCCGCATCGGCATGACGACATAGACCGCCGACATGTCGCCGCCCTCGCGCATCAGCGTGGGATCGCCGGAGGAGTTGAACAGGAATACTGCATTCTCCCGGTCCACCTGGCTTGCGATCTCCAGCAGGTACTTGGCGTTGAAGCCGATCTCCAGCCGCTCATCGCCATAGGCTACGGCCAGTTCTTCCTCTGCAGCGCCCGCATCCGGTGCATTGACGGAGAGGACAAGCCGATCTTCGTCGATGCTGAGCTTCACGGCGCGGGACCGTTCGGAGGAAATCGTCGCGACCCTGTCCACCGCCTTGGCGAATTCGGCCGCGTCCACTTCCAGCTTCCGCGTGTTGCCGAGCGGGATGACGCGGGTGTAATCCGGGAAGGTGCCATCGATGACCTTGGAGGTCAGCGTGATCGTCGGCGTGGCAAAGCGCACCTTGGTTTCGGAGACGGAGACGGCGATCTCCATCTCATCCTCGTCCAGCAGCTTGCGAAGCTCGCCCACCGTCTTGCGGGGAACGATCACGCCGGGCATGTTCTCCGCCCCGACAGGCAGGGGCGCGTCGATCCGCGCAAGGCGATGCCCGTCCGTCGCCACGCAGCGCAGCACCGGACCCTCCTCCGAGGTTGCCGTGTGCATATAGACACCGTTCAGATAATAGCGCGTCTCCTCAGTGGAGATCGCGAATTTCGACTTGTCGAACAACCGGCGAAGGACCGCCGCGGTAGCCTTGAAGGAGGAGACATATTCCGACGACGCCATCATCGGAAAATCCTCCTTCGGCAGCGTGGCCAGCGTGAAGGTCGATTTCCCGGCCTGCACCGTCAGCCGCCCCGCGGTCGGATCGTCGGTCAGCGTGACCAGCGCGCCATCGGGCAGCTTGCGCACGATCTCATGCAGCGTGACCGCGGAAACGGTCGTCGTACCCGCGCGGGAGACTTCGGCAGGCGCGCAATCCAGCACCTCTATGTCGAGGTCGGTCGCGCGGAAGCTCACCCGGTCCCCTTCCGCCTCGATCAGCACATTGGCGAGAATCGGGATCGTGTTGCGCCGCTCCACGACCGATTGCGCCTGTCCGACCGCCTTGAGCAGCGCGCCGCGTTCGATGCTGATCTTCATTATCCTGCTCCGTCTGCTGCCGGCGCTGAAGTCACCGGCGCCGGGGCGCCGACCTTAGCCCATGGGAGGCGGCAGACAAGGGGGGGGAAGACCCCGCAGGCGCGAAAAACGCGGTCAGTTCTGGAGCAGGCGGCGGAGCAGGTCCACATCCTCGGAAAGCTGGCGGTCGATCATCACCAGTTCTTCGATCTTGCGGATACCATGCATGATCGTCGTGTGATCCCGTCCACCGAAGCGACGGCCGATTTCCGGCAGCGAGCGGGAGGTGAGCTGCTTGGACAGGAACATCGCCACCTGCCGCGGGCGCGCGATGGTGCGGACGCGCTTGGCCGCGATCATGTCAGCCAGACGGATGTTGTAATATTCCGCCACCTTGCGCTGGATTTCCTCCACCGTGATCTTGCGGTCGTTGGCGCGAAGGATGTCGGCGAGGCAGTCCTGCGTCAGGTCGAGCGTGATCTCCTTGCCGACGAGGCTCGCGAAAGCGAAGAGTCGGGTCAGCGCGCCTTCCAGAACGCGGACGTTCGTCGTGATCCGGTGGGCAAGAAACTCCAGCACACCCGGCGCAAGCTGCACGTTGCCGTAGCGGCCCTGATAGATCTCCGTCTTCTGCTGGAGGATGCCAAGCCGCAATTCGTAATCCGTCGGGTGAACATCGACGACCAGCCCGCATTGCAGGCGCGACTTGATCCGCTCCTCCAGATCCTTGATCTCTCCCGGCGCACGGTCGGCGGAAATCACGATCTGCTTGTTCTGGTCGATCAGCGCGTTGAACGTGTGGAAGAATTCCTCCTGCGTGGAATCCTTGCCCGCGATGAACTGCACGTCATCGACCATCAGCACGTCGACGGAGCGGAACATCTCCTTGAAGTCCATGACCTGCTTCTCACGCAGCGCCTGGATGAAGCGGTACATGAACTGCTCGGCCGAGAGGTAGAGCACCTTCAACTCCGGCCGTTTGGTCTGCAACTCCCAGGCAATGGCGTGCATGAGGTGAGTCTTGCCCAGCCCCACACCACCGTAAAGGAACAGCGGGTTGAACGAGGCAGGCCCACCTTCGGCCACACGCCGCGCGGCGGCATGGGCAAGCTCGTTAGGTTTGCCGACGACGAAGCTGTCGAAGGTGAAGCGGACGTCCAGCGGCGCGCCGGGAAGTTCGCCATCCTCGCTCGCCCGCTGTGCCGGGGAGACATGCTGCGCCGGGGGGGCGGGTTGAGCGACAGGTGCTGAGGAGTAGGCCGGCTGAGGCTCTGGCGGGCGCGGCTGGGGAACCGCCCTCTGCCCCGCGGGCGACGCCTCACCCTGCATCGGCTGGGCGGGCGGCGCGGGACGGCGCGGGGCCACGCGAAACTCGACCCGTGACACGGCCCCCCCGGCAAGGGTGATCTGCTGGCGGATCTGGTCGGCATAATTGCGCGATACCCAGTCCCCCAGAAAGGACGTGGGCACGTGGAACAGCGCAACGCCGTCTTCCACCCCCTCGAATTCCAAAGGTGCGATCCATGTCACGAAGTTGTTGTGCCCCACCGACTGGCGGAGGTTATCGCGGACACGTCCCCAGGTATCGTTCGTCATCATCTCTCCGGCGCGTTTCATCCCGTCCTCGGTCACTCGTCCCGACCGCGAGTCGCGGTACGCCCAACATACAGTCCCGCGAAAAACACCTTCCGGGCCGCCCCCCAAGTTGGAAGGACGGTCCGGCCCCGACGGGCTGCACCAGCAGGTGCCAGTATCGGACAGGCCGGCAACAGAATACCGCCGCGCCGAAAGGCACGGTCAGGCGTTTTTTTCTGCCACCGAACGGAAACCGGTGTCGCGCCCGTTCCATCAAAACCCCAAGCGGCAGCAGGAGCCCGACGGTACACGAACTGGGTTTCCTCAGGTCCCCCCAGGACGATGTGAATCGCACAGCCAAGCTAGCAAGCGGTGCTCACCGGCTGCAACAGAACTTCGACCTTGACTCGGTCTTTGTCGCAGCGAATCCCGACAGTCTCGTAACAGCGCCGCAAAAACGCCACACCCGCTGCGCAAAAAGAAGAGGGGCGCGCCGCAGCACACCCCTCAACTCATTGAAATTCATATATAATCAGGCGTTCTCGGCCACTGCGAGGCCTTTGACCCGCGAGGCAAGACGCGACATCTTGCGGGCAGCGGTGTTCTTGTGCACCACCCCTTTGCTCACCCCACGCGCCAGCTCCGGCTGGGCAAGACGAAGGGCTTCCGCGGCGGCGGTCTGATCGCCGGAAGCGATGGCTTCCTCGACCTTGCGCAGGTAGGTGCGGATCCGCGAGCGGCGGGCCTTGTTCACCGCATAGCGGGCTTCGTTCTGACGGGCGCGTTTCTTGGACTGGGGCGTATTGGCCATTGGGTCTCTATCCTATCGATCTGTCGTTTGATCGCGCAAAGACCCAATCTCCGCCGAAGCGGAACGGAATCATGCCTAAGCGGGCCCACGCGCATGTGGAGGCCGCCTATAAGCGAGTCGGCCCCCAAAGGGAAGGGTGAATCAGCGGTCGCGGAACTGCGGCTGTCGCTTTTCAAGGAATGCGGCCATGCCTTCCTTCTGATCCTCGGTGGAAAACAGCGCGTGGAACACCCGCCGTTCGAACAGCACACCTTCGGCCAGCGTCGTCTCATACGCACGGTTGACAGTCTCCTTGACCGCCATCGTGGTGATGAGCGACTTCTCCGCGATCTTGCGGGCCGTGGCCATCGCCTCGTCCACCAGGCTCTTGGCCGGCACGACGCGGGAGACGAGGCCCGCGCGCTCCGCCTCCGCCGCATCCATGAAGCGGCCCGTCAGGTGCATGTCCATGGACTTCGACTTGCCCACGAAACGCGTCAGGCGCTGTGTCCCGCCGATCCCCGCGATGACGCCGAGGTTGATCTCGGGCTGACCGAACTTCGCCGTCTCCGCCGCGATGATGAAATCGCACATCATGGCCAGTTCGCAGCCCCCCCCCAGCGCATAGCCGGACACAGCCGCGATGATCGGCTTGCGGCAGTTACAGAACCGCTCCGTTTCCGGGGTGAAGAAGTTCTCCGTATACATCTGCACGAAGGTCTTTTCCGACATCTCCTTGATGTCGGCCCCGGCGGCGAAGGCCTTTTCCGAGCCGGTGATGACGATACAACGGATGCGCTCGTCCTTGTCGGCCGCCGTCACGGCCTCCGCCAGTTCGCCAAGCAGTTTCGAGTTCAGCGCGTTCAGCGCCTCCGGCCGGTTGAGCCGGATCAGCTCCACCCCGTCCTCGATCTCGACGATCAGCGTTTCATAGGCCATGCGCCACTCCCAATCCTGATGCTGGCGAGATACCTACCAGCCTGCCCCGACGGATCAAGGGTTCTCAGCGCTGACAGACCGGGCAGAAGAACGACGAGCGCCCCGATTGCACGACCCGCCGTACCGTGCCGGCGCAGCCGGGGCGGAGGCAGGGCAGCCCTTCCCGCCCATAGACACGGAAAGAGTGCTGGAAATAGCCAAGCTCCCCGTCCGCCTGACGATAGTCACGCAGACTCGACCCCCCCGCCTCGATCGCGCGGGCCAGCACGTCGCGGATTGCAGGGACGAGCGAGACGATCTCCGCCTCCGTCATGTCGCGCACCCGCCGCTCGGGCGAAATCCGGGCATCGTGGAGCGCCTCGCAGACGTATATGTTGCCCAGGCCCGCCACGATGCGCTGGTCAAGCAGCGCGGCCTTCACCGGCATCGCCCGGCCCCGCAGGCGCTCTGCCAGATAGGTTTCGCTGAAATCGTTGCCGAACGGCTCCGGTCCCAGACCCGCGAGCAGCGGGTGCGCGGCAAGGTCGGCGGTCGGCCACAGGTCCATCATGCCGAACCGCCGCGAATCGTTGAAGGTGACGCGTGCGCCGTCTTCCATGGTCAGGACGACGTGATCGTGCTTCTCAGCCGCGGGAAGCGCATGGTGAAACACTCCGACCTCGCCCTTCGCGATCAGCATCCGGCCCGACATGCCCAGATGGATCAGCAGCGTCTCCCCCCCCTCCAGATCGGCGAGGATGTATTTCGACCGCCGCCGCAGCGTCTCCACGCGCCGCCCGGTCAGCCGCTCCGCCATCCGCTCGGGCAGCGGCCAGCGAAGATCGGGGCGGTTGACCTCCGCCCGGAGGATGCGCCGCCCCTCCATCACCGGCAGCAATCCGCGGCGAACCGTCTCTACTTCCGGCAGTTCGGGCACTTTCGGCTTCCTCTCCAAGTCGGGGGCGTTATATCGGGCGGGCAGCCAGCGACAATGCACCCGGAGGGAAGCATGGCCCAGAACGACAGCACAACCCATTTCGGCTTCCGCACCGTGGCGGAGGAGGAGAAGGCCGGTCTGGTCCATGGCGTGTTCACCCGCGTCGCCTCCCGCTACGACGTGATGAACGATCTTATGTCTGGCGGCGTCCACCGGCTGTGGAAGAACGCGATGATGGACTGGCTCGCACCCCGGCCCGGTCAGCGACTGCTGGACGTGGCGGGGGGGACGGGCGACATCTCCTTCCGCTTCCTGTCCCGCGCGCGCGGGACGGAGGCAGTGGTGCTCGACATGACCGAATCCATGCTGGTGGAGGGGCGCAAACGGGCGGAGGCCGCCTCCCTCTCCGAGCGGCTGGACTGGGTGACGGGCGATGCTATGGCACTGCCGCTGAAGGACGCATCCTTCGACGTCTACACCATCTCCTTCGGCATCCGTAACGTGACGCGCATTCAGGACGCGCTTTCCGAAGCCTACCGCGTGCTGAAACCCGGCGGGCGGCTGATGGTGCTGGAGTTCAGCCAGATCCCGAACGAGGGGCTGCAATGGCTCTATGACCGATACTCGTTCAACGTGATCCCGGTGATGGGGCAGATCGTGGCGAACGACCGCGACAGTTACCAATATCTGGTCGAGTCGATCCGCAAGTTTCCCAATCAGGAAACCTTTGCCGGGATGATCCGCGACGCGGGGTTCGAGAACGTCAAGTACCGCAATCTGTCCATGGGAATCGCCGCTCTCCATTCGGGGTGGAAGCTCTAGGTGCGGGGGCCGCACAATATCTGGCGCCTGATCCAGACGGGCGCCACGCTGCAACGCGCGGGCGCCATGGGCATGGTGCTGGACGCGATGGATGCGCCGCCGCGGCTCCGGCTGGTGGCGCGGGTGGTGGGCTGGCCGCTGGCGTGGCTGGGCGCGAAGGGCGATCCCTCGCTGCCACCCGCAGCGCGCGCGTTGAACGCGCTGGGACCGGCCTATGTGAAATTCGGCCAGATTCTCTCCACCCGGCCCGATGTGGTCGGCCCGGAAGTGGCGGAGCAGCTTCGTGTCCTGCAGGACAGCCTGCCCCCCTTCTCCACCGGTATCGCCAAGATGACGGTGGAGGAGGAGTTGGGCGCGCCGGTGGATGAGCTGTTCTCCGAATTTTCCGACCCTGTCGCGGCGGCCTCCATCGCGCAGGTTCACCATGCCCGGCGCGCAGATACGGGGGAGGAGGTGGCGGTCAAGGTCACCCGCCCCGGTATCGAACGCGCCTTCCGCCGCGACATCGACGCTTTCTATTTCGCGGCCAGCGTGATCGAGACGCTGTCCCCCGCCTCCCGCCGCCTCCGGCCCTCTGACGTGGTGAGGCATTTCGACGGCGTGGTGACCGGCGAACTGGATCTGCGCTCGGAGGCCGCCTCTGCCGACGAATTCGCGTCGAATACCGCGGGCGATGCGGGCTTCAGGGTTCCCAAGGTGTTCTGGGGCCTGTCCGCGCGCCGGGTGATGACGCTGGGCTGGGCGGACGGCATTCCGCTGGGCGACATCGCCGCCATCGACGCGGCAGGCATCGACCGCAGGGAACTGGGCGAGCGGGTCATCCAGCTTTTCCTGCGTCACGCCCTCCGCGACGGACTGTTCCATGGCGACATGCATCAGGGGAACCTGAAGGTCGCGTTGGACGGCACCCTCATCGCCTATGACTTCGGCATCATGGGGCGGATCGACGAATATACCCGGCGCGTCTATGCGGAGATCCTGTACGGCTTCATCCGGCGCGACTACCGTCGCGTGGCGGAAGTGCATTTCGAGGCAGGCTATGTGCCCCATGACCGTTCGGTGGACGATTTCGCCCGTGCGCTTCGCGCGGTGGGGGAGCCGATCTTCGGCATGGACGCCTCGCGCATCTCCATGGGGCGGCTGCTCGCCTACCTGTTCGACGTGACGGAGCGGTTCGGGATGCAGACACGGACAGAACTCATCCTTCTGCAACGCACCATGGTGGTGACAGAAGGGGTGGCGCGCTCGCTCGAACCCAACATCAACATGTGGCAGGCGGCGAAGCCGGTGGTGGAGGATTATATCCGCCAGAACCTCGGACCGCGGGCCGTTGCGCATGACCTTGCCCGGACGGCACGGGTGATGGCCCGTTTCGGCCCCCGGCTTCCCGGGCTGGTAGAGGACGCGCTGATCCGCCAGTCCGAGCCGCCTCCACCGCAGCCGAAGCCCCAGCGTGTGCATCCGGTGCTGATCGCGCTTTCCGGTGCGGTCATTGCCCTTGCGGGCGTCGCACTTGGCGCCATGCTCTAGGCGCAACGCACCGGGACCGAGGAGGAACGGACCATGACAACCGACAGCAAGGCCCTGATCGTCATCGACGTCCAGAACGATTTCTGCCCCGGGGGGGCGCTGGCCGTGACCGATGGCGATGCGATCATCCCGCGGGTCAACCGCCTGCTGCGTGAATACGGCACCACGGTGCTGACGCAGGACTGGCACCCGGCCGATCATACGTCCTTTGCGAGCTCTCACGCAGGCAAGACACCCTATGAGACGGTGGACCTCGTCTATGGTCCGCAGGTTCTGTGGCCCGACCATTGCGTGCAGGGCAGCGATGGGGCGCGCTTCCACCCGGACCTGGAGACGGATCGGGCCGACCTGATCCTGCGCAAGGGCTTCCGGCGGGAAATCGATAGCTACTCCGCCTTCTTCGAGAACGACCGTATCACGCCCACGGGGCTGGAGGGCTATCTCAGAAGCCGAGGCGTCTCGTCCATCGCGCTGGTGGGGCTGGCGACAGACTTCTGCGTGGCCTATTCGGCGATCGACGGTGCCTCGCTGGGGTTCGAGGTGACGGTTCTGAACGGGGCTTGCCGGGGGATTGACCTCGACGGGTCGCTGGCCCGCGCCATCGACGAGATGCGCGACAAGGGCGTGATACTGGAGGAGTGACATGGCCGACATCGCGACGCGGGTCTATAATCATAAGTGGAAGATCGACCCGATCGTGCGGTCCCTGATCGACACGGACTTCTACAAGCTGCTGATGTGCCAGTCGGTGTTCCGCAACAATCCGGATGCGCGTGTCACCTTCAGTCTGATCAACCGCTCCAAGGATGTGCGCCTGGCGGACCTTATCGATGAAGGCGAACTGCGGGAACAGCTCGACCATATACGCTCGCTGTCGCTCAGCCGGGGCGAGTCAACCTGGCTGCGGGGCAACACCTTCTACGGCAAGCGCCAGATGTTCCGGCCCGATTTCATGGAATGGTTCGAGCACCTTCGACTGCCGCCCTATGAGCTTGAAAAGCGGGACGGTCAGTATGAACTGACCTTCGAAGGCGCCTGGCCAGAGGTCATGCTGTGGGAAATCCCGGCGCTCGCCGTGCTGATGGAACTGCGCTCCCGCGCCGTGCTGGAGACGATGGGCCGGTTCGAGCTTCAGGTGCTCTACGCACGCGCGATGACGAAGATATGGGAAAAGATCGAGCGGCTTCGCGGTGTGCCAAGTCTTCGCATCGCGGATTTCGGCACGCGGCGGCGGCATTCCTTCCTCTGGCAGGACTGGTGCGTGCAGGCGATGAGGGAAGGGCTGGGTCAGACCTTCACCGGCACCTCAAACTGCCTGATCGCGATGCGGCGCGAGGTGGAGGCGATCGGGACGAATGCCCATGAGCTTCCCATGGTCTATGCCGCGCTTGCCCGCGATGATGCCGAATTGGCGCAAGCGCCCTACAAGGTGCTGGCGGACTGGCATGAGGAGCATGACGGCAATCTGCGCATCATCCTGCCCGATACATTCGGCACGAAAGGCTTTCTCGACCATGCGCCGGACTGGCTGGCGAGCTGGACCGGCATCCGCATCGACTCGGGCGATCCAGCGGAGGGCGCTGAAACCGCCATTGCCTGGTGGAAGACGAGGGGCGAAGATCCGCGCGAAAAGCTGGTGATCTTTTCCGATGGCCTGGATGTGGACAAGATTCTGGAGCTTCACGCTCAGTTTGCGGGCCGGGTGAAGGTGAGCTTCGGCTGGGGCACGTTGCTTACCAATGATTTCCGCGGTCTGGTACCCGGCGATGCGCTTGCGCCCTTCAGCCTTGTCTGCAAAGCGGTCTCCGCCAATGGCTATCCAACGGTCAAATTGTCGGACAACCCGAACAAGGCCATGGGGCCGGAGGACGAGATCTCGCGCTACAAGCGGGTGTTCGGCGTTGGCGCGCAGACCCCGCTGGAAGTGATCGTGTGACCGTCAGACAAGGCCCGACAGCCGCGCAAGAGCATAGATAAGCCCCGCAAAGGCGGCGCAGAGCGGGACGGTAACGATCCAGGCGGCGAGGATCGTCAGCACGTGAGACCGGCGGACCAGTCGCCGCCTCCGGGCGACCTCGGGCGGCGCTGCAGCCGAATCGCGCGGCGGCCCGGCCCGGCGCGACTGCCATTCCCGGTAGAATCCGACGCCGAAGACACCGCCCACGGCGATATGGGTTGAACTGACCGGAAGCCCCGCGGCTGAGGCCATGAGCACTGTCATCGCCGTGGAGAGCGCCACGCACCACGACCTGACGGGATTGAGGCGGGTGATCTCGCTTCCCACGATGCGGATGAGGCGGGCGCCGAAGACCACGAGCCCCACGGATAGCCCAGTGGCGCCGAGCAGGATCGTCCAGACCGGGCCACCCGCCTGCGTCTGCTCTTGCCCCAGCGCCTCCACGATAGCCACCAGCGGGCCGATGGCGTTCGACACATCGTTGGAACCATGTGCAAAACACAGCAGGAGCGATGCCATGACGAGCGAGGGGCCAAACAACCTCCGCAGCGACCGGCGCCGGTTCTCTAGCCCGATGGCCGCTCTCCTGACCACGGGCCGGGCGATGAGCCAGGCGAGCCCCCCCAGGATAAGGGAGATCCCCGGCAAAAACGCCGCGGGCACGGAGAGCGCAGGCAGCGCACGAACGAAGACGTAAACACCGAACACGGCGACCATCACGCCGATCAGCACCGGCAGCCAGCGTTGCGCTGCGACGATCTTGTCCTCCCGGTCGGCGATGAGCGCATTCACCAGCGCGAGAAACCCGGCAGCCAGCCCCCCGCCCAGCAGCGGTGACAGCACCCAGCCTACGGCTATCCCGCCAATCTGCGGCCAGTTGACGGCTTCCGGTCCCACCGCGCAGACCCCGGCGCCCGCAACGGCACCAACGATGGCATGGGTGGTGGAGACCGGAGCGCGAAGCCATCCCGCGAGGTTGATCCAGAGAGAAGCCGCCGCCAAGGCCGCGATCATCACCGGGACGATCTGTCGAGGATCGGAAAGCCCCTCCAATGGAATGAGCTTGCCGGAGATCGTCGCCACCACCTCACGACCAGAGATCAGCGCGCCCGCCCCCTCTGCCACGGCTGCGGCGAACAGCGCGGCGCCAAGACCGATTGCCCGCGCACCGACCGCCGGCCCCATGGTATTGCCGATATCATTCGCCCCGATGTTGAGCGCCATGTAACCGGCCAGCACCGCCGCGACGGCCAGAACGGCAATGTCCGACCGCCCTCCCACAGCGACGGCGGCTCCGCCGGCCAAGAGCACGAAAACCACCGCGATCGCGCCGGCGATCAAGGGCCGGGAGACATAGGCGGATGCCACCTCCAGACGACCGAGTCGCTTCAGGTCACGGTCAAGGGTACGCCAGCGATTCGGCGGCTCCGGCGGGCCGTAAGGTCCGATCATGCATCCTCCCCGAGACGCCCGTCAGACTGTCGTAATCAGCCTTTTGAGATCGGGTTCCCCCAACAGGGACACTGCCTCCTCCCGAGTGGCCCAGCGACGGTCACGCCTGCGCTTTTCGGGGTAGCTGTCGGCCAGCCCCGTTACTTCTATCGGAAAGACCCGCACCTCGCAGCGCACGGGCAAGCCAGTACCGGTCAGCTTATCATAGAAATAGCTGCCGATAGGCTGATCGCTCAAAACGCCCCTGACACCGGCTTCCTCCCATGCCTCGATGGAAGCGGCCTCAGCCAGTGAACGGCCTTTCATCGGCCAGCCTTTCGGCACAATCCAGCGCCGGGTATTGAGGGTGTTGACCAGAAGATATTCGCGCCTTCCCGCCTGCTCACGCCAACAAAGCGCCCCCACCTGCAATTCGGCGGGACGGGAAAGACCGGGGCCGATGGCCCCCTTCAACACATCGATTAAACCGAAGGGACGCATGGGTTTCTTCTTTTTCTGCTCGATCCCGATACTGAAAGCTCGGCGCGGTTAGGGAAAGCTCCACTTTCTCAAGTAAGGCGAAACAAAGGTAACAACAGGCATTCGCCTATAATATGGGCTGTTGTGCGCATGGATGCCAGATGCTCAATCTTCGGCATCCGGGCTGCTGCGGAGCGACTTGACGGTGCTGCGGTGCGCCTTGCTTTCCAGACGACGCCGCTGACTGCTGAGTGTCGGCCGCGTGGCGATCCGACGCTTGCGGGGCACCAGAGCGGCACGAATCAGTTCCGCCAGACGCTCCCGCGCGATTTCCCGGTTGCGCGCTTGGCTCCGCGTCTCCTCAGCCCGGATCAGAACCGCACCATCCGCGGTCCAGCGCCGCCCCGCAAGCCTGCGGAGCCTCGCTTTCACCTCCGGCGAAAGATGCGGACTCCGCTCCGCCTCGAAGCGAAGATCCACGGCGGTGGAGACCTTGTTGACATTCTGCCCGCCCGGACCAGAGGCGCGGGAAAAGCTCTCTGTCATCTCCCAGTCGGCGATGGCGATATGATCGGTGATGCGAAGCATTTTTCGATAAACTGACAGGGGCCACCCGAGAAGGGCGGCCCCAGCGAGATCTACGGAGATGGGCCAGTTAGGACCGAACCCAATCAGGGATTACAACCTGAAGGGTTGCCTTCAGATCACGGCCCCCCTGACTGTCCCGACACCTCTCTCCAATATCACTCTAGACACTGGACCACCTCCTTTCGCTGTTGCCGTTGAAGATCAACGTGGCACAGCCGGAAAATTTGTCCACAGAAATCATGCGGCCCCCGCGGCGTAGCGGCGAACGATTGCCCGAAAAGGCATCAATACGACTAACGAAAGGGCAATTTTTACAAGCCAATCGGCGAAACCGAGCGAAATCCACAACGGAACCATCGGGCCAACCCCCAGAAGCGGCAGGATTTCGTTGGCCCAGCTCACGTCGTTGGAAGGTTCGATCGCGACGAACCAACCCGAAAAGGCGATGGAGAAGAACAGCAGGGTGTCCAGCGAAGACGCGAGCAGGGAAGAGACGAACGGCGGCCGCCACCATGCCTGATGCCGCATCCGGTCAAAAATCTTTGCATCCAGAAGTTGTCCGCACAGAAAGGCCACCGCCGAACCGATGGCCACGCGGAGCGTGACGAGCGGGCCGAACTCCCCATGGATCTGCGTGCCGATGAAGGAACAGAGAATGCCCGTCACCAGCCCCCAGAACACGACCTTCCGGGCAGCTGTCAGCCCCTGAAGCCGGTTGACCACTTCGTTGACGAAAAACGCCAGCGGATAGGTGAAGGCGCCCCAGGTCAGCCACTGGCCAAACAGGAACTGAACGAGGATGTTGGAGGCCACGACGACGATGGCCATGGCAATGACGCCAGGAAGCAGCGAGGAGCGCATGTCGGGTTTCCGTTTTGGCAAGGTGGCGGAGACTTGGCCCGCAACCTTGCGGACGCCTGCCCTTACTCCCTTGACGCGTGGCGATCAAGCGGTTCGCGCGAGCGGTATTCAACGATGTCCGTATGCAGCAGCAGCGGCAGGAAGTTGTCGTCGGAGATCATGGTGAAGACGAGGTAGCCCTCTCCGTCCTCCCAGACCGACAACCCTTCCAGATTGCCGTGTTGGCGGAACGGCGTCTGCAACAGCACCTGCTCATCCCCGCCGGAGATGTCGGTGATGGCGAAGGACCGAATGCGGGAGCGGAAACCGGAAAGCCGCCCGAAGCCGCGTTCCAGCAGGTAGAGCCGCCCGTCCGGGCCGAAATCGGCCCCCACGGCCAGCCATTCCGGGTCGTGGCGGAGCGTGTAGGGAATAGTCCACTTGCCGTCCTTGAAGCGATAGACGGGGAGTTCGCTGTCACTCTGCGGATTTTCCGGGAAGGTGTAGAGCGCGCCCTTTTCATCCATCGCAAGCCCCTCGAAGCTCTGGTTGCGGATGAGCTTCTCGCTCCCCGGAACCGGCGGCAACGGCACAAGCTCCTTCCCCGGCGTATGGGAGCCATAGACCCGGTGGTGGGTTTCCTCCGATATCCACAGAGCACCATCCGGGCTAAGCGCCAGCCCCTCCGCATCCAGCTCGGCGGGCTTGCCCCCCTTCAAGGTAAGCGGTTCCACAGGGCCGGAGGCGATGGCGGTGATCCGCCCCCTCTCGTCCCGCACGAATCGCCCCTCGACGAGCGAGGACCGGTCGGAGAGCGCGTAAAAGCCCAGTCCGTCATCCTTAACCTCGATGGCGGAGAAGCCGCCGAAGGCCGGATCCTCCACCCGCCAGCGGAAGCTGCCGACAAAATCCAACCGGCTGGTGACCGATTCAGCCAGCACGGAAGGGGCGATGAGAAGCGCTGCGATCAGCGCGATGCCAGAACGTTTGAGCATTGGGCGGGGAGGTCTGCCATTGTGAAATCACGGGGACCGCGCGGACGCGGGGCGGGCTTTTCGCCCGGTTTGGGCTTTGGCGGGTTCAGGTAGTCCGTCACCCACCATGCCAACGTATCGTCGCAGCCGCTCCCCCCCTTGGACAGCTCGTCAACCGTTGGCGTCTGTGTCACGCAGGTGCGCGACCCACGCGGGCATTTCAGCCGAACGTGGAAATGCGTGTTGTGCCCGGCAATGGGCCGGATCTTCTGGAGCCATGCCGCGTCCGAGCGTTTCGCGGTGCGGCACATCTCGATCTTCACCGCCGCCGCGACAAAGACCCGGTCCACCCGTGGGTCTGACGCCGCCGCGCGCAGCAGCGCCGCATGGGCGGGCGTGAAATTCCCGTTCACCCGCTTCTGATCCGCCGTTCGGACGGAAATGGAGCTGATCTTCTCGCGCTCCGTCTGGCTCAGCGTCAGGCGGGAGGGGGGCAACATCCAGATGTCGGCATCCAGACCGATCTGATGCGAGGCATGGCCAGAGGTCATCGGCCCGCCGCGAGGCTGGCTGATATCACCGATATAGAGGCCGGCCCAGCCCACCTGCGTCGCCGCAGCAGACAAGTCCTGCAAGAAGCGGATCATTTCCGGCTGGCCCCAGTACCGGTTCCGGGATAGCCGCATCGCCTGCCATGTCGGCCCTGTTTCCGGCAGCGGCACCAGCCCCGCCGCACATCCCTTGGCATAGCTGCCGATAGGGGTCGGCGCCTGTGCGGATGGGCGCGCCGCAGCGCCGAAAAACTGGTAGGCTTTCTGTTCCGCAACGGCAGGCGAAGCCGCAAGGGCCGTCAGCGCGCAAAACACCAGAGATCTGATCGTTGACTTCAAACCGTCCGCTCACCTTCGGGATCGACCCAGAGTAGCAGCAGAAATCCCATCAGGAAAAGCACGATAACGGGAAGGATGCCGATCTGCTGGCTTCCGCTCATCGCCGTGACGATTCCTATGGCAAGCGGCGCAATGAACGCCGTTGCCTTGCCGGTGAGCGCGTAAAGCCCGAAGGCTTCGGTCATCCGCCCTGGTTCTGCCTGCCGGACCATCATGGTGCGGCTGGCCGATTGCAGCGCGCCGCCCGCGGCGCCGATGATGCAGCCGACCAGGAAGAACGCCATGTCCGGCACGGATGATCCCGGCCCCACGCCCAGACCAAGCACGCTGTTCCGCGAAATGCTCATCACCGCCACCCCGACCGCGATCAGCAGGAGAAGAGCGACCACAATCACAGGCTTTGGCCCGTAACGGCTGTCCGCCAGCCCCCCGGCCCATGCAAAGACAGCGCCGAAGATGGCGGCGAGAATGCCGAAGACCCCCACGAACTGCACCGGCCAGCCCAACACGCCCACTGCATAGACCCCACCGAAGACGTAAAAGCCGTTCAGCGCGTCGCGGTAGAACATGGAGGACAGCAGGAAGGCCAGCATGCCCCGGCGCTCCGGCAGGCGTCGAAGCGTGCGGCGCAGATCGACCATCGCCTCCGTCACCGTCCGGCGAAAATGCGGCCCCGGCGGGCGCCGCGGCTCCCGCACCCAGAGGAAGAACGGGATCATGAAGATCACATACCAAAGCGCCGTGAAGGGGCCGACGAAGCGCGTCCCCTCCCGCAACGCAGGATCCAGTCCAAGAGCGGGCGGAAGACCGATGAGCGTCCGGCCCCCCTCTCCCTCTGCGAAGAAGGCGAGCATCAGGATCAGCGCGAAAACCCCGCCGACGTAGCCGAAGGCCCAGCCCGAGCCGGAGAGCCGCCCGATCTGCTCCCGCGTGCCGAGGTCGGGCAGCATGGCGTTGGTAAAGATCGTGGCAAGCTCCATCCCGATCAGACCGAGGCCGAAGGAGATCAGCACGAAGGTCAGATGCGGGGCCCCCGGCGCCGCGAACCACAGGCCCGTCGCTCCCAGCACATAAAGGACCGAGAAGGCCGCGACCCAGCCGATGCGCCGCCCGCCCCTGTCAGCGACCGCACCGAGCACGGGCGCCAGCAGTGCAACCACGACCCCGGCCAGCCCCACGCCGAATCCCCAGACCGCCTGCGCCTGCGTTCCGTCACCCAGCAGCGACGCGATATAGGGTGCGAAGATGAAGGTCAGCAGCAGCGTCGCGTAGGGCTGGCTTGCCCAATCGAAGAAGAACCAGCCCCAGATGCGCCGCTTGGCCGCCGCGTCTTCCGTGATTTTCGGCAAATTCCGCTCCCGTCGCCCGATGGTCCGCTCGAAAGGAACGAGCCCCCGGCATTAGACCCGCCCCCCGCAGGACCGCAAGACCGGAGACCTTGCAGGGCAGTCCGAGAAGATGCGGAGGCGCGGTGCTTTCGGCGCGGAGACCGGACATCAGACCCGGAGCGTCCACCATGGCCACCGGGCGGTCATGGGCATCGGGCGGTCATGGCCATTTCGCCACGTCCGAGGGCAAAACGCACCCGGTCATCCTCTGGCGGGCTGCCGAAAAGTCGGACCCTTGCCGGGCTTGCATTGAAAGTAGGGAAATCGTCCCGATCCGAGGCCAACTCGCGGTTAGCGGCGGTCTTCAACGATGTGGGGAGATTTCCGCCTCAGGCAACCGCGGAATGCTTTTCCAGGCTGCCAAGTCAGCCGGGCGGACAAGCGGCCGGGCACTACCTGTGCCAGATAGGGGCAAACGGCCGGACAGAGGATCGGACAGAAGGTCGGGCACATGACCACCGCAATCGTGACGACGATGGCGCGCTGCCGCGGCCTCCAGCCGAGCGATCAAATCGCCTGCACGGGCAGCCGCCTCAGTCTTGAACGCCGGGGCGCGGACGACACCGTCCCATGGAGTCGGAAAGGCGGTGGGACTACAGACGTTGGCTGGCCTGTCAGGCTCCCCTTCCTGCGATCAGGGCAGCCACCACGGGACTGGCCGCTTCCGGGGAAACCGCTCGCTCACCTCTCCGGAGGCTGCGCTGGCGGGAGAGGTCAGGTTTGCGGCGGCCAGGGGCGCGTGGCATCCGCCCTGCCCCAGGCCACTATCCAGTCGGGCAGCGGAGGCGGTGCGGGCCAGCTTGTCGCGGCTATGAACGACGCGGGCGGAAGCAGCTTGCCGCCCCCCAGCAGCGCGCCGCGGATCAGCACGCCGCTGGTGCAGTCGCCTTCGCGCCACATGCTCTGCTCGATGTAGAAGAACCGCTCGTCCCAGCCGAGGAACCTGCTCCGCATCTCCACCTTCTGGAATACCGTCACGCGGCGACGGTAGCGCGTCGTACTTCCCGCCACGGTAATCCCCCACCGATTGCGGCGGAGCACGTCGAGCATTCCCGTCCGTTGCGCCAGCGATATGCGCCCGATGTCGTAAAGCGTCAGGGTCCGCCCGTTGTTCAGCTCCCGCCACGGATCCATGTCCCACGGCATGAGCCGCAGGTCACAGACATGCGTGTCATAGGGAGCAAGCCGGGGCTGGCGGCGGGCGCGGAGCAGTTCGCAGGTGAAGCGGCGGAGCGGATACATGGCGCTGGCTTGCCCGGGGCAGGTCGTCGCGGTCAAGCGAAACGTCGCGGAAGCGGTTGCGTGCGGGGGGCTGGCGCTTTACCTCTGGTCTCTCCACGCCACAATCCGGTTTCCAGATGGTTTCGCTTCTCCAGATCCTGCTCCTGATCCTCGACATCGTCTGGTTCATCGTCATCGTCCACGTGATCATGAGCTGGCTCATCAATTTTCAGGTGCTGAACCTGCGCCAGCCGCTGGTCGCCTCCATCTGGGACGGGTTGAACCGGTTGCTGGAGCCCGTCTATTCGCGGGTGCGCTCCATCCTGCCTGCGATGGGTGGGCTCGATCTCGCGCCGCTGGTGGTGCTGGTGGCGATCTATGCGCTCAGGATCATCCTGCTGAACAACGCCTCCGCCTTCTACTGAGATGACCGGACACGCGCCCTCACCGGAGGCGGTTCTCGCCTCCGTCTTCGGATTCCCGAGCTTCCGGCCCGGGCAGGCGGAGATCGTGGCGGCCGTGCTGGCCGGGCGCAACACCCTCGCCATCATGCCGACGGGCGGGGGCAAATCGCTCTGCTTTCAGCTTCCCGCGCTCTGCCGGGAGGGGGTGACGGTCGTCATCTCCCCGCTTATCGCGCTGATGCGGGATCAGGTCCGCGCGCTCCGGGCCGCGGGGGTGGAGGCGGGCGCGCTCACCTCCGGCAACACGGAGGAGGAAACGGAGGAGGTCTTTGCCGCGCTGGACGAGGGGCGGCTGAAGCTGCTCTACATGGCACCGGAACGGCTGGCCTCCGGCAATACCTTCGCGCTGCTCCAGCGGATCGGCACCCGGCTCATCGCGGTGGACGAGGCGCATTGCGTGAGCCAGTGGGGCCATGACTTTCGCCCCGATTACCTGCGCATCGGGGAGTTGCGGCGCAGGCTCGGCGTGCCGCTTGCCGCCTTCACCGCCACGGCGGATGAGGAGACGCGGGAGGAGATCGTCACCCGTCTGTTCGATGGCGAGCGTCCCGAAACCTTCCTGCGCGGCTTCGACCGGCCGAACATCCATCTCGCCTTCCAGCCCAAGGACCAGCCCCGCCGCCAGATCCTCGCCTTTGCCGAAGCACGACGGGGCCTGTCGGGCATCGTCTATTGCGGCACGCGCGCCAAGACGGAAACCCTGGCGGCCGCGCTGCGCGAGGCGGGTCATCCCGCCTGCCACTACCATGGCGGGATGGAGGCAGATGACCGGCGGCAGGTGGAGACGCGCTTTCAGCAGGAGGACGGGCTGATCGTCGTGGCGACGGTCGCCTTCGGCATGGGGATCGACAAGCCCGACATCCGCTGGGTCGCCCATGCGGACCTGCCCAAATCCGTCGAAGGATATTACCAGGAGATCGGGCGCGCGGGCCGCGACGGCGCCCCGGCAGAGACGCTGACCCTTTTCGGACAGGACGACATCCGTTTCCGCCGCACCCAGATCGACGAGGGTGTTGCCCCGGATGACCGCAAGGCTGCCGATCATGCCCGGCTGAACGCGCTTCTCGGGCTGGCGGAGGCGCTCGGCTGCCGTCGGCAGGTGCTGCTCGGTTATTTCGGTGAGGACGCGGAACCCTGCGGGAACTGCGACCTGTGCGAAACACCGCCCGAGGTGTTCGACGGCACGGAGCCGGTCCGCAAGGCCCTCTCCGCCATCCTGCGCACCGGCGAGTGGTTCGGCGTCGGCCATCTGACCGACGTCCTGACGGGCCGCGCCACCCCCAAGGTCAGGGAACGCGGGCATGATGCCCTCCCGACCTTCGGCGTCGGGCGGGAGTTCGACACGGCGGGCTGGGGCGCGGTCTTGCGCCAGATGATGGGCCGGGATCTGGTGCGCCCGGATCCGTCCCGCCATGGCGCGCTGCGCCTGACGGAGATCGCCCGCCCCGTGCTGCGGGGAGAGGCGCCGGTGATGCTCCGCCGCGACCTTCTGCGCCGCGCAAGGCCGCAGACCGTGGCCAAGGCGCTGGTCTCGGAAGAGGATGCGCCGCTCCTCTCCGCACTCAAGGCCAAGCGGCGGGCACTGGCGGAGGCGCAGGGCGTACCTGCCTATGTCGTTTTCCCGGACAAGACGCTGATCGAGATGGTCGAACGCCGTCCCCGCACGCTGGATCAGATGGCGGGCGTGAGCGGGGTCGGGGCGAAGAAGCTCGAAAGCTACGGGCCCGCCTTTCTGGCCGTGCTGAACGATGAACGGGCGGCGCCACCGGTGCATCCCCAGCGGCGCAGGCTGGCCGGAACCGGGGCGGCGGATGTCTTCGACCGGCTGGCGGAGGCGCAGCGTACACTTGGCCGGGGGGAGGACGGGACAGAGAAACCGCTCAGCCTCACCGCGAGCGCACTCCGCCGGATAGCGGAGGCGCGGCCCCGTACGCTCCGGGATCTGGATGCGGTGGGCCATCTCGGCCCGCAGAAGCTTGACCGGTTCGGAGCGGCCTTTCTGGAAATACTGGAGGAGAGCGCGGCGGGTTGAACTCTCCAGTGTGGAACCCCATGCTCTCTCTTCTGCGTTACTCCAACCGCAGAAGGAGATCTCCCAATGTCCGAACCGAAGCTGTTCACCTCGATCAAGGTCGGGGATATCACCCTCCCGAACCGCATCGCGATGGCGCCCCTTACCCGTAACCGCGCACTGCCGGAAGGCGATATCCCGCGCGAGATGAATGCGGAGTACTATGCCCAGCGCGCCACCGCCGGCCTTATCATCAGCGAAGGCACGCAGATTTCGCCGCAGGGCAAGGGATATGCCTTTACACCCGGTATCTACAGCGCCGCACAGGTGGAGGGCTGGAAGCGCGTGACCGAAGCCGTCCATGCGAAGGGCGGCCACATTGCGGCGCAGCTCTGGCATGTCGGGCGCGTCTCCATTCCGGCGCTACAACCCGACGGCCAGGATCCGGTCGGACCGTCCGACATCCCGTCCGGCTCGCGAACCTTTGATGGGCAGGGCTTCGTGCCGACGAGTACGCCTCGCCCCCTGCGAACCGATGAAATCCCCGGAATCGTGGCCGACTACGTGAAGGCCGCCCGGAACGCCCGCACCGCCGGCTTCGATATGGTCGAGATCCATGCCGCGAACGGTTATCTGCTCGACCAGTTCCTCAGGGATGCGGTCAATACCCGCACCGACGCCTACGGCGGCAGCGCGGAGAATCGCGTGCGCCTGCTGGACGAAGTGGTCGCGGCCGTCGTGGCGGAAATCGGAGCGGGTCGCGTCGGCGTCCGGCTCAGCCCCTGGGCCAAGGCGAACAACGCCCCGCTCGACAGCGATGTGCCGGGCACCTACGGGCTGGCGGTGGACGCGCTGAACCGTCACGGCGTCGCCTTCCTGCATGTGGTCGAAGGCATGACCGGCGGCGCGCGGGACGACGCACCGGCTGATCAGGTCACCGCGCTGCGCAAGCGGTTCAGCGGCGTCTATATGGCCAACAACGGCTATGACCGGCAGACGGCGATCGACGCCGTGGACAGCGGACGCGCAGATATGGTGAGCTTTGGCAGGCTCTTCATCGCGAACCCCGACCTCGTGGCACGGTTGAAGAGTGACGCCCCCCTGAACGTGGGCGATCAGAAGACCTTCTACGGCGGCGGTCGCGAGGGCTACACCGACTATCCGTTCCTCGAAGCCACCGGGGTCGCGTGACGTCAGGCGGCAAGGAGGGCGCGTGTAAGCGCGCTCTCCGGCTTCTCCAGCGCGTCGAGCACATTGAAATGATGCCTGTCCGGGGCCACGTGGTTGGCCGTGGCGATGCCGAATCCCGTCCATATGTTCGACAATAACGCTGACTGGCGCAGAAACTCGGAGCGTTCCGCACCTCCGGCCCAGGTGGCCAGGGTGAACCGGCCCCGCGGCGCGAGCAGCGCGGGACTTTCCGCCGCCGCCACGGCCGCATCAAGGCGCAGCGTCGCATTCATCTGTGTCGCAAGCAGCGGTCGCAGGTCGTGCAGCCCCGAGATGGACAGGACAGAAGAGACCCGCCCGGCAACCGCTTCCGGCAGAGGCGATCCTTCGGCCATCAACCGCGTAACGACATGTCCCCCTGCGGAATGGCCTGACAGATGGATCGGCCCCTCCACCAGCGCCGCCGCATGGGAGATCGCTTCCGCCACCTGACGGGAGATGGCGGAGACGCTGACCTCGGGGCAGAGAACGTATCCGGGCATCGCCACCGCATAGCCCCGCGCCACGGCTCCCTCCGCCAGATGCGACCAGAAGGAGGGGTCGAGGCTCATCCAGTAGCCGCCATGTACGAAGACGGCCAGGCCGCGTGGCGCTCCATCCGGCAGGAACAGATCGTAGCGGTTACGCTGATGCGGGCCATAGGCCTCCTTTCGGAGAGTGAACCGTTCGCCCGCTTTTTCACGCCAGGAGGCCGCCCGCTCGGCCCAGAGCGCCGGATACCGGTCGCCGCCCGCGATGTATTTGGTATTGGAATAGGCATCCGTGAAATCGGCGATGCGGTGATGGATCATGGCTGCTTCCTCCCGGCGATTGCCGCGACACCCTGCCCCCTGCGGCGCGGAGGGTCCAGAGCCTCCCGTTGCAAGGGCAAGGCCGATCCCCTTATCCTTCGGAGCAGACCGGAGGAGAAAGATGACCGATTTCAGCCAGAGCCGCGCCGCCTTCGACCTGCCGGAGGGCGTGATCTACCTTGACGGCAACTCCCTCGGCCCGCTGCCCCGCAGCGCAGCGGAGAGGGTCTCGCGGATGATGACGCAGGAGTGGGGACGCTTGCTGATCCGCGGCTGGAACGAGGCGGGCTGGTATGTCCAGCCCCGCCGCGTGGGTGATCGGATCGCCCCGCTGATCGGAGCGGAGCCGGGCAGCGTCGTGATGGGCGACACTCTTTCCATAAAGGTATTTCAGGCCCTCTCCGCCGCCGCGCAGATGCGCCCGGAGCGGCGCGTCATCCTCTCCGACAGCGGCAACTTCCCCTCGGACCTCTATGTGGCGCAGGAGCTTGTCGCGGCGCTGGAGCGGGGGGTGGATGGCAGCGCCGATCGGGGGCTGGAGCTTCGCATCGTCGCGCCGGAGGAGGTGGAGGCAGCGATAGACGACAGCATCGCCGTGACCCTGCTGACGGAGGTGGATTACCGCACCGGGCGGCTTCATGACATGGCGGCGCTGACGGCAAACGCCCATGCGGCAGGCGCGCTCACCATCTGGGATCTGGCGCATTCGGCGGGTGCCCTTCCTGTCCATCTGGCAGAGGCCGGGGCGGATTTTGCCGTGGGCTGCACCTACAAGTATCTCAATGGCGGCCCCGGCGCTCCCGCCTTCATCTATGTGGCCCCCCGCCATGCCGAGACGGCACGCCCGGCATTGGCCGGGTGGATGGGGCATGCCGCGCCCTTTGCGTTCGACCCGCACTGGGCACCCGCTTCCGGCATAGAGCGGATGCGGGTCGGCACGCCTCCCGTTCTGGCGCTGACCGCACTGGAAGCGGCGCTGGACATCTGGGAAGGCGTGTCGATGGACGCACTGCGACAGGAGTCGATCCGGCTCTCGGAAGCTTTCATCGCGGCGGTTGGAGCGCGCCTGCCCGGCCTGCCCCTTGCCTCGCCGAGGGATCCCGAGCGCCGGGGAAGCCAGGTCTCCTTCCGCCACCCTGATGCCTATGCCATCGTTCAGGCCTTGATCGCGCAAGGTGTGATCGGCGACTTCCGCGCGCCGGACATCATGCGCTTTGGCTTCACGCCGCTTTATCTGACGCTGGCGGAGACGGAGAGAGCTGCGGACCTGCTGGCGGAAGTGGTGTTGACGGAGGCGTGGAACCAGCCGGAGTACCGCATCAGGGCGCAGGTGACGTAGTCAGTCCTCTGCAGTTTTGGGGTCAAGCGCCCGCTCCGCCCGCTCCAGCGCCGCACGCTTCATCTCCGCTTCCGCCTTTTCCGCCTGATGACGATAGAGAACGGCCCGACCAAGCAGCATCAGCGTGACAGGCGTGGTGATCATGATGAAGATGGCGATCAGTAATTCGTGGATGATCGGCCGACCCGTCACGACGGTCGAGACGATCATGGAGCAGATCGCGATACCGGCAACACCCCAGCTCGTTCCCAGCGTCGGCGCGTGGAGGCGCTCGAAGAACGTGGGGATACGCGCCAGCCCGAAGGAACCGATCAGCGCCAGCGTCGCGCCTATCACCAGAAAGGCCGCGGCCGGAATGGCTGCCCAGAGCGGAAGATCGATCGCCGGATTCATTCGATCACCTCGCCACGCATCAGAAACTTGGCGAGCGCCACTGTCGCCACGAAGCCGAGCATCCCGATGACGAGCGCCGCCTCGAAGAAGAAGACGTTGCCGGAGCGGATGCCGACCGTCAGCAGGAACAGCATCCCGTTCACATAGAGCGTGTCGAGACCAAGAACCCTGTCCTGCGCGCGCGGGCCACCAAGAATGCGCCATGTGGCGAAACACATGGCAAGCACCAAGGCCACCTGCGCGTAGAGAACGGCCACTGTCATTATCGTATGGCTCATTCGAACACCTCCATCAGCATAGCCTCATAGCGGTTCTTTACCACGCGCCTCCAGTAACCCTCCTCCTCCTCGTCGAAGACATGAAGAAGAAGTCGCCCATCCTGCGTCCGGTATTCGACCCAGGCCGTCCCTGGCGTGGCAGTGATGGTGATGGCGAGAAGGGCCAGCGCCGTCGGATCCCGCATCTCCAGCGGGATTTCCACCAAATGCGGGTTGCGCTTCTTGTTGGAGATGATGGCCCAGGCAACGCTCCAGTTCGACTTGATGATGTCCCAGCCGAGGATGCCGAACATCTTCGGGATCACGCTCCAGCGCCGGATACGGGGCTTCGAGGGTTGCAGGCGCACCATCACCTGGCTGGCCACCAGCGCCACGACCAACCCGAGGACCAGGTTGCCCAGCGAGAACCGCGTGAGGATCAGCCACATGAGCGTCAGCATCAGCGCGAGCAGCGGATAGGGAATGTAGCGGCGGATCATTGCGTCACTCCCCCGGCCGAAGCGCGGCCATTGCCGGTTTCAGAGAGCGGAATGCCCGTGGAAGGCTTTTCCGCCGTCACCGCATGAATGTAGATCGCAGGATTTTCCAGCATCGCGCCGGTCTGACCAAGATAACGCATGACAGGCCGCGCCTCCACCGTCAGCAGCAGGGCAAAGCCGATCAGCATCACGATGGGCACCAGTTCCGCCACGCGGATGCGGGGAGCGATCTCTTCCATCGGCGCCCAGAAGGTGTGGATGCCGATCCGGACCAGCACCACGAGCGTTGCGAAGCCCGACAGGATCAGGAGCGCGATATAGGCCCAGACAAGAGGGGGCACCGGCTGCGACGCGGGCCCGGCCAGCGCTCCGGTGATCAGCCCAACCTTGCCCAGAAAGCCGGCGAGCGGCGGCATTCCCGCAAGGATCAGAGTGATCACCGCAAACGAAAGGGCTAGGATGGTATGAGTGGCGGTCAGGAACAGCCCGCCTTCCGACTGGTCTGGCTCATCCTCCGGATCCTGATCTCCGAAACCATAGGCATCTGCCGTGACGGCCAGAATCGTGGCGATGGCGCCCTGCTCCCGTTCCATGAGTTCGGAAATGAGGAAAAGCGCGC
The DNA here is from genome assembly GCF_000740775.1 of Haematobacter missouriensis. Classification (GTDB taxonomy): domain Bacteria; phylum Pseudomonadota; class Alphaproteobacteria; order Rhodobacterales; family Rhodobacteraceae; genus Haematobacter; species Haematobacter missouriensis. The sequence continues at coordinate 80,970 of NZ_JFGS01000003.1, read as the reverse complement.
TCGCCGCAAGTGTGGAAGCCATCATGTAGTAAAGCGCTGAGGCATACATCTGCGGCCCGGAGAACACACCAAGCCCGACAGCCGACAGGATCGTACCCGCCGAGATCAGCACGCTGAAGCTCGCAACCCGCGGCAGGCCCTGCGCCGCCATGAGGCCGATCATCCCGTAGAACATCGTCGCAAGCCCGCCGAGCAGAACGACATAGGCGCCGAAGCCCGCAGCCGCCGTCGCATCCGCTCCGAAAAGCAGCGTGGACAGCCGCAGAATGACGTAAAGGCCGACCTTCGTCATCACCGCGAACATGGCGCCCACCGGTGCCGCCGCCGACATATAGGCCCCCGGCAGCCAGAAGGAGAGCGGCCACATGCCCGCCTTCACCGCGAAGACCACCCCCAGAATAGCAGCCGCCGCAAGCACGAGCGGTCGATCCTCGACCGGAAGGACGGACAGTTTCAGCGCCAGATCGGCCATGTTGAGCGTGCCGGTCACGCCGTAGATCAGGCTCACCCCCACCAGGAAGAACAGCGACGCGACAAGGTTGACCGCGATGTAATGCAGCCCAGACCGCACCCGCGCGCGCCCCGACCCGTGCAGAAGCAAGCCGTAGGAAGCCGCCAGGAGCACCTCGAAGAACACGAACAGGTTGAACAGATCGCCCGTGAGGAACGCGCCGTTCAGGCCCATCAGCAGGAACTGGAACAGGCTGTGGAAATGCTGGCCCTGCCTATCCCAGCCGGCGGAGGCGAACAGCAGGCCGGGAAGCGCAAGGCAGGCGGTCAGCAGCAGCATCAGCGCCGAAAGCCGGTCCAGCACCAGAACGATCGTGAAGGGCGGCGGCCAGTTGCCGAGCAGATAGACGCCGACGTCATTGCCGCCCGTGGTGTTGGACCCCTCGCTCTGCGCCAGAAGCATGCCCGCGACGACCAGCAGCGAGACGGTGGAGATGAGGCTGATGACGAGCCGAGCCGCGCGGGCGCGGTCGTCGTAGAAGAGCATCAGCGCGCCCGCGACGAATGGGATCAGGATGGGGGCGACGATCAGATGGTCGGGAAGCGTGCCATTCATCAGTCGCGCTCCTGCCCGTCCACATGGTCTGTGCCCGTGAAACCGCGGGACGCCATGAGAACCACAAGAAACAGGGCAGTCGTGGCGAAGCTGATGACGATGGCCGTCAGCACCAGCGCCTGCGGAACCGGATCGGTATAGAGCGACGGGTCAACGGTGCCGCTTTTCTGCAGGATGGCCGGGGCGCCGGGCCGCAGCCCGCCCATGGAGAAGATGAACAGGTTCACCCCATAGGACAGCAGGCACAGCCCAATGATCACCTGATAGGTCCGGGGCCGCAGGATCAGCCAGATCCCCGATGCACAGAGCACCCCGATGGCAAGGGAGAGAACGATTTCCATCAGACGGCCTCTTTCGGGTCTTTGTCTTCCGGCTCACGCTGCTTGCGGCTTGAGCGGATGGACTGGTGGGCGATGGCGATGAGTATCAGCAGCGTCGCGCCGACGACGACAGAGAACACGCCGAGGTCGAAGAGCAGTGCCGTGGCCGCCGGCACATCGCCGATCCAGGGCACGTGCACGTAGCGGGCATGCGCCGTCAGGAACGGATAGCCGAAGAGCCAGGCCCCCACCCCCGTCGCCACCGCGATCAGCATCCCGGTCGCGATCCAGCGGACCGGAAGCACGGTAAGCTGATCCTCCACCCAGCGTGCATTGGCGGCGAGATACTGGAGCAGGAAGCCGATCGCCATGACGACGCCGCCTGCAAACCCGCCACCCGGCAGGTCGTGCCCGCGCAGGAACAGGTAGATCGACAGCACGATGATCGGCGGGAACATCCAGTGCATGATGACGGAAGGCACATAGAGATAGTCGCGGATCGTCTGCTCCTCCTCCCGCTCCTCACTGTCCCGGTCGATGCGGGACTGGAAACGCTGTTGCTCCGGCAGTTCGACGCTTTCCTGCGAAGGACGGAAGCGGCGGAGAAGGGCAAAGACCGTCAGCCCCACGACACCCAGCACGGTGATTTCCCCGAAGGTATCGAAGGCCCGGAAGTCCACGAGAATGACGTTGACCACATTGGTGCCACCGCCTTCGGAATAGGCATGCTCAAGGAACCAGTCGGCGATGGGGCGATCCGTTCCAGCGGTCATGATCGTATAGGCGATGGCCGCGATACCGGCACCGCAGATCACTGCCAGTCCGAAGTCCCGCCAGCGGCGCGCGCGGTCCGTCACATTGACATCGACACGGATCTCCTGCTGGCGCTTGGGCAGCCAGCGGAGACCGAGGAGCAGGAGCACCGTCGTCACGATCTCCACCACGAGCTGCGTCACGGCCAGATCGGGCGCGGCCAACCAGGCGAAGGTCATGCAGGTCACCACCCCCGCGCCGCCGAGCAGAACAAGTGCTGCGAAACGGTGATACTTCGCCTGATGGGCGGCGGCGATGGCGCAGGCGCCGCCCACGACCCAGATCATCGCGAAGGCCAGGCTCGGCGGCTCTGCCGGCAGCTGCGGGGCGAACGGGAATCTGTGCCAGAGCGTCAGCCCGACCAATCCCAGCGCGATCCCCACCAGCCAGCGAAGCTGCGGCTGGAGCCGTTCCGTTCCGATATAGCGGATGATCATGCGCGGCCATTTCCAGGTGAGCGCGAGCACCGTCCGGTCGAACATGTCCTCTCCCGACAGGCGATGGAAGAAGGGCGCGCCCTCCGGCCCCTCGGGCAGCCTGCGAGCCAGCACCGCATAGATGGCAACACCGACGACGATGGCCAGGATGCTCATCACCAGAGGCAGGTTGAACCCGTGCCACAGCGAGAGGCTGTAATAGGGCAGATCGCGTCCCAGCACCGATACGGCGGCGGAATAGAGATAGGGGCCGATGGTCGCGGCCGGGAAGATGCCCACCACGACACAGATCAGCACCAGAAGTTCCACCGGCCGCCGCATGAGCGCAGGAGGCTCGTGCGGCACTTTCGGAAGGTCAATCGGCGCGGGGCCGAAGAACACGGCATGGATGAACCGCAGCGAATAGGCGACGGCGAAGGCACCGGCGATCGTGGCGATATAGGGCATCGCATCGTCCAGCAGCGAGCCGTTATGCCATTCGGCAGCTTCGGCGAAGAACATCTCCTTGGACAGGAAGCCGTTCAGCAAGGGGACGCCCGCCATAGCCGCGGCAGCGACGATCGCCAGTGTCCCGGTAATCGGCATGAGCTTGTAGAGCCCCGACAGGCGGCGCATGTCGCGCGTGCCCGTTTCATGGTCAATGATGCCTGCGGCCATGAAGAGCGAGGCCTTGAACACCGCGTGGTTGCCGATGTGAAAGATCGCCGCGACGATGGCGAGCGGGCTTCCGATCCCCGCCAGCGCGGTGATCAGTCCAAGATGGCTGATGGTGGAATAGGCCAGAAGGCCCTTCAGGTCATGCCGGAAGAGCGCCGTGACCGCACCGATCAGCAGCGTGATCATGCCAACCCCGCCGACGATCCAGAACCACTCCGGCGTGCCGCCCAGAACGGGGGAGAACCGGATGAGCAGGAAGACGCCCGCCTTCACCATCGTGGCGGAATGCAGGTAGGACGACACCGGCGTAGACGCCGCCATCGCATTCGGCAGCCAGAAATGGAACGGGAACTGCGCCGATTTGGTAAAGGCGCCGATCAGGATAAGGATCAGCACAACCCGGTAGAGCGGATGCGCCCGCACCAGATCACCGGAGGCAAGAACCCAGTCCAGATCGTAGGAGCCGACGATATGGCCAAGGATCAGCGCCCCGACCAGCAGGCACAAACCGCCACCCCCCGTGACGATGAGGGCCATCCGCGCCCCGTCCCGCGCTGTCGCATTGTGATACCAGAACCCGATGAGCAGGAAGGAGAAGACGCTGGTAAGCTCCCAGAACACGACCAGCATGATGAGGTTGCCCGACACGAGCATCCCCGTCATCGCCCCCGTGAAGGCAAGCAGATAGCTGAAGAACCGCGGCACCGGATCCTTGGTCGTCAGGTAGTAGCGGGCATAGATGACGACCAGCAGCCCGATCCCGAACACCAGGAGCAGCATGAACCAGGCGAACCCGTCCAGCCGGAGCGTGAAATCCAGCCCGAGCTCCGGCAGCCAGCGGATGCGGTTTCTGAGAATCACCCCATCCAGCACATAGGGTCTGAGCACGTAGAGGATCACCACCCCCAGCGCATTCACCGCAGCAGACACCCATGTCACGGCATCCCTTGCCCGCGGGCTGAGCGTGAGCACCGCGAGACTGCCGATAAACGGTAAGCAGACGAGAAGGAGCAGGAGGTTCTGTTCTATTTTAGTCTCTCCTTTTCAACCACGTCATCCCAGCCGGGACCGACCGTATAGAGGGTCTGCTTCACCTTCGCGGCAAAATGTCCACGTTGGCGTCATGTTGGCTGGATGTTGAGACATCCATACGGAAACTTGGCGCGGGCCGCAAACACGTCACGCCCAGATTTACGGCTAAATTACAGATTTCCAGCCTGTTGCGACAGTCAGACGCGGGCGATCCGGCGGCCCGCAAAAAACATCGGCAGCGAAATGGCCAGCAGCAGCAGCCCGAGCGGCATTGCAAAAACGAATCCGAACCTGCCGAAGCCCACCGCGCCCGCGATTCCTCCCGCCAGAAACGCGCCAAGAATCCGCAGCAGCATCCGCAAGTTCGCCCCGTTCACCCGGACGCCGCTCCCGGGCGCGATCAGGCGATAGGCGGCGCGGCCCGCCTCGATCCCCACATCGGTGATCATTCCCGTTGCATGGGTGGTGCGGATGCGGGCGCCGGAGATCTTGGTGATCGTCGCGTTCTGCAGACCCATGACGAAGCAGAGCATCAGCATCGCCGCCAGAAGGCCCGGTTCCCCCGCTTCCCGCGCGGCACCACTGCCGAAGGTAGCGAAAAGCAGAAGGAGGACACCCTCCACCGTCAGCGGCAGGGCGTATTGCCGCCGCCGCTGGCGATGCCGCTCCCGCGCCCAGTTGATGAGCACGGCACTCGTCCCCGCGCCCAGTATGAAGCAGAGTATGGCGCCGAGGCTTACGCCGAGCATCCTGAGATTCATCAGCACCAGACCATCGGCGACCTGCGACAGGTAACCCGTCATATGCGAGGTGTATTGCCCGACGGCAAAGAACCCGCCCGCATTGGCGCATCCCGCGATGCCGGCCAGAAAGGTGGCGAGCGCCAGATCCGCCCCGCGCGAACGCCGGTGGCTTACCAGAGCGCGAGCCGCCTCCATCGGGTGGCGAAGGTGTCGATTCCGCGACGGCCGTGTGCCCATCATCCGCCCCCGTTATCTCTCTCGAGCCAACGATAGGCAGCGGGGGCCGCAGTGAACAGACCCCTTCAGAACCGGCGAAGGCGCGCGTGGCGGTTCACATCCTTGTAGAGCAGATAGCGGAATGGCCGGTCGCCCGCCGCATAACAGGCCTGCGGGCAAAACGCGCGGAGCCACATGAAGTCCCCCGGTTCCACCTCCACCCAGTCCGTGTTGAGCTTGTAAACCGCCTGACCCTCCAGCACGTAGAGGCCGTGCTCCATGACATGCGTCTCCTCGAACGGGATCCGCGCGCCGGGGCGCAGAGTCACGATGTTCACATGCATGTCGTGGCGGATATCGGACGGCGAAACGAACCGCGTGGTCCCCCAGCGCTCGCCCGTGTCGGGCATCCAGTTGACCTCGATTTCACGCTCGTTGGTCACGAAGGCTTCGGGACTGTCCACACCCGGGGCCTGTTCGTAGAGCTTGCGCACCCAGTGGAAGCGCGCGGGTCCGTGACCGGGATTGCGCAACGTCCACTTCAGCCCGGGCGGCAGATAGGCATACCCCCCCGCCGACATCGCATGGGTCATCCCATCGTAGGTGAGTGCGATCTCCCCTTCCACGATGAAGAGCACCCCTTCCACACCGGCATCGGGCTCTGGCGCGTCCGAGCCGCCGCCCGGCCCCACGTCCATGATGTATTGCGAGAAGGTCTCCGAAAACCCGCTCATGGGCCGCGCGATCATCCAGCCGCGCGTCTTGTCCCAGCCGGGAAAGAGGCTGGTCACGATATCGCTCATCACGCCCTTGGGGATGAAACAATAGGCATCGGTGAAGATGGCCCGCCCCGTCATCAGCCTGTCCTGCGGGGGTAGCCCGCCCATCCCGGCGTAATATCCACTCACGGCAGCATGTCCTTCAATCGGAGTTCAGCGATCCGCTCCACTTGTCGGCAGGCGGTCTCGATCTCGGTCGGGGTGTGATTCTCGATCCGTGCCTCGAAGGCGGCGAGGATCTGGTCTTTCGTGTGGTCGCGCACCGCGATGATGAAGGGGAAGCCGTGCTTCTCCACATAGGCGGTGTTGAGCCGGGTGAAGCGCTCCCGCTCCTCGTCGGTCAGCGCGTCGAGCCCGGCGGAGGCTTGCTCCGCCGTCGATTCGGCCGTCAGCCGCCTGGCGGCTGCCAGCTTGCCCGCCAGATCGGGGTGAGCGCGCAACACGCCCAGACGCTCCGCCTCCGTCGCGCTGCGGAAGATGCGGGTCAGCGCGGAATGCATCCCGATCGCACAATCATGCTCCGGCCCCAGTTCAAGCTCCCAGGCGCGTTCGGCGATCCAGGGAGAATGCTCATAGACGCTGCCGAACCGGGCCGCGAAAGCGTCCTGCGGCAAAAGCGTCGGGCGGTCGCGGCGGGTCGGCGCGGGATGGGTGCGGTGCCAGTGTTCCGCGATATCCACGCGGCGGGCGAACCAGACGCCCTCCTTCTGCCGCGCATATTGCAGAAACTTCTTCAGCCCGGCGAGTTTGCCGGGACGCCCGATCAGACGGCAGTGCAGCCCGACGGAGAACATCTTGGGCGCACCCTCGAGCCCCTCCTCATAGAGCGTGTCGAACGTGTCCTTCAGATAGGTGTAGAACTGCTCGCCGGTGATGTAACCGGGCGCGGTTGCGAAGCGCATGTCGTTCGCCTCCAGCGTATAGGGAATGACGAGCTGTTCGTGCCCCTCCACATCAAGCCAATAGGGCAAATCGTCGTCATAGGTATCGGAGACATAGTCGAAGCGCCGCGTTTCCGCCGTCAACCGCACGGTATTGGCAGAGGACCGGCCCGTGTACCAGCCGCGGGGAGCCTCTCCCGTCACCTCGGTATGCAGCCGGATCGCCTCGGCGATCTGACGGCGCTCCTCGTCCTCCGGCATGTCCTTGTGCTCGACCCATTTCAGCCCATGGGAGGCGATCTCCCAGCCCGCCTCCTGCATGGCGCGCACCTGTACCGGGCTGCGGGCAAGCGCCGTTGCGACACCATAGATCGTCACGGGAATGTCCATGGCGGTGAACAGCCGGTGCAGCCGCCAGAACCCGGCCCGCGCCCCGTATTCATAAATCGATTCCATGTTCCAGTGCCGCTGGCCCGGCCACATCGCCGCGCCCGCGATATCGGACAGGAACGCCTCGGAGGCCGCGTCGCCATGCAGGACGGAGTTCTCGCCCCCCTCCTCATAGTTTAGGACGATCTGCACGGCGACCTTCGCGCCGCCCGGCCACTTCGGGTCGGGCGGGTTGGCCCCGTAGCCCAGCATGTTGCGCGGATAACGGTTCATTTTCATTCCCTCTTCTCGGTCGTTTCTACTCCGCGGCGCGGCATCGGATTATCAGAAAATCGCGAAAGCACCTGTTCGGGCGAAAGACGGTCGCTTTCCATGGCGATCGCAGGCATGAAATGCCGAATGCAGATGAGGAGGCAAGAGATGGCGGCGGGATATCTGACCACCCATGTTCTGGATACCGCGCAAGGCGTGCCTGCGGCGGGGATGACCGTGGTTCTCTACCGGCTGGCGGATGGCGGGCGGCAGGAATTGCGCCGGCTGGTCACCAATGCGGACGGGCGCACCGACGGAGCGATCCTGCCCGCCGAGACCTTCGCCACCGGGACGTACGAGCTGGAATTCCATGTCGGCCCCTATCTGCGCGCCCAGGGAACGGAGCCGCGCTTTCTCGATATCGTGCCGATCCGCTTCCACATGGCGGAAGACAGCCATTACCACGTGCCGCTGCTGGTCTCTCCCTACAGCTATTCCACCTATCGAGGGAGCTGACACAGGATCTTGGTCCGGCTTCCGCTGCTCCATCCGCTGCTCCGAGGGCCGCGAAGTCTTTTGGCGGTCGGGGAGCGTCGAAAGCAACATTCAGGCTCAGGATGGGCTTTGTCGCGGCCTGCGCCAGCGACAATGAGGGCTCAGAGAACGGATCCCGCGTTTTTCGCAAATCCTGAACGTCAGGCCGTAACCGAACGTCTCCACTGTCAGAACCCCGGGCGCGGCGGTGTCTGGCGATTGACCAGAAGGGTCGCCAACCGCCAGCGGCACGAAAAACGGCTCCGAAGAAAAGAAGCGGGGGAACGCGGCCTGCGCCACAAAATCCGCTGGCAGGGCCGCGCCGCGTACGGCTCCGCCATTCCGAAAGAGAATGGGGCTCCATGTCATGACGCCGTGCTGCAGTTGCCACGGTCGGCCGAGGTTGAAAGCTCTCCACGACAATCCGCACCTCCCCAGCGTCGGGCCAGCGCCGGTTGCTCCGGCGAGCCTCCAAAATTCGCACCGCTCAAATCCATCCCCGACATCCGCCATTCCGCCACCCTTCTGAGACTTCGGAAGAAAAATCGCCGCTCAGTTCCAACTCCGAAACCGCATATCTCAAGGGGCGCAGACGCCGGATATACCCCGCAGGAGCATGACTTCGAACGTCGGGCGCAAAAATGAAAACGCCCGGAGCTTGCTCCGGGCGTTTTCGCATTCTGGAGTGTCGATCAGGCGAGCGTACGCTCGACCTCCTCGCGCTCGAAGATCTCGATGATATCGCCGGGGCGGATATCTTCGTAATTCTCGAAGGCCATGCCGCATTCCTGACCGGAAATGACTTCCTTGACCTCGTCCTTGAAGCGTTTGAGCGTCTTGAGCGTACCTTCGTGGATGACCACGTTGTCACGCAGAAGCCGCACACCGGCGGAACGCCGCGCCACACCTTCGGTAACGAGACAGCCCGCGACCTTGCCGACGTTGGAGACCTTGAAGACCTCCCGGATCTCGGCATAGCCGATGAAGTGTTCGCGCACTTCGGCCTTGAGGAGACCGGAGGCCGCGGCCTTCACGTCATCAACCAGATCGTAGATCACCGAATAGTAGCGGATTTCTACGCCCTTCTGGTTCGCCGCCGCCCGTGCTGGCGCATTCGCCCGCACGTTGAAGCCGATGACAGGCGCGCCGGACGCTTCCGCCAGACCGATATCGCTTTCGGTGATGGCGCCGACGCCCGAATGCAGCACCCGAACGCGGACTTCGTCGTTGCCGACCTTCTCCAGCGCCTGGGTGATCGCCTCGGCGGAACCCTGCACGTCGGACTTCACCACCACCGGCAGCTCCGCGACGTTCTTGTCGGCCTTGGCCTTCGCCATAAGCTGTTCAAGGGTCGTCGCCGCACCTGCCGCCGCGCGTTTGTCCTTCGCGGCCTGCTCACGGTAATCCGCGATCTCGCGGGCCTGCGCCTCGGTTTCCACGACGTTCAGCACGTCACCGGCCTCTGGCGTGCCGTTCAGACCCAGCACCTCGACCGGAACCGACGGACCGGCCTCGTCGACGCGCTCGCCTTTGTCGTTGATGAGCGCGCGGACCTTGCCCCACTGCTCACCCACAACGAAGATATCGCCGCGTTTCAGAGTGCCGTTCTGCACCAGAACCGTCGCGACCGGACCCCGGCCCACGTCGAGCTTGGCCTCGATCACCGCCCCCATGGCAGACCGATTCGGGTTTGCCCTGAGGTCGAGAATCTCTGCCTGAAGCGCGATGTTCTCCAGCAGGGTATCAAGCCCCTTGCCGGTCACGGCGGACACTTCGACGTCGAGTACGTCGCCGCCCATCTCCTCCACGACAACCTCGTGCTGGAGGAGGTCCGTGCGGACCTTGTTCGGGTTGGCGGAGGGTTTGTCGATCTTGTTGATCGCCACGATCATCGGCACGCCAGCGGCTTTGGCGTGGTTGAGCGCCTCCACCGTCTGCGGCATCACCGCGTCATCGGCAGCCACGACCAGCACCACGATGTCCGTCACCTGCGCGCCACGGGCCCGCATGGAGGTGAAGGCCGCGTGGCCGGGCGTGTCGAGGAAGGTCAGGAGCGCACCCGATTCCGTCCGCACCTGATAGGCGCCGATGTGCTGGGTGATCCCGCCCGCCTCGCCCGAGACGACGGAGGTCTTGCGGAGGGCATCGAGCAGCGAGGTCTTGCCGTGGTCAACGTGACCCATGATGGTCACGATCGGCGGACGAGCTTCCAGATCCTCGGCCTTGTCCTCGACCGTGTAGATCACCTGCTCCACGTCGGCGTCGGAGACACGCACCGCGTTGTGGCCGAATTCCTCGATGATGAGTTCCGCCGTGTCGGCGTCGAGCGTCTGGTTCATATTGACCATCATGCCCATCTTCATCAGCGCCTTAACCACGTCCGCGGCCCGTTCGGCCATGCGATTGGCAAGCTCCTGCACCACGATCGTCTCGGGAAGCTGCACGTCACGCGCCTGCTTCTCGCCCGTGTTGCGGCCCATCGTCTTCTGACGCGCCTTTTCCTGCTTGCGCTTCATTGCGGCAAGAGACCGCTGCCGGCCGCCCGCATCGGAGAGAGCTTCCGTCAGGGTGAGCTTGCCCGCACGACGACCGTCGCCGCCCTTGTTACGGGACGTCCGGTCGCTTTCGCGCTCACGGTCGCGGTCGGTCTTGCGGGGACCCGGGGCGGCTCTTGACGTGCCACGCTGAGTCGGCGGCTCCTCGGCCGGTTTGGGCTGCTGGGCCGCGGCGGAGGCAGCAGGCTTGCGGGCCTCGCGCTCTTTCTCGCGACGGGCCTTTTCCTCGGCCTCGGCCTTGGCGCGTGCTTCTTCCTCGGCCTTCAGACGCAGGGCTTCTTCCCGCGCGCGCTCCTCGCGCTCCTTGGCCTCGATCTCGTCGCGGCGCCGCTGGCGCTCTTCCTCGCGCTCCCGCTCTTCGCGCTGGCGCTGCTCCGCCTCATCTGCCTCGCGGGCCTTGGCGGCCTGCACGGCACGGAGCCGGCGCTCCATCTCCGCGTCGGTGATCCCGGCGGGACGCTTGGACGGGTCGCCCAGATGCGGCGAGCCACCGGCCTTGGCCGAACCTGCACCCGGCTTGGGAACCACCACGCGTTTGCGTTTGGTTTCGACGACGACATTCTTCGTCCGGCCGTGGCTGAAGCTCTGCTTCACCTGACCCGGACGCGAACCGCCACCACCCAGCCCGAGGGGCTTTTTACCGTCTGTTTCGCTCATGCGTCTTTCGTATCCTTCCCGACGGCCCGGCCGCCGATCTGCCCGCGCAATCCGGCGAGCTTTGCGGCTTCCTCTACAACACGGGTTGCGAGTCCGCCAGCCGCAAGCGCGCCGTGTATCGCATGTTCCCGCCCGAAAGCCAAACCCAATTCCGATGCCGTCAGGCACCCAATGAACGTATTTGCTCCACCCGGTGGGTGGAGCTTCGTCTTGCCCCGTTCAGACCCGTCGGAGGCCTGCATCAGGACTGCGGCCCGGTCTTTGTCGAGCCAGTCTTTCACCTTCTCGAACCCCGCTACCGCCTCTCCCGCCTTGCGGGCCAGCGATACAAGATCCACGACACGCCGCGCCACCATCACCTCGACCTCGTCTGCGAGGTTCGGAGGAACGGTGACGGCACGGCGGGCGGCGCGGGAAAAGAGGCCCTTGCGGGCCGCCTTGTCCACCGCCGCCCTGTCGGCCGCGACCCATATGCCGCGACCGGGCAGCTTGCCCGTAACGTCGGGGAATATCCGGTCTTCCGGCCCCACGACGAAACGGATCAGCCCCTGTCGGGGCTGAACCTCTCCGGTGACGATGCAGCGCCGCTCGGGCTCTTCGCGCACCTTATCACGACCTCCACGCGTCAACCGCAACCCGGACGTCGATCAGACGTCCGCCTCCTCTTCGGCTTCTTCCTCGACCTCGTCGGCGGCCTTTTCAAGCTCCGAGGGATCAACCCAGCCCAGAAGGACACGCGCGGTCATGACCAGTCGTTGTGCCTCTTCGAGGCTCATGTCGAACTTCTCGAGCAGGCCCTGATCCTTCACACGCTCGCCGTTGACAGTCGTCCAGCCACCGGCCAGTTCCCAGTCGGCGCAGGTCGCGAAATCCTCAAGCGTCTTCACGCCATCCTTCGCCAGCGTCTCCACCATCTGGGGAGTGAGGCCTTCGAATTCAATCAGGCTGTCCTCGGCACCAAGCGTGCGCGCATTCTCCAGCGCCTTACGGTTGGCCTCCTCGAGCTGATCACGGGCGCGGGCCTGAAGCTCCTCCGCAGTCGATTCGTCGAAGCCGTCGATGGACAGAAGCTCCTCCAGATCGACATAGGCCACTTCTTCAAGGTTGGTGAAGCCCTCGGCGACCAGAAGCTGCGCCAGCGTCTCGTCCACGTCCAGCGCCTCCATGAAGAGACCCGTCCGCTGGGCGAATTCCGCCTGACGACGCTGGCTCTCTTCCGCCTCGGTCATGATGTCGATATCGAGCGCGGTGAGCTGGCTGGCCAGACGCACGTTCTGCCCCCGCCGCCCGATGGCGAGCGAAAGCTGCTCGTCCGGCACCACGACCTCGATCCGGCCACCGTCCTCGTCGATCACGACCTTCGACACTTCCGCCGGTTGCAGCGCGTTCACGAGGAACGTCGCCTGATCCTGATTCCACGGAATGATATCGATCTTCTCACCCTGAAGCTCGTTCACCACCGCCTGCACACGGGAGCCGCGCATACCCACGCACGCCCCCACCGGGTCGATGGAGTTGTCATAGGAAATCACGGCGATCTTCGCGCGGGAACCGGGGTCGCGGGCAACGGCCTTGATCTCGATGATGCCATCATAGATCTCCGGCACTTCCATCTTGAACAGTTCGGCCATGAACTGCGGATCGGTGCGGGACAGGAAGATCTGCGGGCCGCGGGCCTCCCGGCGCACGTCCTTCACGTAGCAGCGGATACGGTCGCCGATGCGGTAGGACTCACGGCCGATCTTCTCGTTCCGGCGCAGGATGCCTTCGCCCCGGCCGATATCCACGATGACGTTGCCATATTCCTCGCGCTTGACCTGACCGTTGATGATCGTGCCCTTGCGATCCTTGAATTCCTCGTACTGGCGATCACGCTCGGCCTCGCGGACTTTCTGCAGGATGACCTGCTTGGCCGATTGCGCGGCGATCCGACCAAGGTCCACCGGGGGCACCTCGTCCACGATCTCGTCGCCGAGCTGCGGGTCGGCCAGATACTGCTTCGCCTGCTTGACGGTCAGTTGCGCCTGATAATTCTCGACTTCCTCGTCCGGCATGACGGTGCGAACGCGGGTAAAGGTCGCGCGACCGGTCTTGCGGTCGATCTTCACGCGAATGTCCATCTCGGCGCCGTAGCGCGACTTCGCGGCACGGGCGAGGCTTTCCTCCATCGCCTCGATGACGAGGCCGGGGTCGATCATCTTCTCGCGCGCCACCGCTTCGGCGGTCTGCAGCAGTTCGAGCTGGTTGGCAGAGGTGATTGCCATATCAGGCCTCCTCGTTGTCGGTATCGGTGTCGGGTTCGTCTTCGATGTCGTCGTAGCGGCTTTCGTCGATCACGCCCGCGTCCTTGCGCTGGCGGAGCATCTCCGCGATCAGTTCGTCGGTCAGGATCAGCTTGGCATCCGAGAGCCAGTCGAACTGCAGCCCGATGGTCACGTCTTCACCCGGCTCCTCCAGTTCGATCAGGATCTCATCGCCTTCGGTGCCACGCAGCAGACCCTTGAAGCGCCGCCGCCCGTCGATCAGTTCGGTCGTCTCCACGCGGGCCTCATAGCCTTCCCACATGTCGAAATCCTTCAGCCGCGTCAGCGGCCGGTCGATACCGGGGGAAGAAACCTCCAGTGTGTAGGCGTCCTCCAGCGGATCCTCCACGTCCAGCACGGCGGACACAGCGGTCGAGATTCTGGCGCAGTCCTCCACCTCGATGCCGCCCTCCGGACGGTCGGCCATGATCTGAAGGGTGCGCGTCTTGCCGCCCATGAGACGGATTCGCACAAGCTCGAAGCCCAGACCCTCAATGGTCGGCGCCACGATCTCGGCCAAGCGCCGGTCGATGGCTGTCTTTGCGATAAGGTCGGTCACGGGGATGCTCCCAGGCGGCAGGCGGAAAAGAAAAAACGGGCGCGCGGCCCGTCGAATATCTCCGGTGGGTCCGGGGGTGGAGGCCGGACGCCGCTGCTTGCAGGCGATATAGGCTTTTCGCCGGGGGAAAGCAAGGGCCAGGGTGCCATGGCAAGGGGCAGAGCGCTCCCGCCCGTTCGGAACGGCAGAGACGGCGTTGCAGCCTGGACCCGGCACCGCGTTCCGCGACGGTGTCGTTCAAGAGGGAGACCCTTCGCGTCACGGCACCGACAGAAGCGCCACAAGCCGTCGCCGCGCCTCCGGCAGCGGGCGGCCCACCAGCTCCTCCGCCAGCCAGCGCTCCATGAAGTGACCGGTGGTCAGAAGCCCCGCCGCCAAACCCGCCGCATCCGCCGGACCAGCCACCAACGCCTCGGGCCGCGGGAGAAGGCGATCCGCCCACGCCCCCGCCGCCGCGCGTGTCACCGCCCGCCCCGTCCGCGGGCTGACGTAGGCTAGCCCTTCCGCCTCCCCCGTCACCGCACAGCGCCCGAGATCGAGGCCGAAGCCCATCTCCGCCAGCAGCGTCACCTCCCAGCGAAGATAGTCCGCTTCCCAGCCGGGTGCAGAGAGACGGTCGAACAGTGTCTCAGTCGCCGCGTAGAGCGCCGCGTGCGGCTCCCGCTCGGGCAGGGCATAGACAAGCAGCGCGGAAACGGAGGCAAGCGCCGCAAGTGCCGCACGGTCCCCGAATAGCGCGCCGGCCCGCTCCCGCAGAGGTTCCACCGCAAAACTGCCAAGATGCTGGTCGAGCCGCGCCCGCCAGTTCAGCGCAAGCTGCGCGCCGGGTTGAAGCACGGGGGCCATCCGGCGAGAGCCGCCGCCATGCACGACCCCGGCATGCAGCCCGTGTCCGGCGGTCAGCACCTGAATAATGGCGGCACTTTCGCCATGGGGGCGAATCGCGAGAAGGATGCCCTCGTCCTGCCAATCCATCACGCTTGTCCCTGGTGTGGCCGGTCCGGGTATTGCTTCCCCAGGTCCAGCGTTGCCCCATCTGGCTTCTCCGGGTCCGGCTTTCCCGGATCCGGCGCGCAAGTCCCGCCCAGCACGCGGTGCACGAAGGCGGCGCGCTCCGCGATGGAAGCGCGGGGAAGTTCGACCAGCCGGTAACCAGCCTCGGTATAGGTGTGTCTCATGGCCTCGGCAGTCGCGCGGGCCTCGGCGGCGTCCTGCCGCCTTTCGCTGTCGGGGCCGAAGATCTCCGGCCAGTAGGGGGCAAGAAACACCGGATCATCGTAACGGAACCGTTCCATCGCGCGCTGAACATGGGAAGGAACCGAACGGCCGATGGTTCGCAGATAGCCTGCGACATCCGGCACGCCGCGATCGAAGATCACCGGACCGGAAAGGTCGTCCGCCGCCGCATGAGAGCGTATTTCCCACGCCAGCATGGTCTCTGCGAATAGGGCCGGATCACGCCAGGGAAGCGCCGGTCCGTCGATCGCCCGGCCTGCCCGGATGAGCGCGCGTCCGGCTTCCGGCATGATGGTCAACCCCTCGGCCGCGAGCGCCATGACGAGAGAGGTCTTGCCCGAACCCGGGCCTCCTGTGATGACAATGCGTCGCGGCATGGGCCCTCCCTTGCCGTCAGCCCAGCCCCACTTCGTCCAGAAGCGTCCGGCCCTGACGATCCTCTATCTCGATGACCCAAAGGTCGGGGTCGTAGCGGCGCTGGCGGGCAATGGCGGCATCCACCTCCGGCTCCGGTCCTTGGGCCAGCACCTCCCAGCGGCGTGTATCCGCCATGGGATCCCAGATCCGGTGAGAGGCCCGGGCAGTTCCGTCAAGCAGCGCCACCTTTACCAGCACCGCACCGGCAGTCGGATCGCCCTTCGCCGTCACATAGGCCGGGATGTCGTTCAGCCCCAGCCTGCGCAGGTAGGCGGAAACCCAGAAATCGGCGGTAAGCCGCGCTTCAGGCATCGCCGTCGCGGAATTCGAGACCCATTTCGCTGTAGCGTTCGCGTTCCTCCAGCCAGTTCTCGCGTACGCGGACCTGAAGGAAAAGATGTGCCGGACGCCCGAGGAACTCCGTGATGTCGACCCGCGCGGCCTGCCCTATGGCTTTCACCGTCTCACCCTTGTGGCCCAGGACAATGCCCTTGTGGCCATCGCGGGCGACATAGATGACCTGGTCGATACGGACAGAGCCATCCGGCCGCTCCTCCCACTTCTCCGTTTCCACGGTGAGATTGTAGGGGAGCTCCTCATGCAGGCGGAGGGTGAGCTTTTCCCGCGTGATCTCGGCCGCGATCATGCGCATCGGCAGGTCGGCGATCTGGTCCTCCGGGTAGAGCCACGGCCCCTCCGGCACCTCACCTGCCAGCCATTCACGCAAGTCGTTCACGCCGTAACCCTTCTCGGCAGAGATCATGAAGGTACGCGCGAACGGATAGGCTTCGTTCATCTCGGCGGACAGCGCGAGCAGCACCTCCGCCTTCACACGGTCGATCTTGTTGATCGCGAGGGCCACGGGCCGGTTCTGCACCCGCTCCTTCAGCGCGTCGATGATGGCGCGCGTGCCGTCGGTCAGGCCGCGGTGCGCCTCGATCAGCAGGACAACAACATCGGCATCGGCAGCCCCGCCCCAAGCGGCGGCGACCATCGCCCTGTCCAGCCGCCGCCGCGGACGGAACAGCCCCGGCGTATCGACGAAGACGAGTTGGGACTGCCCCTCCATCACGATTCCACGAATGCGGGCACGCGTCGTCTGGACCTTGTGGGTGACGATGGAGACCTTGGCCCCCACCATACGGTTCATGAGCGTCGACTTGCCGGCATTCGGCTCGCCGATCAGAGCGACGAAACCAGCGCGGGTCGTCTCGGTCATGCGATTTCTCCTGAAAAGCCCGGAATCGGGCCGGAATGGAAGGGACAGCTCCTATCCCAAGGTCGGCAGCGCGCCCAGATGTTTCAAGCGTGGTGGTGGATTTACCGTGCCGGAAGGAGGAATTTGCCTGATATGCCGGACTTCCGCCGGGGCAGATCAAGGGAGCGGATCAACAGGGGCGGTCAGCCCGCGCCAGCCTCCAGACGGTCGAGAAGCATACGCGCCGCGGCCTGCTCGGCCTGCCGCTTGGCCCCGGCCCTGGCGGTTTCCCTCTCGCCGTTGTCGAGCTGCACCTCGATGGTGAAGACGGGCGCATGGTCGGGGCCGGAGCGGCCCTTCTCCACGTAGCGGGGTGGCGACAGACCCCGCGCCTGCGCCCATTCCTGAAGCTGGGTCTTGGCGTCGCGGGCATCGGCATCGACGCGGTCGATCCGGTCCCCCCAAAGCGAAAGCACGATGGAACGCGTCGCCTCCAGCCCGGCATCGAGATAGAGTGCGGCGATCACCGCCTCCATCGCATCGCCAAGCAGCGCCTCCTTACGCCGCCCGCCCGACATCATCTCGGACCGGCCGAGCTTCAGCACGTCGCCCAGCCCGATCTGGCGGGCCACATCGGCGCAGGTTTCCTTGCGAACCAGTGCATTGAAGCGCGGCGCCACCTGCCCTTCGCTCGCCCCCGAATCGGCGGACAGCAACGCATCCGCGATGATGAGGCCTAGCACCCGGTCCCCCAGAAACTCCAGTCGCTGGTTGTCGGGGCGCGTGACCGAGCCGATGGAGGCGTGGGTCAGCGCGCGCACCAGAAGCGCCGGATCATTGAAGTCATGCCCCAGCCTGACGGAGAAGGCCTGAAGTTCCTGCGAGACTTTCACTCGATCGCCTTGAAGAACCTGTCGGACCGCCAGGTCCAGAAATACAGCATGGAACGACCTGCGGAGGAGAACATCACCCGGTCGGCCCGGCCGATCAGGTTCTCGAAGGGCACCATGCCGACGCCGCCCACCGCCTGCGAGAAGCGGCTGTCCTGGCTGTTGTCACGGTTGTCGCCCATGAAGAAGAAATGACCCTCCGGCACCGTGAACAGCGGCGTATTGTCCGCATAGCTCATGTCGATGTCGAGAATGTCATGCGTCCGCCCCTCGGGCAGAGTTTCGCGCAGGCGGTGCTTGATGCAGGTGCCGCCTTCGCCCACAGGCGCATTGGCGCAGCGCGGATAGCTGCCCATAGGGCCCTGCGGCTCGTAGGTTTCGGAGAAATCGCCCGCGGGCACCTGCGGCACCTCCTGACCGTTGATGAACAGAACGCCGTTCCTGACCTGCACGGTGTCGCCGGGCAGCCCGATCAGCCGCTTGATGAAGTCAGACCCGTCGACCGGATGGCGGAACACCACCACATCGCCCCGTTCGGGCATGGTGGCGAAAAGCCGGCCCGAGATCGGGCAGAGGCCGAAGGGGCAGGAATACTGGGAATAGCCATAGGCCATCTTGTTCACGAACAGGAAGTCGCCGACCAGAAGCGTGTCCTTCATCGATTCGGACGGTATCCAGAAGGGCTGAAAGAACAGTGTGCGGAACACGCCTGCGATCAGCAGCGCCCAGAAGATGGTCTTGATCGTCTCGACGATGCCGCCGCTTTTCGCCGTTGCCTTGCTCGCCATTCTGTCCGTCCTGCCGTTTTCGAGCCCGTTCATGCGGGCGGGGAGTGGGGGAAGTCAAGTTGCCTTGCCGGAGTCGGCGGCAAGCGGCCGGGCCTCGATCACCACGAAGGCCTGCGCCCAGGGATGATCGTCGGTCAGCGTCACATGGATGATAGCCTCATGCCCGGCGGGCGTCATGCGGTTGAGACGCTCCGCCGCCCAACCCGTGAGCCTCATCACCGGCTGTCCGGTTTCCAGATTGGAAACCGACATATCCTTCCACGCAATGCCCATGCGCAGGCCGGTGCCGAGCGCCTTGGAACAGGCCTCCTTCGCGGCCCAGCGCTTGGCATAGGTGCCCGCGCTGTCCGCCCGCCGGTCGGCCTTCCGCTGCTCCACCTCGGTAAAGACGCGGTTGCGGAAGCGGTCGCCGAAACGCTCCAGCGTGGCCGCGATCCGCTCGATATTGGCCAGATCCGTGCCGATGCCGAGGATCACATCACCGCTCCGCCGAAGGCCGCGATGCGGGCTGCGTCCATCCGCTGGCGCATCCCCTCGATGGCGGGGCCGAGGCCGGTGAAAATCGCCTCCCCGATGAGAAAATGGCCGATATTGAGCTCCATCACCTCCGGGAAGGCGGCGACCGGCGCCACCGTCCCGAACGAAAGCCCGTGCCCTGCATGGACTTCCAGCCCCAGACCATGCGCGCGGGCGGCTCCTTCGCGGAGCGACGCCAGTTCCGCGTCCCGCTCCGCCAGACGGCCCTCCGCATGGAAGTCGCAATAGGCCCCGGTGTGCAGCTCCACCACGGCCGCGCCCACGGCAGCAGCCGCTTCGATCTGTCGCGCCTCATGGCCTATGAACAACGACACGCGGATGCCGGCCTCCGCCAGCCCGCCCACGTAGTCCGTCAGCCGCGCCGCGTCGCCCGCCACGTCCAGCCCCCCCTCCGTCGTCCGCTCCTCCCGCCGCTCCGGCACGAGGCAGCAGGCATGGGGATGAAGGCGGAGCGCGATGGCCCGCATCTCTTCCGTCGCGGCCATTTCAAAGTTCAGCGGCACACCCAGTTCGTGGGCCAGACGCTCCATGTCGGCATCTCGGATATGGCGCCGATCCTCGCGCAGATGGGCGGTGATGCCGTCCGCCCCCGCCTCCTCCGCCAGCTTCGCCGCGCGGACCGGATCGGGCCAGTCGCCGCCACGCGCATTCCTGACCGTCGCGACGTGGTCGATATTGACCCCGAGGCGGAGCTTTCCGAGCGGTCTGGTGGCGGGCATCTGCTGCTTCCTTCGTGGGGGCCTACGCGGGGGTTCGTGGCGGAAAGATGATTTGCGGGCGACCCTAGCGGTTTGAGGCGTCCTCGTCAGCCTTCTCTCCGTATTTTGCCCGCGCCCGCTGCAACCGCTCCTCGATCCTGCGAAGTCGCGCGCGGTGATAGGTCTGCAGCAGTGGCAGCAACAGCACATAGGCCGCGAGCCCGGCGGCAATACCGGTGAACATCCCGCCCACCAGATAGGGCAGAAAGATGTCCCGCCAGAACCGCGAGAGAAAGCCCCAGTGCATCTCTCCCTGCCCGAACAGCGCGCGGATGTTGTGCCACAATTCGCCGGACGCGTGGGAGAACTCCACCGGCAGACGGTAGATCGGCACATGCGCGTCATGCGGCGTGAACAGATACCCCACCTCAAGCGAGGCGGTCGCGATGAACGGGAAGGTCAGCGGGTTGCCGACAAAGGTCGCGATGAGCGCCGCCGGAATATTGCCGCGGATCGCCCAGGCAATCAGGGCCGCGCCAAGGAAATGCAGCCCGAAGAACGGCGTGAAGGAAATGAACACCCCCGCCACTATTCCCCGTGCCACCCGCGCCGGATCGTCCGGCAGCCGGCGCAGGCGGTGCCAGACATAGCTCGACGCCCTGAGCCAGCCGCCGGAGGGATAGAGAAACTCCCGCATGGAGCGCCAGCGTGACCGGGGAGTGCGGCGCCTGAACACTGGAGCCTCCCGCCGCGCTTCAGGGCTTGCGATTCGGATCGCGGACCCGGTCGAGTTGGGTCAACTCGCTTTCCGCCTCGAGCGCCGTCATCAGCTTGTGGAGATGCTCGGCGTCGCGCAGGTCTGCTTCCACAGCGATGGTGTGATAGTCGGGCTTGCGGTCGAGGAAGTGGAGATCGACGATATTCGCCTTCTGCTCGCCGAAGACGGTGCAGATGCGGCCCAGAACGCCCACCCCGTTCAGGATGGTCAGGCGGAAGGAAACGGTGTGGATCGGCGGATGCCGTCCGGGTGTCCAGTGCAGATCGACCCATCGCTCCGGCTGGGTCTCGAACTCCGCCAGCACGGGACAGTCGATGCCATGGGCAACGACTCCCTTGCCGCGATAGGTGATGCCGACGATCCGCTCCCCCGGAACCGGCTGACAGCACATGGCGCGGCGGAAGGGCTGATCGGGCGCCAGGCCCAGCACCGGCCGCTGCACGTCCACTTCGTCCGCCCGCTCCGCGACCAGTTCGGGATAGAGCGTCTCCACCACGTGGCGAGCGGCGATCTCGGCGGAACCCACCCGCGCCAGCAACTCATCCGCATCCGGCAGGCCGAGCATCCGCGCGACGGTGCGCAGCGCCTTGTCCGTCGGCTTCCGGCCAAGCTGCTCGAAGGCCACCCGGATCGGCTCCTGCCCCAGCCGTATGAACCGCCCGCGGTCCTCCTCGCGGAGCGAGCGGCGGATCGCGGCCTTGGCGCGGCCGGTCTTGACGATGTCGATCCAGGTCGTCTGCGGGCGCTGACCTTCGGCCGTGATGATCTCCACCGACTGACCGTTCTTCAGCCTTGTCCAGAGCGGCACGCGAATGCCGTCCACCTTGGCCGAAACGGTGGAGTTGCCGATGCGCGTGTGGATGGCATAGGCAAAGTCCAGGGGCGTCGCGCCGCGGGGAAGCTGGATGACCTCTCCCTTCGGGGTGAAGCAGAACACCTGATCCGAATACATCTCAAGCTTCACATGCTCGAGGAACTCGTCGTAATCCTCCGAATCGTAGCGTTCGGTAAGGGTGGCGAGCCATTTCGTCGGATCGACGGCGAACGGGTTCTGCGAACGGACCCCGTCGCGATAGGACCAGTGGGCGGCGACCCCGGCCTCCGCCACCTCATGCATCTGGCGGGTGCGGATCTGCACCTCCACGCGCTTGCCGTCGCGCGCAGCGACGGTGGTGTGGATGGAGCGATAGCCGTTCAGTTTCGGCTGGCTGATGTAATCTTTGAAGCGCTCCGGAACCGCGCGCCAGCGGGTATGGATCACGCCGAGGGTGCGGTAGCAGTCCGGCTCCGTCCGCGTGATGATGCGGAAGCCGTAGATATCCGACAGGCGGGAGAAGGAAAGCTGCTTCTCCGTCATCTTGCGCCAGATGGAATAGGGCTTCTTGGCGCGACCGTAGACGTCGGCCTCAACCCCGGCCTTCTCCAGTTCGATGCGGATGTCGGCGGTGATGCGATGCACCACATCCCCCGTCTCACGCTGGAGCGTCAGGAACCGGCGGATGATGGAATTGCGGGCCTCCGGGTTCAGCACGCGGAAGGCCAGATCCTCCAGCTCCTCCCGCATCCACTGCATCCCCATGCGACCGGCGAGCGGGGCGAAGATGTCCATCGTCTCGCGCGCCTTCTGCACCTGCTTCTCGGAGCGCATGGACTTGATCGTCCGCATGTTGTGGAGGCGGTCGGCCAGCTTCACGAGGATCACGCGCAGATCCTTCGACATGGCCATGAGCAGCTTGCGGAAGTTCTCCGCCTGCTTCGATTCCACGGAGGAAAGCTGCAGATTGGTGAGTTTCGTCACGCCCTCGACCAGCTCGGCAATATCGCGGCCGAAAAGCTGTTCGAGTTCCTCGAAGGTGGCGCGCGTATCCTCCAGCGTATCGTGCAGCAAAGCGGTCACGATCGTCGCATCATCAAGCCGCTGTTCTGTCAGAATGGCGGCGACGGCGACGGGATGTGTGAAGTATTCTTCGCCCGACTGGCGATACTGGCCCCGATGCATCTCCCGCCCGAAACCATAGGCGAGTCGGATGAGATCGGCATTGCACCGGGGATTGTAGTTGCGCACCAGCGCGATGAGGTCTTCGACGTCGATCATCGCCTGGCGCGTCGTTCTTGTATCGGAGAGGGCGTCAGGGAGGGCGACCGTCTCAGTGTTCCCCTTGAGCTTCCATGAGGGCGCGGAGCATCCGCTCCTCGCTCATGTCATCCTGCGCCGGACGGTCGAGTTCCGCACCCATGAGGAGCGCCATCTCGTCGTCCTCGGGCTCATCGACCTCGATCTGGGTCTGGTTCGAGGCGATCAGCCGCTCACGCAGATCATCTGCGGACTGAGTCTCCTCCGCCACTTCGCGCAGCGCGACGACGGGATTCTTGTCATTGTCCCGATCGACGGTCAGCGCGCCACCCGACGCGATTTCACGCGCCCGGTGCGCTGCGAGCAAAACGAGCTCGAAGCGGTTCGGAACCTTGTCGACGCAATCTTCTACCGTCACGCGGGCCATGGCTGCTCCAATCGGGTAAACCTGTGGAAGCGCCTATCTATGCCCTGCGACCCGGCTTGACAACCCGTGAAACGCACCAACCCGCCGCACGGACCTCAAGGTCTGGCGGGGGGCTGTCGCGAAAACCTTCACGACAGCGCGAGACGCACGTCCTGTTACTCTCCTACGCCCGCCAAGGAAAGAGCACTCGGATCAAAGCCGCCACTCCTCCGGCGGCGCGGCGAGCGGCACGACGCCCCACCGTTCGGCTTCGGGCAGACTTTCCAGCATCTCGGCGACCGAAAGACGGGTGACGGGATGGCGCCAGTCGCCGGCGACATCCGCCATTGGCACAAGGACGAAGGCCCGATCCTGCAAGCGGGGATGTGGCAGGACGAGGGTGTCCGGCGCCTCCTGCCGCTGGCGCGCAGGGGAAAGATCGCGCCAGCGCCGCCATGTGGTCTCCTCTGGCAATACCGCATTTCCCATTGCAATGAGATCAAGATCAGCCGTCCGCGCACCCCAGCGGACAGACCGTTCCCGTCCGAGCGCGCTCTCCACCATATGGAGTCGGGACAATACCTCAGCCGGCAACAAATCGCCGACTTCGGCAGCGATAACGGCATTGACAAAATCCGGCCCGGAACCCGCCGGATAGGCGGGCGTTTTGTACAGGAGGCTGAGAGAGGTCGGAACGACCCCCTTCGCATTCAGCAGTTTCACGGCAGTCGAAAGTATCGCCGGCGGAGCGGCATTCCGTGACGTCAGGTTACTTCCAAGAGCAACAAAGGCTTGGGTCATCGATCTATCAACTTTTAGGGCGCGCGGACAACTGGGGCTTGCGATTGTGGGACGATTATTCCAGATTTCCACACTTGGCAGGTCGTTCTGTTTTTCTTCCGCCTCACTCCCGGAAAAGTGATTCACAGCTCGGCCTGCATTCGAAAGGGGATTAAATGTTTTACAAGGACGAAAGGCTGGCGCTCTTTATAGACGGCTCCAACCTTTATGCCGCTGCCAAGGCCTTGGGCTTTGACATCGACTACAAATTGCTGCGGCAGGAATTTATGCGTCGCGGCAAGCTCCTGCGGGCATTCTATTATACCGCCCTGCTGGAAAATGACGAATACTCACCTATCCGCCCGCTGGTCGACTGGCTGCATTACAACGGCTTCGCAATGGTGACCAAGCCCGCGAAGGAATACACCGACAGTCAGGGCCGTCGCAAGGTCAAGGGCAACATGGATATCGAACTTACCGTCGATGCCATGGAGCTGGCACCCCGTGTCGATCATATTGTGCTCTTCTCCGGTGATGGTGACTTCAAGCCGCTGGTTGAAAGCCTTCAGCGGCAAGGCGTTCGTGTATCCGTTGTTTCCACCATCCGGTCTCAGCCCCCCATGATCGCCGACGAACTGCGTCGCCAGGCCGACAACTTCATCGAACTGGACGAACTGCGTGACGTGATCGGACGTCCCCCGCGCGAACCTCGCGACGTGCGGGAAGACAACGAAGCGACAACCCCGGTCTGATATCTGCGATCCCCGCGGGCACATCACGCCGTCTGCGGGGATCTTGCGCGCCTGACTGGATCCCCCGACTGGATCCGGTGCGTCTAACAGGTTAGATATGGCCTTCGCCTTTACAGACGGGCCAGATATGACGCGACCTTCTCTCCACCTCTATCTCGCCGCCCCGCGTGGCTTCTGTGCCGGCGTGGACCGGGCCATCCGCATCGTGGAAATGGCCATCGAGAAATGGGGGGCCCCCGTCTATGTCCGCCATGAGATCGTTCACAACAAATACGTGGTCGACGAACTTCGCGCCAAGGGCGCCGTTTTCGTAGAGGAACTGGACGACTGCCCCGACGACCGCCCCGTCGTCTTTTCCGCGCATGGGGTGCCGAAGGCCGTCCCTGCGGAAGCCGAGCGGCGTAATCTCATCCATGTCGATGCCACCTGCCCGCTGGTGACGAAGGTG
Source organism: Haematobacter missouriensis (assembly GCF_000740775.1). Lineage (GTDB taxonomy): Bacteria > Pseudomonadota > Alphaproteobacteria > Rhodobacterales > Rhodobacteraceae > Haematobacter > Haematobacter missouriensis. The sequence continues at coordinate 55,774 of NZ_JFGS01000003.1, read as the reverse complement.
CATAACGAGGCTGCACGCCACAACAGCGTCGGGCGGCAGCTCATCATGGTGGGCCATGCCGGGCACCCGGAGACGCTGGGCACCATGGGCCAGCTCCCCGAAGGCGAGGTCCTCCTCGTGGAGACAGAGGCGGATGTGGCGCGGATCACCGTCCGCGACCCCTCGCAGCTTGCGGTCATCACCCAGACGACGCTCTCCGTCGATGATACCGCGGGCATCGTCGAGGCCCTCCGCCGGCGCTTCCCCGAAATCATCGTCCCCCAGCATGAGGATATCTGCTACGCTACCACCAACCGTCAGGCGGCGGTGAAGGCGATTGCGCCGAAGATCGCCGCGCTTTTCGTGCTGGGATCGCCAAATTCGTCGAACTCCCGGCGGCTGGTGGAAGTCGGACGTGCAGCAGGCTGCGACTATGCCCAGCTTGTGCAACGGGCCACCGATATCGACTGGCGCGCGCTCGGAACACCCGCTGCCATCGGCGTGACTGCGGGCGCTTCCGCGCCTGAGGTTCTGGTGGAGGAGGTGCTCGACGCCTTCCGCGCGCGGTTCGACGTGACCGTCGATATCGTGGAGACCGCCGTCGAGAACATCGAGTTCAAGGTGCCCCGCGTGCTCCGCATCCCGGCGTGAAGGGCTTGCGGGCTGCACGCGCTGCCGCTACCTCGTCCCGATGACCGACCTCTTTGCCTATACCGACGGAGCCTGCTCCGGCAATCCCGGCCCGGGTGGCTGGGGCGTCCTGATGATCGCCCGTGATGGAGAGGCCGTGCTGAAGGAACGCACGCTTTCCGGTGGCGAGGCGCTGACCACGAACAACCGCATGGAGCTGATGGCTGCGATTTCTGCGCTGGAGGCCCTCTCCCGCCCGTCCAGCATTACGGTGGTGACCGATTCGGCCTATGTGAAGAACGGCGTGTCCGAATGGATCCACGGCTGGAAAAGGAACGGCTGGAAGACCTCCACCAACAAGCCGGTGAAAAACAGCGACCTGTGGCAGCGGCTGGATACTGCACGCAGCCCGCACAAGGTGACGTGGCAGTGGATCAAGGGCCATGCAGGCCACGCGGAGAACGAGCGGGCGGATGAACTCGCGCGGCACGCCATGGCCCCTTACAAGCCGGGCAAGAGCTGAACATGGGCTCCGGGCTGTGGCTGGACGCGGCTTCAGTGTTCGTCTTCGCCCTCACCGGGGCGCTGGCGGCGAGCCGGGCGCAGCTTGACCCGATCGGCTTCCTGTTCCTTGCCTGCCTGACTGCGGTGGGCGGCGGCACGGTGCGGGATGTGCTGCTGGACCGTGATCCCGTCTTCTGGATCGGCCGGCCCGGGATGCTGCTTGTTGCCGCCGTGGCGGCAACCCTGGTGTTCTTTCTGGCGCCTCGGCTGGAAAGCCGTGCCCGCGCGATCCTGTGGTGCGATGCCGTGGCCCTTTCCATCGCCGTGCCCGCAGGCGTGAACATCGCCGCAAGCATGGGCCAGCCCTGGTCCATCTGCACCATCATGGGGGTCATCACCGGCTGCCTCGGCGGCCTGATGCGGGATGTGGTGAGCAATGAAGTGCCGCTGGTTCTCCGGCAGGGAGAACTCTATGTCACCGCGGCAGCGGGAGGCGCGCTCGTCGTCTCCCTCTCCCTGAACCTTTCGGAAAGCGGCCCGGCGGCAGCGCTGATCGGCGGGATCGTCACTTTCGGACTGCGCGCCGGAAGCCTGCTCTTCGGTTGGCGCCTGCCAAGCTACAAGCCGCGCCCGCCCCGTCAATAACTTCCCCTGCCAGTATCAGCCCAGCACCTCCGGCAGACGGACGCCGCGAAGCAGCTCCTCCGGCACCATCGGGCGCTTTCCTTCCCGCTGCGCCAGCGTGATTTCCACCGCGCCCGTTCCGCAGGCCACCGTCAATCCACCGATGACCTGCCCCGGCGCGCCGCTGCCCGCCACGGGCCGGGAGCGGAGAAGTTTCAGCCGCTCCGTCTCGGCAAGGCACCATGCGCCGGGAAAGGGAGAAAGCCCGCGGATCAGCCGGTCGATCTCCTCCGCGGAGCGGGTCCAGTCGATCCGAGCCTCGGCCTTGTCGATCTTCGTGGCATAGGTGACGCCATCCTCCGCCTGCGGTACAGCGGTCAGCGTCGAGAGCCCGTCCAGTGCCTCGACAATGGCCACCGCCCCGAGGGCCGAGAGCCGGTCATGCAGCTCCCCCGTCGTCTCCTCCGCCCCGATGGGAGTTGTCCGGCGGAGCAGCACCGGCCCGGTGTCCAGTCCCTCCTCCATCCGCATGATGCAGACCCCCGTTTCCGCATCGCCGGCAAGGATGGCGCGATGGATCGGTGCGGCCCCCCGCCAGCGCGGCAGAAGCGAGGCATGGATATTGAGGCACCCCTGCTTCGGCGCATCCAGAACAGGTTTGGGCAGGATAAGGCCATAGGCCACCACCACCGCGATCTCCGCCTGCAACGCCGCGAACTCGGCCTGTGCCTCCGGAGTGCGCAAGCTGCGGGGATGGCGCACCGTCAGCCCCAATGCCTCCGCCCGCGACTGGACAGGGCTTGGCCGTTCACGCTTTCCCCGCCCCGCCGGGCGTGGTGGCTGGCAATACACCGCCGCGACCTCATGGCCCGCAGCAACGAGCGCATCCAGCACGGGTACGGAAAAGTCCGGCGTTCCCATGAAGATCAGTCGCATGCACATGTCCTTGTCCAGTGCCGAGGCGTTCGCCCTGCGGGGCGGAAACCACCGACTGCGAGGCGGAGCGTCTTTTCAGGCACGCCGGGTGATTTTTTCCGCCTTCGCCAGCAGCATCCGCCGCTTCAGGGGAGACAGCCGGTCGAAATACATGCGTCCGTCGAGATGGTCGATCTGATGCTGCACGGAGGTGGCCCACAGACCGACGAAATCCCTCTGCTCAAGCTCACCCTGCTCATTCAGGAACCGGACGGTCACGGCACGGGGCCGCTCGATGGCAGCGAAGACGCCGGGCAGATTTGGGCTGGCTTCCTCATGCATACGCAACTGCCCGGAGGCATGCAGGATCTCCGGGTTTGCCAGACGCACGGCCTGTCCCCGCGCCTCCGAGCAATCCACCACCGCCAGCCGCTGCATCACGCCGACCTGCGGCCCCGCCAGCCCGTAACCCGGCATGGCGTCCATCGTCTCGATCATGTCGTTCCAGATGGTCCGCGTCTCCTCCGTCACTTCCGTGACGGGTGCTGCCGCCGTGCGGAGCCTGCGGTCAGGCCAAGGCAGAAAGGGGCGGATCATGCGGAAGTCTCCAGCAGGCGGAGCGCCGGCGCGATCATCGCCCGTGCCTCCTCACCGATGAGGTCGATGCAGAGCTGCCCGTCGAGATGATCCCGCTCATGTTGCACACAGGCGGCGGCAAAGCCCCGGTAGCTTTCTTCGCGCAGTCCGCCGCACAATGTCTGCCAGCGCAGCCTCACCTCTGCGGGACGCTCGACCGTCACCACGATACCGGGGAGCGACAGGCAACCCTCATCGCAAAGCGCGCGTTCCGGCGCGGACCAGACGATCTCCGGGTTCAGCATGATGACAGGATTGGCAGGGCCGGTCTTCCATTCCGCATCCATCACGAAAACGCGGTGCATCGCGCCGATCTGGGTGGCGGCCAGACCGCGCCCGGGAGCAGCGTACATCGTGTCGAGCAGATCCGCGGCCAGATCGCGGATCTCCGCGGTGATCTCCTCCACCGGCGCGGCGACGCGGCGGAGCGCCGGGTCGGGCCAGCACAGGATGCTGCGGCGGCTCATGCCCGCGCCCGCTCCCGCTTCAGCTTTTCCATCTTCCGGGTGATCATCTGCCGGCGCAGCGGTTTGAGATAGTCGATGAACAACCTACCATCGAGGTGATCGATCTCGTGTTGGACGCAGGTGGCCCAAAGCCCCGAGAAACGTTCCTGCTGAACCAGCCCCTCCCGGTCGAGCCAGCGCACTTCCACCTCGGCCGGGCGCTCCACTTCCGCGTACTGGTCGGGAATGGACAGGCAGCCTTCCTCATAGACGCTGCGTTCCTCCGAACTCCAGAGGATTTCGGGATTGAACATGGCGATGGGACGTGGCTCGCTCTCCGCCTCCTTCACGCAGTCCAGCACGATCAACCTCTTCGATACGCCGATCTGCGGCGCGGCGAGACCGATGCCCGGCGCGTCGTACATCGTGGCGAGCATGTCGTCCGCCAGTTCCGCCAGTTCGGGCGTGATTTCCGTCACCGGTTCCGCAACCTTGCGGAGCCTCGGATCGGGGTGAATGAGGATCAGTCTGCGTGCCATGATCGGGATTTAGGCGATGACTGCCCGCTGTGCAACGGGATTGCCGCGCCGTCAGGCCCGCCCGGTGACGAAAGGCACGGTATCGAGAAGCGAGCGCCCGCCATCAAGGGTCAGCACCTCCCCCGTCATGAAGGATGCCGCTTCGGAGGCCAGGAACTGCACGGCCTCCACAACCTCGCGCGCGCCTGCGATCCGGCCCGTGGGCGTGTGGGAAATGACTTCGTCACGGTAATCCGGCGTCTCACGGATGGCGCCTTGGAGAGTTTCCGTCATCACGCTGCCAAGGGCGAGCGCGTTGACCCTGATCCGTTTCGGCGCCAGCGCCAGCGCCAGGGAGCGCGTCACCTGCTCCACGCCGGAGGCGGCGATGGAGGCAGCCAGCATCTCCGGCCGCGTGCGACGGGCGGCAATGGAGGAGAGTGTGATGATCGAACCTGCCTCCCCTTCGGCCAGCGCATCTGCCTCCGTCTGTGCGACCATGCGACGGGCAACCTGCTGGGAAAGCCGGAGTGCCGGGAGCACGTTCGTCTGCCAGAGTTCCTCGACACCGTCGCACTCCGGGTCCAGCACATCTTCCGAGGGCTGCATGAAGAACCCGGCGTTCACAAGGATGTCCACCCGCTCGAACGCGTCATAGGTTGCGGAAATGAGGTTGGTCACCGCCAGTTTGCGGCGCGTGTCCGCCACAAAGAAGCGGAGCGGGCCGCTATCGGCATCCACCTCGTTGCCCACGCGCGACAGAAGCCGCTGCTCATCGGCCTCCGCGAACATGACATTCGCGCCGCGTTCCACGAAGTGACGGGCGATGGCGAGGCCCAGCCCCGTGGCGGTTCCGGTGACGATGGCCGTCTTTCCCGCGATGGAAAAGCTCATCTCGCGGGCCGTCGGCGCTGGACGGCCGCGCCAGATCGGCCGGAAGCGGGGCGTGTGGCGACTGCCGCGCGGCTCGCGCGGAAGATCTTGAAGGCTCCGGTGCCGGCGATCTCCTCCACCTCGCGGAAGGCGTCGCGAAGGGTCGCCTCATAGGGGAGATGCCGGTTCGCCACCATCCAGAACGCTCCCGACGGGGTCAACATCCGTGCGGCCGCCCGGATGAACGCCGCGCCAAGCGCCGGATCGGCGGCACGGCCGGTATGGAACGGCGGGTTGGAGAGGATGAAGTCATAGCGGTGGGGTGGTTGATAACGTGTCGCGTCCGCCCAGACAAAGGCGGCCCGAGGATCGCTCACGTTCTGGCGCGCGCAGTCCAGCGCCGCATGCTCCGCTTCGATCAGATCGAGCTGACTGACGCCGGGTCGCGTCAGAACCGCCTTTGCCAGATAGCCCCAACCCGCCCCCAGATCGGCGCCCACCCCGACAAGCTTCTCCGGCAGGCTCGCCGCCAGCAGCGCCGACCCCGGATCCGGCCCATCGGCGGAGAATATCCCCGGCAGCGTCACCGATCCGTCTTCAAGAACGGTGGTCCGCGCCTCCCAGTCGGCGAAGACGGAAGCCTCCGGCGCGGCAAAGGCGAAGATCTTGCCATGCGCCTTGGAAATCACTTCTCCCACCGTCACCCGCGTACGGACTTCGCGGAGGATGCCTTCCACGCCATCGGTCCGCGCCCCGTCGATAATGACAGGCGCGCCCGCAGGCAGGCTGACCACAGCGGCCGCGATGAGCGCACGCCCCTCAACCCGTGACCGGGGCAGAACGACCACCGCCGCACCATGCTGTCCCTCCGCTTCCGGCGTAACGGCATAGCCGGCAGCGACAAATGCATCGTAATCGGGCCGGAAGCCCTGCACGATGCGCACGCGCTCCTTCGGCAGCGCCGAAAGATCCGCCCCGGCGTGGGGCCGGAGCACGAGAATGGTGCCCGTATCGGGCACCGCAAAGACGCCTGCCTCGATGGCGAGCGAAAGTCTGATGTCTGTCATTCTTCGGTGGAATGACGGGGGATGTCCCGCGTCATTCCTTCTCCATGGTGCATTGCAGGGGGTGTTGGTGACGGCGGGCGAAATCCATCACCTGCGCGACCTTCGTCTCCGCAACCTCATGGCTGAACACACCCACGACGGCGAGGCCTTTTTTGTGCACTGTCAGCATGATCTCGAAGGCCTGCGAATGGGACAGGCCGAAGAACCGCTCCAGCACATGCACGACGAATTCCATGGGGGTATAGTCGTCGTTCAGCAGCATCACCTTGTAAAGCGGTGGCCGCTGCGTCTTCGGCTTAGTCTTGGTGATGACCGAGGCATCACTGTCAGGACTGTCCTTGCGCGAGGACATCGTGAAGGGAGCACGGATCATGGGCAGGCTCAACGGACTGTCTCCGAAGCGGAGGGAAGGATGAAGGGTGTCGCCAAAGATATAGCGCGAAAGGTCGCGGGAAAAAAGGGCACGCCATGTTGCAGGTGATCGGCTTCGATGCGGATGATACGCTCTGGCAGAACGAGACCTTCTTCCGGCTGACGCAAGATCGTTTCGCGGGGCTGCTTGCGGACTACGTCGCGCAGGAGGAACTGCATAGACGCCTGATCGCGGCGGAGCGGCGCAACCTCGGCTCCTATGGCTTCGGCATCAAGGGATTCGTGCTGTCGATGATCGAAACGGCCATCGAGGTGACGGAGGAGCGGGTCCCCGCCCGTGTGATCCGCGAGCTGATCGAAGCCGGTCAGGACATGCTCCGCCATCCCATCGACCTGCTGCCACATGCGGAGGAGGCAGTGACGCAGCTCGCCGGGCGCTATCGGCTCGTGCTCATCACCAAGGGCGACCTGCTGGATCAGGAGCGCAAGCTCGCCCAGTCGGGGCTGGGGCCGCATTTCGACGCGGTCGAGATCGTCTCCAACAAGACGGCGGAGATCTACCGCGCGCTCTTTGCCCGGCATGGCGCGCGGGAAGGCGAGGCGATGATGATCGGCAATTCGCTCCGCTCCGACGTGATTCCCGCGCTTGCGGCAGGCGGCTGGGGCGTGCATGTGCCCCATGATCTGACGTGGGAGCTGGAACACGATGATGCGCCGGAGCAACAGTCGCGCTTCCGTGTGATTCCCCATCTCGGCGTGCTGGAGAGCCTGATCGCCGAAATCACGGGGGCGTGACGGCAGGAAACCGCCTTCGGTGGGGGCGTATCGGCGGAACCGCCACGAAATATGGGGGCCGGTTAAGGAATTGGCGACAACTCACCGATAAACATAGGGTTTCCCAAAGGAGGAAGCCCATGTTACCGTCCCTCCATATCAACGAGACCTCGCGACGAACGACGGGGTCCGCGGCAGAACGAGGACGAGCAGTGATCCGTAAGCTGGGGCTTTCGGCCCGTCATGGGCTGTTCCTGGCGGGCATGGCCTGCCTAATGACGCTTCTCCCACTCATGGGACGCGCCGCGCCTTTCGCGGCCTATGTCATCGACGCCCGTTCGGGTGAGGTGCTTTACGAAGAGAACGCCACGACCCGGCTCCACCCGGCGTCGCTGACGAAGATGATGACGCTCTACATCACCTTCCAGGCGATCGAACGGGGAGAGATATCGCTCGATACCCGGGCGACGGTCACCCGTAACGCGGCGTCGGAACCCCCCTCGCGACTCGGCCTGAAACCGGGCCAGAAGATCGCGGTGCGCTATCTGATCCGCGCGGCGGCGCTGCGGTCCGCAAACGATGCGGCAACGACGCTGGGCGAACTGATCGGCGGGAGCGAAACCGCCTTCGCTGAGCGGATGAACCGGACGGCCAAGCAGATCGGCATGACCAATACCACGTTCCAGAACGCCAACGGCCTAACCAAGGCCGGGCACATGTCCACCGCGCGTGACATGACCATTCTTGGGCGGCGGCTGTTCTACGATTTTCCGCAATATTACAATATCTTTTCTCGGCGTGCGTCGGACGCCGGTATCGCGCAGGTGGCCAATACCAACCGCCGCTTCCTTGACGCCTACAAGGGCGCGGACGGGATCAAGACCGGCTTCACCAATGCCGCGGGCTTCAACCTGACCGCCTCTGCGGAACGGGGAGGCAAGCGGATCATCGCCACGGTCTTTGGTGCGGCGTCCACGCCTGCACGGAATGCCAAAATGGCGGAATTGCTGGACATCGGCTTCAAGAAGGCACCGACGCGTGCCCCGGTGAGCGAAGCGCTGGTCGCGCAGGCGGACCCTGAACCCGTTCCCGCGCCTCTTTCCCGTGCCTCTTCCATGCCGAATATAGATGCCTCTCGCGCGATTCAGGTGGCCCTCGCGGCGCCGCAAGCAAGTGCAATGGCCCCCCCCTCCAGCACCCGCCCCGCCAAACGGCCTGAACGGGCGCCAGATCCCGCGCTTATCGCTGCGATCCGGGAAAATATCTCGAGCGTGGTGGCAGAGGTTCACGATGCACCGGCACGGCGGGCCTCCGCCTCGCTTGTCATGGCATCGGTAGCGCCCGACGCCCGGCCCGCCCTGCCCTTTGCCAGCGAGGGTGAGGATGAGGCCGCTATCGAGGAAGAGGGTGATTCATCCGCCGATACGGTCGCCTCACCCGCTCCTGTGGTTCCCGCGCGCGAAATGGTTCTGGCAGCGGCGGTTCCCGCGCCGCCTTCGCGCCCGGCCCTCGCGACGGCTGCGGTCCACAAGCAGCCAACGGCCAAACCGCAGGCCGCAGCGTTGGCACCTGCCCCTCCGGAAGGGCCGGAAGTCGTTACTCGGCTCTCGACGTCCGGTGGGCGGTTCTGGGGTGTGAATCTCGGGCGCTTCAATTCCCGATACGAAGCGGAGAAGGTTCTTCTGCGCACCGCGCTGAGCGAAATGGGGACGTTGAGCGATGGGCTCCGCAAGGTGGTGCAGCGTCCGACCGGCTTTGATGCGACCTTCATGGGGCTGACCCAGGACACCGCCGATCTGGCGTGCCGCAGGCTTCAGGCCCGCAATATCCAGTGTTTCACCGTCGGTCCTTCCTGAAGCCCGCGCTAACTGGCCCCGACGTGTCTCCATCTGCCAAAACACCGCCCGTCCATCGGGCGGTGTTTTGCATTGAACCCTTTCTTTCAAGGACCTAGCAGGCTGCTGAAAAAGTCCTGAAATGTCATGCCTGTGTGCCGGAAATCGTAAAATGGGCGTGGAAACGGCCGGAAGTATAGTGATTTCCGGTTGGATTTCGTCACATAGCGAATGATTTCCGCCCCAACACAAGCCAGAAAGCCTTCTTCAGTTGCCTGTTAGAGTTGGAGCCACACGTCATGGAATGGCGCAGACATCCCTCCGCCGGAAACTCCCCTTGAGCCGTCGACGCAGGGGAACAACCGCCTCCCCCCGACGTTCTGCACCGCATCCCATGCTGCGGGCAGGACGGCTCCCGGCCAGATTCGCTCAGGAATGCTATCAATCCGTCCGGTCAGGCGCGAAGGCATAGACGGCGCATCCCACCACGATGCTGAGAGCCAGAAAGCCGAAGATAGCGGAATAGGCCACCCCTTCGCCTGCCGGCCTCACGGCGGCGAAGATACGGCCCGAGAGCATCTGAAACAGCCCCACCGCGCCCACGGAAAACAGGTTCAGCACAGCCACGCCCCGGCCCGTCAGATGTGGAGGAAAAAAGGCGCGGCCATGCGCCATCTGCAACCCATAGCTCATGCCGAAGAACCCGGCGAGCAGCAGCAGAACCACGTCGCGGAACAGATGCGGACTGCTCTCCGTGGCGAGCAGCGCGAAACATGCCGCCGTGCCGAGCGCACCGCCCAGCACCACCCATTTGCGCGTACCGAGAACGCGGTCGAGCGGCCCGTAGGCAAAAGTCCCCGCCGCCATCGCCATGGCCATTCCGCTGGTCACGAGTCCGATCCCTGCCGGGTCGAGATGATGGATCGCCTCCAGATAAGGACCGACCCAAAGCCCCCGCAACGCTGCGACCGGCGCATACCCCACGACCAGAATCGCCATCACCAGCCAGAGCGGCCTGGACCGTAGCACCCGCAGAAGCCCCTGTGCATCACCGGTCGCAGGTGCCAGCCGCGCTGGATCGCGCACAAAGATCAGCACAGCGACGGCGACCGTGACAGTGAGGACAGCCACCCCGCCCATCGTCGCCCGCCAGCCGAAGGCCGCCGTGGACCAGGCAAGCGGCAGTGAGGCGCCGAGATCACCCATCATGCCAAGACCGATCATGGCGCTGGCCATTGTCGCGAACAGGCGCGGCGGAAACTCCCGTGCGAGGATATAATAGCTTGCGACCAGAATCGGCGCGCATCCCACACCGATCAACGCCATTCCGAGATCAAGTTCGCCACTTCCCCGTGCATTCGCCACCATCAGCGCCCCGCCGCCACCGCAGAGCCCTAGCAGAATGCCGGAGGTCAGCCGCGGCCCGATCCTGTCCAGCGCCCAGCCGATGGGAAGCTGGCAGGCGGCGAACGCAAGGAACCAGAAGCCGGAGGCCCGCGCCAGAACCTCCGGCGTCGCGCCGATATCCTGTGCGAGCACGGGCGCCAGCACGGCGAGAAACGAGCGGTAGAACTGGCTGAGCAGATAGCCCGCCACAAGGCAGATCAGTCCCGGATGCATTGGTCCCCTCCCGGTACCTCTCCAGCGCCGCTCGCAACCGTGCCGTGCGGCCCCGAAAAGAGCAAGCCGCAGGCAAAGACGCGGTTCGCATGTGGTTGCGGGGTGACTATGTTAGGGCGTAACAGGAACGATCCGCCCCTTGCCCCAGATTTTACGGGAGGTCCGCCATGACCCGTGCCGCAAAACCGCTCCGCTCCCCCGTCTTCGACGCGCTCACCGCCGCCGCACGGGAGCGTATCCTGATCCTCGACGGAGCGATGGGCACGCAAATTCAGGGGCTGGGCCTGTCGGAGGAGGATTTTCACGGCCACGGCGCTGGATGTGGATGCGGCTGCCACAGCGTGAACGGCGAGAAGCCGCAGAAGGGCAACAACGACCTGCTGATCCTGACCCAGCCGAAGGCGATCGAGGAAATCCACTACCGCTACGCCAGAGCGGGCGCGGATATCGTGGAGACGAACACCTTTTCCTCCACCACCATCGCGCAGGCCGATTACGGCATGGAGCATCTCGTCCGCGATCTGAACCGGGAAGGCGCGCGCATCGCCCGCCGCGCGATGGACCGGGCGACGGCCGAGGACGGGCGGCCCCGCTGGGTCGCGGGCGCGGTGGGGCCGACGAACCGCACCGCCTCCATCAGCCCGGACGTGAACGATCCGGGCTTCCGTGCCGTGACGTTCGACGACCTGCGCATCGCCTATGGCGAGCAGATCCGCGGGCTGGCCGAAGGCGGGGCCGACCTGATCCTGATCGAGACGATCTTTGACACGCTGAACGCCAAGGCGGCGATCTTTGCCTGCGAGGAGGTCTTTGCGGAAACCGGCCTGCGCCTGCCGGTGATGATCTCGGGCACGATCACCGACTTGTCCGGGCGCACGCTTTCAGGTCAGACGCCGACCGCGTTCTGGAACTCCGTCCGTCATGCGCGGCCCTTCACGGTGGGGCTGAACTGCGCGCTTGGTGCCCGCGCCATGCGGCCTCACCTGGCGGAATTGTCGGGCGTGGCCGAGACGTTCATCTGCGCCTATCCAAACGCGGGCCTGCCGAACGAGATGGGCGCCTATGACGAAACGCCCGACCAGATGGCCGAGCAGATCGCCGATTTCGCGCGCGACGGGCTCATCAACGTGGTGGGGGGCTGCTGCGGTTCGACGCCCGAGCATATCGCCGCCATCGCGGAGACAGTGGCGGCGGAGGCACCCCGTGCCCTGCCGAACGTGCCGGTCAGAATGCGTCTTTCGGGGCTGGAGCCCTTCGTGCTGACCCCTGACATTCCTTTCGTGAACGTGGGGGAGCGGACGAATGTCACCGGCTCCGCGCGCTTCCGCAAGCTCATCACCAACGGGGATTATGCCGCTGCGCTGGACGTGGCCCGCGATCAGGTGGAGAACGGCGCCCAGATCATCGACATCAACATGGACGAGGGGCTCATCGACTCGCAGAAGGCGATGACCACCTATCTCAACCTCATCGCGGCGGAGCCGGACATCGCACGCGTGCCGGTAATGATCGACAGCTCCAAATGGGAGGTGATCGAGGCCGGGCTGAAATGCGTGCAGGGCAAGCCTGTGGTGAACTCCATCTCCCTGAAGGAAGGCGAGGAGGCTTTTCTGCACCATGCGCGTCTCTGCCGCGCCTATGGCGCATCGGTGGTCGTAATGGCGTTCGACGAGACGGGGCAGGCGGATACCGAGGCGCGAAAAGTCGAGATCTGCACCCGCGCCTACCGCATCCTCACCGAGGAAGTCGATTTCCCGCCAGAAGACATCATCTTCGACCCGAACATCTTCGCGGTGGCGACGGGCATCGAGGAGCATGACAACTACGGCGTCGATTTCATCGAGGCCACGCGCAAGATCCGGGCGACCCTGCCCCACGCCCATATCTCGGGGGGCGTGTCCAACCTCTCCTTCTCCTTCCGCGGCAACGAGCCTGTGCGGGAGGCGATGCATGCCGTGTTCCTCTACCATGCCATTCAGGCCGGGATGGACATGGGCATCGTCAACGCGGGCCAGCTCGCCGTCTATGACCAGATCGACCCGGACCTGCGCGAAGCCTGCGAGGACGTGGTCCTGAACCGTGCGCCGAAAGCCGGCGGCACGGCGACGGAGCGGATGCTGGAAATCGCCGAGCGTTTCCGGGGCACCGGCGCGAAAGAAGCGAAGGAGCGCGACCTCGGCTGGCGCGAATGGCCGGTGGAGAAGCGGCTGGAGCATGCGCTGGTCAACGGCATCACCGAATTCATCGATGCGGATACGGAGGAGGCGCGGCTGGCGGCCGACCGGCCGCTCCACGTCATCGAAGGGCCGCTGATGGCCGGGATGAACGTGGTGGGCGACCTGTTCGGCGCGGGCAAGATGTTCCTGCCGCAGGTAGTGAAATCCGCCCGCGTCATGAAACAGGCAGTTGCGGTTCTGCTGCCCTACATGGAGGCCGAAAAGGGCGAGGGGCGGCAAACCGCGGGCAAGGTTCTGATGGCCACCGTGAAGGGCGATGTCCACGACATAGGCAAGAACATCGTCGGCGTCGTGCTGGCCTGCAACAATTACGAGATCATCGACCTCGGCGTCATGGTCCCGGCGGAAAAGATCCTCGCCACCGCAAGGGAGAAGGGCGTAGATGTGATCGGTCTCTCCGGCCTCATCACGCCGTCGCTGGACGAGATGGCGCATGTGGCGGCGGAGATGGAGCGGGAGGGCTTCGAGATCCCGCTGCTGATCGGGGGGGCCACCACGTCGCGCGTGCACACGGCGGTGAAAATCCACCCGAACTATACCGCCGGCCAAGCCGTCTATGTGACGGATGCCAGCCGCGCGGTTGGCGTGGTCTCCGGCCTGCTGTCCGACAACCGGGACGCCTATGTGGAAACGGTGCGCGCCGAATACCGCAACGTGGCGGAAGCCCATGCCCGGTCGGAGCGCGAAAAACAGCGCCTGCCGCTGACCAAGGCGCGCGAAAACGCATTCCACGCGGACTGGTCCGCCTACCAGCCGCCGAGGCCCAGCTTTCTCGGCACGCGGGTCTATGACCACTGGAGTCTCGAGGAGTTGGCGCGCTACATCGACTGGACGCCATTCTTCCAGACATGGGAAATGAAGGGCCGCTTTCCGGCCATTCTGGAAGATGAGAAACAGGGGGTCGCCGCCCGCGCACTCTGGGATGATGCACAGGCGATGCTGGCGCGGATCATCGAGGAGAAATGGTTCTCTCCCAAGGGCGTGGTGGGCTTCTGGCCCGCTCAGGCCGTGGGTGACGACATCCGGCTGTTCACGGATGACGGGCGGAATGCGGAGCTGGCGACGTTCTTCACCCTTCGCCAGCAGACATGGAAACGGGAGGGGCGGCCCAACACCGCGCTGTCCGATTTCGTTTCCCCCTCCGCGCCCGATTATGTCGGCGGCTTCGTCGTCACCGCCGGGGTAGAGGAGCAGGAGATTGCTCAACGCTTCGAGCGGGCGAACGACGATTATTCCGCCATTCTCGTCAAGGCGCTGGCCGATCGTTTCGCCGAAGCCTTTGCCGAACGGATGCACGAACATGTCCGCAAGGAGTTGTGGGGTTACGCGCCCGATGAGACCTATGCTCCGACAGATCTGATTGGGGAGCCGTATCGCGGCATCCGCCCCGCCCCCGGCTATCCCGCCCAGCCCGATCATACGGAAAAGCTCACGCTGTTCCGCCTGCTGGATGCGGAAGCCCGGATCGGCGTCCGGCTGACGGAAAGCTACGCCATGTGGCCCGGCTCCTCCGTCTCCGGGCTTTATCTTGCCCATCCCGACGCGCACTATTTCGGCGTGGCGCGGGTGGAGGCGGATCAAGTGGCCGACTACGCCAGCCGGAAGGGAATGGATCTGGCGGAGGCGGAACGCTGGCTGGCGCCGATCCTCAACTACACGCCAGCGCGCCGTGCAGCTGCGGAATGATCAGTTGAGCCAGACAATGCCCAGGTTCAGCGCCGTCGCGTAGGTCAGCCAGAGCAGATAGATCACCATCATCCAAGCCGTTGGCGGGTCCTTCTGCCAGCGGTCCCGGATGAACACCGCGACGGCGAGCCAAAGGGCCACCACCACCACTGCCGCAAGCACCGTCATTTGCGCCCCGAAAAAGATGGGCGTCCAGATGAAAGTCAGAGCTGGGATGATGATCCAGAGCCAGAAGGGTCGCTCGGTCCGCTCTCTAAGCAACGTGCGTGCTCCCGCAACCGCGATCAGCAGATACATCACCCCCCAGACCGGGCCGAAGACACTGTTCGGCGGAGTAAAGGAGGGCTTGACCAGCGACTCATACCAACCGCCCGGCTCCACGGTCATCCCCGTTCCGAAGCCGATGGCCAGAACCACGATGACGAACATCGCATAGACTGCAATCCGGCCCATCCCGCCTCACCGTATTCAAACCGTCGAATGCGAGATAATTCGAGGAAAGATCGCGTCAAGGCGGGCTGGCCTGCTGGGTTTTTCGAAACACTGCTTTCACCGGTGATTAACAGGTTCACCTTATGGTTGTTCACATGGCCAGGGAACTAAAGAGGAGTGTTTTGTGTTTTTATCAATGACTGTAGATACTTCTTTGGAGTATCTGGCATGAGTGGGCAGGGAAGCTGGCCCGAACGCCGGGTGGCTTTGGATACCGAAAAGCCACCCGGCGAATTAACTGCTTCGCGACTTGCACTTTTCTTTTTGCAGACAAGGCTAGATCATTTTCCAGCAGTAAGTGCTTTTTTTTAAGGTTTGAGTGTCATGAGTGCTGTTCCCGCTTCCCACTTCTCCCCCATGCCGCGCGATACGGGTGAAGTTGCCATCCGTACCGCCGTGGCCGTGCTTCTCGCGAATGTGAAGGGTGAGTACAACAGGCTCTGCCTGGTGGATGATCTGGAAGATCTTGCCAGCGATTCGCGTGCCGATGAGGCAGAAGTGCTGCGCACCATCGCCTCGCAGGTCCGGCGTCTCGTGAGGATGTAACGGTCGGGTATGGCCGCCCAGGAGGGTAGCCGCTCTGGGCGGTAGCTGTGTTGGTCCTGCCGCGGTCTTGTGACACCCGGCGGGAAACTATAGGTTCAGCGGAACTCTCCGACGGACACTCCTTATGCCTGCCAGCGACAGCGCCCCGGCGACCTATCAGGTCCTTGCCCGCAAATACCGGCCCCAGACCTTCGCCGATTTGATCGGGCAGGAGGCGATGGTCCGCACGCTGAAGAATGCCTTCGCGGCGGACAGGATCGCCCATGCCTTTATCATGACCGGCGTCAGGGGTGTGGGCAAGACGACCACGGCCCGGATTATAGCCAAGGGGCTGAACTGCACCGGCCCCGACGGCACCGGCGGCCCGACGACGGAGCCATGTGGTGTCTGCGACGCCTGCCGTGCCATTGCGGAGGGGCGCCATGTCGATGTGATGGAGATGGACGCTGCCTCTCGCACCGGCGTCGGCGACATACGGGAGATCATAGATTCCGTCCATTATCGGGCGGCGTCAGCGCGCTACAAGATCTATATCATCGATGAGGTCCACATGCTCTCGACCAGCGCGTTCAACGCGCTGCTCAAGACGCTGGAGGAGCCGCCGCCGCATGTTAAGTTCATCTTCGCCACCACGGAAATCCGCAAGGTCCCGGTGACCGTGCTGTCCCGCTGCCAGCGATTCGATCTTCGCCGGATCGAGCCTGAGGTTATGATTCCCTATCTCGCCGGCGTGGCGGAACGCGAGCGCGCCCTTGTCGCCGCCGATGCCTTGGCGCTGATCGCGAGGGCGTCCGAAGGATCGGTGCGGGATGCGATGTCCCTGCTCGATCAGGCGATAGCGCATGGCGGGGGCGAAACCACGCTGGAGGAGGTGCGGGCGATGCTCGGCCTCGCCGATCGGGGGCGGGTGCTCGACCTCTTCGACCTCATCATGCGGGGAGATGCGGCCGGGGCGCTGGCGGAACTTTCCGCCCAATACGCGGCAGGCGCCGATCCGATGGCGGTGCTGCGCGATCTGGCGGAGGTCACTCACTGGCTCTCCATCGTCCGCATCACCCCGGAGGCGGCGGAGGATCCGACCGTTCCGCCGGACGAGCGCGCGCGGGGGCTGGATCTGGCAGAGCGGCTTTCCATGCGGGTCCTGACCCGGATGTGGCAAATGCTGCTGAAGGCGCTGGAGGAGGTCTCTCGCGCGCCGAACGCTATGATGGCCGCTGAAATGACGGTGATCCGGCTGACACATGTGGCCGACCTTCCCTCCCCCGAGGATCTGGTGCGCAGGCTGCAGTCGTTGCCTCCGCCCGGCCCCGGCAGCCCGGGAAACGGACCTGGAATTGGGCGGGGCAACCGGGCAGGAGCCGAACGTCCGCTTCCGCAGACCGCACAGGCCGGCCCCCGGACGGTCGCTACACCCTCGGGCGGGGGCGTCGCGATGGCGCTGTCCTCCGCACCGGAAACGTCGCTTGCCCGCTACGCCAGCTTTCCGCAGGTCGTCGAGCTCATCCGCGCGAACCGGGATGTGAAACTGCTGATCGAGGTGGAGACGACGCTCCGCCTTGTCCATTATGCGCCCGGCCGGATCGAATTCCAGCCGACACCCGAAGCACCCCCGGATCTTGCAGCACGGCTTTCAGGGCGCTTACAGGGATGGACCGGCGTGCGCTGGGGCGTTTCCGTCGTTTCCGAGGGCGGTGGCCGCACGATTGCAGAAGAACGCGACGCGGAGCAGGAAGTCCTGCGGCTGGAGGCACGGAACAATCCGCTGGTGCAGGCGGTTCTGGAGGCTTTCCCCGGAGCACGCGTGGCGGAAGTCAGAACAGCCGAGACGGCAACGGCCGAAGCGGCAGAGGCGGCGCTTCCAGAAGTGCCGGATGAATGGGACCCCTTCGAGGACGAATGAGAGGATAACGGATGTTCAAAGGATTGGGCCAGATGGGCGACATGGCGAAGCTCATGAAATCGGCCAAGGACATTCAGGAGAGAATGGAGGCGCTTCAGGAGGAGCTTCGCACCACGATGGTGACGGGCGAATCCGGTGCCGGTCTTGTGAAAGCCACCGCGACAGCAAAGGGCGAATTGACGGGACTGGACATCGACCCCTCCATTTTCAACCCGGAAGAAAAGGAAGTGGTGGAGGATCTGATCCTTGCCGCTATCAAGGACGCGCAGACCAAGGCCGCTGAAAAATCGCAGGCGGAAATGGCGAGCCTCACCGAATCCTTCGGCTTTCCCGCCGGGATGAAGCTGCCCTTCTGAGGTCATCTTGAAAGACGCCGCCAGCGAGGAGATCGAGGCGCTGATCGCGCTCATGTCGCGTTTGCCGGGGCTTGGCCCCCGGTCTGCACGGCGGGCGGTATTGCACCTCCTCCGTCGTCGAGGCGCGCTGATGGCGCCCTTGGGTGAGGCGCTCCAGCAGGTTGCAATCAATGCGCGCGACTGCGTGATCTGCGGCAATATCGGCACCAATGATCGCTGCGCAATCTGCGCCGATCCCCGGCGGGAGACGGGCGAGATCTGCGTGGTGGAGGATGTGGCGGACCTTTGGGCTATGGAGCGGGCGGGGGCGTTCCGCGGGCGCTATCACGTGTTGGGCGGCACCTTGTCCGTGCTTGACGCCGTCGGGCCGGAAGATCTGCGCATCCCGGCGCTGGTCTTGCGGGCGAAGGAGGCGCGTGAGGTGATCCTCGCGCTCCCCGCCACGGTGGACGGTCAGACCACTGCGCACTACATCGCCGAGGCGCTGGAAGGCTCCGGGGCGGCTGTTACCTCTCTCGCACAGGGCGTGCCGGTGGGGGGCGAGCTCGACTATCTGGACGATGGTACGATCAGCGCAGCGATGCGGGCGCGGCGATCCTTCTGACCCTCACTCCGCCCATCCAGGATCGGTGGTGAAGGCGATGGTCAGCCAGCGATCCGGCCCTTCTCCCCCGATGGCGTCCCCGATTTCGTCTCGCAGGCGATCCCAATGCTCCAGAGGCTCAGGTGGCAGGCCTGTCCGCAGGATGAAGTAGAGCTCCACCTGAGTGCCCCGCCCGACGCGGGCGGCATAGGCGCGGTAGCCCTTGAAGCCGTATTTCGCGACCATCTCCTCAGCCACGCTGTCCACATGCACCTTCAGGTCGGGCGGAGTGATGAGCAGCACATCCGAAAGCGCCTGCCGCACGGTGCCGAGCGGCAGCGGAATGATGACAAGGCAAACCAGCGCCAACACCGCTGGATCGACATAAGGCGCCAACCACTCCAGGCGTGTTCCCTGCACCGCCCAACCCAGCACGAAGGCGACCAGCAACGCGCCGGTGATACACCCCGACATGATCCAAGCCCGCACATCGAGCTTCAGGAACTCGGATTTGAGCCGCAGGTTCACCCGGTACGCCATCCAAGCCATCCCCACGCAGACCGCCAACGTCACCACGGCATAGAGGATGGCCAGGTCGAATTTCAGGACATTACCGCCGTCCAGAATGGTAATCACGGCGTTGATCAATGCATAGATCGCCACGACCATGAGCAGAAGGCCGTTCAGGCCAAGCACAATGGGTTCCAGGTGCCAGAAGCCCATCGTGAACCTGTCGCGCAGTTTGCCGGAGAGCGCATTCGTACGGGCGGACCTGAAGATCAGCTCCGACACGATGAGGGCCAGCGCCGTCATCGTGGCATCGGCAAGCGAGTAGAACCCGTCGAAGGCAATGGAAAAGGCCCCCGACAGCAATCCGAACAGAATGCCAAAAAGCGCGACCATGACGGTCGCGCCAATGGAAAGGCGCAGCGCACTCTGTTCGGTCAGTTTGTCCATTTTCCCCACCGGCTAGCCGCCGTTGGGGGGGAATTAGCCGTGGCTTCCGTAAAGTCCAGCCACGGCGATGGCCTCAGCGACGGTGATCGTCGTCCTCGTCCTCATCGTCGTCATCATTGTTGGGCAGGTTGAAGAAACTGTCCGCATTGGAGAAATCGGCCGGCTTCTTTTCCTCCTCGGAGAGGGAGAAGTTCTCCAAGCCCGCGATGGAGGACGGCAAGCGCGCATCGGGAGACATGCCGAGAGATTGCTCGGTAGAGACGAGCTTGCGACGTTCGTCGTCGGTCATCACAACACCATCCGCCGTCTTCTTGCGGGCGGCCTGCTGCACCGCTGCATCCAGCTCGGACTGGCGGGCAAGGCCCAGCGCCACCGGATCGACAGGCGCGATGTTGGAGATGTTCCAGTGCGAACGGTCGCGGATGGACTGGATTGTCGGCTTCGTCGTGCCCACCAGCTTCGCGATCTGGCCATCCGTCAGTTCAGGATGGAACTTCACGAGCCACAGAATCGCGGCGGGCCGGTCCTGACGTTTGGAAAGGGGCGTGTACCGAGGTCCGCGGCGCTTTTCCTCGCCCACCGCAGCCGGGTTGAACTTCAACTTGAGCCGGTAGATCGGGTTCTTCTCACCCTTCTCGATCTCCACGGCGTCGAGCTGGTTGTTGGCGATCGGATCGAAACCCTTGACGCCGGTGGCTACGTCTCCATCGGCGATGCCCTGCACCTCAAGCTCGTGAAGTCCGCAGAAATCCGCGATCTGCTTGAACGACAGGGTGGTGTTTTCGATGAGCCAGACCGCGGTCGCCTTGGCCATCAGGGGCTTGTTCATCGGGTCTCTCCTAACATATCTCTCCCGCGCCGGGAAAACGGCTGCGGCCTTGGCCGCGATCTCCACGTTTTCGGGAAGTCCGGTGATATATATGCGGGAAGGCCGAAGGAGAAAAGAGGCAATGCGCGTCACCACAGCGGTTCTGGCCGCCTTCCTGAGCCTCTGCTCGACGGCAGACGGCGCGTTGTCGCAGGCGCGCGGCGGACGTCCGGCAGGGGAATTCGACTACTATGTCATGGCGCTCACATGGTCCCCCGGCTGGTGTTCACGCGAGGGGGAAACGGGCGGACAGTGCGCCCCCCAACACCGCCACGGCTTCCTCCTCCATGGCCTATGGCCGCAGTATGACAAGGGAGGCTGGCCCGAATTCTGCCGCACCCCCACGCGCGATCCGTCGCGGGTGGAGACGGGAGCGATGACGGATATCATGGGGTCGCAGGGACTTGCATGGTATCAATGGAAAAAGCATGGCCGCTGCGCCGGGCTGAGTGCGCGCGACTATCTTGCCACTCAGCGCAGGGCCTACCGCAGCATCGCGGTGCCGGAGATATTCTCCCGCTTGCAGCAGGACGTGCGCCTTCCCGCCTCCGTGGTCGAGGATGCGTTCATCGAGGCGAACCCCGGAATGACACGCGACATGCTCACCGTCACCTGTTCCGCCGGCCATATCGCCGAGGTGCGCGTCTGTCTGACGAAAGGTCTTGAACCCCGTCGCTGCGGACCGGATGCGATCCGCGACTGCACCTTAAAAAACGCGATACTCGAAGCGCCTTAGGGGCTTCTTCGCTGCAATGCGGCACGGTATGGTGGACATCTATCCAGACGCGGCTTCCAGATGCGCCTCTCTCCCCTGTTCCGACCGCTGATCATCGCCCTCTCGCTGGCTCTGGCAGGCTGCGCACCGCAACTTGCGCTCTACGATGCCGGCACGGTGGATCGGGCCGCCGACCTCGCAACGCTGACCATAGGCATCTATCAGGATCTGCTCATCCTGCCGCCGTCGGAGCGTGCGGCAGCGGTCGAACGACTCCGGCCCCGCTATGCGGAAGTGGAGACGCGCCTCCGGGTTCAGCTTCTCCGGGAGGAAAGCCGCGTCGCTAATGCCACCAGCGCCGTTGCCGCGCGCGAGTTGCTGATCCTGTGGCAAAAGGCTTCCGCCGGCCAACTCCGAGGCGATCCGGCAGCGCTGTCCTCCGCCACCCTGCTGACCTATCGCGACCGGATCGAGCGGCTGTTCCGCACCCTTCTGAGCGCGGAGGAGAGCAAGCGCCTGCTCGCGCTCGTCCCGCTGGTGGAGTAACGGCCCCCTTGCGCCTGCGCTCACCTTGAGTGAGAACCCCACGAACCCCAAGAGCGAGGCGCCCATGTCGCCGCTGACTTCTCTTTCGGGCGGTGTCCCGACGAATCGCCTCCGCAAGCTGCTTGCGCGGGAAACGGAAACCTATACACAGGCGCGCCCGCGGAGCCGTATGGCGCTCGACCACGGCGCGGCAGCCTGGCTGGACGGTGTGCCAATGCACTGGATGCGGGACTGGCCCCTGCCGTTCCCGATCATGGTAAAACGTGCGGAAGGCTCAACGCTCACCGATATCGACGGGCACAATTTCGACGATTTCTGCCTTGGGGACACTGGCTCGCTCTTCGGTCATTCACCCAAGCCGGTGGCACAGGCGATTCGCCGGCAGGCGCGGCACGGCCTGACCTATATGCTGCCGAATATCGACGCACTGGCTGTCGGAGAGCTGCTCTCCTCGCGCTTTGGAGAGTTCCGATGGCAGGTGGCGACGACGGCAACGGACGCCAACCGCTTCGCACTGAAGATCGCGCGGGCGGTGACGGAACGGCGGAAGATCGTCGTCTTCAACGGTGCCTATCACGGCACCGTGGATGAAACGATGGTGCAGTTGTCCAATGGGCGCACGGTGACGCGCTCCGGCCTTGTCGGCATGGCCGGGGACCCGGCTTCGGAGACGGTCGCGGTGGAGTTCAATGATCCCGCCGCGCTGGAAACCGCGCTTTGCGAAATGGACGTGGCGGCGGTCATCGCGGAGCCGGTGATGACAAATGCCTGCATGGTACTGCCCGAACCCGGTTTTCATGAGGCGCTCCGGCGGCTCACACGGGCAACAGGAACGCTCCTCATCCTCGACGAGACACATACGATCAGCTCCGGTCTCGGCGGCTACACGCGCCGCCACGGGCTGCGGCCCGACATCATCACCTGCGGAAAAGCGGTGGCGGGCGGCGTCGCGGCGGCGGTCTGGGGCATGACGGAGGACATCGCTTCCCGTTTTTCGGCGCAGGAGGCACAGCGCGCGGCGGGCCATACCGGCATGGGCACCACTCTCTCTGGCAATCCGCTGCAGTTTGCCGCGCTTCGGGCCACGCTCTCCGAAGTCATGACCAAAGACGCCTATCAGCGGATGGAGCGGGGCGCGAAGCGACTGGAAAAGGGGCTGCGCCTTGTCGTCGAGGGGCGGGGTGCGCCGTGGCACATCGCCCGCTGCGGCGCGCGGGTGGAATTCGTCTGCACCCCCGGCCCCCTCCGCAACGGCACGGAGGCCGAGGACTCCTATCAGCCGCTGGTGGAGGCGGCCGTTCACCTGTCCCTTGTCAACCGCGGCCTGCTGATCGCTCCCTTTCACAACATGATGCTCGTCTCGCCCGTCACCCGGAAGAAGCAGATCGACCAGCTTATCCACGCGTTTGACGAGATCTGCGCGGAGCTGTTCCGATGACATCGCTTTCCCCTTCCAGCTCTGACGCATCAGAAGCTGAGGACTTTCTGGCCCGGCACCCGGAGATCGAGGCGATCGACCTGGTTCTGACGGATGCGAACGGTGTGGGCCGCGGCAAGATCATACGCCGACATGAACTCATGTCGCTCTACCGTCACGGGCGGCATCTTCCGATCTCCATTCTCGGACTGGATATCTGCGGCGAGGATGTCCATGAAACCGGGCTCATCTGGGATCAGGGGGATGGCGACCTTCGCGCTTGGCCGGTGCCGGGGAGCCTGGTGCCCATCGCGGGCACTTCGCCCGCGCGGGCGGAGGTGCTGATCTCCATGTTCACCCTCGACGGAGAGCCGATGGCTTCCGATCCGCGTCACGCCCTTTGCCGTCAGGTGGCGGCGCTGGCGGCAGAGGGCCTGTTTCCCGCGGGCGCGTTCGAGCTGGAGTTCTTCCTGCTCGACAACGCCCGTGACCCAGAGGGGCGCGTCCGCCCCGCCGCCGCCGTGCTGGACGGGCGGCGGTCGGAGCGGACGGAGGTCTATTCCGTCGATCACCTGCACGGGATGGAGCCGCTCTTTTCCGCCATCTATGCGGGCGCTGCGGCAGCCGGAATCATGGCGGAGACAGTAATCTCCGAATACGCGCCCGGCCAGTATGAGCTGACGCTCCATTACAGGTCCGATGTCGTGAGGGCGGCCGATGACCTTATCCGGCTCAAACGCATCGTGCGCCTCGCCGCGCGGCGGTTTGGCGTGACGGCCTGCTTCATGGCGAAGCCCTTTGCGCGTTACGCCGGGTCGGGGATGCACTTCCATGTGTCGATGGCCGATGTCGGGGGGCACAACATCTTCACCGAGCCGCAGGAGGGCGTTTGGAACGATCCGATCCGCTGGTCGATCGGCGGTCTTCGCGCCACGATGGGCGAATCGATGCTGGTCTTTGCCCCGCACGGCAACTCCTGGCGCCGCTTCGCGAGTCAGAGCTATGCCCCGGTGTCCCCGACCTGGGGGGTGAACAACCGCTCGGTGGCGCTGCGCATCCCCGCCGGACCTGTTTCGGCCCGCCGCATCGAACATCGCCCCGCCGGGGTGGATGCCAATCCCTATCTGGTCGGCGCGACGGTGTTGGCCGGTATCCGCAAGGGGCTGGCCGAGCAGCTGGACCCCGGGCCGGAGACTGTCGGCAACGGATATGAGGAGAGTTCTTCGCTCTCCATCCCGCGCGACTGGCGAGAGGCCGTTCAGGCAGCGGAACAATCCGCATTCCTCCGGGACGCCCTGGGGCAGGAGATGCATCGTACCTTCACCGCCATCAAGGCGGCCGAATATGCCCGTGTCGCCGCGACCATCCCTGACGTGGATTTCGATCTCTATCTCCACTCCGTCTGACGGCGCGCGACCCTGGCAGAGGGGGTCACTGGGAGGGCGTCTCCTCCGGGATCGGCAGGATGGTCGTGGCCTTGATCTCCTCCATGGAAAGGAGCGCCGTGACGTTGTAGATCCGCACTTCCGAGATCAGGGCCTGATAGAACTTGTCGTAGGCGCGGGCATTGGCGACACGGACCTTCAGGATGTAGTCGATATCGCCCGCAAGCCGATGCGCCTCCAGCACTTCCGGACGTTCGCGAAGGGCCTTGAGGAACTTCTTCTGCCAGTCGGCCTCATGCTCCGACGTGCGGATCAGCACGAAGAAACAGGCCTCCAGCCCCAGCGACTCCGGGTCCAGAATCACCGTCTGTCGCCCGATCACTCCGGCTTCGCGCAGCTTGCGGATCCGGTTCCAGACCGGTGTCTTGGAGGAATTGACCTTGCGGGCGATTTCATCCAACGACTGGCTGGCATCTTCCTGCAATTCGGCAAGGATTTTCCGATCGATCTCATCCAGCCGGACTGCCATTCGTTGATCTCCCTCAAACCGGGAAGGATGCCCCGTTGGAGCCGATTATCTGAACAAACATCCTTATCTGCAAGTCAGGATAGCATTCATCGCGGAAAATATCCTACATTGGAAATGCGATTCCAGACTTGGTTCCTGTCATGAAGCATTTTCCGCTCTTTCTCGATACCACGGGGCGCCGCATCCTTCTGTCCGGAGGGGGCGATGCTGCCGTCGCGAAGCTGCGGCTGCTGCTCAAGACGGAAGCGCTGGTCGAAGTGTTTTCCGACGATCCGGTGAACGAAATCCTCCTCTGGGCGGCAGAGGGGAGCATCACGCTCCATCATCGCGCGCTCACCTCCGAGGATCTGGCGGGGGCGATGCTCGTCTATGCGGCGGATGAGGATGCGGCACGCGATGCCGCGACCGCGGCCCTCGCCCGTACGGCAGGCGTTCTGCACAATATCGTTGACGATCTCCATGGCAGCGCCTTCATCACGCCCGCCATCGTGGATCGCGATCCGGTCACCGTCGCGATCGGAACGGAGGGGGCGGCCCCGGTCCTTGCCCGCGCAATCAAGGCGGATCTGGAAGCGCGGTTGCCTGTGCGCCTTGGCACTCTGGCCCGGATCGGTAAAGCCTTCCGCAACATGGCGGAGGCGCTGCCCATGGGCCGGCGTCGCCGCGATTTCTGGAGCGAGTATTACTTCGACGTCGGCCCCAGGGCGCATGAAACGGGCGGCGAAGACGGGGCGGCCCGGGTGCTGGACGATCTGCTCGTCCGCCACCTGGACGCGGCTCCCCGGCCCGGCCACGTGGATTTCGTTGGCGCCGGCCCCGGTGACCCCGAACTGCTTACGCTGAAGGCGCGGCGCGCGCTGGATGCGGCGGATGTGGTCATTCACGACCGCCTGATCTCCCCGGAGATCCTTGAACTCGCCCGGCGCGAGGCCACGCTGATAGATGCGGGCAAGGAAGGTTTCGGCCCGTCGATGAGCCAGCAGCGGATCAATGCGCTGATCCTTGCCCACGCAGGATCGGGCGCACATGTGGTGCGACTCAAGTCCGGTGATTCGGGCCTGTTCGGGCGGCTTGACGAAGAACTTGAGGCGGTGGAGGAGGCCGGCATTTCCTGGCGCATCGTCCCCGGCATCACCTCCGCCGTGGCCGCCGCGGCAAGCATAGGCCAGAGCCTGACCCGCCGCGGACGCAATTCCTCCGTCCGGTTCATCACCGGCCACGACATGCAGGGCTTTGCCGAGCATGACTGGCGCACGCTCGCCCGTCCGGGCGAGGTGGCCGCCATCTACATGGGCCGGAGGTCCGCGCGATTCGTTCAGGGCCGACTCATGATGCACGGCGCGGTGGGGACCACTCCCGTCACGCTGATCGAGAACGCTTCCCGCCCGGATGAACGAATTATTGGCTGTTGTCTCAATGATTTTACCAGGGCCGTCACGGAACTGACGGGCCCAGCGATCATTCTTTACGGGCTGTCACCCCGACGCGCAGTCCAACTTCTCGAAGATTACAAGGAGGCCAGACCATGAGCCGCCGTTTCACCCCGAAGGTCGTAACCGCCAACGCCCTCCTTGAGGGCGATGTCGTTTATCTCACCCCCGATGACCGCTGGTCGCGCGAACTGCGCGAGGCGGAACTGATCGAGGACGAGGCCCATGCCGCGATCCGCCTGCTGGATGCGGCAGCCCAATCCGGACTTGTCGTTGGCGCCTATCTCGCCGATGCCAAGGCGGGATCCGCCGGACCGGAACCCGTCCACTTCCGGGAGGCGTTTCGCGCGACCGGCCCGTCAAACTATCCCCACGGCAAGCAGGCCGAACGCAACCTCGACCACGTCGGCTGAACCCCAGGAGCACGACCGCATGTACCGCTACGACGATTTCGACGCAGCCTTCGTCCGCGAACGGGTGGCCCAGTTCCGCGCGCAGGTGGAGCGACGGATCGACGGATCGCTGACGGAGGACGAGTTCAAGCCGCTCCGTTTGATGAACGGCCTCTACCTCCAGCTTCACGCCTACATGCTGCGCGTGGCCATCCCTTATGGCACCCTGAATGGTGCCAAGATGCGTCAGCTCGCGCTCATCGCAGACCGGTGGGACAAGGGATACGGCCATTTCACCACCCGTCAGAACATCCAGTACAACTGGCCGCTGCTCCGCGACGTGCCGGATATGCTGGAGGCTCTGGCGGAGGTTGAAATGCACGCCATCCAGACCTCGGGCAACTGCGTCCGCAACGTTACCGCCGACCATTTCGCCGGCGCGGCAGCGGATGAGATCGAAGATCCGCGCCCCGTCGCGGAGCTGCTCCGCCAATGGTCCACCGACCATCCGGAATTCCAGTTCCTGCCGCGCAAGTTCAAGATCGCCATCACCGGCAGCCCGAACGACCGTGCCGTGACGCGTGCACATGACATCGGGCTGCGCATGGTGCGCAATGCGAAGGGCGAGCCGGGGTTCGAGGTGATCGTGGGCGGTGGCCTTGGCCGGACCCCGATGCTTGGCCATGTCGTTCGGCAGTTCCTGCCGAAAGCTGACCTGCTGCCCTATGTGGAAGCGGTTCTCAGCGTCTATAACGAGCTTGGCCGCCGCGACAACAAATACAAGGCGCGCATCAAGATCACCGTGCATGAAACGGGCCTCGAAACGATCAGGGAGCTTGTCGAGGCGCGATTCTCGGAAATCCGGCCGGAGTTCCATGGCGCGGATCAGGCATTGCTTGCGGATATCGAGGCGGCCTTTGCTCCGCCCGCATGGAAGAATGCGCCGACTGACGCCTATGACGTCGCGCTTCGCGACCCGGAGTTCCGTCGCTGGAGCGAACAGAACCTGAGCCTCCACAGGAACGACAGCTACGCCATCGTCTCCGTCTCGCTGAAGAAACAGGGTGCGACGCCCGGGGATGCGACGTCCGACC
The DNA here is from genome assembly GCF_000740775.1 of Haematobacter missouriensis. Lineage (GTDB taxonomy): Bacteria > Pseudomonadota > Alphaproteobacteria > Rhodobacterales > Rhodobacteraceae > Haematobacter > Haematobacter missouriensis. The sequence continues at coordinate 27,848 of NZ_JFGS01000003.1, read as the reverse complement.
AGATGCGCGTGCTGGCCGATCTGGCAGAGCGCTACGGACATGACGAGCTGCGCATCAGCCATGAGCAGAATGTCATCCTGCCGCATGTGCACAAGGGTGATCTGCCCGCCGTCCACGCCGCGTTGAAGGCTGCCGACCTGGCCACGGCGAATATCGGGCTCATCTCCGACATCATCGCCTGCCCCGGCATGGATTACTGCGCGCTGGCCACGGCCCGCTCCATTCCCATCGCGCAGGACATCGCCACCCACTTCCATGCTCTCGGGCTGGAGGAGGAGATCGGCGGCATGAAGATCAAGATCTCCGGCTGCATCAACGCCTGTGGCCATCACCATGTGGGGCATGTGGGAATTCTCGGCCTCGACCGCGCGGGGGTGGAGAATTATCAGATCACGCTGGGCGGCGATGGCACTGAACGCGCGGCCATCGGCGAACGCGCCGGCCCCGGATTTCCGGCGGAGGAGGTGGTGCCGGCCATCGAACGGCTCATGCGCGCCTATCTGGCCGAACGGCAGGGGCCGGAGGAGACGTTCCTCGACGCCTTCCGGCGCCTTGGCCCGGCCCCCTTCAAGGCCGCGCTCTACCCGGAGGAAGGCAAGCGCGATGCGGCCTGACGATTCGGTAGCGGATCGGGTGGATGCCCTGAACGCACGTCATGGCGGCAAAGGTGGCGCGGATGCGATACGTGCCGCGCTTGCCGATCCGGCGGCGGGCCGGGTAGCGCTTGTCTCCTCCTTCGGGGCGGAATCGGTCGTGCTGCTCCATATGGTGGCGGAAGTCGCGCCCGATCTGCCTGTCCTGTTCGTCGATACCGAGATGCTGTTCGCGGAAACCATCGCCTATCAGCAGGAGGTCGCACGTAGCCTCCGCCTGACCGGCATCCGGCGCATCACTGCGGATCCAGAGGAACTTGCATTCGAGGATCCCGACAATACGCTGTACCAGTTCAATACCGACGCCTGTTGCGACCTGCGCAAGACCCGCCCGCTCGAACGAGCGCTGAAGGGGTTCGACGCATGGATCACCGGGCGGAAGCGGTTTCAGGCGACGACCCGCGCCGCGCTCGACCTGTTCGAGGTGGAGGGCGATAGCCGGATCAAGATCAATCCGCTCGCCGACTGGACGCCAGCGGAAGTGGACGCCTATATGACCCGCCATGACCTGCCCCGGCACCCGCTCGTCGCGAAAGGCTATCCGTCGATCGGCTGCGCCCCCTGTACCTCTCCGGTGAAACCGGGAGAGGATCCGCGGGCCGGCCGCTGGCGGGGACAGGCAAAGGTCGAGTGCGGCATCCATTTCATCGACGGCAAGGCCGTGCGGATGCCAAAGGACAAGGAGAACGCGGCATGACCGTGATCGTGCGCGACGACGGCTTCCATGCCGAGGATTTTGCCGGAGACTTTCTGCCGCTCGATGCGATGGATGGTCCAAGCCCGGCTGTGGATGTCCCTTCGGACACTGCAACCGCCGATCTGGCACCGCTTCTTTCGGCCGGATTCGTAAGGATCGACTTCCCGGCCTTTTCCGACGGTCGCGGCTTCACCCTCGGGCGGGAGTTGCGGCGGCTGGGTTTCACCGGGCGGCTCCGCGCCAAAGGCCATGTGATCGCCGATCAATATGCCATGGCGCGTCGCTCCGGTTTCGACGAGGTGGAGATTGCCTCCGAACTCGCCGCGCGCCAGCCCGAGGATCAGTGGCTCGCCCGTGCCGACTGGCGCGCACACGATTACCAGCGGCGACTGCGGGGCTGACCCTTCCGCCGACCGCCAATTCCCGATAAAAAGGATGCGATTCTCCGCCATGAACGACCTCGCTCCCGTGACCGATAACGCCGCCGCACCCGCCGCCAAGACGCTTCCCACCGAAACAGTGACCTCTGTCCGGCACTGGTCGGAGCATCTGTTTTCCTTCCGCGTGACCCGTCCGCGGTCGCTCCGCTTTCGCTCGGGCGAATTCGTGATGATCGGTCTGACCGGGGACAACGGTCGTCCGCTGCTGCGCGCCTATTCCATCGCCTCCCCCGCCTGGGATGAGGAGCTGGAGTTCTATTCCATCAAGGTGCAGGACGGCCCGCTCACCTCCCGGTTGCAGCACATCCAACCAGGGGACGAGATCATCCTGAAGCCGAAAGCGGTGGGAACCCTCGTGCTGGACGCGCTGCTGCCCGGCAAGCGACTGTGGCTCTTCGCTACCGGCACCGGGATCGCGCCCTTTGCCTCGCTGATCCGCGACCCGGAAACCTATGAGCGGTATGATGAGGTCATTCTCACCCATACCACGCGGGAAGTGGCGGCGCTGACCTATGGTGAGGAGCTGGTCGCCTCCGTCGCCGAGGATCCGCTGGTCGGCGAATTTGCCGCAGGCAAGCTGCGCTATTATCCCACGACGACTCGCGAGACCTCGCCCGTCATGGGGCGGATCACGGATCATCTGCGTTCCGGCGAAGTGTTCGAGCGGCTCGGCATCCCGGCGATCAACCCCGCGACGGACCGGGGAATGGTCTGCGGCAGCCTCGCCTTCAACAAGGACATCATGGAAATCCTCGACGGGTTCGGTCTGCGTGAAGGCGCAAACAGCGAACCGGCCGAGTATGTGGTGGAAAAGGCTTTCGTCGGCTGACCCTCACTCTGCCAGCTGAGCCCTAAGTTCCTGAAGGACGCCCTGGATCGCCGCCGGGGCGTCTTTTGCCTTGTCCCAGACTTGGAGCAGCCGATCCTTCAACTCCGGTGTCAGATCGGCCGCCGCGATGTTCGCGCGGAAGGCTCCAGCCTGCTCCGCCCACCAGTGCTGCGCCTTTCCTCCCAACGCCGCTGTCCCCGCTGTGACGAGATCTGTGGCATGATCGGCTGCGGCAAGCGCCCCCTCCGCCGCGCTCCGGGTCGACTCTGAGGGATCGCGCAGCGCGTCCTGCACACCTGATATCGCGGCGTCGAGAGCACGTTCCGCTTCTCCCGCGGCAAGGGTCACCGCCTCGCGCAGATTGGTGGATGTCATGCTGCGTAACGCTCGGCCTGCCTGCTCTGCGGCGCTCTGCGCGTCGGTAGCGGCTTCGCGCGCGGTGCGGGCGGCGCGGGTGACGAAACTCTCCTCGTCGTCCTCCTCGACGGGAAACCGGAAGACCGGAGGTGGAGAGGGCGCTTCCCGCGCGAGTCCGCCGACCGGGCCGCGAACCTCCGTGGCGAAGTGGCGCCAGGTCAGAACGCCGATGGCCACCAGTATCGCCGCGATCAGAAACGACTTCATCTTCCAACTCCTCGGTGCTTTTACCGCCCATCGTGGTACCGGGTCGTGGCGGAAATACCGAATCCCTGTTGTATCACGCCTTCGCCAACACTATTTTGCCCGCGGCACACAACATCGTAAGGATTACCACCATAGCCCGCAGACCGCACAATGCCCCGCCCCAACGCGACACCGGACCCCGTGTCAACGAACGCATCCGCGCGCCGGAGATTCGGCTGATCGGGGCGGAGGGCGAGAACGTCGGGGTCGTGACGCCAGCGCGGGCGCTCGCCTTGGCGCAGGAGGCCGGTCTCGATCTCGTCGAGATCTCGCCGAATGCAACGCCGCCCGTCTGCAAGATCATGGACTTCGGCAAGTTCAAGTATGAGAACCAGAAGCGCGAGGCCGAGGCGCGGAAGAAGCAGAAGACCATCGAGGTCAAGGAAATCAAGTTCCGTCCGGGGACTGATACCCATGACTACGACGTGAAGATGCGCTCCGTTCTCAAGTTCCTCGAAGGCGGCGACAAGGTGAAAGTGACCCTTCGCTTCCGTGGCCGTGAGATGGCGCACCAGCAGCTCGGCATGGAACTTCTGAATCGCGTCGCTGCCGATGTGGCCGAGGTGGGCAAGGTGGAGAACATGCCGAAGCTCGAAGGTCGCCAGATGGTGATGATGATCGGTCCGAGGTAAAACCCGTATCATCTCTATCGCCTCCCAGGCCCCCTCGCGGGGGCCTTTCGCTTTTTTAAAGCCCGCCTTCCCGCGCGATGAAGCGGACGACCTCGTCCACGCCGACCGCTTGCCGGAGACAAGCCATCACATAGGGAAGCCTGCCGCGCGCCGCGCGGGTGTCGCTCTCCAGCAAGGCTGGATCCACACCGACGTGCGGCGCGAGATCGACCTTGTTCACGATGAGCAGGTCCGATTTCGTGACCCCCGGTCCCCTCTTGCGCGGGATGTCCTGCCCCGCCGCCGTGTCGATGACATAGAGCGTCAAGTCCGCCAGTTCGGGTGAGAACGTCGCCGCCAGATTGTCTCCCCCCGATTCGATCAGGATCACGTCCAGATCGGGAATGGAGACTGTCAGATCGGCCACCGCCGCAAGGTTGATCGACGCATCCTCGCGTATCGCGGTATGGGGACACCCGCCTGTTTCCACCCCACGGATGCGTTCGAGCGGCAGCGCCTGTGCGCGCATGAGGTATTCCGCATCCTCGCGGGTATAGATATCATTCGTGATCACGGCCACTGACCAGCGATCCCGCATCGCCCTGCAAAGCTGCTCCGTCAGGGTCGTCTTGCCCGCGCCGACAGGGCCACCGATCCCGACGCGAAGGGGGCCATTCCCGCTCTTCATGTTCTGAAAATCCTTACATCCATCGTCTCATGCCGCATGGCGGCGAGGTCGGAGCGGAAGGCGCCGCTGGCGATGCCTTCCAGCGGCGTTGTGATCGCCTCCTCCGCAACCCGCATCATCAGTGGATGGAGCGCGGCGATCACGCGCTGCCCCGCTGTCTGGCCGATCGGCACGAAGCGCACCGCCGCCTGCACCAGCATCCCGGCAAAAGCCTGAAGATAGAAGGCCACGACCGTCTCGGCGGCGAGGTCCAGATCACGGCAGGTCGCGCCCAGCGCCACGGGATAGGGGAGATCGAGCGCCAACGATCCCCTGTCTTCCGGGAGTGCCGCCAGATAGGCGCGGCCCTGATCGAGCGTTTCCCGCACCCGCTCCGCGCCGGCGGCGAGCGCAAGGGACACATCCGAAAGCATCCGCAAATCCGCCCCGGGGGCGAGGGCATGCGCCAGCAGGATCGCATCGCTTCGCCCGCTGCCATGGGCCAGGACATCCTCCACCCACAGAAGAAGCGTATCCGCGTCCGTCACATCACCTCCGGCAATGGCCCACTCCAGCCCATGCGAATAGGCAAAGGAGCCGACCGGGAATGCCGGGGAAAGGCGTTGGGCAAGAGTGAGAAGCGCCGCCGTCATGGAGGAAATCAACCCGCAGCGATCATTCGGGATCCCGCGGCGGCGGATCCTCCTCCTCCTCCGGGCCATGACTGCCGTGGAAACGCACCTGCGTTCCGGAGCTGTCAGGGCGATCCTGAACGTGGTCATCCGGCCCATGTGAATGGCCAAGGGTCCGGCCGTGGCCATAGGCGCCGCCTTCGGGCCGGAAGGGGGCGATTATGGTATGGACATGTCCCCCCAGCCGCTCGACCATGTCCTGCAAAACGTGATCGCGGCGGATCAGCAGACGGCCCGGTTCGATCTGGCAGGGCGTATGCCGGTTTCCGATGTGCCAGGCGAGCCGCACCAAGTCGTCGGCATGGATTTCCAGCAGCGGTTCATCCGCAGCAGCGACGGAAATCAGGCGACCGTCCTCCAATTCGAAGGCATCCCCATGGTTGAGGCTGGTCGTCTCCGGCAGATCGACCATGAACGCCTCGCCCGCCGCGGAGTCCAGCCGACGGCGACGGAGAAACCGCTGATCGTAGTCGAGCAGCACTTCATCCACCGCGCCTGCCCAAGTGCCGGCCGGGCGGATGCGCACCGCTTTCGGAATGTCTGCCATTGCCTGATCTCCCGCGCTTTCCCCGTTGGTGCCTCCTTCCGGGAAAAGCGTCAAGGCGGCTCAGGCGGCGAAAAGATCGCGGAAGACGTATTGCGGGATCCGGTCGCGCGTCAGGCCCATGTTGCTGAGCTCTGCGTCGGATTTGGCGTCAAGCCTGCGGATTTCTGCCATGCGCGATTCGCGGACACGATAGGCGCTGACGCCTTGACCGAGGCCTACAAAGAAATCATCCACGATCTCGCGGAGGGTTTTTTCGCGGGCGGGCGTGGTTTCGATGCGATTGTAAGCGTTCATTGGGAAACGTCCGAACTTGCGGTGTTCCTCCCCGAAGGGGGAAATAGGCGGCCTTCTCCCGAAGCGCTACGGACGTTTTTGCATTGCAGCGTTGCTGCTGGATCAGCAGCGGTAAGCTGTCGCATTGAGCTCGTAAACCGGCTCGCCAGGTGTGACCTTCTGGAAGACCACGGTATTCGCCCCGGAGCTGCGTGCGGTATCCAATACCTGATTGCGCGCATAGCTGATGCCCTGATCGCCAAGAAGCGGCCCATAGACACTGGGCCTGCCGGTGATGTTGGACACATAGACGCAGGAGCCGACTTGCGAAGCCTCCACCTCACGGACACCTGAAACGCCGCGGAAACCCGGATCTGTGCAGGCGGCGAGGGCGAGAGGCAGGATGAGCCAGAGACGCATGGGAGACCTCAGAACAGGAAGTAGCGCTGCGCGAGGGGGAGTTCCTTCGCCGGCTCGCATGTCAGAAGTTCACCATTCGCGCGAACCTCATAGGTTTCCGGGTTCACCTCGATCTCGGGCGTGGCGGCATTGAGCTTCATGTCCGCCTTGCCGATGTTGCGGGTATTCTGGACCGCGAGCGTTTCCTTGGCAATGCCGAGCCTGCCTCTCAGCCCTTCCGCCTCCGCCGCGGCAGAGACGAACACCACGGCCGAGCGTTCCACCGACCTGCCGTAGGCACCGAACATCGGCCGGGTATAGACCGGCTGCGGCGTGGGGATAGAGGCATTGGGATCGCCCATCTGCGCCGCCACGATCGTGCCGCCGATCATCACCATCTCCGGCTTTGCGCCGAAGAAGGCGGGGTGCCAGAGCACGAGGTCAGCACGTTTGCCTTCCTCGATGCTGCCGATATGGCGCGACAAACCATGCGCGATTGCGGGGTTTATCGTGTACTTGGCGATGTACCGCTTGGCGCGGAAGTTGTCGTTGTCGCCGGTCTCCTCCGCCAGTCGCCCGCGCTGCGCCTTCATCTTGTGGGCGGTCTGCCATGTACGGGTGATGACCTCTCCCACGCGCCCCATGGCCTGGCTATCCGATGAAATGACGGAAAAGGCGCCCATGTCGTGCAGGATATCCTCCGCCGCGATGGTCTCCTTGCGGATACGGGATTCGGCGAAGGCCACATCCTCCGGGATCGCCTTGTCGAGGTGGTGACACACCATGAGCATGTCGAGATGCTCTTCCAGCGTGTTCACCGTATAGGGCATGGTCGGATTGGTCGATGACGGGATGACGTTCGGCTGGCTCACCACCTTGATGATGTCGGGCGCATGACCGCCACCCGCACCTTCGGTGTGAAAGGCATGGATCGTCCGGCCCTTGATGGCTGCCAGCGTATTCTCCACGAAGCCCGATTCGTTCAGCGTGTCGGTGTGGATCATCACCTGCACGTCCATGTCGTCCGCGACGGACAGGCAGCAGTCTATGGCACCCGGCGTGGTGCCCCAGTCCTCGTGCAGCTTCAGGCAGGAAGCGCCCGCCTTCACCATCTCCTCCAGAGCGGCGGGGAGCGAGGCGTTACCCTTGCCGGCAAAGGCGAGGTTCATCGGAAAGGCATCCGCCGCCTGGATCATCCGCGCCAGATGCCAGGGGCCGGGCGTGCAGGTCGTGGCGAGCGTGCCATGAGCCGGCCCCGTTCCTCCGCCCAGCATGGTTGTGATGCCGGAATAGAGGGCGTCGTCGATCTGTTGCGGGCAGATGAAGTGGATATGCGCATCCATGCCCCCGGCGGTGAGGATCCGCCCCTCCCCTGCGATGGCCTCGGTGCCGGGGCCGACGATGATGTCCACGCCCGGCTGGGTGTCCGGGTTGCCCGCCTTGCCGATCTTGTGGATACGGCCGTCACGGAGGCCGACGTCCGCCTTGTAAATGCCCGTCCAGTCGAGGATCAGCGCATTGGTGATGACGGTATCCACCGCACCTTCCGCCCGTGTCGCCTGTGACTGGCCCATGCCGTCGCGGATAACCTTGCCGCCGCCGAACTTCACCTCCTCGCCATAGGTGGTGAGGTCGCGCTCCACCTCCACGATCAGATCGGTATCGGCCAGCCGGACCCGGTCCCCGGTCGTCGGGCCATACATGTCGGCATAGGCGGCGCGGGAAATCTTGGCGGGCATCGGGTTCTCCGGGATGGCTCTCGGTCCGTTCTGCCGTGCAGCGGCGTACGTTTCAACAGGCTGCGCGCAGTCGCCCGCGGCGTATCCCGCTCATGCCCACTTTTCAGGCAAAATCAGCGCTTGCTTCCCGGTCTGGCAGTGAGCCCGACCGCGGGGCCGGACCTTACGAGGCGCAGATGATTGGCGCGCGTCTTCTTGCGCAACGGCTTGATCGCCTCTGCCGCCACCCTTTCCGCCGATTCACCGTTCATCGCCGCGGACATGCCCCGCATCCAGCCCTCAAAGAAGGCAGGTGGCTTTTCGGTTATCATCCGCAGGGCTTCGGTATCCCGCATGCGCCAGAAGCCCATGAACCCCATCATCCGCATCGCGATGATCGCGTTCGCCTCCATACCGAGCTGGGCGAACTCCATCCCTGTCCGCCATAGCGCCAGGGGGTCGGGAAGGTCTTTCAGATCGCTCATGACACGCTCCCACGACAGTAAAGGCCAGCCGCCTCGCAGGAACGATCCCGGAGCGCCTGCGCGACAAGATGTCGCGCAGGCGGAGCGCGTCAATCATTCAATGGAATGACGCTGCGCAATCAGAGGCCGCCCATCACCTTCTGGTTGAACCCATACACGATACGCGCACCCGAGAAGGGCACCAGACGCACCTCCCGCTCCTGCCCCGGCTCGAACCGGACGGCGGTGCCGGAGGGGATGTCGAGCCGGTAGCCCAGCGCGGCCTCCCGGTCGAAGGACAGCCGGGGATTGGTTTCGGCGAAATGATAGTGCGAGCCGACCTGAACCGGACGGTCGCCGGTATTGGCGACCGTCATGGTGATCGCCTCGGCGCCCTGGTTCAGCGTGATCTCACCCTCGGCGGGAAGGATTTCTCCGGGAATCATCTCTGGACCTCTAGCGGATCGGGTGGTGAACGGTGACGAGCTTGGTCCCATCGGGGAAGGTCGCTTCCACCTGCACCTCATGGATCATTTCGGGGATACCCGCCATGCACTGATCGCGGGTGACGACATGCGCGCCCGCCATCATCAGGTCCGCGACCGACCGACCGTCTCGCGCGCCTTCCACCACATAGCCGGTGATGAGAGCGATCGCCTCGGGATGGTTGAGTTTCACCCCCCGCTCAAGCCGGCCCCGCGCGACCATGGCGGCGAGGCTGATGAGCAGCTTGTCCTTTTCTCTGGGCGTCAGGTTCACGTGTTCTCGTCCTCACAACTGCCAAACGCGGGGAAGGGGAGCACCCCGCACTACTTCCATGGCCAGGCGCAGCGCCTGCCGGAGCGCTGCCGCCCGTTCCGCAGCAAGACGGACAAGACAACGACCGTCCCAGCCCGAAACCCCGGCCTCCACTCCATTCATCCCGCCCAGCGCGGAGCGCAGCGGTCCGACTGCATCTTCCGCACCACGGGCCAGGAGCGCAAGGGTCGCCATCGCCCGATGCGCGCCGATCAGCGCCGCCCGCCCCTGCGAGTAACCTCCCAGGCGCAGCGGCTCCAGAAACACCGGGCGCCCGTCGCGCCACACCTCACGCCGGTCGAGGAGATCGAGGCTTCGCACCTCCTCCCCCATTGCCGCGCGGCCCAGAACCAGCGTTTCCACAAGAAGAAGCTCCGCATCGCCTGCCAGATCGGCCCGCGTGTGGCGGGCAAGGCGCGCGCGGTCGAACAGGATCGTCTCCTGTGGCAACCAGTGGAGCCGTGCGCCCGCCTCGGCGAGAAGGCGAACCTCCACCTCCGCCAGATCGCCGGTACTGGAATAGACCCGCTCGGCTGTCTGGGTGGTACCGGTCACCGCCGCCCCTGCCCCGACGGCCAGCCGGTAGGAAAGCCGGTCCCCCCCCGTGAGCCCGCCCGCGGTGTTGAGAAAAACCACTTCCGGAACCGGCCCATGCACACGCGGCAGAAACGCCTTGGCGGACCCCTGCTGCCCCAGCTTGTCGAGGCGGACAGCATCAGCGCGATGTGAGAGCGTGACTTCCGCTGCGCCCCGCACCCGTTCCAGCCGATATGCCTGCCTGCCCTGCATCGTCTCTCCGCTCTTTGCTGCGCACCATGCCCGGAAAGCAGGGCCCAGGGGAAGAGGCCTGCGAATCACCGGGAGAAATTGCGCGGCAGGCCGGAGCATGCTAGGGGCCGGGCTCATGACCCAGATCACCCTTCGCCGCCCAGACGACTGGCACCTGCATCTGCGCGACGGCGCGATGCTGCAAGGCATCCTGCCCGAAAGCCGCGATTTCGCCCGCGCCATCGTGATGCCCAACCTTGTTCCGCCCGTGGTGACGGGCGATGACGCCCGACAATACCGCGACCGCATCCTCTCCGTGCTGCCGGAGGGACAGGCATTCGAGCCGCTGATGACGCTCTACCTGACAGAGACGACGGAGGCGGCGGATGTCGCCACCGCCCATGCCTCCGGTCTGGTAAAGGCGGTCAAGCTCTATCCCGCGGGGGCCACGACGAACTCCGCTTCCGGTGTCCGCGACCTGGAAAAGGTGCGGGGCGTTCTGGAAACGATGGCGGAGATCGGCCTGCCCCTCTGCATGCATGGCGAGGTGACGGATCCTGCCGTGGACATCTTCGATCGGGAAGCCGTGTTCATCGAGCGTGTTCTGGCGCCGCTGCGGCAGAAGACACCAGGCCTTCGCGTGGTCATGGAACACATCACTACCCGCAACGGTGTGGAATACGTCAAGAACGGCGGGGATGACATCGCCGCCACGATCACCACGCACCACCTGATCATCAACCGCAACCACATTCTCGTGGGCGGGATCAAGCCGCACTACTACTGCCTTCCCGTCGCCAAGCGCGAGGAACACCGTATCGCGCTACGCGAGGCGGCCACCTCCGGCGCAGCCAGCTTCTTCCTCGGCACCGACTCCGCGCCGCATGCGGATGCGGCGAAGGAAAGCGCCTGCGGCTGCGCGGGCTGCTTCACCGCGACGAACACCATGCCGCTTCTGGCGCATGTGTTCGAAGAGGAGAAGGCCCTCGACCAACTGGAGGCCTTCGCCAGCCTGAACGGCCCGGCCTTCTACCGCCTGCCCGCGAACGAGGCCACCCTGACGCTGGTCAAGCGGGAAGCGCCCACCCGTTTTCCGACCAGGATCGAGACGGGGGCTGGGCCGGTCACCGTTTTCGACGCGGGTTTCCCGGTCCATTGGGCCGTCGCCTGACACCTCCGCTTCGGGCCGCCCCTCACCGGGCGGCCTTTTCAAAAGACCCTTCGTCCAAGGAAATCCTGCATGATCCCCACGAGTTTCCCTTCCAGAGAGGAAATCGCCCGCCTCACCGCCCGCATGTTCCTTGAGATCGGGGCGGTCGATTTCAACGCCGCCACTCCCTTCACCTACGCCTCCGGACTGAAGGGGCCGACCTATATCGACTGCCGCAAGCTCATCTCCTATCCGCGCATCCGCTCCACGTTGATGGACTTCCTGACGATGACGGTGCTTCGGGACGCGGGCTTCGAGGCTTTCGACAACATTGCCGGCGGCGAGACGGCGGGCATCCCCTTCGCGGCCCTCGTGGCGGAGCGGATGGGACTGCCGATGAGCTATGTCCGCAAGAAGCCCAAGGGCTATGGCCGGAACGCCCGGATCGAGGGCGCCATGACCGAGGGTCAGCGCGTGCTGCTGGTGGAGGATCTCACCACCGACGGCGGATCGAAGCTCTCCTTCGTCGATGCGATCCGCGAAACCGGTGCGAGCTGCAACCATACCGCGGTGATCTTCTTCTACGGCATATTCGAGGGCACAGAACAGCGTCTCGCCGATCATGGCGTTCAGCTTCATCATCTCTGCACCTGGTGGGACATGCTCGCGGAAGCAAAGGCCGCGGGCAGCTTTGACGCCACCACGCTGGACGGGGTGGAGGAGTTCCTGAACGATCCCCGCGGCTGGCAGGGCCGTCACGCCTGAGAGGAGTCTGCGGAAATCCGCCGAGACAGGAACCCCGCTGTGGACTGTCCTGTTTCGGCGGCGCGGCGGAATCGGGTAGATGCGGTGTCGCACCGCAGGCCGACCCCAACATTCGGGGCGCGCCGCGGCGCAGCCTGTGATATACAGGATTACACACAGGCAGAGGCGAGTCTTATCCACAGGGTTTTCCCGTGCTTTTGGCCGGGCGCCATAGGGAGTATGACAGTCGCTTGACAGAAGACGACGGCCCGCCTGCCTGCGGGGGCGTCGCAAAGGGCAGGATCATGATGACCGAACTAAGGGCGATCCAGGCCGCTGCCGAGCCGGAGGCAGAGGTTCTTCCCCACAATATCGAGGCCGAGCAGCAGTTGCTGGGCGCGATTCTCACGAACAACGACATCTACGACCGCATCGCCAGTCTGGTGCGGCCCGAGCATTTCTACGACCCCGTCCACCAGCGGATCTTCGAGATCGCGGCCTCTCGCATCGTCAAGAACGCGCTCGCCTCACCGGTGACGCTGAAGGCATTCCTTGAGGACGACCAGGGCCTCAAGGAACTGGGCGGACCGGCCTATCTGGTGCGCCTTGCCGGGGCGGCCATCTCCTCCTTCGGGGCGCGGGACTATGCGCAGATGATCTACGATCTCGCCGTCCGGCGGGAACTGATCGGGCTGGGCCGCGACATCGCCGCGAAGGCGGCCAAGGTCGATGTGCAGAGCGAGCCGAAGGAGCAGATCGTCGAGGCGGAGCAGCGGCTCTACAAGCTCGGCGAGCAGGGGGTGGCGGAGCGCGGGTTCCAGTCCTTCCTGAAGGCCGTGACCGATGCAGTGAACGTCGCCAACGCCGCCTATCAGCGGGATGGCGGCCTGGCGGGCGTCTCCACCGGCCTTGTCGATCTGGACAAGAAGCTCGGCGGTCTGCACCGCTCGGACCTGCTGATCCTCGCCGGACGGCCGTCGATGGGCAAGACCTCACTCGCCACCAATATCGCCTTCAATGTCGCGAAGAACTTCAAGCGCGGCCGGATGCCGGACGGTTCCGAAGGCGCGGTGGATGGGGGCGTGGTCGGGTTCTTCAGCCTGGAAATGTCGGCCGAGCAGCTTGCCGCCCGGATCCTGTCGGAAGCGGCAGAGGTGCCCTCCGAGCAGATACGCCGGGGCGACATGACGGAGGCCGAATTCCGCCGCTTCGTTGAGGCCGCAAAAGCGCTGGAGGCCTGCCCGCTCTACATCGATGATACGCCGGCGCTGCCGATCAGCCAGATGGCGGCGCGGGCGCGGCGGCTCAAGCGGACGCACGGTCTGGATCTGCTGGTGGTGGACTATCTCCAGCTTCTCCGCCCCGCCACGGCGAAGGACAGCCGGGTGAACGAAGTGTCCGAGATCACGCAGGGCCTCAAGGCCGTCGCCAAAGAACTGGACATCCCCGTTGTCGCCCTTTCCCAGCTTTCACGTCAGGTCGAAAGCCGCGAGGACAAGCGACCCCAGCTCTCCGACCTGCGCGAATCGGGCTCCATCGAACAGGATGCCGACGTGGTGATGTTCGTCTATCGCGACGAATATTACCGGGAGCGGGAAAAGCCGGGCGACGACAATCTCGAAGCGATGGCGAAGTGGCAGGAGGCCATGGAACGGGTGCATGGCAAGGCCGAGGTCATCATCGGCAAACAGCGTCACGGGCCGATCGGCACGGTGGAGCTGTCCTTCGAGGGACGCTTCACCCGATTCGGCAATCTCGTGAAGCCATGGCAGCAGGGGATCGACGCGGGGTTTTAGGCTACTGCTACAGCGGCAGGCATAACCTGCCGCTAGCCAGCCCCCATCGACACGGGGCTGCTGTGCAGGTGACCTGCTTCAGCGCGTGGCAGCGTGGCAGCGTGGCAGCGTGGCAGCGTGGCAGCGTGGCAGCGTGGCAGCGTGGCAGCGTGGCAGCGTGGCAGCGTGGCAGCGTGGCAGCGTGGCAGCGTGGCAGCGTGGCAGCGTGGCAGCGTGGCAGCGTGGCAGCGTGGCAGCGTGGCAGCGTGGCAGCGTGGCAGCGTGGCAGCGTGGCAGCGTGGCAGCGTGGCAGCGTGGCAGCGTGGCAGCGTGGCAGCGTGGCAGCGTGGCAGCGTGGCAGCGTGGCAGCGTGGCAGCGTGGCAGCGTGGCAGCGTGGCAGCGTGGCAGCGTGGCAGCGTGGCAGCGTGGCAGCGTGGCAGCGTGGCAGCGTGGCAGCGTGGCAGCGTGGCAGCGTGGCAGCGTGGCAGCGTGGCAGCGTGGCAGCGTGGCAGCGTGGCAGCGTGGCAGCGTGGCAGCGTGGCAGCGTGGCAGCGTGGCAGCGAAGCTCTCCCGTTTGGTCAAAGCGCCGTCAACCTGCGCTTGAGGGCAGCAACCTGACCTCAAGGGAGACTGTTCTGCTTAGGTCGCACTTTCGGTGCGACCTTCCGGGGGCGGGCCTCACTGGGAGTTGGCAGTCTGGAAGCTCGGAGAGCCGCAGCCCTTGTCGCTGCTAAGGCCAATCCGCTCGCCGAAGAAGACCTGCAGGCGGACCGGTGCACCGCTCGCACGATCCCTGGCACGCCTCGCCTCACATCAAAGCGCTCAGAGGCGCTCGAAACGCAGCACACCCACCACCCGGCTTTCACTGCCGTCCGCGGGGTGATGAACTCCGTCGTTCACCTGAACTTCGGCAAAATCGAACGGGCTGATTCCCAGACAGGCGGCATTCACACCGAATTGATCCGGGTTGGAACGCCTTTTGTGATGCGTATAGATCCCGCAGTTTCCGCAGAAATGATGCTCCGCGACCCCGGTGTTGAACCGGTAGGTGCGCAGCACCTCCGCGCCCCCCAGAAGGGTGAAATCCGCCAGCCGCGTCGAAAGAGTTACTGCACCGCGCATCGCGCAAATGGAACAATCGCAGCGTCTGGCCGCGTTCAGCCCGCCCGCAAGCCGTACGCTGAAACGCACCTTGCCACAGTGGCAGGCGCCCTCCAGCCGTTCATCGTTCCGTTCCATGCCCTGCCCCTTTTCCGCCGCGAAAGTGCGGCAAAGCTGTCGCCCGTCTGCGCCAAGGTCAACCGCCTGTGGTGCCTTGCCCCTTGACCTTCGCGGAGGGCCAGCCGAAACAACCGCCATGGCAAGCGGCATCCTCTCCATTGATCTCGACGCGATCGCCGCGAATTGGCGGGCGCTCGATCAGGCATCCTCCCCCCAGACCCAGACGGGCGCGGTCGTGAAGGCCGACGCCTACGGGCTCGGCGCCGACCGGGTGGCGCGGACCCTCGCACGCGCCGGGGCGCGGCGGTTCTTCGTCGCGATGACGGAAGAAGGCGCGCGGGTGCGGCAGGCGCTCGGCCCCGGTCCGCAGGTCTGCGTGCTCGGCGGACACATGGAGGGCGATACCCGGCTGATCGCGGAAGCCGAACTGACGCCGATGCTGAATTCGCTTGACCAGCTCACCCGGCATTTCGAGGCGCTGCCCGGTCATCCTTTCGGCATCCAGCTCGACACCGGCATGAACCGGCTTGGACTGGAACCCGGGGAATGGGCGGCCGTTGCCAGCCTCGCCGTTGCGCAGGGGCCGGATTTCGTGATGTCGCACCTCGCCTGCGCCGATGAGCCGGATCATCCTATGAACCGCGCGCAGCTCGACAGTTTCCGCCGCATGACGGATGGCACCGGCCTGCCCCGGTCGCTGGCCGCGACGGGCGGCATCCTGCTCGGCCCCGACTACCATTTCGAACTCACCCGCCCCGGCATCGGTCTTTATGGCGGCCTGCCCTTTACGGAGGCCAACCAGACAGTTCGCCTGTCGCTGCCCGTGGTGCAGATCCGCGCGGTGGAGCCGGGGGAAATCGTAGGATACTCCGCAACCTGGCAGGCAACAGCGCCGACGCTCATCGCTACCGTCGCCGCGGGTTACGCCGACGGGTTGAGCCGGCGGCTGTCGGGCCAGGGAACGCTCTGGGCGGGCGACGTGCCCTGCCCGCTCATCGGGCGTGTCTCCATGGATCTCATCACTGCCGACGTGTCGCATCTGGACGAGATGCCGGGCTATCTCGACATCCTTGGCCCGAGCCAGACGCCCGACCAGTTGGCAGAGGTGATCGGCACCATCGGCTATGAGGTGCTGACCTCGCTTGGCCCCCGCTATCGCCGGACCTACAGGGAGACGCGCTGATGATCCTGCTCTCTCCACTCGCCACCCTTGGACGGATGGTGCTGTCGCTGCTGACCTCCATCGGGCAGGTCGCGATCTATGCGGCCCAGACTGTGAGCCATCTTTTTCGCCCGCCGTTCTACTTTCGCGAGTTCGCGCAGCAACTCCTTGCCATTGGCTACCTCAGCCTGCCCGTCGTCGGGTTGACGGCGCTGTTCACGGGCGGCGCTCTCGCCCTCCAGATCTATGCGGGCGGCTCGCGGTTCAATGCCTCCTCGGTCGTTCCCTCCATCGTAGCCATCGGCATGACACGGGAACTCGGCCCGGTGCTGGGCGGGCTGATGGTGGCCGCGCGTGTCGCCTCCTCCATCGCGGCGGAGATCGGCACGATGAAGGTGACGGAGCAAATTGACGCGCTGACGACGCTGTCCACCAATCCGATTAAATATCTGACCGTCCCCCGTGTGCTCGCCGCCACGCTGTCCGTGCCGGTGCTGGTGGGGATCGGCGACATCATCGGGATCATGGGCGGCTATCTGGTCGGCGTGACCCGGCTTGGCTTCAACGGTGCGACCTATCTGCACAACACATGGAACTTCCTTCAGGGCTGGGACATCGGCTCCGGACTTGTCAAAGGCGCGGTGTTCGGCTTCCTGATTGCGGTGGTCGGCTGCTACTACGGCATGAATTCCGGCCGAGGTGCACAGGGCGTGGGCGGGGCGACAAAATCCGCAGTGGTCGCCGCCTCCATCCTGATCCTCGCTTCCAATTATGTTCTGACGGAGTTCTTCTTCGCCTCATGACCGATATGATCGAGATCACCGAGCTGAAGAAATCCTTTGGGCCGAAGCATGTTCTGCGCGGTGTGAACCTCTCTGTCCCCAAAGGCAAGAGCATGGTCATCATCGGCGGATCGGGCACGGGCAAGTCGGTGCTGCTGAAATGCGTGCTCGGCCTCGTTACCCCTGATAGCGGCGACATCAAGGTGGATGGCCATGACGTGACGGAGGGGGATCGCGACGCCTTCCTTGCCAGGTTCGGCATGCTTTTTCAGGGTGGCGCGCTGTTCGACAGCCTTACGGTTTGGCAGAACGTCGCTTTTCGTCTGCTGCGCGGCTCCCTGAAGCGCCCCAAGGCGGAAGCACGCGAAATCGCCATCGAGAAGCTCCGCCGTGTCGGCCTGAAGCCGGAAACAGCGGATCTTTTCCCGGCTGAGCTTTCAGGCGGCATGCAGAAGCGCGTGGGCCTTGCCCGCGCCATTGCCGCGGAGCCCGAGATCATCTTCTTCGATGAGCCCACCACCGGCCTCGATCCGATCATGTCCGGCGTCATCAACGATCTAATCCGCGAGATCGTGAGCGAAATGGGCGCGACCGCCATGACAATCACGCATGACATGACCAGCGTCCGAGCCATCGCGGACACGGTCGCCATGTTGCACGACGGGCTGATCCGCTGGACTGGGCCAGTGGAGCAGATGGACGCGGCGGACGACCCCTATCTGCAGCAATTCATCCACGGTCGCGCGGATGGACCCATTGAATCCGTCCGTTGACACTGTATTCCCGCCTGTGAATCAGGATGTCACGTTGCCCCCCCGCTCCAAAGCGCCTACATTGCTCTAGCCGATAGCGCATCTTGCGCCTGTCCGGGGGAGGGCTCATGCCGGATTTCTGCCGCAACCCCATGTTTGCCAAACTGACAAGCCACCACGGAAGCCCGGCTTCATGCGGGGTCGGTCGGTGAACGCCACACCCGCCTCCGACAAGGAGATGCTGGCGCGCAGAGCCCTCGACCTGATGGGGAGCGGTCTGCCGGGATTTGCGCTTGGCATTCTCGGGGCCTCGCCGGATTGCATCAAGCTCATCGATCTCGAGGGACGCGTGTCCTTCATGAGTGAAAATGGCATGTGCGCCATGGAGATCGAGGACTTCGGCACCGTGGCCGGGTTGCGGTGGACCAATATGTGGCCACTGGAAGCCAGGGAGACGCTGGAAACCGCGCTGGCGGCTGCCCGGGATGGCAAGCTGACGGAATTCGAGGCTTTTTGTCCGACCGCCAAGGGAACCCCCCGGTGGTGGTCGGTCACCGTGACACCGGTTCGCGACCCGATGGGGGAAGTCAGTCTGATCCTCGCCTCCTCCCGCGATGTGACCGAGACCGTCAATGCACGCCGGATGCTGGAGGAACAGGCGGCGGCGCTGGCGCGCGAAGTCGCGGAAAAAGATACCGCGCTGGCACGCCAGAAGGTTTTGCTGGCCGAGATCGACCACCGCGTGAAAAACAGTTTCGCCGCTGTCATCGGATTGCTGAACCTGCAGGCCCGGAACCATACCGACCCCGCCTTGCGCGAGGCCGTGGCGCAGGCCGCAAGCCGAATCGCCACCCTCGCCCGCGTTCACGACCAGCTCTATCGCGATCCGGAATCCGACCATCTGCCTCTGGCAGCTTTTGCCTCCGGCCTGCTCGCCGATCTTGACCGGGCGCTGACCGGAACGGTACGGGCGGAGATCCTTGTGCCGAAGGAGATGCTTCTTTCCGTCAATGCCGCGACTGCGCTCGGACAGGTCATGGCCGAACTTGTCGGCAATGCGATCAAGCATGCCGGAAAGGAGCGTCTGCCGATTGTCGAAGTCGCCCTTGCCGCGGAGGGAGAGGGGCGGCTTCTTCTCTCCGTTTCGGACAATGGGCCTGGTCTTCCCCCCAACTTCGACCCGACCGCACGTCATGGTTTGGGTATGCGGATCCTGTCGATCTACAGCGATCAGCTTGAGGCAGATCTGACCTGCGGGAACACGCTGGATGGTGGTGCGATGTTCCGACTGGACTTCCCTGTCCGCTAGGAGCGCAACTGCAGGAAATCCGTGGGCACGCTATATGCGCACCCGCTCCGGCCGGAAACCAAGCCCCACCAGGCGTCCGGCAAGATGGCTCAATGCGGGCCAGCGTCCGATGACTCGCAGGAATTTCGGGGGGCCGGAAGATTTTTCCGGGGTGGCAGCCGCACTCTCCCCGGCAGTCACAGGCCGCTTGCGGCGCATCATCAGTTGCAGCTTCTGCGTGGCGCGGGTCGGAAAGCGGCGACGACGCTCCACACGAGCAAGATCATCGGGGCTTACTCGCCCCTCACCAAGCGGGGCCGCAAGGATATTCGCCGCCGCGATCGCATCCTGCACGGCAAGGTTCACTCCGAACCCGCCGATCGGTGACATGGCATGGGCCGCATCCCCGATGCAGAGCAGCCCCGGCCGCCACCAGCGTTCGAGCCTGTCCATACGAACGGACAGCAGATGCACCTGATCCCAGTCCCGGATTTCCTCGAACCGGTCCGGGGGAAGTGGTGCGAGAGCCGCGAGGCTTTCCCGGAACGCAGGCAGGCCGCGGGCCTTCAGATCATCGTAGCTGCCCTTGCGGATCACGTATCCGCATTGCCAGTAATCCCCCCGGTCTATCAGGACGAGGCCCTGTTGCGGCCCGGCGTGGCTCATGGTCAGGACCGGATCCCCGTCCCGCCGCGAAAGCTGCAGCCAGAGCACATCCACCTGACTACCGAAATCCGTGACGGGAAGCGCCGCATCGCGTCGCGTGACGGAATTCCGCCCATCGGCACCGATGACCAGATCGCCCGGCATCTCGCGCTCCACACCCTCCTCCCGGATGCGGATACCCCGGATTTGTCCGTCGGATTGCACAAGCCCCAAGACTTCTACCCCCATCATCAGGCGGAAACAGGGGAGAGCCGCTGACCGGCGAGCGAGGAAGTCGAGAAAGTCCCATTGCGGCATGAAGGCGATGAACCGGCAACGCGCAGGAATCCGGGAGAAGTCGGCGATCTTCGTTTGCACGCCCCCGATCTCTGCCTGAAGCACTGGCGCCTTCTGATGCGGGATCTTCAGGAAATCTTCGAGCAGGCCCAGATCGGCAAAGGCTTCCAGGGTGGAAGGATGGATCGTGTCGCCGCGGAAATCGTGCAGAAAGTCGGGATGCTTCTCCACCACCGTCACCGGAATACCGGCGCGGGCCAGAAGATAGCCCAGCATCATGCCCGCCGGACCTGCTCCCACGATCACACAGCTTTGCGGGGCCATGGTGCTCCTCCTTCAGTCGGATCTCCGGCGGCTCTCCGTGATCATCGCCGATCTCCACTGCGACCGAAAGGGCTCTCCCCGGAATACGGCATCCCTATGGGCCGAAAAGAAAGAGTTCACTTCGGCTGCCGTCTGCCGCTGTTCCTCACGGCCGCAAACTCGGCCCGGCCCTCATCATGGCTATCGGCGAAGGTGGCAACCGTGACTGGCTCGGGCAGGTCCGGAAAATGATAGACGGCGTTCACACCGACGGGCCCGCCGCCCGAGTGCCCTATGGCCCTGCCGACAGATCCCATCCTTCCGGTCATGAGGCCAAGGCCATATCCACAGTCGGTCCAGGGGCGCCCTTCGAGCGCGCCGCCAAGCGGCACATGGCTCAGCATCTGCCGAAACGATGCTTCGTTCAGAAGCTGTCCGGTAAAGAGAGCATGCAACAACAGTGTTGCTTCCCGTGCAGTCCCGATGAGGCAGCCGTGATAGACCCAGCCCGGATGGTAGCGCTGCGCCCCTTCCCAATGCACATATGAGAACTGTTCCCGGGTCGTCGCGAGGGAAAGGGTTTTGAGCCCAAGTCGCCCAGCGATCATGCTTTCCACCATATCGGGGAAAGCGGATCCGGCAGCTTCCTCGATACGCTCACGCGCAAGCATGTAGCCGACATTCGAATAGCGCCAGCCCCCGCCCGGCGGGAACAGCATGCCCTGCATCATCGTTTCCCGGAGCAGATCGTCACGCGCCCATGGCTCATCATTGTTTCACACGGCTTGATGATAGGCAGGAAGCGTCCCGTAGTCGGGCAGGCCAGCGGTATGGTTCAGAAGCTGGCGCAGGGTAAAAGACTGCCGCGGGAGAGCTTCGTCCAGATCGACCACACCCCTTTCCGCCAGCATGAGGGCGCAGATCGCGATGACGGTCTTCGTGAAGCTCCAATAGGGAAACAGACGGGAGCCGCCAGTGTCAGCCGACTCGGCTGCCCCAAGCAGAAGGGTGCTGGAGAACAGGGGACCGTGCTGCATCATCCTCTCACGCTACCACGCTGCCGAAAAAGCTCTGAAGTGTCATATCCAGGCTCTGGAAGTCGGAAAATAAGCCCGGAATGATTCGAGATGCGTGAATTTTTGAGGAATTCCGTCAGAGAGCGGACAATTCTCGTTCCATCGCGGACCTGCAGGTCTTTTTCAGCAGCCTGCTAAGATGCTCTCACCCGCCAACAATCGCTTGCCAGCAATCCCTGGAACCTGCGGGGTTGCTGGCTACCCGTTTCCTGCAAGCAAGGATTCCCGATGCTGCCGGGACTTCGGTGAATGCGGATGAACAGAGATTGCGGATCCTGGAGAGGGAGGCTGCAATCAATGGAAATCCCGGCTTGGGAACAGGCGTTTGGTCTGCTCCCTCGGGTGCCGGGCGGTCGGGCGGGGTGGACGGACGGGCCGGGGCGCGCTGTCGGCGGGAGCGGCAGGTTCGCCCACCACCCCTTCGAGTGGATGGCCGAGTTCCGTGAGCCGGTGGGAAAGATCCTCCAGCTGTTCCGCGATCACGTGCACGACCGCTCCTTCCCGCTCCACTCGCCCCCTCACGCGGATGAGCCGGCCGCCCATCACGACACGGCGGAACCGCTCGAAAGTCCGCTTCCACACCACGATGTTGGAAACCCCGGTTTCATCCTCCAGCGTCAGGAAGATCACGCCGGAAGCGGTGGCGGGCCGCTGCCGGGTGATGACAAGACCACAGACCGACACCCATCGGAGCGGCGTTGCTACCAAATCCCCATGTGGCGTCACCCCCTGAAGCGCGGAGCGAAGGAGGGCCACGGGATGCGTACGCAGGGTAAGGCGGGTGGCCACGTAATCCTCCACCACCTCCTCCCCCTCATGCATGGCGGGCAGGGCCACCGGCGGCTCCCGATGCCCCTCGCCATCCAGCGGGTCGGCAAAGAGCGGCAGCGGCTCGGGGGCGCGGATGGCCCGCACCGCCCAGAGCGCATCCCGCCGGTTCAGGCCCATGCCGATGAAGGCATCGGCCTCCGCCAGCCGTTCCAGCACGGCGGGGGCGATCCGGGCGCGGAGCCAAAGGCTCTCCGGATCGGGGTAACCGTTGCCGCGGGCAGCGGCGATGGCCTCCGCATCTGCTTTGCGGAAGCCCTTTATCTGCCGGAAACCAAGCCGCAGGGCAAAGGTTCCGTCGGGCCGCTTCTGCAGCCTGTTGTCCCATGTGCTATGGTTGACGCAGACGGGCCGCACCTCCACCCCATGTTCCCGGGCGTCGCGCACAAGTTGCGCGGGCGCATAGAACCCCATGGGCTGGCTGTTCAGCAGTGCACAAGTGAAGATGGCGGGATAACGGCATTTCAGCCAGGCCGACACATAGGTGAGCATGGCAAAGGCTGCGGCATGACTTTCGGGAAAGCCGTAATCCGCGAAGCCTTCGATCTGACTGAAGCAACGTGCCGCCACCTCCCGGGCATAGCCATTCTTTTCCATCCCGGTGACGAATCGCTCTCGGTGCTCAGCGATCGTACCCATGCGACGGAAGGAGGCGAGCGAGCGGCGGAGCTTGTCAGCCTCCTCCGCCGAATAGCCCGCACCGACCATGGCGATCCGAAGCGCCTGCTCCTGAAAAAGTGGCACACCCAGCGTCTTCGCCGTCACCTCTGCCAGATCCGGGCCGAAAGGCTCCGCCGCTTCCAGCCCCATGCGACGGCGGATATAGGGTTTCACCATGCCGCCCTGAATCGGACCGGGGCGGACAATGGCCACTTCGATCACCAGATCATAGAATGTCTTGGGTTTCATCCGGGGCAGGAAGTTCATCTGCGCGCGGCTTTCCACCTGAAAGACACCGACCGCATCGGCGCGCTGGAGCATTCCGTAAGTCCTGCCATCCTCCTGCGGCACGCTGCCCAGCGTATGGGAAATGTTCTCATGATCGGAGAGAAGCTTGAACGCCTTGCGGATGCAGGTGAGCATTCCAAGGCTCAGAACATCGACCTTGAGGATGCGGAGAGTGTCGATATCGTCCTTGTCCCATTCGATGCAGGTGCGATCCGGCATCGCGGCGTTTTCGATGGCGCAAAGCTCATCGAGCCGCCCGCGGGTGATGACGAAACCGCCCACATGCTGCGACAGATGGCGGGGGAAGCCGATGATCTCCCGGATCAGCCCGATGGTGAGCATGAGCCGTCTGTCGGACGGGTTCAGCCCCACCTCACGCATCCGCTCCGCTCCGGCGCCTTCGTTGGACGTGCCCCAGATCTGGCCGGAGAGGGCTGCGGTCACATCCTGCGACAGCCCCATCACCTTGCCCACTTCGCGGATCGCGGCGCGGGTACGGAAATGGATCACCGTGGCGCAGAGCGCCGCACGGGCGCGAGAGTATTTATCATAGATCCACTGGATCACTTCCTCCCGCCGCTCATGCTCGAAATCGACGTCGATATCCGGGGGTTCCTTGCGGTGACGGGAGATGAAGCGCTCAAAGACCATGCCGATCATCTTCGGGCTGACATCGGTGATCCCGAGCGCCCAGCAGATGATGGAATTCGCGGCCGACCCCCGCCCCTGGCACAGGATGTCCTTTGACCGCGCCCAACGCACGATGTCCTGAACTGTAAGGAAATACGCGGCATATTCGAGCTCTGCGACCACCGCGAGCTCCTTGTCCAGCAGGGCGAGGTAGTCCTCTGGAACCCCTTCCGGGCAGCGGCGGGACAGCCCTTCCCGCGCCAGCCGTTCCAGCCTGGTCTGCGGATCCTCCCCGCAGTCGCTTTCATCGGGATAGTCCTGCGCGAGTTCCTTCAGGTCGAAACGGCAGCGGGCCGCGATCTCCAGCGTGCGGTGGAGCGCCTCGGGATAGCGCCGGTAAAGCCTCGCCACATCGGCAGCCCCTTTCAACCGACGTTCCGCATTGGGGAGCGCGCGGGTACCGATCCTGTCGATGGTCAATCCTTCCCGCAGGCAGGTCAGCACATCTGCGAGCGGCCGCCGCCGTCCGTGATGCATGAGCACATCCCCCGCCGCCACCATCGGCGCACCGGACTGCTCCGAAAGACGGGCACAACTGTCGAACCACTGCTGGTCCGACCCATCATATCGCGGCACGGCACCGACATGGACAAACCCCGGGAAGCGCCCGTGAAGACGCGATAGGATGGGCAGGCTTTCCTCCTCTTCCCGGGGCAGGGCGATGAGGATCATCCCCTCCCCTCCCGCCTCCAGATCGGCGAGGCGCAAATCACATTTTCCCTTCACTGTGCGACCCTTCCCAAGGGTGAGAAGCCGGGTCAGCCGCCCATAGGCCGCCCGGTCAATCGGCAGGGCCACCCATTCCACCGGGCAGTCGGTCAGCACCAGCCGCGCGCCCACGATAAGCTTCGGCAAAGCGGACAGAACCCGATGGCGGAGCGGGGGCTGATGTCCGACATCCTGCCGGGAGCAGGTATCCACCAGTCTGTCTGACCGTACGGCAAGGGCTTCCTCGGCCGCTTCTCGCAGGTTGCGCAGGGCGGTCCAGGCGCGCACGACGCCGGCCAGAGAATTGCGATCCGTGACGGCGAGAGCCTCCAGCCCCAGCTCCGCGGCCCGTAAAACCATCTCTTCGGGGTGAGAGGCACCGGTCAGGAAGGTGAAATTCGTCATGGCACAGAGTTCGGCGTAACGCGGGGTTCCGGACTTCCGAAGGGACGGCTCCCCCACCTTCGGGCCGGGGGACAAGGGTGCAGCCGTGTTGCCTTGGCCCGGTGAAGACGCGTGGTCTGTCAGGCCGGAAGGTTCGACCCCCTGCTGCGGAAGCCTTCGAGGCCCGGTGTGCTTCCCGCGCTTCAACCCGTGCCGGACAGTCGGCCCCCCACTCATGTCGGGCCCACTATCATGTCAGGGCCGCCGTTATGTCAGGCCCGCCGTCATGTCGGGACTGCGAACGTCGTTCAGGGCCGGTCTCCCTGATCGCAGGCATCCTGCAGGCACGGGATCTGGCAGCACATCCTCGGGGGGAGGTCACCGCCAGATAGCTGCCTTCGCTGTCATCCGCCCCGGGACCGCCTGCGACAGGGGATGGCCCCCCGCAATGTACCGGAAGGCCGGGTATCCGGTCGGGAAAGGTCGTCCCGCGCGGCGTCATGAGAAAATCCCCTGAACGAACCATCCAGGTGCCTGCGGGGTATGGAACAGCCACAGGCGGCGCCCCTCAAGGGTTTCCACCCGCCAGTAGTCCCGGACGCCTGAGCGCCAGTTCTCATCTTCCACCCACCATTCCGGCGCGATCCGTTCCGGTCCGGTGGCCCTCCCCGTCGTCAGACAAAGGCCGCGCCAGCGGAAGGTTTCCGGCGGCGTTGAGCCGCTCGCAAGAATCGGCTCCGGCGGGAACAGGATCAGTGGACGAGGGCGGGGAGGCTCCGGCCATGGCTCCTGCATCGGCGGCGCCTCGGTAAAGGGTACGAGCGCAAAACTCCGCTCAGGGATATGGCTGTCAACCGGACGGAAGCACAGGATGTTCTCAAGACCGATCCGCGCGCCGATGCGGGTTACCAGCGCATTCAGCCGGTCCGTCGCCGCCGTTCTCTCTCCGATCTGTTGCAGGGGCAGCGGCTCGACCAGCGTCGCCTCCAGCCGCAGCTGATCGATGCCGAACCCGGCATTCACGCCCTCCACCCCACGGGTGAACAAGGGCTGAATCCGCCCTGCATCCCGCATGGCAGCGGCAAGCCGAAGATCCACGTGCACCGCGTTTCCATCCACTCGCCGGAGTGTCAGCCGCAGCTCCCGCGCGCCGGCTTCCTGTCCGCGCAGCTTGTCGCACAACCGGTCCAGCAGGCGGAAAAGTCCCGCCATCACGTCCTCTGTCCTGCCAATGGGTTCCGGCAGCGTCAGGCGTACAGCGAAATGTGGAGGCTCCGCCAAGGGATTGACCGCTTCCGCCTGTTGCCCGAGTGCGCGGTCCAGCAGATCCAACAGTTCCGGGCCGAAACGTCGGGCCAGTGGAGCACGGGGCGCCCCGGCCAGCACGCCGATCCGCCCCAAGCCCAGCCGTTGAAGCGACACGGAATGCTCCTCGCTGATCCGCAGCGCGGCAACCGGCAGATCCGCCAGAGCAGCAAGGGTATTGCCGGGAGCCGCCAACCCTTCACCATAATGCGCCAGCGCCCAGGCCGCCCCGCGCGTATCTCCCAGACCCATCCGCAGGTCGAACCCGGCTCCTCCCAACCGCTCCCGCATATCGGACAACAACCGGCCCTCCCCGCCGGCAAGATGCGCGGAACCGGTGATGTCGAGCACCAGCCCGTCTGGCTCCTCCAACCCAACCCAAGGGCAGTAACGGAGCGCCCAACGACGCAAGGCACAGAGCAAACGGTGTTCCCCCGCCTGGTCGGCACTCACGCTCACCAGCGGAGGGCAAAAAGCCCTCGCATCCGCCAATGTCATACCGCGCGATAACCCCGCGCGCTCTGCCAGAGGATTGAGACAATGAATGAAGTCGGTGTTGTTGAGTCGCTGGGAAACGACGAACGGCCCCTCCACCGGGTGATAGCGGAGCGCCCGGTCAGTCGCCAGCCGGGGAAACCATATCGAGACGATGCGCCTTTGCATCCCATCGAACATGCCACACCCCAATTGTTCCCTTTTTGTTCTTAATAAGCTCCCACCTCATGAGAGTCGAGTCCACAGGATTGCCAGAGGCGGGCCCCCTCAACATTGGCCCAGAAGGAGCGGGATCGAATACCGGGCCGCAATGCCATCGCGTCTCCGCCGCATTGCTGCCCATACCTTCCGGGATCAGACACAGACCCGTTGCTTCCCCCGCCTGCGCCGCGAGCTGCAACCGCCGCCCCTCACGCAGATTGAGCGGTCGGGTGATCTCAACCACCACCATGGGTATGACCCCATCCTTCAATGCTTCTTCTGCGATAGCCAGGGTTTCCACCTGATCGTCACCACGGGCCAGCAAAAGGCGCCGCGGATCAATAAGCGTCCGCAAACCTTCCGGCGTCACCTGGGCGGGTGCCCATGCCTCCCGCACCCAAAGGACAGGCCGCTTGCCCAAAGCGCCGAGAACAGCGGCAAAAGCCGCCGAAAGCGGCCCGAAGGCTTCATGCACGCGACCACTGCGCAGGGGTATGGGGAGAGGTGAAGACATGGTCTCAACTATAGTGCTTGCTTCTGAAAGACATCATCCGAATGTCAGACTCACAACCTTCCGCGTCTCCGGCAACTTCTCCGCCGCGCTCCAGTGGCACGGAAGCTCGCCCTCGGAGTGATATCTACGTTATCATAAGCATATGCTCCCGCATAAGCTCAGGTCCTCCAAGCAGGGGTATCCGCCGAAACGGGGACCAGTTCAGCTGTTTGACTGCACCACAAATTTGATCGGTGAGCCAATCGTGAAGGACAAAAAGCTGAACCGCGCGGTTTTTCGGAGGCTCCAACTTCTGAGTCAGGCTGAGCATTGACCTGCCCCCCGTGGGTCCCTTGCAGATTCCGAGGTTATCCGGCCAGG
>NZ_JFGS01000002.1 GCF_000740775.1 Haematobacter missouriensis | reverse complement strand
ATCGGTCAGCATCGGTCAGCATCGGTCAGAGAAGAGAATCCGCAAGCAGTCGCACAGCCGTCGCGCACTTCCCGCCTCGCGGGCAAGCAATGCCTGCACAACGTCCCTGAGGCGGATCGCAGACCCTGCATCCTTTCCGGCGATCGAAAGGCAGAATTGCGGACCGCCAACTGGAAGAAACCGGCCGGCGAGTCGGTGCGACCACTTGGTTTCCGCCACGAAAGCATCGGCTCCTGTACCCCCCCCCGCCATGCAGCGGAAGGGTGC
Organism: Haematobacter missouriensis; assembly: GCF_000740775.1. Classification (GTDB taxonomy): domain Bacteria; phylum Pseudomonadota; class Alphaproteobacteria; order Rhodobacterales; family Rhodobacteraceae; genus Haematobacter; species Haematobacter missouriensis. The sequence continues at coordinate 364,273 of NZ_JFGS01000002.1, read as the reverse complement.
TTCATCTTGAAGTATGATCAGTCGCGCAGCAGTTCGTTGATCGAGGTCTTGGACCGCGTCTTGGCGTCTACCCGTTTCACGATCACCGCACAGTAGAGATTGACGCCATTCTTCGACGGCAGCGAACCGGAGACCACGACGGAGCCCGCCGGGACTTCGCCATACATCACCTCGCCCGTCTCGCGGTCCACGATCTTGGTGGACTGTCCGATGAAAACGCCCATGCCGAGCACGGAGCCTTCGCGGACGATCACGCCTTCCACCACTTCGGAGCGGGCGCCGATGAAGCAGTTGTCTTCAATGATCGTTGGGCCGGCCTGCATCGGCTCCAGAACGCCGCCGATGCCGACGCCGCCGGAGAGATGCACATTCTTGCCGATCTGGGCGCAGGAGCCGACGGTGGCCCAGGTATCCACCATCGTGCCCGAATCGACATAGGCGCCCAGGTTGACGAAGGACGGCATCAGCACCACGCCCGGCGCGATATAGGCGGAGCGGCGCACGATGCAGTTCGGAACGGCGCGGAAGCCCGCAGCCTTCCACTCACTGTCCTGCCAGCCGCTGAACTTGGAATCCACCTTGTCCCACCAGCCGCCACCCTGCGGTCCGCCGGACTGCATCTCCATGTCGCGCAGGCGGAAGCCGAGCAGAACGGCCTTCTTCGCCCATTGGTTCACGTGCCATTTGCCATCGGACTGCCGTTCCGCCACGCGCAGCCGTCCCTTGTCCAGCGCCTCCAGCGTCGCTTCGATCGCGTCGCGCTGTTCGCCCTTGGTGGCGGGGGTGATGCCGTCGCGCGCCTCCCAGGCGGCTTCGATGGCGGTTTCAAGCGCGGCATTCGACGCGGCATTCGACATGGGGATGCTCCGATTTCTATGGCTCGACCGGGGCCAAGCCTATAGACCGCGCACGGCAGTCACGCAACGCAGCCGAAAGGACGGGCCATGACCGAAGATGCGGACACCCCCCGCGGGCCGAACGGAACCGACCGTCAGCACCCGTTCCGGGACAGCCGTCAGGATGCCCGTGTGGTGAAGGAGACGCCAGACACGCCGCAGACCCGCGCGCCCGCCTACCGTCTGGCCTTCACCGATACCGATTTCCTCATGCGGGAGGAGTTGCGGCCGGTGCGGTTGCAGCTTGAACTCCTGAAGCCCGAGATGATCCTGGCGGAACGCGGTATCCGCTCGACCGTCGTGCTGATGGGCAGCGCGAGAATCCCCCGTGAGGGTGAGGCGGGGCCCGGGGCGGCGCTTTCCGGCTGGTATGAGGTCGCGCGAGACCTGGCCCAGCGGATCACCGACGAAAGCCTCAAGACCTACGGTCGTGACTCGGTTGTCATGACAGGAGGGGGGCCGGGCATCATGGAGGCGGGCAACGAAGGGGCGGCGGCGGCAGGCGGACAGTCGATCGGCCTTAATATCGTGCTGCCACATGAGCAAGCACCGAACCCTTTCGTTACGCCGGATCTTTGCTTCAACTTCCACTACTTCGCCATTCGCAAGATGCATTTCCTGATGCGGGCCCGGGCGGTCTGCGTCTTCCCCGGCGGCTTTGGCACCCTCGACGAACTCATGGAGTGTCTGACGCTGATCCAGACCGGGCGGATGCAGCGTATTCCGATCCTGCTGTTCGGGCGAGAGTTCTGGGATGGCGTCATCAACTGGCAGGCGCTGGTGGATGCAGGCACAATCGCGGAAAGCGATCTGTCGATCTTCAGCTATGTCGAGACGGCAGAGGATGCGATGGCACTCCTGCATCAGCGGCAGGTCTTCTGATCAGCGCTTCTTTCCCGCTGAAAGGGATCGCTTCAGTGCATCCATGATGTCGATGACCTTGCCTTCCTCCTCCTGCTGGGCGGGGGGGGAGGCAGGTTTCCGGGACTTGCGCGCAGGCTTCCGCCTGGCTTCAATCATTTCCAACAAACGCGCCTGAACGGGGTCGTGAACGATCTCCGGCGTCCAGTCCGTCTTTCGTGCGTTGATGAGCTGCGTGATCATTTTCAGAAGATCCGTGTCGGGGGACTGCGGTTTCTGTTCAAAGTAATCGCCGGGATCGCGCACTTCGTCCCCGTAACGGAGCGTCCACAGCATGATTCCCTTGCCCTTCGGCACCAGGAGGATTGGCCGTTCCCGACGATAGAGCACCAGCCGGGACAGTCCGAAGGTGCCCGTCGCCTCCATCGCGGCCCGGATGACGGCATAGGCCTCCTCCGCCACCTTGTCGTCCGGGAGCAGGTAGTGGGGAGTGTCCAGCCAGACCCATCCTACGCTGTCCGACGGGACGAACCGGTCGATGGAAATGGTGCGCGTACTCTCCAAGGCGAGGGATTCGATTTCGGCATCCTCCAGCAGGATATACTCCTCCTCGCCCTTGGGATAGCCCTTCACCTGATCCTTTTCGGGAACTTCTTTTCCTGTCTTGTCATCGACATAGCGACTGAGCGTGGGGTTTCCCGTCTTCGCGTTCATGGTGGTGAACCGCAGCTTGTCAGCTTCGCTGGTCGCAGGGGTCATCGCGACCGGGCAGGTCACCAGAGAGAGTTTGAGATAGCCTTTCCAGAAGGGACGGGGCGCCATCCGTTACCTCTCGTTTTCATGAGATCAACAGGCTGTAACGCCACGGAATTGCGCAGGTTCCCGTTTGAACGCAAGTTATGTGTTGCTTCGCAATCAAATTTGCGCGACATCCGCCTGCGTGGGTTAAGCACAGTCGCCCATTGAAATTTCGCACGCATGTTTTTCAAGCCTGCTTTTTAATCGGACTTCGCTGAGTTTGGTGAGAATATCTTACCTTTTTCTTTTTAAGCAGCTGTTCTTGCAGAAATTAGTATTGATTTTATATTCAACTTTGAGAAGGATGAGTTTTATCGAAAACAACTTTGCGGAGAGTTAAGATGGCGAAGACAACGAGACGTGCCGCGAGCAAGGCAGAGGCACTTGCGGACACGCTCCGGCTCGCCATCGCATCGGGCGAGTTTCCCGCCAACTCTCTTCTGCCAGGTGAAGTCGATTTGATGGAGCAGCACAATATCTCCCGTCCCACCTACCGCGAGGCCATTCGGGTGCTGGAGGCGGAGGGGTTGCTGACGGTGGAGCGTGGGCCTCGGGGGGGGCACCCGTGTTCTCAGGCCGACGATCGAGCCGATTGCGCGTCAGGTCGGCTTTTACTTCCAGATGCAGCGCATGACTCTGGGAGAGGTGATGGATTACCGCCTTCAGACGGAGCCTGCCGCTGTCCACCATATCGTCAAGGCGCGCAACTTCGACGCGATCGAGGCGCTGCGTGCCTGCATGGTGGCACAACGTGCGGCGATTTCCAAAAGCGATCCCTCTGAAGTCGCTTTGGCTTACAATAAGCTGGACGACGAATTTCGTCGGGCCCTCGTAAAGCATTCCGGCAATGGCATCACCGAGGTTTTCGGCGAGATTCTCGATGAGGTCATGACACGCCATCTGGAAAACCGGGCGAATGCCACGCGGTTTGCTGAGGAAGATGTCGCCGGCCGTTACGAGGCGGGCGTCGGGACCAAGATGAAGCTGATCCGCCGGGCCGAAGCGGGCGATGCGGAGGAGGCGGCCAATGTCTGGCGGCTATACCTCAATGCCTATGGCGAGCGGATCGAGGAAATGGGCCGCCATCGCATCAACCTGATGCCGCTCGCCTGCTGAAAGAACTCAACTCCGTACTACAAGCCGCGCTGCCCAGGCGGAAACCGCCTCCCCGGAGCAGGGAAGCGTTTCACCCATCTCCCCCGCATAAGCCAGCCAGAGTGCCAGCCGGGTATCCGCCACGGCGAGCAGAACCGGTATTCCGGCCTCTACCGCGGTCTCCAGCAGCGGGCGGAAGCCGAATCCGGCGGCCTCACTATCACCGAAACGGTTGAGCACCAGGAGAGATGGCGGGGGGGTCAGGTGCGCTTGCAGCCCGGCCGCCGCGTGATCAAGTGCTGCCGGGTCGAGCCTGCACCCGCTGCCAGCGGGGCCGCCCAAGGGCACCAGTGTGCCGTCCGCAACATCCAGTAGCGCCAACCCACCGTCTTCGCGCCTTGCCTGAACATAGCCGCGCACGCCGGGAAGGCCGCGCACGGCGGAGAGAATGGCGCCGTCCGGCGACTGTCCGGCGTGATACGCAACGGTTGCGAGGCGTGTCATGTGTGATTCCCTCCTTCACTGGCCAATCGCGCGGCCGGTAGCCTAGGCAATCGTACGGAACAGTCATACGTGCCAGTCGTCAGGCCCATTCTGTAGGTCAGCCATTGGCTAAGCGGCGAAGCTAGCGACATCGAACGGTTTTGTCAGGCAAAAGCGCCGTGTTTTGCTTTACTCCTGTTTATGTTGACTGTATCACTCAACCATCTTGGAATGGAACGCGAGTCTTATGGCCGTCGCAGCTCTTCTTCCCGCACCTGCCGTTGCCACTCCTGAGAACGAGGAGCGGGATGTTCAGTTGACTGCAACTCTGAACCGCCTGAGGCTTCTTTCTCTCCGGTGCCGCGCGGCGCGCCGGATCGACGTGTTCTCGGCCTGCGCCCTCCTTGCCATGGACCGGGTGGAAGCCGCGCAGGCTTTTGCAGAGGCCCTGCTGCGCGCTCTACCGCAGGCGACAGGTAAGCCATCGAATTTCCTGTTCCCCGGCTCCAGAGAGCGCTCTTTCGATGAAAGCTGGCTCCTCCGTTTGTTGGAGGCGGTGCGCCATGGTGATGGCGACAGCACGATCTTTCTCATCGCCTCGCAGGTGCGCAAACCCTACCGTCGTCAGGTTGCCTATCTGGCGAAAGGTCTCGCCGAGGGACTGGACACAATTTAAAATCATTCTAAGTTGAGGTCATGGCAAGCGGACGCCAGCTAATGATTCGCAACTCGAAAGGAATGAGAACATGTCGCAAACGGCTGCCAACCTGAGCGAAAGTGCGCAGGCCGCCATCGCGGACGCGCTGAACCAAGCCGTTGCCGAGACCGTCGTTACGACGATGCTCGCACAGAATTTCCACTGGAACGTCAAGGGTATGTCCTTCGGACCGCTGCACGAGCTATTCCAGAAGATTTATGAAGATCACTTCGAGGGGCAGGACGATCTGGCCGAGCGTGTCCGCGCCATCGGAGCTCATGCCGAGGGCCGTCTGGCCGATATGGTCAAGCGCTCGAAGGTTGATGAACACGACGGCCACGCCAGCGCCGAGGACATGATCCGTGCCTTGCTGAAAGCGCAGCGGACGGTCACGGAGACGCTTGCCGGTGTCGCCTCAATCTCCGAAAGCCACGGCGACCTGCTGACGCAGGACCTGGCCATCGAGCGGGGCCGTGTCCATGAAAAGTTCGCGTGGATGCTGCAAGCTCACCTCGAATAATCCTAAAGACGGGGTAGGGGGGGCATCTCGATGCCCTTCTTCGCGCATTTCCGGGCATAGGCGCGGCCCCAAGCGGGAAATTTGCCAAGGTCGCGCTGCTGATGCACCAGCATGGTCAGGAAACCTTGCTGGTGTTTTTCTTTCTTCAGCCTCTTGAACAAAGACTTCTGATCCTTGGTCATCGAGCAGGCGATGCAATGCCCTGCGCGGCGGAATTTGCAGACGCTGAGACAGGGAGAGGGGAGCTTTGTCATTGAAGCCTCCACGGAGCACGACGCGTGCCCGAAGTGAGCGGTTAGAGGCAAGCCCCGGCCCCTTGTCAAGCTTGCGAAACGAGAGAGGCCCCGCGATCCCCGAGGAGACGGGTCGCAGGGCCTCCAAAGGCGCTACAGAGCGTGTGTCGCGCCTATCCGGCATGTTTCCGGGAGGGGTATGCCGGTTGTTTCACTTGGTGAGGATGAGCTTCCTCGCCTTGGTGATCCTGAGGGAATAGACCTGTCCATCAAGGACGATGCGCGCCTGCACGCCCCCGGCGGTCAGCAGGTGTGCATCGTGGACGGGGATGGAATCCTGCAGCGTCAGCGTGCGGGAGACGGTGGCGTTCATGGCATCCTCTCAAAGCTGTCGAGAACCTGGTCAAGCGGGCGTCCGCCCCCGAAGGCAAGAAGCAGGAGCCGGTACAGCTCCCCCAGCGGAGTGGAAGGCGCGCCTTCCCGAATTTGCCGGTGATCCGGCCAGAACAGGATCTCAGGTTTCATTTTCCGTACTCCGACGGAGGGTCTGTTCCGGGCTGACCTGTTCGGGCGGCTAGGACTGATGATGAAACTGAGCGAAACAGTCAGAAATGTCAAACAAGATTTGTCGGGAATTAATCCGATGAAAGATTTTTGCCTCATCGAGAGAGGCTCACCGCCAAACCTTGCGTTTTAAGAAGATTGTGTCACCTTTCTGCCGACACTCTCTGGCTGGAGGCGCAGATGCAGCAGACCTCGATGAAATCCATGTTCGACAGTCTTTTGGGTCAGATCACCGGCGATACCGGCACGAGTCGCACTCAGGTCGGTGGCCAGAATGCCGCCGGTGCGACCGGCGGCACCAGCGGAGGACTGGGGGATCTGCTCTCCAGCCTGACGGGCGGAGGAACAACGGCCTCACCCAGCCGCTCGGGTGGCCTCTCCGATATGCTGGGTGGCCTTGTCGGCGATCAGGGATCCTTTGCCAAGGGAGCGGCCGCAGGTGGTCTTGCCGGGGCGCTTCTTGGTGGCAAGGGGCTGGCCAAAGGAGCTGTGGCCGCGGCGATCGGCACACTCGCCTACAAGGCCTTCAACGACTGGCAAGCAGGCCGGGCACCGTTCAGCTCCGATACCTCGGCTGCTGCTGCCCAGCCGCAGCCGGCAGCAGGGGCGGAGCCGTTGCCCTCTCCGGAGGGCACCGATTTCATGCCCGATGATCCTGAAGAACTGGCGGAGAAGCTCGCGCGCGCCATGGTCGCCGCCGCCAAGGCGGACGGGGAGGTCACCCCCGTGGAACGTGCGAGGATCAGCGCCGCCCTGAAAGAGCGGGGCTATGACGACAGCGCTGCGCAGGTGGTAAGCGAAGAGTTGGCAGCCCCGCTGGATGTGGGACGGATCGCGGCCCTCGCCTCCAATCAGGCGGAGGCGGCGGAGATCTATGCGGCTTCCCTGCTGGCTGTCGACCCGGAGGGGGCGGCGGAGAAGGGCTATCTTGCCATGCTGGCCGCGCGCCTGAAGCTTCCGGCTGATCTTGTGGCGCATCTTCACGCGAACGCGGGTGCGCTCGCCTGATCTCCTCAGGGGGGATTTGCGGCTTCCGGGGCGGCTTGTGGCACGGCGAGCCCGGAAGGCCGCCCCACCTTTGCGAGCGTCCCGAGATAGTCGCGGCACCAGTGATGGACGTCATAGGCGCGGAGCCTGTCCATCATGGCGCTCCAGCGCTCCGTACGCTCCTCCAGTGGCATTGAGAGGGCGCGCGCCAGAGCATTGGCGGTCGCATCTATGTCGTAGGGGTTGATGAGCAACGCCTCTACCATCTCCCGCGCGGCGCCGGCGAAGCGGGACAGCACCAGGACACCGGGATCAGCCGGATCCTGAGCAGCGACGTATTCCTTGGCGACAAGGTTCATCCCGTCTTTCAGCGGCGTCACGAATCCCACTTGTGCCACCCGGTAGAGACCTGCCAGCACCGGACGCTTCAGGGACTGGTTTATGTAGCGGATCGGCGTCCAGTCCACCGCGCCATTATCGCCGTTCACCCGCCCCGCCTGCGCTGCGACCGCCTCCTGCATGGCGCGGTATTCCGGCACGTCGGAGCGGGACTTGGGGGTGACCTGAAGGAACGTGACTTCCCCCCGGAATTCCGGGTGCCGCTTGAGGAAGCGTTCATAGGCGTCGATGCGGTTGGGGATGCCCTTGGAATAATCCAGCCGGTCCACCCCGATGATGAGCCGCCGCCCGTGCAGGCTGCGGAGCAGGTCACGCACCCCCGGTTTGCCCACCGAGGCTCGCGAGAGGTTGGCGAACTCCTCCGTCTCCATGCCGATGGGGAAGGCGCCGACGCGAAACTGCCTCCCATAGGCCACAACTTCCCCGTCGCCGAGCGGGCTGCCGCTGCCCTCGCGCCGGAGGCAGCCGATAAAATTGTCCATGTCGTAGTCAGTCTGGAAACCGACCAGATCATAGGCGGAAAGCCCTGATAGCACCGCCTCATAGACCGGCATGGCAAAAAGGATATCCGCGGGCGGCCAAGGGATGTGGAGGAAAAAGCCGATTCGGTTCTTGACCCCGCGCTGCCGCAATTCTTCCGCCAGCGGGATGAGATGATAGTCATGCACCCAGATCGTATCGTCCGGGCGGAGCATGGGCACGAGTTGATCGGCAAAGAGTCGATTCACCCGGAAGTATCCTGCCATCTCGCGACGTGCGTATTCTGCCAGATCGACCCGCCCATGAAAGATCGGCCAGAGGACGCGGTTGGCAAAACCGTTGTAATATTCCTCCACGTCGGTTTCCGTCAGATCCATCAGCGAATAGGCGATGCGCCCCTGTTCGCGGGTGGTCACTCTAACGTCTTCCGTATCGGCGACCGCCCGTCCCGACCATCCCATCCAGATGCCGCCTTGATCCCGGAGCGCGGCGTGAACGGCCACGGCAAGACCGCCTGGCGGTGGATTCCCATGCTTGTCGGGGAGTGGTACGCGGTTTGAAACGACGACGAGCCTGCTCATCGGACGATCTCCGCCAGTAGCGCACGCAGCGCCGCTGGCGTGGGGAGCCGCTCCGTCGCCGCGCTGCCCTCCAGTGTCGGCCCGATACGGATACCCCGCCCCCCCCGATCCGCTGCGGAGCGGAACATCGCCTCATCCGTCAGGTCGTCACCGATGGCGAGAGGTAACCGGCCCTGGAAGGGAGCTCGCGCAAGGAAAGCGGCGATGGCTGTGCCCTTGTCACCGGAGGCGGGGCGCAATTCGGCAACCATCTTGCCGGACTGGAGTTGAAAGTCACTGCCCGCGCTGGCCAGCGCTGCTTCCATCTCGCGGCGGACATCCGCCTCCGCTTGCGGCAGTCCCCTGTAGTGGAGCGCGAAGGCGAGTCCCTTGTCCTCGAACAGCACGCCTGGCGTCCGTTCGGCAAAGCTGGCGGCACCGGCCTTGGCGATGAGGTAATCGCGCGGGGGAGGCGGCTGATCCGCTCCCCGCAATTCCGCCCCGTGCAGCCCGGCGATCGGAAGACGGGCCGGCATGAACATGGCTTCCGCCCTTGCGAGAGACCGCCCCGTGACCAGCGCTAGCGCTCCGCCCAGCAGGCCGGAAAGGCGTGTGAGCCGGGCTGGCAGCCCTTCCTCCACGACGATACCGTCCGGGCTGTCGGCGAGATCGACGAGCGTCCCGTCAATATCCAGAAACATGGCCCAGCGGTCGGAAACGGCGGGAAGCGACCTGAGCGTGGCTTCCGCAGCGGCAACCGGGTCAGCGAGGGAATCCCGGTCTGCAACCGGGGGTGGCGTCTGACTGATCTGCATGCAGGGAAACTAGAGCGCCGCTGCGGTTTCGGCAACCGCGAAGCCGTTATTTTGCACTCGCAGCAGTTTGGCAGTCACTTTTGTATGAAGCGCGTCCTTGAGCGTATCAGGTCGGCCAGCCTCCTCCGGGGGGCCGTTTCGTGCCGGAGGGCGGGATGCGGCTGGTGCTCAATCCGTAATCAGGGGCAGGTTTGTCCTGCAGGGACGCTGTCCGCGGCACAGCGGTATTTCCCATGCGCGCAGCCATCTCCCTCAGGGCGGCAACCCGGTTTGCGGTCGAGGGGTGGGTGGAGAACAGTCTGTCGCGCTGAAGGGCATGCAGCGGATTGATGATGAACATCGGCGCCGTGGCCGGATTGCGCTCCGCCTGTACGTTGTCGATCCGGCTGGCATAACCCTCGATCTTCTGAAGCGCCGAGGCAAGCCAGAGCGGCTGGCCACAGATTTCCCCACCCGTCCGATCAGCCTCATATTCCCGCGTCCGGCTGATCGCCATCTGGACGACAGCCGCCGCCATCGGGGCCACGATCATGGCGATCAGGCCACCCAGCGGCCCCATGGGACTATTGCGGTCACGCGGCATGAACAGCGCAAAATTGCCCAACATGGAAATAGCCCCGGCAAAGGTTGCTGTCACCGTCATGATGAGCGTGTCGCGGTGCTTCACATGGGCCAGCTCATGCGCAACGACGCCTGCCACCTCCTCCATCGTCAGTGCGCGCATGAGGCCGGTGGTCACCGCGACGGCGGCGTTTTCCGGGTTGCGGCCCGTGGCGAAGGCATTCGGCTGGTCGTTTGGAAGAATGTAGAGCTTTGGCATCGGAAGCCCCGCGCGAGCGACAAGCCCCTCCACCATGCGATAGAATTCGGGCGCGGTTCTCGGATCAACGGGCTGGGCTGAATAGGTCTTCAGCACCATCTTGTCGGAGTTCCACCAGGTAAAGACATTCATCAGTGCCGCAAAGATCAGCGCGAAGATCATGCCGCCCTGTCCGCCCAGCAGATATCCGACGCCCATGAAAACCGCCGTCATGGCGGCCATCAGAAGCGCTGTCTTGGCATATCCGGTCATCTGTCATCCCCGCAACGGATCCCGAGAGAGATATGTGGTTCTCGCAGCGAGTGTTGACAAACAACGCGAGGGGTTCAACTTCTTTCGCAGGCACCGGCGGTCTTCTTTGCCGCCGACCATTCTATTGGAGCAGAGAATGCTGAAGGAATTCCGGGACTTCATCGCGCGCGGCAACGTGCTTGACCTCGCTGTAGGTATCATCATCGGTGCCGCATTCACATCAATCGTCAATTCCGTGGTTACGGATCTCATCAACCCCATCATCTCGCTGTTCACCGGTGGCCTCGATTTCTCCGGCCTGTCGATTTCCTTGGGCGAGGGGCCGAATGCCGCGCAGTTCGCTTACGGCAAGTTCATCATGGCGGTGATCAATTTCCTTATCATTGCCTGGGTCGTGTTCCTGATCGTGAAGGGCGTGAACACGGCACGAAAGTTCGCGCATATGGAAGGCAAGGAGGAGAAGGCCGAGGATCCGCCGGAGATCAAGCTTCTCACCGAAATCCGTGACCAACTGAAAAATCGCACTGCCGTTTGACGCGATAAGCACTTCGTCAGGGGCGGAAATATTGGTAGGCTCTACCGGATTTTCCGCCCCTTTTCGAAGAAGTTTGCGCTGAATGGAACTTGATGCGACGGACCGTCGAATCCTCATCGTCCTGCAGAAGGAAGGGAGGATTTCAAACTCCGACCTGTCGGAGCGTGTGAACCTTTCCGCTTCGGCTTGTCACCGTCGTGTTCAGCGGTTGGAGCAGGAAGGCTATATCCGGGACTATGTCGCATTGCTCGATGAGCGCCGCATGGGGGTGCCCACGACGGTTTTTGTCGAAATCACGCTTTCCGGTCAGGCGGATGAGGTGCTGGAAGCCTTCGAGCGCGAGGTGGCGCGCGTTCCCGACATTCTGGAATGTCATCTGATGGCGGGATCCGCGGATTATCTGCTGAAAGTCGTGGCCTCGGATACGGAGGATTTCGCCCGGATCCACAGGCAATATCTGGCAAAGCTGCCGGGGGTGTCGCAGATGCATTCCTCCTTTGCGCTGCGCACTGTCTTCCGCACGACGGCAATTCCCGTATAGCCCTTTTCGTCCAAGTGCTGCGGCCACGGGGGCGATAACCCGGGCAAACCAGCTCACGCGCCCTGATGTCGGAAGCAGGCAGCCGTTGGTCGCGCTGCAAGCACATGTGGTGGTTACCTTGATTGACCGTCGGCCTCCCGCGCGGGCGGCACCACCACGGTAGGCGAGCGGACCTTTTCAGGCGGTCGCGGCCCAGCGGGTGCTGACGCGTTCGGAGCCAACATGCTTCGGAAAAGTTTGAAGTGTTATGTCCGTGCTCTGGAAGCGGGGCTCCGGAAATCGGGAAGGCACCCCCGGAGCGACCATGAATGCGCGGATTCGGGTTGGAGTTCTGCAGATTGCGGACGATTTCCGCCTTCGCGCAGCCCAAGGCCTTCAGCAGCCTGGCAAAGTGCTGCTGTCCCCGGAGTGTACTCCTTCCAGACAGGCCGCCCCGCCTTCGCCATGGCATTGCCGACCTCCGCGCAAAAGAAAACCCCCGCGCAAAAGCAGCGGGGGTTCGGCAACCATGAGGTTACCCGTCGCGTCAGAGGCTCAGAGGAGACCCTCGCGCTGCGCCTTCTTGCGAGCCAGTTTACGCGACCGGCGAACGGCCTCGGCTTGCTCACGCGCCTTCTTGACGGAAGGCTTCTCGAAGTGCTGCTTGAGCTTCATCTCACGGAACACGCCCTCGCGCTGAAGTTTCTTCTTCAGAGCGCGCATGGCCTGTTCGACGTTGTTATCGCGAACGCTTACCTGCATGTGGTTGTCACCACCTTTCTGGTCTAGGGTTTCTGTCAGGTGCAGGACGCCGCTCCATATCAGAGGGTAAAGGGGTTGTCCACCGCGCCTCGCAAGGAAAAGGGGAATTGCCATGACCGAGACTTCTTCCGGCTCAGCTCATTCTATGGAGGAGGTTCGTGATCGCCTTCTGGACGCGGCGCTGCCGCATGTCGTCTTCGATGGCTGGACCGCCGTCACCTATCGGGCGGCCGTGGATGATTCGGGCCTCGATCCCACTCTGGCGCATATGGCCGCGCCGCGGGGCGCAATCGACCTTGCGCACGCTTTCCACGTCCGCGGCGACAGGCGCATGGCGGAGGCACTGGCGGCAAGCGACCTTTCCGCCCTGCGCTTCCGCGAGCGGGTTGCAAAGGCCGTCATGCTGCGCCTTGAACTCGCGGGGGACCGGGAGGCTGTGCGCCGTGGCATGACGCTTTTTTCGCTGCCCCAGCACGCCGCAGAGGGTTCCCGGCTGGTCTGGGAGACGGCGGATACGATCTGGACAGCGCTTGGCGACACGGCGGACGACCTGAACTGGTATACGAAACGCGCGAGCCTTTCCGGGGTTTTTGGCGCGACGGTGCTCTACTGGCTTGGGGACGAAACCCCAGACAGCAGTGCAACCGCCGCGTTTCTGGAGCGCCGGATCGACGGGGTCATGCGGATCGAAAAGACCAAGTCCTTCCTGCGCAAGACGCCCGGATTCAATCTGCTGATGACCGGTCCCGACTGGCTGGCCCGGCAGGTACCCTCGCCCGAGCGTTGCCGGAGGGACGGGCTGCCCGGACGGCGATCACGGACGGCACCCGGTCCGCTCGGGAGGACGGCGGAATGAGCCGGTCCATGCGCGCCGTCGAGATATCGCGGCCCGGCGGGCCGGAGGTGCTGCGCCTGGTGGAGCGCCCGATCCCTCAACCGGGCTACGGGCAGATCCTGATCCGGGTGGACTATGCGGGCGTGAACCGGCCCGATGCCCTGCAACGTGCCGGAAACTATGCACCGCCCCCCACGGCCTCCGACCTGCCGGGGTTGGAAGTCTCGGGTCATGTCGTCGGCGTTGGTCCAGGAGCGCAGCGCTGGAAGGTGGGTGATGCGGTCGTCGCCCTGACGCCCGGCGGCGGCTACGCGGATTACGTCGTGACCCATTGGGGGCAGGCGCTGCCGGTGCCGGAGGGCGTGGAACCCGCCGCCGCCGCCGCCGCGCTGTGCGAGACATTCTTCACCGTCTGGACCAATGTCTTTGGCCGGGGAAAGCTGAAGGCGGGGGAGCGCTTCCTCGTTCACGGCGGATCTTCTGGAATCGGTACGACGGCCATCCAGCTCGCCCATGCCTTCGGTGCGCGGGTCTTTGCCACGGCGGGGAGCGAGGAAAAGTGCGATGCTTGCCGGGCGCTCGGCGCAGAGAGGGCGATCAACTACCGAGAGGAGGATTTCGTGACCGTGTTGAAGGGAGAAGGCGGCGCCGATCTGATCCTAGACATGGTGGGGGGCGATTACATCCCGCGCAATCTACGTGCATTGGCGGAAGATGGCAGGTTGGTGCAAATCGCCTTCCTCTCCGGTCCGACGGCGGAGGTGAATTTCGGCTTGCCGATGCGGCGGCGGCTGTCCGTCACCGGCTCGACCCTTCGGCCGCTCTCTGATCTCGAAAAGGCGCGAATCGCGGAGGGGCTTGAGGCGTCGGTCTGGCCATTGCTGTCGGCGGGGCGCGTGGCCCCGGTGATGGACTCGGTCTTTCCGCTCGAGCAGGCGTCCCGGGCGCATGAGCGGATGGAAAGCTCCGCCCATATCGGCAAGATCGTCCTGAAGGTGGCGTGACGAGACCGCCTGATGGCCATGGGCTCTCCGTCCCCGGCATCTTTGCCCTGCCAGCCATAGCCAACGCCCAAGCCTGACGTTGGTTCGCGGACTGTCGGGGGGGTCACAGCGGCCGCGGTTTGTGCGGCGGATTTCTGCGGCCGTTTGCCCGGAAAGGGCGGGCGGCCGGGGGTTGAACCCTTTCAATAATGCGGCGGTTTCTGGTCGGCGAGCGGGATGCTGCCCCCGGCCTGCATCTCGCGCTCCGCCTCCCGCTCCATCAGCAGGGAGACGAGCCGCGTCAGGCGCGCGAGGTCGCGGGCCTGCGCGCTGGTCACGTCCGACAGATCCTCCACGATCCGGGTGAGGTGGGCGATCTGTTCCTCCGCTCGGGTAAGGCGGTCATGCATGATCTCGTCCTTTCGGGCCAAAAAGCCGCATTGTCTTGCCCCGAACGGGTCCATCCGATAGACGACGCCCGTCAACCACGAGGCACACCGATGGCGAAGGACAAGGGCAGCCAGACCAAGGCAACCCGCCGGCCCAAGGCGGAGAACCCCCGCGGCTTCCGGGACTATTTCGGCGCAGAGGTCACCGAACGCAAGACCATGCTCGACCGGATTGCCGAGGTGTATCATCTCTTCGGCTTCGATCCGCTGGAAACCCCGGCGGTGGAGACGGTGGAGGCGCTCGGCAAGTTCCTTCCCGACGTGGACCGGCCGAACGATGGCGTCTTCGCCTGGCAGGACGAGGGCGACTGGCTCGCGCTTCGCTATGACATGACGGCGCCGCTGGCCCGTGTGGCCGCGCAGTTCCGCAACGACCTGCCCTCCCCTTACCGCCGCTATGCGATGGGGCCCGTCTGGCGGAATGAAAAGCCCGGACCTGGACGCTTCCGCCAGTTCTATCAGTGCGACGCCGATACGGTGGGTTCGGCCAGCGTGGCTGCGGATGCAGAAATATGCGCGATGCTCTCCGACACTTTGGAAACACTGGGTATTCCAAGGGGCGATTATGTCGTGCGCGTGAACGACCGTAAGGTGCTGAACGGCGTGATGGAGGTTGCGGGCGTGCTCGACCCCGCCGATCCTGACCGCTTCGCCTCCGAGCGCGGCATCGTGCTGCGCGCCATCGACAAGATCGACCGGCTGGGAGAGGCGGGTGTCCGCGCCCTGCTGGGCGAGGGGCGGCGCGACGAATCCGGTGATTTCACCAAGGGCGCGGGACTCGGATCGGAGCAGGCCGACGCGGTCATGGGGTTCATGGCCGCGCGGCGCGACAGCGGTGCGGCGACCGTGGCCCGGCTGCGGGAACTTGTCGGCGCATCGGCCATCGGACTCGAAGGTGTGGGCGAGCTAGAACAGATCGCGGAGCTTCTGGATGCGCAGGGCTACGGGGCGGATCGGGTGATGATCGACCCGGCGGTGGTCCGCGGCCTCGGCTACTACACCGGCCCGGTCTTCGAGGCGGAGCTGACCTTCGAGATACTCGATGAAAAGGGGCGCCCCCGGCAGTTCGGTTCCGTTGCGGGCGGCGGTCGCTACGACGATCTGGTGAAACGCTTCACCGGCCAGACCGTGCCCGCCACCGGCGTTTCCATCGGGGTGGACCGTCTGCTGGCCGCATTGCGGGCCAAGGGGCGGATCGGTGGGGAAACCGTCGGTCCGGTCATCGTCACCGTGATGGACCGCGAGCGGCTGGCGGATTGCCAGACGATGGTCGCGGAACTGCGGAATGCCGGGATTCGCGCGGAGGTCTATCTGGGCAATCCGAAGAACTTCGGCAACCAGCTCAAATATGCCGATAAACGCAATTCTCCGGTCGCGGTGATCCAGGGGTCGGATGAGCGCGCGCGGGGCGTCGTGCAGCTCAAGGACCTGTATCTGGGTGCCAAAATCGCCGCCGAAGCGAGCCTTGAGGAATGGAAATCCCAGCCTGCGCAGATCGAACTGCCGCGGGGCGACCTCGTGCAGGGGGTGCGTGGCATCCTCGGGCGGTACTGATGCCGACGAAAGCGGCCGCGCGGGCCGAGGGCGAGGCGATCTTTTCACGGTTCCTTCTGGCAGGCGCCCTGCCGGTGGAGACGGATATCCTTCAGCCTGCGGAAACCCTTCTGGACCTTTATGGGGAGGATATCCGCGCCCGCGCCTATGTGACGTCCGATCCGCTCCGGGGGGAGCAGATGCTGCGCCCGGACTTCACCGTGCCCGTCGTGCAGATGCACATGGCGCAGGGCGCGGAGCCCGCCCGCTACACCTATTTCGGCGAGGTCTTCCGCCGTCAGGAACACCGTGGTGCGCGGGCAAGCGAATATTTCCAGGTGGGCTACGAGCTTTTCGCGCGCGACGATATTCCTGCGGCGGATGCCGAGGTCTTTGCGCTGTTCGCGGAGATACTGGCGCCGCTCGGCCTTCGGGCCGCGACGGGCGACATGGGACTGTTGCTTGCCGCAGTGAACGCGCTGGAAACTTCAGAGGCGCGCAAGGCGCGGCTTCATCATCATATCTGGCGGCCCCGGCGGTTCCGCGCCCTGCTGGACCAGTATTCCGGCCGCACGAAACCCACGGACGCGCGCAAGCGCATGCTGCGGGGACTTGCCGAGACGCCGGTGGAGCGGCTTCTTTGGGAAGCTGGCACCGCCGTCGGTCTGCGCAGCGATGAGGAAGTTGCCGCCCGGGTGCGTCACATGGTGGAGGAGGCCGACACGCCGCCGATCCCCTCCCTGCAGGCGGACATCCTGGATGAGCTGATCGGGCTGCGCGATACCGCGCCGGCCGCGCTCAGCCGTCTGGAGGATCTCTCCGTGGACATGCCGGGGCTGTTTCCGGCGGTGGAGCGGATGTCTCTCAGGCTGGATGCGCTGGTTGCGCATGGGATCGACGTGGACCGGCTGGACTTCGAGGCGAGCTTCGGACGTACCACGCTGGAATACTACGACGGCTTCGTCTTTGGCTTCTACGCCGAAGGTCGCCCGGATCTTCCTCCGGTGGCGACCGGTGGGCGCTATGACGCGATGACCTCCCGGCTGGGACTGGGGCAGTCGATCCCTGCGGTCGGCGGCATCATCCGACCGGGCGTGCTGGCGGAACTGAAGGAGGCGGGCGAATGGCGGTGAAGCTTGGCGTGCCCTCCAAGGGCCGCCTGATGGAAAAGACGTTCGAATGGTTCGGCGCGCGCGGCGTGAGGCTGATGCGCACGGGGTCCGACAGGGAATATTCCGGCCATGTCGGCGGGGTGGAGGGTGTGGAGCTCGTCCTGCTCTCCGCCGGAGAGATCCCGAGGGAGCTTCAGGCGGGCCGCATCCATCTCGGTGTCACCGGGTCGGATCTGGTGCGGGAGAAGATCGTGGATTGGCAGCAGCGGGCGGAGGCGCTGGCCCCGCTGGGCTTCGGCTTCGCCGATCTGGTGATCGCGGTTCCGGCGCTTTGGGTCGATGTGGATTGTCTGGACGATCTGGACGCCGTAGCCTCGGATTTCCGGGCGCGTCACGGGCACCGGCTCCGTATCGCGACCAAATATCACCGGCTGGTGCGGGAGTTCCTGCGCGATAACGGCGTGGCCGACTATCAGCTTGTGGACAGTCAGGGAGCGACGGAAGGCACGGTGAAGAACCTGACGGCCGAGGCGATCGCCGATATCACCTCCACCGGAGAGACGTTGCGCGCCAACCACCTGAAGATCCTGTCGGACGGTCTCATTCACAGGTCGGAAGCCACGCTGTTCTTTTCGCGCAGCGCGCCGCTGAGCGAGGGAGAGCGCAGCGCGCTGGCCCAGCTTTCCGCCCGGATCGGCCTTTAGCAGCTGCAGAAAGGCCCGGAACTGTCGTACCTGGGATCTGGAATCCGACCCGGAAGATCAGACTTCGGGCCGGCTTTCAGATCGCGCGATTTGGCTCCGACGCGAGCCTATCTGGCTGCCGGAGAAATTCTGAAGTGCCATGCCATACTTCGGAAATCGGGAAATCAACGCCAGAATGACCCAGAATTTATGAAATTCCGGCCCGATTCCGTCAGATCGCAACTGATTTCCATTCCGACGCAGATCCGAGAGGCTTCCTCAGCAATCGGCGACAAGCGGTATGCTAGCGGAGGCCGATCTCATCCAGCATGGCGGCGAGGGCGGGGGGAAGATCCTCGTTCTCCCGGCCCTTGGGCAGATCCTGCGGCGCATCGGCGGCGGCAAGGTAGCGCCAGCCCTGAAACGGGCGTCGGGGCATCGGATGGGTCTGCACTACCTCCCGGTCCAGCACGAAGCCGCAGCGCCGGATGCCATCGCCGTGATCGCGTTCCTCGAACGCCAGCAGGCGCTGACGGGCGAGGATCAGCCCCTTGAACACCCAGTAGAGCGAACCGCCCGAGAGGATCTCCGTCTCCCGTTTCGGCCACATGCGCGTGACATGCACCGGATTGCCGGCGGGATACCGCTCCTTCTGCCAGCGGATCAGGTCATCGACCGACTCCGCGCCGACGCAAAGCTTCACGATATGCAGGGAATCGGTCATCATCGCCTCCGGGGGAATACCGGATCACATAGGCGCGGATCGGCCGGAGGGCAAGGTTGACCCTGATAGATCAATGCCTATCTTGTGTCATCCGCCAATTCACACACAACATACAGGGTTCTGCCATGTCCCGTTTTGAAACTGCCATCGCCGAACAGATCTGGGATATGAAGTACCGGCTCCGGCAGGCGGACGGCACCCCTGTGGACGGCACGGTGGAGGACACCTGGCGCCGCATCGCTCACGCGCTGGCGGAGACGGAAGCAGACCCGGGCGCATGGGAAAACCGCTTCTACGCCGCGCTGGAAGATTTCCGCTTCCTGCCCGCAGGCCGGATCATTGCGGGCGCGGGCACCGGGCGCAGCGTCACGCTCTTCAACTGCTTCGTCATGGGAACGATCCCGGACAGCATGGCGGGGATCTTCGACATGCTGAAGGAAGCCGCGCTGACCATGCAGCAGGGCGGTGGCATCGGCTACGATTTCTCCACCATCCGCCCGCGCGGCGCGGAGGTGAAGGGCGTGGCGGCGGATGCCTCCGGCCCCCTCTCCTTCATGGATGTGTGGGATGCGATGTGCCGCACGATCATGTCCGCCGGATCACGGCGGGGTGCGATGATGGCCACCATGCGCTGCGACCACCCCGACATAGAGGCGTTCATCGAAGCCAAGCGCGACCCCGCGCGGTTGCGGATGTTCAATCTCTCCGTTCTGGTGACGGATGCGTTCATGGCGGCGGTAAAGGCCGATGCCCCGTGGGATCTGTCCTTCGGAGGCAACGTCTATCGCACGGTGCAGGCGCGTGACCTTTGGAACGGCATCATGCGCTCCACCTATGATTATGCGGAGCCGGGGGTGATCTTCATCGACCGGATCAACGCGATGAACAACCTCGCCTATTGCGAGACGATCTCCGCCACCAATCCCTGCGGGGAGCAGCCGCTCCCGCCCTATGGGGCCTGTCTGCTGGGTTCCATCAATCTCGCGCGGCTGGTTTCCGATCCTTTCGGGGCGGAAGCGCGGCTGGATCTCGACGCGCTGGACGATCTGGTGCGCGTAGCCGTCCGCATGATGGACAATGTCGTCGATGCCTCGCGCTTCCCGCTGCCGGAGCAGGCGGCGGAGGCGGCGGCGAAGCGGCGGATCGGGCTGGGCGTCACGGGGCTGGCGGATGCGCTGCTGATGCTGGGCCTGCGCTATGGCTCGGAGGAGGCGGCCTTGCGGACGGAGGAATGGCTCCATGCCATCGCGCGTTCCGCCTATCTCGCCTCCGCCGATCTGGCGGCGGAGAAGGGGGCCTTTCCGCTGTTCGATGTCGAGAAGTTCCTGTCCTCTGCGTCCCTGCGCGACATGGATGAAGAGGTTCGGGCCGCGATCCGGGAAAAGGGCATCCGCAACGCGCTGCTCACGTCCGTCGCGCCGACGGGGACGATCTCGCTTTTCGCGGGCAACGTCTCCTCCGGGATCGAGCCCGTCTTTGCCTATGCCTACACGCGCAAGGTTCTCCAGAAGGACGGATCGCGGACGGAGGAGGAAGTGGTGGATTACGCCGTCCGCCTGTGGCGGGAGCGGTTCGGCGATGCGCCCCTGCCGGAGTGGTTCGTGGATGCCCAGAGCCTCGCGCCGCTCGACCATGTGCGGATGCAGGCGGCGGCACAGAAATGGATCGACAGTTCCATTTCCAAGACGATCAACTGCCCGGAGGATATCTCCTTCGACGCATTCAAGGATGTCTATCTCGCCGCCTATGAAACCGGCTGCAAGGGCTGCACCACCTACCGTCCCAACAGCGTGACGGGATCTGTCCTGACCGTAGCGGAGACGAAACCGGAGCCCGCGGCTACTCCCGCGCCCGCCGGGGAACATCCCGCGCGTGCCGCCACCGGGGGGGAGGTTGTCTATCTCAGCGACCCGCTGGACCGGCCGCAGGCGCTGGAAGGCCAGACCTACAAGTTGAAATGGCCCGATTCAAACCATGCGATCTACATCACCGTCAACGATATCGTCGTGGGCGGCCAGAGGCGACCGTTCGAGGTGTTCATCAACTCCAAGAACATGGAGCACTATGCCTGGACAGTGGCGCTGACGCGGATGATCTCCGCCGTGTTCCGGCGCGGGGGGGACGTGTCTTTCGTGGTGGAGGAGCTGAAGGCGGTGTTCGACCCGCGCGGCGGGGCCTGGATGGAAGGGCGCTACGTGCCCTCCATCCTTGCTGCGATCGGCGGGGTGATCGAGCGGCACCTCGTCTCCATCGGGTTCATCGCGGGCGAGGGCCAGGGGCTGAAGTCCGATCCCCGTGCGGAGCGGGTGGCGGTGGGGGAACGGCGCGGCCCCGCCTGCCCCAACTGCGGCGGCCACGACCTCCACATGGCGGAGGGCTGCATGACCTGTCTGGACTGCGGCTATTCAAAATGTTCATGAGGGAGGGGGCCGTGCCACGCATGGGCAGGGGGATGAGCCGGCCCGATGAGGCCGGTTCATCGCCGGGAGGGAAAACCGCTCAGAGCACGTAGCGGCTGAGATCGGCGGACCGCGCCAGCTCGCCCACGTTTCTTTCCACGAAATCGGCATCGACGGTCACGGTCTCGCCCGCTCTGTCGGGCGAGGTGAAGGACAACTCCTCGAACACCCGCTCCATCACCGTGTACAGCCGCCGCGCGCCGATGTTCTCCACCGACCGGTTCACATCCGCCGCGATCCGCGCCACGGCGGCGATGCCATCGTCGGTGAAGGTCACGGTGACGGATTCCGTGCCCATCAGCCCCGCATATTGCCGCGTCAGCGCGTTGTCCGTCTCGTTCAGGATGCGGACGAAGTCTTCCTCGGTCAGCGCCCGCAGTTCCACCCGGATCGGCAGGCGGCCCTGAAGCTCCGGCAGCAGGTCCGAGGGTTTGGCGACATGGAAGGCACCGGAGGCGATGAAGAGGATGTGGTCCGTCTTGACCGGGCCATATTTGGTGGAAACGGTCGTCCCCTCGATCAGCGGCAGCAGGTCACGCTGAACGCCCTCGCGGCTCACTTCCGCGCCGCGGGCATCGCCCCGTGCCACCACCTTGTCGATCTCGTCGATGAAGACGATGCCATTCTGCTGAACCGATTCGAGCGCGGCGCGCGTCACGGTTTCATCGTCGATGAGCTTGTCCGCTTCCTCGGCGATCAGCACCTCATAGCTTTCGGCCACGCTCAGCTTGCGCTTCACGCGCCGCCCGCCGAGCGCCTTGCCGAAGATATCGCCGAGATTGACCGCCCCCAATCCGGGTTGGCCGGGGATCTCCATCCCCCCGAAGGGGCTGGACGTATCCTGCACCTCAAGTTCGATGACCTGTCCGTCAAGCTCGCCGCGTTTCAGCTTCTGGCGGAACATCTCGCGCGTCTGCTCCCGTGCATCCCGGCCCGCGATGGCTTCTACCACGCGTTCCTCCGCGGCTTTGTGCGCGCGGGACTTCACCTCCTCGCGCATCCGGTCGCGGGTTTCCGCGATGGCCGCGTCGCAAAGATCGCGGATGATCTGTTCCACATCGCGGCCGACATAGCCGACCTCGGTAAATTTCGTGGCTTCCACCTTGATGAACGGCGCTTTCGCGAGCTTCGCCAGACGGCGGGAAATCTCGGTCTTGCCGACGCCGGTCGGCCCGATCATCAGGATGTTCTTTGGATAGACCTCCTCCTGCATCGCCGGCGGGAGCTGCTTTCGCCGCCAGCGGTTTCGCAGGGCGACGGCCACGGCGCGTTTCGCCTCCTTCTGACCGATGATGAAACGGTCGAGCTCCGAGACGATCTCGCGCGGGGTAAGGTTGGTCATGTCTGGTCCTGTTCGTCAGTTGCGGGAACACGCGCGCATTCCGCCCGTTTCCCAATTATGCAGTAGCGGAGGAATGACAATGCCTACCCCCCAGGAACTCGCGGCCGACTTCTGGAAAGCGCTGAAATCCGACATGACGGTCATGCTGGGCATTTCGGGCCAGGACGACAGCCATACCCGCCCGATGACAGCGCTTTTCGAGGGTGACGAAGGTGGCCCCGTGTGGTTCTTCACCAGCCACGACAGCGAGCTTGTGCGTGGTCTGGGCGACAAGACGTCGCGGGCCATCGCCACGTTCACGTCGGAGGGTCACGGGATCTTTGCCTGCCTGCACGGCTCGCTCACGGTCGACAATGATCGCGCCGTGGTCGACCGGCTGTGGAATCGCCACATCGCCGCTTGGTATGAGCAAGGGAAGGAGGATCCGAAACTTGCGCTTCTCCGCTTCGACCCGGAAAGCGCGGAGATCTGGAAGGACGCCAGCGGTATGTGGGCCGGGATCAAGCACCTGTTCGGCTCCGACCCGAAGGAGGAGTACAAGGACAATGTGGCGGAAGTGCGTCTCTGACGCTGGGTACGGAGGCGTCGGAATGCAGTCTTTCAGTTCCGGGTCCGCCTCCGACCAACGTCAGCGCAATTCCATGGCTAGGAAAGAGATCAGTTCCACCGCCGGGGCGCGTGGCGACTGTGGGACTCCGCCTATCATGGGCCGCCCAATACACCTGAATTATCCAACTCCTGAATGAAAGGGGAGGGTGCAGACCCTCCCCAATCGTGGGTGTTAGGGTGCGGTGATCCGCTCCACGGTCAGATTGCCATTCGTATAGACGCAGATGTCGCTCGCGATCTTCATCGCGCGGCGGGCGATATCCTCTGCGGGAAGATCGCCGTCGATCAGAGCCAGCGCCGCTGCCTTGGCATAGTTGCCACCCGAACCGATGGCGGCCACGCCGTCCTCTGGCTCCAGAACGTCGCCCGCGCCGGTCAGCACCAGCAGATCCTGCCCATCCGTGACGATCAGCATCGCCTCCAGATTCCGCAGGTATTTGTCGGTCCGCCAGTCTTTCGCCAGATCGACACAGGCCCGCGCGAGTTGTCCGGGTGTCGCCTCCAGCTTTGCTTCCAGCCGCTCCAGCAACGTAAAGGCGTCGGCGGTTGACCCGGCGAATCCCGCCACGATCTCCCGCACGCCGCCGGGGCAGAGGCGGCGCACCTTGCGGGCGGTGCCCTTGATGACGGTCTGACCAAGGCTCACCTGCCCGTCACCCGCGACCACCACTTCGTCGCCCTTGCGGATGCCGACAATCGTCGTGCCATGCCAGCCGGGGAACCGTTCTTCCGCCATTCTTCTCTCCTTCCGGGATGCCAAGCAAAAGGGCGCCCCGATGCGGGCGCCCCTGCCATGGATCGCGCCGCGATCAGATCGCGCTGTCGATCCAGTTCTTGAGTGCCGCCTTCGGCGCGGCGCCGATCTTGTTTGACACCACCTGACCGTCCTTGAAGAGGAACAGCGCCGGGATGCCGCGTACGCCGAGCTGCGAGGGCGACTGCGGGTTTTCGTCCACGTTCACCTTCACGATCTTGACCTTGCCGTCGTATTCGGCGGCGAGTTCTTCCAGCGCCGGGCCGATCTGGCGGCAGGGACCGCACCATTCGGCCCAGAAATCCACCACGACCGGGAGGTCGGACTGGCGAACTTCGCTGTCAAAGGTGGCATCGGTGACGGGTTGCGTGGCCATCGGGTTCTCCTCGGATGAGTGTTGGTGGAAACGTAGGTATGGTGAGGGGGAGCGTCAAGGCGGACAGGGGTCGGCTTCCCGGGTCGCGGGCACCGCCTCGGCCAGCGCCGCGGCCACCCGTGCCGGGCCGAGCGGCATGAGCACCCCCGTCCGCGTCCAGAGCACCGCGGTCTCCACCCGCCGTTCGGGCCAGATCAGGCGGAGCGCTGCCGCATAGGCTCCCATCTGGCGAAGAATACCTTCCGGCACCTCCGCTTCCGAACGAGGGACGACGGCGTTCGACTTGAAGTCGATGGCAAGGACATGATCGGGGGTGATCACAAGCCGGTCGATGGTTCCGAGCATTCGCCGCCCACCGATTTCTGCCGTGACTGGCACTTCGGCCAATGTCTCGGGCGCGAACAGAAAGCCAAGCGCCGGATTTCGGATGACTGCCTGAGCCTCCGCGAGCAGGGCGAGCCGCTCCCCTGTGGGCGGCGGATCGTCGTCCAGCGCCAACAGATCGTGGGAAAGCCGTTCCCACTCCTTCGCCGGGTAGTGCGGCAGGTGTTCGAGCAGAAGATGAAGCCGTGTGCCGCGAAGTTTGGCCTCCTCCTCTTCCAGACCGGACTCTCCCGGCAGGGCCTTTGCGCCGCCGAGCGCGGAGGGAGAGATGGGGCCGGGCTCCTCCTGGGGCTGCGGTGCGGGGTGCATCGTCCAGTCGGGAAGGGCGGTGGGGACAGGCGCGGTGCTGGCCAGGACGCCATCGCCGGGGTGGTCGGCGGGGCGATCGGCGGGCCAGTCACCCCAGGAAAGCCGCTTGCCCTCTCCCGGAGGGAACGGGCAGGGGACCAGCTTCAAGCCCTCATCCCGCCCCAAGCCGTGATCCGCGCCCAGACTGCCGCCGCCCAGACTGCCGCCGCCCGGACTAGCTCCCGCCGCTCGCGCCATTCCCACGGCGATCCGGTCGTGCCAGGAGGACAGGTCCTTCGCCTGCTCGCCCGCGCCGCAGACGATGAGCCAGGACTGTGCCCGGGTCATGGCCACATAAAGAAGCCGCGCCCGTTCCTCCTCCTGCCGTTCCAGAAGGTCGCCGCGCGCGCTGGCGATGAGGTCGGGGCTTTCGGCGGCGGCAGTGCGCCAGAGCGGTGTGCCATTTGAAAGGTAGATCTGCTCCCGTTCCTGCGGGCGCGTTTTGGCAGTATCGGGCATGATGACCACGGGGGCTTCAAGACCTTTGGAGCCATGCACTGTCATCACCCGGATGCGCCCCCCCGCCGCGTCAACCTGCCGCTTGACCTCCACATCCCCGGAGGCAAGCCAGCCGACGAAGCCCTGAAGGCTCGGCACCTCCGCCTGTTCGTAGGCAAGCGCCTGCGCGAGAAAGGCGTTGATCCCGTCCTCCGCCTCCGCTCCCAACCGAGACAGAAGCCTGCCTCGCCCGCCATGGCGGGTCAGGATGCGTTCGGCCAGCTCATAGGGTCGCAGGAAGTCCGACTGGTCGCGCAGATCATCCAGCACCGCGAGGGTCGGTCCGTGCCGCTCCCGCTCCCGCCGCAGGGCCTCCCAGAGAAAGGCTCCGCCCCGCGGCTCCGCCAGCCGGTAGAGATCGCCCTCCCCCCAGCCGAACAGAGGCGAGCGGAGCGCGGCGGCCAGAGACAGGTCATCCTCCGGCGTGACGAGGAAGGAGAGCAGCGCCGTCAGATCGCGGATGGCCATTTCGGCGGCGAGCTTCAGCCGGTCCGCCCCGGCGATCGCAAGGCCGGCCTGCTTGCAGGCGCGGATGATCTCGCGAAAGAGGGTGTTCCGGCGGCGCACGAGGATGAGCACGTCCCCCTCCGTCATCGGACGGGTGCGGCCATTGCCTTCGGGGATCAGCGTGCCCGCGTCTATCAGCCGCCGGATTTCCCGCGCGATCATCCGTGCAAGGCGGGCCTCGTGATGCTGATCGGTGACGAGATCCACGGGCTCGTACCAGACGTCTTCCTCCGGGTCGCCCGCCTTGGGCACCAGTGGCCACAGGTCCACTCGTCCCGGCATGTCGTTCTTGAAGGCGATGTGGCTTACCTCGCCGCCAAGCCCCTTGCCGCCATCCGCCGCGAAAGTCGCGTCCACCACGCCGAGGACGGCGGCGGAGGAGCGGAACGAGTGAGCGAGCGTCAGTTCCACCAGCGGCATCTCGATCCGCGCGAGACGCTGGCCGAACTCCTGCCGCATCGCCTCGAACACCGCAAGATCGGCCCCCTGGAAGGAGTAGATCGACTGTTTCTTGTCGCCCACGACAAAAAGCGTGCGCGGCGTCTCAACCCGCGCGCCTTCGCCCGCGGCAAACTCCTCCGCCAGCCGTTCGATCACCGCCCATTGGCCGGGGCTGGTGTCCTGCGCCTCATCCACGAGGATATGGTCGATCCCGCCGTCCAGCCGGAACAGCACCCACTGCGCGGCGGCGCGGTCCGTCAGCAGGGCGCGGGCGCGGGTGATGAGGTCGTCGAAGTCGAGCCAGCCGCGCTCTCCCTTGCGCCGGTCGTATTCCGGCAGGAAGGCGGCGGCGAAACGGTGGAGTGCGGCGGCGCGCTCCGCCGCGACGAGGGCGAGGCGCCTGGCGCGCGCCGCCTCCACCCGCTTCATCAGATCCTCCACCATCGCCATGCGCGGTACGCGGGCGCGGGTGCTCTTGGTGGGGAAGCTGCCGATCTTGGCGGTGAACGGCTCCTTTGCCGCGGCGCCGGTCAGGAACACGCCCTCCAGCACCGCGAGCGTGCCAAGTCCCATCGGGTCGAACCGCGCGGCGCGGAGCTTGGCCGCGGCGGACATATCCGTCGTGCCGCCGGTCTCCAGCGCCGCGATCAGCTCGCGGCAGAGGTCGCCCTCATTGCCCAGACAGACATCGGCCAGCACATCCGCGGCGGTGAATGTCTCCGGCAGACCAAAGAGCGTGAAGGCCGCCGGGCGGTCCAGCGGATCGGCGAAGGCCGCGCGGTGCTGGCAGATCTGGGCCACCAGATCCCTCAGGCTGTCCCCCGTCCAGAGCGCGGCCACGCCGTCAACGGCGGCGACATGGCGGGGATCGTCGGCCAGCGTCTCGATCACCTCTTCGCGCAGAAGCTCTGCCGCACGGTCGTCGATCTCACTGAACTGCGGGGTGACCCCGGCTTCCAGCGGAAAGCGGCGGAGCAGCGAGGCGCAGAAGGAGTGGATCGTCTGGATTTTCAGACCGCCCGGGGTTTCGATCGCGCGGGCGAAAAGGCGGCGCGCAGCCCGCAGCCGCTCCACGCCGATCTCCGCTGCCGGAATGCCAAGCTTCATCAGCGCGTCGCCAAGCGGCCCGTCCCCAAGCATCGCCCACTCGCCCAGACGGTGAAACAGGCGGTTCTGCATCTCGCTCGCCGCGGCCTTGGTATAGGTCAGGCAGAGGATGCGCTGCGGGTCCACGCCGTTGAGCAGGAGCCGCGCCACCCTGTCCGTCAGCACGCGGGTCTTGCCGGAACCCGCATTGGCTGAAAGCCAGGTGGAGGCGCGGGGGTTGGCAGCATCCACCTGCCGCTGGCTGGCTGCGTCGCGACTCATGAGTTTTCCTTCCCGTTCCGGGGTGGGCCGGGGGCGGTGTCCAAGGGCTCCTTGCCGCTGTCCCGCTCCAGCATCGCCTGCGGCTCGTCCCGCCCTGCACCGGCTTCGGCCGTATCCTGTCCGACGTCTTCATGCTCCGGCGTGGCGGTCATCTCCCATTCGCCGAAGCGGGCGAGGTGGTCATAGGCCCCGGCGCTGCCTTCGCTGAACATTGCGCGGCGCGAGGTATAGCCAGTCTCCTCTGCCGCATAGCGGGCGACGAGCTGGCCCAGTTGCTCCCATGCCGCCGCTGTCACGCCGGAAGAGAGGTCGAGCGGTTCCTCCTTCGGCGTGGCGCCGAGGCCGATATAGGTGGCACCCGCGATATCCGCGAGCCCGAAATCCTCGAACGCCCCGCGTTCGGCCATCGCGGCCTCGAGCAGAAGCTGCTTGTCAAAGGCGCGCTGCTGCTTCTCCGTGGGCGGGCTGCCGGTCTTGTAGTCGTAGATGTGGATGCGCCCGTCGGGAAGCTCGTCGATCCGGTCAGGGCGGGCCGTTAGCCGAAAGCCAGACGGCTCCAGCGTGATCCCCCCCGGTTTTTCCACCAGCCGCGGCGTGCCTTCCCGCCGCGCCTCCCGCGCGAGAAACCAGTCCGCCGCTCTTTCCAGCCGCGCGCGCCACAGGCGGCGGGCCACCGGCCAGGGCACCTCTTCCGCCAGCACGACGTCGGCGATCTCCAGAAGCCGCGCCCGGGCCTCGGGCGCCCGGGGATCGACGGTGGAGAACCGCGCGAGGATCTCGTGGAGCACCGAGCCGCGCAACGCGGCATCGGGTTCAGGCCGGAGCGGGTCGAGCGGGCGGAGCCGCAGGATGCGCCGCGCATAGACCGCATAGGGGTCGCGGATCAATCGCCCGATATCCGTCACGGGCAGTTCCATGGGGCGCGCGGCAGCGGGCGGGCGCGGGGAGGGGCGCGGCGCGGGGGTCGCCCGGCGCGTGGGCGTCTCCAGCGCCTCCGCCAGGCCGAGCCAGTAGGCCCCACGCCGCCGCGTCCCGGCCAGCGCCTCCGGCCCGCCGTTGTCCTTCAGCCCGCCCATCAGGTTCACCAGCCGGTTCATCCAGCGCGCGGGCACCGTCTCCGCCTCGTCCGAGCGGATGGCACGGCTCAAGACGACACGAGGCGTCGCCACCGCCTGTTCGAAGTCGTGGGCGGAAAGGCCGACCTGTCTTTCGGGGAGCAGCAGCCCGGTCCTGTGGCGCATCTGCCGGTTGAGCCACGGATCGGGCGGCGGCATCTGCGGCCAGCTCCCCTCGTTCAGCCCGCCCAGGATGACAAGCTCCGCACCATGCACCCGGGCCTCCAGCGTCCCCCAGATCATGATGCGCGAATCGACTTCCGCGGCTTCGCGAACCTCCCCCCGCGCAAGAATGGCGGAAACCATGTCGCGGTAATCGGCGGCGCTCATCCGGCCGCCGTGAGGGGCCTCGAAGGCGAGTTCCTCCATGGCGGCAAGCGCCTTGTCCCCCGCCGTATCCTCCCAGAGGATGCCGCTCCCCGGCACCGGCCCGGCGGCCAGCAGTTCCGCGAGCCGGCGGTGGCGCGCGACGTGATCCGTAAGCGGAAGGTCATGCCCCGGCTCCGCCGCCAGCGCCAGGGCGCCGGCCAGCCAGTCGCCCCAACCGGCGCGGCCTTCCTCCACCTCTCCGCCCCGGCTTTTGCGGGCGGCGAAGGCGTGGATGTCCTCCGGTGCGGGAAACACCGGACCGTGACGGCGAAGCCGCAGCTCGAACTCCCGTGTCCAGCGCAGATGCGGGCCGCGCCCCGCCCCGGTATGGGTCAGTGGATGTTTCAGCAACGTCAGCAGCGCATCCGCCGTGAGCTTTTGGGAAAACAGCGCCGCCACATGTCGCAGGAAGCGGCCAGGCGGCGAAAGAGCAAGCGGCCGCCCCGCGCTGTCGTCCGGCAGGATGCCCCAGCGGTCCAGCGCCGCGGTGACCTGCCGGGTCAGGCCCCTGTCCGGCGTGATGAGGGCCGCGGTCTCGTTCCGCTCCGCCGCGTCCCGCAGCAGGAGCGCGATGGAAAGCGCCTCCGCCCGCGGCGAGGGAGCCTCGATCAGCGTCAGCCCTTCGACCGCGCGGTCAAGGCCGACAAGGGCAGGACCTTCCTCCATCCATTGATCCGTCACCGGGGCGGGTCGCAGAGCGAGCGAAACGAGCCGGTTCCGCTCCGGGCAGGGCGGGGGCGTACCGTCCCAGTGCTGCACGGCAGACATGGGCAGTTCGAGGCTTCGCAGGAAGCTGCGGAACCGCGCCTGCGGATGATCCTGCGCCGTCAGCCCGTCATCGAGCGATTCCCAGGCCAGCTCCGGCAGATCGAAGTCATAGCCCGGCAGCACCACCGCGCCTTGCGGCAGGCGTGCCACCGCGCGCATCAGCCGGGCGGTCGTACCGCGCGAGCCGGTGGAGCCTGCCACGATGATCGGATGGGCCGGAGGCGTTTCGAGCCACTGGCCCTCCAGCCGCTCCACCACCATGCGCCGCCGCGCCTCCGCATCCGGCGCCTCGCCGGGGCCGGGGGACAGGAAGCGCGCGGCGATGCGGATGAAGGCGAGGCTCCGCTCCCAGTGCTGGGCGTGATCGACAAGGTCGAGCGCCTCCAGCCGCTCCAGGGGCACATCCTCCCCCTGCATCTCGGAAAGCAGCGCGGCAAGACTGTCCGCCAGGTCATAGACCGAGGCGCGGGGGGCGAGATGCGGCTGCACGTCCAGCAGTCGCTGCACAAGTTGGGCCAGCTCCAGCCTGCGCCGGAGCGGCGGCACCGGCGGCGGCAGATCCGCCATCGCCAGATCCCGTTCCAGATCGGTGACGAGCCGGATGCGGGGCAGGAGCGTCGCCTCGCCCGTCGCGAACAGGGTCTTCACCCGCCGCTGCATCCGCCGGGTGTTGACGAAAAGCTCCACCCGCGCCACGGCCTCCGGCGGTAAGGGGGCCAGCCGGGCACGCAGACCTTCCACCAGTTGCCGCGGGAAATCGACGCCTGCGGGCAGGGCATAGACGCGGGGATCACCGCTCGGAGGGAAAAGGTCAGCCATCGGCGAGCATCGCCTCCCCCAGCGCGATGCCTTCGGGCCGGCCCACGTCGCACCAGCGGCCCGGATGGACCACGCCGTAAAGGCGGTTCGCGGCGATCATCTCATCCCAGAGAAGGTTCAGAGAGAATACCTCCGCCGCGATCCCGGCCAGGCCGTCGGGACGAATGATCTGGGCGCCGGTATAGATGTATTCCTGCCCCCGCGCGACGAGGCCGTCTGCAAGGTCGAAATCGCCCTTCGGCCCATGCCCCACCGCACGGTTTCTGGGCACGAGGAGGAGAAGCCCGTCCATCCGCTCCGGCTCCCAGGCTGCGGCAAGCGTGGCGAGGGGGTTTGGCCCCGTCCACACGGCATCGCTGTTCAGCGTGTAGAGCGGACCTTTGCCCAGCAGAGGCAGAGCCGCGCGGAGGCCTCCACCCGTTTCCAGAAGCGTCGGCTCCGGCGAATAGCGCACCCGCTCACCCAGATGGGCCTCGATCATCGGGGCGAGGTAATGGGTGTTGACCACGATCGGCGCGGCCCCGGCGGCCTCGGCCATCCCGAGCGCATGGTCGATCAGGGGCACCCCCGCCACCTCTACCAGCGGTTTCGGGCGGTCCTGCGTCAGCGCGCCCATGCGGGTGCCGCGGCCTGCGGCGAACAACATCAGGGGCAGGCGCGCGTTCCGCATCTCTCTTTGATCCTTTCAAGGCGCTTCGGCGTAGGTTCTGGCAGCGTCTCCCGCACGAGACGGGAGAGATCGGCCAGCGCCGGATGGGAGATGTCGCGCATCAGGTGATCCCAGACGCGCGGGATGAAGGCGAGGTAGCGTGGTTTGCCGTCCCGCAGGCAGAGCCGGGCGAACACTCCCAGAATCCGCAGGTTTCGCTGCGCACCCAGCGTGGCATAGGCGGCGCGGAAACCCGCATCTTCCGCGCCGGTTTCCGTGATGTAGCGGGCGATCATCTCCTGCCGGAGCGTTTCGCTCGTGTCCCGCCGCGCGTCCTCCAGAAGGGAGACCAGATCATAGGCGGGGTGGCCGCGCCGTGCGTCCTGAAAATCGAGCAGGCCAACACGGGCCGCACCCTCCCGCTCCGGCAGCCAGAGCAGGTTCTCGGCATGGTAATCCCGCAGCACCAGCACTTCCGGTCCGCCGGCATGGCGCAGTGCGGCCTCGTTCACCGCCTCGGCCAGCGGGGCGCGATCCACAGGCTCCGCACCGGTGCCCGGAAGATACCAGTCCACCGCCAGCGCTGCGAGATCTCCGAGGAGTGGCGGGGCATACCGCCCCACGCCGTCGGGCGCGGGATGGCGGTGCAGCTCCACCAGGGCATCGACAGCAGCGGCGTAGAGCAGGCGCTCCTCTCCCGCATCCTTCCGCAGCAGGCTGGCGTAGAGGTCGTCGCCCAGATCCTCCAGGAGCAGAAAGCCCTGTGCCGCATCCTCGGCCAGGATCCGGGGAGCAGACAGGCCGAGCGACGACAGATGCCGTGCGATGGCGATGAAGGGGCGTACATCCTCCCCCCGTTCCGCCGGGGCATCCATGAGCACAAGTGTCTCGCCCGCAGCGCGCACCCGCTCATAGCGGCGGTTGGAGGCATCGCCCGCCAGCGGCGCACGCACCGCGCCCTTCAAGCCCGCCCGGGCGAGAAACGTATCTGCAAGCTGGGTCCGGGGTGTTTCGGTCATCGGTCCGTCGTGCGCTGGGGTTGCGGGGAGAAAGGTTACGGGTGGGCGGCTGTCGGTTGGTTGAATTTCGGTCAGGCTGTTTTTGGGAGGACTGCCTTCGGGCAAATGCGGCTCAGCCGAGGGTGCCTGCCAGGGCATTTCGGGCGGCGCGGTCACGGCAAGGTCTCAAGCAGAGGCTTCAGCCGCGTGGCCCAGCCCGCATTTCCGGTAAGGGTGACAGTTCTGCTCTCCCCATCCCGCGTGGAACGGAAGGCCAGTGTCAGAGCCCCCTCCGGCGTGAGGGAACCGAGCCTGTCGGGCCATTCCACAAGCGCTATCGCGGTGGTGAATGCGTCCTCCAGGCCCAGCTCGACGATCTCATCGGGCTGGGACAGACGATAGAGGTCGCTGTGCCAGATCTCGTCACCGTCCGCGCCATAGGTCTGGACGAGGGTGAAAGTCGGTGAGGGAACCTCCGTTTCCGCCCCGTGCCGCGCCCGGATGAGCGCGCGCGCAAAATGGGATTTTCCCGCTCCCACCGGTCCGTCGAGCAACAGGACGTCTCCCGGTCGCAACAGCGGCTCAATCAACTGCGCAAGTGCGTCCGTCGCCTCCGGGCCGGCAAGGTCAACTGTACGGGAAAAGGGTGCTGCAGACATGCCCGACTTGTAACGTTCCCGTCCCGTTCTGCAAGCCGTCTTGAGGGATGGGCGTCAAACGTATTCGGGCTGAAACGCGTCTTTCCCGATCCGCCGGGCCTCGGGCAACGGAGGGGGTGCTGAATTCTGGTCAGCATTTCGCCGGGGTAAGCCGGATCCCGGATCTGAGCCGCAACCGATCCGCGACGGCCTTTCGATCGGGTTGAGCGTCCCTGCCGGGACGTGACGAGAGCCTTGCCCGCCGAGGCTGTTGCACCATCCGCTGAGGGTCGATGCGAGGTCGATGCCTGCGCTTCACACAGTCGAAGGTTCTCCGCGAAGCAGCACCCTGCGGCGCCGCAGAGGGATGGCACCATTCCCGGCATACAATAGCCCGCATCAAGCGGAAAACTCGCGCAGCATGATCTGCAATTAGGTGACCGCCTCCGCCCAGACCGGGACGTGAAGCGGAAGACTCGCCGCATTTGCCACGCCAGGCCCGCTGGCCTTCAATCCCGCGGAAATCGCCGTTTTTTCTGATGCTGAGATGCGTCCCGGCCGATATCGTCACACGAGGGGGACTCCATGCGATGTCCGGGCCCGGCGTCCACTTTTAGCCCGTACCGGCATCCTATCGGGGAACAACAAACACCCACCAAAATGCGCAGGGCATTCCGGTGCGTGGTGACCATGATTGCCCGATGTGAGAAAATTCAGCGTCTGCAAAGCTGTCGCGAACTATTCAGTCAGGTATCGCCTCATGCGGCAGCAAGCAAAATCTCATTTCATCTGATCTCATCTCACCGGCACCGGCAGGGGGCTGGACAGGAATATTGCCCAAGGTGCTTTTCGATAGCCGCGTTTTTCCGCAGCCTAGGTGTTTGATCCCACGGTTTGATGGCACGCTCCTTCTTTGGAATGGAAGGACGCTCTATGGGACAAGTTCGTCACGGCAGCGCCACGACCACGCACACCATCCCAGCAGCAATACGAGCCGATCGGAGGCTTCGACCGCGGCGCTGAGCCGCGAACTGGACATTAACCCAAAGACCATTGCGAAGTGGCGAAAACGTCAGACGGTCGAGGACATGAAGACGGGGCTGAAAGAGCCTCGTTCGACGGTGCTAAGCGGGGAGGAGGAAGCGGTGGTCGTGGCCTTCAGGCGGCATACGCTGCTGCCATTGGATGACTGCCTCTATGCTTTGCAACCAGATCTTCCGCATTTGACACGCTCGGCCCTGCATCGTTGCCTTCAACGCCACGGGATATCTCGCCTGCCGGACGTGGATGGCGACAAACCGAAACGGCAACGCTTCAAGCGCTACCCCATCGGCTCCTGCCATGTCGATATCGCCGAGGTGCAGACCGCCGAAGGTAAGCTCTATCTCTTTGTCGCAATTGACAGAACCAGAAAGTTGGCCTTCGTTTGCCTCGCCCACAAGAGAGGAAGAGAGCTGCAGCCACGTTTATGCGCGACTTGATCGCAGCCGTGCCTTAGCAGCCGTACCGTATCGGACCCACACTGTGTCGAGCGAGCCATTGAAGGCGCCATCGGTCCGAGCCCAGTGGTGAGCGGCGTGCAATTCGCAAATTGCAGCGTCAATATCAGTGCCTTCGAGCACATCTTCGGGCGCGTATGCCGTGAGCACGACATGGATCACCGGCTGACCAAGGTGAAACGGCTCTGGACCAACGGACAGGTCGAACGGATGAACCGCACGATCAAGGAAGGGGAAGCGGATCAGAAAACGATCCGGGGATCGTTTTCCCGCTGAACGTCAAACGCTTCCACTACGAGCGCCATGACCAGCTTCGCACACACCTCATCGATTCATGACAGCCTACACCTTCGCGCGCAGGCTGAAGACCCTCGGCGGCCTCACACCCTACGACTACATCTGCAAGATCTGGACAGCAGAGCCCTACAGATTCATCCGGAACCCGATCCAACAGATGCCGGAACTGAACAACCTAGACCCATTGCAGATCACTCGGCTGCGAGCAGCCTTTCCCCCGCCGGACGGATCTGAAAGGCGACGAGAGTTGCGCCGTCGGACAACGGCGTCGTGCGGCACTGGAGGAAAGTCGCGCCGTCGCGCCGGATGGCCGCCGTCCACTCCTCCCGCCGATCGAGAGTTCCGACCTGTTGGCGCAACCTCCCCCAGAGTGTTGCTTCGGGAAGCTTGGCCTCCCACAGGGCGATCGCCTGGTCGATCTCCACCGGCGTCAGATCCTCGCCCCCCTCTATCCCCCAGAGACTTGCATAGGCCCGATTGGAGACGAGCAGCATTCCCGCCGCGGAAAAAACCGCGATGGCGTCAGGAATGGCATCGATCACCTCCTGCGACAGCTCTATCTCGGCGCGGAAGCGGCGGGACAGGGTGATCTCTCCGGTGATGTCTTCCAGCAGGAAGGTGATCGCGCCTTCAGGATGCGGCTGGCCGGTCACACGATAGGTCTGGCCACCCGGAAGGCTCCAGGTCTCCTCATAACCACCTGCTTCGGCAGCCTTCTGCACCTCGGTCATCTGCTGGCGCCAGCTTGCGTAATCCCGCCGCTCCGGCAGCATCCGCTGTTCCCGCAGGCGTTCGAGGAAAGCAAAGAGCGACGGTCGTGCGGCAAGAAAATCAGGCCCCAGCCGTGTAAGGTCCGCGAGCGCGGGATTGAACATCTGGAGCTTGCGACCCCGGTCGAAGACCGCGAGCCCGATCGCGAGCCCCATGAACGCGTCAGACATTGCCTGCTGCGAGCCGCGGAGCTGCCGCTCCATCCGCATCATGCCATCGGCGGGAATTGCATAGCCGACAGTGTCGCCACCCTTTTCCGCGGTGAACACGCAATCGAACCAGGCCTCGCCGTCCACGCCCTGAATCCGCTGGCTTCCCGGCAGGCTTCCCGGTGCGGTCTCACGCGGGCCGGGAAGGAAGAGGCGCGGAAGCGGCCACGTTATATCGTCCGGCTTGCTTCCCGTGAGTGCAAGATAGGCAGCGTTGACCCAGGTGATCTCACCCGCCGGATCCGTTCGCCAGACGGGCCAGGGCGCAGTCTCCAACGTCCGGCGCAGCAGGGCCAGCTCCTCCTCCGCGGCCGTCAGGGACAGGGCGGCGGCCGTTGCGCCCCGGAGGATAAGCCGCAGGTGCGCGTTCTCCCGGCGAGCCTCAAGGGTCACACCGCCCCCCGAATCCCGCGTCTCTCCCCCCGGAGGAAGCGCGGTGAGGCGTGCCATCACGCCGGGCAACCGCGGTTCCAGATAGCCGCCGAGCCGCGTCCAGTCCGTTCTCCCGCGGAGGGGCGCAAGCAGGAGCAGCCCTTCGGGTGAACTGTCGATGAGCCGCTCGTCATCGAAGAGAAACGTGATCCCTTCCGCGGGTGGCCCGGGCGCAGGCCCCTTCGGCCCCCGCGTGTGACCACTAAGGAATACCGCCACGGCGGTGGCCGCGCCGGTTGCCATCACCGTGGCAGCCGCCACGGTTAGGAAGAAGGCGATGTCCATGCCCCTGTCCTTCCGTTCCCTGCCCGGACGCAGGTTTTCGGGTCATCAGGCTCCAAAAGGGTTAAGATGGAGTTAATATGTCGATGACCGTGCAATGAGTGGCGGTGGGGTGTGGCCTTCAGGCTTCGAACATCGGATTGTCGCCCAGAGGGCCGGCTTCCGCCGCGATCAACGCCAGCGGCCAGCGGACGGCGATCACAGCCCCGCCTTCGGGTGCGTTGGTGAATCGCAAGGTGCCCCCCGTCCGCTCCAGCAGCGTCTTTGCGATGAACAGGCCAAGACCCATTCCTTCGTAGCCCGGCCGTTCCGGGTCCGGCTCGTCGCGGCGGCGGCGCAGGAAGGGCTCGCCGATGCGGCCCAGCAGGTGGGGAGGATAGCCGGGACCGTCGTCAACGATGGTGATGCGCAGACTGTCCCGCGACCAGATGGCGGTGATCACGACGCCGGTGCGGGAAAAATCCACCGCGTTCTGCACGAGGTTGCGCACCCCGTGGATCAGTTCCGGCCGGCGACGGATCATCGGCTGGGGGGAGCCGTCGCCGCTCTCCATCACGAAGCGCACGGCCTTGCCCCGGCCCGCATGTGGCTCCGCTGCTTCGCGCAGGACAGCCTCCACCGGGGCGCTGCGCAGGTGCATGTCATCCTTGCCCGCGCGCCCCATGGACCGCAGGATATCACGGCAGCGGTCCGCCTGATCGCGGATCAGCGTGACATCGGCTGTCAGATCGGGATCGTCGCCCACCTCCTCCAGCAGTTCGGAGGAGACGAGCTTGATCGTGGCGAGCGGTGTGCCCAGTTCATGCGCCGCCGCCGCCACTACACCGCCCAGATCGGTGAGCTTCTGTTCCCGCGCCAGAGCCATCTGCGTGGCCAGCAACGCCCGCGACATCGCGCGCGCCTCGGAGGCCACGCGGTGGGTGTAAAGCCCGATGAACAGGATGCCGATCAGAATGGCGAGCCAGTTGCCGAAGCGATAGATCGGTGGCAGCACCACCGGGCTTCCATCGGCAAAACGCATGGGGATGCTGCGGAACTCCACCAGCGTCACGAGCGCGATCGCCACGACCGCGA
The DNA here is from genome assembly GCF_000740775.1 of Haematobacter missouriensis. Taxonomy (GTDB): domain Bacteria; phylum Pseudomonadota; class Alphaproteobacteria; order Rhodobacterales; family Rhodobacteraceae; genus Haematobacter; species Haematobacter missouriensis. Next base: position 326,671 of record NZ_JFGS01000002.1, on the reverse strand, counting down.
GCACGATGGTCGACGACAGGCGGAGGGATGTTGCGGAGATTGTCACGGGCGCAAGGATCAGCAGCGCGAACGGGTTGTGGATCCCCCCCGTTAGGTAAAGCAGCAGCCCGTATTGCGACGTATCGACCAGTAGGGTGAGCATCGCCTCCCGGTCGGTCAGACGGCGGTTCTTCGGGAAGCCCAGCATGGTGACGACATTGACAGCCACCATGGCGAGAATCGCGGCAATCGCCCAGCCGGTAGGAAGGAGCAGACCAAAATACCGCTCCGCCACCATCAGCGCAATGAACTGCCCCGTCACCGCCATCCACCTGAGCAGCACCAGCGTGCGCAGGCGGAGCGGGCGTTCCGCCGCGCTTTCCGGCGGATCGGGGAAAAGGTCGCTAAGGGTCATGCCGGGGCCTGATGTCGCATGGGGGCGGGGGGTGATTGTTAATCGGCGCGCGATCGGCGATCAATGCAGCCGCGCACCGGAACGGGGTTCATCGGGATGATACGCACCTATGCCGCGCTCGCCGCTGGCTTCATCATCGCTCTTCTTGGAGGGCTGGCCTTCCTTGTCGTCAGTGGCCGGGGGGAAGAAGATCCCTTCGCTACCTGCCGCTCCACCAATATCGCCGGAGGCGCCGGGCAGATCGGCGGGCCATTCAGCCTCGTCGATGGGCAAGGGGAGACGGTGACCGAAAAGACGGTTCTGACGAAACCGTCGCTCGTTTACTTCGGCTATACCTTCTGCCCCGATGTCTGCCCTTTCGACATGGTGCGCAATGCCGAGGCCGTCGATCTGCTGGAGGAGAAGGGCAAGGAGGTCACGCCCGTCTTCATTACCGTCGATCCCGACCGCGACACGCCGGCGGTAGTGGGCGAATGGTCGAGCGCGATGCACCCCCGTGCCATAGGCCTGACCGGCTCGCAGGAGCAGATCCACACGGCCGCGCAGGCCTACAAGGTCTACTACCATGTCCCCGAACATGCCGCGGGAGATGAAAGCTATCTCGTCGATCACTCCACCTTCACCTATCTGATGCTGCCGGGCTACGGGTTCGTTGACCTCATCCGACGTGACCAGACGCCGGAACAGGTCGCGGAAACGGCAGCCTGTTTCATAGATCACATGTGATCACCATATGGAGGGCTGCCGGGAGCGGGATTTGACCCGGTCCGGCGGCACGCCTAGAGTGCCGCGAATTTCGTGGGATGAGAGATGACCGAAGATACAGACGACCTCGGCCCTGACCGTTCGCTCCTGCTGGTCGATGATGATGAGCCGTTTCTGAAGCGGCTTGCCCGCGCCATGGAAAAGCGGGGATTCGAGCCGGTTCTGGCCGGGACCGTCGCGGAGGGTCGCACCATCGCGCTTGAACAGGCGCCCGCCTATGCGGTGATCGACCTGCGGCTGGAGGATGGTAACGGTCTGGAGGTCGTGGAGACGCTACGGGAACAGCGGGCGGACAGCCGTATCGTTGTGCTGACGGGTTATGGCGCAATCGCCACCGCCGTCGCTGCTGTCAAGGCGGGCGCAACGGATTATCTGTCCAAACCCGCAGATGCGAACGACATCACCTCCGCGCTGCTGGCACGAGGGGGCGATCTGCCTGCACCTCCGGAAAACCCCATGTCCGCCGACCGGGTGCGCTGGGAGCATATCCAGCGGGTCTATGAATTGTGTGATCGCAACGTCAGCGATACCGCCCGCAGGCTAAACATGCATCGCCGCACATTGCAGCGCATTCTGGCCAAGCGTAGCCCGAAATAGCGTTCCCCGCATTTCAAAGGCGGAAAGCCTTTTTGCCGGTTGCAAAACGGGTCGCAAAATTTGTTGCCCCCGCCGTTGGATATTCTTCAACAGAAGATTATCCTAAGCGACACTGTTTTTCTCCGGAGCCGAATAATGGAAATGGATCTCGAGGCGCTATCCCTGAAAGAACTCAAGGATATGCGCCATAAAATCGATAGGGCGATCGCCACTTTCGAAGAGCGCAAGAAGCGCGACGCTCTCCAGGAACTGGAAGAAGTCGCGAAACGCCATGGTTTCGACATCGCTGATCTTACCGAAACGCTCAGCGCGCGGAAACGTGGGCCAGCGGCGCCGAAATATGCCAATCCGCATGATCCCGATCAGACCTGGACCGGTCGTGGGCGTCAGCCCAATTGGGTCAAAGCGGCTTTGGAAGCGGGCCGAAAGCTCGAAGACCTCGCGATCTGAAAGTCTTTTCGCGGCGTGCTATCTGCTTTGGGTGGCACGCGCGCCTCAGCCCTGGTCGATTTCCGCCAGCAGGGCGGAATGTCGCGCAAGAAATGCCTCCCGGGCCATGACGGGCGCGCGCGGGATTATTTCATGGCCAGCGAATTGCGACTGCGTTCGGCCGAAATACTTGTTCGCCTCGGCCACGGTGAAGCCTGCGATCTGTGTTGCTTCCAGCCAAGCAGAAGCGCTGTCCGCCAGCTTTATTGCTTTCTTGACAGCCGTCGGGAGAACGGCGGGAAGTCCGAAGCGCAGGTGAATGGCTGCGGTCAGTCTTTCGTCCAGCTTGCCATAATCCGACCCGATCGCCGCCTTCACAGGAGAGATCATGTCGCCGATCACGTATTCTGGTGCGTCATGCAGCAGAGCTGCCAGTCGCCAGCGTGAGGATTGGCCAAACTCGCTTTCGGCAAAGATCGCCTCCACGAGAAGCGAGTGTTCGGCAACCGAATAGGGGAACTCTCCCCGCGTCTGGCCATTCCAGCGAGCGACGAAGGCCAGCCCGTGGGCAATATCCGCGATCTCTATGTCCATCGGCGTCGGATCCAGCACATCGAGGCGGCGACCGGACAACATCCTCTGCCATGCGCGGGGGGGCTTCTTCATTCTGCGCTCCTTGATCGCGGGTAGCGGTAGGGCCGACCCGGCTGGTTGGCAAGGGTCACCGCGCAGGGGAGGGGTTTCATTGCCGTTCCTGTCCATGGGTGCTATCGACGGGCAAACGCGACGCAGGAGCTGTCATGAAGGACTATATCGTCAAGGATATCACGCTCGCGGATTTCGGCCGCAAGGAAATGGATATCGCGGAAACGGAGATGCCGGGTCTGATGGCGCTCCGCGAGGAATACGGTGCCTCCCAACCGCTCAAAGGCGCACGGATCGCCGGTTCCCTGCACATGACCATTCAGACCGCCGTCCTGATCGAAACCTTGGCCGCGCTGGGCGCAGAGGTGCGCTGGGCATCGTGCAACATCTTCTCCACGCAGGATCATGCGGCGGCAGCGATTGCCGAATCGGGCGTGCCGGTCTTTGCCGTCAAGGGCGAGACGCTGAAGGACTACTGGACCTATACCGACCGGATCTTTCAGTTCCCGGAAGGCGCGAACCTGATCCTAGATGACGGCGGGGATGCCACGCTCTACATCCTGCTCGGTGCGCGGGTCGAAGCGGGCGAGACGGCGCTGATCGCCAATCCTTCTTCGGAGGAGGAGGAGGCGCTCTTTGCGCAAATCCGCAAGCGCGCAGAGAAAAGCCCCGGCTGGTTCACCCGCCAACGCGACCTCCTCCAAGGCGTATCGGAAGAGACGACGACCGGCGTTCACCGCCTTTACGACCTGCACAAGCAGGGCCTTCTCCCCTTCCCTGCGATCAACGTCAACGACAGCGTCACCAAGTCGAAATTCGACAACAAGTACGGCTGCAAGGAATCGCTGGTCGATGGCATCCGCCGTGCGACGGACACGATGATGGCCGGTAAGGTGGCTGTCGTCTGCGGCTATGGCGATGTGGGCAAGGGATCGGCCGCCTCGCTCCGCGGTGCGGGGGCTCGCGTGAAGGTGACGGAGGTTGATCCCATCTGCGCGCTTCAGGCGGCGATGGATGGCTACGAGGTGACGCTGCTGGAGGATGAGGTCGCAACTGCGGACATCTTCATCACCACGACGGGCAACAAGGACATCATCCGCATCGAGCATATGCGCGCGATGAAGGATATGGCCATTGTCGGCAATATCGGCCACTTCGACAATGAAATCCAAGTGGCTGCGCTCCGCAATCACAAATGGACGAATATCAAGGATCAGGTGGACATGATCGAGATGCCTTCGGGCGCCCGTATCATTCTCCTGTCGGAAGGTCGTTTGCTGAACCTCGGTAATGCGACCGGGCATCCGAGCTTCGTGATGTCCGCCTCCTTCACCAACCAGGTTCTGGCACAGATGGAGCTGTGGCGGAATGGCGAGGCCTACAAGCCTGGCGTGTATATCCTGCCCAAGCATCTGGACGAGAAGGTCGCCCGCCTGCATCTGGGCCGGATCGGCGTGAAGCTCACGGAACTTCGGCCTGATCAGGCCGCCTATATCGGGGTGAAGGTCGAAGGCCCCTACAAGCCCGAGCACTACCGTTACTGAGCCAGATTGCGTTATGTGAATGTCCTGCTAACCTCTCCGTATCTCAAATGCGGAGAGGTCAGATGGGCAAACGCGACGAACTGATCGAGAAATATGCCGGCGATCTGCGCACCAAGTGCGGGATGGAACCGGACATGGAACTGCTGACCAAGATCACCATTGGCTGCGGTCCGACAATCTACAGCTCCGACAGCGAAACGGTGGCCTCCTCCGATTCCGCTGAGCTGGAACGGGTTAAGACGAGCTTTCTGATGAAGAAACTCGGCTTGCCCGATGGCCCGTCGCTGATGGAGGGTATCCAGAAGGCAGTGGACACCTATGGCAAATCCGAACGCAACAAATATCGGGCAGTTTTCTATTACCTGCTGGTGAAGAATTTCGGCAAGGAATCCGTTTACGCCTGATTGGGCAACCGCTCGATCAGCGCCATCGCGGCGGCAGGATTGGCGGCCTTATGTCCGCTGATCACATACAGAAAGACATCGCGGGGGTTTTTCGCGGTGGCTTTCCCAATGGGGGGAAAGCCGCCGTCACCGCCTTTTGCCCAGTTCAGGGCCACTTCGCTCCACCGGGCCAAGTCGCTGGATGAATAGCCGGCCTCCGCGGTTTCGGTCGTTCCCATGATGCGCGCATAGACGAAATCCGCCGTCACATCCGGGAACTGCGGAAATTCGGAATCCCCAGCGATGACCGCAGCGACCCCATGCCGGTGGAGCAGCTCCGCGCATTCAGGGACGAGAAAACTCTCGTGTCTGAGTTCGACCGCGTGCCGCAGCGGGCGGCCCTCCACCTCCTTCGGCAAGAGGGCGAGAAAAGCGGCAAAATCCTCAGCATCGAATTTCTTCGTCGCCATGAATTGCCAGTTGATCGGTCCGAGTTTGTCCCTCAGCTCCGCGATGCCGCTGTCGATGAACCGCTGGATCGACTCGCCCGCCTCCGCCAGTACCTTGCGGTTGGTGGAGAAGCGCGGTGCCTTGAGGGCGAAAACGAAATCCTCAGGCGTTTCGTCATGCCAGTCGGCAAACGTCTTGGGCGTCTGGCTTCGGTAGTAGGTGCTGTTGACCTCGATGGTTGTCAGATGGCGGCTGGCATAGTCCAGTTCGCGTTTCTGCGGTAGCCCGTCGGGGTAGAAGCTGCCCCGCCACGGCTCATAGGTCCAGCCGCCGATCCCAACCCTGATGCTGCCCGCCATGTCCGCCAGCCTTGCGCTACAAGCCACCGATTTCGCAGATAGTCTGCCATTCAGCCTCCGACACCGGCTGCACCGAAAGGCGGGAGTTGTTGACGAGCACCATATCCTTCAGCCGAGGATCGTTCTTGCATTCCTCCAGCGTGACGGGGCGGGGCAGGGGCTGCACCGCGCGGATATGAACGCAGTCCCATTTCGGATCGTCCGCAGTGGAATCGGGGGCCGATTCGGCGGATACCTCAACGATGCCGACGATCTCCTTGCCGATGTTGGAGTGGTAAAAGAAGCCCTTCTCGCCCACCTTCATCGCCCGCATGTTGTTGCGCGCCTGATAGTTGCGCACGCCGCCCCATTCCTCGCCGGCCTCGCCCTTGGCGACCTGCTGGTCCCAGGACCAGGTGTCGGGCTCCGATTTGAACAGCCAGAAGGCCATCAGCCGATCACCTTGCGCCATTCGTGGATTTCGACCGTTTCGAACAGTCCGGCCTTCGCATAGGGATCGTTCGCCGCCCAGGTTTCGGCGGCGGCGAGGTCATCGGCCTCGATCACCACGAGCGAGCCGACGGGGGAGCCGTCCACGATGAACGGCCCGGCGAAGGCGACCTTGCTTTCGCCCAGATAAGCGAGATGGGCGGGGCGGTTCTCCATGCGGAGATCGAGCGCGCCGGGTTTGTCCCGGCAGATCACGGCAGCGTACATCATTCCTCCTTCAGCGGTCGGTTCAACAGGCGTTCGGCGGCCTCTGTCACGGTGACGCGGCCATCTATCAACGCAACGATCATGGAGACGACAGGCATGTCCACCCCTTCGCGCGTGGCGCGGGCGGCCATGGCGCGGGCGGTGGCGATCCCTTCCACCGTCGTGGTGCTGTCCCAATCCGCGCCGGACCCCAGCGCGTGACCGTAGCGGAAGTTGCGCGATTGCAGCGAGGTGCAGGTCAGGACGAGGTCTCCGAAGCCAGACAGGCCTGCCAGCGTCTCGGCGCGCGCACCCGCGCGCATCGCCAGCCGGGTCATCTCGCCATAGCCGCGCGTCATCAGCGCGGCGCGTGCGCTGTCGCCCAGGCCCGCGCCCATTACCGCGCCCGCCCCGATGGCGATGACGTTCTTCAGCGCGCCGCCCAGCTCGGCGCCAGCCACGTCCGTCGTGCGGTAGAGACGGAGTGCGGAGGTGGAGAGCCGCTCCTGCATTGCCGCTCCCGCCGCCGCATCCGCGCAGGCGAGCGTGAGCGCGGTCGGCAGGCCGCTGGCGATATCCGTGGCGAAGCTCGGCCCGGTCAGCACGGCGGGCGTGGCGTCCGGGCAGGCCCGCGCGATGAGGCCGGTGGAGCCGAGGCCGCTGGTCAGGTCGATCCCCTTGGCACAGCCGATCACGTCCCGACCGGCGAACAGCGCGCGGTGGGTTTCCAGAAAGGCGGCGGTCTGCTGCATGGGGATGGCGAGGAGGAGGAGATCGGCCGTCGCAGGCAGCGTCTCCGTCACCCTGATCGCCATGGGCAGAACCTCGCCGGGAAGGCGGCGACTGTTGGTCCGCTGGTCGTGCATCTCGCGCGCCTGATCCGCGTCGCGGGTCCAGAGCGCGACTTCGGTCCCCGCCCGGGCAAGGCTGATCGCCAGTGCCGTGCCAAAGGCGCCCGCGCCCAGTATGGCGACGCCGCTCATGCTTTGGCGCCCTTCTTGCCGGAGCCGATGAGCGCCGGTCTGCTCCGGTCGAGCGGCCAGCGCGGGCGGGCGGTCAGGTCGGCCGGATCGTCGGGGATGCCCGCCCGCAGCCTCTCGATGGCCGCCCAGGCGATCATCGCGGCATTGTCGGTGCAGAGTTTCAACGGCGGCGCGACGAAGGCAAGACCCTGGGTGTTGGCGACCTCCTCAAGTGCCGCCCGGATCTCTCCGTTGGCGGCCACGCCGCCCGCCACAGCGATGGCCGGGGCTTTGGGGGCAAGCTCCAGATAGGCCGCGATGGCTCGACGCGCCTTCTGCGCCAGCACATCGGCTACCGCGCGCTGGAAGCCTGCACAGAGATCGGCCCTGTCCTGCCGGCGCAGCCCGCCGTGAGCGGCCACAAGCTGGTCCCGCGTGCGCAGCACCGCCGTCTTCAAGCCGGAGAAGGACATGTCGCACCCCGGACGGTCAAGAAGGGGGCGGGGCAGGGGGAAACGGGCAGCATCGCCTTGCCGCGCCTCTGCCTCGACGGCGGGGCCGCCGGGCTGGGGCAGGGCGAGCAGCTTCGCCACCTTGTCGAACGCCTCGCCGGGGGCGTCGTCGATCGTACCGCCCAGCCGGTCGAAGCGATCCGGGCCGTGGACGATCAGGAACTGACAATGACCGCCGGAGACGAGCAGCAGCAGATAGGGAAAGGCGATGTCCCCGGTCAGCCGCGGGGTGAGGGCATGGCCCGCCAGGTGGTTGATCCCGTGGAGCGGCAGATCCGCCCCCGCCGCCAGCCCACGTGCGAGCATGACGCCCGCCAGCACCCCGCCGATCAGCCCGGGACCGGAGGTGACTGCCACCCCGTCCAGATCGGCAAGCGCCAGCCCCGCTCTTCGCAGCGCCTCCGCCACCGAGGTGTCGAGTTTTTCGACATGCGCCCGTGCGGCGATCTCCGGTACAACTCCGCCATAGGCCTCGTGGAGCGCGGCCTGTCCGGCGACGACATTCGCGAGAACCTCCGCCCGGCCCTCCGGCGTCAGCCGGACAACCGCCGCTGCGGTGTCGTCGCAGCTCGACTCGATGCCGAGAAGGGTGAGAGCCTTGTCCATGATCTGATCCGAGGGGTCTTCCGCGTTGCCTGACCGCCCCCGCGCAGGTAACACCGCAACATGCGCGAGACAACCCGACCGCTCCTTTCTGCCCGTGCACCGACGCTCCTGCTCACCCGGCCGGAGGCGCAGTCGCGCCGTTTCGCCGCCGATGTGGCAGCACTCTGGCCGGATATGGCGGTGGTCCTTGCGCCTGCGCAGGCGATCCGACGCTTGCCCATCGTCCTGCCCCAGGGGGTAAAGGGTATCGTTCTGACATCGGAGAACGCAGCGGCGGCGCTCCCTTTTGGGTTGGGCCTGCCCGCCTATTGCGTGGGGGAACGCACGGCGGCGGCGGCGGCGGCGCATGGTCTCTCGCCCCGGGCCGCGGGCGGCGACGCGGCATCCCTGCTCTCCCTCATTCGGCGGGAGCGTCCGTCCGGCCCGCTGTTTCACCCGCATGGGCGACATCTTGCCGCTGATATCGTCGCGCCCCTGAGGGACGAGGTGGAGATCACGGGGGCTGTGGCCTACGAGCAGGTGGCGCTCCCTCCCTCAGCGGAGGCACTGGGACTTCTGGAGGCGGAGGGCCCTGTGCTCCTGCCGCTGTTCTCGCCGCGATCCGCGCGGCTTGTGGCGGGCTGGCCGATCCGCGCGCCGCTTCTCATCGCCGCGATGAGTGCGAATGTCGCAGCCGCATGGTCCGGTAAGGCGCCGCGCCGCCTGAAAATTGCCCCAACCCCTTCAGCAGAGGCTATGTTGGAGACAATCGGGGCGCTGAAGGGCTGAAATCGGTTGTTTTCGGGAACCTTGCGTCCGGACAAGGCATAAGTCGCTGGCAGGGCTTCGCGCCGGCACATCAGGCTGCGGGTTGAGGCCCGGGGATCCGGTCGCTAATCTCCGTTCACGGAACGGCCAACGGGAGAGCTGCGTGGAAGACGAAAAGAAACCGAGGTCGCGGAGCAAGGCGAAGGCCGAAGAAGCGCAGACCCCGCCATCCGAAGAAAATATCTCTGCACGCGAAGCGGCTGAGGTGTTCGAGACGACGGACAGCCCGGAAGCCGGCGTCGATGCTCCAGAGAAGACAGTTGCGACGGAGAACCCGGCAACGGCGGAACGCCATGATTTCGCTGGTGGGCAGGGCACTGATTCCGCTGCTGTGGCTGACAACGCCGATCACCCCCGGGATTTGACGCCCGACAGGGACCTGACGCTTGAGGAGCCGCTGGCGAAGGCGGCGGAGGAGGAGCGTGTAGTTCCGCCTCCCCGTCCCGCACAAACCGAACCCGCAGCGCAGGGTGGCGGCTTCTGGCCGACGCTTGCTGGTGGAGCTATCGCGGCGGCATTGGGGTTCGGCGCGGCCTATTTCCTTCTGCCGCGTCATACGACCGATCCCGCTTTGGAGCGCAGGATCACGGAGCAAGCACAGCAGATCTCTGCAATGCGTTCCGAGATCGCGTCGCTGCCCGCGCCAGCCGATCTTTCAGGGATGGAGGCCGAGCTTTCGCGCCTTTCCAATGCCGCGACCGAGGGGGAGAGCGCGCTTGAAACCCTCACTTCCCGGATCACGGCGCTGGAAAATCGGCCTGTGGCCTCTGCGTCGTCAGGAGCGGCTGAAGCACCCTCCGCAGACTTGAGCGCGGCGCTGGAAAGCCTGCGGAGCGACTTGTCCGCTCAGGCGGAGCGCAACGCCGCCCTGTCGAGCGAGGTGGAAAGCCTCCGTTCTTCATCCACCGCTGGTGCGCGCGCGGCTGAAGGCGAGGCGATCGTCGCCAGCATCCGCATGGCGATAGAGCTCGGGAGCGGCTTTGCTCCGGCTGTCGAACGCCTGGAGCAGCTGAATGTGAATGTTCCCGCGGCCTTGAAGGAAGCCGGAGGCGGCGTAGCGCCATTGTCCGACCTGCGCCGAGATTTTCCTGAAGCCGCACGTGCGGCTCTCGATGCCTCCTACCGCGCGACGGGGGAAGAGAGCTTTGGCGACCGGGCGGAAATGTTCCTGCGTAGTCAATTGGGTATCCGCTCGCTTACCCCTCAGGAGGGCAATTCCCCCGATGCGGTCCTCTCTCGTGCCAACGCTGCGGTTCAGGCGGGCCAAGTCGATCAGGCACTGACGGAAATCGCCACTCTTCCCGCCGCAGGTCAGGCCGCGATGGCCGGATGGATCTCCGCAGCCAAGACCCGCGTTTCTGCACAGCAGGCTGCCGACGAAATCGTCGCCAACCTCATACGGAACTGAGGCGCACATGCTCTGGTCCCTACTCAAGGTTCTCCTCTTCGTCGCCATCATCGCGGCGCTGACCTTCGGCGCGAGCCATCTGCTCAGCGCGGGCGAAGGCATCCGCATCACCTTCGGGGATACGGAGTTTTCCATCGGCCTGCTGCAGGCGGTGATCCTCTCGCTGCTCGGGCTTGTCGGCGCATGGGTGCTGTTCAAGATCGTGGGCCTCGTGGTTGCGCTGTTCCGCTTCCTGAACGGGGATGAGACGGCGATGAGCCGCTATCTCGACCGTAGCCGCGAAAAGCGGGGGTACGAGGCGCTGGCCGACGGCATCCTCGCCCTCACGGCGGGAGAGGGGCGGCTCGCCATCAACAAATCCGTACGGGCGGAGAAATATCTCAACCGGCCGGAACTCACGGATCTTGTCATCGCGCAGGCCGCGGAGATGGTCGGCGATTCGAAACGCGCCACGGAGGCGTGGAAGCGCCGTTTGGACGATGACCGGACGCGTTTCGTGGCCCTGCGCGGGCTGATGCGGATGAAGCTGGCCGAAGGCGATACCGACACCGCAATGAAGCTCGCGGAGCACGCGCTGGCCATTCGCCCGCGTCACGCCGAGACGCAGGATGTCCTGCTGAAACTTCAGGCTGACCGGGGTGACTGGAAGGGAGCCCGGCGCACGCTGGAGGCAAAGCAGCGCAGCGGCAACATGCCCCGCGATGTTTACAAGCGCCGAGACGCCGTCCTGGCGCTGCAGGAGGCAAAGGAGGTCTTCGCCGAGGGCAATTCCATCGAGGCACGGGAGGCGGCCATCGCCGCGAACCGTCAGTCGCCGGATCTTATCCCCGCCGCCGTTATGGCCGCACGCGGCTACCTCACGACCGGTGACAAGAAAAGCGCCGCGCGAGTGCTGCGCAAAGCCTGGGAAGTCTCCCCGCATCCCGATCTCGCGGCCGCCTTTGCCGAGATCGAGCCGAACGAGACCCCCGCGCAGCGGCTTAAGCGGTTCGATACGCTCCTCCGGCTGCGCCCGGATGACGAGCAGACCCGTCTGCTGCGCGCTGAACTGGATATCGCGGCGGAGGATTTCCCAGCCGCCCGGCGGGCCATGGGCGATCTGGCGGAGACGCATCCTACCGCGCGGAGCCTCGCCATCATGGCGGCGATCGAACGGGGAGAAGGCGCGGATGATGCAGTGGTGCGCGGCTGGCTGGCACGGGCGCTCGTTTCTCCGCGCGGGCCGCAATGGGTCTGTGACAATTGCGGTGCGATCCATGCGCAATGGGGGCCGGTCTGTGACAACTGCGGCGCCTTCGACACGCTTACATGGAAGGAGCCGCCGGAAGGGGCTGGCCCCTCTCCCACGCAGGCGGAAATGCTGCCGCTGATCGTGCGCGCGCCGGAGCCGAAGTCCGCTCCCGTCGCCCCGGTCGCAGAACCGGAGCCGGAACCGGAGCCCGTGCCCGAGTCGGTGACTATTGCGCCAGACGAAACACCGGAGCCGGTGGTGGAAACGCCCTCCCTCCCGGTCGAGCCGCAGGACCCCCCGGCGGCAAGCTCGAGCCCATTCCACACTCCGCGCGCGGTTGACCTCGACGCGATGCGGAAGGCCGGGGGCTGAGCGCGAGAATTCTTGCGTTTTAGGGCTACACACCCCCGCAGGATGGTGCTATCAGCCCGCCACAACGCCCCTCCGGCCCCGGCCGGGCGGGCCTCCCGCAAGGGAACGCCGCAGTAGCTCAGCTGGTAGAGCACGTCATTCGTAATGATGGGGTCGGGGGTTCGAGTCCCTTCTGCGGCACCACTTCATCAAGAAAACCAGCAAGTTCAGGTCGTCCATCTCCGGGCTGCTTCATGGCTCGGTCGTGCCGAACGGCGTCTGCTCCCGCGGTTACCAGCCGTCGGGCCTCTTGCCCTTCGGCGGCTCCAGTGCACCCTTGGATCAGCGCCGCGCATTGCAGCCGCGCCAGCACACTTTTGATCCAGCGGTCGCCGTAGAGCGACCTTTCGGAGAAGAACACGTCCGTCTCGATGGCAAGGAACGTTGCCGCCCGCGATCATGCCCGCTTCGGCCGGGTGTGGCGGAACACATTCGGCGGGGGATGCCGTCAGCCAGCGAGTTGGAAGAAATCTTGCCGGAACGGGAGGTGTCACGCATCGGCTGACCTCGGGATGTCGAGTGATCCCCATGGAAATCGCCGGTGCATGGGCTGCTTCTCTTGCTCGCCTGCGATTTGCGGCCAGAGCTGGGCGAGGCGGCACTTGCAGACGCTTCTTTGGCAGCGTGCTGAAAAAAGTATCCCGAGGTTGCTCGGGGGCCGAGAACTTCCATGGTTGAAGAACCCCCCGGAAGCCGCAGGTTTTGGCTCGTGACCGGACCGATTTCCTAGTTTCAACCCAAGGACGGGTAGCTCCACGATTTTTTCGGCTGTTAGCATAGTTCCGCTCTCAGACCCGGGAAATCGATCCTGCAATGACCTGCCATCCGTAGCGTTCTGACTGGAACTCCCCGGACAAGGGACGACTTCCGCTCCGAAGCAAACTTCAGCAATCCTCCTGGCGCGGTCGTCCGAAAAAACTGGGCTTCACCTGTGCTGGCACCCCTGCCAGGGGGAGGAGGCCAACGTAGCGTCCTGGCCGCAGTGTCATGTTGTGCTCCCACGTCTCGCTTGCCGCGCTGCGCGATTGCCGCGATAAGGCTGCGTCCCGAAGGATGGAGCGGGAAATCGAAAAGGACGCATGATGACTGAGACGCTGCAAGGCGCGGGTGAGGAAAACCGCCCGCTCAATCGTGAGGATTTCAAGGTTCTGGGCCTGTCGGCTCTGGGCGGGGCACTGGAATTCTACGACTTCATCATCTTTGTCTTTTTCGCGGCGGTCATCGGCCATCTGTTCTTTCCACCGGACATGCCGGACTGGCTGGTCATGATCCAGACCTTCGGCATCTTTGCCGCAGGTTACCTCGTGCGTCCGCTTGGCGGGATCGTCATGGCGCATTATGGCGACAAGGTGGGGCGCAAGCGCGTATTCGCCCTGTCCGTGTTCCTCATGTCGATCTCGACTCTCGGCATGGCGATGCTGCCGACCTATGCGACCATCGGCGTGCTGGCCCCGATCCTGCTGATCGTGCTCCGCATGTTGCAGGGCGCGGCCATCGGCGGCGAGGTTCCGGGCGCATGGACATTCGTGGCGGAACATGTGCCCGCCCGGCGCGTGGGCATGGCTTGCGGGTTCCTGTGTTCCGGCCTGACGATGGGCATCCTGCTGGGTTCGCTGATCGCCACGGCGATCAACTGGACCTTCACGGCGGAACAGGTTTCCGCCTGGGCGTGGCGCCTTCCGTTCTTTCTCGGCGGGGTCTTCGGGCTGCTTGCGGTCTATCTGCGCCGCTGGCTGTCGGAGACGCCGATCTTCCTCGCCATGAAGCAAGACAGCCGCCTGCAGGAGACGCTGCCGATCCGCACCGTCCTGCGCGACCATATGCCCGGCGTCATCATCTCCGGCCTGCTCACGTGGGTGCTGTCTGCCGGGATTGTCGTCACCACGCTGATGACGGCGACTTTTCTGCAGAAACTCTATGGCTATTCCGCGTTGGAGGCACTTTCTGCCACCAGCTTCGGCACACTGTTCCTGATCTTCGGAACGGTCAGCGCCGGGGCGATCGTGGACAGGGTGGGCAGCGGTCCGTTCTTCGCGGTAGCAGGGGTGGTGTTCGGAGTGGCGACCTTCACCTTCTACACCTTCGCGGGTGTGTCCCTGCCGGTTCTGTTCGGGCTTTACGCTGTGATGGGGCTGGCGGTCGGCATGGTGGGCGCCGTGCCCTATGTCATGGTGCGCGCCTTTCCCGCGCAGGTCCGGTTTTCCGGCCTCTCCTTCTCCTACAACGTGGCCTATGCGATCTTCGGCGGGTTGACGCCGGTGCTCGTTACCACGTTTCTCGCCGTCAGCCCGATGGCGCATGCGTGGTATCTGCTGTTCATCGCCGCTCTGACGACGGGCTTGGGCTTCTACCTGATGGCGAACAGCGCACGGGTGGAGGGGGAGATCGGCCTCAACGGAGCGGAAGCGGCGGCCCATTGAGGGCCGCCCTGCGCATCAAGCCTCGCGTGCGGTGATCGTGTAGGCGAAGGCCTTGGCGTCAAGCTCGTTCAGCGCGGCGCCGTCCACGGTCCCCTGCGGATACATGAGGAAGGGCAGAGTGCCCGGCCGGCCCGGCAGGTGCAGATCCTCCGCCCGGTTGTAGGCCACCCAGTTGCCCTCCCAGTTGCCGAGGAGAGCCGCGTCCACCTCTGTCACCAGCGGGTCGGACGGGTCACGGATCCAGCGGTCCGATTCGGCGCGCATCACCTTGAGCACATCGGCGGGGTCCATCGCGACCCAGCCGTAGCCATCGAGCCAGACCTCTGCCCGGCAGTGCTGGGCGCCGGTGATCGTCTCGCTGTTCGCGCCGAGCTGCTTGTAGCCAAAGGCGGAGGGGGCAACCCGGACCCCGTACATGTCGCGCGCGGGAACCCCCGACGCACGGGTGAGCGCCACGAACAACCCGTTCAGATCGGCGCATTTCCCGCCCAGCCCGGCGCTGGTCAGCGTCGCCACGGCATCCCCCGGACCGCAGCCCGGCGTGTCGAGATTGCGATAGCAGTTAGCAACGATATAGGCGTAGATCGCGCGCACCTTCTCCACATCCGTGGTGGCGCCCGCGGTGATCCGTGCCGCCGTCTCCGCGACCACACCGTCGAGCGGCTTCATCGCGGAGGGCCGCAGTGCCGCTGCCAGAACGGCAGGTTCTTCCCAGACATCAGAGGTTTTCGACCAGTCGGTGGTGCGGTTTCGCGTCTCGAACCGGTTGACCAGTTCAAGGTTTCCGGGAGCCTTGCCATCGAACTCCGCATGCAGGAAGCGCGCGCCCGTCGAGGGGTCTGTCACCAGTTCGGCTTGTGCCGCATTGCCTGTCCAGCCATCGCCGAGGCTTCGCTGGTAATCAGTGGAGAGCGAGGGCACTGGCAGCCATATCTCCGCCCGGCTGGCGGGAAGGGCAATCGTCGTGCGTGTCTCGTAAGCCCGCCATGGCGTGGGTGCGGGAGAAAAGCTGACCGGATCCGCCCAGGCGCGGGAGGCAAGGCCCCCGAACATCGGGGCGAATCCTGCAGCCAGCGCGATCTTCAGAACGGTCCTGCGGGGATGGGCGGTCATCGGCTTCTCCTGTCCGTGGGTATCTGGACAGACTGCGCCAAGACCAGACCGTGCTCAACGATTTTCGGAGAAGAACGGGTGAGAGGCTGGACAACGACCCAAGCGGGACTCGTTACGGCTGCTTCCTTCCGGACCTGACCGGGTTGGCGAGGCGCTCGCCCGCGCCAACCTCTCGCAGCCGGATTTACGGCGCGCGGGCGGAAATGGCAAGACTACTCTGCAGCCGTCAGCGGCTGAGTCGCGCCAAAATCATAGGCCTTACGGGCCGTGCATACCCGTTCGTAATTCGTTTCCGCCCAATTTCCGAGCGCTCCGAGCGGAACCTGAAGCTCCTCGCCCAGCTGCGTGAGCCGATATTCCACCCGCGGCGGCACGGTCGGATAAACGCGCCGGTGCACATAACCATCCCGCTCGAGACCCCGCAAGGTAACGGTCAACATCTTCTGGGAGATGCCGGTGATGGATCGTTTGATCTCGGAAAATCGGCGCGGCTCGGCGCTGAGATGCATGACGATCAAGACGCTCCACTTGTCCCCGACAAGCGAGATGATGTCATTCACTCTATTGCAGCGCTGATGGGTGGGTTCCATGGGTGTAACCTTCTGACTGCAAGGTGCCTTCTTGCGTTTTGCGAGACGGTTACTAATTTGCCCCCAGTCACTCAAAGAAACAAGAGGCTCCTCCCATGAAGACCGTGGCCGTTCTCGTCGGATCGCTCCGCAAGGATTCGATCAACCGCAAATTCGCCGAAGCGCTGGCAAAGCTGGCCGCTGGTAAGCTCGGCTTCAAATTCGTCGAGATCGGCGATCTGCCGCTCTACAATGAAGACCTGTGGGATGAGGTGCCGGATTCCGTCCTGCGGATGAAGGCCGAGGTCGAGGCCGCCGATGCCGTCCTCTTCGTTACGCCCGAATACAACCGCATGCTCTCCCCCGCGTTGAAGAACGCCGCCGACTGGGGCTCCCGCCCCTATGGGAAAAGCTCCTGGATGGGCAAACCCGCTGCCGTCGTCGGGACCACTCCCGGCACGACGGGCTCCGCCGCCGGACAACAGTCGATGAAAATGCTCGCGACGATTCTGGGCACCGTTCAACTCGGCCAGCCGGAGGTGTATTTCGTCTGGAAGCCGGAACTGTTCGATGCCACCGGCACGCTGGTCGAGCCGACGGCCAAGGCATTCCTCTCGGGCTGGGTCGACGCCTTCGCCGCTCTCATCGACGCGGTGGCCAAGGAACCGGTTCCCGCCTGATCTACCTCTCGAGATCGGCGATGAGGGATTTCATCTCGCCGATCTCCCGCTGCTGCGTCGTGATGATCCCGTCGGCCAGCGACCTCACCCGCGGGTCGGTGATGTGCGCCCGCGATGACGTCAGGATGGCGATGGAATGATGCGGGATCATCGCGCGCATCCAGGCCACATCCCCCACGGTCGCCTGTGACCGGAGCAGGGCGAGCGCCACCGCGAACACCACGGCGCTCCCAGCTAGAATGGCGTAATTTGCGGCGCGGTTGCGATACATGCCCCACATGAAAAGCAACATGACCACCGCCATCACCGCACCCATGTAGAGCGCGGCGAAGGCGCGAGTTTCGCTGAAATAGACGTGATCCCAACTCCAGGTGTTGAGATACATCAAGACGTACATCAGCACGGTGGAAACGGCGATCATGGTGAGGAAGCGGGCGTAGGACATCGTCTTCTCCTGACTGGATCAGGATCAATCGCTGCCGGTGAAATGGTTCCCTGCTGACGCACAAATTCTCAGGCCGTATTGCGTTCCGCCCAGCCGGCGAAAATCTTCTCCAGCGCCACCACGATATAGTAGAGCACGATCCCCAAAAAGGCGAGGGCGAGCAGGACGGCGAACATCAGCGGGTAATCCGCGTTGATCTTGCCTGAATCGAACAGCGCACCCAAGCCCCGGCCATGCGGTTCCACGATCTCCATCAGGTTGGTGCCGATGAAGGCCAGCGTCACCGCGACCTTCAGCGCGCCGAAGAACTCCGGCAGGGTTTTCGGCAGGGCGATCTTGCGGAAGATGGTGAACTTGGACGCCCCAAGGGATCGCAGGATGTCGCGATACTCTGGTTCCAGCGTGGACAGCCCGATCGCCACCGACACGGAAATCGGGAAGAAGGAGATCATGAAGGCCATGAGGACGGTGTTGAAATCATGCTGGCCGACGAAGATCAGCGCCACCACCGGCACCACCGTCGCCTTCGGTATGGCGTTGAAGCCCACAAGCAGCGGATAGAGCGCATCCCGCATGGTGCGAGAAAAGCCCATGACCAT
This sequence comes from Haematobacter missouriensis, assembly GCF_000740775.1. Taxonomy (GTDB): domain Bacteria; phylum Pseudomonadota; class Alphaproteobacteria; order Rhodobacterales; family Rhodobacteraceae; genus Haematobacter; species Haematobacter missouriensis. The sequence goes on along the minus strand of NZ_JFGS01000002.1, from coordinate 308,667 downwards.
TCCCAGCAGCGTGCCGAAGATCACCGCCAGCACCAGGCCGACGACCGTGCGCCACAGCGTCTGCCAGCCTTGGGTAAAGAACAACTCCCGGTATTTCCAGAAGGCGGGCGGCAGATCGGAGGGGGAGGCCATCACGTAGTTCGGCCAGCCCTTCACCCAGACCAGAAATTCCCACCCCGCGAGCAGGAGCACGGTGGCGATCAGCGGAATGGCGATCTTGCGCAGCGTTTCCATCAGTGCGCCCCCGCCGGTTTGCGGCCTTGCGCGATTTCGATCTGATCGCGAAGGATGGAGAGGCGCTCCACAGAGGCGGGTTCATACAGCATGTCGAGCGTCCGCGGGCCGTCGTGGGCGACGGTCATGACATATTGGGTGGTGGCAGGGCGGCCCGAGAGCACGACGATCTCATCGGCAAGGAACACGCTCTCCCGCAGGTCGTGGGTGATGAGGAGAGAGGTGAATGGCTCCTCCGCGCGGAGCGCGTGCATCGTCTGCCACAGATCCTCCCGCGTGAAGGCGTCGAGCGCGCCGAAGGGTTCATCCATGATGAGCACGTCGGGCTTGTGGACGATCGCCCGGCAGAGGGAGGCGCGCTGCCGCATTCCGCCCGAGAGTTCGGAGGGACGCTTGTCCGCGAACTTGCCAAGGCCCACCAGCTCCAGCAGCTCCATCGCACGGGCTTCCCGGGCTTTGCGGGCCATGCCGGGGGAAACGATCTCCAGCGGCAGGATCACATTGTCCAAAATCGTGCGCCATTCCAGCATGACGGGGTTCTGGAACGCCATCCCCACCGTCTTGCGGGGGCCTTTCACCCGTTCCCCGTGCAGCCAGACCTCTCCCCTGTCAGGGATCATCAGTCCGGCGATCAGCCGGGTGAGCGTGGACTTGCCGCAGCCGGATGGGCCGACCACCGCGCAGAAATTGCCTTCCGGGATGGAGATGTTGAGGTCGTCCAGAACCGGCAGCGGGCCGGCCTTGGTCTTGTAGGCGTGCGTGACGCCCTTGATATCGACGAGGTTTGCCATGCCGGTTCCGTTTCGGGCGGGTGCAACCCCGCCCGGCCCTGTTTGAATGCGGTCAGTCTGCGAGCTTCAGGCTGCCGTCTGCGGGCAGGTAATCGGCGGTGAAATACAGATCCGGCGTGGGATCGTTCTGGAAGGTGTAGATTTCCTTGAGCTGGTCGATGGATGCCGCGAACCGTTCGGGATCGACATTGCCCATGCCGTGCTCCTTGACCCAGTCGGTCAGCACGTTCGTCTCGATGGACATCTTCAACCGCTCCGTCTCCAGCGCCAGATCGGAGGCGGGGGAGCGTTTTATCATGGATTCCACCGCCGCTTCCGGGTTGGCGATGGCATCATGCCAGCCCTTCGCCACCGCGCGGAGGAAGCCTGTCACCTGCTCCGGGTGCTCCTTGGCGTAGGCGGTGTTCACGATGATGGCGTTGCCGTAGTATTTCACCCCGTTGTCGGCCATCAGAAAGATGGAGATGTCATCCGCCGGGACGCCGAGCCGCGTGAGGTTGAGGAAGACGGAGAAGGAGAAGCCCATCACCGCATCCACCTTGCCCTCTGCCAGCATGGGTTCCCGCGTGGGGAAGCCGACGGGCTCCACGGTGATCTTGGAAATGTCGATGTCGTTGGCCTTCGCAAAGGCAGGGAATTGCGCCCATGCGCCGTCCGGGGGCGGAGCGCCGAGCTTCCTGCCCTCGATATCCTTGATCTCGTTGATGCCCTGTGACTTGCGGCCGACCATGGCAGCGGCGGGCTTGTCATAGACCATCATCACCGCCGTGACCGGCGCGCCCGGGTTCTGGTCGAGGAACTTTGCGATGGAATTCATGTCGGAAAAGCCGAACGGGAATGCGCCCGTCGCCACTTTCGGAATGGCATCGAGCGATCCCTGGCCTGCGGAGATCTCCACATTAAGGCCCTCGGCCTTGAAATGACCGTTGTCGATCGCGGCGAAATAGGGGGCCGAGGGGCCTTCGAACTTCCAGTCGAGGGCGAAGGGGACCGTGGTTTCCGCCGACGCGCCCGTGGCGATGAGGACGGTGGCGGTGATGGCTGTCAGGGCGCGGTGCAACACGAAGGGCCTCTTTGAAAACTGCGGCACCGACCGTGCCCGATATTCGCCCGGCAGGGGAGCATCTTAGGGAAACTGCCTGCGAACTGTGCAAATTCGTCGCAGGTCAGTGCGTGTTTTTTGAGCTCATCCGGTAATAACGCCCTGTGAACGGGCATTTTGCAAACTAGAGGAGGATACGAAAACGGGCGAAGCCATCCTCTCCCGGCCCTGCCGCTTCGATGCGCAGTCCGTTCAGATCGCCCAGATGATCCGCCGCCTTCGGCCCTGTCTCAAAGATGACGCTCGTGTCGGGCAGGGGCGCAAGACGCCAGTTATTGTCCGCAGACGGGTTGATCGTGCCTTGTTCGACGATATAGCGCACGATGACGTCCCGGTTGGTATCGGGCCCTTCAAAGACAATCGTCGTGCCGTCCGCGCCGGGAAAATCTCCACCGCCTTCCGCCCGGTAGTTGTTGGTCGCGATGATGAATTCCTGTTCCGGCTCCACCGGGCGGCCGTCGAAGGAAAGGTTGATGATACGGCTGGCCTCCGGCGCCTCCAGCTGCCCCTTGGCGGAATAGCGGGAGGGTTGGGAGAGGTCGATCTCATAGGTAACGCCGTCTATCACGTCGAAATTGTAGCTCGGAAACTCCGGGTTGAGGAGAGGCTGGTCGGTCTCCCCCGGCGTTATCCGGTTGAACATGCCCGCGGATCGTTCCAGCCAGCCCTGCAGTTCCGCCCCTGTCACCCGAACCGCGCGGACCGTATTGGGGTAAAGATAGAGGTCGGCCACGTTGCGGATGGCAATGTCGCCCGCGGGCACATCGGTATAGTAGTCTGGCCCGCCCCGACCTCCGGCCTTGAAGGGCGCGGCGGCGGAGAGGATCGGCAACCCCTCATGCGGGGAGCCGATCATCATCTCGGCGATATACCACTTCTGCGCATTTGAGACGATCTGGACAGAGGGGTCATCGGCCACGAGGGCGAAATAGCTGTGCAGCGGCGCGCTCGTCCGGCCCACGGGGCGGCGGACATAGGCCAGCGTTTCCTCATGCTCCCGCATGACGGAGGCCAGCACGTTGGGACGGCTGTCCACCAGCGCAGTTACGCTCCTGTCTTCGTTCCGGCGGGCGATGGGCCGGGCCTCGCTCGTCGCGGTGACGACACGCCACTGGCCGCCCTCGTGTTCGAGCAGAAGGTCGATCAACCCCATGTGTGAACCCCAGAAGCCCGCCATGACCGCAGGCTTGCCGTGGAGCGTTCCCGCGACCGGATCGACGGCGGCGGAGGCTTCAAAGGCGGGGGAGGGGAAGACGAGATGGCTGTGCCCCGTCAGCACCGCATCCACCCCCCGCAGGGCGGCGAGGGGGGTGGAGGCATTCTCCATTCCATCGGACCGCTCCGCCGTCCCGATGCCCGAATGGGATAGCGCGACGATGATATCGGCCCCCGCCTCTTTCATCTCCGGCAACCATGCTTCCGCTGCCTCGACGATGTCGCGCGTCTCGACCCGGCCCTCCAGGTGCTTGCGGTCCCATTTCAGGATCTGCGGCGGCACGAAACCGATCAGCCCGATGCGGATGGGGATGGTCTGCCCGGAGCCGTCCCTCACAATGCGGTCGAGAATGACATAGGGGGGGATCAGTGTCTGGTCTCCCCGCGGTCCCGCGCCCTGCCGTTTCGCAACATTGGCGGAGATCACCGGGAAGTCCGCCCCCGCAAGCGTCCGCTCCAGAAACTCCAGCCCATAGTTGAACTCGTGGTTTCCCAGGGTCCCCGCGTCGTAGCCGACAGCATTCATCGCCGCGATCACGGGGTGCACGTCGCCCTGCCGCATGCCCCGCTCATAGGCGATGTAGTCGCCCATCGGGTTGCCCTGAAGGAAGTCGCCGTTGTCCAGCAGGATCGTGTTCGTGGCCTCTGCCCGGACGGCCTCGATCAGCGCGGCGGTGCGCGCCAGCCCGACGGTGTCGGACGCCCGGTCTGCATAATAGTCATAGGGGTAGATGTGGACGTGAAGATCCGTCGTCTCGAGGATCCGCAGATGCGCCTGGTTGGTGGCGGCCTGAAGGGAGAAAGGGTGCAGAGCGATCAAACCGGTTCCTGCCGTTCCCGCCAGAAATCTCCGACGGGTCATCGTGAAATCTGTGCCCTGCCGCATGCCCACCTCCGCTTTAGACAGGGTGATCCTAGCATCATCAGTGGTAGGCCGCATACCGCGTTCCCGCCAACGGCGGAGGATCGCCACCGCAGGTATAACCGAGAAATTACAACTTGTAATTGTTTAATTTCCATGAATGCCGTGTTTTTGTGCAGCTTGCGGTGGCACCGGCGGCATGCGATCCAATGAGCGAAACTGGCAGTCGGCCGGATGTCTGACGGCGGCGGGAGGCAGAAATGCGGGATGCGGAAGATGTGACTTTTGGAAGCGCGGGGCTCGACAGGGCCTCCGGTCTCAGGGCGAAGCCGGACGCGCTGGCGGCGCTGCTGAAAAGGCCGGATGCGCGGGTTCTGCCACTGTGGCAAGGCCTCGTGCCGGTTGTGGAGGCAGGGCCGGCCGGAGAGATGGGGCTGGTCACCGTGTCGCCGGGCCATCCTGCACTGGCGGAAGCCGGGGGAGCACCGACGCTGCTCGGCCTTGACGACGGCGTGCCGTGGTTCGGGGCCGATATTTCCGCCTGGTCACCCGACATCGCCGATGCCGCCGCCAATGCCGCCTTTCTTGATCCACGGGAGCAGCGCCATCCCGCGCTTCCCGCCGACAGCCGTTTCGTCGAACTGCGCGCGGTGATGACCCGCCTCACCCGCCGGGAGGCGGAGATCGCAGCCACCGCCCGCGCGCTTTTCGGCTGGCACGCGACACATGGCTTCTGCCCGCGCTGCGGCCATGCCTCCGAACCCGCGATGGGGGGCTGGATCCGGCGTTGCCCGAACTGCCGGGCGGAGCAGTATCCGCGCACCGATCCCGTGGTCATCATGCTCATCACGCGGGGAGATCGTGTGCTGCTGGGGCGGAGCGCCGCCTGGCCGCAGGGGATGTATTCGCTGCTCGCGGGATTCATCGAACCCGGCGAGACGGTGGAGGCCGCGGTCCGCCGCGAGGTGCTGGAGGAGGCGGGCGTCCGCGTCGGCGCGGTGCAATATCTTGCGAGCCAGCCCTGGCCCTTCCCCGCTTCGCTGATGATCGGCTGCCGGGGAGAGGCTCTATCGGATGCCATAGAAATCGACCCGGCGGAAATAGAGGACGCGCGCTGGGTTTCACGGCAGGAGATGGTGGATGTGCTGTCCGGTGCCAATCCCGCAATTCGCCCCGCGCGGGAGGGAGCGATCGCGCATTTCCTCATCCATCGCTGGATGGAGGACCGGCTGGACTAGAGTCCATCGTCGCTGGGTAATCTGACCGGGCTGCCGCCGCGCGGCATGCCCTGTTCGGGGGTCGCTCTGGATCGGCTGGCGCCGCCACGATCCTCGAAGTGGGAAGAAGGAAAACAGCTCCGGCTGGCGGCTGCGGGGGAATACGGTTCCGTCGCGAGGTTCGAAGACGGGGATGGTCGTAACAGGCTGCTGAAAAAGTCGGGCACCTGCCCCGGACTTGCGTCGAAAGCAGAAAATCTGTCCCGTCATGGGCCAAACTGGCGGTTTCCGGGGCGCATCTCAACAGTGTGGGAAAGATCTGCGCCTCAGGGGAATCGTGGAGTGCTTTTCAGCGGCCTGCTAATTGGGGTGGTAGTAACTGCAGGGGTTGTTGCAAGGCTTGCCTCGGGTTTCCGCGGCGGGCGGCGGATTTCGCGTTTTCAGGCACCGCCTCCCGGCCTTCCGAATCTGGCTGCCTGTTGAGAAACTTTTGAAGCATCATGTCCATGGAAGGCGGACCGTGGATCACCTGACTGGGCAGATTGCTGGCTGGATGTCGAACGATTCCTGCTCCCCCGCCGAGCTGAAAGCCTCTCTCCGTATCGTGCCCGGGGAGCCGGTGTTTCACAAAAGGCAGCACACCGTTTCACCTAGCAGCATGTGCATCCTCGAGGGAATCCGACAATTGATACCGGTAGGGAGGCTCGGGCGGCGGCGCGCCCCGGGCCTCGCCAGAGGGCGCCTCTCCTCACAGCCTGTGTTCCACCGGAGACCAGCGGAACATGGCCTTGACGGGCTGCTGGAAAAAATCGCGCACTTACTTGTGTGCGTTGCCTGTCAGGATCCGCGTTGAAAGCCTGAAATCTATCCAGTCACATGCCCGAAACTGGGTTTTCCGGGGTGCTCTTCGGCAATGTGGGGAAAATCTTCGCCTCAGGGCGCCGCGGAATGCTCTGCCGAAAACGAGTTGGAAACCGCCGTTCTCCGGGGGTGGAAGCGGGCTGCCCGCCCCGGCTCGCAGGCCGATCCCCCGATCCCCCGATCCCGTGACCGGGGGACCGGCCTGGACGCACGCCTGCTGGCTCTCTACATGTTCCCGACCTCAATGATCGCGACGGCACCCGCCGATCTGTCGAGCACGAAGGGAATGCCGCGAGAGCCAAAAGACCCGTCAGCTCTCGTCACCGCCGACGCGAATCTGCCGGGTACACGCCGACAAGCGACATTTCCGTGGTGAAATAGCGAAGCTCGTCGAAGGCGAGCTGCACGTTCCGATCTTCGGGGTGTCCCTCCACGTCGGCGTAGAATTGCGTGGCAGTGAAGGAGCCGTTGACCATGTAGCTTTCCAGCTTCGTCATGTTGACGCCATTCGTCGCGAAGCCGCCCATCGCCTTGTAGAGCGCGGCGGGGATGTTGCGGACGCGGAACATGAAGGTCGTGATCATCCCGGCCGTTCCCCGGCGCGTCAGGTCCAGTTCGCGGGACATGACGAGGAAGCGCGTGGTGTTGTTCTGCTGGTCCTCGATTTCCCTGGCCAGCACGTCGAGCCCGTAGATCTCGCCTGCGAGTTCCGATGCGAGCGCCCCGATGGCGGGATTGCCCATTTCCGCGACCTTCATCGCAGAGCCCGCCGTATCGGCGCCGGTCAGCGACTGGATGCTGTGAGCGCGCAGGAAATCCCTGCACTGGCCCAGCAACACGGTATGGCTCATCGCTTGCCGGATATTCCCGATCTTTGTGCCGGGCACGCCAAGCAGGCTGATGTGAACGCGCACGAAGGCCTCGTCCACGATATGAAGCCCGCTCTGTGGCAACAGACTATGCATGTCCGCCACGCGTCCGTAGGTGGAATTTTCCACCGGGAGCATGGCCAGATCCGCTTCCCCCTGGCGGACCGCCTCCATCGCATCCTCGAAGGTCCGACATGGCATCGGCTCCATATCCGGCCGCGCCTGCCGACAGGCCTGGTGGGAGTAGGCTCCCGGCTCACCCTGAAAGGCGATCTTTCCCCGCATGGTTTCTCCCGGAATTCTGAGGCTTGCTCTGTGAGGTCTTCTGAGGGCTGGCGGGACACACCGCCCCGGCGCGTGGTAACTACACCTTGAAAACTTCGAACGGAAGCGGCTAAGACCGAACGAGACACCAGCCGGGGGGGCCAGATGTTCGACCAGATGACCGTGACCAAGACCGTTGCCGCGCTCTGCGGGGCCCTGCTCATCCTGCTGCTGTCGAACTGGGCCGCCAGCGCCCTGTTCTCCATGGGAGGCGGTCATGGTGATGAACACGCCGCCTATGTGATCGACACGGGTGCGGAGGAAGGTGCGGGCGCTGCCGCCGCCTCCGATGAGCCGCCGTTCGAGGAGGTCTTCGCCACCGCCGATGCTGCCGCGGGCGAGAGGGTGTTCGCAAAATGCCGCGCCTGCCACAAGATCGATGGTGCCAATGCCACCGGCCCGCATCTGGACGGCGTGGTCGGCCGCCCGGTCGGTTCCGTGGACGGCTTCGGCTATTCGGACGCGATGAAGACACATGGCGGCGAGTGGACGCCTGAAAAACTGAGCGAGTTCCTTGCCAATCCCAAGGGCGACGTGCCGGGCACCAAGATGTCCTTCGTCGGGTTGCCGCGCATCAAGGAGCGTGTCGACCTCATCGCCTATCTGGAATCGTTGCCGCACTGATCCCGCCTCCATGTGAAGGCACGAGACAGGCCGGCTTGCGCCGGCCTTTTCCATTTGTACTGGCGGTGCGTCACTGAGCCGTGATCCCGCCTTCGGGTGGGGTGGTGTTCCCGTCCACGCCCGTAGGTCAGACGTTGCCCCAGACATTTTCTTTGCAAGGCGCCGCCGTCGTGGCGGAAACCGGACCCACATCCGCCCCATGCGCCGCCGGCCCTCCATGGACACTTGCGGAAAAGGTGATGCGGCAGCACCCGTCAGAGCGGGAGAGCGGGAGAGCGGGAGAGCGGGAGAGCGGGAGAGCGGGAGAGCGGGAGAGCGGGAGAGCGGGAGAGCGGGAGAGCGGGAGAGCGGGAGAGCGGGAGAGCGGGAGAGCGGGAGAGCGGGAGAGCGGGAGAGCGGGAGAGCGGGAGAGCGGGAGAGCGGGAGAGCGGGAGAGCGGGAGAGCGGGAGAGCGGGAGAGCGGGAGAGCGGGAGAGCGGGAGAGCGGGAGAGCGGGAGAGCGGGAGAGCGGGAGAGCGGGAGAGCGGGAGAGCGGGAGAGCGGGAGAGCGGGAGAGCGGGAGAGCGGGAGAGCGGGAGAGCGGGAGAGCGGGAGAGCGGGAGAGCGGGAGAGCGGGAGAGCGGGAGAGCGGGAGAGCGGGAGAGCGGGAGAGCGGGAGAGCGGGAGAGCGGGAGAGCGGGAGAGCGGGAGAGTGGGAGAGCGGGAGAGCGGGAGAAAACGCACAGCATTGCGCCGGCTCCGGGTACTTTCTGCAGAGCCGTGCCACCGGGTCGGTGACCGAGCCATAGATGGCATTCGCCTGCCTCTGGCGCCGAAAGTCGATCCTGGCATTGCGGCTGTGGCATTGGTTGCGGAACATCGAAGGCGGCACTGGTGACGTCATCCAGACACCGCCGGCTCAGGGCTGCCGCTTTGGGATGTATGTGGTCGGTTTTCCGTCTATCCTGCCGGAAGGCGCAGTCTCTCACGCAATCGCAACTTGAAACTTTGCCGCTTGCGCCCTTAGCTGGCGCGGAACGATGCTGATCGGAGGACAGGATGCCGGCTGACCCGAGGACAACTATTATCGCCGGACGGAATTCGTCTGCGATTTCCTCCCGCGTCCTGCTCCTGACACTGCCGTTTCTGGCGCTCTCCCCTTCGATGACTGCGGCGCAAGAGCAGAAGGTCATCACCTCCTACGGGATCTCCACATTCGGCGATCTGAAATATCCCGCGGATTTCAAGCATTTCGACTTCGTGAACCCGGAGGCGCCCAAGGGAGGCACGATGACCTTCCGGGGTACGGGAGCGAGCCAGACCTTCGACAGCCTGAACGCCTTTGTGCTGAAGGGCAACCCGGCGCAGGGGCTGGGGCTGCTCTATGACAGCCTGCTTTCCGGCGCACCGGACGATCCCGATGCCGCCTATGGGCTGGTGGCCTCGGGCGTCGAGTACCCGGAGGACCGCTCCTGGGTGACCTTCACCATGCGGCCGGAGGCGACATTTTCCGACGGTCAGCCGATCACGGCGGAGGACGTGGTCTTTACCTGGAAGGTGCTGCTGGAGAAGGGCTCGCCTGCCTATCGCATCTCTCTCCGCGATATCGAGAATGTCGAGGCGCTGGACCCGCACCGGGTGAAATTCACCTTCAAGGAGGGCGCGGCTACGCGCGATCTGCCGATGCTGGCGGGCGGACTGTCGATCCTGCCGAAGCATTATTATGACACGGTGGATTTTGCTCAGTCCACGATGACCCCGCCCGTCGGGTCGGGGCAGTTCCTGGTCAAGGATGCGCAGCCCGGTCGATCCATCACCTATTGCCGGAACCCGGATTACTGGGCGAAGGATTTGCCGGTGAACGTCGGCATGGCGAATTTCGATTGCTACACCTATCAGTATTTCGCCGATAACAATGCCGCCTTCGAGGCATTCAAGGTCGGCCAGTACCTCTACCAGCAGGAGTTCTTCTCCCTCCTCTGGGCCACGGGCTACAATTTCCCCGCCGTCGAGCGCGGCTGGGTGAAGCGAGAGGAACTGGAGGATGCGACGCCCTCGGGCACGCAGGGCTTCTGGTTCAACCTTCGTCGCGAGAAGTTTCAGGATCCGCGTGTGCGCGAGGCCATCGGCCTGATGTTCAACTTCGAATGGACGAACGAGACGCTGTTCTACGGCCTCTACAAACGCACGGACAGTTTCTTCGAGAATTCTCCCATGCAGGCCGAGGGGCTGCCGGAGGGGGAGGAACTCGCCGTGCTGGAGGAGTTCCGCGACCAGCTTCCCCCGGAAATCTTCACTGCACCCGCCTTCGAGCCGCCGGTCTCCGGCAAGCAGCAGCTCGACCGTGGCAACATGCGCCGCGCCTCGCAGCTTCTGGACGAGGCGGGCTGGTCTGTCGGCGGTGACGGGATGCGTCAGAACGCCAAGGGAGAGCGGCTGACGCTGGAATTCATCGAGGACGGCACCTCCATGGACCGCGTGCTGAACCCCTATATCCAGAACCTGCGCCGCATCGGTGTGGATGCCCGCCTGACGCGGATCGACAGCGCCCAGATGCAGCAGCGGCAGAAGGATTTCGACTACGATATATTGAGCGGGCGGTTCGTCATGTCACTCAGCCCTTCCATCGAACTTCGCCAACTTTTCTCCGCCGAAGCCGCGACGACACCGGATTCGGCCAACCTCTCGGGGGTGGCCGACCCGGTGGTGGATGCGCTGATCGAAAAGGTCATCCAGTCGAAAACGCGCGAAGAACTGGACGCCCGTGCGAAGGCGCTGGATCGGGTGCTCCGCTCCAAGCAGATCTGGGTGCCGAACTGGTACTCCGGCAAATATCTGATCGCCTATTGGGATGTGTTCGGCAAGCCTCCGGAAAAGCCGCCCTATTCCCGCGGGGACGGCATGTGGTGGATGGACGAGGCAAAGCTCGGCCGGCTGAAGGCACAGGGCGCGCTCCGCTAAGATGGCTGCCTATATCCTTCGCCGCCTCCTGCTGATGATCCCGACGCTCATCGGGATCATGGTCATCAACTTCACTCTGGTGCAGTTCGTGCCGGGCGGCCCGATCGAGCAGATCATCGCGCAGGTCCGGGGCGGAGGGGATGTGTTCTCCTCCATCTCGGGCGGAGGCGGCGATGCCGGGGCCGGGCAGCTTTCGGCGGGCAACGCCGGGGGGGACGACCGCTATCTCGGTGCCCGCGGCCTGCCGCCCGACTTCATCGCCGATCTGGAGAAGCAGTTCGGCTTCGACAAGCCGCCGCTCCAGCGGTTCCTCGACATGATGTGGTCCTACCTGCGCTTCGATTTCGGCGAGAGCTACTTCCGCTCCATCTCCGTGGTCGATCTGGTGCTGGAGAAGATGCCGGTTTCGATCTCGCTTGGCCTGTGGTCCACGCTGATCGCGTATCTCATCTCCATCCCGCTTGGCATCCGCAAGGCGGTGAAGGATGGCTCCCCGTTCGACACATGGACATCCGGCCTCATCATCGTGGGTTATGCGATCCCCGGTTTCCTGTTTGCGGTGCTCCTGCTCGTGCTGTTCGCGGGCGGCTCCTACTGGCAGTGGTTTCCGCTCCGCGGGCTGACCTCGGACAACTGGGATCAGCTTTCGCTCGTCGGCAAGGTGCTGGACTATCTCTGGCACATCACGTTGCCGGTCATCGCCTCCACCATCTCCAGCTTCGCCACGCTGACATTGCTGACGAAGAACTCCTTTCTGGATGAGATCAAGAAGCAGTATGTCATGACGGCACGGGCCAAGGGCCTGCCGGAGCGGCGGGTGCTTTATGGCCATGTGTTCCGCAACGCGATGCTGATCGTGATCGCTGGCTTTCCGGCGCTGTTCGTATCGGTGTTCTTCGGCGGCAGCCTGATTATCGAGACGATCTTTTCGCTCGACGGGCTGGGACGGCTGGGGTTCGAGGCGGCAGTGTCGCGGGATTACCCCGTCATGTTCGCCACGCTCTATGTGTTCGGGCTGATCGGGTTGATCCTCGGGCTGCTGTCGGATCTGACCTATGTCTGGATCGACCCTCGCATCGACTTCGAATCACGTGAGACCTGAGTGATGGCAGTCTCAGAGCTAACCCGCCGCCGCTGGCGGACCTTCCGGGCCAACCGGCGTGCCTCCTGGGCGCTGGTGATCTTTTCGGTCCTTTTCCTCATCGCGCTCTGCGCGGAATTCGTTGCCAATGACAAGCCCCTGCTGGTGAGCTACCGGGGGGAGCTTTTCGTGCCGGTGATGCGCTTCTACCCGGAGACGACCTTCGGCGGCGACTTCGCCACCGAGGCCGTCTATCGCGACCCGGAGGTGCAGTGCCTGATCGCGACCGGCGGGGCGGAAGTCTGCTGGGATGACCCTGCCGCCGCGATGGCGGAGGCGCGTGCCACCGGCGCGGTGGACGGCACGCCCGTGCAGAAGGGCTGGATGATCTGGCCGGTCATTCCCTACAGCTACAACACCGTGAACGACATTCAGGGCACCGCACCTTCCGCACCGGATGGCCAGCACTGGCTGGGCACCGACGATACCGCGCGGGACGTGCTGGCCCGGGTGATCTACGGCATCCGCCTGTCGGTGATCTTTGCGCTGGTGGTGACTTTCGCCACGACGGTGATCGGCATCGCCTCCGGCGCCGTGCAGGGCTATTTCGGCGGCTGGATCGACCTGAGCTTTCAGCGGATCATCGAGATCTGGGGAGCGACGCCCAGCCTTTACATCATCATCATCGTGGGCGCGATCTGGCAGATGAATTTCTGGCTGCTCGTGATTCTGATGACCGCCTTCGGCTGGACGGCGCTGGTGGGGGTCGTCCGGGCGGAATTCCTGCGGGCGCGGAACTTCGAATATGTCCGCGCAGCCCGCGCGCTCGGCGTCTCCGACGGCAAGATCATGTTCCGCCACGTGCTCCCGAACGCCATGGTCGCGACCGTCACCATGTTGCCGTTCATCATCACGGGCACCATCGGGTCGCTGGCCGCGCTGGACTTCCTGGGCTTCGGGCTGCCCTCCTCCTATCCGTCGCTGGGAGAGTTGACCCAGCAGGCCAAGGACAACCTTCAGGCGCCGTGGCTTGCCTTCACCGCCTTCTTCACCTTCGCGATAATGCTGTCCCTGCTCATCTTCATCTTTGAAGGCGTGCGGGATGCCTTCGACCCCAGAAAGACCTTCCGGTGAGCGATCCCGTCCTTGATGTCCGCGATCTTCATGTCCGCTTCGTGCAGGACGGACGGGTGCATGAGGCCGTGCGCGGCGTCTCCTACACCGTGGGGCGGGGAGAGACGGTGGCGCTGGTAGGCGAATCCGGTTCGGGCAAGTCGGTCACCGCGCTTTCCACCGTCTCGCTCCTGCCCGACAGCGCGGAGGTGACGGGCAGCATCCGCTACAAGGGCGAGGAACTTCGCGGCGCGCCGGAGGCGAAGCTGCGGGATGTGCGGGGCAACGATATCAGCTTCATCTTTCAGGAGCCGATGACATCGCTGAACCCGCTGCACACCATCGAAAAGCAGATCACGGAAAGCCTGTCGCTCCACCAGAACCTCTCCGGCTCCGCCGCGCGGGCGCGTGTGCTCGAACTTCTGCGCAAGGTCGGACTCCGCGACCCGGAGAGCCGGCTGGATGCCTATCCCCACCAGCTTTCGGGCGGGCAGCGGCAGCGGGTGATGATCGCCATGGCGCTCGCCAACGGGCCGGAGCTGCTCATCGCGGACGAGCCCACGACCGCCCTCGACGTGACGATTCAGGCGCAGATCCTCGATCTTCTGTCGGAACTGAAGCGCGAGGAGGGGTTGAGCATGCTGTTCATCACCCATGACCTCGGCATCGTGCGGCGGATTGCTGACCGGGTCTGCGTGATGAAGGACGGCGAGATCGTGGAGACCGGCCCCACGGCAGTGGTCTTTGCCGATCCGCAGCATCCTTATACGCAGAAGCTCCTCGCCGCCGAGCCGAAGGGGCGCCCCGCCGCGGTGCCGGAGGGCGCAGAGGAGCTGCTGAGGACGGACGCGCTCCGCGTCTGGTTTCCGATACACCGGGGTTTTCTTCGCAAGATCACTGGCCATGTGAAGGCGGTCAACAGCGCCAGCCTCTCCGTCCGTGAGGGGGAAACGCTCGGGGTGGTGGGTGAATCCGGCTCCGGCAAGACGACGCTCGCCCTCGCCATCCTGCGGCTCATCTCCTCCGAAGGGCCGATCGTGTTTCTGGGGCGCAACATCCAGGGCTGGCGCTCGCGGCAGATGCGGGCGGTGCGCCGCGACATGCAGATCGTGTTTCAGGATCCCTACGGCAGTCTCTCCCCCCGCATGACGGTGGAGCAGATCATCGCCGAGGGCCTGGGCGTGCATGGCACCCTGTCCACGTCAGAGCGTCACGGCCGCGTTGCGGAGATCATGGAGGAGGTGGGGCTACCGCCCGAGTCCATGTATCGCTATCCGCACGAATTCTCCGGTGGCCAGCGGCAGCGGATCGCCATAGCACGCGCGATGATCCTGCGGCCCCGCCTCGTCGTGCTGGACGAGCCGACCTCCGCGCTCGACATGACGGTGCAGGTGCAGATCGTGGATCTGCTGCGCGGGCTGCAGCAGAAGCACCGCCTCGCCTATCTGTTCATCAGCCATGACCTGCGGGTGGTGCGGGCGCTGTCGCACAAGGTCATGGTGATGCGCGCGGGCGATGTGGTGGAGGAAGGTCCGGCGGCAGAGATTTTCGCCGCGCCGAAGACCGACTACACCCGCGCGCTCATGGCCGCCGCACTCAACATGTCGGCGGAGGACGCACCCCCCGTCGCCGATACACGCCAGCCGGAATCGCCCCCGGAACCACCAAAGCCCTTTCCACCTTCTCCCCTTTAGGCTAAGGGACCGGGTCCCTTGACAGACAGGAGGTCCGGATGGGCTACAGGGTCGTCGTCGCGGGCGCCACCGGTAACGTGGGCCGCGAAATGCTGAACATCCTCGCCGAGCGGGAATTCCCCATCGACGAGATTACCGCGCTTGCCTCGCGCAAGTCGCTGGGAACGGAGGTCAGCTTCGGGGACAAGACGCTCAAGACGAAGGATCTCGACACGTTCGACTTCGAAGGCTGGGACATCGCGCTCTTCGCCATCGGCTCGGATGCGACCAAGATCTACGCGCCGCGGGCTGCCGCGGCGGGTTGCGTCGTCATCGACAACTCCTCGCTCTACCGCTACGACCCGGAGGTTCCGCTGGTCGTGCCGGAAGTGAACCCGGAGGCGGTGGAGGACTACCGCAACAAGATGATCATCGCGAACCCCAACTGCTCCACCGCGCAGATGGTAGTGGCGCTCAAGCCGCTGCATGACCGCGCGCGGATCAAGCGGGTCGTGGTTTCCACCTACCAGTCGGTTTCCGGCGCGGGCAAGGCGGGCATCGACGAGCTCTGGGACCAGACCAAGGGCCTCTATGTCCCCGGTCAGGAAGTGGCGCCGTCGAAATTCACCAAGCAGATCGCCTTCAACGTGATCCCGCATATCGACGTCTTCATGGAAGACGGCACCACCAAGGAAGAGTGGAAGATGGTGGCGGAGACCAAGAAGATCCTTGATCCGAAGGTGCGGGTGACGGCGACCTGCGTCCGGGTTCCGGTCTTTGTCGGCCATTCCGAGTCCATCAACATCGAGTTCGAGGAATTCCTCGACGAGGACGAGGCGCGCGACATCCTCCGCGAGGCGCCGGGGATTCTCGTCGTCGACAAGCGGGAGCCGGGTGGCTACGTCACGCCGATCGAATCGGTCGGCGAATACGCGACCTACATCAGCCGAATCCGGCAGGATTCGACCATCGAGAACGGCATCAATCTCTGGTGCGTCTCTGACAACCTGCGCAAGGGCGCCGCGCTGAACGCCGTTCAGATCGCGGAAACGCTGGGCAACCGGGTTCTGAAGAAGGGGTGAGTCCCTTCCCACGCGGCTCCTCGCAGGGGCCGCGTTTTCTATCGGGGTGGTTACCAAATCTCAAGGAACTTCCCCTAGCCTGATCCCAGAACCCCAACCGGGCGGGATCCATGGCGCGCTTTCTTCTGTTCCTGCTGCTCCTTCTGTCGAACCCAGTCGCCGGGCTTCCCGTTGCCGATCCGGCGACGGTCTGTGAACAGGCGGCGCTGGTCGCGTCGCGTCAGAGCGGCGTTCCCGCTTCCGTCCTCCGCGCCATTTCCCTCACGGAGACCGGCAGGCGGCAGGGCGGGCGCTTCCAGTCATGGCCCTGGACCGTGAACATGGAGGGCGAGGGGCGCTGGTTCGACACGCCGGAGGCGGCGCTCGCCTATGTCCGGCAGGAGTTCGCCCGCGGCGCGCGGTCCTTCGATGTCGGGTGTTTCCAGATCAACTACCGCTGGCACGGCGATGCGTTCGACACGGTGGAGGAGATGTTCGATCCTCTCGGCAACGCGCTCTATGCCGCGCGCTTCCTGTCGGAGCTGCACGGGGAATTCGGGTCATGGAGCGCGGCGGCGGGTGCGTTCCATTCCCGAACGCCCGAATATGCCGCGCGCTACCGCGAACGGTTCGACACGATCCGCGCCGGTCTGGCGGCGGAGGACGGCATCCCCGACATACCGGATATCGTGCTCGCCCTGAACGGCGGGGAGCCTGTTCCCCGGCAGAACCTGTTCCCGCTGCTGCAGGGCGGCGAACGCGGGCGGCGTGGCTCATTGTTTCCCGGTTCCGCCCCCTCCTCCCGGCCGCTGATCGGCCCACCCTCGCAGGAGTAAGCCATGCCTGCGAAATTCGACCTCAAACTCGTCTTCCATCCCACCGTCCTGCTTGCCGTCGCCTTGATGGCTGTGATCGTGATGATGGTGCTGCCTGTGCCTGCCTTGGTGCTGGACATTGGGCTGGCGGTCTCCTTCGCGCTGGCGATCCTGATCTTCACCATCACCCTGTTCATCGAACGGCCGCTCGACTTTTCCGCTTTTCCGACGATCCTGCTGGCCACGCTTCTGCTGCGGCTCTCACTCAACGTCTCCTCGACCAAGCTCATCATCGGGCAGGGTCATACTGGCACGGCGGCGGCGGGCCACGTGATAGAGGGGTTCGCCATGTTCGTGATGGGCGGAAACGTCTTTCTGGGCGTGGTCATCTTCTGCGTGCTCATGATCGTCAACTTCATGGTCATCACCAAGGGCGCGGGCCGCATGGCGGAGGTCGGAGCGCGTTTCGCGCTCGACGGGATGCCGGGCAAGCAGCTCGCCATCGACAGCGACATGGCGGCGGGGGCCATCGACCATGCGGAGGCCAAGGCGCGGCGGGAGCGGGAGCTGGCGGAAACCACGTTCTTCGGCTCGCTCGACGGGGCATCCAAATTCGTGAAGGGCGATGCGGTCGCGGGCCTCATCATCACGCTCCTGAACATCTGTGTGGGGCTGGCCGTCGGCATCGGCCTTCACGGCATGGACATAGGTGGCGCGTTCCGGACGTATGCGATCCTGACCGTGGGCGATGGCCTCGTGTCACAGATCCCAGCCGTGATCGTTTCCGTCGCTGCCGCCCTGCTTCTCTCTCGCGGCGGTTCCAAAGGCGCGGTCAACCTCGATTTCTTCGGTCAACTCGGACGTTACCCCGCCGCACTCGCCACCGTGGGTGGGTTGATGGCGTTCTTTGCTCTTGTTCCCGGCATGCCGTTTCTGCCCTTCATGACGGGGGCTGGGCTGCTTGGTCTTTGCGCCTGGATCGGCTTCCGGCGGGAGAAGCGGGCCGCGAAGCCGGCGCAGGGGCCGGCAGCGGTTGAGAAGCCGGCAGAGAAGTCTCTGGGCGATATTCTGGAGCTGGACGATATCCATGTGGAATTCTCGCCCACGCTGATTTCCATGGTGCTCGATCCCGCTTCGGGTCTGGATGCGCGCATCGGCAACATGCGCCGTCATGTCGCCGCGACATTCGGCCTTATCCTGCCGGAGATCCGGCTGACGGATGATGCAACGTTGCCCCCGGGCGGCTATCGCATCCGCATTCAGGGCGTGGAGCAGGCAGCCGACGGGTTGGAGGCGGACAGGGTTCTGGCCCTGATGCCCGGCGGCTCGGAGGAGGCGCTGATGCCGGCCGGGGATGATGTGCGGGAGCCGGTCTATGGCGCGCCCGCCCGCTGGCTTCTCCCTTCGCGGCAGGAGGAAGCCGCGATTGCCGGTGCCACGGTCGTCTCTCCGCCGGAGGTGCTTGCAACCCACATGCTGGAGGTCATCAAGCGGAACTTCGGTCGCCTGCTGACGCTTCGCCAGCTTCGCCGGGTACTGGACGAGATGACCAACCTTTCCGACGGCGCGCGAGCGGAGGCCAACCGCCGATTGATAGACGAGCTGATCCCCGAGCGTGTGCCAATGGACCTTCTGCTCTCTGTGCTCAGGCTTCTGCTGGAGGAGCGTGTCTCGATCCGCAACATGCCGGTCATCCTCGAGACGATAGCCGAGGCGAAGACTGCCCTGCCGAATGCGGAGGCGGTCTGCGAATACGTCCGCCAACGCCTCGGGTTTCAACTCGTGGCCGAGTTGCGTCGCCCTGACGGAACCATACCCCTCGTGCAGCTTGCCCCGGAGTGGGAGCAGAGCTTCGCGACCTATGAGCTCGGCGGTACAGGGGGGCAGGTGGCCCTGCCGCCCGATCTGTTCAACCGGCTTGCCAACGGCATCGCGGAAAAGCTGGCGCGGGCGGGGGAAACGGGGGTGCATGCCGCTGTCATCACCTCGCCGCTGCGGCGGCGGTTCCTGCGTACGGTGATGATCGCCCGTGGCCTCTCCGCGCCCGTCCTGTCGTTCGACGAAATCGGCTTCGACGCGCGTCCCTCCCTCGTCGGGCAGGTTCCCGCATGACGCTGGACGCGGGACTCCTGGACCTGGTCCTTTCCCTGCGGGAGATGTTTCTCACCGGTTTTGCCGTTTTCCTCCGCGTCGGCGCGGCCATGGCGTTCCTGCCGGCCTTCGGCGAGCAGTCGGTGCCGGTCCGCATCCGTCTGGCGCTGGCCGTGGCCTTCACGGTGATCGTTCTGCCGCCTGTCGCCGACAGGGTGGCCCCGATCGCGACGGAGAAGGCCCTTCTCGGCCTGCCGCTGCTGACGGAGACGCTGATCGGTCTCGCGCTTGGCGCGGCGCTGCGGCTCTTTGTTTTCGCCCTGCAGACGGCGGGCGCTATCGTCGCGCAGACGATTTCGCTGGCCCAGATGTTCGGCACGGTGGGCGAGCCGCAGCCGGTCGTATCCCATCTTCTGACCGTTGCGGGTCTGGCTCTCGCCGTGACGATCGGACTTCACGTGCGCTTTGCGGAATATCTTATCCTGTCCTACGACCTGCTGCCCGCGGGGGGGCATCCTGTTGCTGCGGAGATGACCCGTTGGGGAGTGGCATTGATCGCGGAGAGCTTCGGGCTGGCCTTTTCCCTTGCCCTGCCGTTCGTGATCGGGGGCACACTTTACAACCTTGCAATCGGAGCGATCAACCGCGCGATGCCGTCGCTCATGGTGTCTCTTGTCGGTGCGCCTGCGCAGGTGCTTGGCGGGATCGTGCTTCTGGCGCTGCTCGCGCCCGTCATGCTGGGTATCTGGATCGGACGGTTCGCCGGATTCCTTTCCGCGCCGTTCGGCACGCCATGAGCGACGATGCCGAAAAGGAACATGAGCCGACACAGAAACGGCTCGACGATGCACGCAGGAAGGGGGAGGTCGTCCGGTCTGCCGATGTCGGCACGGCGGCAGCCTACGGCGGTCTCTTGCTGGCAGGCTTGTTTTCAGGACCCGCGGCGGTCGATGGAATAGGAACGCTCGGCAGCATGCTTCTGGGGCAGGCGGACATGGTGGCGGAAGGGCTCGTCGCTACTCCGGAAGGGGGCATGTCTGGTGTCATGCTGTCCGCCGTCCGATCCATCGCTCCCTTTTTTCTTCTCCCGGCAGGGCTGGTGCTGCTCGCGACTCTTGCACAACGATCCATGATCTTTGCGCCATCCAAGATAGAGCCAAAACTTTCACGCCTCTCGCCCCTTGCGAATGCGAAGCAGAAATTTGGGCCCACGGGGCTGGTCGAATTCCTGAAAAGTTTCATCAAGCTCCTTCTCATCGCGGGATTGCTCGGCGTATTTCTTTCCGACCGCATGTCGCTTCTCCTGACGGCACCCCATCTGGCGCCTGCTCAAGGGGCAGGCTTGCTGGGAGAGCTTCTTCTGGCGTTTCTCGTCCCGATTCTGATGATCGCAGTGGTCTTCGCGGTGCTGGACTACCTGTGGCAGCGCTTCGATTTCCTCCGCCGCAATCGCATGACGCGGAAGGAGGTAACGGACGAGATGAAGGAGCAGGAGGGCGACCCGCACATCCGTCAGCAACGTCGCGCCAAGGCGGAAGCGCTCGCTACGAACCGCATGATGGCGGATATGCCCAAGGCCGACGTGGTGATCGTCAATCCCACACATTATGCGGTGGCGCTGAAATGGTCGCGGAGCGAGCCCGGACCCCCGCTCTGTCTGGCCAAGGGTGTCGATGAGGTGGCTGCCCGTATCCGCGCCGCGGCGGCAGAACATGGTGTCCCGATCCATAGCGATCCGCCCACGGCCCGGGCGCTTCATGCGACGGTGGAGGTCGGCGCACGCATACGGCCGGAGCACTACCGGGCGGTCGCCATCGCGATCCGGTTTGCCGAACGCGTGCGGGCCGCACGGAGGACGGGTGCATGAAAAAGGATGTGGTTGGACTGGAGCACCTTGCGGGCCTCCGGCTCGATCTGAAGCTGAACGCGCTCCGTCGGGAGACGGAGGCTGCGGAGACGCTTCGATCCGAGATGCGGCATCTGGCCGATAGCGCGCTGCTGGCGCGCCGGGACGATCAGCGGCTGGGCGAAAGTCACGCTGTATGGGTCAGACAGCGCTTGGATAAGCTGAATATGGAGTTGGCAAACCGGCTCGTGCGCATCGAGGAAGCGCGGGAGAGCGCAACGCGGGCTTTTGGTCAGAAGGATGGGCTTTCCCGTCTCGCGGCGAAGGACAAGTGATTGCACGATCCGCGGCCGGAAGCGGGCATCTTGTCGCCACGGAACCGCCGGGCATTGCCGCGGGAGGCGTGGGCAAGACCGTGGCTATCTGCTGTCCTGCCGGACGATGTCGGTGACGAGCACGTCGAGAGCATCCGGCCCCACGATGCCTCTTGCCGCCTCGCCCAATCCCGCACGAAGCGCGATCATCGGGCCACCTTCGGTGAAGGCGCCGTCGAAACCGCCTGTATTCGCGTGATCGAACAGAACCTGTAAAAGCGCATCCCGAAGCTTTGGTTCATAACGGTGTACGACATCGCTCCGGCCCTGCGGAACTTCCACGCTGAGGGAGAGCACGATGAGCGCCCGCGTTTCACCTTGCCGTATCACCGGGACTACGAACTGGTTGTTGAGCCGGGCATAGTCGCGCAGCGCCGGCGGGGGCGGAGATGGTTCCTCGTCCACCGCTGCTGGCCGGAACGCTATGCCGGCGGCCACCCCTCCGGTAAGACCGGTGACGCAGAGCAGGATCGGGAGAAGAAGTCGCTTCATGGTTTCCCCTCAGAACGGCAGGACGATGTCGCTGATCTGCTGGCCGTAGCGCGGCTGCTGAACGTCGGTGATCTGACCGCGCCCACCATAGGCGATCCGGGCGCCCGCGATCTTGTCGTAGGCGATCTCGTTCTGGCGGGTGATGTCATTGGGGCGGACATAGCCCGTCACCAGAAGCTCCCGCAGCTCGAAGTTCACCCGTACCTCCTGGCTGCCCTCGATCCGCAGCACACCGTTGGGCAGGCGCTCGACCACTGTGGCCGCGACGCGGAGGGTGAGCTTCTCCTGCCGTTTGACGGAGCCGTTGCCCTTGTAGTTGCTGGCAGAGCCGGTGGAGATCGCCTCCGCCATGCCTGCCCCTTCGGGAAGCTTTTCGTTCAGACGCTGGGGGAGGCCGAAGAGCTGCGGTATCCCCATCGTGTCGGACCCCTGCCGGGAGCGGCCCGTGGTATTGGAAATCTCCGCCCGGTCGTCGATTTCGATCACGACTGTCAGGATGTCCCCCCGCATGCCCGCACGCCTGTCGCCCAGCAGCGACTCGCGCCCTCCGTTCCAGAGCGAGGCGGCGGGGGCCTGTCCCTCCCGTGCGTCGGTATGGGAGGGGAGCGCATACATCGCCTGCATCTGATAGGTGTCCTCCACCGGCTTGAAGGCGGGGGCGCGCCCGACCTCTGCCATGCGCCCGCAGGCGGCGGTCAGCGGGAGCAGAACCATGGTGGCCAGAACGCGGTTTTTCATTGCATGTAATCCTTGGAGGTGCCGCCGACATGCACAGTCCCGTCCGGGCCGGCGATGCCGGTCACTGTGGTGCGCGAGGCGAGATTGAGAACACGGACATCCTCGCCCGGGGCGGCACGGCCGAGCGCGCGGCCTTCGGCGCGAATGAGCAGCCCACCTTTCCGCCAGGCAAGGGGCACGATCTGATTGCGCTCCACCACGGCGGCCGGTGCGATGTCGCCGGGACGTATCGGGCGCCCTGCATAGATCGCAACACGGGCCTCGAAACCGATGGCTTCGCCCGGATCGGTGAGGGCGCCGGGCACAACCTCAGCCGAAAGCGCAAGATCGGTCGGCGCGATGACGCTTGTCGCGCGGATCGTATGTGCCGCGACCAGCGCCTCCGCTCCCGCAGGGGAAGCTGCCAGAAGAAGGAAAACCGCCAGCCGCATCAGCGCACCTGAGCCGTCGCTGCCATCATCTGATCCGCCGCTGTCATCACCTTGGCATTCAGTTCATAGCCGCGCTGTGCCTCGATCAGCTGGGTCACTTCGCGCACGGCATCGACGGTGGAGCTCTCCAGATATCCTTGCCGCAATGTCCCCAACCCGTCCTCGCCGGGATTGCCGGGAAGCGCGGGGCCGGAGGCTTCCGTTTCTGTGAACAGGTTGGAGCCTATCGCCTCCAGTCCCTTTTCGTTGGAAAAACCTGCAAGCGTGATCTGGCCCAGCATCTCGGGCTCTACCCTGTCGCTGAAATACGCATAGACCTCTCCCGCCGCATTGATGGAGATCGTCCGCGCATCGGTGGGAATGGTGATGCCCGGGGCGACCTCATGTCCCTCCGCTGTGACGATCAGCCCTTCGGCAGAGCGCTTGAGCCCCCCGTCCCGCGTGTAGGCCGCCAGCCCGGAGGGCAGTGTGACTTCGATGTAGCCGCGCCCCTCGATGGCAACGTCGAGATCCCCCCCCGTCTGCGAGAGGGTGCCTTGGGCGATCTGCACCGATACCGCGGCAGGACGGACCCCGAGGCCGAGCTGCACACCTGCGGGCACGATTGTTCCGTCGGCGGCGGTGATGGTTCCGGGGCGTGTCATCTGCTGATAATGCAGGTCGGCGAATTCCGCCCGCCGGGCGGCGTAGCCCGTCGTGTTCATGTTGGCGAGGTTGTTCGACGTGACCTCCACCCGCATCTGCTGGGCGGCCATGCCGGTCGCGGCGATCTGAAGTGCACGCATATCTCTCTCCTATCGGCCGAGCGTCTGGACGACGACGCGGATGCGCCCGTCCTCCATCTCGAGGAAGCTTTGTCCCATCTCGTAGGCGCGCTGGACGGCGATCATCCGCGCGATCTCCGAGATCGGGTTGACGTTGGAGCCTTCCAGGTGGCCCTGCAGAAGGCGCGCTCCGTCTTCCGCGACGGGTTCTGCACCGCCTTCGGGGATCTGGAGCCTTGCGCCAGCCAGCTGGCTCCGGCCGGGATCGACGGGCTGCCACAGGCCGATGCGGGTGAGCGGCGTGCCATCCGCGGCGAGCGTGCCATCCGGCGACAGCGTCACGGAGCGGGCTTCCGCGGGCACGAAAACCGGGCCGCCGCCTTCGTCGAGCAACCGGTCGCCCTCCGGCGTCACAAGCTCCCCTTCGGCATTCGGCGTGAAGTGACCCGCGCGGGTGAGCGCCTGACCGTCCGGTGTTTCAACGAGGAAGTAGCCCTCCCCCTCGATGGCGAAGTCGTAGGTGCCCCCCGTCGCCGCGATCGCGCCTGCGCGCGGGTCGATGGTGCGGCCATGGGCTGTCGCCATGGACAGCACCTCTCCCGGCTGACCCGAGCGCTTTACATGTTCGGAGAACACCAGCCCTTCGCGCCGGAACCCGGTGGTGGAGGCATTGGCGATATTGTTGGCGATCACATCCATTTCGCGCGTCAATCCACGCTGGCGGGTGAGGGCGACATAAACGGGGGTGTCCATCCTATCCTCCTGCGATCAGGGGCACGATGCGGTCGGTGAAAAAGCTCACCAGCGTTTCGGTCATGAAGCTCATCGACACCCAGAAGACGACGAGCATCGCGGCCAGCTTCGGCACGAAGGTCAGCGTTGCCTCCTGCACGGAGGTGAGGGCCTGAAAGAGCCCGATCACCACACCGGTAACAAGCGCCACGCCCAGAAGCGGCGCGGCTGTCAGCGCCGCGATCCAGAGCGCTTGCCGGAGCGTGTCGTAAAGGACCGTATCCGCCATCAGACCGGCATCCTGAGGATTTCCTGATACGCCTCCACCACCTTGTCCCGCACGGCCACGACCGTCTCCACCGCCGTCTGCGAGGCGGAGAGCGCCTGGACCAGGGCGTGGGCGTCCGCCTTGCCGCTCAAGGCGGCGGCAGCCGTCTGCTCGCCCTCTGAAAGCACGCGGGCGAAGTCCTGCGCGGCGCCGAGCAGGCCGTTCGCGCCGCCCGGTTCGGGGCGGGTCGCGGTTCGGGCGGTGTCATAGCCACGGATGGCGAGGGAGGGGGTCAGGTCCATCTGTTGTCCTATCGGCGGAGAAGATCGAGCGCTGCGGAGGCCATCTGCCGGGCCTGATCGAACATGCGCAGGTTCGCCTCATAACTGCGCTGGGCCTCACGTGCGTCGGCGATCTCCACCATCAGATCGACGTTGGAACCATCGTAGTAGCCCGAGCCATCGGCCATCGGATGTGCGGGGTCATGGATGCGCTGAAGTTCCGAGCGATCGAGCCTAGTGCGGGAGAGATGCACCTGCCCGGCCTCCGCGCCGCGCATTTCCGCTTCGAATGCGGCGGTCTTGCGGCGGTAGCCGGGCGTATCGGCATTGGCGATATTTTGGGAGATGTTGCGCAACCTGCCGGCCTGCGCCTCCATCCCGGAGGAGGAGACGGCGAGGATCTGCTTCAGGTCCGCCATCAGCCCGCCTTCCCGAGGCTGGCGCGGATGATGCCGCCCGCGCTGCGATAGACGGCGAGCGCGAGGTCATGGCTGTGACGTATCTCCGCCGCCGTCACCATCTCACCCTCCAGCGAGACGGTATTGCCATTGGGCGCAGGCTCCCCTCCCTTGTCCACGGGGCTGCGGAGGCTGGAGAGCCCATCCGGCTGATGGCCCGCCCGTGTGACGGCCATCGGCATGTCGCCCCGTTCGACCAGTTCGGCGAAAGGGCGCAGGTCGCGGGCGCGGTATCCGGGCGTATCGGCATTGGCGACGTTCTCCGCCACCATGGCCTGCCGGGCTGCGGCGTGATTGGCGAGCGCGCCAGCGAGTCGCGACAGCGCAAGTCTTTCGAACATCGGCATTTCTCCCTCTCTCGGCGAAACCAAGCTTTAAGAGTGATTCCTTTAAGAATGGTAAGAGCCGCAGGAGAATCCGATGTCGCCCACCGAAATCCTTCTTTCCAGAATCGCAGCCGTTCCCGTCACCCGTCCGGTGGGAAGAGTCGTTTCCGTCAGCGGTGCGCTGATCGGTGTGGGCGGGCTGCCGCGAAGGGCTGCGCTGGGTGACCGGGTAGAGTTTCCCCGCGCGGGGCTGGCGGGCGAGATCGTCTCGCTCACGCAGGAGGGGGCGGGCGTGCTGCCGGAGAAACGGCCGGAAGGGTTGGCGGTCGGCGACCTTGTACTCTGGGAGCAGGGGAGCGGCATCGCCCCGGATGACAGCTGGATCGGCAGGTTGGTCGATGCCTCCGGCAAGCCCCTGGACGGGCGGCCTCTGGGGTCGGGGGTACGGGCGCGGGACTATGCCGCCGCTCCGCCCGACGCGGCCCTGCGCCGGCCGCTGGGCACCCGCATGGAGACGGGTCTGTCCGTGTTCAACACGCTGCTCCCCCTCGTGCGCGGGCAGCGCATCGGGCTTTTCGCAGGGTCGGGCGTGGGCAAGTCCACGTTGCTGGCGGCGCTGGCACGCCATGTTGCCGCCGATGTGGTGGTGGTCGGGCTGGTGGGTGAACGGGGGCGCGAGGTCCGCGAATTCGTCGATCATGTATTGGGGCCTGCCGGGATGGCGCGGGCGGTGGTCGTCGCTGCGACATCTGACCAGTCACCCCTGCTCCGGCGCCGCGCGGCCTGGACCGCGATGGCCGTGGCGGAGCATTTCCGCGACGCGGGCAAACAGGTACTCCTCCTGATGGATTCGGTCACCCGCTATGCCGAGGCGCATCGGGAGATCGCGCTTGCTTCCGGCGAACCGCCGAGCCTGCGGGGCTTCCCGCCCTCCACCAGCCAGATGATCACGGCATTGGCCGAGCGGGCGGGGCCGGGGCCGAGGGGCGCGGGCGACATTACCGCGATCTTCAGCGTGCTTGTTGCCGGGTCCGACATGGAGGAGCCGGTGGCTGATATCCTGCGCGGCGTGCTGGACGGCCACGTGGTGATGGACCGCAGCATCGCCGAGCGCGGACGCTTCCCGGCCATAGACCTGCTGCGCTCCGTCTCCCGCAGCCTGCCCGCCGCCGCGAGCGCTGAGGAGAACTTGCTGATCGGTGAGGCGCGGCGGCTCCTTGGCGCCTATGACCGGGCAGAGATGATGATCCAGGCAGGGCTGTATGTGCCCGGCTCCGATCCGCTGGTCGATCGCGCCATCGCCGTCTGGCCCGCGCTTGATGCCTTTTTGGCGGAGCGGGCGCAGGATGGAACGGCGGCCAGCTTCGGACGCCTCGCGGCGATACTGGCCTGAGCGACGGGACCATCTGCCGGGAGCGTTCGGGGGAGCGTCCGCGGGGACCGTCCGCCGGGACCATCCGCCAGGACCGCTCGGGGGACCAGTCGGGGGGGAGGCCGCTTTTGCTTGTGTTGCCCGCCGTCTCGCGGAATAGCTCGGGTCGCAATCCGTGGAAGGAGACAGCCATGCCCATCATCCTCATCACCGGGGCGACCGCCGGTTTCGGTCAGGCCACCGCCCGCCGCTTTGCGCGCGCGGGCTGGTCCGTCGTGGGCACCGGCCGGAGGGAGGAGCGCCTCCGCGCGCTGGCCGGGGAGATCGGCCCGGCTTTCCACGGCCTCGCCTTCGACATCACCGATCCTGCCGCCGTCGCTGCGGCGCTGGACAGTCTGCCCGACGCATTTGCCGCCATCGACCTGCTGGTGAACAATGCGGGCATGGCGCTTGGTACCGCACCAGCGCCGGAACCGCCGCTCGCGGACTGGCAGGCGATGGTGGAGACGAACGTGTCGGGTCTTCTCGCCGTCACGCACAGGCTGCTGCCGGGGCTGATCGCGCGGAAGGGCATGATCGTGAACCTCTCCTCCATCGCCGCGCACTGGCCCTATCCGGGGGGAAATGTCTATGCCGCCACCAAGGCTTTCGTGCGGCAGTTCTCGCTCGGTCTGCGGGCCGATCTGCATGGCACCGGGGTCCGGGTCACGTCGCTGGAGCCGGGGCTGTGCGAGAGCGAGTTCACAATGATCCGCACCCGCGGCAATCAGGCGGCCTACGACGCGCTTTATGAAGGGGCCGATCCGATCCAGCCGGAGGATATTGCCGAAACGATCCACTGGCTCGCCACCCAACCACCGCATCTGAACTTCAACAGCATCGAGATGATGCCTGTCAGCCAGTCCTGGGCGCCGCTACGCGTTCATCGCCGCGAGACGGACAGGGCCTAGCAGGCGGCTGAAAAAGGCTTTTTTGGCCTGTGTTGGAGCGGAAATCCTTCGCCATCTGACGAAATCCGAAATCGGTATACTTCCGGGTATTTCCGGGCCGATTTTCCGATTTTCGGGCCGTAGGCATGACATTTCAGGATTCTTTCATCGGCCTGCTGGCGCATCCGTTCCGCCGGGGGTCGCGGGGGCGTCCCCCGCGCCTTGCCGCCTGCTTGCCGGGCGGACGGGGTAGCGGCGGGGGCATACCGCCTCTTCCTGTCGTGAACCCGCCTGCCCTTGGCCTCCGGCGTCGGGCGGAGGGGCCGAGAGGACGGGTCCATTCCGCCCTGTTGCGGAACGATGCCGGGCTGTCCTGCACGCAGCGTTGCCGGAGCGCAGGTCTTGCCGGTGCGGCGGGGCTTCCACCTACCACCGGTCGGAACGCTGCGGGTCGCCCTACGGGACTGGCGGGACGCCTCCCCTGAACAGGCCCGCCCGGCGGCAGCCTTTGCCAAAGCCCCGGGAAGGGCGCCGTCAGCCGGCGGTCAGCAATGCCTTCAACCGATAGAGGGTCTCCAGCGCCTCGCGCGGGGTGAGGGCGTCGGGTTCGATCTCCTCGAGCGCGCGCCTCACCCCGTCGGGCGCCTCGACCGGGACCGGCGGTGCGGGCCGCGCGGCAAAGAGCGGCAGATCCTCCACCATGGCGCGCCGATGGCCGCCGCCCTCGCGGTCACCCTTCTCCAGCGCCTCGAGCAGCACCCGCGCACGTTCCACCACGACAGGCGGCAAGCCTGCGAGACGCGCGACCTGTACGCCATAGGACCGGTCCGCCGCGCCCTCCCGCACTTCGTGCAGGAAGATCACCTCCCCCTGCCACTCCCTCACGGCGACGGTCGCGTTTGTGAGCCCGGGCAGCTTCGCGGCAAGTCCGGTCATCTCGTGGTAATGCGTGGCGAAAAGCGCCCGGCAACGGTTCACCCCGTGCAGATGCT
This sequence comes from Haematobacter missouriensis, assembly GCF_000740775.1. Lineage (GTDB taxonomy): Bacteria > Pseudomonadota > Alphaproteobacteria > Rhodobacterales > Rhodobacteraceae > Haematobacter > Haematobacter missouriensis. Next base: position 279,791 of record NZ_JFGS01000002.1, on the reverse strand, counting down.
CCAGGGTCGCCCAGGCGATGGAAAGGCCGTCCCATGTTGCGGTGCCCCGACCGATCTCGTCGAGAATGACCAGCGCGCGGTCATCCGCCTGATTGAGAATCGCCGCCGTCTCCACCATCTCCACCATGAAGGTGGAGCGTCCGCGTGCCAGATCATCCGCCGCGCCCACGCGGGAGAAGACCTGGCTGACCAACCCGACATGCGCCGCGCGGGCCGGGACATAACCGCCCGCCTGAGCCAGAATGGCGATCAGCGCGTTCTGCCGGAGGAAGGTGGATTTCCCGGCCATGTTCGGACCGGTGACGAGCCAGATCGCCGCACCCTCCCCCCCGTCGGAGAGGGAACAGTCATTGGCGATGAAGGGCGTGCCCTGCCTGCGGAGCGCCCGCTCCACCACCGGATGCCGCCCGCCCTCCACCCGGAAGGCGCGCGAGGCGTCCACCACCGGCAAGGCCCAGTCCGCCTCTATCGCCAGAAGGGCGAGCCCTCCGGAGAGGTCGATCTCCGCCAGCGCCCGTGCGGCCTCCCCGATCGGTCCCGCAGCGGCGAGGACCGCCTGACGCAGCCTCTCGAAGATCCGCTTCTCGATCTCCAGCGCCCGGTTTCCGGCGTTGAGAATCTTTGTCTCCAGCCCGCCGAGGTCCACGGTGGTGAACCGCACCTGACTGGCCGTCGTCTGGCGATGGATGAAGCGGGCGTTGAGCGGCGGGGCCAGCATCCTTTCGGCATGGGTGGCGGTCGTCTCGATGAAATAGCCCAGCACGTTGTTGTGCTTGATCTTCAGCGAGGAGATGCCGGTTTCTGCGGCGTAATCGGCCTGCATCCCGGCGATGACGCTTCGCCCTTCGTCCCGGAGTTTGCGCGCCTCGTCGAGTTCCGCGTCCTGCCCGGTGGCCACGAAACCGCCATCGCGGGCAAGAAGCGGTGGCTCGGCGATCAGCGCGGCGTCCAGGAGTTCGATCAGCGCGCCATGCCCGCGAAGGGCCCCGGCCGCCCCCGCGAGCCGGCTGGACGTGCTGTCGGCAAGGAGCGTGGCCAAGGCCTCCGCTTCCGCGAGGCCGTTGCGGATCGCCGCCAGATCCCGCGGTCCGCCCCGGTCGAGCGCCAGCCGCGACAGGGCGCGGTCCATGTCGGGCACCTTGCGGAGCCTGTCGGCCAGCCTGTCCGCCAGCGCGCGATCCTCCACCAGCAGCCGCACCGCTTCCTGCCGGGAGGCGATTTCCCCCAGATCGCAGGAGGGGCTGGAAAGCCGCCGCTCCAGCAGCCGCGCGCCGCCCGCCGTGATGGTGCGGTCGATGGCTGCGAGCAGGGAGCCCTCCCGCCCGCCGGACAGCGCCTCCGTCAGTTCAAGGTTCCGCCGCGTCGCCGCGTCGATCTGCATGGCGCGGCGCGCCTCCTCCCGCACCGGCGGGCGGAGAAGCGGCATCCGCCCTTTCTGCGTCAGGTCGAGATAATCGACGAGCGCCCCCAGCGCCGCGATCTCCACCCGCGAAAACGCTCCGAACGCGTCGAGCGAGGCCACCCGCCACAGCGCGCACAGCCGCCGCTCCGCCGCCGTGCTGTCAAAGCTCGCGCGCGGGCGCGGCGTGGCGACCGCACCGACTTCCGCCACAACCGGCTCCCATTCCGCCTCCCGCACTTCGGAGATCAGCACCTCCCGCGGGCGGAGCCGGGCCAGCTCCGGCGCAAGCCGCACGGGCGGGCAGGCGGTCACGCCCAGTTCGCCGGTGGAGATATCCACATAGGCCAGCGCGCCCTCCTCCCGCATCTCGGCATAGGCAGCGAGGAAATTGTGCCGCCGCGCCTCCAGCAGGCTCTCCTCCGTCAGCGTGCCGGGGGTGACGAGGCGCACGATCTCCCGCCGCACGACGGATTTCGAGCCGCGCTTTTTCGCCTCCGCCGGGTCTTCCATCTGCTCGGCGATGGCGACGCGAAAGCCCTTGCGGATAAGCGTGAGCAGATAGCTCTCCGCTGCGTGGACGGGCACGCCGCACATGGCGATATCCTCGCCCAGATGCTTGCCCCGCTTGGTCAGCGCGATATCCAGGGCCACTGCCGCCTGGCGGGCGTCGTCGAAGAACATCTCGTAGAAGTCACCCATCCGGTAGAACAGCAGGGCGTCGGGATGCCCGGACTTGATCTCCAGATATTGTGCCATCATCGGCGTGACGGAGGTATCGTCGCTGGCCACGGTCTCTCCTCTTGTTTCCGGCTGCGGAACCTACAAACCGGCGCGGGCGGGGGAAAGGCGAAATCCCGTTCACGGCGGTCCGCCGCCGCGCTATCTATCGGGTATGACAATCTGGAATCTGGGCTCGATCAACATCGACAAGGTCTATCGCCTGCCGCGGCATCCCGCGCCGGGGGAGACGCTGGCCGCTCTGTCCTATGCGACGGGGCTTGGCGGCAAGGGTGCGAACCAGTCCGTCGCCGCGGCGAGGGCGGGCGGGCGTGTGCTGCATATCGGCGCCGTGGGCGAGGATGGTGACTGGACGCTGAAGCGGCTGGCGCTCGCCGGGGTGGATGTGTCGCGCGTCGGGATCGGGGCGGAGGCCACCGGCCATGCGGTGATCCTGGTGGCGGAGGATGGAGAGAACATCATCGTCATTCACCCCGGCGCGAATCGCGAAATCCCCCCCCATGCGGTGATGGACGGGCTGGCCGAATCACGTCCGGGCGACCTTCTGCTGATCCAGAACGAAACCTCCGCGCAGGAGGCCGCTGCCCGCGCGGGTCGGGAAAAGGGTCTCCGCGTCGCCTATTCCGCCGCGCCTTTCGAGGTGGAAGCCGTGCGCGCCGTTCTGCCCTATCTCTCCATCCTGCTCCTGAACGAGCTGGAGGCGCAACAGCTTGAGGAGGCTCTGGGACAGCCTCTTGCCACGCTGGGGGTTCCCGACATCGTGGTGACGAAAGGCGCGCGCGGTGCGAGCTGGATCACGGAGGGGGAGGAGATCGTGACCGTCGCTGCACATTCCGTCGATGTGGTGGATACGACCGGCGCTGGGGATTGCTTCGCGGGCTATCTGGTCGCGGCGCTGGATGAAGGCGCCGCGCCGGAGACCGCCATGCGCCTTGCGGCGGCGGCGGCCGCGATGCAGGTCGGGCGTCCCGGCGCCGGCGATGCCATGCCGTCACGCATGGAGGTGGAGGCGTTCCTGGCCGCGCGCGGGCTCTAGCGGGCCGCGGGAAAAGTCCTGAAGCGTCATGCCTATGTGCCGGAAATCGGAAAATCCGCTCGGAAGCATATAGATTTCCGGCTGGGTTTCGTCAGATTGGGACTCACTTCCGCCCCACTTGCCAAAAAGCCTTTTCCACCAGCCTGCGGGAATATTCCGAAGCCTCGTGGGAATGGAAATCTGCCCCGGAATGCTACGTATTGTACAGATTTCCGGCTGAAATCCCTCAGATTGAGAAGGATTTCCGCTCCAGCCCAAACCTCAAGGCCTTTCAGCAGCCTGCTGAATGCTCTGCCCTCCCGCTTTGCAGGCGGCGGGCGGCGCGATCCGTGGTGTTGTGAGGGGGGATGTTCCGGCATTTCAGCCGGGCGGGGGAGGGCCGGTGCGGCCCTCCCCGGGGGATCCTGCGGGGCTCAGTTGCCGCGCGCGTTCCGTGTGGCGAGCAGTTTCAACCGCAGCGCATTCAGCCGGATAAAGCCCGCCGCGTCCTTCTGGTCATAGGCGCCCGCGTCATCTTCGAAGGTCACATGCGCCTCCGAATAGAGCGACTCGTCGGACCAGCGCGCCACCGTCCGCGCGGAACCCTTGTAGAGCTTCACCCGCACGGTGCCGGAGACATGCTCCTGGCTCTTGTCGATGAGTGCCTGAAGCATCTCGCGCTCCGGGCTGAACCAGAAACCATTGTAGATCAGCTCCGCATAGCGGGGCATGATCGAATCCTTGAGGTGTCCCGACCCGGAATCGAGGGTGATCTGCTCGATCCCGCGGTGTGCGACCAGCAGGATGGTGCCGCCCGGAGTTTCATAGATCCCGCGGGACTTCATGCCGACGAAACGGTTTTCCACCATGTCGAGACGGCCGACGCCATGCTTGCCGCCCAGCTCGTTCAGCCGGGTCAGGATGGTGGCCGGGCTGAGCCGCTCGCCGTTCAGTGCGACGGCATCGCCCTTCTCGAAGGTGATCTCCACATACTCCGCCTCGTTCGGCGCATCCTCGGGATCGACGGTGCGCTGATAGACGTAACCCGGTGCTTCCTCGCCCGGATTCTCCAGCACCCGCCCCTCGGAGGAGGTATGGAGCAGGTTCGCATCGACGGAGAACGGTGCTTCGCCCCGCTTGTTCTTGGCGATCGGGATCTGGTTCGCCTCGGCGAATTCCAGAAGCTTGGTGCGGCTGGTCAGCGACCATTCCCGCCAGGGCGCAATCACCTTGATATGCGGGTTCAGCGCATAGGCCGACAGCTCGAACCGGACCTGGTCGTTGCCCTTGCCAGTGGCGCCATGGGCCACGGCATCCGCCCCGGTCTGCTCCGCGATCTGGACCAGCCGCTGTGCGATCAGCGGCCGCGCGATGGAAGTGCCGAGCAGATACTCGCCTTCATAGAGCGCATTCGCCCGGAACATCGGGAAGACGTAATCGCGCACGAATTCTTCGCGCAGGTCTTCGATATAGATGTTGGCGGGGTTGATCCCCAGCATCTCTGCCTTCTGGCGCGCGGGCTCGAGCTCCTCGCCCTGACCCAGATCGGCTGTGAAGGTGATGACCTCGCAGCCATACTCGGTCTGGAGCCATTTGAGGATAATGGACGTATCGAGCCCGCCCGAATAGGCGAGGACGACTTTTTTCGGTGCGGACATTGGGATTTTCCCCGGCGAACAACAATCCGCGCGGGTCTATGCCCTTTGAGCGCGAGGCTCAAGGAAAAGCGTCAGCGGGGCTTGAAGCGGGGCGCTCCTCCTTTAGTGTTTCAGGGCAGGCTGGCGCGGGGTAGCAATGTTTTCGGCGGATACGGAGTGCGCGCGCCTTATGCGCGATCTTGACTGGTCCGCCAATCCGCTGGGACCGCCCGAGACATGGCCTACAGAACTCAGGACGCTTGTAGGTGTCATGCTCGGCTCCCGACAGCCGATGTTCGTGGCCTGGGGCCCGCAGGAGATCATGTTGTACAATGACGCCTATGCCCTCCTCTGCGGTGCACGGCATCCTGCGATCGGCGTCCCCTTCCAAGTGCTCTGGGCTGACATTCTGGACGATGTCTACCCGATCCTGCAAGCCGCTTACCGGGGGCGGTCGACCCACATGGACGACATCTGCTTCCTGATGCATCGCAACGGCTATCCGGAAGAGACGCATTTTTCCTTCTCCTACACGCCGGTCCGGGATGCGCTGGGGCAGGTTGCGGGTATGTTCTGTGCCTGCGACGAGACCACCGAACAGGTACGGCATCGGCGGGCGCAGGAGCAGGAGCGGGCAGTGCTCTATGAGGCGCTGCGTCTTTCTCCTGGCGGGACGGCACTGGTCATGGGGCCCGATCATATCTTCACGCTGGCTAACGAGCGGTTTCTTTTCCTGTGCGGTAAGGACATCGGCATTATCGGCAAACCTATCGCCGAGGCTCTGCCGGAGATCGCGCAACAGGGGTTCATCCGGTTGATGGACCGGGTTTTCGCCAGCGGAACGCCCTATGAGGGCCGCGATGTGCCGATCGACCTGCTGCATGACGACCATGCCGAGATGACGCGCCACTATGTCGATTTCGTCTATCAGCCCTTCGCCGATCCCATCACCGGCGCGCGCGGCTTGCTCATCCAGGGGATCGACGTCACCGACCGCCGGGAGAAGGAGGAGCAGCAACGGATCATTGCCAACGAGTTGTCGCACCGGCTGAAGAACCAGCTTGCCGTCGTGCGTGCGGTGATCTCCCAGACGATCCGCCGCGCCGGCGACATGCGGGAGGCGGCGCAGGTGATCGACGGTCGCCTGATGGCGCTCGGCCGGGCGCAGAACCTGCTCCTCAGTGCCGAGACGGAGGAAAGCACTGTGGCTGCCGTCGTCCGCGCGGCCCTGTCGCCGTATGATGAAGCTGACGAAGGGAAAAGCTCACGCTACAGCCTGACCGGGCCGCATGTCGTGCTTGGTGGGCAGCTCGTGATGAGTCTGTCCCTCGTCGTGCATGAACTGGGCACAAATGCGCTCAAACACGGCGCATTCTCCGTGGCCGATGGCCATGTGAACATCACTTGGGAGATGGAGGCACTCCCGGAAGGCCGGTGTTTCATATTTGACTGGCGGGAAAGCGGCGGGCCACCGGTTTCCGAGCCGCTGACAAAGGGGAGCGGCTCGGGGCTGATAGCGGCGGGGCTGGGCACCTTTGGCGGCGAGGTCGTCATGGATTTCGCGCCGGGTGGCCTTCATTGTCGAATGAGCGCGCTTCTGGGCGGTGAGGGAATGATCGCCTGACGCCGCTTTACGTACGGCAACACCAGCGCTATTCGAAGGGGCATGACCAGTTTCGCCGCCTCCGCCCGCTCCGCCACCGCCGCGCTCCGTGATCTCTTCCCGGAAACACCACTTCTGCGCAACGAACTGCTCTCTGCGCGGTATGACGCGGATATTTGGTTGAAGCGCGAGGATCTGACCCCTGTCCGGTCCTACAAGCTGCGTGGCGCTTTCAATGCGATGCGCAAGGTGATCGCTTCCGGCGCGACCAGCGGGCATTTCGTCTGTGCGAGCGCGGGCAACCACGCACAGGGTGTGGCCTTCGCCTGTCGGCATTTCGGCGTGCAGGGCACGATCTTCATGCCGGTGACGACGCCGGATCAGAAGATCGAAAAAACCCGCATGTTCGGCGGCGACAATGTGACGATCGAACTGACGGGCGACTATTTCGACCAGTCGCTGGCGGCGGCAAAGGAGTTCTGCGCCGGAATCCACGGGTATTTCCTGTCTCCTTTCGATGATGCCGACGTGATCGAGGGGCAGGCCTCGGTCGGTGTGGAGATCATGGACCAGCTCGACAGCCCGCCCGACATGGTGATCCTGCCGGTGGGCGGCGGCGGCCTTGCCTCCGGCGTGACGGGCTATCTGCGCGAAGCCTCGCCGGAGACGACGTTCCGTTTTGTGGAGCCGTTGGGGGGGGCAAGCCTCCGTGCGGCTGTCAGGGCGGGCCGGCCGGTGACGCTGCCCAAGGTGGACAGTTTCGTCGATGGCGCTGCCGTCGGACGGCTGGGCGACCTGACCTTCAGCCGCCTCCGCCATTTTCCGACGGACGACATTCTCCTCGCTCCCGAGGATCGGATCTGCACCACGATTCTCGAGATGCTGAATGTGGAAGGCATCGTGCTGGAACCTGCGGGAGCGCTGTCGCTCGATGTGCTGCCCGAACTGGCCGACCAGATCCGCGGCAAGCGCGTGGTCTGCGTGACCTCGGGCGGGAACTTCGATTTCGAGCGGCTACCGGAGGTGAAGGAGCGGGCGCAGCGATTCTCCGGCGTCAAGAAATACCTGCTGCTCCGTCTTCCGCAGCGCCCGGGCGCGCTTCGGGATTTTCTGGGACAGCTTGGCCCGCATGACGATGTGGCGCGGTTCGAATATCTGAAGAAATCCGCGCGAAACTTTGGCACGATCCTGATCGGCATCGAAACCCGCGCGCCGGATGATTTCGTCACGCTTTTCGAGCGTCTGGATGCGGCCGGCTTCGTCTTCACCGATATCACCAATGACGAGGTCGTGGGCCAGTTCCTGATCTGACCTTCCGGCGCGGAGAGAGCCATGAGTCGTCGCACATTCGGAACCCTGCCCGATGGCACGCAGGTGGAGGCGCTGACGCTCAGCGGAGGCGGCCTCCAGGCCGAGGTGCTGACCTATGGCGCCGTGGTGCGCGACCTGCGGCTGGAGGGTCATCCGCCACCGCTGGTGCTGGGGTTCGAGTCGCTGGAGGATTATCTCGGCCATGCGCGCAATCACGGAGCCACCTGCGGACGGGTGGCGAACCGGATTGGCAACGGGCGGTTCTCTCTTGAGGGGCGGGACTACGCGCTGGAGTTGAACGAAAAGGGTGTGACCCACAGCCATGGCGGCAGCCGCGGCATGGCGAAACGCGTCTGGAAAGTGGAAGAGCATGGGGCGGATCGGCTCACCCTGTCCATTCATGATCCGGCGGGCCAGGCGGGATATCCCGGGGCCGTCGACTCGCTTTGCCACATGCGGCTTGCGGATGGCGGGCTGGAGATCACCTACGAATCGCGGGTGGATGCACCGACCCTGGTGAACCTGTGCCACCATGGCTACTTCAACCTCGACGGCGGGCCGGACATTCTGGGCCACCGGATGCGCATCGACGCCGGGGCCTATCTGCCTGTGAACGCGCTGAAGGTGCCGACGGGGGAGATCGCGCCGGTGTCCGGCACGCCCTTTGACCTGCGGGACGCCACGACCCTCGGTGACAGGATGGCCGAGGCCGGCATCGCGTTCGATCACAACTTCTGTCTCTCCGACGGCAGGGTCGATCTGCGTCCTGTCGCATGGGCGGAAAGTCCCTCGTCCGGCGTGACGCTGGAGGTGCTGACCACTGAACCCGGTGTACAGCTTTTCTGTGCGGTGGGGATGACGATCGGCGTCCCGGGTCTGGAGGGCAAGGACTACGGCACGGCTGCGGGTTTCTGTCTGGAGACGCAGATCTGGCCCGATGCAGTCAATCATCCGGGCTTTCCCGATCTTGTGCTGCATCCCGGAGAGGTGCGCCGTCAGGCCACGGTCTATCGGTTTTCCAGCTGACCGGCGGACCGTCGAGAAACGCGGTCAGCGACGCTTGCCAGAGGGATCGCAGGGTTTCCGCGGGCAGCCTCCCCGGTTCCGCCTCTCCCTCCGCGCAAAGGCGGGCGAAGGCCGAAAATCCCATGTTGAGCGCGCTGCCCCGCAGGAAGTGACAGGCCTCCGTTCCTGCGTTCTTCTCCGTCATGGCCGCGAGCGTCTCCTCCACCTCCGCGCGGAAGACGCCAATGAGGATATCAAGGGTCTGCGGGGAGAGGTCGCGCCTCAACACCGCCACGCGCTGCCAGTCGATCATTCCGTCCTCCCGCTTCGGAAGTACCTTACACGCAGGAGCTTAATGGCCGGTTACAGCACGGAGAGCGGTGGATTCATCGCGCGTTAAGGGTTTCCTGCGATAGCTGAGGCGATTGCGGAGGAACCCTTTGTTCATGCCCATTATGATGTCCCAGGCTGTCATGCCCCTTGCCCAGTGCCAGCGCTGGGGGGGGCGAACGGCGCTTGTCGTCGATGACAGCGGATTGCAGCGACAGTTGCTGGCAGAGATGCTGACCGACTGGGGCTACGAGGTGCAGGAGGCGGAGACGGGGGAAGCGGCGCTGCTCCTCTCGCGTCAGCGGCAGTTCGATCTGGTTGTCAGCGACTGGATGATGCCCGGCATGAACGGTCTCGAGTTCTGCGAGGCGCTCCGGGCGCTCCCGGGGGAGAGCTACAGCTACTTCATTCTCGTCACCGCCAAGAGCGAGAAGAATGAGGTCGCGCATGGATTGGATCGTGGGGCCGATGACTTCCTGACAAAGCCCGTAACTCCGGGAGAGTTCCGGGCCCGCATCGCGGCGGGTGAGCGGATCATCGACATGCAGCGGCGGCTCTCCGACAGCAACCGGCGGCTCAACGAGACGCTGGCGGAGGTGCGCGGCCTCTACAGCGCGCTCGACCGTGATCTGGACGAGGCGCGCAAGCTGCAGCAGGCGCTGGTGCGGGATCATTCGCGCGATTTCGGGCCTGCCGCCCTTTCGGTGCTCTTGCGGCCAAGCGGCCAGATCGGCGGGGATCTGGCGGGGTTCTTCCCGATAGGGCCACGGCGGGTCGGGTTCTTCTCGGTCGATGTTGCGGGCCATGGTGTCGCCGCGGCGTTGATGATGGCACGTCTTTCCGGACTTTTCTCTCCCGGCGGCGGCGGTCAGAACGTGGCGCTGGTCCGCAACGAATACGGCACTCTCACCCCGCGCAGACCAAAGGAGGTCGCCGTCCACCTGAACAGGGTGTTTCTGGAGGAGATGAAGACGGAGCGATATTTCACCATGATCTATGCTGACGCCGACATGGCTACCGGTTGCGTCACCTTCGTGCAGGCGGGTCATCCCAACCCGGCGCTTATCCGCGCGAACGGCATGGTGGAATTTCCGGGCGCGGGTGGCTTTCCCATCGGCCTGATCGCGGAGGCGGAGTATGAGGAGGTGACGGTGACGCTGCGGCCCGGCGACAGGATGTTGCTGCTAACGGATGGCGTGACGGAGTGCGGCGCGGCGGGGCAGGGCGTGATGGAGGAGGGTCTGGCCGATATCCTTCGCCTGAACCAGCAGCTTGCCGGGCGGAAATTCCTCGAGTCGGTGATCGCCGATCTGGCGGAGACCGTCGGTGGCGCGGATTTCCCCGACGACATCTCATGCACGCTTTACGAGTTCGGCCGGAGGGAGGATGCCTAGCCCTCAGCCCTCAGCCCTCAGCCCTCAGCCCTCAGCCCTCAGCCCTCAGCCCTCAGCCCTCAGCCCTCAGCCCTCAGCCCTCAGCCCTCAGCCCTCAGCCCTCAGCCCTCAGCCCTCAGCCCTCAGCCCTCAGCCCTCAGCCCTCAGCCCTCAGCCCTCAGCCCTCAGCCCTCAGCCCTCAGCCCTCAGCCCTCAGCCCTCAGCCCTCAGCCCTCAGCCCTCAGCCCTCAGCCCTCAGCCCTCAGCCCTCAGCCCTCAGCCCTCAGCCCTCAGCCCTCAGCCCTCAGCCCTCAGCCCTCAGCCCTCAGCCCTCAGCCCTCAGCCCTCAGCCCTCAGCCCTCAGCCCTCAGCCCTCAGCCCTCAGCCCTCAGCCCTCAGCCCTCAGCCCTCAGCCCTCAGCCCTCAGCCCTCAGCCCTCAGCCCTCAGCCCTCAGCCCTCAGCCCTCAGCCCTCAGCCCTCAGCCCTCAGCCCTCGCCTTCGAAGCGGTAGATCGACAGGCTGCGCTCCTGCTCGTTGATCGCCAGTCGGCGGTTGATCGGCGCATGGGCGCGGGAGGCGCAGTTGGGGCGCTCGCAAAGGTAGCAGTTCAGTCCCACATCCGTGGGCACGGTCCGTTCAAGGTTCATCTGGTCGGCATGGATGAGACGCGGCGCATAGGCTATGTCGCAGCCCAGCCCGATGGCCAGTTTCGGTGCAGGCTGGTCGAATGTGCCGCCGGTCCGCGTGACCGTCCGCGCGATGGAGAAGTAGCTCGCGCCATCCGGCATGCGGATGACCTGCGTCAGAACCTTGTCCGGGGCCTCGAAGGCCGCGTGGATGTTCCATAGCGGGCAGGTGCCGCCGAATTTGGAAAAGGGAAAACGCCCGGCGCTGAACCGCTTGGAGACATTCCCCGCCCGATCCACCCGCACGAAGAAGAAGGGCACCCCCCGCGCATCCGCGCGTTGCAGTGTGGACATGCGGTGGGCCGTCTGTTCGTAGCTTGTGCCGAAGCGATGGCTGAGCAGTTCCACGTCATAGCGCGCCGATTCGCAGGCGGCGAGGAACCGGCGATAGGGCATCAGCAGAGCTGCGGCGAAGTAGTTGAACAGACTCACACGGGCGAGCCGCATCGCCTCTCCCTCCATTCCCGAATCGGCGAGCGCCGCCTCGATCACCGGCTCGTGCTCCAGTCGTGCCAGCAGAACGGCGATCTGGAACCGGCGGCTTGCCTGCCCCAGCAATTCGGAGAGCATCAGCTCCCGCCGGTGCATCTCGAACCGCCGCAGCCGCCCCGAAAGCACGTCGCCCGGCAGAATGCGGACGCGGATGCCGTGGGCGCGAAGCCGTTCCGTCAACACGGTGTTCGGCTCTCCCCGGTGCAGGCCCAAGTCCTCCGCCATCGTTTCCGCCGCGCGATCCACCTCGTCGATGTAGTTCCGACGGTCGTAGAACCACAGGCGGACATCCTCCACGGGGCGGGAGCCTTCCTCCAGCACCTGCACCTTGTCCCGGTCAATGAGCGGATCATCCCCCGACTGGCTGCGCAGGATCACCCGCCGGTAGCGTTCGTGCAGGCGGACAAGCGCACCCGCCACTCCCGGCGCGGCATGAAGGGCCTGCTCGATCTCCGTGCGGGTGACATGCGCGGCCTCCAGCGCCGGATCCTTCAGCGTCGCCGTCAGGTCGGTCGCAAGTTGCGTATCATGGCTCGGAGCGAGTTCGGCGACGTTCAGGTCGAACACCTCGGCGAGCCGCATGAGCAGACGCGCGCTGGCAGGACGCTGATCGGCTTCGATGAGCGTGATGTAGCTCGGGCTTACGCGGAGCTGCTCGGCCATCTGCGCCTGCGTGAGCCCGAGGTTCTGGCGCAGCGCCTTCAACCGGGGGCCGATGATGAGCTTCTCGCCTCTCGCCATTACTTACAAACCTTACAAAATTCAAGTTTCAGCCACGACACAACTGACAACACGACCTCATTCACACAAGTAAAGGTGCATCTCATGCTGCGTGTGCGGCATTACATTACTAACATGACTTAACGAATCGTGCTTGTCCTGCACGAAAGGAGAATCGCCATGTCCCTTGATCTTGCCGCCCCTTCGATAGCGACCCGTCCGGTGTTCCTGCGCGTGGTGCGGGGACAGGATAGGGTGCTGACCCCGGACGCGACCGCCTTCATCGCGGAGTTGCAGGCGCGTTTCGGTTCCAAGCTCCACGCGCTGATGGTCGCCCGCCAGCGCCGGCAGGAGCGTTACGACGACGGTCGTCTGCCCGACTACCTGGAGGAGACGGTGACGATCCGTCGCGGCATCTGGTCCGCCGCGCGGGTGCCGGACGTTCTGGCCGACCGCAGGGTCGAGATCACCGGTCCGGTCGACCGCAAGATGATGATCAACGCCCTGAACTCGGGGGCGAAGGTCTTCATGGCCGATTTCGAGGATGCGACCTCGCCCAGTTTCACCAATATCATCGCGGGGCATGTCAACATGCTCGACTACCGCGATGGCACGCTGGAACTCGACGATGCGGAGACGGGCAAGTCCTACCGCGTCGGCGATACCCCGGCGGTCATGATCGTGCGTCCGCGCGGGCTGCATCTGGACGAGGCGAACATGATGATCGGCGGCTATGCCGTCTCTGCCGCGCTGTTCGACTTCGGGCTGAACATCTTCCACAACGGGCGCGCGCTGGCGGCGACGGGGCGGGGGCCGTTCTATTATCTTCCAAAGCTGGAAGGCCACCGCGAGGCGCGTTTCTGGAACGAGGTCTTCGTCTTCGCGCAGGACCGCCTCGGCATTCCCCAGGGTACGATCAAGGCTACCGTGCTGATCGAGACGCTGCCCGCCGCCTTCGAGATGGATGAGATCGTCTGGGAACTGAAGGACCATATCGCCGGGCTTAACTCCGGGCGCTGGGACTACATCTTCAGCTACATCAAATCCCTGCGGAACCATTCCGCCTATGTCCTGCCCGACCGGTCGCAGGTCACGATGGATCGCGCCTTCCTCGCCACCTATGCGGCGCGGGTCGTGAAGGTCTGCCACCGCCGCGGCATTCACGCCATGGGCGGCATGGCCGCGCAGATCCCGGTGAAGAACGACCCGGCCGCGAACGAGGCCGCCTTTGCCAAGGTCCGGGCGGACAAGCTGCGCGAAGTGGGTATGGGTTTCGACGGCACCTGGGTCGCCCATCCCGATCTGGTTCCGGTCGCCATGGAGGTGTTCGATGCCGAGATGCCCGGCCCGAACCAGATCCGCAAACCGCGTCAGGAGTGGCGGATCGAACCGGCCATGTTGCTGAAGCCGACGGAGGGTACGATCACGGAGGCGGGTGTCCGCACCAATGTTTCCGTGGCCATCGAATATCTGGCGCAGTGGTTGTCGGGCCGTGGCGCGGTGCCGATCCACAACCTGATGGAAGATGCCGCGACGGCAGAGATCTCGCGCGCCCAGATCTGGCAGTGGATCCGCCATTCCGCCAGCGTCGCCCTCACCGCGGGCGGAGATCGGACGATGAGCCGCGAATGGCTGGCGGAGCTGGTGCAGGAGGAGATCGTCTCCATCCTCGACCGGATCGGCCCGAACGCCTTCCACCGGGGACGCTACGCCTCTGCTGCGCGGATCTTCCAGGAGGCGGCCGCCGCCGAGGTGCTTCCCGATTTCATCACGCTGCCGGCCTATGACGTGCTGAACGCGCTCGACTGACAAACCGGGCGGGCGCCCCACCGCCCGCTTCTCCTCGACCATTTCGACAGTGAAAGGACCCAAGATGGCCCGCAAGACCTATGCAGAACTCGAAGCCGAGACGCTTGCCCGCTACCCCTCCGGCCAGACGCCGGGCGGCGTGACGGTTGAGGATATCGTCCAGCTCAAGCTGCAGAACACCTATTCCACCCATCTCGACATCGCCCGCGACATGGCGACGGTGATGCGGGAGGACATGGCGGCCTATGATGCCGACCCGACGCAGTTCACCCAGTCGCTGGGCTGCTGGTCCGGCTTCCACGCGCAGCAAATGATCAAGTCGGTCAAGCGCCTGCGCGGCACGACGAAACGGGCCTATGTCTATCTGTCGGGCTGGATGGTCGCGGGCCTGCGCAACCGCTGGGGCCACCTGCCGGACCAGTCCATGCATGAAAAGACCGCCGTCGCGGATCTGATCGAGGAGATCTATACCTCGCTGCGTCAGGCGGATGAAGTGGCGCTCAACGATCTGTTCAAGGATCTGAAGACCGCGCGCGCCAAGGGCGACCAGGTGGCCGAGAAGAAGGCGATCGAGGCGATCGACACCTTCGAATCGCATGTGGTGCCGATCATCGCCGATATCGACGCGGGCTTTGGCAACGAGCACGCCACCTATTTGCTGGCGAAGGAGCTCATCAAGGCGGGCGCCTGCTGCCTCCAGATCGAGAACCAGGTGTCGGATGCCAAGCAGTGTGGTCACCAGGACGGCAAGGTCACCGTGCCGCGCGAGGACTTCATCGAGAAGCTCCGTGCCTGCCGCCTCGCCTTCGAGGAACTGGGCGTGGATGAGGGCGTGATCGTGGCCCGGACCGACAGCCTCGGCGCCGGCCTGACGCAGAAACTCCCCGTCAGCCAGCATCCTGGCGACCTCGCCTCCGAATATCTGAAGTGGGTCGAGGTGGAGCCGGTGGCCGAAGGCAACCTGCCCGCCGATGGCGAAGTGCTGATGGTGAGCGAGGGCAAGCTGGTGAAGCCGGTGCGCCTGCCGAACGGCCTTTACAAGTTCAAGGACGGCTCCGGCCGGTCGCGGGTGGTGGAGGACTGCATCGCCTCGCTCAACGATGGCGGCGCGGACCTGATCTGGATCGAGACCGACACGCCCAACGTGGCGGAGATCGCCGGCATGGTTGCCGATATCCGCGCCAAGGCCCCCCACGCCAAGCTGACCTACAACAACTCGCCCTCGTTCAACTGGACGCTCAACCTGCGCAAGCAGGTCCGCAACGAGTGGCTGAAGGAGGGCCGGATCAAGGAAGCCGACTACCCGGAGGGCAACGAGCTGATGAAGGCGGAGTTCGACGCGACCGATCTGGGCCGCGAGGCGGATGCCCGCCTGCAGAACTTCCAGTTCGACATCTCCACCAAGGCGGGCGTGTTCCACAACCTCATCACCCTGCCGACCTTCCACCTCACCGCGAAATCGGTGGACGAGCTCAGCCGCGGCTACTTCGGCGAGGACAAGATGCTCGCCTATGTCGCGACCGTGCAGCGTGAGGAAATCCGTCGCGGCATCTCCGCCGTGAAGCACCAGCACGAGGTCGGCTCCGATCTGGGCGACACGTTCAAGGAGATGGTGGCGGGTGAGCGCGCGCTGAAGGCCGGTGGCCATGGCAACACCATGAACCAGTTCGCCGCCGAGTAAGCTCCCTCGTCGGTGATCGTCGGGCCGCCCGTGGAGGAAACTCCGCGGGCGGTTCGCATTCCGACATGCTGCGGGCGAGCGCAATGCGCGATACTCCAGCAGGCTGCGAAAAAGATTTCAGGTCCGCGCTGGAGCGAAAATATGATGGAAACCCAGCCGGCAATCCATACGACCAGAACCATTCCGGGGGTCCGATCCGCAACCTCCGGATCATATGCAGGAGACTGCTCAACCCTTTCGGTAGCCTGCTAGCAGAGCGGCAGGACAAAGATCGCCCAGAAGCAGAATACCGTCGCCACGAGCGCCGCGATGAACACCATGCGCGCGACCCGGGCCAGCGGTTCCTCTCCCCCTGCTGGGCGGAGGAGAAACAGTGCGGCGAAGGTCAATGCCAGAATGCCCGCCAGCACCGCGCGGAGCAGCGAGGTCGTCAGGAAAGGCTGGCCCTCCCATCCCATCGCGCAGCCGGTGGCATGCGCCCCGTAGAGTAGGACGAATGCGATGCTCCAGATCACGAAGGCTCCAACGAGCGCCGCGAACCCGGCGAGTGGACGCAGCCCGATCATAGCGGCACCGTTTGGGACAGATGGGTGAGCGCGTAGAGAAACCCGACCGCGATCACGGCCACCAGCGCGCTGTAATCCTGCCAGAGCCTGCCGATCGCCAGGTCCGCCCGCCGCGCCATGGAGACATAGCCCGCCCAAAGGCGCCAGATGCCATAGGCCGCGAACAGCGCGCCCAGTCCGACATGCAGGGCGGCATAGGCGAGAACGGCCGCCATGCTCGCCAGAGCGGCGTGCGAGGAGGGACTCGGAACCGCAAGGATCAGCCCGATCAGCGCCGCAAGTCCGGCAAGCTGGCAGACCAGCGACAACGCCAGAAACGGCATCTCCCCCCCGCGTTCCGCCAAGCGGGCAGCGAGGGCGGCGATCACCGGTGCAGCCAGCGCCACAATCACCCCCAGAACCGGCGGTACAGGGAAGTCCGGCGGTGGCCATCCGGGAGCGGAGAGCCACAGGAACAGCCCCCCGAACAGGAGTGCCGCATAGGCCGTCGCATCAGCGGTGATCGTCACCGCCATGGCCCACCATGTCAGCGGGCGGGAAGCTTCGGCATGAAGGGGGAGCCGCGCGCCCAAGCCCGCGTCCAGCCTGCCGTGATCGCGGCGGAACTCCCCCCGAGCGGTCCAGCACAGAAACAGCGCCACCACCAGCGCGACGCCAAAGGGCGGCCACCAGTAGAGCTTGAAGATCAGTGCAAGGAAAACCGTCCCCGTCGCCAGCGCGGTATAGAGCGGTAGAAAGGTCTGACGGGGGAGAAGCGCGATATGCTCCGGCTCCGCATCGGCGGCCCCGGTCACCAGCGTCTCCATCCAGCCGTTGCGCGGGGTGGGCAGGTAGCCTTCGCCCTCTGCCAGTGCGGGTCCGATATCACGGGGGCGGAGCCGGTCGGCATTCGCCGCGATCCGGGGCACGGCGGGGAAGTTGTAGCTGGGCGCAGGCAGCTTTGGCACCGCCCAGTCGAGTGTCCCGGCCCCCCAGGGGTCCGGCTCTGTCTGCCGCCCGTAGCGCAGCGTCAGCGCGATATCGACGATCACCAGCATGAAACCGCCCGTCATCACGAAACTGCCGATGGAGGAGATGAGGTTGAACACCTCCCATCCGGTATCCGCGGTGTAATGGTCCACCCGCCGCGGCATCCCAAGCAGCCCGGTGAGGTGCATGATGAAGAATGTCAGGTTGAAGCCGATGAAGATCAGCCAGAAGGCGGGCCGGGCCAGCCGCCCGTCCGGCATCCGCCCGGTGAGCGCCGGCAGCCAGTAATAGGCGGCTGCCATCATCGGAAACAGAAAACCGCCGACCAGCACGTAGTGCAGATGCGCGACGACGAAATGGCTGTCATGGGCCTGCCAGTCGAAGGGCACGACCGCCAGCATCACGCCCGTCAGCCCGCCGATCACGAAGACGAAGAAGAAGCCGAAAACATGCAGCATCGGCAGTTCGAGCCTTGGCCGCCCCGTGGCCAGCGTGCCGATCCAGGCGAAGATCTGCACCGCCGTCGGTATCGCCACCACGGCGGAGGCGGCGGAGAAGAAGGCGAGCGACAGATGCGGCAGGCCGACCGTGTACATGTGGTGAACCCAGAGGCCGAAGGAGAGAAACCCCATCGACAGCACTGCTGCGATCACCATGCGCCGTCCCACCAGCGGCCGCCCGGCAAAGACCGGCAGCAGGGTGGAGAGCGCGCCCGCCGCAGGCAGGAAGATGATATAGACCTCGGGGTGCCCGAACAGCCAGAAGAGGTGCTGCCAGAGCAGCGGATCGCCGCCGCGCGTCGGATCGAAGAACGGCAGGCCGAAGGCGCGCTCCGCCTCCAGCAGCAGGGAGCCGACGATCAGCGGCGGGAAGCCCAGCACCATCATCGCCGCGACGACCAGCATGTACCAGGCGAAGATCGGCATCCGGTCCAGCGTCATGCCGGGCGCGCGCATCTTCAGGATCGTCACCACGATCTCCACCGCCGCGGACAGGGCGGAGATCTCCACGAAGGTGATGCCCAGCAGCCAGATATCCGCGTTCACCCCCGGCGAATAGGTCGCGGAGGAAAGCGGCGTATACATGAACCAGCCATCCTTCGGCGCATAACCCGCGATCAGCGCGGCAATGAGGATTGTCCCGCCAAAGAGGTAGCACCAGTAGCCGTAGGCCGACATGCGCGGGAAGGCGAGGTCGCGCGCACCGAGCATCTTCGGCAGGAAGTAGATGGCGAAACCTTCGAAGAACGGAATGGCGAACAGGAACATCATCACCGTGCCATGCATGGTGAAGACCTGCGCATAGCTTTCGGCATCCAGAAAGGGGCTGCGCGTGGTGGCGAGCTGCGCGCGGATCAGCATCGCCAGCAATCCGCCGATGGTGAAGAACACGAGAGAGGTCAGGATGAAGCGCATTCCCACGACGGAGTGGTTCACCGCCGAGAGCCGCCGCCAGCCATGGCCGGAGGTCCAGATGCGCTCCAGCTCCCTGTCCCTCCGGGCGGCCTCTGGCGTGGGGATCTGGCGGCTGCGCGGCCGTGCGTCGGGGCGTCCGTCAGGCAGCACGGTCATTCGGAACCTCCGGTCAGGCGTTCGAACTCCGCCACGGGAACCGCGCGGATGAGGAAGGGCATCATCGCATGGCCAGACCCGCAGTATTCGGCGCAGACCCCGCCGAACTCCCCCGCATCGTCCGCGACAAGGCGCAGCCGGTTCACATGGCCGGGTATCGCGTCGAGCTTGCCCGCAAGGCGCGGCACCCAGAAGGCGTGGATCACGTCGGCGCTTGTCAGCCGGAACTCCACCGGTTGGCCCACGGGAATGGCGATGCCGTTTTCTTCGGGCGGCAGATCGGGACGGTCGGCATAGCGGAAGGTCCAGGACCATTGTCGCGCCTCCGCCTCGATCACCAGCGGCTCCGCGCCGCGCATGATCGCGCGCTCCCCGACCACGAAACCGATGCAGACCAGCAGCGTCAGCACCGTGAGCGGCAGGGCGAAGCCGCCCCAGACGAGCCATCGGCCTACCGGCACCTGCGCGAGCCGCCCGGGCCTGAGCACCGCCGTCAGGAAGAACCCCATGACGATGGCGAAAGCCAGACCGGAGGCCGCCAGCATCGCCCACCATAGAAACGCGATATCCTCTGCCACCCGCCCGCCCGGCGACAACGTGGAGAGAGGACCACTGCAGGCGGTGAGAGGAAACGTCGCAAGCAGGAACCGACCGCTCCGTCCCGCCGTTCGGAGAGAACGCCACAGGGGAGACAGCCGATGAACGACACCGCCCGCGAACCGCAGGACGAGGACGATCCCGTCATGGCGGAGGTCGCCGCCGAGACGACGCAATCGGTCGTGGCCTTTGCCGGGCACCCGATCCACGCGATGCTGGTGCATTTCCCCATCGCCCTGACCATGACCGTTCTCGGGGCCGACCTGCTCTACTGGTGGAACGGCGATCCGTTCTGGGTGCGGGCGGCGATCTGGATGGTCGGCCTCGGCTTCCTCTCCGGCGCGCTGGCGGGGCTGGCGGGGCTGATGGAAATCCTTGCCGTTCCGGGCATCAGGACGCGGGTCGGGAGCTGGAGTCACGGGGTGGCGGGCCTCATGCTGATCTCGCTTCTCGGGTTGAACTGGGGGTTCAGGTTTCAGGGCGGCGACGTGATGCCCGTAGGGATCCTGCTGTCGCTTCTCTCCGCGATCGTGGCGGGGGCTGCGGGCTGGCACGGCGGTAAGCTCATCTTCCATCACGGGGTCGGCCTCATTCAGAACGAAGAGACGGAAGCCCGGGAAACCGCTCCGACAGGGCGCCGGGACGCAGAAGCGGCAGATCGGGAAGCGTAAGCACCGGCTTGCCGAGGACAAGAAACAGAATAACCCCGACAGTGCCCATCAGCAGGAAAAGCGACAGGAGGCCCAGCCACCGGGGGTAGCGGGCGTCCTCTCCGAACACCTTGAGGATCCGTCCGGCGGCAAGGCCGTGCATCATGCAAAGGACGGCCACGAAGGCGAGCTTTGCCGCAAACCACGGGGTGTAGACATGAGCCAGAAAGATCAGCGCCGTACCCGAGATGACCGCGATGGCCGCTGCGGGAGAAAGAAAGGCCAGGTAGAAGAATCGCGTCGCGCGATGCAGATTGTAGAGCGCCGCCTCTCCGGTCACATGGTTTCGCCGCATCAGCATCGGTGGGAGCGCCATCAGCCCGAAGGCCCAAAGGGAGATCGCGGCAATGTGGACGAGCTTCACCCAGGCGACGATCATGCCGTGTGCCCGCGCCGGCCAAGCAGTCCGCCCAGCCGCCAGAGCGCGACGCCGAGATAGGGCAGCGCGGCCGGAACCCACATGATGAGCCCCGCGAGCTGCTGATCCTCAAGCGGCGACAGGCCGTAGAGCGCCGTTGTCGCCAGATGCGCAGCAAAGAGCGGACGCCCGGCAAAGACCAGCAGCGCCCCCAGCAGACCCATCTGCATCGTGACGCCCAGCAACAGCAGGATCGCCCGCCCCGCCGCAGTTTCCGGTGAGAGTATCGCGCGCCACAGCCAGACGGCGGAGCCAAGGAGCGTCACCTCCATCAGCCAGTATGCGGCGTCGGAGGACAGCGCCCAGCCGTAGGGGCCGGGTGTATGCCAGAGCCACAATGTCGCCGCATGAGCCAGAAAGGCCAGCTCCCCTCCGCGACCCGCGCTCCGCGGCAGGCAAAGCGCCAGAAGCGGCGCGGCGATGGAGACGAGGAGCACGTGATGCGCCACACGGGCGGAAAACAGCGCGGTGGACAGCGCGCAGAGCGGCGATACGAAAGCAACGACCAGCACCCCTGTCGCCACGATCCCCGCCCGCGACCGCGCATGAAGCGGCCACACTGCCAGCAGCAGGATCGGAGCGATGACCAGCGGATCCGCGTTCCAACTGAGCCAGAGGGCCTCCGGCGTGGGTGCGGGGCCGCAATAGGGCGTCATTCTGCTCCTCCCATGCGTGATACTCCGTCGTGAACTGCTGCCGGTAATCGCCAACGTGGGAGAGCCGGAGCGGTTCCCCCGTCGGGGTGCCAAAGACGCATCTGTCGCAGACGGTCCACGAGACTCACTTGCCCGATGGCAGAGAGAGGCGGAAGATGAACCCATTTCCACAGGTCATTTACGGGAAGAGAGCCATGCCGGATTTCAAACTTGCCGAAGTGCCCGGGCTTGTCGTTGGTGGTGATATCGCGCGGCTGGAGGAGGCGACCGCGGCCGTGGAGGAGGCGCTGAACGATCCGCTGGCGGATGCGACGGCGCTGACGCAGGAACTCGACCGGACCCTGCTCCGGGAGGAGACGCGGTGCGATCTGGACCTGCCACCATCGGAGGTCTATTCCGTCATTGTGGGGGATCAGCTCGTCTATCGCTGCTACCACAACCCGCCCCACGAACTCCTCCGCTGAGATGTGGGAGAAGTTTCAGGCGCTTGCCCCTGTGCTGATCGGGGTATTTCTGGGCGTTTATATCCAGTTCCTGCCCGGTTGGGCGAGTGTCGGATGGACGTTCGCGGCGTTGCTTGCGGGAATGCTGGCGATGGGGCTTGCCACCGCCTTGCTGGCACGCTGGCCGCGCAGCGCCGTCTGCCTCATGCAGCTGGGCTTTCTGGCGCCCATCACGCTCATCGCGCTCACCACCTGCGCGACGACTTGGCTGTCGCTGCATTTCGCCGACTGGATGGGGCTGAAAGCGCATATCCCAGACCAGAAACAGATGGAAACCGCGACGGGTGTGCTTCTGGGCGCGGTGAATGCCTTCATTGCCGGGGCATGGCTTGACGATGCGCGCAAGCCCGGAAGCCGGATCTGGCCCGCAGGGCAGGCGAAGGCCGCCTTCAGCGCGGCCTTCACCGATCCGCTGAAGGCATGGCGGGCCTCGTTGCCGCCCGTAACGGGGGCCGCGGCCACGATCGCGCGCCGCAACGAGGTGACAAGGGTGATCGAGGCGGTCTATGAAACGCGGGTCAGTGGCGGCGGACCGGAGGGTTGGGATCTGCCGGCGCTTCTTGAACGTATCGCCCTGATCCGGGAAGCCCTCGTCCCCGGACGAACCTGAGAGCCTCCATGCCCCTCACCGACGCCGCCCGGATCATCGCCACGCCCGCCTTCGCCCGCGCCTCAGCCATCCTGCGCCGTGATCACGACAGGTTCGTGGAGGATATCGTGGCCCTGACGGAAATCCCGGCGCCCCCCTTCAAGGAGGCGCGCCGTGCCGAGATCTACCGCGACCTGATGATCCAGCACGGCCTGCATGACGTGAAGCTGGACGGCATCGGCAATGTCACCGGCCTTCGTCCGGGGAAGGCACCGGGCCGGAAGGGGATGGTCGTGGCCTCCGCCCATCTCGACACGGTTTTCCCGGAAGGGACCGACACCACCGTCCGGCGCGAGGGGACAAAGCTGTTTGCCCCCGGCGTGGGTGACGACACCCGCGGTCTGGCGGCGCTTCTTGCCTTCATGCGGGCGCTGGATGCGGCGGGGATCGAGACGGCGGAGGATATCCTCTTCGTGGCCGATGTGGGCGAGGAGGGGCAGGGCGACCTGCGCGGCATCCGCCACCTGTTCACCGAAGGAGAGTATCGCGACCGGATCGGGGCGTTCTTCACCTTCGACGGCCCGGAGATGGGCAAGCTCGTCACCTCCGCCATCGGCTCCCATCGCTACCGCGTCACCTTCCGGGGGCCGGGGGGACACAGCCTGAATGCCTTCGGCACGGTCAGCCCGGCCTATGCCATGGCGGCGCTGGTCGCTGGCATGGGGCAGATCGTCGTGCCGGAGACCCCGCGCACGACCTTCTCCTGTTCGGTTTTCGGAGGCGGCAGTTCCATCAATGCCATCCCGGAGGAGGTCTGGGTGGAGATCGACCTCCGCTCGGCCTCGTCGGAGGAGCTGGCGAAACTCGACGCGCGGATGCGGGCGCTGGTGGAGGAGGCCGTCGCCGCTGAAAACGGCCGCCGCGAGACGCGGAGCGGCAGCATCACCGCGGAAGTGAAGCAGATCGGCGATCGCCCCGCGGGCGCCACGCCAGAGGATGCAGCGATCGTCGAGGCCTGCAAGGCCGCGCTTCGTGCGCACGGGCTGGATTTCGTCACCGCGGCTTCCTCCACCGATGCCAATATCCCCATGAGCCTCGGTATCCCGGCGGTCATGATCGGCACCGGCGGTCATGGCGACCGGTATCACTCGGTGGATGAATGGATCGATGTGGAACCGGAGGCGAGCAGCAAGGGCCTCTCCACCGGCCTTGCCGCGCTGATCGCAGTTGCCGGACTTGTGGAGGGCTGAGAGGTTTCCGACCAGCGCTATCGGTCCGGTCAGCCAGAGCTTGCGGCTGCCTGGACGATCTCCGCCTCGGGATCGTCTCTGCCTCCGGCAGCGCGTCCCGGGTGCTTTCCCAGCATCCCGTCACGGCCGCTCCCGGCGGCCTGTGCGTGGGCGACCTGGCCTACCGCGAGGCTCAGGCGCTGGACTGCTTCCGGCGCTGCTCTCCCTCTCGTATAGCGGGTGTCTGCGGTGACCCGGAGGGGCCGTTCATGTGTGCTTTCGTGTCTTGTGGTGTCTGGCCTGCTGAGTATGGCCTTCTCAGGCACTCAGGCACTCAGGCACTCAGGCACTCAGGCACTCAGGCACTCAGGCACTCAGGCACTCAGGCACTCAGGCACTCAGGCACTCAGGCACTCAGGCACTCAGGCACTCAGGCACTCAGGCACTCAGGCACTCAGGCACTCAGGCACTCAGGCACTCAGGCACTCAGGCACTCAGGCACTCAGGCACTCAGGCACTCAGGCACTCAGGCACTCAGGCACTCAGGCACTCAGGCACTCAGGCACTCAGGCACTCAGGCACTCAGGCACTCAGGCACTCAGGCACTCAGGCACTCAGGCACTCAGGCACTCAGGCACTCAGGCACTCAGGCACTCAGGCACTCAGGCACTCAGGCACTCAGGCACTCAGGCACTCAGGCACTCAGGCTGACATCGGTGGCCGCCCCGGATCGGGATCCGCCAGCAGTCGGCAAGCTGTCGCGCGCGCGGTGCTGTTTTCAGCGATGAACCACCTTTGGCCTTGGAGCATTCTGCGGGCGGAGGCACGCTCGGTTGCCCTTGTCGGCGACAAGTCTCAGGATGACCCACGCATGTTCCCTGAGGCGGAATAAGAGCGACATGCGGCCCGGTGGAGGACTAAGCCCTCAGCTTGCCCCTTGTCCCTGCGGTCGCGCGCGCCTGTCGCGCCTGCGTGCCCTATGCTGTTCGGCGGGGGAATTGCGGCGCTGCCCGCTCCGGGCGAGGGTAGCGCCGCGCCTTACGCCGGGCGCGAGGCGATTGCGGCCTGGGGTCGCGACAGCCTTTGGCCGGTTCCGATGGATATGAGGCGATACGTGGCAAGCATAGGACATTCTGCGCCTTTCCACGCCCTGTCCGCGTCAGTATGGTCTCTGCCATGATCGTCAGGCTGCTGCGCCTTCTTTCCGTCCTGCTCGTCGCCGCGGGCATCCTGCTGCCGAAGGTTTCGGCGGCGGCCGTGTCGATGGGGCTTCTCGACCTGCGCTATGTGGTGATCTGTTCGGGCGACGGGATGCGGGTCATCGCGCTCGACGGCAGTGGCACCCCGGTCGAGGAGGTGCGCTCGGATCCCTGTGCGTTTCTGCATGCCCTTGATCACGTGCCGGCGCTGCCGTTGCCGGGCATGGTCTGGCGGCTGTCCGGCACGGTTTCGACGACGCTCGGCCCGCTGACCCTGCGGGCGGGAACACCGTTTTTCAATCCTTTGCCACGCGGCCCGCCGCTTTCGTGAAACGCGCCCTCATCTAATGAACGTTTTCACGGAGATTTCCCATGTTCCGCACGCTTCTGGCTGCAACTCTTATCGCCATGCCCTTCCTTGCCGCCCCTGCGCTCGCGCATGAGTTCAAGGCTGGTGAGCTGACCATCGGCCACCCCTATTCCTTCGAGGTTCCTTCTTCCGCGCGTGCTGCCGCCGGCTATCTGACAGTTACCAATGCGGGCAGCGCGCCCGACCGGCTGATCGCTGTAGAGGCAAAGGTGGGGAACCCCATGGTCCACCTGTCGGAAGAAAAAGACGGGGTCGCCAGAATGACCCATGTCGAGGCGGTGGAAATCGCGCCGGGGCAGACCGTCACCTTTGCTCCGGGCGGCTACCACATCATGTTCACGGGGCTGAGCGGCACGTCATGGACGGCAGGGGAAAAGATCCCCGCCACGCTGGTGTTCGAAAAGACCGGCAAGGTTCCTGTCGTCTTCAATGTCGAGGCCCGCAAGGACGGCGACGCCGATCCGCACGCACATCACTGAATTGGTGGCTGGTGCCCTTCGAGGCACCAGCCACCAGCACCGGACGCGCGGGCTGCCCAGTCCTCCTGGCGCCCGCTCGTTCTGGCCGCTCGTTCTGGCCGCTCGTCGTGGGCCGCCTGGTCGGCAGGACCGTCGCCTGGTTCGGAGCAGGGGTGAGAGCAGGTCCCGGTGGAGGGTGCCGTGCACGCCGCATGGACAGGCGGCAGGTTCGCCAGCGTTCAGGGGCTTTTGCCTCTGAAGCGCACGAGCCTTGCGGGTGGGCGTCTGGGGGTCTGTGTGTGCAGAGCGCGGGCTTATTCGTAGAACAGAGCGACCCGACGACCGCCGAATTCCTCGACCGCGATATCGACCTCATAGATGTCGCGGAGAACCTCGGGGCGAATGACTTCCTCCACCGTTCCGGCGATGGCGACGCGACCGTCCCGCATGGCGACGATATGGTCGGAATACCAAGCGGCGAAGTTGATGTCGTGCAGCACCATGACCACGGTCTTGCCCAGATCGCGCGTGGCGCCGCGCATCGTCTTCATCATCGCCTGCGCGTGTTTCAGGTCGAGGTTGTTCAGCGGCTCGTCCAGCAGCACGTAATCGGTGTCCTGACACAGTACCATGGCGACGAAAGCCCGCTGCCGCTGCCCGCCGGAGATCTCGTCCAGAAACCGGTCGGCCAGAGGTTCAAGGTTCAGGTAGCCGAGCGCGCGTTCCACATGGACGCGGTCCCCGGTATTGGGGCGGCCCTTGGTGTAGGGGTAGCGCCCGAAGGTCACCAGATCACGCACTGTCAGGCGAGAGGTCAGATGATTGTCTTGCCGCAGGATCGCAAGCCGCCGCGCCAGCACGTCGGAGGGCGTCCTCGTCACGTCGAGGCCGTCCACCGTGACGGTGCCCCCGTCCATCGCCAGCAGCCTGCTCACCATCGACAGGAAGGTGGATTTCCCCGCCCCGTTCGGCCCGATGATCGAGGTGACGCCCCGTGCGGGCAGGGTCAGCGTCACATCGTCGACGACGATCGCGTCGCCATAGGTCTTGCTGAGATTCGAGGCGTGGATCATCTGGCCCCCCGGCGTATGATGAGCAGGATGAAAGCGATGCCGCCCAGGAATTCGATGATGACCGACAGCGCCGTGTGGAAGCCGAACACCCGCTCCAGCACCGTCTGACCGCCGACGAGGCAGATGATCGCGAGCAGGACCGCGACAGGCAGGAGATGACGGTGCTTCGCGCTGCCCGTCATGACATGCGCGAGGCTCGCCACCAGCAGACCAAAGAACGTCACCGGACCGACAAGCGCCGTGGAGACGGACACGAGGAGCGCGACGATGGCAAGGATGATCGCCACCGTCTGCCTGTAGGGGAGGCCGAGGCCGATCGACATGGGGCGGCCCAGCGTCAGCACGTCCAGCCGGTTCAGCATCAGGTAGCCCACGATGGAGGCCAGCCCGATCAGCACGGCGGACGCCCCGAGCAACGCTGGCTGAACGCTGTTGAAACTGGCGAAGAGGCTGTCCGACAGGACCATGAACTCGTTCGGGTCGAGCATGCGCTGGATCAGCGTGGAGATGCTGCGGAAGAACACCCCGAAGATGATACCGACGAGCACGAGGAGATGGAGGCTCCGCTCCTCGCCCAGAAACAGCCAGCGGAACAGCAGGCCCGAAAACACCACCATCAGCACGACCTTGGCCGCGAACAGCAGGTTCGGGTTCAGCACCGCAGCGGCATGGGAGCCGATGGCGGCGACAAGCAATGTCTGGATCAGCACGTAGAGCGCGTCGAACCCCATGACGGAAGGCGTGAGGATGCGGTTCGCGGTGACCGTCTGGAACATCACCGTGGAAACCGCGACCGCATAGGCCACCAGCACCAGCCCTGCGAGTTTCAGGCCCCGGAACTTCAGCACGAAGGCCCAGCTCCCCTTGGCCCCGAGCGTCATGAACGCCGTCGCTGCCAGCGCCGCCACAATGGCCAGCAGCAGGATGACAAGGCGGGGGCGGTTAGCGGCCATGCTGTTTCCTCAGAAGCAGCCAGAGGAACATCCCGCTGCCGATCACGCCGACCACCACGCCGATCGGAATCTCGTAGGGGTAGCGGATCAGCCGCCCGAGGATGTCGCAGGCAAGGATGAAGGCCGCGCCCAGCACCGCGACCCAAGGCACGGCGCGGCGCATGTTGTCGCCGATCATCAGGCTGACGACATTCGGCACGATGAGACCGAGGAACGGGATCATCCCCACGCTCACCACCACGACGGCCGTGATGAGCGACACGATGGTCAATCCCAGCGCCACGACACGCCGATAGTTCAGCCCGAGGTTGGTCGCGAAATCCCGACCCATCCCCGCGACGGTGAACCGGTCCGCCGCGATATAGGCGACCACGGCCAGCGCTAGGCCGATATAGAGAAGCTCGTATCGCCCGCGCAGCACGCCCGAGAAATCTCCGGTTGTCCAGGCGAGCATTGTCTGAAGCAGATCCGCTCGATAGGCGAGAAAGGTCGTAGCCGCGCCGATGATCCCGCCCAGCATGATGCCCACCAGCGGCACCATCAGCACATCGCGGAGCGGAACGAGCCGGAGCAGCCGGAGGAAAAGCCATGTACCCGCCGCGGCAAAGACCGCGGCGACCAGCATCTTGCCCCAGATGGGCCAGGCCGGAGCAAAGAGCGTGACGAGCAGCAGGCCGAGGCTCGCCGATTCGACGGTCCCCGCGGTGGAGGGTTCGACAAAACGGTTGCGGATCATCATCTGCATGATGAGCCCCGCGATCGCCATCGAGGAGCCGGCGAGCAGCAGCGCTGCCGTTCTCGGAATGCGGCTCGCCGCCAGGACCAGCGCCTGTTCCGATGTCGCGGTGCCCGTGAACAGGCCCGCAAGCCCGATGTCCGTCACGCCCACGAAAAGGCTGCCCGCCGCGAGCGCCAGTGTGAGGCAGATCGCGGCGGGTAGAAGGAGTGCCGAAAGGACTGACCGTGGTCCGCCCCCGGTGATGTCGGGATTACTCGCCACGGTCCTTGGAAACCGCCGCCTGGACCTGATCGACCAGCGTGGTGAACGCGGTATAGCCGCCCGAGGTCACATAGGCGGAAGCCGGGTCCAGATAGACGATCCGGCCTTCTTTCCACGCATCGGTGCGGTGGATGATTTCATTGTCGAGCACCGCCCTGGCCGCGACTCCCGGCTCGGACTGGCCGACGGCGGCATCGCGGTCGATCACGAAAAGCCATTTCGGGTTCTTCTCGAGAATGTATTCGAAGGACACCACGTCACCGCCGTGAAAACGGTCGTCTATGCTCTTCTCCACCGTCGGGAAGCCGATCAGCGTATGCAGCCAGCCCACGCGGGAGGTTGGCCCGTAGGCGCCGAGCTTGCCCGCATTGGTGACGAGGATCAGCGCCGTCCCCTCATCCGCCGCATCCGCCTTCAGCTGCGCGACCTTTTGGTCCAGCGTGGCGTTCAGTTCATCGGCCCTGTCGGACTTGCCGAACAGCGCGCCGAGGGTCGTCAGGTTGGACTTCACATGATCGACGAATTCGGCGTCGTTTGTCACCGTCATGTCGATGGTCGGCAGCAGGGCCGCCACTTCGGCATATTTCGACCGCGACCGGCCGCCGACGACGGCAAGATCGCCCTCAGCCGCGTTGATCGCTTCATAGTCCGGCTCGAACAGGGTGCCGATCTTGAGGTATTTGTCATCCGCGTATTTCCGCAGATAGGGCGGCAGGTTGGAGCCGATGACACCAGCAGGTTCCACCCCGAGCGCATCCATGTCGTCCAGAGACACGATATCCAGAACGAGCACCTTCTGTGGCGTCGCGGGCAGTTCGAGCGTGCCCTGCTGATGCTGGATGGTCAGCGGCTCCGCCATCACGGGCGCTCCGGCAAGGGCAAGCCCGAGCGCGGCCGTACCGAGCAGGGCGTGAAAACGGTTCATGGCGACCTCCATTCCTGTTGGGCCGTCATTACCCCGTGAATACGGGGGGGTCAAAACCAATTCCTAGGGAAAAGATAAACTATCCAGCGTTTCGGTTTGACGAAGGGGTGGTGAAATGTCGCATCCGCTCACCCGAAGCCACGGGCAGGCCTGATCCCCTCGCTCGCAGCCTTGCCCCGAGTGCCGCGGCGTTGAATCTCCGCGTTTACCTCTGCGCCGAGCAGTACGATGAACGTGGACAACCATATCCACATCAACAGGACGATGACGCTGCCAAGCGCGCCGAAGGTTTCGTTGTAGCTTGCGAAATGGCTGACATAGACCGAAAATCCGATGGAAACGACGAGCCAGAGCAGACAGGCCAGTGCCGCGCCGGGCGCGAACCGCCGTCCGCGGCTGCCGCACGGGCCGAACCGATAGACAAGGGACAACCCTAGGATCATGGTTGCCAACAGCACGGGCCAGCGGAGCCAGTTCGCGATCTGCGCCCAGAGCTCATCCTCGCCGAAGATGGCGAAAACGGCGGGCAGGAGCGCGATCAGTGCCAGCACGACAACCACCCCCACAACACCTGCAAGGGTCAGGGTGAGGGTCACGAGCGTCAGATGAACGAAGTTCCGCTCCTCCCGCGCGTCATAGGCCACGTTCAGCCCCTGAATGAGGCTTCCCACCCCTCGGGAGGCCGACCAGAGCGCCAGCCCGAGGCCGAAGATCGCCGTCAGCCCCAGTCCGGTGTCCGGTGCCGCGGCGACCGCACTCGCCTGCGAGATCACGGTTCTTGCGACCTCCTCCGGCACGACGCTGCTCAGCGCGTTCAGTTGCGCGACGATATCGGCAGGCGTCGTCAGCAGCGCCGCGATGGCCATGACCGCGGTGATGGCGGGGAACAGGCCGAACATCGTGTAGAAGGCCACCCCGGCCGCGATGAGAGACAGGTGGTTATCGCCGATTCTTTGCCAGATTTGCCTGGCGGAGAGGAAGAAACTGTTTGCCATGCAGCGCCAAGTCTGCGCGGCGCGCTCCTGTTCCCTGCCGCCCGGCTGTTTTCCGCGATCTGTGGCAGCGAGGTCGCATGAGGGTGGGGCTCTTGCTCGCCGGAGGACTGTCGCGGCGTTTCGGGACGCAGGACAAGTTGCTGGCCGACTGGCGGGGGCGCCCGCTCATCACATGGGCCGCCTCGGCGCTGGCGGCGGTTCCTCTGGAGGCGCGGATCGCCGTGGCGGGGACGAAGCTGTCGCCGCTGCTGCCCGGCTATGACAGGCTCGATCCGCCCCGTCCGGCGGAGCAATCCGCGAGCCTCCGCCTCGGGGTGAGGCGGGCGCGCGCGATGGGGGCGGAGCGGCTGCTCATCGTGCTCGCCGATATGCCGCGCATCGATACAGCGACGATGGCGGCGGTACTTTCGCGTCGGGGTGCGGCCTGCGTGACGGATGGCGCGCGGCGCATGCCCCCCGCTGCCTTCGATTCGGACAAGTTCGATACTCTTCTTGCCCTTGAGGGTGACAGGGGGGCGGGAAGCCTTCTGCAGATCATCGGCGGGGAGGGGCTGATCGAGGTGGCACCCCTGATGCTTCATGACATTGATCGTCCGGCCGATCTCGATGATTCCACGAGGAGCGAATAACCCGCCGGATGGAAACACGGCTTGCCTTGGCGCAAGTTTCCAGCCCAATCGCGGGTCGACAACCGAGCTTTGCGCAGATCGGCCCTTTTATCGGCTGGCGGCGGGGCCTCTCCCCCGTGGCAGGCCGCTGCAAGCATTCTGAATCCCATGCCTATGGTCTGGAAGGTGGATATCTGCCCTGAAAAAAGCCTTTTCAGCCTGCCGCGTCCGATATTCCCCGGTGCGCCCGGCGGCCGACGAAATGCGTGAGTTCGGCGCCTGCCTCGCCTGCCTGTAGCGGTGCGAGACGGGGAGCGCATACACGAGCGTCCTCGCTGCTGCGGGGACCGATATTCCCAGAAGCGGTGGGCGTTGCGATCCGTGCCGTGAAGGGCCGCCAATCCGAAGCCAGAAGGGTAGCCTCGCCGGAGGGCGGCCCGCACGTATCTCACCGAGGGCGCGCACGTCCCCCGGTGGCATGACCGCCCTCGGGCAGAGGCAGGCGTACCTGTCGTTGGCTGCGCGCAATGCTGCGCCACGCCTGCTCCTATGAGGAGGCGTGGCGTATCTTCACTCCATTTCGACGAGGAGATCCTTTGCGTCGATCTGTGTGCCCGGGGCGACATGGATGGCTTTCACGACGGCTTCGCGGTCGGCATGAAGGCCGGTTTCCATTTTCATCGCCTCGATGGTGAGGAGGAGATCTCCGGCCCGCACCTTCGCGCCGGGTTTGACCAGAACCGTTGCGATCGAGCCGGGCATGGGGGCGCCGATATGGGCGGGATTGCCTTCGACCGCCTTGGGGCGCGCGCCTGCCTTCGCCACGGCAGACCGGTCGGCCACGCGGATGACGCGCGGCTGTCCGTTCAGCTCGAAGAATACCTTGACCTCGCCCTCGTCCGAGGTTTCGCCGACGGTCTGGAGGCGGATATCCAGTGTCTTGCCGGGATCGAGTGCAGCCTCCACGCTCTCGCCCGGTTCCATGCCGTAGAAGAAGGTGCGCGTCGGCAGTGCCCGCACCGGACCATAGGTGCGATGACGCGCGCGGTAGTCGAGAAACACCTTCGGATACATCAGCCAGCCGGCGAAATCCTCGTCATCCACGTGTTCGCCGGGTAGGTCGGCCTCCAGCTTCGCCCGTGCCTCCGCCAGATCCACCGGGGCCATCCGCGCTCCCGGGCGTGTGGTATCGGGACGCTCGCCTTTCAGCACCTTGTTCAGAATGCCCGCCGGGAAGCCGCCGGGCGGCTGGCCAAGGTTGCCCTTCATCATGTCAACGACGGAATCGGGGAAGGCCACGTCCACGGCCGGATCCTCCACCTGCGCCCGGGTGAGACCCTGTGACACCATCATCAGCGCCATGTCTCCCACCACCTTGGACGAGGGGGTGACTTTTACGATGTCGCCGAACATCTGATTGGCATCGGCATAGGCCTGTGCGATCTCCGGCCAGCGATCCTCAAGCCCGAGGGAGCGCGCCTGCGCTTTCAGGTTGGTGAACTGCCCGCCAGGCATCTCGTGCAGATAGACCTCGGAGGCGGGAGCCTGCATCCCGGCCTCGAAGGCGGCATATTGGGAGCGCACGCCTTCCCAGTAGTCGGAGAGTTGCCGGACCGCGGCGATGTCCAGCCCGGTGTCGCGCTCTGTATGGCGTAGCGCCTCGACGATGGAGCCGAGACACGGTTGCGATGTGCCGCCCGAAAACGCATCCATTGCCGCGTCGATGATATCGGCCCCCGCCTCCGCCGCCGCCAGCACGGTGGCTCCGGCTATGCCGGATGTGTCATGCGTGTGGAAGTGGATCGGCAGGCCGAGTTCCTCCTTCAGCGTGCGGATCAGCACCCGGGCGGCGGCAGGTTTCAGCAGCCCCGCCATATCCTTGATGCCGAGGATATGAGTGCCCGCGGCTTTCAGCTCATGGCCCATCTTCAGGTAGTATTGCAGGTCATATTTGGACCTGTCCGGGTCTAGCAGGTCGCCGGTGTAGCAGATCGCGGCTTCGCAGATCTTGCCGGAGTCCATCACCGCGTCCAACGCCACGCGCATGTTCTCCACCCAGTTCAGGCTGTCGAACACGCGGAACACGTCGACACCGGACTCCGCCGCCTGCCGCACGAAGGCCTGCACGACGTTGTCGGGATAGTTGGTGTAGCCCACCCCGTTGGACGCGCGGAGCAGCATCTGGGTCAGGATGTTGGGCATCCCCTCCCTGATGTCGCGCAGCCGTTGCCAGGGGCATTCCTGGAGGAAGCGGTACGCCACGTCGAATGTCGCGCCGCCCCAGCACTCCACCGAGAACAGGCCCGGCAGCAGATGTGCATAGGCCGGGGCGGCACGCACCATGTCGATCGATCGCATCCGGGTGGCCAGCAGGGACTGATGCCCGTCGCGCATGGTTGTATCGGTGAGCAGAAGCTTCTTCTGCCCGGCGATCCAGTCCACCACCGCCTGCGGCCCCTGCTCGTCCAGCAGCGTCCGTGTGCCCGCGGGGGGCGGGTCCAGCGTCACGGACGGGGGTACGGGCGCGCGCACCCCGGCGGCGAGCGGGCCGCGGCCCTTGGTTTCGGGATGGCCGTTCACCGTCACGTCGGCGATGTAGGTGAGCAGCCGCGTCGCCCGGTCCTGCCCGGTCTCGAACCGGAACAGCTCGGGCGTCGTGTCGATGAACTTCGTCGTATAGGAGAGGTTCAGGAACGTCGGATGTTTCAGCAGGTTCTCGACGAAGGCGATGTTGGTGGACACGCCCCGGATGCGGAATTCGCGGAGCGCCCGGTCCATCCGCGCGATGGCCTTTTCAGGCGTCTGCGCCCAGGCGGTGACCTTGACCAGCAGAGAGTCATAATACCGCGTGACCACGGAACCGGCATAGGCGGTGCCGCCGTCCAGCCGGATGCCCATGCCCGTCGCGGTGCGATAGGCGGTGATGCGGCCGTAGTCGGGGATGAAGTTGTTCTGGGGGTCCTCCGTTGTCACCCGGCATTGCAACGCGTGACCCTTGAGCTGCACATCGGCCTGCGTCGGTGCTCCGGTGGCCTCTGCTAGCGTCTCTCCCTCCGCGATACGTATCTGGGCCTGGACGATGTCGATGCCGGTGACTTCTTCCGTCACGGTATGCTCGACCTGGACGCGAGGGTTCACCTCGATGAAGTAGAACTGCTCGCTGTCCATATCCATCAGGAACTCGACCGTTCCGGCGTTGCGATAGCCCACCGCCCGCCCGATCTTCAGCCCGAGTTCGCAGATCTCCGCCCGTTGCTCCGGCGTGAGGTACGGGGCGGGGGCGCGTTCCACGACCTTCTGGTTGCGCCGCTGAACGGTGCAGTCGCGCTCATAAAGATGGTAGAGACCGCCATGGTCGTCGCCAAGAAGCTGCACTTCCACATGGCGGGCGCGCAGGATCATCTTCTCCAGATAGCCCTCGCCGTTGCCGAAGGCGGCCTCGGCCTCGCGCCGGCCCTCGCGCACCTTGGCTTCCAGCTCATCGGGGCCGTTGATCGGGCGCATCCCGCGCCCGCCGCCGCCCCAGCTTGCCTTCAGCATCAGCGGATAGCCGACCTCCCCGGCCTCCGCCCGGATCGCGGCGAAATCATCGCCCAGAACCTCGGTCGCCGGGATCACAGGCACACCGGCCGCAATCGCAACCCGCCGTGCGCTTGCCTTGTCGCCAAGCGCGCGCATCGTCTCCGCCTTGGGGCCGATGAACACGATGCCGGCCGCGTCGCAGGCTTCCACGAAATCCGGGTTCTCCGACAGCAGGCCATAGCCGGGGTGGATCGCGTCCGCGCCCGACATCTTCGCCACGCGGATGATCTCCGGGATCGACAGATAGGCCGCAACCGGCCCCAGCCCTTCCCCGATCCGGTAAGCCTCATCGGCCTTGAAGCGGTGGAGGCTCAGCTTGTCCTCCTCCGCATAGACCGCAACCGTCTGCTTGCCCAACTCGTTCGCGGCCCGCATCACACGGATCGCGATCTCGCCACGGTTCGCTATCAGTATCTTCCGGAAGTTTGGCATCTTCGCTCCCCGCAGCCATTCCGTGTTAGACAGGGATAAACAGGAAGCGAAGGAGCGATCAATCAACCATTTATGCGGAGCAGCAGATTTTTTGCTGCATCGCAGAATATACTGTTATGTGAGATATGTCCGAAAGCTATCGATGACATCGACGTAAAGCTTGCGCTTGAACGGAACGATGTGGACCAACAGATCGTCGGCGTGCATCCAGCGCCATTGCGAGAATTCCGGGTGATCCTGTGCGATGTCCACCGCGCTGTCATCGCCGTTGAAGCGCATGAGATACCACTTTTGCCGCTGTCCGCGATACCGGCCCTTCCAGACCTTGCCGAGCAGTTCGGGCGGCAGATCGTAGCTTACCCAGCCGGTCTCCGCGATGATATCGACGAGGTCGGGGGAGATGCCTGTCTCCTCCTCCAGCTCCCGCAGGGCGGCGTCGCGAGGTTCCTCTCCCTCGTCCAGCCCGCCTTGCGGCATCTGCCATGCACCCGTCGTGTCCCGGCGCATCCCCGCCCAGACGAGGCCCGCCTGATTGAGCAACATTACTCCCGCGCCGGGGCGGTAGGGCAATTCCTTGGCCATGGTTCCTCCGTCCGTCGGGACCACCCGCATGAAGCCGGGCGGTCCGTCCGCGTGTCCTGTGCGGCGCAGAGCCGCCTTACTGCGGCAGTTCGAGCGCGGACAGCCCTTTCAGGATATCCACGGCATAGGCGAGCTGATAGTCCTCCGTCCGCAGTTTCGCGGCGAGCTCGGCCTGATGCTGCTCCTCCTGAAGCTGCTTGCGCTCGTCATCGGTCATACTGTCGTTGGTGATCGCGCCGCGAAGATCGGCTTCCGAGCGCATCCGCGCGGCCAGCGTATTCGGGGTACCTTCGTCATCCGCCGCGGGTTTGGGCGGCGGCTGTTCCACCCAGATGTCGGGCGAGACGCCGAGCGACTGGATCGACCGGCCCGACGGCGTGTAGTAGCGCGCCGTGGTCAGCCGCATCGCCCCGTCGCCCTTCAGCGGAATCACGGTCTGCACCGAGCCCTTGCCGAAGGATTTGGTGCCTACGACCACTGCGCGGCGGTGATCCTGAAGGGCGCCCGCCACGATCTCCGATGCCGAAGCGGAGCCGCCGTTGATCAGCACAACCATCGGCTTCGCCCCGGTGATGTCGCCGGCGGTGGCGTTGTAACGCTCCCCGTCCTGCGGGTTGCGCCCGCGGGTGGATACGATCTCTCCCGATTCGAGGAACGCATCTGACACCTTGATCGCCTGGGTGAGCAGCCCGCCGGGGTTGTTGCGCAGATCGAGCACGACGCCTGACACCTTGTCCGCGCCGCCGGCCTCCTCCAGCATCTTCTTGTAGCCGTCTTCGAGGTTCTGGAACGTCTGGTCGTTGAAGGTGGAGACGCGGAGCACGACCGTGGAGCCCTGCATGCGCGCGGTAACGGCGGTGAGCTTGATCGTGTCGCGGGTCAGCGTCACGTCGAACGGCTCGGGCTTGTCCTTGCGCACGACGGTGATGGTGATCTCCGACCCGATGGGGCCGCGCATCATGTCCACCGCCTGATCCAGCGTCAGGCCCATGACGGTCTCGCCGTTCACATGGGTGATGTAGTCACCGGACTGGATGCCCGCCTTGTCCGCCGGGCTGCCGTCCATGGGGGAGACGACCTTGACGAAGCCCTCCTCCTGCGTGACCTCGATGCCGAGACCCCCGAATTCGCCCTTGGTCTGCACCTGCATGTCGCTGAAATCGTCGGGCGCAAGATAGCTGGAATGCGGATCGAGCGAGGTGAGCATTCCGTTGATCGCCGCTTGGATCAGCTTCGACGTATCCACGGGTTCCACATATTGGGCGCGGATCCGCTCGAAGATGTCTCCGAAGAGATCGAGCTGCTGATAGACGGAAGCATTCTCCTTGGCTTCTTGAGCGACAAGAGGCCCTGCGACCTGCGTGGTGAGCAGCACCCCGGCGACCGTGCCGCCGAGCGCGGCCATCACGAACTTCTTCATGGAAACATCCTTGTCTCAGCGAACCACTCGGCGGGGTCCACGGGCGACCCCCCCTGCCTGACCTCAATGTAAAGCGTCTCCGAGGCCATCGCGCCAGCGGCTTGTGCATCAGGGGGGGCATCGTTCACGACATTCTGTGCACCTGCGACATTTCGTGCGCGCCCGGCGATATCGGCCGACAGTTCAGCAGTGCGGGTATCCTCGCCTCCCATCAGGCCCACGGGAGAGCCTGCGGGCACGACCTGCCCGATGCGTCCGTAGGTCTCTCCCAGCCCGGCCAGCACCATCAGATAGCCCGCCGCCGGCTCAAGGATCACCACGTTGCCATAGCCGTCGAGCGGGCCGATGTAGCGAATCGTCGCCGAAGCAGGTGTTACCACCAGCGCGCGCGGCGGGGCGGCCACGATCATTCCGGGACGGCTCACACCCGCGGCGTCTGCCTCCCGGTAACCCCGGAGCAGCTCGCCCGCCACCGGCAGCATGAGGTCGCCCTTGACCGAACCGAACGGCCCTTCGCCGGGGGTCACCTTCTCGCCCCCAGCCACGGCCTCAGCGAAGCTGTCGAGCGTATCGTGGCTCTCGATCAGCGCGCGGAGCACGGCGGGGTCCTCGGTGAAGCGCTGCGGCAGGTCACGCCGGTCGGAAATCGCCTGCGCCAGATCGGTGCGCGCGGTCTGCGCGGCGCCAAGGCCCTTTTCCAGCATCTCGGTGACCTGCTGCTGGAGGGCGCGCAACTCCCCCAGCTCCGCCAGCTCCTGCCGGAGCGTATGCGTCTCCGCCTCCAGCGCCGGGGCGATATCGCCGAGGATCATCGCCGCCTGCGCCGCGCCGAGCGGACCGGAGGGATGCAGCACCCGGACCGGGGCGGGATCGCGGCTCATCCCCGTCATCACGCCCACCAGCCGGGAGACGCGCTCCCGCTTTCCGTTCAGGTCGGCGCGGATTTCCGCGTCCCGGTGGGTCACGCGGCGCAGCGCTTCCCGCGCGGCGG
Source organism: Haematobacter missouriensis (assembly GCF_000740775.1). Taxonomy (GTDB): domain Bacteria; phylum Pseudomonadota; class Alphaproteobacteria; order Rhodobacterales; family Rhodobacteraceae; genus Haematobacter; species Haematobacter missouriensis. The sequence continues at coordinate 241,592 of NZ_JFGS01000002.1, read as the reverse complement.
CCAGACCGTCCTCATAGGCACGGATGGTGAGGGTGAGCGCCGCTACCCTGTCCTGCGCGCCGGTCGCGGTGTCCAGGCTGTCGATCGCTGCCGCGAGCGATGCCGCTGCCGAACGCGCGGCATCGGCCGGATCGTCCTGCGCCCTGAGCGGCGCGGCCAGTCCCAGGGCGAGGAGAACGGGCAGCGCGATCCGCCGCATGGTCGTCACGGATCCGCTCATCGCCGCACGAGGCTTTCGCCGGTCATCTCCTCAGGCTTCGGCAGGCCCATGAGGTCCAGCACCGTCGGCGCGAGATCAGCGAGCCTGCCTGCAGCCAGCGATACTCCCGCTGGTCCGCCATGAAGGATCACCGGGACGGGATTCGTCGTATGGGCCGTATGCGGTCCGCCCGTCACCGGATCGACCATCGTTTCGCAGTTACCATGATCGGCAGTGACGATCAGCGCCCCGCCTGCGGCATCCACGGCGGCGATCACCCGGCCCAGCCCCCGGTCCACCGTCTCGCAGGCGGCGATGGCAGCGGAAAGGACGCCGGTATGGCCCACCATGTCCGGGTTGGCATAATTCACCACGATGAGGTCGTAGCCCTCCCCGATCGCGGCGACGAGGTGATCGGTCACCTCATCCGCCGACATTTCGGGTTGCAGGTCGTAGGTCGCGACCTTGGGGGATTTCGCCATGTAGCGATCCTCCCCCGTCATCGGGGCTTCCTTGCCACCGTTCAGGAAGAAGGTGACATGGGGATATTTCTCCGTCTCCGCGATATGGAACTGCCGCAGGCCGTGATCCGCCACCCAGGAGGCGAGCGTGTTCACGATGTCCCGCTTGGGATAGGCGGTCGTCATGTAGGCGTTATGGGCATCGGAATATTCCACCATCCCGAGCAGCGCCGACCAGTCGGGCCGTGGCCCGGTGTCGAAAGCGTCGAAGCCGGGCGCGCCGATGGCGGCCATGATCTCGCGCGTGCGGTCGGCCCGGAAATTCAGGGCGAAGAATCCGTCGCCATCCTGTGCGCCCGCATAGCCGCCGATGATCGTTGGCCTGATGAATTCGTCGGTTTCGCCACGCGCGGCGGCTGCGGCCACGGCGGTCGCGGCATCCGCCGCGCGCTCGCCACCGCCTCGCACGATGGCGTCATACGCAAGGCCCACCCGCTCCCAGCGGTTGTCGCGATCCATGGCGTAGTAACGGCCCGAAACCGTGGCGATCTCCGCCCCCGCCGGTAGCCGCGCCGCCAGATCGGCGATGAAGCCCGGGGCGGAAGTGGGCGCCACGTCCCGTCCGTCGGTGATTGCGTGGACGAGCACGCCGAGCCCCGCCTCCGTCGCGGCACGGGCCGCGGCCAGCACGTGTTCGATGTGACCATGCACACCACCGTTGGATATGACGCCCATCAGATGTACACGCCCGTTCGCCGTACCCACATGTGCGAGGAAAGTGCGGAGGGCCTCATTGGCGAAGAAGCTGCCGTCCTCAATGGCGAGGTCGATCTGTCCCAGGTCCATCGCCACCACGCGACCCGCGCCGATATTGGTGTGGCCGACCTCCGAATTGCCCATCTGCCCGGTCGGCAGGCCCACATCCGGCCCATGGGTGATGAGCGTCGCATGCGGAGAGCCGCTCCACAGCCTGTCGAAATTCGGCGTGGCGGCCAGCGCCGGGGCATTCGCCTCCTGCTCCTCGCGCAATCCCCAACCGTCGAGAATGCAGAGAACCACGGGCTTTATCGACGGCATGAAGGGCTCCTTGGCTGGCAAAGACGGATGGCAACGGCCGGGTCGCAGGCGTTCTACGCTCCACCGCGGCGCAAGGCAACTCCGCGGCCTTTCGGTGACGGTATCGTGCGGAGCCGCGGTAGGCGGTCCGGGTGTCGATGGTCCAGTCGTCCGGGGGCGGCGCCTGACCGGGCAGGGCGGGAGTGCCGTTGGAACTCCAGCCGCGTGGGTTCAGGAGCGGTGATAAGGAGTTCCGGCGATGATGGTCGCGGCGCGGTAGAGCTGTTCGGCCAGCATCACCCGGACGAGCATATGCGGCCAGACCATCGTCCCCAGCGAGATGGCCGCGTCGGCTCGGTCCCGGAAGGTGGGAGACAGCCCGTCCGCTCCGCCGATCACGAACGCCACGTCGCGCCCCTGATCGCGCCAGCGAACAAGCATCGCCGCGAAATCGGGGGAGGAGGGCATCTGCCCCCGCTCGTCCATCACGACGGTCAGGGCACCTGAGGGAAGGCTGCGTTGCAGAAGCTCCGCCTCCGCGGCCATGCCTCCGCCCTTGCGATCCTCAACCTCCGCGACTGCCGCTGGACCCAAACCGTGCGGACGACCTGTCCGGTCGAAACGCGCGAGATAATCCGATACGAGCTCCGCCTCCGGGCCACTTCGAAGCCGGCCCACGGCGCAAATCTGCACTTTCACGACGCGTCACATCTCCCGGCACCACGTGCGCGGCACCCCTCGGCCAAATCGTTCTCACCGTCGTCGGGCGGAGACTCCGTCGTCAAGGCTCCCGCCGGGCGCCGGGCAGAACGTCAGACCGGTCGAAGTTTCAGGCCGCGCGGGGGCCGGTGGGCATCCACATCTTCTCGAGCTGATAGAACTCGCGCACTTCCGGGCGGAAGACGTGCACGATGACATCGGCCGCGTCGATCAGCACCCAGTCGCCCTGTTCCTTGCCCTCGATCTTGCAGGAGCGACCGTAGTCCTCCTTCAGACGCTCGACGAGCTTGTCGGCGATGGCGGCGACCTGACGCGACGACTGACCGGAGCAGATCACCATGTAATCGGCGACCGACGACCGGCCCTTGAGGTCGATCGTCACGATCTCCTCGGCTTTGTCGTCATCCAGTGAGGCGACGATACGGGACAGGAGCTCCTCACTGGAGGGCTCTGCGACGTTCCCTTGGGGTGCGGTACTCAAGCCCGCGGCTCCCGAAGCGGTCTTGGCGCCGACCGCGGGCGATATGTACGACAGGACATTGTCCTCCTTCTCTGCGCGCCCGATCCTCCCCGGCGCCGGGACGCTTATCCATTTAACACTTCGACGGCGATTTCTCAATGCACAGCGGTCCCGGATTCGTGCCGCCGTCGCGGCGATCTTCCACCTTCCGCACAGAAGTGATGACCTCCCGACGGGCGGGGGTGACGGCGGGGCGCGACTGGGGCATGGTGCATGGCGGCATCCGGAGGGTGGCATGAGCCGACGCCCCGCCGGAATGCCGCTGACAACCCCTGCCGGAGACCCTCCATGGATACGCTCACCACCCTTCCGCTCACCCGCATCGACGGCAGTCCCGACACGCTTGGCGCCCATGCCGGCAAGGTGCTTCTCATCGTCAATGTCGCGTCGAAATGCGGTCTCACCCCGCAATATGCCGGTCTTGAGGCGCTCTACGAGTCCAAGAAGGACCAAGGCTTCGAGGTGCTGGGCTTCCCCGCGAACGACTTTCTGGGCCAGGAACCCGGGTCGGACAGCGAGATCGCGGAGTTCTGCTCCCTCACATATGATGTGAGCTTTCCCATGTTCTCCAAGATCTCGGTGGCCGGTGCGGATCGCCACCCGCTCTATACCGCTCTGACCGGGGCGATCCCGGAGGCGGAGGGCGAAGGGCCTTGGCGCGCGCGGCTCGAGGGCAAGGGGATCGCCATGAATCCCCGCCCTGAGGTGCAATGGAACTTCGAGAAATTCCTGATCTCCCGCCATGGCGACGTGGTCGCCCGCTTCGCTCCCGATATTCCAGCGGACGACCCCCGTATCCTCGCTGCGATCGACGCGGAGCTGGCGAAGGGCTGATCCCGCTTCGCAGGGCGTTTCGGCGGAGCTAATTCCTCCCGCTGACCCTCCCGATGAAGCGGCCGTGGCTGGCGGGTGAAGCGGTGTCGTTCTGCCCTCCAGCACAGGGCCTGCGCAACAAACTTGCTCGTCCCGCCTGTCTGCCATCCGGTTGTTGCGTTCTGTGGCGGTGGGTGCTTGCCTGCTGCCGGAGATGCGGCTATGAGGGCTGCCATGAGAGGCTTCGTCTATTTCAATATCCACGACCGTGCACGGCTTCCGGGCCGCTTCTTCGGCGTGGAGCATTCGATCCTCGGGCGACTTTGATCGCGCGGGCGGCGCCGTCAAGCGTCCGCCCCATGCGCCTTGCGACACCCTTCCGAAAAGCCGCGCGCATTGCCGCGTAACAGCCATTCCGAACGGAGTGAATTCCGATGTCAGCCGACACCGCCAGCCGCAGTCCACGAACGCTCTATGACAAGATCTGGGACGATCATGTCGTCCACCAGTCCGAAGACGGCACCTGCCTTCTCTATATCGACCGGCACCTCGTTCATGAGGTGACTTCGCCGCAAGCCTTCGAGGGCCTGCGGATGACCGGCCGAAAGGTCCGCGCACCCGAAAAGACCATCGCCGTGCCCGATCACAACGTTCCCACAACCTGGGATCGCGAGAAGGGCATCGACAACGAGGAATCCCGCATTCAGGTCGATGCGCTGGACAAGAACGCCCGCGATTTCGGTGTGGTCTATTACCCGGTGAACGACATTCGGCAGGGGATCGTGCACATCGTCGGGCCTGAGCAGGGATGGACGCTGCCGGGCATGACCGTTGTCTGCGGCGACAGCCATACCGCGACGCACGGGGCCTTCGGCGCGCTGGCGCACGGGATCGGCACCTCGGAGGTGGAGCATGTGCTTGCCACCCAGACCCTGATCCAGAAGAAGTCGAAGAACATGAAGGTGGAGATCACCGGGAGTCTGCGCCCCGGCGTGACCGCCAAGGACATCACCCTGTCGGTCATCGGCGCCACCGGCACGGCAGGCGGCACCGGCTATGTCATCGAGTATTGCGGTCAAGCGATTCGCGAACTGTCGATGGAAGGCCGGATGACCGTCTGTAACATGGCGATCGAGGGCGGCGCACGCGCAGGTCTCATCGCGCCGGACGAGACGACCTTCGCCTATGTCATGGGCCGACCGCATGCGCCCAAGGGTGCGGCTTGGGAGGCGGCGGTCGCCTATTGGAAGACGCTCTTCACGGATGAGGGCGCGCATTACGACAAGGTGGTCACGCTCCGCGGAGAGGATATCGCTCCCGTCGTCACCTGGGGCACCAGCCCGGAGGACGTGCTGCCGATCACCGGCATCGTGCCGGACCCCGAGGATTTCCCAAGTGCAAAAGCGGAAGCCGCGCGGCGGAGTCTCGACTACATGGGTCTGACGCCCGGAACCCCGCTGTCGGAGATCCCGATCGACGCCGTGTTCATCGGCTCCTGCACCAATGGCCGGATCGAGGATCTGCGCGCCGCCGCCGCGGTGGTGAAGGGGCGCAAGCTCGCCTCCGGTGTGCGGGGCATGGTGGTGCCGGGGTCGGGTCTCGTTCGTTTGCAGGCGGAGGAGGAAGGCCTCGCGGACATCTTCCGCGCGGCAGGTTTCGAATGGCGGCTGGCGGGATGCTCCATGTGTCTCGGTATGAACCCCGATCAGCTCGCACCCGGTGAGCGCTGCGCGGGCACATCCAATCGCAATTTCGAGGGCCGCATGGGCCGTGGGGGGCGGACGCATCTGATGAGCCCCGCCATGGCCGCCGCCGCAGGTATCGCGGGCCATCTGGTGGACGTGCGTGAACTGACAGCCGAAAGGGAGACTGCCTGATGGATCGTTTCACCACGCTGACCGGGGTCGCCGCGCCGATGCCGCTGGTCAATATCGACACGGACATGATCATCCCCAAGCAGTTCCTCAAGACGATCAAGCGGACGGGGCTGGGCAAGAACCTGTTCGACGAGATGCGCTATGAGGCCGATGGATCGGAGAAGCCGGATTTCGTGCTGAACCAGCCCGCCTATCGCAAGGCTGAGATCATCGTCGCGGGCGACAACTTCGGCTGTGGCTCCTCGCGCGAGCATGCTCCTTGGGCGCTTCTGGATTTTGGCATTCGCTGCGTGATCTCCACCAGCTTTGCCGACATCTTCTACAACAACTGCTTCAAGAACGGCATCCTGCCGATCACGCTTCCGCAGGAGCAGGTGGATCGGCTGATGGATGACGCCCGGCGCGGCTCCAATGCGCGGATCACGGTGGATCTGGAGGCGCAGACCGTATCCGCCTCCGATGGCGAGGTATTCCACTTCGAGATCGACCCGTTCCGCAAGCACTGCCTGCTGAACGGTCTCGATGACATCGGGCTGACGCTGGAAAACGCGGGCGACATCGACGCCTATGAGGCAAACACCCGCATGTCCCGCCCCTGGGCCTGACGGACTCGCTGACTGCCGGAAATCCCATCAACGGTCGGCGCGGCGGGACACCGGGCCGGATCCCCGTGCCGAGGACGGGATGTTCCGGCCGCCGGGAGGGTTAACCGGCTGCTGAAAAGGCCGTCCACGACTCCCCTGGGGTGGAGATCTTTCCCACACGGTGTTGAGATGCGCCCCGGAAGCCGCCGGTCTTGGCGCGTGACAGGAAAGATTTCTGGCTTCGACGCAATCCTAGTTAGGTGCCCGACTTTTTAAGCAGCCTGTTAATTCGGGGCGTTTCGGCCGCTTGTTAACCGCGTCTTAGGGAAGTCGTGACATCCTGCAGGGATGCTGCGGCTTCTTTTCCTTCTGCTCTTCGTCACACCCGCCTTTGCGGGCGACCGGCTGCGGCTTGCGCAATATACGACCGAACTCACCCGTGACGGGCCGGGCCTGCTGTATCGTGACCTGTTGAAACCGGGCGCGCCCGGGGTGGAAACCGCGGTGCGCCGGATCGTGGCGGCGGGAGCGGATGTGCTGCTGTTGTGTGGCATCGACTGGGACCACGACGGGCTGGCACTCGACGCCCTCGCGGATCGCGTGCGGGCGGCGGGGCTCGACTATCCCCATCGGCTGGCGCTTCGGCCGAACACCGGCATGGCGACGGGGCTGGATCTCGATGGCGACGGGCGTCTGGGCGGGCCGGCCGACGCCCAGGGTTTCGGTAATTTCAGCGGAGAGAAGGGAATGGCCCTGCTCTCCCGACTGCCCATTCTGCGGGAGGAGATCGTCGATCACAGCGCGATGCTCTGGCGCGACTTTCCCGGCAACCTTTCCCCCCTGACCGGCCCGGCGGCGGCGGCGCAAAGACTCTCCACCACCGGGCATTGGCAGGTGCCCGTTCTGTGGGGAACCAAGCGGGTGACGCTGCTGACATGGTGCGCAGGGCCGCCAGCCTTCGGCGGGGAGAGGAGCCGGCGCCGCAATCACGACGAAACAGCGATCTGGGGTGCGCTGCTGGACGGGGCGCTTGGTCCGCCGCCTTCCATGCCCTTCGTACTGATGGGGGATGCCAATCTGGATCCCGAAGGCGGCGATGGCATGCGTCAGGCCATGGCGCGTCTTCTGGCCGATCCACGTCTGACGGACCCGCGTCCTGCCGATCCACAGGGAGGCACGGCGACGGCGGACTGGAGCATGCTCCGCTCCGGCAAACGGGGGCCGGGCCGGTTGCGTGTGGACTATGTCCTTCCCTCCCGGGATATGACGCTTCTCTCCGCCGGTCTGCTTCCACCGGAGGGGGAGGATCGCCATTCCGTCGTGATGGTGGATGTGACACTCCCCCCGCTGCGCATGGAGGCAGCGCAGGCAACAGTTCCGTAGCGCGCCGCCGATCCGCTCCCGTTCCCGCCGCCACGGATGAAGTCAGCGGCTGACCGAGGGCAGGCGGACTTCCCGGCAGCGCCCCAGAGACGGCCTGCGGCATGCGGGACAGGCCGGTTCGGGGGCAGTCAGCATCCCGGCTCCGCTGCACGCCGCTTGACCGACGGAGGGCCGAAGGCTAGGCCATCCCGGCGCATAAGGAGGAATTGTCCATGTCTAACCCGTCGCTTCTCATCCTGCCCGGCGATGGCATCGGCCCCGAAGTGATGACCGAGGTCCGCAAGGTCATCGACTGGTTCGCCGGTCAGGGCCTTGTCTTCGACATTCATGAGGGACTTGTCGGCGGCTGCTCCTATGACGCGCATGGCACGCCGCTCACGGACGAGACGATGGAGCTGGCGCAATCGGTGGATGCGGTGCTGCTCGGTGCCGTGGGCGGGCCGAAATACGATGTGCTGGATTTTTCGGTGAAGCCGGAGCGGGGGCTGTTGCGCCTCCGCAAGGAGATGGACCTCTACGCGAACCTCCGGCCCGCACAGTGCTTCGACGCGCTGGCCGATTTCTCCTCGCTCAAGCGGGAGGTGGTGGCCGGGCTCGACATCATGATCGTGCGGGAGTTGACCTCGGGCGTCTATTTCGGCGAGCCGCGCGGCATCTTCATGGAGGGTAATGAGCGGGTGGGCATCAACACCCAGCGCTATACGGAATCCGAGATCGCCCGCGTTGCCCGCTCCGCTTTCGAGCTGGCGCGGCGGCGTCATAACAAGGTCTGCTCTATGGAGAAGGCCAATGTGATGGAATCCGGCGTCCTGTGGCGTGAAGTCGTCCAGAAGGTCCACGACGATGAATACCCCGACGTGGAGCTGACGCATATGTATGCCGATGCCGGTGCCATGCAGCTCACCCGCTGGCCGCGGCAGTTCGACGTCATCGTGACGGACAACCTCTTTGGCGATCTGCTGTCGGATCTCGCCGCGATGCTGACTGGCTCTCTCGGCATGCTGCCCTCCGCGAGCCTCGGTGCGCCGATGGCCAACGGTCGGCCGAAGGCGCTCTATGAGCCGGTTCACGGCTCCGCACCGGATATCGCGGGGCAGGGCAAGGCCAACCCGATCGCCTGCATCCTCTCCTTCGCCATGGCGTTGCGTTACTCCTTCGACCGTGGCGCGGAGGCCGACCGGCTGGAGCGCGCCGTGGAGAAGGTGCTGGCCGATGGCGACCGGACGGCTGATCTGATGCAGGCGGGTGACCGTGCGCCGCTCAGCACCTCGCAGATGGGCGATGCCATCGTCCGGGCGCTGGCGGCGGTCTGACGGGCTTCTCCGGTGCGCCTGCTGCGGCATTGCCCTATGGGCATGTCGCGCGCTCCCCTACACCTCGGAGGGTGGGCCGCGTGCCGGAAGCCCCCCGCAGGCCTGTCCCACCCCTTGGCGGCCGCGGTATCACCCCGCGGTCCATCGCCGTGCATCCCATCGCGCAGCGCCTGCCCGCGATGGTCGGGGGCCGACCGCTTCGTCATTCATCCGTATCCGCCGGTGAGGGGTGATCACGCGGGCGGCAAGTTCCGACGCACGTGCTTGCCGCTGATATTGGCATAGGGCGGAGAGGCAGTGGATGTCCCCGCACGCATCGGGACTCGCGTCGGCATCTTGAGGTGTGCCGTCCGCAATCCACAGCGGTTGTTTTCCACATCCGCACATCATGTCGCACTTGACCGGTGAGACGCCACATGGTCTGGCTCCGCCATGGCGAAACCCGCAAAGACCGCCCGTTCGAAGGCCGCTTCAGCCCCTGCGCGCGTTCCTCTCGCGCCCGGCCGGAAGGACATGGCCCGCTGGGCGATTCGCGGGGGGATCGGGCTGGTGGCCGTGCTGGTCGCTGCAGTGCTGTTCTTTTCGCTCTTCAACCCGCCCACGACCATCTACATGGCCTCTGAATCCCGCAGGCTCGGCGGGGTTGAGCAGGAGTGGGTGGATTTCGAGAACGTCGCCCCCGTGATGGCCCGCTCCATCGTCGCGGCGGAGGATGCGAACTTCTGCCTGCACTGGGGCTTCGACATGGGCGAGATAAGGCGTGCCATAGATGCGGGAGGCCAGCGTGGCGCCTCCACCATCAGCCAGCAGACTGTGAAGAACGTCTATCTTTGGCAGGGCCGCTCCTGGCCGCGCAAGGCATTGGAGGGTGTGCTTACGCCACTGGTGGAGACGTTCTGGTCCAAGCGGCGGATCCTTGAGGTTTACATGAACGTGGCGGAATTCGGTGAGGGGGTCTTTGGCGTGCAGGCGGCCGCGCGGCACTACTACAATGTCGATGCCGCCCGGCTCACACCGGCACAGGCGGCGCGGCTGGCCGCTATTCTGCCGGATCCGAAAGGACGGGATCCGCGACGACCGACGGCTTTCGTCCAGCGTCGGGGAGCCGCGATTCAGGACGGGGCGCAGACGATCCGCGCCGACGGACGCGCGAACTGTTTCACCGGCTGAGGCGGCTTTCCCTTCGGACGGGATTGAAATTCCCTGCCGCGGGCGCGATGAAAGGCCACTCCACCCGATATCCATGAAGCGCGAGACGACGCAGCGATGAACAGGCTCTTTCACTTCCCCCTCTCTCCCTTCTCTCGCAAGGTCCGGCTCACGCTCGCGGAAAAGAGGATCGAGGTCGAACTGGTGGAGGAGCGTTACTGGGAGCCGAACCAGGATTTCCTGCGCCGCAACCCCGCCGGCAAGGTCCCGGTCCTGCGCCTCAACAACCGCTTCCTGTCCGAAAGTCAGGCGATCTGCGAATATCTGGAGGAGACGGTGCCGAACCCGCCGCTGTTTCCCCGAAGCCCCGACGAACGGTTCGAGGTGCGCCGCCTCTGCGCCTGGTTCGACGACAAGTTCCACCATGAGGTCACGTCCAAGCTGCTCTATGAGCGGGTGAACAAGAAGATCATGGGTCTTGGCTATCCCGACAGCAAGAACGTCAAGTCGGGGGCTCAGAAGATCAAGTATCATCTCGACTACATGGGCTGGCTGCTCGATCAGCGCCGCTGGCTGGCGGGAGACGTGATGACGCTGGCGGATTTCGCCGCTGCTGCGCACCTGTCCTGCCTCGACTACATCTCCGACGTGGACTGGAACCGGGCCGCCAACGTGCGGGACTGGTATGCCAAGATCAAGTCGCGCCCCTCCTTCCGGTCGCTGCTGGCCGATCAGGTGCCGGGCTTCCCGCCCCCCAGGCACTATGCCGATCTCGACTTCTGACCTGAAGGAACGCCTGGTCGCTCAGGCGCTGGTGGAGGGGTTCTCCGCCGCGCGACTTTGCCGTCCGACGGATATTCCCGAAGTGCCGGAGCGGTATCGGGCCTTTCTGGACGCCGGGTTTCACGGCCAGATGGGCTGGCTTGCGGAGCGGGTGCACTGGCGGACCGATCCGGCCGCGCTCTGGCCGGAGGCGCGCTCCGTCATCATGCTGGCCGAGAGCTATACGCCCGAGGAGAACCCCATGGCCGCCGTCGCGCAGCGCGACAGGGGGGCGATTTCCGTCTATGCGCGGGGCAAGGATTATCACGATCTGGTGAAGAAGCGGCTGAAGCGGCTCGCCCGCTGGCTGATCGCCGAAGGGGGCGGCGAGGTGAAGGTCTTCGTCGATACCGCCCCGGTGCCGGAGAAGCCGCTGGCGCAGGCGGCTGGGCTGGGTTGGCAGGGCAAGCATACCAACCTCGTCAGCCGCGAGATGGGCAACTGGTTCTTTCTGGGGGCGATCTTCACCACGCTGGACTTGCCGGTGGACGGGCCGGAGGCGGACCACTGCGGCTCCTGCACGCGCTGCCAGACCGCCTGCCCGACCGACGCCTTTCCCGCGCCCTATCAGCTGGATGCCCGCCGCTGCATCTCCTACCTGACCATCGAACATCACGGGCCGGTGGAGGAGTCGCTGCGGCAGCGGATGGGCAATCGCATCTATGGCTGTGACGACTGTCTGGCGGCCTGCCCGTGGAACAAGTTCGCCGTCGAGGCGCGGGAGACGCGCTATGCCGCCCGCGAGGATCTGGTGGCGCCGCCACTGGCGGAACTGGCGCTGTTGGATGATGCGGCCTTTCGCGCGCGATTCTCCGGCAGTCCGATCAAGCGGATCGGACGTGACCGATTTGTGCGCAATGTGCTCTATGCCATCGGAAATTCTGCGGACAGCCGTTTGATGCCCTCTGCAATGGCGCTTCGTTCCGATCCCGACCCGGTCGTTGCGGAGGCAGCGGAATGGGCTGTGAACCGCCTGTCCACGCAGCGGGATCAGTGACTTTCCACGACCGGGGCAGACAAAAGGCCGCATCGGCCCTATACTCGCCTTTCCAGGAGGAGAAGGCGCATGACGAAGCATATCATTGACCGTCGCGAACCCGGTGAGACTGGGCGGCTGGAAAAATTCGCTGTTCTGGCGCGTGAGCAGGGCGAAGGGCCGCATCCCGCCAGTCTCAAACTGATGAAGCGCACCGGCGCGAAATCCCCCGAAGCCGACGCCCGGGTGGCCCACTACACGCGTATCGAGCGCGGTCGCGAAGCCTGATCGTCGCAAAGCGGGGCTGACGGGGCGTCCTTGGCGGCTTGTCGCGGCCCGGAAAAGAGCGGGGCGGCCCGTGCGGCACCGCCCCGTCATGATGCTCCCACCTGAAAGGTCAGGCGCGCACGTGCTTCTCGTAGGTGGAGGCGATGTCGCGGGTGAGCGCGCCGACCTCGAAGTTGTAATCGCCGATCTGGCCCACAGGGGTCACTTCCGCCGCCGTGCCTGTCAGGAAGCACTGCTCGAACCCTTCAAGTTCCGCAGGCAGGATATGGCGTTCATGCACCTTGATCTGATGGTCGCCGAGCAGGCCGATCACCGTCTGGCGGGTAATGCCATTCAGGAAGCAGTCGGCCAGCGGGGTGTGCACCTCACCATCCTTGACGAAGAAGATGTTCGCCCCGGTCGCTTCGGCCACATAGCCGCGATAGTCGAAGAACAGCGCGTCGGAACAGCCCTTGGCCTGAGCCGCATGTTTCGACATCGTGCAGATCATGTAAAGCCCCGCTGCCTTGGCCTCCGCCGGGATGGTTTCGGGCGAGGGGCGCTTCCATTTGGAGATATCGAGCTTCGCGCCCTTCATCTTGGCATCGCCGTAATAGGCACCCCATCCCCAGGTGGCGATCGCGAGCCGCACCGGATTGTCGATGGCAGAAACGCCCATTTCGTCACCCGCACCGCGGAAGGCAAGCGCGCGGACATATCCGTCGGTCAGTCCGTTGGCCTTGAGCACCGCCGCTTTCGCTGCGTCGATTTCTTCGACGGTGAAGGGAATTTCCATGTCGAGCAGGTTAGCCGAGCGGTGGAGCCGCTGGGAATGTTCGGTGCCTTTGAAAATCTTGCCGTTGTAGCACCGCTCACCCTCAAATACCGCGGAAGCATAGTGCAGAGCATGGGTCAGCACATGCACCTGTGCATCCCGCCACTCCACCAGTTTGCCATCCATCCAGATCTTGCCATCGCGGTCTTCGTATGAGCCGGCCATCGGGCCATTCCTTTCGTGTTTCCCCGCCTCGGGGATTTCCTTGGCGAATCTTGCGTGCCGATTTCTCCATATTAAAGAATATTGCGCGCAAGCCCGGCGGAGCTATCAATTGATTCTTGGAAAGTCAACATGCCTGACGTAAACACGGTCTCCAGGCGCTATTGAGCAAGGGGGTCCGGGTTGGCGGAAGGTATCGGTGCATTGCCCGTGCAGGGCGAGGGATTGCTGTTTCTGACGGATGAACAGCTTCGCAAGGGCATCGAGGCGATGTTCTTCGCCTATCGTGGATTTACTGCAGACCCTGACCGGATTCTGGAGCAGTACGACTATGGTCGCGCCCATCACCGGGCGTTGCACTTCATTCACCGCTGCCCGGGCACCACGGTCAACAACCTGCTCGCGATCCTTGGCGTGACCAAGCAATCGCTGAACCGTGTTCTGCGGGCGCTGGTGGAGGACAGGTTGGTAGAAAGCCGGATCGGGCCGAACGACAAGCGCGAGCGGCACCTTTACCTGACGGAGCGCGGCACCGTGCTGGAACGCGACCTGTCGGAGGCGCAGCGGGCACGGATGCGCGCGGCTTACAGGGCGGCCGGGCCAGAGGCGGTGGCCGGGTTCCGGCAGGTGCTGGAGGCGATGATGGATCCGGAGATGCGCCGGCTCTATGGCGGATTGAAGGAGCAGGGATCGTGACGGAGATTTCCGCGCCGCATCTGCTGATCGTCGATGACGACCAGCGGATCCGCGGCCTTCTGCAAAAATTCCTGATACGCAACGGATTTCTGGTCTCCACCGCGCGGGATGCAGCGCAGGCCCGGCGGCTGCTTGCGGGCCTGGAGTTCGACCTGCTGGTGCTTGACGTCATGATGCCGGGCGAGGACGGGATCAGCCTGACGAAATCGCTCCGGGAGGACATCGACACGCCGATCCTGCTGCTGACGGCGAAGGGGGAGGCGGACGACCGCATCAAGGGGCTCGAGGCGGGAGCGGACGACTATCTGACGAAACCCTTCGAGCCGCGGGAGCTTCTGCTGCGCATCAACGCGATCCTGCGCCGGGTGCCTGCCGCCCGGCCGGAGCAGGGCGGCCCGAAGGTCATCCAGCTTGGTCCTGTCCGCTATGACGTGGAACGGGGCGAGATGTGGCGCGGGCCGGACCATGTGCGGCTGACGGCAACCGAGGTCGCGCTTATGCGTATCTTCGCGGCCAATCCGGGTGAGGCACTGACTCGCGAGAAGCTGGTGGAGGATCTGGGACGCGACAAGGGGCAGGCGCAGGAGCGCGCGGTCGATGTGCAGATCACCCGTCTCCGCCGCAAGATCGAGGAGGATCCTCGCCAGCCACGTTACCTGCAGACCGTGCGGGGCGAAGGCTACATGTTGGCGCCCGACTGAGTTGGCCGGCAATTGACGGCGCGGAAAACCGGGGGCGTCGAACCCCCGGCTTTCCGGCTGCCGCGGGACATCGGCAGGGCGCGTGCTGCGCATGCTGCGGCGGGGCGGCTCGACTCCGGCGCGGCCTTGTGCTTTCAGGGGCGCGAACCAAGGAGACCGGCCATGACGCAGCCCTTGACGGAGCTGAGCTTCGAGGAAGCGCTGAAGGAACTGGAGCAGGTGGTGAGCCAGCTCGAGCGGGGGGAGGTGGCGCTGGAGGCGTCTATCGCCCTTTATGAACGCGGCAACGCGCTTCGCCAGCATTGCGAGGCGAAACTGCGCGCAGCGGAGGAGCGGGTCGAGCAGATCACGCTCCAGAACGGTCAGCCGACGGGAACGCGGCCGGCCGAGGGGCTCTGAACCAATGTTCGAAGAGGTGCTGCGCGCGGCGGCCGGACGGGTGGAGGCACGGCTTCAGGCCGCGCTCTCTCCCATGGGCGATCTGCCCGTGATCGAGGCCATGCGGTATGCGGTTGGCGGCGGCAAGCGGTTGCGGGCCTTTCTGGTGATGGAGGGCGCACGGCTGCACGGTATTCCGCCTGAACAGTCCGTCCATGCAGCGGCAGCGGTCGAGGCGGTCCATGCCTATTCGCTCGTCCATGACGACCTGCCCGCGATGGACGATGATGATCTGCGCCGGGGCCAGCCGACCGTGCATGTGAAATGGGACGAGGCGACGGCGATCCTTGCGGGCGACGCGTTGCAGACGCTGGCCTTCGATATCCTCTCGCGGCCGGAGGTGGCGCCGGACGCGGATGTCCGGCTTCGGCTCATCGCAGGGCTGGCGCGGGCGGCGGGGGCGGCGGGAATGGTGCTGGGACAGGCGCAGGACATTGCGGCGGAGACCGCGGTCCACCCGTTGACGCTGGAGGAGATCACCATCCTTCAGGCCAACAAGACGGGTGCGCTGATCCGCTGGTCGGCCGAGGCCGGGCCGCTGCTGGCCGCGGCGGATCCGCAGCCGATGCGTGCCTATGCGGAGGCGCTGGGTCTCGCCTTCCAGATCGCGGACGACATTCTGGATGCGGAGGGCGACCCGGCAAAGGCCGGCAAGCGGCTGCGCAAGGATGCGGAGGCGGGCAAGGCCACCTTCGTGTCGCTTCTGGGGCTCGACGGTGCGCGGAAACGTGCCATCTCGCTGGTGGAGGAGGCGTGCGCGGCGCTCACCCCCTATGGGGACGGGGCGGAACGGTTGCGTGACACCGCCCGTTTCGTTATCGCGCGGGAGATGTAGGAGGCCCCGATGAGCCACAGACCCGTGACGCCGCATCTGGACCGGGTGCGGCTACCAGCCGACCTGAAAGGGCTAACCGACCGTGAGCTGTCCGCCGTGGCGGATGAGCTGCGCGCCGAAACAATTTCCGCGGTGTCGGAAACCGGGGGACATCTGGGCGCCGGGCTGGGCGTCGTGGAACTGACCGTCGCGCTCCATGCCGTGTTCGACGCGCCGCGCGACAAGATCGTCTGGGATGTCTCCCACCAGTCCTATCCGCACAAGATCCTCACCGGACGGCGGGAGCGGATCCGTACGCTTCGCCAGAAGGACGGGCTGTCGGGCTTCACCAAGCGGTCAGAGAGTCCCTACGATCCTTTCGGAGCGGCGCATTCCTCCACCTCCATCTCCGCTGCTCTGGGGTTTGCCGTGGCGCGCGATCTGGGCGCGGAGGGCGTGGGAGATGCGGTCGCCATCATCGGTGACGGCTCAATGTCCGCAGGCATGGCGTTCGAGGCGATGAACAACGCGGGCCATCTGGGCAAGCGGCTGTTCGTGGTGCTGAACGACAACGACATGTCCATTGCGCCGCCGGTCGGAGCGCTGTCTTCCTACCTCGCACGGCTTTATGCGGGTGAGCCGTTTCAGGAACTGAAGGCGGCAGCGCGGGGCGCCGTACGTTTCCTTCCGCCGCCGATGCAGGAAGGCGCGCGCCGCGCCAAGGAGATGCTCAAGGGCATGACCGTGGGCGGCACTCTCTTCGAGGAACTGGGTTTCTCCTATATCGGGCCGATCGACGGGCATGACATGGAGCAGCTTCTGGCCGTGCTGCGCACCGCGAAGGCACGGGCACGGGGGCCGGTGCTGATCCACGCGATCACCCGCAAGGGCAAAGGCTATGCCCCCGCCGAGGCCGCCCTCGACAAGGGCCATGCCACAGCGAAGTTCGACGTGCTTACCGGCAAGCAGGCAAAGACCCCGAGCAATGCGCCGAGCTACACCAGCGTCTTTGCGAAGGCGCTGGTGGCGGAAGCGGAGCGCGACGACAGGATCGTCGCCGTCACCGCTGCCATGCCGGATGGCACGGGGCTGAACCTGTTCGCCGAACGGTTCCCGAAGCGCTGCTTTGACGTAGGCATCGCGGAACAGCATGCCGTCACTTTTGCCGCCGGCCTGGCGGCGGGCGGCATGAGGCCGTTCTGCGCGCTCTATTCCACCTTTCTGCAGCGGGGCTACGATCAGGTCGTGCATGATGTGGCCATTCAGCGCCTGCCCGTCCGTTTCGCCATCGACAGGGCAGGACTGGTAGGGGCGGACGGGGCGACGCATGCCGGCTCCTTCGATATCGCCTTTCTTGCCAACCTGCCCGGCATGGTGGTGATGGCCGCGGCGGATGAGGCGGAGCTCGTCCACATGGTCGCGACCGCTGCCGCGCTGGATGACCGGCCTTCCGCCTTCCGCTATCCGCGGGGTGAGGGTGTCGGCGTCGATCTGCCGGAGCGGGGCCAGCCGCTGGAGATCGGTCGGGGCCGCATCGTGTCGGAGGGCAACCGCGTGGCGCTCCTTTCCTTCGGCACGCGGCTGGCGGAGGTGAATGCCGCCGCCGAGGCGCTGGCGCAGCGGGGCCTGCGGCCGACGGTGGCCGATGCGCGCTTTGCCAAGCCCTTGGACCGGGAGCTGATCCTGCGGCTTGCCCGCGGGCATGAGGCGATGATCACGCTGGAGGAGGGCGCGGTCGGCGGTTTCGGCAGCCACGTCGCGCAGCTTCTTGCGGAGGAAGGCGTCTTCGACAAGGGCTTCCGCTTCCGCTCCATGGTGCTGCCGGATATCTTCATCGACCAGGCGAGCATGGAGGACATGTACGCCGTCGCCGGCATGAACGCCGCCGAGATAGAGGCGAAGGTGCTGGAAGTTCTGGGAGTCGCGCGGATCGAACGGCGGGCCTGACCCGGCCATTCTCCTGCTGCAATGCAGAAATAACTGACGGACCCCCTTGAATGGCGGGCCGGTTATGCGACATCTCGCCTCAGCAACCGCGGGATCCCGACATGACCGATTCACCCACCATCGCCCAGGCGCCGGTAAGGCTCGTGCTCTTCGCTCTGGCGATGGGCGGGTTTGCCATCGGCACCACGGAGTTCGCGGCGATGTCGCTGGTGCCGTATTTCTCGCCCGCGCTTGGTATCGATGCTGCGACGGCGAGCCATGTGATCTCTGCCTATGCGCTCGGGGTTGTCGTGGGCGCGCCGGTGCTGGCGGTACTGGGCGCGCGGATGCCGAGGAAGCGCCTGCTCCTCATTCTCATGGCGGTTTTCGGGCTGGCCAACGTGGCGGCGGCGCTGTCGCCCAGCTATCCGGTGATGCTGCTGTTCCGCTTCATGGCCGGCCTGCCGCATGGGGCCTATTTCGGCGTAGCAAGCCTGATGGCAGCCTCCCTCGTTCCGCCGAACCGGCGGACATGGGCCGTGTCCATGCTGATGATCGGCCTTACCATCGCCACCGTGCTGGGCGTCCCGATGGCCAATGTGATGGGCCAGACGATCGGCTGGCGCTGGGGCTTCGGTGTGGTGGGGGTGCTGGCGCTCCTGACCTTCGTGCTGATCCTGCGGCTCGCGCCCGATCCGGCAGCCGATCCGGGGGCGAACCCGCTCCGGGAGCTGTCGGCGCTCGGCAACCGGCAGGTCTGGCTGACGCTGCTGACAGGGGCGGTGGGGTTCGGCGGGCTGTTCGCCGTCTATACTTATGTGGCCTCCACACTGCTGACGGTGACGATGGCCCCGGAATGGGCGGTACCGATCGTGTTCATGGTCTTCGGTCTCGGCATGACGGCGGGAACGCTGATCGTGGGGCGGATCGCCGACAGGGGGTTGATGGCCACGGCGGCGGGCAT
The DNA here is from genome assembly GCF_000740775.1 of Haematobacter missouriensis. Taxonomy (GTDB): domain Bacteria; phylum Pseudomonadota; class Alphaproteobacteria; order Rhodobacterales; family Rhodobacteraceae; genus Haematobacter; species Haematobacter missouriensis. The sequence goes on along the minus strand of NZ_JFGS01000002.1, from coordinate 222,916 downwards.
CCTGATCTTTTCGGCGGTGATGCTGTTTCTCTATTCGTTCAGCGTCCACAGCCTCTGGACTATCGCGCCCTGCGTCTTCCTGATCGGGGCGGGCGGATCTTTGGGGCTGGTGTTGCAGACCCGGCTGATGGATGTCGCGGGCGATGCCCAGACGCTGGCGGCGGCGCTGAATCACTCCGCCTTCAATGCGGCGAATGCGCTGGGTCCGTGGCTGGCCGCAATAGTGCTGACGGCGGGCTACGGCTTTCCGGCCTCGGGCTTCGTGGGCAGCGCACTGGCGCTGGGCGGGCTTCTTCTGCTGGGCGTCACCGTCTGGGATGCACGCCGGTCGGCACAACGTTCGGGCGTGGCCCGCTCAGTCCAGCCCTGCGAGTGACGGTGACAGGAGCGAGGCCAACCCCTCGCGGTAGGTCGGGTAGCGGAGCGTGACGCCAAGATCGCGCTTGATCCTCTCGTTCCTGACCCGGCGGTTGTCGCGGTAGAAGGCCCGCGCCATCGGCGTCATCTCGGCCTCGTCAAAGGGCACCGCGGGGGGGACGGGGAGGCCCGCCATCCGCGCGGCGGCTTCCACCACGTCCTGCGGCGGTGCGGGCAGATCGTCACAGACATTGTAGATCGCGCCCGGATCAGGCCGCGCGATGGAGGCCGCGAGCACCTCCGCCGCATCCTCCACATGGATACGGCAGAAGACCTGCCCCTCCTTGATGATGCGGTGCGCCGTGCCTGCGCGGAGCTTCTCGAACGGGCCGCGCCCCGGCCCATAGATCCCGGCAAGCCTGAAGATATGGAGCGGCAGGCCTGTCTGTGCCGCGAGCGTCTGCCATGCCTGCTCCGCCATGAGCCTGCGGTCGCGGTGACCCTCCGTCGCGCGGGGTGCCGTCGTTTCATCCACCCAGCCGCCGCCATGATCGCCATAGACGCCGGTGGAGGAGAGATACCCGACCCAGGCGAGATGCGGGGCGGCCTTGCCGATCGCCTCTCCCGCCAATACCAGAAACGGATCGCCCTCCATCCCCGGCGCGGAGGAGATGAGCAGATGCGTGGCCACCGCCATCGCGGGACGGAGATCGGCGGGCAGCAGGAGTGGCTCTACTCCCCGGCTGACGAAAGCCCGGGCCTTTGCCGCGTCCCGCGTCGTGCCGATGATGCGCCAGCCGGGCAGATGCCGCTCCAGAAAGCCGGCCGTGTAACCGTGGCCGAGTGACAAAAGCGTGGGAATGCGGGATTCTTCCGGGCGAGGCATGGTCATGCTGCCACTGTCATCGCAATATCACTTGAACGCAACGCCGCAAGGTGAAAATCTCGGGCATGGAACGTAAAGTCTCTCCCCTTCAGAGCTGGCCCGACGTGGCCCCCCTTCTGGTCGCCGTCGCCGCGGGACGCGCGCCGGCCGATCTGGTCATCACCGGCGGCAAGGTCGTCTCGGTTCACACGCGTGAGGTGCTTGACGGCTGGCAGGTCGCCATCGCCGCAGGACGCTTTGCCTACGTAGGGCCGGATGCAGGGCATTGTATCGGCCCGGAGACGGAGGTGATCGACGCCGAAGGGCGGTATCTGATCCCCGGTCTCTGCGATGGCCACATGCATATCGAAAGCGGCATGCTGATCCCGGCCGAATTCGCCGCCGCCGTCATCCCGCACGGCACGACGACCATGTTCACCGACCCGCATGAGATCGCGAATGTGCTGGGGCTGGAAGGCGTGCGGATGATGCATGACGAGGCGCTGATGCAGCCCGTCAGCATCTTCACGCAGATGCCCTCCTGCGCGCCCTCCGCACCGGGGCTGGAGACGACGGGTTTCGCCATCAGCGCGGAGGATGTGGCCGAGGCGATGACATGGCCCGGCATCATCGGGCTGGGCGAGATGATGAACTTCCCCGGCGTGATCAACGGCGATCCACAGATGTTGGCGGAGATTGCCGCGACGCAGGCCGCGGGCAAGACGGTGGGCGGGCACTATGCCTCTCCCGATCTCGGGCCGGCCTTCCATGCCTATGCCGCAGCGGGCCCGGCGGACGATCACGAGGGCACGCGGGTGGAGGATGCCATCGCACGGACCCGGCAGGGCATGCGGATCATGATGCGCCTGGGTTCCGCCTGGTATGACGTGGAGACGCAGATCAAGGCCGTCACCGAACGGGGGCTGGACCCGCGGAGCTTCATTCTCTGCACTGACGACTGCCACTCCGGCACGCTGGTGAACGAGGGGCACATGAACCGGGTGGTGCGCCATGCCATTACCTGTGGTTGCGATCCACTGGTGGCGCTGCAGATGGCAACGATCAACACCGCCGCGCATTTCGGGCTGGAGCGGGAGCTTGGCTCCATCGCGCCGGGGCGGCGGGCGGATCTGATCTTTACCTCTGACCTGATGATGCTGCCCATCGAACGGGTGATCGCGCGGGGCGTGACCGTGGCGGAGGACGGCGACCTGAAGGTGAGCTGCCCCCATCTCGACTGGCCGGAAGCCGCGCGGCAGACGGTGCATCTGGGCAAGGTGCTGGACGGGGACGATTTCCTGATCTCCGCGCCCGACGGCGCGAATACCGTCACCGCCCGCGTCATCGGCGTGGTGGAAAATCAGGCCCCGACCAAGGCCTTGACCGTGGATCTTGCCGTCACCGACGGCCGGGTGGAGCCGGACGAGGGCCGTGACGTCGCCCAGATCGCGCTGGTGGAGCGTCACAGGGGCACCGGTGGCGTGGTGAACGGCTTCGTCTCCGGCTTCGGCTACAAGGGGCGCATGGCCATCGCCTCCACCGTCGCGCATGACAGCCACCACATGATCGTCGTGGGCACCGACCGCGACCTGATGGCAAAAGCCGCGAACCGGCTGGGCGAGATCGGCGGCGGCATCACCGTGTGGAAGGACGGCGCGGAGATCGCTTCCGTGCCGCTTCCCATCGCGGGGCTGATGAGCGACCGGCCGGCGCAGGAGGTAGCCGCGGCGGCGGAGCGCATGGTGCAGGCCATGGAGGAATGCGGCTGCAGGCTCAACAACGCCTACATGCAGCATTCGCTTCTCGCGCTCGTTGTGATCCCGGAGATCCGTATCTCCGACCTCGGGCTCGTCGATGTTACGACCTTCGAGTTGACGGAGCTTTTCACGTGAACCTCGTGTCCCTGCCCAAGAATAACCTCCCGATCCGCACGCCTCCCCTGCGCGAGCCGCAGCTTTTCGGCGATCCCGCCGCCGCGGTGGCCTTTCTCCGGGAACTGTATGACGAGGCCACGGCCTTTCTCCGCGATCGCTTCGGAGAGACACTGAATGGCGGCTCGATCCGTGCTCGATACCGGGCCTTCTACCCGGAAATCCGCATCACCACGACGAGCTACGGCAAGATCGACAGCCGCCTGTCCTTCGGCTACGTGGCGGAGCCGGGGGAATACTCGACCACCGTGACCCGTCCCGACCTGTTCGAAGCCTACCTGACCCAGCAGATCGGGCTCGTCATGCAGAACCACGGCGTGCCGGTGGCCGTGGGCCCCTCCGTGACGCCGATTCCGCTGCATTTCGCCATGTCGAGCGAGGGGTTCACCGTTCCGCAGGAGGCCGCGCTGGACTTTCCGCTGCGCGACATCTTCGACGTGCCGAACCTCAACACGATGAACGACGACATCGTGAACGGCTACGACATCCGGCATGAGGACGGCTCGCGCGCCCTTGCTCCCTTTACCGCGCAGCGGGTGGATTATTCACTGGCCCGCCTTCAGCATTATACCGCAACGGCAGCGGAGCATTTCCAGAACTTCGTGCTGTTCACCAACTACCAGTTCTACGTGGAGGAGTTCGAGGCCTATGCTCGCGCCTGCCTCGCCGATCCGGCGAGCGGCTATACCTCCTTCGTGGGGCCGGGCGGGGTGGAGATCACCGGGGCCGGCGATCCGCTGCCGCAGCTGGGCAAGATGCCGCAGATGCCCTCCTACCATCTGAAGCGTCCGGGGGCTGCAGGGATCACGCTGGTCAACATCGGTGTCGGCCCCTCCAACGCCAAGACGGCCACCGACCATATCGCCGTGCTGCGCCCACATGCCTGGTTGATGGTCGGGCACTGCGCGGGGCTGCGATCCAGCCAGAGCCTCGGCGATTTCGTGCTCGCGCACGCCTATCTGCGCGAGGATCACGTTCTGGACGATGACCTGCCCGTCTGGGTGCCGATCCCCGCGCTCGCGGAAATACAGGTGGCACTGGAGGATGCGGTGGAAGAGGTGACGGAGCTGGAGGGCTATGAGCTGAAACGCATCATGCGGACCGGAACCGTCGCCACGATCGACAACCGCAATTGGGAACTGCGCGACCAGTCCGGCCCGGTGCAGCGCCTCAGCCAGAGCCGCGCCGTGGCGCTGGACATGGAAAGCGCGACCATCGCGGCGAACGGTTTCCGCTTCCGCGTGCCTTACGGCACGCTGCTCTGCGTCTCCGACAAACCGCTGCATGGGGAGCTGAAGCTGCCCGGCATGGCCAGCGCCTTCTACCGCACGCAGGTCGCGCGGCATCTGAAGATCGGCGTCAGGGCCATGGAATTGCTGCGGGAGACGCCGCTGGAGCGCATGCACAGCCGCAAGTTGCGTTCCTTTGAGGAGACAGCCTTTCTCTAAAGGCTGATTTCCGCCTTGGCCCACGCGAAACGGCTTGAAATGCGCGGTGAAAACCTGTGTAGCAAGCGACATGCCCTTAAAATGACGGGCCGATAACAACACAAGCGGGACTATACGAGGAGTGTTCTGATGTCGAAAGCGCTGACCAAGACCCAACTGGTCGCCGCCCTGGCCGAAGAGATGGGCTCGGACAAGAAGACGGCGACGGCTGCGCTCGACGCAATCGCGTCCGTGGTGACCAAGGAAGTGGTGGCCGGCGGTGCCGTGACGCTTCCGGGCCTTGGCAAGATCGTTTGCCGGACCCGCCCCGAGCGTCAGGTGCGCAACCCTGCCACCGGCGAGCAGATCACCAAGCCGGCGGACAAGGTGGTGAAGATCACCGTCGCCAAGGCTCTCAAAGACAGCATCAACGCCTGAGGCGAAGAACAAGGGGCCGCCCGCAAGGAGCGGCCCTTTCCATTTCCGGGGGGGAATATGGACGTCCGCGCGCTCCTGATGGGGCTGACCTTCGCCTTCATCTGGTCGTCGGCCTTCACTGCCGCCCGGATCGTCGTTACCGCCGTTCCCCCGCTCTACGCGCTGTCCGGGCGCTTTCTGCTGGCGGGGGTATGCGGCATCCTGCTGGCGCTCTCGCTTGGTCAGACGGCGCGGCTGACACGTTCGCAGTGGATTTCGGTGATCGTGTTCGGCGTGTGCCAGAATGCGCTCTACCTCGGGCTGAATTTCGTGGGTATGCAGACGGTGGAGGCCTCGCTCGCCGCCATCGTCGGCTCCACCATGCCGCTGCTCGTGGCGCTGTTCGGCTGGCTCATCCTTGGCGAACGTCCGCGTCCGCTGGGCATCGCGGGGCTAGTCGCGGGTATGGTCGGGGTCGCGATCATCATGGCGGGGCGTATCAGCGGTGGGGTGGACCCATGGGGGCTGTTCCTGCTCTGCCTTGGCGCACTTGCGCTCACCGCAGCGACGCTGGCGGTCAGGGGAACGTCGGGAGGCGGCAACCTGCTGATGGTGGTGGGTTTGCAGATGCTCGTCGGAACCGCGGTTCTGCTGCCCATTGCCCTTGTGACCGAGCCGTTCCATCTCGACGGCAGCCCGCGGGTGCTGATGGCTTTTCTCTACATGGTTTTCGTTCCGGGCCTGTTCGCGACATGGCTCTGGTTTCGGCTTGTGCTGCGGATCGGCGCGGTCAAGGCCGCGACCTTTCACTTCCTCAACCCGTTCTTCGGCGTGGCCGTCGCGGCTGTCCTGCTGGGAGAGCCAGTGCATGGCGCCGATCTGGTCGGCGTGCTCATCATCATGGCTGGGATTCTCGCGGTGCAGCTTTCCAAGCAGATCCGCACACGCCCCGTTCTGGCCGAGAGCCAGAAAGCCTGAGCCTCGGCGCTGCCCTCACGGGGGCAGTCGAAGCTTCTGAAAAAGGCTACCCATCCATTGGCGTCGTTGTCGTCGTCGGCTGGCCTTCGGTGTCCCGCCGATGCCGGGCACCGCCGCCACACGGTCCAGTCAGAGGACCCAATCGTATGGCCCGCAGGTCAGGCGAACTCGCCCCGCACGCCGCCCGTCTGGGCGCGGTCGAGCAACAGGTGGTCGAGCAGGACACAGGCCATCATCGCCTCACCCACCGGCACGGCGCGGATGCCCACGGATGGATCATGGCGGCCCTTGGTGACCAATTCCACTTCCCCGCCGTCCTTTGTCACCGTCCGCCGTGGGGTGAGGATGGAGGAGGTCGGCTTCACAGCGAAGCGCACCACGACGGGCTGTCCGCTGGAGATGCCACCCAGAATTCCGCCCGCGTGGTTTGAGGTGAAATAGGGGCCCTGATTGCCCATACGCATCTCGTCGGCATTCTCCACCCCGGTCAGGGCGGCTGCGGCGAACCCGTCACCGATCTCCACCCCCTTCACCGCGTTGATCGACATCATCGCGGCAGCGAGGTCGCTGTCCAGCTTGCCGTAGATCGGTGCGCCCAGGCCGGGAGGCACGCCTTCGGCCACGACCTCGATCACCGCGCCGACGGAATTGCCCGACTTGCGCAGTGCGTCGAGCGAGGCCGCCCAGCGTTCCGCCGCCGCGGCATCCGGCGACCAGAACGGGTTCCGCTCAATTTCCGAAGCGTCGAAGCTGGCGCGGTCGATGGCATCCGCGCCAAGCTGCACGAGATAGCCGGTGATCCGCAGATCGGGAACGAGCCGTGCCAGCACCTCCCGCGCGATACCGCCCGCCGCCACCCGTGCGGCGGTTTCCCGCGCCGAGGAACGTCCGCCACCGCGATAGTCGCGGATGCCGTATTTCTGCCAGTAGGTGACGTCCGCATGGCCGGGGCGGAAGGCGTTGGCGATCTCGCCATAGTCCTTCGACCGTTGGTCGGTGTTGCGGATCATGAGCTGGATCGGCGTGCCCGTCGTGACACCCTCGAAGGTGCCGGAGAGGATTTCCACCTCATCGGCCTCGCGGCGCTGGGTGGTGAAACGGCTCTGCCCGGGCTTGCGCCTGTCCATCCACGCCTGAACGCGGGTAAGGTCGATCGGCACGCCGGGCGGGCAGCCATCCACCGTCGCGCCAAGTGCCGGCCCGTGGCTCTCCCCCCAAGTGGTGACGCGAAAGACGTGGCCGAACGTGTTTAGGCTCATGGAGGGTCTCCTTCGCCCGCCCGTTTAGCGGCTGCGGAGGCGTCTGGGAAGTCTTTCGGGGCGGCGCGGGCGCGCCATTTATGCTTTCCTTTATCGGGTTTTTCCAGTATAGGCGCGCATCCGTCCGGGAGATCATCGTATCTCCGCGCGGATGCTCCACGGGCCTTGCTGGACGACATCCCGGCTCGCGCCCTTATCTCAAGCCGAACAGGAGGCCCCGATGTCGATCACTGTCGAAGAGAAGAACCGCGTCGTCAAGGAATTCGCAACGAAGGAAGGCGACACCGGTTCGCCCGAAGTTCAGGTTGCGATCCTCTCCTCGCGGATTGCGACGCTCACCGAGCACTTCAAGACCCACAAGAAGGACAACCATTCCCGCCGTGGGCTCCTGATGATGGTGGCGCAGCGCCGCAAGCTGCTCGACTATCTCAAGGGCAAGGACGAGGCCCGCTATCAGTCGCTCATCGAGCGTCTCGGCCTGCGTCGCTGACCTTTCCGGTCGCGCCTCGCCTGCGGGGCGCGACCGCTATATATATCCGGGCAGGGGCGCAGGATGACCGCGCCCGCCCAAGGACCGGCACCGCGCCCGCGCATCGCCGGGCCAAGGTCGAAGCCTCCCCGTCGGATCCCGCGGGACAGGTTGGAGAAATGATCATCAGGGATCACGGGCATGCGGCCCGTACGCGTAACGGCCGGGGGAGGGTCCTCCGGCGAAAAGGATACGACATGTTCAATATTACCAGGAAATCCATCGAATGGGGCGGCGAGACGCTGACCCTCGAGACGGGCCACGTCGCTCGCCAGGCGGATGGTTCCGTGATCGCCACGCTGGGCGAGACGAGCGTCATGGCCAACGTGACCTTCGCCAAGCAGCCGAAGCCCGGTCAGGACTTCTTCCCGCTCACCGTTCACTATCAGGAAAAGTACTACGCCGCGGGCAAGATCCCCGGCGGGTTCTTCAAGCGCGAGGCGCGTCCTTCGGAGAAGGAGACGCTTGTCTCCCGCCTGATCGACCGTCCGACGCGGCCGCTTTTCGTGCCGGGCTTCAAGAACGAGGTTCTGGTGATGGCCACCGTGCTGTCCCATGACCTCGTCAACGATCCCGACATCGTGGCGATGATCGCGGCCTCTGCGGCGCTTACCATTTCCGGTGTGCCCTTCATGGGTCCGATCGGGGCGGCGCGCGTCGGGTTCTCGGGCGGTGAATACCGTCTGAACCCGCCGGTAGAGGATATGCAGAAGCTCCGCGCGAACCCGGAGCAGCGTCTCGACCTTGTCGTCGCGGGTACCAAGAACGCCGTGATGATGGTCGAATCGGAAGCCTATGAGCTGACCGAAGAAGAGATGCTGGGCGCGGTGAAGTTCGGCCATGAGGCAATGCAGCCGGTGATCGACCTGATCATCGACCTTGCCGAAGATGCCGCAAAAGAGCCCTTCGACTTCAAACCCGCCGATTATTCGGCGCTCTATGCGAAGGTGAAGAAGGCAGGCGAGACCAAGATGCGCGCCGCCTTCGCCATCAAGGACAAGCAGCAGCGCCAGTCCGCCATCGAAGCCGCCCGGGACGCCGTCGAAGCCACGCTCTCGGTGGACGAACTGGCGGATCCGAACCTCGGCTCCTCCTTCAAGAAGCTCGAATCCTCCATCCTGCGCGGTGACATCATCTCCGGCGGGCCGCGGATCGACGGGCGCGACAACAAGACCGTGCGTCCCATCGTCTCCGAAGTCGGCATCCTGCCGCGCACCCACGGCTCCGCTCTGTTCACGCGCGGCGAGACGCAGGCGCTGGTCGTGACCACGCTCGGCACCGGCGAGGATGAGCAGATCATCGACGCGCTGACCGGCAATTCGCGGTCGAACTTCCTGCTGCACTACAACTTCCCGCCCTATTCGGTCGGCGAAGTGGGTCGCGTCGGCTCCCCCGGCCGTCGTGAGATCGGCCACGGGAAACTTGCCTGGCGCGCCCTTCAGGCCGTGCTGCCCGCGCCGACGGACTTCCCCTACACGATCCGCGTCGTCTCCGAGATCACCGAATCCAACGGGTCGTCCTCCATGGCGTCCGTCTGCGGCGGCTCGCTGTCGATGATGGATGCGGGTGTGCCGCTGAAGGCGCCGGTTGCCGGCGTGGCCATGGGCCTCATCCTTGAGGATGACGGCAAGTGGGCGGTGCTGACCGACATCCTGGGCGACGAGGATCACCTCGGCGACATGGACTTCAAGGTGGCGGGCACCGAAGCCGGGATCACCTCGCTCCAGATGGATATCAAGGTCGCGGGTATCACCCCGGCGATCATGGAGCAGGCTCTGGCGCAGGCGAAGGATGGCCGTCTTCACATCCTCGGAGAGATGAACCGGGCGCTTTCCGCGCCGCAGGGCTTCTCCGAATACGCACCGAAGATCGAGACGCTGACCATCCCGACCGACAAGATCCGTGAAGTGATCGGCTCCGGCGGCAAGGTCATCCGCGAGATCGTCGAAACCTCCGGCGCCAAGGTCGATATCAACGACGACGGCGTGATCAAGATCGCGTCCAGCGACGCCGAAGCGATCAAGCGGGCCTATGACATGATCTGGTCGATCGTGGCGGAGCCGGAAGAGGGCAAGGTCTATACCGGTAAGGTCGTGAAGCTTGTCGATTTCGGCGCCTTCGTGAACTTCTTCGGCAAGCGGGACGGGCTGGTCCACGTCTCTCAGATCGCCAACAAGCGTCTGAACCATCCGAACGAAGTGCTGAAGGAAGGCCAGGAAGTGAAGGTCAAGCTGCTCGGCTTCGACGATCGCGGCAAGGTCCGGCTCGGCATGAAGATGGTCGATCAGGAAACCGGTGAGGAAATCACCGAACAGAAGGAAAAGCAGAACGCCGAGTAAGGCATTCTCGCTCGTTATTGCCCCGGCCGGTAACGGCCGGGGTTTTTTTGTTCCCGACGACGTGACTTTGGGGTGAGATCAGGGAACCGGAATTTATATAATGTTTTTGATAGGGTAGATGGAACGGAGTTCGACATGCCCAGATTTTCCCGCCGTGGCTTCATTTTTACAGGTCTTGCAACGGTTTCGGCGGCCTCGCTGATGCAGCGCGCCGAGGCGCGGACCGGGTGGACGATGCCCGCCGACTGGACACCGCAGATGGTTTTGCTGAACAACAGCTATTCCGCGGGGCAGGTACATGTCGTTCCCAGCGATTTCGCGCTGTACCTTACCTTCGGGGGGCAAAGCGCCCGGCGCTACCGGGTCGGCATCGGCAAGGGCGATCTTTACGAATCCGGCAATTTCTGGGTTGGCGCCAAGAAGGAATGGCCGACTTGGAAGCCCACGGCCGAGATGGTGGAGCGCAATCCCACCGCTTATGCCAAATGGGCGGAGGAGCCGATGCCGGGGGGGCCGACGAACCCGCTGGGTGCGCGTGCGCTTTATCTTTTCGCGCCGAACGCGGGGGATACGATGCTGCGAATCCACGGCACACCCGATCCTTGGACCGTGGGGACGGCTGTCTCCAACGGCTGTGTGCGTTTGATGAACGAGCATATCGAGGAGCTTTACAACCTCGTCCCCGTGGGTGCGCCCGTCGTGCTGTATCCGAAGGACATCGTTCCCGTCGTATGACGGAAATGCTGGGGCGGAGAGGGGGGCAGGCAGCCGCGTTGGGGTTGCCTGCTTTTGCGCTTGAAGGTGCCGATCCGTCCGCGCCGAGGGGGCTTTCGGCCGCCCTGCTCTCTCCTCGGCGGGCGGTCCGCTCGCCTTGGCTGACAGGTTTGGTCTGCGGGTCTACGCGGGCTGTTTGGCCTTGCGGATATAGGGGAGCTGGATATTCAGATCGCCGTATTTCTCCTTGGCCTGCGCATCGTCGAGCGACAGTGCCACGATCACGTCATCGCCCTGTTTCCAGTCGGCGGGCGTGGCCAGCGGCACCCCATCCGTCAGGCGCAGCGCGTCGAGCACCCGGAGTACTTCCTGAAAGTTCCGCCCCACGGTCATCGGATAGATGATCGCCGCACGGATTCTCTTGTCAGGCCCTATGAAGAAGGTGGAGCGCACTGTCGCCGTATGGGCAGGCGTGCGCCCGTCCGGCAGCACGGTCTCCGCGGGGATCATGTCGTAGAGCTTGGCCACCGTAAGGTCCGGGTCGGCGATCAGCGGGAATGACACTTCTGTTCCGCCGTACTGGGCGATGTCGGCTTTCCACTTCTGGTGACTGTCCAGCGGGTCCACCGATACGCCGATCACCTTTGTGCCCCGTTTGGCGAATTCGTCCTGAAGGTTCGCCACGGCGGCGAATTCCGTGGTGCAGACCGGAGTGAAGTCCTTCGGATGGGAAAAGATGATGGCGTAGTCGTCACCGATCCAGTCGTGAAAGCGAATCTCCCCTTCCGTGGACTGGGCGGTGAAATCAGGGGCGATATCGTTGATGCGAAGCGACATGGTCCATCCTTTCAGGCTGCGTGCCGGCTGCCTAGGAGAATAGGCAGCTTCTCGCCCGGTGTCAGCGGGCGGGTGAGGAAAGGTACTGCATTCCACCGCGATCGGGCAGCGCCAAACGCTTTCCCTGCCTTTCCCCGGTTTTGGAACGCCTGTTTCAGAATGGTGCCGGAGCGGAGAAGGACAGGCTCTTGCCGCCATCGGGATGACGGAAGCGCAGACTTTCGGCATGGAGCATCAGTCGGGGCGCATTCCGGGCGTCGCCTGTCGCATAAAGGCTGTCGCCGAGGATTGGATGGCCAAGTTCCCGCATATGTACGCGGAGTTGATGGCTCCGCCCGGTTTTCGGCATGAGGCGCATCCGCGTCGTTGCCCCTTCCTGCCCTGTTTCGTGGCGGACGACACGCCAGTCTGTCACCGCTTCCCGACCCGTCTCGAAATCCACTTTCTGGAGCGGGCGGTTCGGCCAGTCCACGGTGAGCGGCAGGTCCACGGTACCATGACGCGGCTCCACATGCCCGGCGACACGGGCGAGATAGACCTTTTTGGTCATCCGCTTCTCGAATTGCAGCCCCAGATGACGCTGCGCATGCGGGGTAAGGGCAAAGACCATGACGCCGGAGGTGTCCCGGTCCAGCCGATGCACCAGCAGGACCTCGGGGAACAACCCCTGCAGGCGGGAGATGAGGCAGTCGGCCAGATGCTCCCCCTTGCCGGGCACGGAAAGCAGGCCGGAGGGCTTGTCCACCATCAGGATCTCATGGTCGTGGTGCAGGATGCTGAGCGGGGTGTCTGGAGGGGCGTAATGGTCGGTCATGGCGGAGCGGATGTAAGCCATCCAAGCCACCGTTCCAACCCTGGCAGGCTGCGGAAAAGGCGGGCATCGGCAGGGCTTACGCTGAAAGACCGGAAATCGTCCCGGACACGAGGCCAGAACCTGCGGTTTCGGGGCCGATCTCTGGCAATCGGGAGACTCCCCCTCGTGGCGCCCTAACGGCTTTTCGTTCGCCTGCTAGCGCTCCGCAGCCTGCGGCAACCCGTCCGTGATCTCGTAATAGTCTCCCTTGAAGGCGGTGAAGATATGCGCAGTGAGCCTCCCGCCCGTGGGCGGGTCGATGAAGCCCGCATCCACCCATATGTCCTCTCCCCGGCGAAACCCGATGGTGGAGCCGCAGGTGCCGCAGAACGTCCAGCGGCCCGCCCCGGTGGCGCGGCATCGGAGCGTGTGCGCCCTCGTCACAAACTCCGTCACCGGTCCCAAGGAGGCGCTGTGGTGCCCAGTCATCCGGCGGCATTGGCTGCAATGGCAGGCCTCCACCGCGCCCGCTGGCCCCGCGAGCCGCCCGGTGACGCCGCCGCAGAGACAGCGGCCGGTCAGCCGTCGCGGCTCCGTGGGGAGGTGTCTGTCTGCTGAAAGTCGGCGGGCCCGCCTTCCTCCCGCAGGACCGACAGCCCCGTGGGCAAGTCCAGCGCGCCCGCCGAGACGGCGATTCTCTCACCGCCTGGCATCTTGCCGTCCGCCGTTTCTTCGGTCACGGCTTGCCAGAACAGCGACGCGCCGCAGCCGCCGCAAAACCCGCGGCGGCGTGGACGGAAGAGCGATACCACACCGGTGTGCCCCGCACCTCGAGCGCCTCCAGCGGCACCGAGACGGAGGCCCAGGCATTGCCTGACCACCGCCGGCAATCGGCACAGCGGCAGATCACGACACCCTCGGGCGTCTCCCGCGAAGTGAAGGAGACATGCCCGCAGAGGCAGCGCCCGTTCATCAGGGCCGTTCGATGGCGATGGCCGTGCCTTCCCCGCCGCCGATGCAGATCGCCGCGATGCCCCGCTTCAATCCGCGCGTCTCTAGCGCGTTCAGCAGCGTGACGACGATCCTTGCTCCCGAAGCCCCGATCGGATGGCCGAGCGCGCAGGCCCCGCCGTTCACATTCACCTTGTCGCGCGGGATGTTCATCTCCTGCATGAACGCCATGGGAACGACGGCAAAGGCTTCGTTCACCTCCCACAGATCGACATCCTCGACCGACCAGCCCAGCCGGTCGAGCAGCTTCTTCGCGGCGGGGACCGGGGCGGTGGCAAACCAGCCCGGTGCCTGCGCGTGGGAAGCATGTCCGAGGATCCGGGCCCGAATGGGCAGGCCCTCCGACGCCGCCACATCGCCGCTGGCCACGATCAGAGCCGCCGCGCCGTCGGAGATGGAAGAGGAGTTCGCAGCCGTCACGGTACCGTCCTTGCGGAAGGCGGGTTTCTGCGTGGGGATCTTTTCGGGTCGGGCGTTGCCGGGCTGTTCATCTTCGCTGATCGTGACCTGTCCCTTGCGGGTGGTGACGGTAACCGGCGCGATCTCCCGACGGAAGGCATTGGATTTCTGCGCCTCCAGCGCATTGCTCAGCGAGCCGAGCGCGAATTCATCCTGCGCCTCGCGGGTGAACTGGAAGGCTTCGGCGCAATCCTCCGCGAAGGTGCCCATGAGCCGACCCTTGTCGTAGGCATCCTCCAGCCCGTCGAGGAACATGTGGTCTATGACCTGCTGATGCCCCATCCGCGCGCCGCCGCGCATCTTCGGCAGCAGGTAGGGAGCATTGGTCATGCTTTCCATCCCGCCCGCGACCATCAGCCCCGTCTGGCCAAGCGCCACCTGATCTGCGGCGATCATCAGTGCCTTCATGCCGGAGCCGCACATCTTGTTCAGTGTGGTGGCCGGAACCTCCTCGCCCAGACCTGCCTTGAAACCCGCCTGCCGCGCGGGAGCCTGCCCTTGACCGGCGGAGAGGACGTTGCCCATCACCAGCTCTTCAACGCGGGCGGTAGAGATTCCCGCATCTTTCAGCGCGGCTTCTATCGCCGCGCCCCCTAGGGTGGGGGCGTCCAACTCGGCAAAAGCGCCCTGAAAACCGGCCATTGGGGTCCGGGCGGCGCCGGCGATAACAACGTCTCTCATTCTGTGCTCCTGAGCGTGCGGAGAGTTTACGCAAAAGTAACTCTTTGCTGCCAGCATTTCCACATGCGGGTGCGACTCGCCGGTTTTTAAGAGGTATTTGACATGCAGCTTTCCGCCAGTCTGACAGACGGCCTTCTTTTCGTCCGGGTTGAGGAGAGCCGGATCGACGCGGCCTCGGCCATCGCCTTCAAGGAACGGATGCGCCAACTCACCGCGGAGCCTGCAGATCGCGTGATTCTCAATATGGCGGAGGTTACCTTTCTCGACAGCTCCGGCCTTGGCGCGCTGGTGGCGGTGATGAAGCTGCTTCAACCGGAGCGGCGGCTGGAACTTGCTGGGTTGACCCCCACGGTGGCCAAGGTTCTGACGCTCACCCGGATGGACAGGATCTTCCCGATCCACCCGCCGCTGGATGAGGCGGGGCCGTTGCCCCTCGCCTCCTGACGGCACATGGGCCGCGTAGAGAGGAGTAACATGGCGGACGGGCAGGACCAGATGCGCCTGCTTATTCCCGCCGACCCGATGGCGGTGCGCGGAGCGCTGACCCGGATTATCGGCGTGCTCCGCCTGCGCGGCACTTCCGACGAAGGCTTGGCAAGGGCGGAGATCGCCCTGGCCGAAATCCTGAACAACATCGTTGAACACGGCTATGCAGGGGACGACGGCCCGATTGCGATCCGGATGCGCTGCGGGGATGACCGCGCCTGCTTCACTGTGAGCGACAGGGGCGGGGTCATGCCGGGGGGCGCATTACCCGACGGGATGCTGCCGGAAAGCGGTTCGCCGCCGGAAGGGGGCTACGGCTGGTTTCTCATCCGTTCCATGGCCGAGCACCTGGATTACCGGCGCAGCGCCCGAACCAACCTGACGCGTTTTGAAGTGGTGCTGGGCGAATGACAGGTGTCAGCCGTTGTCGCGCAGCACCTCTCCCGCGAGATACAGGGAGCCGCAGATCAAAATGCGCGAGTCAGGATCGCTGTTCGCAATTTCCTCGACCGCCGCCAGAACGCTCTTGCAGACATGGGCGTTCAGACCGGCTGCCCGCGCCGCGCCAGCGGTTTCTTCGGCGGGCAGCGTCGCGGGCGCGTTGGGAATGCTGACGGCGCGCAGATCCTCTGCCCTCGCAGCCAAGGGGACGAGATAGCCGGTGATATCTTTTGTGTTCAGCATACCGCAGACAAGATGGGTCCGGCGTTCCGGCATCCGGGCGAGCGTCGCCGCCAGCGCTTGTCCGCCAGCCGGGTTGTGCCCCCCGTCGAGCCAGATATCCGCGGCGGGCGCAGCTTCCACGAGCGGACCCCGGCGAAGACGCTGCATCCGCGCCGGCCAGACGGCGCGCGTGACCGCGGCCTCCGTCCCCGCTTCGCCTATGCCGAGCGACCGGAGCGCGGCGAGAGCAGCGCCTGCGTTTTCAACCTGATGCGGACCGGGAAGATTGGGCAGCGGCAGATCGAGCAGGCCGCGCTGATCCAGATAGGCGAGGCGTCCCCGCTCCTCCCAGACCTGCCAATCCTGCCCGGAGAGGAGGAGCGGCGCGCCGATCGCCTCTGCCCGTGCCGTGATCGCCTCACGCGCTTCGAGAGGTTGCGGCCCTATGATCCCGGTGACACCTGGTTTCAGGATTCCCGCCTTTTCGAAGGCGATCTGCCCCAGCGTGTCACCCAGATACTGCTCATGGTCGAAGGACACCGGCGTGATGATGGTAAGGGCAGGGTGGTCGATCACGTTGGTCGCATCGAAACGCCCGCCCAGCCCAACCTCCAGCAGCAGATAGTCGGCCGGAACGCGGGAAAAGGCGAGGAAGGCCGCCGCCGTGGTAATTTCGAAGAAAGTGATCGGGGCCCCGGCGTTCACCCGGTCACATTCGTCCAGAAGGCGCATGAGATCGCCTTCATCGATCAACTCTCCGGCCAGCCGGATGCGTTCGTTAAATCGGACGAGATGGGGGGATGTATAGGCGTGGACCCGCTTGCCTTCCGCCTCCAGACCAGCCCGAATCATGGCCTGCGTGGAACCTTTGCCGTTGGTCCCGGCGATATGGATCACCGGGGGCAGGGCATGTTCGGGATGGCCAAGCCGGCTCAGCAATTCCCCGATACGGTCGAGCGTGAGATCGATGACCTTGGGGTGCAGCCGCATCATGCGGTCGAGAATCTCGTCGCTTCCGGCCGCCCCCTCAAGCGGCGAGGCAGCGCCTTTGGCGGATCCATCCTGCCCCGCGCTTGCCGGTACAGGCCCGTCCTGCGGCAGCGCGCCGGGCTGAGCCGTGTCAGGAGAGTGCGGCCCTTTGCCCGCCCCCTCCTGAGCGGACATGCCGGTCACCGGCCCATCTCCCTTGCGGTCGTGGGATTTGCCACCGGCAGGCGTCTCGCTCACGGAGTTGTGTCCACGTGAAGAGGCTCGGCTTCCGCGTCTTCAGCGGGGGGGGGAAGCTCCGCCTTCACGGCCTGCGGCTGGCTCATCAGCAGGCGGATGATCGCGGTCAGCTCATCCTTGAGGTCCTTGCGGGGCGTAACGCGGTCCAGCATGCCGTGATCCAGAAGGTATTCCGCCCGCTGGAAACCTTCGGGCAGCTTCTCGCGAATCGTCTGCTCGATCACGCGCGGTCCCGCAAAGCAGATGAGCGCATTCGGCTCTGCGATCTGCACATCGCCCAGCATGGCATAGCTCGCCGTCACGCCGCCGGTGGTCGGATGCGTGAGAACGACGATATAGGGCAGGCCCGCTTCCTTCACCATCTCGACGGCGACCGTGGTGCGCGGCATTTGCATCAGGGAAAGGATCCCCTCCTGCATTCGTGCCCCGCCCGCAGCGGAAAAGAGCACGAGCGGCCGTCCAAGCTCCACGGCGCGCTCCGCCGCGGCGATGATCGCGTTGCCGACATACATGCCCATGGACCCGCCCATGAAGGAAAAGTCCTGTGCAGCGGCAATGATCGGGGTCCGCCCCATCTCGCCTTCGGCGACGAGCATCGCCTCCTTCTCGCCGGTGGTTTTCTGAGCGGCTTTCAGGCGGTCGGGATATTTCTTCTGGTCACGGAAGTGGAGCGGATCGACCATCGGCTCCGGCACCTTAACCTCTGTGAAGATCCCGCCATCGAAGAGCGCGCGGAAGCGGTCCCGCGGGCTGATCTGCATGTGATGGCCGCAGTTGGGGCAGACATTCAGATTGTCCGTCAACTCCCGGTGGAAGATCATCGTTCCGCATTCGGGGCACTTCGTCCACAGGTTCTCAGGCACTTCCCGGCGGGAGAAGAGCGAGTTGATCTTCGGGCGGACGTAGTTTGAAATCCAGTTCATGCGCGCAGAGGGCCCTCTTTCGGTCGCGACTGAGATAAGCCGCGCGGGCCCGAAATGCAATCAGCGCCTCAGCACGAGGCGGCACAGACGCCAGACGATGGCCAGCATCACAGCGTCGATGACGATCATCGCGACGAAACCGTCCGTCTCCGGCGCGACGGTGGAGATGCGAAGCGCCAGACCCTGCAGCGCCCCGCCGGAGGAGACGAAGAGCAGCGCAGCGGCATTGTTGGCGAAATGCAGCCCCCAGGCCGCGCCGATGGACCCGGTCCGCGCTGTCAGGTCGGCGGCCACCAGCCCGAAAAGCCCCGTTGCGGCGACCACATAAATCGCATTCGGCCCCATCAGGCCGGGCTCATAATGCAGCAGCGCAAAAAGGATGCTTGGCAGGAGCAGGTAGATCAGCGGCGACCGAAAGCGCGCGGCAAGCTGTTGGAGAAGATAGCCGCGGAACACCAGCTCCTCCGCCAGGGTCTGGATTCCGATCCCGATCAGCGCAAGTGGAAGGAAGCTCAACCAGCGCCGCAGATCGAGGCCGGGCAGCGTCCCCTCCTCCCCCGGCAGCAGGCTGGTGACGGTCATGCCGAGAGCATAGATTACGATGAGTGTTACCGCGGCCTTCACGAAGTCGCGCAGAACCGTCCCTCCCCGCCCGAACAGCGAGCGGACGCTCCGTCCGTGCAGCAGGCGGACCGCGATCATCGGGCCGATGGCCAGCGCCGCGAAGGACCACAGGAGCGCGATCATGCCCCAGGGTGTCTCGCCCAGTGCAATGTCGGCTGCGAGCGGCTGAAAGCGTCCCTGTCCTGTCAGTCGGAAGAGCACGGCGGCAACCGCCGCGAGAATTGCGGCATAAACCGCAAAGATCAGCAAAAGGCCGAGCACCGTCCGCCACAGGGCGGAGCGCCGCCGCGCTGGCGCGACATATGGGGCGAGGGGGGCATAGGACATCGGGCACCGCTTTCGGCATACCCGTCAGGATCACAGGATGCGTTGGGCTAAAGACTTGAGAGGACAGGACGGTTTGGACAAGCTGAAATTTCGGGCACGCGGACGGCTTTCTTCCTGAGACTATCCTGCGAGCCTCTGGACGGGCAATCGGCAAGGAATCGCCGGTGAGGATCGGGAAGTCTTCCCTGCTGTTTCGGAATAATCTAGGGCCGCGCGCCCAACGCGTGATTCGTTTCCAAATACGGCTCAAGCGTAAGGACACTTTTTTGGCGAGATATTCTGTGTTATTTCTTCTTTCGATTGCACGCCCTCCCACATCCCACCTCTTTTTTTCAGCTCCTCATTGTTCTTCCTTATCAGTGAGATAGCTTGTGTGGGCCGGTGTCCGGGGATTAGTTTTGGAGATTTGGAATGGATCGACTGACAGAGATGGAGGCCTTCGCGACGGTCGTGGATCAGGGCGGATTCACGGATGCGGCGCGCAAGATGGGCATTTCCAAATCGGCCGTGTCGAAACATGTATCTTCCCTCGAAGCGCGGCTTGGCGCGCGGCTGCTGAACCGCACGACCCGGCGCGTCAGCCCCACGGAGATCGGGCTGGCCTATTACGACCGCGCCCGCCGTGTGCTGAACGACGCCGGAGAGGCCGATGCGCTCGTCACATCCATGCAGACAGCGCCCTCCGGGGTGCTGCGCGTCTCCGTCGATACCGATTTCGGGGTCAGCCTGCTGTCACCGATTCTCGCGGATTTTCTGCGCGACTGCCCGGAAGTGACGGTGAACATGTCCCTCTCCAACCGCTACGTGGAGTTGATCTCGGAGGGGTTCGACCTTGCCATTCGCATGGGGGAGCTGGAGGACAGCTCGCTTCGTGCGCGACGGCTGTTGAACACCACTCGGAGGATGGTTGGGGCACCTGCCTACTTCGAGCAGTTTGGGCACCCGAAGCGGGTGGAGGATTTGAGCGATCACCGGTTGCTGCATTACTCGAACGAAGCCAGCGCCAATGTCTGGCGGATCATAACCCCATCGGGGGAGCGCCGCGCGGTGCGGACGACGGGATGGCTTACCGTGAATGACGGCCAGTCACTGTTGAATGCGGCAATCTCCGGTCTCGGCATCGCCTATCTGCCCCGGTTTCTTTACGCGGACGCGATGAAGGCGGGTCTGGTGGAGGAAGCGATTCCCAGCCTCCCGATGGAGACAGTCGGCGTGCATGCCGTCTATCCGCCCGGCAGGTTTACGCAGCCGAAGGTGCGCGCCTTCATCGATTTCCTGAGCGATCGCTTTGCGGAGCATCAGGTTTGATCGGCGTGGGCGTGGGCGTGGGCGTGGGCGTGGGTGTGGCTGGCCTCTCCTAACAGGCTGCGGAAAGAGGTCTGAGTGTTATGTCTGTGCTCAGGAAAGCGGGGAAATCGGCTCTAGAATGCCCCGAAATGTGTAGTTTTCCTTCTTCAGATCGCGAGTGATTTCCACAGCACGCAGACCTGAAAGCCTCTTTCAGCAGCCTGCTAATCCGCTACCGCTTCCACCCGCCTGTTGCGAAGGCGGCCGGTTTCCGTGGCATTGCTTTCGCGCGGAGCCAGCCAGCCCACGCCTTCCGCCCGGATCTGGCGGGCGCTGACGCCCTTGCCTGTGAGGTAATTGCGCACGGCTTCGGCCCGCCGGAGAGACAGGGCGCGGTTTGTCTCCAGCGTGCCGGAATTGTCAGTATGGCCGACAAGGGTCACGCGCCGCCCCGGGTCCTCCCTGAGCCATGCCGCAAGGGCATCGAGGGAGGGGAAGTTTCCGCCATCCAGCGCCGCTGCGCCGCTTGCGAATCGCAGGTCCTCAAGGGGGACGGCAAACCCTGCCGCAAGCCGTTCGGCAATATCGCCCTGAGGACTCGCCTCCGTTAGCATCGGTTTCGGCACCGACTCCGGCGCAGGCCGCGCGGATCGCGGGGAGACATGGGTCATCTGGACAAAACCGCTGTCGCTCGACCGACTGACGAACAGGCTGACGATGCCTGTCGGACCCTCGGCCACGGCGAAGCGGAAATCCCCCAGATCGACATGCATATCCGGCTCTGGGGCGACATCGGTGGCATAGCGGAAGTCGAAGCCCCCGCAGGCCAGCGTCTCGCAGGCGAAGCCTGTACGATAACCCGCCGCCGAAAGCCGCTCCTCCATCGCCGTCAGCGCATCAAGGGTGGAAAAACCGGGCCCCGGCACGCGCCAGACCTGCCGCGTGACCTCTCCCTCCACCGTCCGCACGGGGAGGGAGTCATTGGCAGGCCCGGTCGGCAGGGCATAGCTGCCCGTCGCCACATGGCTGTCCACTGTCAGCACGGCATCAGGCGGCAGCCCGAGGTCCGGCGCGCCGCCCGGTGGCAGGGCGCTTAGGGGCAGGGGGCTTATCAGCAGGGCGAGAAGCGGGAGTGACAGGCGCTCCCCCTTCACCTCGCCATGCCGTGGTAGTCTGCGTTGGGACGCATGTCGCTGGCGGAGGCCACGCGGTTGGTCATATTGAAGAAGCCCGTGACCGCGCCGATGTCCCAGATGTCGCGGTCGGAGAAACCCGCGGTCCGCAGCGCCTCCCGGTCCGCCTCCACGACACGCGCGCTGTCGAGGGTGAGCTTCTCGGCAAAGGTCAGCATCGCCGTCTGCCGGGCATTCAGCTCCGCCGCGCGCCAGTTCATCACCATTGCTTCCCCGAGCGCCGGGTTGCCGGACAGCTCCCGCACCGCCGCGCCGTGGGCGACCTGACAATACCAGCAGCGGTTGAGAGACGACACCACCACGGCGATCATCTCCCGCTCCAGCTTGGTCAGCCCGCTGTCGGCGAGCATCAGGTCATTGTAGAGGGCCGTGAAGGTGTTCAGCTTGTCGATGTCGAAGGCATAGGCC
The DNA here is from genome assembly GCF_000740775.1 of Haematobacter missouriensis. Classification (GTDB taxonomy): domain Bacteria; phylum Pseudomonadota; class Alphaproteobacteria; order Rhodobacterales; family Rhodobacteraceae; genus Haematobacter; species Haematobacter missouriensis. Next base: position 201,181 of record NZ_JFGS01000002.1, on the reverse strand, counting down.
TTCAGCACATTGGGGACGAGTCCCAGCTTCTCCTCGCAGATGCGGAAATACTTCGCCGTTGCCTCCGGCAGCGGATCGACCATCGGCAGGTCGAGTGCGGTTGCGCTGTCAGTCATCAGTCGTCTCCTCCCACGCGGTAGTGGTATCCCCCCGCGGCACGCATGCCGAGCGAATCATATAGCGCTCGCGCACCGGTGTTCTCCGCCTCCACGGCAAGGGAGATCTCCTCCGCGCCCTGTTCCATGGACCAGAGCGCTGCGCGCTGCATCATGTTGCGCCCCGCGCCCATGCGGCGGAAGTCGGGCAGGACGGCGAGGGAATGGACCATCGCCCGATCACCCGCCAGCGCGACGAAGCCCACGCCGGAAGCGCGGTCCCTCGATCGGCCGAGAAGGGCGGTCTTCGGCCCCCTGACGCGATGCATCACCTCGATCCGCTCCGGTGACGTGCCGCAATCCGCCCAGATGTCGAGCATGAGCTGCAACGGTTCCCAGATGGTGAAGCCCGTGACCGGCTTCGGCCCCGCGCCCACCACCGTGGCCGTCGGGGCGGTGTAGTAGATGACGGGGTCGATTTTCGTCAGCCCGGCCGCTGCCAGCCGGCTGTCCAGCGCGCCATCCTCCGCCTCCACCCGAAAGATCGGGCGTTGGCCAAGGGCGCGGGCGGCGCGGATCGCCTCCTCCGGGTCCGGGGTGCCGGGTTCTGCGGGCGTGATCGCCTGCACGCGCTTGCCCCCCGCCGCGGGGGACACACGGATGAGCCATTCACCGGCCCGGTGCAGCGATTCGGCGGGCCAGGTGGCGTCCATCACCTCGCCGTAAGTCACGCGATCGCCTCCGGGAACAGCCTTGCAAGCTCCGTCACCGCCGTGCCGATCCGGCCGGGATCGGTGCCCCGGACGACGATATTCGTGCCATAGACGCCGTTCTTCTGGAACGGATAGGAACCCATCGTGAGCTCTGGATAGCGGTGCGCGAGATCGGCGAGCGGTGTTGCCACCTCGCCCTCTCCCCGCTCGATGCGGAGGGTCTGGGAGAGGAGCGGCGCGCCCCCGTCGATGGTGGACAGCACCGAAGCCACCATCGCGCCGAAGATCGTCGGCACGCCCGCCATCACATGCACATTGCCGATGGTGAACCCCGGCGCCGCGGAGATCGGATTGTCGATCAGCGTGGCGCCGTCCGGGATGCGGGCCATGCGCAGCCGCGCCTCGTTCAGTTCCGTGCCCTGCCGGGCGTAGTGGCGCGCGAGGATCTCCCGTGCATCCGCCCGAACGCCGATCGTTGCGCCGAAGGCTTCGGCCACCGCATCGGCGGTGATGTCATCGTGCGTCGGGCCGATCCCACCGGAGGTGAAAACATGGTCGAACCTGTCGGAAAGCGAGCGCACCGCCTCCACGATGGCGGCGTTATCGTCGGGAATCACCCGGATTTCCCGCAGGTCGATGCCCCGTGCCGTCAGTTCGTCGGCAAGATGGCCGCTGTTGGTGTCCTTGGTTCGACCGGAGAGGATCTCGTCTCCGATCACCAGCATTGCGGCTGTCGGGTTCGTCATCCTGTCCTCCTGCCGGCAATGCCGGTCGTCTTGTCGCGTCCCCTTCACAGCTATAGACCCTGACGATGCGCTTTCAATCCCCTCTCCGCCGGGTCCGGCTGCTGCGCCGCTACAAACGCTTCCTCGCCGACATCCTGCTGGAGGACGGGACGCAGCATGTGGCCCATTGTCCCAATCCTGGCGCGATGACGGGTCTGGCAGAGCCCGGGATGCCGATCTGGGTGGAGGGGAACGACGATCCACGGCGCAAGCTGCGCTACGGCTGGCGGCTGACGGAATTGCCGGATGGGACGTTGGTGAACATCGACACCTCCACACCCAACCGTATCGTGGCAGAGGCATTGCGGAACGGCGCGCTCCCTGCGTTCGCGGCCTATGGCACCCACCGCGCCGAGGTGCGCTACGGTCAGGCGAGCCGTGCGGATTTCCTGCTCACAGGCGCGGGGCTGCCCGACGCACTGGTGGAGGTCAAGAGCGTCACGCTGCGTCGGGAGGGACGGCTGGGCGAGTTTCCCGACACTGTGACGGCGCGGGGCGCACGTCATCTGGCGGAGCTTGCTGCGGCGGCTGGAGAGGGGCGCCGGGCCGTATTGCTCTACCTGCTCGGCCGTTCCGACTGCGACGCGGTGGCGGTCGCGGGAGACATCGACCCGGCCTATGCGCGCGCCGCGGAGGCGGCGCAGGTCGCGGGGGTGGAGGTGATCGCCCACGCGACGCGGATCGCCCCGGAAGAATTGACGCTCGGGCCCGCCGTGCCGGTGCGTCCCGGCTCTGGCAAATCCCGGAGCTAATGACTATCTAGGGGCCATCACAATTGACGGAGCTGCCTGTGGACGATCGCCACCATGGCCGTCTGACGAAGGACGGCATCCGAATCCACGATCCTGAAGACTTCGCCGGCATGTACGCCGCCGGTCGTATCGCCGCCGAGATTCTCGATGAGATCGGCGAGGCGGTCTATCCCGGTGCCACGACGGCGGAGATCGACGACATCATCACCCGGAAGGTGACGGAGAAGGGTACGGTCTCCGCCACAATCGGTTATCGCGGTTATCAGCACGCCTCCTGCATCAGCGTGAACCACGTGGTCTGCCACGGGATTCCGGGTGCAAAGGTGCTGAAGGACGGCGACATCCTGAACATCGACGTGACGGTGATTCTGGACGGCTGGTTTGGAGACAGCTCGCGCATGTATGTCGCGGGCACCCCCTCGCGGAAAGCGGAACGCCTGATCCGCGTGACGCATGACTCGCTGATGCTCGGCATCGAGCAGGTGAAGCCCGGCAACACCTTCGGCGATATCGGTCACGCGATTCAGACCTATGTGGAAGGTCAGCGCATGTCGGTCGTACGCGATTTCTGCGGCCACGGCATCGGGCGGGTGTTCCACGCGCCGCCGAACGTGCTGCACTATGGCCGTCCCGGCTCCGGCCCCATGCTGGAAGAGGGGATGTTCTTCACCATCGAACCGATGGTGAATCTCGGTCGCCCGGAAACCAAGGTGCTTGCCGATGACTGGACGGCGGTCACGCGGGACAAGTCGCTCTCCGCACAGTTCGAGCATGCCGTCGGCGTGACGGCGACAGGCTGCGAGATCTTCACTCTGTCCCCTGCGGACAGGTTCTATCCTTCGCTGTGAGGGTCGCGTCCGCCAGACTGGCCGCTGATCATGCGGCTCAGCGCGACAGTCTCGCATGACCCTGACGGCGGAGGCGCTTTGGCTCTATGCAGGAGCGCTGTTCGTGCTCTGGCTGACGCCGGGCCCTGTTTTCGTGGCCATCACGGCGCGGGCGCTTTCCGGCGGGTTCTCCGCCGCCTGGCCGCTGGCGCTCGGCGTGACCGTGGGGGATGTGCTGTGGCCACTGGTCGCCGCGTTCGGCATGGCCTGGTTCATCACCGCCAACGCTTGGGCGCTCGACTTAATGCGCTGGGTGGCAGTGGCGATGTTCCTGTGGCTCGGCTGGGGGCTGATCCGCAACGCCGGCGCGCCGCCTGATCGTGACAGCCGTCTGGCCCGTCCCGGCCTGTGGTCGGGGTTCTCCGCCGGGGTGATGGCCATCCTCGGCAATCCGAAGGCGATCCTGTTCTACATGGCTGTTCTTCCGGGGTTCTTCGATCTGTCCCATGCCGGAGCCGCGGATCTGACGGTGATCGTGGCCGTCTCCGCCGCCGTGCCACTGGCTGGCAACCTCATCGCCGCTGCCGCCGTCTCGCGCGCGCGGGCGGTTCTGTCCTCGCCCTCGGCGATGGCGCGCACCAACCGCATCGCGGGGGGTCTGCTCATCCTCGTCGGAGGCGCGATCGCATTTCTCTGACACCAAATATTGTGTCCGAGGGTGACATTTCATGCTCCCCCCGCTATAAATCGGGGGCAATGTCGAAGGTATTTCCCCTATGGCTCAACCCGTTCCGAAGCCCGAAGAATACGGCGCAGAATCCATCAAGGTTCTCAGGGGCTTGGAGGCCGTTCGCAAGCGCCCCGGCATGTATATCGGCGACACGGATGACGGCTCGGGCCTGCACCACATGGTCTATGAAGTCGTGGACAACGGCATTGACGAGGCACTCGCCGGTCATGCCGATTTCGTGGGGGTAAGGATTCACGCGGACGGCTCCGTCTCCGTGCGTGACAATGGCCGCGGAATTCCGGTGGATATCCATCGTGAGGAGGGGGTTTCCGCCGCCGAGGTGATCATGACCCAGCTTCACGCGGGCGGGAAGTTCGACCAGAACAGCTATAAGGTTTCGGGTGGTCTGCATGGCGTCGGCGTCTCCGTCGTCAACGCGCTGTCCGACTGGCTTGAATTGCGCGTCTGGCGGAACGGCAAGGAGCATTACGCCCGTTTCGAACATGGCGATACGGTGGAGCATCTCCGCGTCGTGGGCGACGCGGCGGGCGAGAAAGGGACGGAGGTCCGGTTCATGGCCTCCACCAAGGTCGATGACCCGAACGGCACCTTCTCCAATCGCGAATTCTCCTTCAAGACGCTGGAAGCGCGGCTGCGGGAGCTGGCGTTCCTGAACTCCGGCGTTCGCATCATTCTGGAAGACGACCGTCCGGCGGAGCCACTGCGCACGGAGCTGTGCTATGAGGGCGGGGTCAAGGAATTCGTCCGCTATCTCGACCGCTCCAAGACCGCGATGATGCCCGAGCCGATCTACATCACCGGCGAAAAGGGCGGTATCGGGGTGGAGGTCGCGATGTGGTGGAACGAGAGCTACCATGAAACCGTTCTGCCCTTCACCAACAACATTCCGCAGCGCGATGGCGGCACGCACCTTGCGGGCTTCCGCGGTGCGCTGACCCGGACGCTCACCAAATACGCGCAGGACAGCGGCATCGCCAAACGCGAAAAGATCGATTTCACGGGCGACGATGCGCGCGAAGGGCTGACATGTGTGCTGTCGGTCAAGGTTCCCGATCCGAAATTCTCCAGCCAGACCAAGGACAAGCTCGTCTCGTCAGAGGTTCGGCCCGCGGTCGAGGGGCTGGTGAACGAAAAGCTGGGCGAGTGGTTCGAGGAGCATCCCGCCGAAGCCAAGACGATCATCGGCAAGATCATCGAAGCCGCCCTGGCCCGTGAAGCAGCCCGCAAGGCCCGCGAGCTTACCCGGCGCAAGACGGCGATGGATGTGGCGAGTCTGCCCGGCAAACTGGCCGATTGTCAGGAGAAGGATCCTTCCAAATCGGAGGTCTTCCTCGTCGAAGGCGATTCTGCCGGCGGTTCCGCCAAACAGGGGCGCAGCCGCGCCAATCAGGCCGTTCTGCCGCTCCGGGGCAAGATTCTGAACGTGGAGCGCGCGCGGTTTGACAGAATGCTCGCCAGTCAGGAGATCGGCACGCTCATTACTGCACTCGGCACCGGGATCGGCCGGGATGAGTTCGACGTGTCGAAGCTGCGCTACCACAAGATCGTCATCATGACGGATGCCGACGTGGATGGCGCCCACATCCGCACCCTGCTGCTGACGTTCTTCTTCAGGCAGATGCCTGAGATCATCGAGGGGGGCTTTCTCTATATCGCGCAGCCGCCGCTTTATAAGGTCACGCGGGGCCGGTCGGAGGTCTATCTGAAGGATCAGGCCGCGCTGGAAGATTACCTTATCCATCAGGGGGTGGAAGGGGCGATCCTGCGGCTGGGCGACGGGAGCGAGATTGCCGGCGCCGATCTTGCCCGTGTGGTGGAGGAGGCGCGCACTGTGCGGCGCGTGCTGCAGACCTTCCCGACCCACTATCCGCAGAACATTCTTGAGCAGGCTGCCATTGCCGGGGCCATGCTGCCCGGCGCGGTGGACAAGGATGCCCAAGGCGTGGCCAATGTGGTGGCGGAACGGCTGGATCTCGTCTCCGTTGAGTATGAGCGCGGGTGGCAAGGGCGGCCGACACAGGACCACGGTCTGCGGTTCAGCCGATTGGTGCGAGGTGTGGAGGAAATGCGGACGCTCGATGGCCCGGTCTTCCGCTCGGCGGAGGCGCGGCGTCTCGGCAGCCTGACGGAAAAACTCCGTGAAGTTTATGGCGCCCCCGCAAAGCTCGTCCGCAAGGACCGGGAACAGCCGATCCACGGTCCCGTCGATCTGCTGAAGGCGATTCTAGCAGAAGGCGAGAAAGGGCTTACCCTGCAGCGCTACAAGGGGCTGGGTGAGATGAACCCGGACCAGCTCTGGGAAACCACGCTCGATCCGGAGGCCCGGACGCTCCTTCAGGTACGGATCGAGGATGTGGCGGAGGCGGACGATATCTTCACCAAGCTCATGGGCGATGTGGTGGAGCCGCGGCGCGAATTCATTCAGCAGAATGCGCTTTCCGTGGAGAATCTCGACTTCTGAGGTTCTACCGCGAAAAATAGGAAAGCCCCGGTGTATACCGGGGCTTTGTCATGAAAGCTGCTCGCAGTCAGCGCATGGAACTGGAGAATTCGTCCACTTCCTTTTCAGCCTGATCCTTGGCGTAGCCGTATTTTTCCTGAAGCTTGCCAACGAGCTGATCACGTTTACCGGCGATCTTATCCAGATCGTCATCGGTGATATCGCCCCATTTTTCCTTGGCTTTGCCCTTGAATTGCGTCCACTTGCCTTCGATCTGGTCCCAGTTCATCGTGATCTCCTTGCTTCCTGACGATCAACGCGGGAACTCGGTTCTGGTTCCGCAAATGTCAGGCGGGCGTGAAAGCCTGAACGGGAAAGCTGACCGCCAGCCGGTAGAACTCGCCTTCCACCTCGGCGGTAAGAAGCTCTCCCTCCAGCTGCACGACGAAAGCCTGGATGAGCTGCGAGCCGAGACCGGTGCTGGCCGCCTGGGCATCCCGCTCCTCCTCTCCGAAAATCTCGGTGCCGAGTGTGTTTTCAACGGAGAATATGGCCAGTCCCGGCTCCGGCTGCGACAGGGCTATGCGCACCCACGGATCACCCTGCGCAGGTCTCCCGATATATTTTAGCGCGTTGGTGAAGGCTTCGGTTGTCAGCAGGGCAAGCGGCACAGCCTGATCGGGGTAGAGAGTGATCTCCGCTAGGTCCTTGCGGATATCGATCCGGTGATGTCCGTCCGTGGCCACGGTGGCCATCTGATCGACGATCTCGGAAATCAGCCTGTCCACCCGCGCGGCGGAAAGCTGCTCGGCCTGATAAAGACTGCGGTGTACGGAGGCGAGGCTCATCACCCTGTTCTGAACACTCTTCAACACGCGGCGGGCAGAGGGCTCCTTCACCCGACGGATTTGCATGTTCATGATCGACGCGATGAGCTGAAGATTGTTCTTCACCCGATGGTGCACCTCTTTCAGCAGAACAGTCTTTTCGCTCAGAGACGCTTCCAGCGCATCCTCGTCCCGGATCAGGATGCGGGTGAGGTTGTGGAACGTATGGCTCATCTCCTGAATTTCGGCGGGGGCGTCTGTCAACACTTCGGGAGCTGTATCCCGCTGTCCGAGCGCGAAGCGGCGCATCTGGCCCCGCATTTCACGGATGTGGCGGATGACAAGGCGATGAACCGCCAGATAAGCAACAACAAGGCTGACGGCCCACATCAACAAAGGATAGAGGACGGCAGCCGGAATGCTGATGGCGGCTAGATCCTCTCTCGGCCCCCAGCTACCGATGGCGAAGACCTGTCCGCGGATCACCGGGACCACGGCGAAGAGCCGGTTTTCTCCATGGTTGTTGCGACCCCGGAAAACCTGCTCCGTATCCACCGCGAAGGTCGTAAGGGGATGCCCTTCCGGCAGCTGTCCCTCAAGATCGTCCCGCGCCAGTGAGCTTGTCAGGATTTCGCCGCGTGCGTTGAAAGTGATGACCGTGGGGCGGCGGACTCCTTCTGAATAGTCCCTGATGGATCCGATGTTGCTTTTCGGAATGCCGAAATAGAGATACCCCCGCCACTGTCCTTCGGAGAACAACGGCCAGCGGACATCAACGCTCGGCACCGACACCCGACTGTTGCCCTCAGACGCAAGTATCAGGACCTCCTGTTGTGCCGCCATGGTCTGGAACGGCTCATATTCGGAAACGTCGATTGGTGTGCCGGCGGAGATGCAGTTCTGAAGCCCTTTTTCGTTGGTATATCCGACGAAATCGATCACGGAAGACTGTGCGACAAAGGAGCGGAGAAGAGCGGAACACTGCTCCGGCCGCTCCGACGCGGCGAGCACGGTGTCACCGAGCGCCTCCGCCGCGCCGAAGGTCGTCAGCAGCAAGGTACGCTCGGAAGCCGCAGCCTCCGCCGTTCGGCCAAGAAGCGCCGTATCCGAGATACGGCGGCTTTCCATGATGCTGCGCGAACTCTGTGCGACCGCGATAAGGCCGATGGGCAGGAGTGCGATGGACAGCAGGGCGGCAAGGCGAAAGCCCAGCGAGTCAATGAACCGGATCCGCGACCTGAGCCCGGTCTTCATGCCCCATCCTTTTCAAGCGCTTCAGCCGTGGGCGGCCTTCGATGAAATCACCGCCAGCGTGGCGCGGTCCGTCAACTCGAATTCCTCGCCATCCTGCAGGTGCAGAAGCTCGGACAGCCGCTTGCGGCCGCGATTGGCCCGGCTCTTGATCGTGCCGACAGCACAGGCGCACATCGCCGCTGCTTCCTCGTAAGAGAAACCTGAGGCGCCCACAAGGATAAGTGCTTCGCGTTGCTCATCGGGAAGCTGGGCGAAGGCCGTGCGGAAATCCGCAAGCGCAAGACGACCGTCATGATCGGGCTTCTGTGCCAGTCGAGCAGCGTGGAGCCCATCGCTGTCCGCCACTTCCCGGCTGACCTTGCGACGGCTCGAATAGAAAGTGTTGCGCAGAATCGTAAAGAGCCAGGCGCGGAGATTGGTTCCGATCTCGAACTTGTCGATATTGGTCCAAGCTTTCAGGATCGTATCCTGAACCAGATCGTCTGCCGCCGCGCCATTGCGGGCAAGGCTGAGAGCGAAAGCACGAAGAGCGGGGAGATGCTGGACAAGTTCGTCCCTCGGGTCGGCGAGGGCGACCTTCATAGTGTGGACTCGTTGTCAGAGTCCGCTGCCTGATCCTGGTCCTTCAGCCTGCTCAGCAAATCCATCAAACGGGAAGGAATCGCTTCCTCCACTTTTTCCTGATACACTCTTCGCAAGTTTTCATCGATCTGGAGACGAAGAGTCGCCTCCTTGGGTTTGTCTGTCATGATGAAGGCTTGATCCTGACGTCATTTTCTAGTCGTTGCGCAGGAACAAAACGCTTCTGAGTGCGTTTGGTTCCAACTGCACTGGAAGAATCTTCGGAGACATCATGACAAAGACGCAGGCTGACCTCGCCCAACGGATCGGAGAGCAGCTTCCGTATCTGCGCCGCTACGCCCGTGCCTTGACTGGTAGCCAGACAACCGGGGATGCCTACGCGGCTGCAACGCTGGAGGCAATCCTGGAGGATCGCAGCGTATTCGAAGGTGCGCGTTCCCCGAAGGTGGCCCTGTTCCGTGCTTTCCACCTGATCTGGTCGAGCGCTGGTGCTCCGATTGCCGAAGCCGTGGGCGATGTTCTGGAACGGCGGGCACAGGTCCATTTGGGCACCCTTACCAGAAATACGCGGGAAGCGCTTTTGCTTCGGACGGTCGAGGAATTTTCCTTCGAGGAAATCGCCGAGATCATGCAGATTTCGGCTGCGGAAGCAGAAGAACTGCTCGCCACCGCTCTGAACGAGATGGAAGAATCCGTCCTCGGCAAGATCATGATCATCGAGGATGAAGCCATTATCGCGATGGACATCCATTCGATCGTAACTGGAATGGGCCACCGCGTGACGGGCAATGCCCGCACCCGTGATGCCGCAGTTGCCTTGGGTCAGAAGGATCGGCCAGATCTTATCCTTGCGGATATTCAGCTTGCGGACGGGTCATCAGGCATTGATGCGGTCAACGAGCTTCTGCAAATTCTTGGAGATGTGCCGGTGATCTTCATCACTGCCTTCCCGCAGCGCCTGCTGACCGGCGAGCGCCCGGAGCCGGCTTTCCTCATCACGAAACCCTATTCGGAGGAGCAGGTGAGATCTGCGGTCAGTCAGGCGATGTTCTTCGCCTCCACCGAGGATATGCGCGTCTAGGTCTCCCAATTCTCGCGACCTGTTCAGATGGGCGACGGATCACCGTCGCCCTTTTCCATCAGGGAGTGCGACCGCCGACGGCCCGCGCGATAAGGGCGACGATAAACAGGACCAGAAATATGAAGAACAGGATCTGAGCGATGCCCGCAGATGCGCTGGCTATTCCGCCGAAGCCAAAAACCCCTGCGATTATGGCGACGACCAGAAAAACAAGAGCCCAGTAGAGCATACGATTCTCCTTCCCTTTCAGATTTACGTCGAGCGGCGTTATTGCATTTAAAACCTGTAAATGAGCTTTGTGGTTCCCTTCTTATCGACACTTCTCGAGCGGAACCACGCGCGGTATCTCTGCGTTGGCGAAGTGCGCGGTCGTAGTGTCGATCGTTGGAAAAATGCATTCGAAGGAGCTGACAGATGGCCCGTACTGAAACGGAAGTCGAACAGGAAGTGACCGAACCCTCGATGGCCGAGTTGTCGAGCCAGCTCGATTCCCTAAAGGCCGATATGGTGGCCATTACGGAAACGCTTGCCCAGCTGGGCCGGGCCAAGGGACAACAGGTAGCGGACGCCGCCCGCTCGGAGGCGCAGGCCTTGCGCGAGCGTGGCGAGCAGAAGGTAGCGGACATGCAGGACCGCGCCCACCAACTCAGCGATCAGACGAGTCAGATGGTGCGCGAAAACCCGGCAACCGCGCTTGGCGTCGCAGCCGGGGCCGGTTTCCTGTTCGGTCTTCTTCTGTCGCGCCGCTGACCATGCTGGAGCAGCTGACCGCCGGTGTGAAGGAAGCTGCCGTTGATGCAGCGCGGAAATCCGTCTTCTCACTGGTTGCGGGTGTGCTTTTTTGTGTCGGTATCGCATTCCTGACAGCGGCACTCTGGCTGTTCATTGAGCGACAGAGCAATGCGCTGACAGCGGCGCTCGGCGTGGCGCTCGCCTATATTCTGGCGGGTATCATCGTGCTTCTGATCGGCAGGAACCGCGACCGGGCGGCACATCCGGGAACGCCGGGTGTGCGGGCGTATGATGCCCCTCCGCCCGGCGGCGCTGGCGCCGGCACACGTGATCCTGCGCGGGCATTCGCATCTAGCTCGTCTGTCGTTCCGCCGTTGATGGAAGCATTCTTCTTCGGTCTGGATTCAGCTTTGCGCTCGCGGAACGGCGCGCCGCCGCCCCCGCCGCCGCGTCACCGGTAATAAGGGCACGCGCGACCATTATTGAACATCAGCGCCGCGCGTCTCCAGATGGAGCTGCGCGGCGTGTTCTTTTGCGCTCGAAAGCCGCCGGCGCCGGACCTCGGCATTGAGTGCGGCGCCGAGCAGCACGGAATAAGCGGAAAGATAAAGCCACATCAGCAGGATCATCACAGCCGCAATGGATCCGTATATTTCGTTGTAACGGCCGAAGTTCGTCAGGAAATAGGTAAAGCCAAGCGACGCGATGGCCCAGAGAACCACGGCCAGCAACGTTCCGGGGAGCAGGTTTCCGGGCTTGCTTCCCCGCCAGTTCGGCCCGATGCGATAGAGCAGCCATATGCCGCCAAGAACGATTCCCGTGGAGGCGAGAACATGCGCGAGGTTAAAGGCGATGTTTTCCAAGAGCGGTATGTGGAAGAACGTCAGCAATATCGGCAGCACTACCGCAACCGTCAGCGCCACAAGCGCTGTCGCGGTAAAGGTCAACGTGAGCAGGATCGACACCAGATAGGCAATCACGCTGTGCGGATTCGGCTTGCGATAGATCGCGTTGAGACCCCTGACCATCGCGTCGATGGCCGCCATGGCCGACCACAGCGCTACGGCAAACGAGATGAGCGTGGCCCAGCCCAGCGTGCCTGAATTCGTCTCCACCAGCGAAGTCACCTGCGAGCGGATGATCTCGAAGGCGGCTGGCGGAACGATCTCCCGAAAATATTCCAGTTGTTCCTGAATGACATAAGGATCCTGCCACGATCCCCAGACGGAGATAAGCGCACTGACCGCTGGAAACATGGCGAAGACCGTGAAGAAGGCAACGCCTCCGGCAGCGAGCGACAGGTTCGCCCGGTCGATCGTGTCGAGCATCGCCATCACGAAGCTCTGTCGCTTGGGAGGGGAGTTTGACAGCCTGTGGTCTCCTTCATGCAGGCGCGGCATTCTAGGCCCGTCCTGCCACGATCGGAAGGGCACTTTGCCTTTTCTGCGGGAAAGGGTTATCATTTACCTCACCTCGGGGTGCCAATCCGGCTGAGACGCGTCGCGCGAACCCGTAGAACCTGATCCGGTCAGCACCGGCGGAGGGAAGGTCCGACGCTGTTGCCCCAAAATGGAGGCGCCGTCATGCGGCTTGGATTGATCGCCGCGGTTTTCGCAGGGTTTCTGGGGCAGGGGGTGGCGGCTGCGCCCGTGCTTACCGTCTACACCTACGACAGTTTCGTCTCGGAATGGGGGCCCGGGCCGAAGATCAAGGCCCTGTTCGAGGCGGAGTGCGGCTGCACCGTTGATTTCGTAACGGCGGGCGACGGGGCATCGCTGCTCGGCCGGCTGCGGCTGGAGGGCGCGCGAAGCCCCGCCGATGTCGTGGTCGGTCTGGACAATAACCTGATCGATGCCGCACGGGAATCGGGCCTGTTTGCGCCGCACGGGCTGGGCCATGCCACGCTCGACCTGCCGGTGGAGGCGCGGGATGACACCTTCCTGCCCTTCGACTGGGGCTATTTTGCCTTCGTCTATGACCGCACGAAGCTTTCTGACCCGCCCGACAGCTTCCCCGCTCTGATCGACAGGCCCGCTTCCTTCAAGGTGATCATTCAGGATCCGCGCTCTTCCACGCCCGGTCTCGGACTGCTGCTCTGGGTAAAAGCCGCCTATGGCGACAAGGCGCCGGAGATATGGAAGGGGCTTGCTCCCCATGTCCTCACCGTGACGCCGGGCTGGTCTGAGGCTTACGGGATGTTCCTGAAGGGAGAGGCGGACATGGTTCTCTCCTATACAACCTCGCCCGCCTACCACATCATAGAGGAGAAGGACGACACCAAGGCCGCCGCGATGTTCTCCGAGGGGCATTATCTGCAGGTAGAGGTTGCCGCCCGGCTGGCCAGCAGCCAGGAGCAGGAATTGGCAGGCCGTTTCCTGTCCTTCCTCCTCTCGGATGCGGCGCAGGCTGTGCTGCCCACGACCAACTGGATGTATCCTGCCGTCATCCCGGCGGGGGGGCTTCCTGCTGGCTTCGAGAAGCTCTCCATCCCCGAACGCGCGCTGATCTTCACGCCGGAGGAGGCCCGCTCCGTGCGTGACGCTGCGCTGGACGAATGGCTGGGGGCGCTCAGCCGGTGAGGTTTCTGGCAGGGGGGGCGGCGCTCGCCCTCGTTCTGGGCCTGACGCTCGGCACGCTGCTGGCCGTGGCGATAACGGCAGGAGGGCTCACGGCGCTTCGGTCGGGCGATGTTGCAGCGATCCGGTTCACGGTGATTCAGGCGCTGGTTTCCGCTTTGGTGAGCGTGTTGCTTGCCATCCCGGTTGCCCGCGCGCTGGCGCGGCGGCGTTTCCACGGGCGGAGGTTGCTCATAACCCTGTTGGGCGCGCCGTTTCTGCTGCCGGTGATCGTGGCGGTGCTGGGCCTTGTCTCTGTCTTTGGCAGGGCGGGGCTGGTGAATGCGGCGCTCGCGGCCCTGGGGCTGCCGCCGGTGTCGATCTATGGGCCGCAGGGGGTGATCCTTGCCCATGTGTTCTTCAACCTGCCGCTCGCCACGCGCTTGCTGCTGGAGGGCTGGCTCGCGATACCCGCGGAACGTTTCCGCCTTGCCGCCGCGCTGGATTTCCGTCCGGAGGACATGCGGCGGCATCTGGAGCGCCCCATGCTGAGGGAGCGGTTGCCGGGCGCGTTTCTGGCAATCTTCCTTGTCTGCCTCACCTCTTTTGCCGTGGCATTGACATTGGGGGGTGGTCCACGGGCGACGACGGTGGAGCTGGCGATCTATCAGGCCTTCGGTTTCGACTTCGATCTCGGGCGTGCGGCGCTGCTCGCGCTGGTACAGTTCGGCATCTGTGCCCTCGCGGCGATGGGTGCTGCGGTGATCTCCGTGCCTTCCGGCTTCGGCACCGGCCTTGACCGGCCAGTGCAGCGCTGGGATGCGGCAGGGCCATTGGCGCGTGTGCTTGACACGCTGGCCATCGGCGGGGCGGCGGTCTTTCTGCTCGTGCCTCTTCTGGCGCTGGTGATGGACGGGGCGGGGGGGCTGCCGGGCCTTTCCGCGAACGTATTCCGGGCGGCGGGGCGGTCGCTGGTCGTAGCGGTGGGGTCTGCACTGCTCACGCTCCTCCTCTCGCTGTCGCTCTCCCTGCTCGCGTCGCCGCGTCGGCGATGGGTGGAGACGGCGGGGATGCTGCCGCTCGCCTCCTCCTCGCTCGTGATGGGCACGGGGTTGTTCATTCTGCTGAACCCGCTGGTCGATCCGGCGCGTCTGTCGCTCGGTGTCACGGCGGCGGTCAATGCGGTGATGGCGCTGCCTTTTGCCTTTCGCATCCTGCTTCCCGCTGTGCGGGCAGAGGAGGCAGGCTATGCCCGCCTGGCGGAGAGTCTCGGGTTGCGCGGGGTGTCGCGGCTCCGGCTTGTCACCTTGCCGCGACTTCGGCGGCCACTCTGTTTTGCGGGCGGGCTGGCAGCGGCACTCTCCATGGGCGATCTGGGGGTGATCGCGCTTTTCGCCCGTGCGGATGAGGCGACGCTGCCCTTGCAGATCTACCGGCTAATGGGCGCTTACCGGATGGCGGAGGCTTCGGCGGCAGCGGTGCTGCTGCTTGCGCTGAGCTTCGGGATTTTCTGGATCATCGACAGGATGGGACGCGGTGCTGAGGCTTGAGCAGGTTACGATCCGGCAGGGCGACTTCGTTCTCTCCGCCGATTTCACGGTGGAGGCTGGGCGGCGGGTGGCGGTCATGGGGCCGTCTGGCGCGGGAAAGTCCACGCTGCTGAACGCGATTGCCGGGTTCTTGCCGCTCGCTTCGGGCCGCATTCTCTGGGCGGGTGAGGATATCGGCGGGCTGCGTCCGGGCGCGCGGCCGATGACTGTGCTGTTTCAGGACAACAACCTTTTTCCGCATCTGACCGTCAGCCAGAACGTCGGGTTGGGTCTCCGCCCGGATCTGCGGCTTGGCGAACCGGAGCGGCGGCAGGTCGCCGCGGCCCTTGCCGATGTGGGGCTGGAGGGGCTTGGCGCGCGCAGACCCGCCGCGCTCTCCGGCGGGCAGGCGGGGCGCGTGGCGCTCGCCCGCGCGCTCCTGCGGCGGCGACCGCTCCTGCTGCTGGATGAACCCTTCGCCGCTCTCGGCCCCGCCCTGCGGGAGGAGATGCTGGCCCTCGTCGCCCGCATCGCGGCAGAGACGGCGGCGACGGTGCTGATGGTGACGCATGATCCCGCGGATGCGGAGCGGCTGGCGGATGAGGTGATCGTCGTGGACGGCGGATCGGCCTTTCCCCCGCGCCCGACTGCGGCATTGCTGGCCGATCCGCCCGTTGCTCTCGCGCGCTATCTCGGCCAGCGGCGGAAATGAAAAAACGCGCGCCCGGGGGCGCGCGTCCTGTCTCAATATCCGGTCCGGATCAGACCTTCTTGTAGGCGTCCTTCGCCGCCTTCTTGACCGGCGCCCAGATGCGCTTGTTGGTCAGGTAGAGCAGCACCGCCAGCAACGCGAGGAAGATAACCGCCGTCCAGCCAGCCGTCTTGCGCTGCATCATCTTGGGTTCCGCGGCCCACATCAGGAACGCGGCCACATCCTGCGCCATCGCGCGCACATCGTTCGGCGCGCCGTCGGCAAAGGTGACCTGACCGTCCGCAAGGGGCGGCGCCATGGCGATCCAGCCGGAGGGGAAGGTATGGTTCTCGTAGAAGGTGGTGCCGGCCTCCACCTTCTCCTCGCCCGTATAGCCGGTGAGGAGCGAGGCGATGTATTCCGGCCCGCCGATGCCCTTTGCGATCTGGTTGATCCCCAGCCCGTAGGGCCCGTGGAACCCGGCGCGGGCCTTTGCCATGAGGCTCAGGTCAGGGGCGTTGGGAAGCTGGTGGGGCGGGAAGTGATCCGCAGGCGTGCGCGGACGATCCTCCCCGGTTTCCGCATCCGTGATCGTCATCTGCGCGGCATAGGCGCGGATCTGATCTTCCGGCATCGCCGGACCGCCGGGGTCAGAGAGCGAGCGGATCGGCACGAACTTCATGCCGTGGCAGGCGGAGCAGACCTCCGTATAGACCTGCAGGCCCCGTTGAAGCTGCATCCGGTCATAGGCGCCGAACGGACCTTCGAAGGAGAAGGAGAAGTCCTCCACATGCCCCCCCTCCGCCGCCATGAGCGGGCTGGTGAGGGCGAGGGTGGCGGCCGTGGCGAGCGCGAGTTTCTTCAGCATGATGTCTTCCTCACTCCGCCGGATGATCGCTCGGGATCGACAGGTCGGGCCGTGCGCCGGGCTTGCCGTAATGCTCGTTGAAGTCCTCTTCGATGGTCGCGGGCGCGGCAGTCGGCTTCTCGATCACGCCGAGGAGCGGGAGGACGACAAGGAAGTAGGCAAACCAGTAGGTCGCGGCGATGAGCGAAATCCAGGTGTAGATGCCCTCTGCCGGCATCGCGCCCACCCACATCAGCACCATGAAATCGACGCAGAGCAGATAGAACCACCATTTGAACATCGGCCGGAACCGGCCCGAGCGGACGGACGATGTATCCAGCCACGGTGCCAGCGCCATGACCGCGATCGCGCCGAACATGGCCAGCACGCCGAAGAACTTGGCGTCCACGATGCCGAAGGTTACCCAGTGGACAAGCTGCACGACCCAGACATCCGCGGTGAAGGCGCGCAGGATGGCGTAGAACGGCAGGAAGTACCACTCCGGCACGATATGCGCGGGCGTGGCGAGCGGGTTCGCCTCGATGTAGTTGTCCGGGTGGCCGAGGTAATTCGGCATGAAGCCCACGATGGCGAAGAACACCAGCAGGACCACGACGAGCGCGAACAGATCCTTGATGACGAAGTAGGGCCAGAAGGGCAGGGTGTCCTTCTTCGCTTCTTCTTTGGAGCCGCGCCGCACCTCGACGCCCGTTGGGTTGTTGTTGCCGGTGGTGTGGAAGGCCCAGACGTGAACGATCACCAGACCGGCGATGACGAACGGCAGCAGGTAGTGGAGCGAGAAGAACCGGTTCAGCGTGGCATTGTCCACCGCAGGGCCGCCCAGAAGCCAGGTCTGGATCGACTCGCCGATGCCAGGGATCGCGCCGAACAGGCCGGTGATCACCGTGGCGCCCCAGAAGGACATCTGTCCCCAGGGAAGCACGTAACCCATGAAGGCCGTGGCCATCATGGCGAGGTAGATCAGCATGCCGATGATCCACGTGACTTCACGCGGGGCCTTGTAGGAGCCGTAGTAGAGGCCGCGGAAGATGT
Source organism: Haematobacter missouriensis (assembly GCF_000740775.1). Classification (GTDB taxonomy): domain Bacteria; phylum Pseudomonadota; class Alphaproteobacteria; order Rhodobacterales; family Rhodobacteraceae; genus Haematobacter; species Haematobacter missouriensis. Next base: position 183,667 of record NZ_JFGS01000002.1, on the reverse strand, counting down.
GGAGATAGACGGCGACGAAGAACAGCGACGCACCGTTCGCGTGAAGATAGCGGAGCATGTAGCCGCCGTTCACGTCTCGCATGATATGCTCGACGGAAGAGAATGCGAGGCTGACATGCGGCGTGTAGTGCATCACCAGCGCCACGCCGGTCGCGATCTGGAGCACGAGGCAGAAGACCAGGACGATCCCCCAGATCCACATCCAGTTGAGGTTCTTGGGTGTCGGGATCATGATCGTGTCATAGATCAGCGACACGACGGGGAGACGGGTGTGAAGCCACTTCTCGAAGCGGGTCTTCGGCTCATAATGGTCGTGGGGAATACCGGACATCTGGCTTACCCGAGCTTGATGGTGGTTTCGTCGGTGAATGCGGCAACGGGAATGTGCAGGTTTTCCGGCGCCGGTCCCTGACGGATGCGCCCCGCGGCATCATAGTGCGAGCCGTGGCACGGGCAGAACCAGCCGTCGAAATTGCCCGCGCCGTTACCGAGCGGCACACAGCCCAGATGGGTGCAGACACCCATCATCACGAGCCACTGTCCCGCATCATCCAGCGCGCGGTTCTGGTCGGTCGCCTGCGCATCCGATGGTTTGTTTGCGTTTCGGGCGTTGGTGTCCACAAGTTGCGACATCTCCACACCACGGGCCGATTCGATGTCGGCCTGCGAGCGGTGGCGGATGAAAACGGGCTTACCCAGCCACTTGACGGTGAGCTGCGTGCCCTCCGCCACATTGGCGATATCGACGTGGATGGAGGAAAGCGCCTGCACATCCGCGGAGGGGTTCATCTGGTTGACGAGCGGCCAGACCGCCGCGCCCCCTGCCACGACCGCCGCACCCCCCGTCGCGTAGAAAAGGAAATCCCTTCGGCTCGTCGTATGATCTTCTGCTTGGGACACGGAATCCTCCCTACCTAGCCGTCAGCACATGCTGTCGCCTCCGGGTTGTCCCCGGGGGTCGCCTGGAAGGTTTCTAACGATCAAATATCCGTGCGTCCAGAAGGCATCCCGCTTTCGTTGCCGGGCGCGAGGCTTGTGCAACAGCGATGCCTGCGGATTGTCAGGGCCGCGTCGCCTCCATGGCAGGACGTTGGTCGAAGCCGGTGAACCAGTGGGCCAGTTGCGGCCGCCCCGCCCGCCAATCCCGCGCGCCGTGACGAAGGTCCAGATATCCGAGCGCGCAGCCCGTCGCGATCTGGCCGATGTCGAGCGGACCGTGCAGGTGGCTCATCCACAGGGTTTCCAGCGTATCGAGCGCGCGGGACACCTTCTGCCACTGCCCCTCCAGCCAGGGAGCATAGTGCAGTTCCTCCGGCCGGAGGCGGTATTCCAGCGCTATGAGCAGGGCCGCATCCATGATGCCATCCGCCAGCGCCTCGAGCGTGAGCGTGGTCCAGAGCCGCTCTCCCGCCGGATAGAGCGTGCCCTCCGCAACCGTGTCCAGATAGCGGCAGATCACCGAGCTGTCATAGATCGCGGGCCCGTCGTCCCGTTCAAGCGTCGGCAGCTTGCCCAGAGGATTGCCGGGAATCGGTGTCTCTCCTGTGCCCAGCGGATTGGTGGAGACCGTCACGCGCTCCACCTGCCCGGTGATTCCGAGTTCCGTGGCAGTAACAACGCACTTGCGGGCGAAGGGTGACGCTGGGCTGTAGTAAAGGCGCATGGCTTCCATCCGTTCTGGCTAGCGCGGAGCCTAGGCGAGCGCGGACTGGGGATCCAGTGCCCGCAGGGCTGCCCATGCCATCCTGCGCTATGTCCCACGTCAGCTCGCGCCGATTGCCTCACGCCCCCATGCGGGATGCAGACGCGTAGGCCAGCCGGAATGCCAGACGATCGTCCCGTCCACGAGATCGCTGCTATGGCACATGTCCTGCGGCTCGGCGCTGCGGCCAAGCACGCCGGTTTCGGTTTCGGTCGCGTTGGCATTTTGGGGCGCGCGGAGCATCGTCGCGTCGCCACACGCCTTCTCCGGGCCTGGTACCCGTCGATTGCAGCCGCGCGATTGCTGGCCGCCATGCGCGGGTCTGATTATCCACTCGGCGGTCGTCAAATGCTGAAGGGCGCCACGACGCTTTACGCTGACCGACGCATTTGGAGCGGCACTTCCTGCTGTGCGAGACACCTCGCGAGAGGCGGAGCCCGAGTCGGAGGCTCTCCTGGCGAGATCAGCAGCACCTGCGCCTGGCCAGCTCCTTGAAAGGGCTCCGATCGCTATGGCGTGGCGCCGGTACCAGCCCCATTCGCAAGCGCCGTGCGGTCGCCCGCGCACCGGCGGCTTTTGCAAGCCGGACATGAGCTGGCTGCTGAAAAGCCTGCAGGCGCTGAAGTGGGATCGCTCGAAATCCGATGACATCTGGACGGCTCTGGTCGGTTCGAGGCCCGATTTCGCCATTTCCAGAGCGTCGGTCCGGTACTTCAAGATTTTTCGGCAGCCTGTCAGGCAGACAGCCGGGTTCCGTCATGGCCGGTGATCTGCGCCGATACGATCTGACCCTCCGGCTGATCGGTGGTAAACCGCACCTCGGTGAACTGCTCTGTCCGCCCGAGGCGCGTGTTTTCCATCAGGATCCTGTGGTACCGGCCCGCCTGCTCCGCCAGATGGAGGTGAAGGCGCGCATCCCCCCGGGCGCGGAGCCGGGCGGCCCGATCACGAATCGACCGTCCATCCACCTGCGGCATACGGGCGGCGGGCGTGCCCTTGCGGGCGCTGTAGGGAAAGACATGCAGGAAGGTCAGGCCGCAGTCGTCCACCAGTTTCAACGAATTGGCGAACATCTCCTCGGTCTCTGTGGGGAAACCGGCGATGATGTCTGCGCCGAAGACCATGTCCGGGCGCAGGCGGCGCGCCTCCTCGCAGAAGCGGATCGCGTCGTCGCGCAGGTGGCGGCGTTTCATGCGCTTCAGGATCATGTTGTCGCCTGCCTGCAGGCTCAGGTGAAGATGCGGCATCAGGCGTGGCTCGGTCGCGATGGCCTGCATCAGCGCCTCATCCGCCTCGATCGAGTCGATGGAGGAGATACGCAGGCGCGGCAGGTCGGGGACAAGCCGCAGGATGCGCTGCACCAGATCGCCGAGCCGCGGCTCGGCGGGAAGGTCCGCCCCCCAGCTCGTCAGGTCCACGCCCGTCAGCACGACCTCGTTGAAGCCGCGATCCACCAGCCGCTTGATCTGCTCCACGACCACGCCGGCGGGGACGGAGCGCGAATTGCCCCGACCATAGGGGATGATGCAGAAGGTGCAGCGGTGGTCGCAGCCGTTCTGGACCTGCACATACGCGCGATGGCGACCGAAACCGTCGATCAGATGGCCGGCGGTTTCCCGGACCGACATGATGTCATCGACCGTGACACGCTCCGTCTCGCCGATGAAATCGGGAGCGCGCGCGATGCTGCGCCAGGTGTCGGCCTGCATCTTTTCGTGATTGCCGATGACACGGGTCACCTCCGGCATCGCGGCGAAGGTTTCGGGTTCCGTCTGCGCCGCGCAGCCGGTGACGATCACCGCTGCATCCGGGTTTTCCCGGCGCAGGCGGCGGATCTCCTGCTTGGCCTTGCGCACCGCTTCCGCCGTCACCGCGCAGGTGTTCACGATCACCGCATTGTCGAGCCCGGCGGCGGCCGACAGCTCCCGCATCGCCTCCGTCTCGTAGGCGTTCAGACGACAGCCAAGAGTGGCGAAGATCGGCGCGCGGGCATCCATCACAGGGCTCCGAGAAAGGCCGGGGTGAGCACCCCGTCAAATACATAGGCTGTCGGTGCGGTCATCCACACCCCGTCATCGCGCCAGTCGATTTCCAGCACGCCGCCATCCACATGAACCGACACGCGCCGTCCCGTCAGGCCGCGCCGTGCCGCCGCCACCGCCGCCGCGCAGGAGCAGGAACCGGAGGCGAGCGTCACGCCCGTTCCACGTTCCCATATCCGCAGCCGGATCGCGTCCGGGCCGAGCAGACTCACGAATTCCACATTTGTGCGTTCGGGATAGAGGGGGTGGTGTTCGTACTCGGGGCCAAGCCGTTCCAGCTCCACCGCCTCCGCATCGGGCACGAAGAAGGTGCAATGCGGATTGCCCATGCCGGTGGCCACGGGATCGCCCTCGATGGGCAGGTGAAGCGTGTCCATTGCCTCCGCCAGCGGGATCTCCCGCCAGTCGAGCAACGGCGCTCCCATGTTGACGCGGGTCAGCCCCCCGCCTGCATCTTCCGCCGTGAGCAGCCCGCGCTCCGTCCGGAGCGTCAGCCGCGCCTTGCCGGTTTCGTCCATCAGGAATCGCGCGATGCAACGCGTGGCATTCCCGCAGGTGGAGGAGAGCGAGCCATCGGCATTCCAGAAGGTCAGCCGCGCATCGACGCCGTCCTCCGCCTCGATCACCGCAAGCTGGTCGAAGCCGACCCCCCGGTGCCGGTCGCCAAGCCTGCGCGCCAGTTCCGGCGTGACATGCGCCGTTCGGCCCCGTCCGTCGATCACGACGAAATCGTTGCCAAGGCCGTGCATCTTCATGAACGGCAGTCCGCCGGGGGTGCTATTGTCCTTCATGCGCGACGATATACGTGAGCCATGCACTTTTTGCCAGTGCCACGTCGGTTTTGCCCTTGACCCCGTCCCCACATGTTTCTAGTTACCCGCCTCACAGAGTGGGCCCATAGCTCAGTTGGTAGAGCAACTGACTTTTAATCAGTGGGTCACAGGTTCGAATCCTGTTGGGCTCACCAATAAATACAAGGGCTCAGGCGAAAACGCCTGAGCCCTTTGCTTTAGCGGACTGCCACCGGGCTACCACGGCGCGCGATTTCACGGTGCATGGAGATGGAGCGTGGAAACCCGGATCACTATCCCCCGGCGCTGGAGGGCGCTCGGCGGAGGTGTCGTCGCGCCCGATTTGGCCTTCCTGCATGTCCTTGAAAGTCCGGAGCGGGCTGCGGAAAAACGGCGCGGGCCGGGGATCGGTCGATGGTCGGTGCGTACCAAGACTAAAGCGCGATGGAGCAAAACCAAATAGCGCCTTCCGGCACAGCTATAACCTCCGTGGCTTGGCAGCGGCGGCGCCCACCACGCTCAGCCTCACGGACCGGATATCGGAGGTCTCGATGTGGGGCGGGACGCTCTGTCGATCCTGTTTTCCATGGTTGTGTATGCGGGTTATGGACTGTTGCTGACCGCAGCCATGGCATTGAGCGAGAGCCGTGGGCATCACGCGGCAGGGGCACGTGAAGGGCTTCTCTGGGGGCTGGGAGGATTCCTTGCCGTGCAGTTCCTGCCCGCTGCCGGGCTGCCGCCGGAACTTCCCGGCATGGCGACGGCAGATCTTGGAGCGCGCCAGATCTGGTGGCTCCTGACCGTCGCTGCATCTGCGATCGGGATCTGGCTCATCGCCTTCGGTCGGAACTGGCTGGCATGGGGAGTGGCAATCGTGCTGCTTGCACTCCCGCATGTCGTCGGCGCACCGCATCCGCATGAGTTCACGGGGCCGACGCCGCCTGAACTGGCCAGCCAGTTCGCTGGGCGCGCACTTGGTGTAGGATTTACCGCGTGGCTGGTGTTGGGGCTGTTCTCAGCCCAGCTCCTGCGGCGCGTTCCCGGGGTGGAACCGGTCCCCCGACCTGTCTGATCGTGGGAATTGCGGACGGCTCATGGACGGCCCGCAATCCACAGCGCGAGCCATTCCGTATTCGATCTCCCGGAGGGTGCCGGATGCCGGAGCAGGTCACCGGGTTGTACAGGAAGCCATGACAACAGTCTGCTAGGCATCCTCGACGAAGGTGTCTGGCCGGCGTGAGGAAGGCTCATCCCGCCGGTCACCTGAGCCGCGCACGGCTTCGATGGTGGTTGGGTGCGGGGGTAGGCGGCAAACGCCTCTCCGCTTCCGCAGTGGTTCGAGACCGGATCATTGACCAGCGCCCTAAGCCGTACCCAGAAGAACCAGTGCGACATACCCTGCGGACGTCATGATCCCCAGACCCACAGCAAGAGAGCCCAAATCCTTGACCTGCTTTATCTCGCTCGACCACTCCGTCGAGATGCGGTCACACAGTATCTCGAGGGCGGTATTCAGGGCTTCCAAAGCCAGCACCGCGCAGCAAAGCCCCGCGAAGGAGAGCCACTGAACGAGAGTGGCGCCATGCAGGGCCAGCACGAAGGCAGCCAAAGCGCCGCCTGTCACTTCCAGTCGCGCTGCCGCTTCCTGCCAAAGCCGTACCACGCCGGCGAACGAGTAGCGGGCCGCATCCAGAAGGTGCAATGCACCCTGGCGGCGGGGCGGCACCACGCCCGTCGCAGATCCCTGGGATGAGCGTGGCGGGCGGGCCTGGCCGGTCACATCGTCTCTCCTCTGCGGCAGGGCATTGTCAGGTCCAACGACGGATCACGAACCAAGGTCTCGACATCCATCAATCCCAGGACGCTCGCAAAGAGATTGTCATGGCTCGTCGGCCTGTCAGTCATGTTTTGCAGGCAGGCGGTATCAAGGCCCATAGTCCTGGCAAAGCGCGGCGCCAGCCACATCACGAACGGCACCCGCGTCTGCTCGGCCGGCGCCATGAACGCGGGGGCAGCATGAAGATAGAGACCGTTTTCGCCCAGCGATTCCCCGTGATCCGAAAGATATACCATGGCAGGTATTACCCTTTCGGAGCGGGCGAGCATGTCGATCGCATTTGCCAGAACGAAATCGGTTTCCCGGATCGTATTGTCATAGGCGTTGACGATTTCCGCACCGGTGCAGTCCGAAAATTGTGCGCTGCGGCAGTCCGGACGGAAGACCGCGCGGTCTTCCGGATAGCGCAGATAGTATGCTGGGCCATGGCTTCCATTCATATGGAGCACCAATACCGTGTTGCGCTTGATGGTTGCCACTGTCCGGGCAATTACCGGCAACAGCGCCTCGTCGGTGCATTCGCCCCTGCAGGCATCCGGGGCGATCGATCGGTCGACCCGGTTCCAGCCGATGCGCCGGGCAACATTCTGATCGCCAGTATTGTTGTCCCACCATTCGACCTGCATCCCGGCATGGGACAGCACATCCAGCAGGTTTTCGCGCCCCAAGGCCGCCGCACGGGAATAGCCCGCCTTTCCAAGCCCCGAGAACATGCAGGGTACCGATACGGCAGTGGAGGTGCCGCAGGAGGTGGTGTCGGTGAAGGCGATGAGTCCGCGCTCCGCCAACTCCGGCGTGGTGTCGCGACCATAGCCGTTCAACCCGAAGTTCTGCGCCCGTGCGGTCTCGCCCACGAAAAGCACTAAGAGCACGGGACGGTCCGCGGTTGCCAGGCGCCCGCCCGCCACAGCGTCGCGACCATAAGGGGCGACCACGGGATCGGCGGTCTTCCACTGCTCGCGGGCATAGCGCCAGCTCGCCACAAGTGTCGCGCCGGGCTGATAGGCACCCATCACGTCGTGCCTCTCGCGCAACACGGCGGAGTAGTCCTTGTAGTCGAAGGCAAGGGCAGCCAGAACCAATGCGGAGCTGACACCTACACCCAGCGGCCAGCGCCATATCTGATGGACCGGCTGAACCCGACGGACCACAGGCCAGAAGATCAGGGCGGCGGGCAAAACCCCGGTAAGCAGGATCACGAGCACCATCCGGCCGGTCACCATGTGGCTCGATTCGGTGTAGGTGGTCTCGAAGATGTTGCGTACCATCTCCTGATCGATCAGCACGCCAAAATTACGCTCATAATAACCTGCGGCGGCGCTTAGCAGGACTATGGTGGCTGCGACCGGTTTTTGCAGCCGGCCCGGACCGAGGAGTTCCAACAGGAGGAGGCTCAGCGCGAATACACCCAGCCCAAAAACCGTCGCTCTATCATCAAACCAAGGAAATTGCGAAAGAACACGAACCCAGAACCCGTGATTCAGACCGACCATGACATAAGCGGCAACGATCAGGTTCAGTGCTGTATGTGAGAGAGCCGGCCGTTGTAGGCTGGGCAAGATTGAAGGTCTGATCATGGGCCCGCCAGATTTGCCGCCGGCCCGTTGCCGACCTGCACTCTCTGGCGGCCCAAGCTTACGGCAAGCTTACGAATGACAACCAGGTCTGGCGCTGGGACAGATTTGCCTGCGGGTGGCCGTTCTTGCCGACCTGATGTGCAAACGGTTCTTCAAAGGATACGAGGGCTGTCCGGAGCTTGCCGTTAACAAGCCAATTGCCGGACGTCATATGCTCGGCATCCTGTAGCACCGATGGCGAGGCGGCGACTATGTGCGGCCAAGACAAATCTCGATATTACGCCGACGTCTCCGATCACTCCCGCAACCCGCCCGCCCTTGGCTCAAGACAGGCTTGTGAAACATGGTTCACCCGGCGCAGGGAGACGGGGCGATAGACATGCGTGAGACGGAGGAAGCGAGCGGATTGCCGTTTAGCGATGTCGAGCTTGCAGCGCGCCTTCCGCCCGGCACCCGCTGCGGCTATCCGGCCGCTGGAAATGGGTGCCGGCCGGCCTCCATGCCGCGTTCGACATGCTTTACACCGATTTCGGCTCTTCGCCGCCGCCGGGGCGGCGGAAGCCTGCCGCAGATCCTCTGTTCCGTTCGCTCCGACGATAGCGAGGGAGCGGATGCGGCATCATCTGCTGTGATCAGGCTTGGGCGGTCGGGCATGGGCGATCCTGCGTGTTGCCGACCGTGCTCAGCAAGAACGCGGATCGGCTGCTGACGATCGAAATGTCACGCAGGATCATGGCCGCTGCCAGTGAGGGTCTCTCCCGTCTGAGGCCTTGGAAAATCCGCGTTGACGATGTCAGAAGTTGTGCATGCTTCCGGGTCTTTGGCCGCTGATAGGGAAGTGACGAGATGAGGCGCATGGTTCCCGCCTCTATCGGAGTTGTTCCGCGTTACGCGTTGGGGGTCGGCCTTGTGGAATACCGCCATGCAACATCCGACCTGCTGACCCTTCCGCTATGGACCAGTTGCGGCACACGGGGCTCCTGTCGCGAACCACCGAAGATGAGCGAGAGCGTGGAGCCCATCCATCCGCCAGCAAGGCCACCTTTTTGAAACAAAAGGCAAGCTTTCCGAAACGACACAATCGGGAAAATGGTCGGAGCGAGAGGATTCGAACCTCCGACCCCCTGCTCCCGAAGCAGGTGCGCTACCAGGCTGCGCTACGCTCCGACCGTGGAAGGCGGACTAACCGATGACGAGGGGGTTTGCAAGGGCCATGCGGAGAGATTTGTCGGCGTGGAATATGTAGCGGGGCTCGGTAGGGTCGCGGCGGGAAAAGCAGGGGCTGGCCGCAAAGAACCGCGTCCGACAAAGGGTCCGGGCGACTGATTTCTGGAAGCAGCAAAGGGCATGCGAGCCGGTCAATGCGGTGATCGGCGGGAAAGCACTGAGAGCGGCTGGAACACCAGCCCTTGCGGTGTCCGTGCGGTGAAGGCGGTGATGCCGAACACCTGCGCGACAATCTCCGGGGAGAGGACGGCCTCCGGCGCTCCGTCGGCGACGATGCGGCCTGCCTGCATCACGATGAGGCGGGTGCAATGTCTTGCCGCAAGGCCAAGGTCGTGGAGTGAGGCGAGCACGGCGCCGCCCCGAGAAACGATTCCGGCAAATACGTCCATGACGTTTATCTGAGCGGCCGGGTCCAGCCCGGCAATCGGCTCATCCGCGATCATGAGCGGCGTGTCCTGTGCGATCATCCGTGCGATCAGGACGCGGGCCTGTTCCCCGCCGGACAGGTCCGTGGCCCGCCGCTCATGGAATTCCGTCAGGTCCAGCAGGGCGAGTGCCTCCTCCACGATCTGCCGGTCCCTTGCCCCCGCCGGATGGGCCGCGCGACCGAGGGAGACCACCCGCTCTACAGACAGCGGCCAGGCGATCTCCCGGCCCTGCGGCATGAAGGCGGCCTGCCGCGCCCGCTCCGAAATCGGAAGCGCGGCGAGAGATGAACTCCCCTGGCAGGGCAGAAGTCCGAGTGCCGCCCGTAGCAGGGTAGTCTTGCCTGCGCCGTTCGGGCCGAGAAGACCCACGAACTCTCCTGGGCGAATGCAAAGGTTGATGCCCGCCAGAACGGTGCGTTCGCCGCGGCGTACGGTCAGGCCTTGGGTTGTCAGTACTGTCATACCGCCTCTCGCCGCAGCCGCCATATGAGGTGGAAGAAGAAGGGGGCGCCGACCAGCGCCGTCAGCACGCCCAGCTTCAGATCCCGGCCCGGTGCAATTACCCTCGCGGCGATGTCGGCGGCAAGGATCACCGCTGCGCCGCCGAGCGCGGAGGCCGGGAGCAGACGCGCCGGACTGGCCCCTACCGAGCGCCGCAGCAGATGCGGGACAACCAGCCCCACAAAGCCAACGGCGCCCGCCACTGCGGTGACCGAGCCAATCAGCGCCACCACGCCGGCAAGAAGCATGAGTCGCAGCCGGGGAAGCGAGATTCCCATGGTTGCCGCCACCTCCTCCCCCAGCGTGAGCGATTCCAGACCGCGGCGGGTGGCAAGGATCAGCACGGTGCCGAGACAGAAGAACGGGAGCACCATCCAGACATGCGCCATGGATCGGTCGGCGAGTGACCCCATCATCCAGAAGATGATCTCGTTCGCCGCGAAGGGATTAGGCGAGAGGTTCAGCACCAGCGAAGTCATCGCCCCTGCCAGCGCCGAAATGGCGATGCCGGCGAGGATCAGCGGCATCGCCCCCCCGCGATTGCCAGCGAGCAGCAGGATCAATACGAAGGACAGAAACGCCCCGGCGAGCGGCGCCGCCATGAAAAGCGCAGGCGCAGCAGTGGCCAGCCCGGTCTGAATCGCCAGTACCGCGCCTAGGGCCGCCGACGCGGATGTTCCGATCAGCCCCGGCTCCGCCAATGGATTGCGCAGAAAGCCCTGCATCGCCGCCCCGGCAAGCCCGAGGCTTGCCCCGAGCAGAACTGCGAGCAGCGCTCGGGGCAGGCGTATCTCCTGCATGACGATCACCAGCAGGGGATCGCCCCGCCCGAAAAGCGCCCGAAGTTCATCAAGCCACGGCAATTCGGCCGGCCCGGTGAGCAGGGAGGTGACGAACAACATGGCCACGACAGCGCCGAGTCCGGCGAGCAGCCCAGCGGAGCGGCCGCTCACGGGTATGCCGCCATATCCCGGAGCCGCCGGATGGCGTCGATCACATGCGGCGTCCCGCATACCCAGTCGCTGTCGGCCAGCGCGCTTGATGTGCCCGTGAGGGCGGCAAGCGCGGGATGATCCAGCAGATCCTCCGCGCGGGATGTCCCACCATAGCGCCGTCCCTCAATGAGCAGGTCCGGATCGGCCAGCACCAGCTGTTCCAGCGGCAACACGCCACCGTTCCGCAGCCCGAGTTCCGAAGCGATATTGGTCAGCCCTGCTGCGGACAGTATTTCTCCTGCGAGGCTCGCATCACCCGCCGTATAGCCGTTGGCGTAATAGAGCGCGGCACGGCGCGCGTCAGCGGGCGGTCCGCCTAGTGCGGCAAGGTCGCTGTCGAAGCGGCTGACCAGCCTTTCCGCCTCCGTCTCCCGGCCCAGAATCGCGCCCATCCGCCTGACATTGTTTCGGATATCTGCGAGACCGGTTTCCGGGTCGAACACCTGCACCGGCACACCAATTCGCTTAAGGAGGGCGGTGGTTGCCCCAGCGCTGTAGCGCCCCGCCAGCACGAGGTCCGGTTTCAGCAGCACGATCTCCTCCGCCAGCCCGTAGTTCCGGGGGTAGCGGGCCGCTTCCATCGTCATGGCGGAGGCGCGCGGATCGCTGGCCAGATAGCTGACGGAGACAAGCTGTCCCGGTGCCGCGAGCATCATGGCAAGCTGGTCTGTGCAGAGGTTCATCGAAACGACGCGGCGGGGCAATATCCGACCGGCGTCGGTGGGGCGCTCTGCCGCGCCGGCGGCCGCATTCCCGAACACAGCTCCGGAGGAGGCCGGCTCCATGCGCGGGGTGCCAGGAATCGGCGGGGTGGGGAGCGGCTCGACCTGTGTTGCCGCTGCCAGGCCTCCGGTCGAGACGCTGACAGGGCGCTCCAATCCCCGCGGTGCCGGATGGGCCGTATCCCAAGGGAAGGCGCTCACCGGCACGATGTCCAGCCACGCACCCGGCATATTGCGGGAAGGTGCCATGGCGGTGGTGGCAGATGTGGTGGCAACGGAGGCTCTGCCGACGCCACCAACGGCCATAGTCGCCACGGTGTCCCGAACGGCGCGGGGCGCGGCACCCAGCCTCGCCGGCCCATGCAAGGCAGCCATGGCAAAGCGGGGTGAGGATGGCGCGGCATCGGGAAGCGGCCGCAGCAAAATCTCAGGCGCGGCATCCGCGCGCCACACCGAGGCACCGGTCTCTATCCGGGCGGCAGGGGCCGCAACCTGCGCGGAAACAGTCAAGCCCAGCACCGCCGTCCAGATGAGTCGTCCTACCATTTCGCTTCCAGCCCGAGGTAGGCTTGCCGACCCTGACTGCGGAACCCCCAGACGTCCATGTATTCCTTGTCGAGCAGGTTGACCACGCGGGCCGTGGCACGCAGGTGCTCCGTGAGATCGTAACCGGCAGCAAGGTTGACCAGCATGTAGTTGCCCAGTTCCTTCGTCTCGTAAAAGCCCCAGTACTGCGTGTCGTAGTTGCCGGCGACGTAGCGGATATCGGCGGTGAGCGATCCGCGACCGTCCAGTATCTGCTGCGTGGCGCTCAGGCCAAGCTCATGGCGGGGCCGACGTATCTCCACCGTTCCGTCGGGGTTCTTCGCGTCGAGGTAGGTGTAGCTGACCGACAGGAGCAAATCCTCCGTCGCATCGAACCGACCAGTAATCTCCACCCCCTCACGCGGGCTTTTGCCTGCCTGGTTGATGTAGCTCGCCCTTCCGTCCGGGGCAGCGCCAGCGACATAGGTGATCTCGTCTGCCATCTTCTCGTTGAAGTAGGTGACGTCGATCAGCCCGCGTCCTTGCAGCACCTCCGCCTCAATGCCGATATCGTAGCCGGTATTGCGCTCGGGCTTCAAATCGGGATTGCCGAGCGTGTAGCCGTCATTGGCGAACAGCTCATAGTAGGAGGGTTTCACAAGGCCCCGCCCCGCGGAGGCATGCAGCCGGAAGGCGCTGTCGGGGATTCGCCATGACAGCCCGATGTTCCAGCTCGTGAAGTCGTCGAACGTGTTGAAATTGTCGTGGCGGAGGCCAGCCTGCACATCCACACCCGCGTCGAAGGAACCACGGTATTCCATCGCGATCGAATTGTTGGCGCGATCATAGTCGCGGGCGGTGTCGTTCTCGTCCTCCGACCGCTCCAGCATCAGGTTGAGCAGGTGCCGCGCTTCGGCGGCGGGCCGGCCGTCGAGCCCATAGCTGAGCCGGTATTTCAGCGCTCGTGTCTCGCCCCGCGTCTCCTCGGACCCCGTCGTTTCCTGCCGGAGCGTCGAGTTCTGAAACTCCAGTCGGTTCACGAGGCGCCCGTCCAGCATTTCGTATTCCGCCCAGACGGAGCCGGTGAACTCCTTGCGCTCACCCGTGAGATGCGGGTCGTCGATCAGGTAATCGCGATAGCTGGTGGCAGCGTAGTTCGTCGCGTCGTAGCCGTAGTTTTCTTCCGAATACCGAAGGGTGAAGCCGAGCGTCAGGGCTTCGGTCGCCTTCCAGTCGCCGGTCAATCCGATGGTGCGCCGGTCTGTTCCGTCTTTCTCGCTGCCGGTGAAAGCCGCGTTGTAGCCGTGATCGTCCCGCTTCGAGATGTTGAAGGACAAGCCACCCCGCTCTGTCCGCTGCGTGAGCCAGCCAGAGGCAGCATATCCGTTGCCCACCTCCACGGCACCGCCGTAATGGGTACCGATCTCTCCCCGCTTGGTGATTATATTGATGACGCCGGCAGAAGCGTTCGAGCCGAAATAGACCGATTGAGGGCCGCGCAGCACCTCGATCCGCTCCACATTCGTGGTTTCCAATCCGCTCAGGATATATTCGTCATTTCCTCCCGTCGCCGGGACGCCGTCAATGAGGATGAGCGTGTGGTTCGCCTCGGCACCCCGGATGCGGACCTGTGTAAAGCTCGAACCGGAAGAGCTGACGGAGACGCCCGGCACTCCGCGGAGCGCGTCCTGCACGGTGCGGATGCCGCGCTCTTCGATCTCCGCCGCTGTTACGACGGTGAAGGCCCGTCCATAGGCATCCGTGGGCACAGGGGTAAGCCCTCCCGACAGAACGATGCTGTCGAGCATCACCGGAGAATCGGCCTGGGCTTGAGCAGCCAGGGGGGCGAGGGCGGTGAGAACCGTTATCGTCCTGATGCCAGTTAAGGTCATCGCAGGGGCCTTTCCAACGCGGGTCCGCATGTATTGGCCCGCCAATTGCAGAATGGCCTGACGGGGAATTCCGCAGACCGGTGAGATCACCTCTGCGGAAGGGCCGCTTTCCAGACGCGCCCCGCGTCGGAAATGGGTGAGTGCTGCGGCAGGTCTCCTGGCTCACGGGTCATCGCTCGGGCCGTCTTCCCGGAGGTGCACCTCCAGTGACATTCTTGGCCGTCGCTCGCCGCTCACAGTTGCGGGGGCAGCCGCGGTCTTGCCCAAAGGCGCACCGCAGTTCCCTTTTCATCCGGATCTACCGGAACCGAAGCAGATCATGGATGATCTGCTCCGCCGATCCTTGTCAAGCACGAAGGAGTCGCGGCCCCTTCACGCACTTTGGCATCAGTTGGGCGAGTGCCCATTGCCCATTCCTGCCTTGCGGGCCTCCACATTGAACACGACCGGGACTTCACCCGCATTTTCGAACACCAGAATCGCGTCCATCCGTTCAGTCGCGGACCAGACTCGCGCTTCGGGAGCGGTGAAGCTCACATGCGGGCCGGAGGGGCGCAGCGTCACCGTTTCTCCGGCGGGAATGGCAATGGAATCGGTCGAGCTTGTGGAAACCATGTGCCGGAACCGCTCTGCCACGCGGAGATTTGCCTCGCCCTGTGCCGGACGGACGGCGATCAGCCGGTCATCGACCGCGCCGGCATTCGTGACGGAGAAATAGCCCTGCGGCGCCTGACCGGCCTGGGTCGTCTCGAAGGCGTAGGGATGCCCGACCGTCAACTCTCCCGCGCGGAAATCATGCGCAAGAGAGGGGGTAGCGAGCAGAAGCGACAAAAGCGGAAGGCTGCGAAACATGGATATTCCAATCATACTGGTACAGTGCTGTGCATGCCGCAGAGCGGCGGGCGCGCTCCCTAACAGAAAGGATTTGCTTGTGCGAGCAGCAGTGGCACGTTTAGTGCCATATTTTTGTGCATAGCTGGTATGAGGCTGCGCCGTGATGTCGCGCTGTCAGCCTGCGGGGCAACCGAGCATGTCCACTGCGCCCCTGTCGCCGATCAGGGTGATGCGCAGCCGCGAGCGGTCCAGCGCCAATGTCTCTCCCGGAGGGGGAACGAGATCCGCCGTTGCCGTCACGCCATGGGCCTCGCGCCGCGTATCGCTTTCCGACACCCAGACGGCCGGGTCCGGCGTTTCGAACACGGCGAGTTCGTGTCCGCCCAGCGGAGGCGCGCGGAATGCCGCCGTCACGCGCAGGCCATCCGGGATCATCTCCACGCGGCAGCGGAGATTCGTTACCCCGGCCATTTCCGCATCCAGCGGGCCGGCGGCAAGGGCTGCCCGGATCGTCGGGTCCGGTTGCTTCGTCACCGGCAGAACGGCGTCGATCCGCAGGTCGACCGGCACGCAGATGTCGCGGCAGACCCCGAGCATGACATGGCTGCGCAGCGAAATGGGCTGATCCGCGTTCCGGGCGCGGATTTCCAGAGGCAGGATCAGTTCGCGGGTATAGCCGACCGTGCGCATTCCGTTCAGTTCGAACACATGGGGGGCGGGCCAATGCAGCGTCACATCCGTCAGATTCTCTGATCCGCTCCAGTCAAAACTGGGCGGGATGCCCGCATCGCCCGGCGCACGCCAATAGGTCTTCCACTGATCGGCAAGGGTCAGGCGGAGCGCGGCGACATGGCTGCCGTCCGCCTGTCGCCAGCCAGGTAGAACCTCTGCCTGCACCACATCCTGCGGACGCGTGGGCGCGGCGTGCGCCGCAAGGGCAGGCAGCAGCGTCGCTGTGGCAAGGGCGAGAAGGCGGAACGGGCTGAGCATCATGGCGGGACTGTCGGCGGGATATCGCAGGACTTGAAATCACAATCCGGCGACGAGATGGCATTGTCTCCCATGCGGTGCAATCTCTGCTTGTGACGATAGTCTCATGCGCCATCTTATGTTCATGAGCAGCAGGACCACGCATATGTCTGACCTAGGGGGCAAGCTCCTTATCGCCATGCCCGGTCTGGGCGATCCGCGCTTCGAAAGAAGCGTCATTCTGATTTGCGCCCATTCTTCGCAAGGTTCCATGGGGCTGGTCGTCAACAAGCCGGCCGCGGATATCAGCTTCGAGGCGCTGCTGGACCAGCTTTCCATACCACATTTGGGGGGGCGCTGCCCGATCCACGTCGGCGGGCCCATGGAAGCTGCCCGCGGGTTCGTCCTGCATTCTCCGCAGATCGATGAAGAGGAGGAGGCTGGTACGATAGAAGTTGGCCCTCACTTCGCCATGACCACCACGCCCGATATCCTGCGGGAGATCGCGCGGGGCATGGGACCAGCGCAGGCGCTTCTGGCGCTGGGGTATGCAGGTTGGGGTCCCGGTCAACTGGAGAGCGAGATACTCCGTGATGACTGGCTGGTGTGCGACGCATTTCCCGATCTCGTCTTCGCCGCTGACAACGGAACGAAATGGCTTTCCGCGATACGGTCCATGGGGGTGGATCCCATAAGCCTGTCGGCCTTCGGCGGCAGGGCCTGATGTCTTCAGATGCCTCCAGCGAGCGGGACGGCGTCTGACGCGTCTGGCCACGCCAAGTGCATGCAGGGTCAGGTTCGCCCGATATGCGGCTGGGAAACCGGCAAATCGGCTCCGGGATGGTGGCCCTGTGCAGGATTTCTGACGGGTTTCAGAAGATTGCAGGCGATCTTCGCGTTAGCGCTATTCTGAAAGCCGTTCCTCGGCAGCCACTAAGCTGAGCGGTCAAACCAATCGGTCGCGGGGACGCGGAGCAGCAGCACGGCGCAACCTGTCGTTGATAGCGCGTCCCAGACCCCTTTCCGGGATGGGAGATACGGCGATGACCGTTCCGGGGCCGGTATCGATTTCCCGCATGTAATGAAAGAGATTGGCCGCCGCTTCCGTCAGATCGCCTGCGGGTGAGAGGTTCAGCGTGGCGCCCGCGTCCTCGGGTCCGAAGCCGAGCCATGCCTCCCCCGGCGCGGGCTGGGTGCCGAGGCGCATCTCCGCCCGCGGCGCGTAATGCGAAGAGAGCTGCCCCGGCGCAACAGGTCGCGCCGGATCGGTCGCGGGTGCGGGGATCGCGAGGCCCAAGGCGGCTTCCAGTTCCTCGAGCGCCAGTCCGCCGGGACGGAGCAGCAGCGGTGCCCCGAGCAGCCCGATGATCGTCGATTCCACCCCAACGGCAGCCTCACCACCGTCGATCACCGCTTCGATCCGCCCGTCAAGACCGTCGAGCACATGGGCCGCGCGGGTCGGGCTGACACGGCCCGAGGGATTGGCGGATGGCGCAGCCAGAGGTCCTCCGAACCGGCGGAGCAATGCCTGCGCGACGGGATGCGCCGGCACCCGCACCGCCACGCTGTCATTGCCCGCCGTAACCAGCGGCGACAGCCCCGCCTCCGGCAGCAGCGGCAGGACGAGCGTCAGTGGCCCCGGCCAGAAGGCCCGCGCCAGCCGCTCCGCCTCCGGGGTCAGCCGGGCATAGCGGCCCGCGCTTGCCAGATCGGCCACATGGATGATGAGAGGATTGAACCGGGGCCGCCCCTTCGCCTCGAAGATGCGCGCCACCGCGTGATCCTGCCGCGCATCGGCGGCGAGCCCATAGACCGTTTCCGTCGGCAGCGCCACCAGCCCCCCTTCTGCCAGAAGGCGTGCCGCGGTCTCTATCCCCGCGCTGTCGGAGATGAGACGGCGTGTGGTTCCAGTGACGCTGCGTTTGGGCTTGCCGGTCATGTTGCTTTGTTTAGCCTTCGTGACAGTAATGCCGAAATACGCGCCCGGGCGGTCGCCGCCAAGGTGCGAGGGGGGAATTCGATGGCTTTTCGCGCGCCGGTGAAGGATCAGACCTTCATCTTCGATCATATCGTTGGTTTTCAGGGCCTGTCCGCCACAGAGCCCTATGCGGATGCCACCCGCGATCTGGCGCAGCAGATCCTCGATGAGGCGGCCAAGCTTGCGGGAGATGTCCTCGCCCCGCTGAACCGGGCGGGTGACTTGACCCCTGCGAAGCTGGAGAACGGCGTCGTCCGCACCTCTCCCGGCTTTGCCGAGGGGTATCGCGCCATCGCGGAGGGCGGCTGGGTCGGCATGTCGGCGGCACCGGAGTTCGGTGGGATGGGCCTGCCGATCACGCTGGCGACGGCGGTGAACGAGATGTTCTCCGGCGCCTGCCTGTCGCTGCAACTGAACCCTCTGCTTACCCAGGGCCAGATCGAGGCGCTGGAGCATCACGCCACGGATGAGCTGAAGCGCCTTTACCTGCCGAAACTGACTTCCGGTGAATGGAACGGTACGATGAACCTCACCGAACCCGGCGCGGGGTCGGATGTCGGCGCGCTGGTGACGAAGGCGGTGGACAACGGTGATGGCACCTTCGCGATTTCGGGGCAGAAGATCTTCATCACCTGGGGTGACGGGGATTTCATGCCCAATGTCTGCCACCTCGTGCTGGCCCGGCTTCCCGATGGCGGGCCGGGCGTCAAGGGGATCAGCCTGTTTCTCGTGCCGAAGCTGCTGCTCGACGAGGCGGGCGAACCCGGACCGAGGAATGGCGTGCGTGTCGTGTCGCTGGAGCACAAGATGGGCCTGCATGGCTCGCCGACCTGCGTGATGGAATATGACAACGCCACCGGCTGGCTGATCGGCGAGCGGCACGGCGGCATCAAGGCGATGTTCACCATGATGAACAATGCCCGTCTCGGTGTGGCGACGCAGGGGGTCGGCGTGGCGGAGGCGGCCTGCCAGCAGGCGCTGGCCTATGCGCTGGACCGCAGGCAGGGCAAGACGCCCGTGCCGGGCCAGGGCACGATCATCGATCATGCCGACGTGCGGCGGATGCTGGCCGGCATGAAGGCGCAGACCTTCGCCGCCCGGTGCATCGTGCTGGACTGTGCGCTCGCCCTCGATATGGCCAAGGCCACGAGCGAGCCGGAATGGGAGGCCCGCGCCGGCGTCCTGACCCCGATCGCCAAGGCTTTCGGCACCGACACCGGCAACGAGGTCACCCAGACCTCCATCCAGATCCACGGCGGCATGGGCTTCATCGAGGAGACGGGCGCCGCCCAGCTTGCTCGCGACGTGCGGGTCTGCGCCATCTACGAGGGGACCAACGGCATTCAGGCCGCCGATCTCGTCGGCCGCAAGATGATGGACGGGGGGGAGGCCATCAACCGTCTGATCGACGAGGTCCAGTCCGGGGCAGAGGCCGCGAAACCCGATCACCCACAATTGGCTGAGGAAGTCTGGAACGCTGCCGAGTCGCTGCGGGAGGTAACGGACTGGCTCGTCGCCCAGCCGGTGAACGACCGTTTTGCCGGGTCCGTGCCCTATCTGCGTGCCTTTGCGCTGGTGCTGGGGGGATCCTACCACCTTCGCGCCGCCTGCTCCGACCCGGCAGAACGGGAGGCGCTGGCCACCTTCTTCATCCGGCGGATGCTGCCCGACCATGTTTCGCTGTTGCGGCAGGCACATGAGGGGGCTGCGGGGCTCTATGCGATCACGGCAGAGGAGCTGGCGGTTTGAACGCGCTGCGCTATCCGCTGGAGGCGCCGCCGGCTCCGGGTGGTGTGGCCGAGATCGCCGACGGGGTGTTGTGGATCCGGGTGCCGCTGCCGCTGCGCCTCGATCATGTGAACGCCTATGCCTTCGACGAAGGCGATGGCTGGACGCTGGTCGATACCGGTTTCGATACCCCTCCCACGCGAGAGATGTGGGAGGCCGTCCTGTCCGGCCCACTGGCGGGCCGTCCCGTTCGCCGCGTGATCGGCACACATCACCACCCGGACCATATCGGTCTTGTCGGATGGTTTGTGGAGAAGCACGGGGCGGAGCTGGTCACCACGCGAACAGCCTTCCTCTTTGCCCGGATGCTGCGGCTGGAGGCCCATGATCGCCCGCCGGAGACACAGCTTTCCTACTGGCGGGCCTGCGGCATGGATCCGGCGATCTATGACAAGCGGGCGAACGAGCGGCCCTACAACAGTTCCGATGTCGTGCATGCGATCCCCGGAGCCTTCCGCCGTATCGCAGAGGGGGATGCCATCCACATCGGCGGGCGGGATTTCGAGGTGCATATCGGCAACGGCCATGCGCCGGAGCATGCCACCCTGTGGAGCAGCGACGGCAGCCTTGTCATCGCGGGCGATCAGATCCTGTCCACCATCTCGCCCAATCTCGGCGTCTATGCGACGGAGCCGGAGGCCGATCCTGTCGGCGACTGGCTGGAAAGCTGCACACGTCTGGGCCGTTATGCCCGCGAGGGGCAGTTGGCGCTTTCCGGGCACAAGTTGCCGTTCTTCGGGGTCGGGCCGCGGCTCGCGCAGATGATTTCCGGCCATGTCGCGGCGCTCGACCGGCTCGAGGAGGCGCTTGCCACCCCGCGTCGTGCGGCGGAGTGCTTTCCCTTCCTGTTCCGCCGTCCCATTGGCGAGAGCGAGTATACGCTGGCTCTGGGAGAGGCGGTCGCCCACCTGAACCATCTGGCCCAAACGGGGAGGGCGCGGCGCTATCGCGAACCGGGAAGTGAGGCGTGGCTCTGGAAGCGCACCTGACCTGCGGGGCGACTCCGCGGCCTGCTGGGCAGAACGGCAACGCTCTGTGCTGTGGCGTGGCTGGTCCTTCCGTCGGTGGTGACAGGCGCATCCCGATAAGCTATCGCTTTGGAACGAAGAACTGACAGGAAGGCGAGATGATGCAGGACCACGCCCAATCCCCCGCCCATGAGCATGGCACGATGGATATCTCCGCGCAGGAGAAGACCTTCGAGGGCTTCATTCGCTTCATGACCTACGGGACGGTGGTTGTTCTGCTCGTCCTCATCTTTCTCGCGCTGACCACTCTCTGATCATGAGCGCATTCCGCGAAGCGGAGGTTGCCGCCCCATGAACGCTGCGCGTTGGCTGCGGCTTTTGGCTGTGGTGTCGATGCCGCTGTGGCTTGTCGCCTGCGGCGCGGCGGAAAAGACATGGGCGCCAGATGCGGCGGTGCAGGCGGCGACCTATAAGTTCGATGGACCGCCTACCCTGACGCTCTATACCGCGATCAACAACAACACGGGTGCGGGGGAACACTCCGGCCTGATGATCAACGCCGATCAGCGCGTGCTTTTCGATCCCGCCGGAAGCTGGACACATAGCAAGGTGCCCGAGCGGAACGATGTCCATTACGGCATCAGCACAGGCGTGGAGCACTGGTATGTCAATTACCACGCCCGCCCGGCCTATCATGTGGTCCGTCAGGAACTGGTGGTGACCCCCGCCGTTGCGGCGGAGGCCAAGCGGCTGGCAGAAGCCCATGGCGCGACGCCCAAGGCGATGTGTGCCCGGGCTGTCAGCAGCGTCCTGTCCCAGCTACCGGGTTTTGAGCGGATCGGTCGGACCTATTTCCCGAAGACGCTGATGCAGGAATTCGGAGAGATGCCGGGCGTCGTCACGACCTATTTCTACGATGATGACGAGGATAATTCGAATCCGCTCCGGCAGCAGGACCATCCCGATCCGATTCGCTGACCGTCATTGCCCGATCCTTCACGGCCGTCACTGCTGGCCGTGGATGACGGCCCTCGGTGAGGGCCGTCAGAAGAAATAGGGCAACACCAGCGCCACGCCGCCGCCAAGGATCGCGGCAAGGGTGCTGCGCGTGACCATCCCCACCACGATCGTCGCCCCCGCCGCCATGAGGCGCAGCGGATCAAGCCCACCGTCCGGCATGTGCTGAAGGACGATGGGCATGGCGAGCCCGGGCAGCACCGCCGCCGCCGTGTAGCGCAGGTGCCGTTGCAGCCAGTCCGGGAAGGGCCGGTTTCCCATCAGCCCGAGGAAGGAGAAGCGGAGCAGGAACGTGCCCGCCCCGAGCGCAAGGATGATCGTCCAGATCTCGAGCTTGCCATAGCTCACTCCCGCACCCTCCGCCGCGCCAGGAGCTGCTCCACTGCCGCGCCCGCGATCATCGCGAAAACAGCCGCGACGAGCAGCCCGAGGTTGTATGGAATAAACGAAAGCGCAAGCGTGAGAACGACCGATACCACCGCCGCGGCCAGATGGGCGGGGTTGCGTAGTAGCGGTGCGATCATGGCGAGGAAGGTGATCGGGATGGCGAGATCCAAGGGCACGCCGGCCGGAATGAAGCCTCCCGCAGTCGCGCCGACCAGGGTGGAGACGGGCCATGGCACCGCGGTGAACAGCACCGTGCCGAAGTAATAGGCCACCTTGTCAAGCGGTCGCATCGGGGCGCCGGTCTCGAACCGCAACGCGCTGATCGCGTAGGACTGGTCCGTCAGGCTGTAGGCCGCGAGCGCCCGCTGCCACACCGGCATTCCGCCCAGATGCGGTGCGAGAGAGGCCGAATACATCGCCATGCGGATGTTCACCGCCAAGCCCGTCGCTATAACGATGAGCACCGGCGCATTGTCATTCATCAGCTGCAGGGCACTGAACTGTGAGGCGCCCGCGATCACCAGGATGGAAAATCCCATGATCTCGGTGAGGTTGAAGCCCGCCGTGCGGGCCGTAATGCCGAACAGCAGCCCGAAGGGCACGACGACAATGAGGTAGGGCAGGCCCGCAACCACGCCCCGACGAAACCATGGATTGAGAAACATTGGCGCTGGTCGCCTCCGCCGACACCGCGTCACCATAAGGAGACGCGGTCCGGGTTTGCAACCGCCCGCTGCGCGCGGACACGCCGATATTGCATCGCTGCGTCCGATGGCGGCTGACGGGACCGCGGCGCGGGTGGTTCCGGCCTAGTCGAATGTTCCCGCGACGCGGCCGATCAGCATGAAGGCGCGCGCGGTGCGTGTCATGCCGACCATTCCCAGCATCTCGTCGGGGACGGTGGGAGCGAAGTCGGAGAGGCTGCGGTCGAACTGGCGCAGGAAGTGCTGTGCGGCATCGCGGAAGACGGGATCGCTCCGCATCCGGGTGGCTGTCGCCGCCAGCACGTTCGGCTCCTCGATCGCACCAAGCCCCGCAACGGACTGACCCCGGGAACCCTCGCTGAACTGCCGCCAGAGCACGCCGGGGGGCAGTTCCTCCGGCACGAGATCATCCATGTAGATCCCGTCGGCACCCAGAAGATTCAGAACGTCCTGCGCCGAGCGGATGAGCTTGGCGGCGGTCGGGTCCTCCAGGGCACGGCGAAGAGTGCGGATCCCTTCCGCGTCGTCGGGCGAATCGGGGAAGTTCAGCGCGCCGATGAAATCGGCAGGAGGCAACGGCTCGTGTTCCGTGGCTTCGGCAGGGGTCTGCTGTGCCATGGGGCGGGGTGGGGTGGACTGACGGCGCGCCGGTTGCGCCGGACGTGCGGCTGCTCCCCCCGCGGTGGGAAGGGGGGGCTGCACCGCGGGTGGAGGCGAGACGGGTGGGTGAGTGAGGGTCGGTTGCGCGAGCGGCGGCTGGCGCAACGGCTGGGCCGTCGCGCCGCGGCGCAGGGCCTCGATCTCCTGCTGCAGGCGAGCGGCTTCTTCGCGCAGCAGGCGGACCGTGCGCAGACTGGTCGCGATCAACCAGATCAGCGCAACCGGCATCAGCACGGCCAGCGCGGCGACCAGCGCGGAAAGTGGTCGCCCGCCCTCGCTTCCGTCGCCGGTGAAGAAAAAGACCGCTGCGATCACCAGCCACAGCAGCGTGAGCGCTGCCGCGGCTATGTCGATCGTCGGAAGTTGGCGGAAGGCGCCTCCCTCCCGCGGCGATCCTGCGGGACGGGGGAAAGTCTGGTCGTCTTGCGGTGTGTCAGGCATGCGGAATGCGCTTGCGGCGCCCTCCTCAGATATAGCGGACGGTCACGATCTCATAGTTGCGTTCGCCGCCGGGTGTCTTGACCTCGACCGTGTCTCCCTCATCCTTGCCGATGAGCGCGCGGGCGAGAGGGGAACGGATGTTGAGAAGGCCGTTCTCGATATCGGCCTCCGTTTCACCCACGATCTGGTAGGTCTTTTCCTCATCGGTGTCCTCATCGACGAGGGTGACCGTTGCGCCGAACTTGATCGGGCCGGACAGGCGGGACGGCTCGATGACCTCCGCCAGCCCGAGAATGGCCTCGATCTGGCCGATCCGGCCTTCGATGAAGCTCTGTCGTTCGCGGGCGGCATGATATTCGGCATTCTCGGAGAGGTCGCCATGCTCCCGCGCCTCCGCAATCGCGCGGATCACGGCAGGACGCTCGACCGACTTCAGATTGCGCAGTTCCTCGTCCAGCGCGGACTGACCTTTACGGGTCATAAGGATCTTTTCCATCGTCGTCTTTCCCGGTCTGGAACAAAAGCACCCGAACGCGCTCAGTGAAGCGCGCGGGTGCATGCGTGTCATTTCTGCTGCACCTGAACCGAGACGGGCATGGATTGCAAGCCTGATCCATGCGGAGAGGCGGCGCCGTCGGCGGCGCTTTGCCGCAAGGGCATTGCGGCCGGGCAGTCCGTGACGATTGACCCGTTGGCTACGGCCCGGTAACGCTGGCCCCTGACAAAAGCCAGTTCGCCCGCATCCGCGGGCAAGGGGGGACCAGCATGAGTGACGGAATCGAACGGGAATCGATGGAATATGACGTGGTCATCGTGGGGGCCGGCCCTGCCGGCCTGTCCGCCGCGATCCGTCTGAAGCAACTCGATCCCGACCTGTCCGTCGTGGTGCTGGAGAAGGGGTCCGAGGTCGGCGCGCATATCCTGTCCGGTGCGGTGCTCGACCCGGTGGGCCTCAACAAGCTGATCCCCGACTGGAAGGACAAGGGCGCGCCCGTCACCGTGGCCGTGAAGCACGACAGCTTCTACATGCTCGGCGAATCCGGTCAGATCCGGCTGCCGAACTGGCCCATGCCGAAGCTGATGTCCAACCACGGGAACTACATCATCTCGCTCGGCAATCTCTGCCGCTGGCTTGCCGGCCAGGCGGAGGAACTGGGCGTGGAGATTTTCCCCGGCATGGCCTGTTCCCAGATCGTCTATGGAGAGGACGGCACGGTGAAGGGCGTCGTCGCGGGCGAGTTCGGGCGCGAGGCCGACGGCTCGGTGGGCGACAGCTACGAGCCGGGGATGGAATTGCTCGGGAAATACGTCTTCATCTCGGAGGGCGTGCGCGGCTCGCTGGCCAAGGAGATCATCGCCCGCTACGACCTCTCCGCCGGGCATGAGCCGCAGAAATTCGGCCTCGGCATGAAGGAAATCTGGGAGATCGACCCGGCCAAGCACCGCGAGGGGACGGTCATCCACACGATGGGCTGGCCGCTCGGCAAGAATGCCGATGGCGGATCGTTCATCTATCACGCCGAGAACAACCAGGTGTTCATCGGTTTCGTGGTCCACCTGAACTACAAGAACCCCTACGTCTTCCCCTACATGGAATTCCAGCGCTTCAAGCACCATCCGATGGTGGCGGAGCTTCTGAAGGGTGGCAAGCGCGTGGCCTACGGCGGCCGGGCGATCACCGAGGGCGGCTACCAGTCGCTGCCGAAGATGGTGTTCCCGGGCGGGGCGCTGCTGGGCTGTTCTGCGGGCATGGTGAACGTGCCGCGCATCAAGGGCAGTCACAACGCCATGCTGTCGGGCATCGCGGCGGCGGAGGCGGCGCAGAAGGCGATTGCTGCTGGCCGCACGGGCGACGAGCTTTCGGATTACGAGACCGAAGTCCGCACGGGGGAGATCGGGCGTGACCTGAAGAAGGTGCGCAACGTGAAGCCGCTGTGGTCGAAGATGGGGATGCTGGGCCTCGGCCTCGGCGGGTTCGACATGTGGACCAACTCGCTTTTCGGGGCGAGCCTGTTCGGCACGATGCCGCATCCCAAGACTGATGCCGCTGCCACGGAGGACGCGTCGGGCTATGCCCCGATCACTTATCCCAAGCCCGACGGCGTGCTGTCCTTCGATCGGCTGACGAATGTCTCCTTCAGCTTTACCAACCATGAGGAAAGCCAGCCCTGCCACCTGAAGCTGAAGGATCCGACGATCCCGATCAGCTACACCCTGCCAAAATTCGCCGAGCCTGCGCAGCGATATTGCCCCGCCGGCGTTTATGAGGTGATCGAAGGCGCGGAGGGGCCGCGCTTCCAGATCAACTTCCAGAACTGCGTCCACTGCAAGACCTGCGACATCAAGGATCCGCCGCAGAACATCACCTGGACGACACCCCAGGGCGGTGACGGGCCGAACTATCCGAACATGTAACATTCGGGCGAGCATCCGCCCCGCCTGCGCGGGGCGATTGCCTTGCTGGCGCCCCACGGATACGGTCACCCGAACGTTCGATCTGTGGTGCTCCTGATGTTCCAGCTTTCCCGTCTTG
This sequence comes from Haematobacter missouriensis, assembly GCF_000740775.1. Classification (GTDB taxonomy): domain Bacteria; phylum Pseudomonadota; class Alphaproteobacteria; order Rhodobacterales; family Rhodobacteraceae; genus Haematobacter; species Haematobacter missouriensis. Next base: position 157,149 of record NZ_JFGS01000002.1, on the reverse strand, counting down.
CCGCCTCCGTGCTCTGCGGTTCCGCCCTGCTTCTCGGGGCAACGACCGCATGGGCGGATGGCTATGCGGGGCCGTACCTCGCCGGTCGCGCCGCTGCGGGGGAGCGGGACTACCGCGCTGCCGGCACCTATTTCCACGAGGCGCTGTCTCATGATCCGGGCAATGCCCAGCTGCAGGAGTTCGCACTCCTTTCCGATATCGGCCGGGGAGAGTTCGACGCCGCGCTGAAGGTGGCGCAGGCCATGCAGCGCGAAGGGCAGGACAGCCAGCTCGCGGATCTGCTGCTGCTCGTGGACATGATCGGAAGGAAGGACTGGGCGGCGGTCAAGGCCGATGTGCAGGGCGGACCGAAGATCAGCCCGCTGATCGACGGGCTCGCGGGTGCCTGGGCGGAGTTCGGGCTTGGGCGGATGTCGGATGCGCAAGCCGCGTTCGACAAGGTTGCCGGCAACGAGCCGCTCAAGGCTTTTGCCCTTTATCACAAGGCACTGGCGCTCGCCGCCGCGGGCGATTTCGAGGGGGCGCAGGCCATTCTGGGCGGGGAGACCGGGCGGGTGGTGAGCATCACGCGCCGGGGCGTCGTCGCACAGGTGGAGGTGTTGAGCCAGCTTGACCGCGATGCCGACGCCATCGCCCTGATCGACAGCACCTTCCAGGGCGATCCGGAGATGGACGGGTTCCGGGCCCGGCTGGAGGCCGGCGAAACACTGCCCTTTGACGTGGTGCGCTCCGCGTCCGACGGCATGGCCGAAGCATTTCACGGCGTTGCGGGCGTGCTGGCGAACGGCGGGGGCGAGGATGGTTTCACGCTGGTCTATGCCCGCATGGCAGAGCACCTCCGCCCCGACTTCACCGAAGCGATCCTGATGGTTGCAGGCATACTTGAAAAGCAGGGCCAGTATGACCTTGCGACCGTCGCCTACAACCGCATCCCCCGAAACGATCCAGCCTTCCACGTGGCGGAAATGGGCCGGGCCTCCGCGCTCTATGATGGGGGTCGGACGGAGGCCGCGCTGGAGGCGATGGAACAACTGGCGAAATCCTCTCCCGATGTGCTGTCCGTGCAGGTGGCCTATGGCGACATGCTCCGTCGGCAGGAGAAGTTCGCCGAAGCCGCGCAGAGCTATGACCGGGCCATCTCTTTGCTGGGAACGCCGGGCCCGCAGCACTGGCCGCTTTTCTTTGCCCGTGGCATTGCGTTCGAACGCTCCGGCCAGTGGCCGAAGGCGGAGGCCGATTTCCGCAAGGCGCTGGAATTGTCGCCGGATCAGCCCGCCGTGCTGAACTACCTCGGCTATTCCTACGTGGAGCGGCATGAACATCTGGACGAGGCGCTGGCGATGATCCAGCGCGCGGTGGACGCCCGTCCCGATGATGGCGCGATCACCGACAGCCTTGGCTGGGCGCTCTTCCGGCTGGGCCGGTATGACGAGGCGGTCGGCCATCTTGAGCGAGCGGCGGAGCTGATGCCGGTCGACCCGGTGGTCAATGACCATCTGGGGGACGTTTTCTGGGCCGTGGGGCGCAAGCTGGAGGCCGATTTCCAGTGGCGCCGCGCCCTTTCCTTCAACCCGGAGAAAGATGAAGCGGCACGCATCCGCAAGAAGCTCTCCCTCGGCCTCGATGCGGTGCTGAAGGAGGAGGGTGCTCCGCCCATTGTGCGGACCGGCGGCGCAGATTGATCCTCCCGTGGTGCCGCAAGCAACGATCGGGGAATTCGCGCCCGCCAAGGTGAACCTCGCCCTGCATGTGACGGGGCGAAGGGCCGATGGCTACCATCTGCTTGACAGCCTGGTGATCTTTGCCGGTGTGGGGGACAGGATAACGGTCGCGCCGGGACCCCTTTCCCTCACCGTGACGGGACCGCGCGCGAAGGATGTGCCGCGGGGAGAGGGCAACCTCGTGCTGCGTGCCGCCCAGCTGATGCAAGTGGAAGCGGCAATCAGGCTCGAGAAGCGGCTGCCCGCCGCTGCGGGAATCGGGGGCGGATCGTCCGATGCGGCGGCGACACTCCGCGCGCTCGCCCGCATCACCGGGCGGGACGTGCCGGGGGCTGGCCTGTCGCTGGGGGCCGATGTGCCGGTGTGCCTCGGCGGGCGGCCCGCGCGCATGCAAGGGATCGGGGATGAAGTGGCGCCGTTGTCCGGCCTGCCGAATTTCTGGTTGGTACTGGTCAACCCTGGCGTGGAAGTGCCGACAGCCGCGGTCTTTGCCGCGCTCGTCCGGCGGGACAACGCGCCCCTTCCGCCGCTCCCGCGGCTCGCGGATGCCGCGGCGCTGGGGCATTGGCTGGCGGCTGAAACGCGCAATGATCTGGAAGAACCGGCCCGCGCCCGTGCACCTGTCATCGCAGATGTCATCGATACGATGGCGGCGCAGCCGGGATGTCACCTCGCCCGGATGTCCGGCTCGGGCGCCACGTGCTTCGGGCTGTTTGACGGCGAAGCGGAGGCGGAAGCCGCTGCGCGGGCGGTGCAGAGGCAGGGCTGGTGGATCGCTGCCGCCCCCGCGCTGCGGGAGCCGCCCGCGCTGTAGGGGTCAGTTGATCCGAGCGACCACGAAGTCGGCTAGATCGAACAGCATGGCCCTGACCGGATGATCGGGCAGAGGATCAAGCGATGCCTTTGCCCGCTCGGCCCAGGCGCGCGCTTCTGCCCGGGTTTCCTCCAGCACCCCGTGCCGGTGGAGCAGCTGCAGCGCTTCTTCCAGGTCACTGTCCCGCTGATCGCCCTTTTCGATGACGCGGCTCCAGAAGTCACGCTCCAGCGCTCCGGCCTTCGCCACCGCCTTGATGACCGGCAGCGTCAGCTTCCGCTCCCGGAAGTCGTCGCCGATGTTCTTGCCGATCTCCTGCGTGGAGCCGCCGTAATCGAGCACGTCATCGACGATCTGGAAGGCTATCCCAACCGCATCGCCGTAGTCGCGGAGCGCCGCCACCCACGCCTCCGGCGCGTCCGCGATCACCGCGCCCGATTCCGTCGCCGCGGAGAAGAGCGCCGCGGTCTTGCCCCGCACGACCTTCAGGTAGGTGGCCTCTGTCGTCGCCAGATCCTGAGCGGCGGTAAGCTGGAGCACCTCCCCCTCCGCAATCGTGGCGGAGGCGTTGGACAGGATGTCCAGCACCCGGATGGACCCCGGCTCCACCATCAACTGAAAGGCGCGGGCGAACAGGTAGTCGCCAACAAGGACGGAGGATTTGTTGTCCCACAGCAGGTTTGCCGTCGGACGTCCCCGACGTTGGCGGCTTTCGTCCACCACGTCGTCATGGAGCAGCGTCGCGGTATGGATGAACTCCACCGTCGCGGCGAGATGGATGTGATAGGGGCCGTCATAGCCCGCGAGCCGCGCGGCGGCGAGCGTCAGCATGGGGCGCAGGCGCTTGCCCCCCGCCTCGATCAGATGCGCCGTCACCTCCGGAATCCGGGGCGCATTCTCCGATGCCATACGCTCGCGGATCAGGCGGTTCACCGCCGTCATGTCCTCCGCCAGATAGGCGTTCAGCGCATCGAGGGGGTGCACGCGCGCCGGTTCCACGCCCGGCCTCGACAACCGGGGGGAAGTCACGTTTACTCCGCTCATGCGAGAAGTGCTGCGAACAAGCGACCCAACCGTCATCCCCTTTGCCGTGGCCTTGCTTCAGGGCGAGGGTATAGCCGCGTTTCCACTGGACGTCCACATGAGCATTCTCGAAGGATCCTTGGGCATTCTGCCGCGGCGCCTCATGGTGCGGGACGGCGATCTGAACCATGCGCGCCGCGTACTCACCGACAACGGCCTCACGGTCAGCGACTGATCCATGAGGACGGCCAGCAGATGATCCAGCCACTGGACGGTGCTTCCCCGCCGCGCTTCTCGGATGGTGACCTTACGTCCGACGGATTTCTCGGCGGCCGGCTTTGCATCCTGCAGCCGCGGGGCGGCTATCGTGCGGCTGTCGATCCGGTGCTTCTCGCCGCTTCGGTGCCTGCACGAGAGGGTGAGTCGGTCCTCGAACTCGGTTGCGGGGCGGGCGTGGCGAGCCTGTGTCTGGGCAGACGGGTGCCGGGGCTGCGCCTGGCCGGGGTAGAGCGTCAGGCCGCCTATGCGGACCTCGCCCGCAGAAATGCCGCGACCAACGGCATCCCGATGGCGGTGACGGAGGGCGATATCGCCGCGCTCCCTGCGATCTTGAAGGCGGAGAGCTTCGACCACGTCATAGCGAACCCACCCTATTATCGTGCGCAAGGCGGCACCCGTGCCAGCGATCCGGGGCGGGAGGCTGCGCTCCGGGAGGAAACGCCGCTCGAGCTCTGGGTAGAGACGGGGCTGAGGCGGCTCTCTCCCGGGGGGTACCTTAGCATCATTCAGGCAGCGGATCGACTACCGGAATTGCTCGCCGCGCTCTCCGCACGGACAGGGGGGATCGTAATTCTGCCGCTCGCCCCGCGGGAGGGACGCGCTGCACGGCGGATCATCTGCCGGGCGCGAAAAGGCAGCCGCGCTGCCTTCCGCCTGCTCGCACCTTTTGTGCTGCACGAAGGGGCAAATCACGAAAAAGATGGCGAAAATTTCAAGAATGATGTCTCTGAAATTCTTCGTGATGGCAAAAACCTGCCATTTTAGTAACAAATGTGCTCATCCGGTCGCCGTTACGTCATATCGCCGTTTCATTCCGGGCGTGACACGACTCGTCTCCTGTGTTCCTATTGAGGTGTGGATCACCAAAGGAGGAAGACCGTGGCAGTCAGTTCCCACCTGCAAGAGCTCCGCAAAAAGCACGCCGCGCTGTCGGCGCGCGTCGAGGAGGCGCAGCGCAGTCCAGCGACGGACGCGCTCCACATTGCCGAGATGAAGCGGCAGAAGATGCGTCTCAAGGAGCAGATCAAACGTCTTTCGACGCACTGATCGTCCGTCGCGCCTTGCCGGCGCGGGCGGCGAGAGCTGCTCCGCCGGTTATCAGCAGCGCAGCGACGAGCAGGGTGATACTGGCTTCGGCGATGCCTGCGATGATCAGCGCGAGCGTGGATAGCAACGGGGCAGCATAGCTGGCAACACCCAGCAGTTGCACATCTCCCCGCTTCATCCCCACGTCCCACGTGTAGAAGGCGATGCCTACCGGTCCCAGTCCCAGCAAAAGGACAGAGGCCCAGCCCATGGGGCTGTCGGGCCAGACCGTTGGCTCGAATTTCATATGCGCCACGGCGGAAAGCACCGCCGTGGCAATACAGAATACGGCCACGCTCTCGGTCGGCACGGTGCCAAGCCTGCGCGAGATGAGCGAATAGGCCGTCCACGTCAGGGCACAGCCAAAGGCCAGCATCTGCCCCAGCCCGGATGCCGCACCGTCTGACCCCTTGCCCAGCACGATGAGCGCTGCGCCCGCGAAGGCGAGCAGCGCGCCCGCGATATGCCCGCCGCGAAGCCGTTCACCGGGAAGCAGCGCGGACCCCAGCACGATAAACAATGGCCAAAGATAGGCGATCAGCCCCGTTTCTGCCGTCGGGCTAAGACGGAAGGCATAGAAATAGAGAATATGGTATCCGAAAAGCCCGGCCGTTCCAAAGGCATAGACGGAAATTGGCACCTGCCGCAGCCGATGTGCCGTGCCGGAGATACTCATCCAGATCACGCCGACCATCCCGCCGATGCCGAAACACAGCGCATTCAGCAGGAGCGGGGGGACTGGAGACGATCCTATGGTGAACAGTGCCAGCAAGGCCCACAGAAGCACCGCCGACAGGCCGATGAGGGTCGCCCGGCTGCGGGACGCGTCAGAGTGACGCATCCCCCCGGCGCCGGGCAAAAGCCCGCTCGGTTGGGGCGAGGAGGGTTCAGACAAGGTGCTGTCCGGACTCAGACAAAGAATTGCCCGCCATTTGCCGTGATGGTCGAGCCTGTGATGAAGCCCGCGTCGTCGGAGGCGAGGAACACCACACAACGCGCGATCTCTTCCGGCTGGCCGAGTCGTCCGGTCGGGATTTGTGCCACGATGCTTTCCCGCACCTTCTCCGGCACGGCCATGACCATCTCCGTGGCAATATAGCCCGGTGCGATGGCGTTCACCGTGATACCCGCGCGCGCGCCTTCCTGTGCCAGCGCCTTGGTGAAGCCCAGATCGCCTGCCTTGGCGGCGGAGTAATTCGCCTGCCCCACCTGTCCCTTCTGCCCGTTGATGGAGGAGATAGAAATCACGCGGCCGAATTTCCGCTCCCGCATCCCCGGCCAGAGCGGGTGGGTCATATTGAACAACCCGCTGAGATTGGTGTCGATCACCTCACGCCATTGATCGGGCGTCATCTTGTGAAAGAGCGAGTCCCGCGTGATCCCAGCGTTGTTCACCAGAACATCGATCGGGCCGAGCGCCTCCTCCACCTCGGCGATTCCCGCCTTGCAGGCTTCGTAATCGGCCACCGACCAACGGAAGGCTGGAATGCCGGTGTCGCGGCTGAATTCCTCCGCCGCGGCGCTGTTGCCCGCATAATTCGCGGCAACCTTGTAGCCCGCATCCCGGAGCGCGAGAGAGATGGCTGCGCCGATCCCCCTCGTGCCACCCGTCACCAATGCGACTCTAGACATAGCTTCCCCCCTCTCCTGAAATCATTTGTGCGGCAATGATAGTCCGGCGTCGCTCACCCGCGTTCGAGACACATCGCCACACCCATTCCGCCGCCGATGCAGAGCGTCGCGAGACCCTTCTTCGCGTCACGCCGGGTCATCTCGTGCAGCAGCGTGTTGAGGATGCGGGCACCCGAAGCGCCGATCGGGTGGCCGATGGCGATGGCGCCACCGTTCACGTTCACGATCTCCGGATCCCAGCCCATCTCCTTGTTCACCGCCAGCGCCTGCGCCGCGAAGGCTTCGTTCGCCTCCACCAGATCGAGGTCCGACACCTTCCAGCCCGCCTTCTCCAGCGCCCTGCGCGAGGCGGGGATCGGCCCGGTGCCCATGATCGCCGGATCGACCCCGGCGGTGGCCCAGGAGGCGATGCGCGCGATGGGTTTCAGGCCGCGCCGCGCCGCTTCCTCCTCCGTCATCAGCAGAACGCCCGCTGCGCCGTCATTGATGCCGGAGGCATTGGCGGCGGTGACGGTGCCATCCTTGGTGAAGGCGGGTTTCAGCTTGGCCATCGCCTCCATGGTCGCACCGTGGCGGATGTATTCGTCGGCATCCACCGTCACATCGCCCTTGCGGGTCTTCAGCACGACGGGAACGATCTCATCCCGGAAGCGCCCGGCCTTCTGTGCGGCCTCGGCCTTGTTCTGGGAGGCGACGGCGAATTCGTCCTGCGCTTCACGCGTGATCTGGAACTTGGCGGCGACATTCTCTGCCGTCTGGCCCATGTGGTAGCCGTTGAAGGCGTCCCACAGCCCGTCGCGGATCATCGAATCGATGAACTTGATGTCGCCCATCTTGGTGCCCGCGCGCAGATGCTGCACATGGGGGGAAAGGGACATGCTCTCCTGCCCCCCCGCCGCGATCACGGCGGCATCCCCAAGCTGGATGTGCTGCGCGCCGATCGCCACGGCACGAAGCCCGGAGCCACAGACCTGATTGATGCCCCATGCGGCGGATTCGATCGGCAGACCGGCGTTCACATGCGCCTGACGGGCCGGGTTCTGGCCCTGCCCTGCAGGGAGGACCTGGCCGAGGATGGTCTCCGAGACATCCTCCCGCGCGATGCCTGCGCGCTCCACCAGGGCCTCCAGCACGACCTTGCCCAGTTCGTGGGCAGGCGTGGATGCGAAAGAGCCGTTGAAACTGCCGACCGGAGTACGGGCGGCTGAAACGATCACGACATTGGTCATGGCAATTCTCCCCTTGGGCCGGGATGCGTGGACGCACCGGCGCTTGTGCAATCTATGGCGGCTCACCACAGAGAGCGCAACACCGACGGCGGTGGCATGCCGCACCTTGACCCTGGTGGTAAAAAGTTCATTTTTCGTTCTCAAAAGGAGCGTTGCACATGAGCGTCGAGACATCGCCGGCCCGTTGCGGCTGGTGCGGAACCGACCCGCTATATGTCACCTATCACGATACGGAATGGGGCGTTCCGCTGCGGGAGGGGCGCGCCCTGTGGGAGCTTCTACAGCTGGAAGGGTTCCAGGCGGGCTTGTCGTGGATCACCATCCTGCGCAAACGGGAGGCCTTCCGGCGGGCCTTCGCCGGGTTCGATCCGGCGGTTGTCGCCGGGTGGCAGGAGGCAGAGGTGGCCCGTCTGCTGACGGATGCCGGCATCGTCCAGCACCGCGGCAAGATCGAGGCCACCATCGGCAATGCGCGGGCCTTCCTTGCCCTCGGGGGTGCAGAGCCGTTCGCCGATCTGGTGTGGAGCCATGCGCCCCGCGACCACGTGCCGCCGGAGACGATGGCGCAGGTGCCGACGAAGACGGCCGATTCCATTGCCTTGTCCAAGGCGCTGTCCCGCGCGGGATTCCGCTTCTGCGGGCCGACGACGGTCTATGCCTTCATGCAGTCGGCGGGCCTGGTCAACGACCATGTCGGCGCCTGCTTCCGTCAGGGGATCATTGCGAGGGCCGGATCAGCGCCTCGATGATCGCCGCAGCCTCCGGCGTGTCCCAGTCGGCGTCGCCGATCAGGCGGGCGACCTCCCTGCCGTCTGCATCGACCAGAACGGAGACGGGAAGCCCCAGCACGCCCATGTCGCGCGCCATCTGCATCTTCGGATCGCGCAGGCGCGGCAGTTCCGTCACGCCGATCTCGTTGAGGAACTTGTCCACGCCCCGCGCATCCGAGCGACCGGTCGCAACGGTAACCACTTCGAAAGGCGTATCGGCCATCTTCTTCTGAAGCCGCTCGAGGGACGGCATCTCCTCCCGGCAGGGGGCGCACCACGTTGCCCAGAAGTTGATGAGCACCGGTTTCCCCCGCCATTCGGCGATGGAGCGCGGGTTGCCCGCCTCATCCTCCAGCGCGGCGGAGGAGAGGTCGGGCGGGTTGGCGGAGAGGGTGAGCTTGCGCATGTCGCCCGCGCGGGCCGCTTCCATCGCGGGCAGATCCGCCGCGAAGACATGAGGCGTGTTTACGCCAAGCCCGAGGGCCGCGTATAGGAAAAGGGATCGAATGCGCATGTTTCCTCCAGAGGCCACGATGACCAGTATGACCGACAAAGGCACTTCCGACACGGGCGCGAACTCCATGTGGGGTGGCCGCTTCGCCGCAGGGCCGGACGCGATCATGGAGGCGATCAACGCCTCCATCGGGTTCGACCAGCGGCTTGCGGCGCAGGACATCCGCGGCTCGCGCGCCCATGCCGCGATGCTGGCGGTGACGGGCATCATCTCCGATACCGATGCGCAGGCGATCGGGGAAGGGCTGCTCACGGTCTTGTCAGAGATCGAGGGCGGCGCATTCAAGTTCCGCACCGATCTGGAAGACATCCACATGAACGTGGAGGCCCGGCTGAAGGAGATCATCGGGGAGCCGGCGGGCCGGTTGCACACCGCACGGAGCCGGAACGATCAGGTCGCGCTCGACTTCCGCCTCTGGGTGCGGGACCAGACGGACGCGGTGATCGCCGGGTTGGAACTGCTGATCCGCGCCTTCCTCGCCCAGGCGGAGAAGGGGGCGGATTGGGTCATGCCGGGCTTCACCCATCTCCAGACCGCGCAACCCGTGACCTGGGGTCATCACATGATGGCCTATGTGGAGATGCTGGGCCGGGACATGGGGCGCTTTCAGGACGCCCGCACCCGCATGAATGAAAGCCCGCTCGGCGCCGCCGCGCTGGCCGGCACGTCCTTCCCCATCGACCGGGAGATGACGGCACAGGAACTGGGCTTCGACCGGCCGATGGCCAATTCGCTGGACGCGGTGGCGGACCGGGATTTCGCGCTGGAGTTCCTTTCCGCCGCCTCCATCTGCGCCATGCACCTGTCGCGCTTTGCGGAGGAGCTGGTGATCTGGTCTTCCGCCCAGTTCCGTTTCGCGCGGCTGTCCGACCGGTTCTCCACCGGCTCCTCCATCATGCCGCAGAAGCGCAACCCGGATGCGGCGGAGCTTCTGCGCGCCAAGCTGGGCCGGATCCTCGGCGCGACGGTCGCGCTCTTCACCATCATGAAGGGCCTGCCGCTCACCTATTCCAAGGACATGCAGGAGGACAAGGAACAGGTCTTCGACGCCGCCGACAACCTGATCCTGTCGCTCGCCGCGATGGAGGGCATGGTGCGCGACCTGACCGCCAATGTCCCGGTGTTGGAGTCCGCCGCCGCCTCCGGCTTCTCCACGGCGACCGACCTTGCCGACTGGCTGGTGCGGGAACTGGGGCTGCCGTTCCGCGATGCCCATCATGTCACCGGCACGCTTGTCGCCATGGCGGAGAAGAAAGACGTCGATCTGCCGGAACTCACGCTGGCCGATATGCAGTCGGTACATTCGGGCATCCGGGACGATGTGTTCGCGGTTCTGGGCGTTCACAATTCCGTCCGCAGCCGCCAGAGCTATGGCGGTACCGCGCCCGATCAGGTGCGCCGCCAGATCGCCCGCTGGAAGGAGAAGCTGGCGTGAGGCTTCTGCCGCTTCTGGCACTTCTGGCGCTGTCGGCCTGCGGGGCCGACGGTGTGCCGCTCTATCCGGACGGAACCCCAGCCACCTATATCGACACGCGGCAGGAGGGTGTGACGATCTCCCCCTCCGCGCAGTGGGTGGAGCCGCCGCGAACGCCGCGCTCCTGACAAGGTCCATATCTGACGGCCTTTGACGTTTTCCGGAGCGCCAAGCCGATCGTTCCGCAGGGCCCGGCCGGATTCTGCGACCGGCCCGAACCGACACGTGCCGGGCGCGGCCCGGAAACACGGTCGTTGGGAAATGCGCGAACGCGGGGCAGGCGGCCCGCGGGCAGGACTTCTGCCGGGCCGGAAACGGGAAGTGCGGATAAGGATCCGGCAGTGGCCCCGAATGCAGTGGCCCTGAATATTGTTCGCTTGATCGTCTGACCGCTGATCCCCTGACTGATGACCGCCTGACTGCTGGTACTGATCACGCGCGGTTCTTCAGATGCCAGCGGCGTTGTTCTTCATCCAAGGAAATCCAGCACCAACTTGGCGTTCAGCGCCATGATGATCGCTGCGATCGCCCATGCGGTGATGCCAAGCCAGCGCGGGGCGACGAGGGGCCCCATCTTCCGCCTGTCGCAGGTGAACAGCACCAGCGGCACGACGGCGAAGGTGAGTTGCAGGCTGAGCACCACCTGCGTCAGGATGAGCAGTTCCCCTGTCGCGCGCGGTCCGTAGAGCAGGGTGACCGCGGCAGCAGGAACGATGGCGATGGCGCGGGTGACCAACCGGCGGATCCATGGTTTGAGCCGGATTTGGAGAAACCCCTCCATCACCGCCTGTCCTGCAAGTGTGGCCGTTACCGTGGAGTTCAGTCCGCAACACAGAAGTGCCACCGCAAAGAGCGTCGGCGCGATGGCCGAGCCGAGAAGCGGACCGAGAAGCTTGTGGGCATCGTCGATCTCCGCGAGTTCGGTGTGTCCCGCGCCGTGAAAACTCGCGGCGGCAAGGATCAGGATGGCCGCGTTTATGAGCAGCGCGAACATCAGTGCGATGGTCGAATCCAGCGTCGAGTAGGTCAGCGCGGCCCGCTTCTCCGCCACCGTATCGCCATAGGCGCGGGTCTGGACGATGGCGGAGTGCAGGTAGAGATTGTGCGGCATGACCGTGGCGCCGAGGATTCCGAGGGCGAGATACAGCATCTCCGGGTTCCGCAGGACTTCCGTCGTGGGGAAGAAACCGCGCAGCACGCCACCCCAGTCGGGATGGGCCAGGAGGATCTGCACGCAGAAGCTGAAGGTGATTACCCCCAGAAGGGCGATGACGAACGCCTCCAGCCAGCGGAAGCCCTTGTGCTGCAACCATAGGATCAGGAACACATCGAGCGATGTGAGCAGCACGCCGAGTTCCAGCGGCACGCCGAACAGCAGGTTCAGCCCGATGGCGGTACCGATCACCTCGGCGATGTCGGTCGCGATGATCGCGACCTCTGCCGCAGCCCATAGCGGGATGGAAACCCATCGCGGAAAGGCATCCCGGCAGGCCTGCGCCAGATCGCGGCCGGAGCCGATGGCCAGTCGGGCGCAGAGCGACTGGAGCACGATGGCCATGATGTTGGACAGCAACGCCACGAACAGCAGGGTGTAGCCGAAGCGTGATCCCCCCGCGAGCGAGGTAGCCCAGTTGCCGGGGTCCATGTAGCCCACCGCAACCATGTAGCCCGGCCCGATGAAGGCGGCGAAGCGCCGCCAGCGACCCTTGGGCACCGCGACACTCGAATGCACGTCCGACAGCGCGGCCTCTCCCCGGTCCTGCCGCCAGCCGGAGCTGGGGCCGGAGCCGATCTCGCTCAGTCTGAAATTGTCCGGCATGGGGACGGTGCCTAAAATTGAGAAGCGTTCGCAATCTAGGCGCGCCTTGGCCCGTGTCAACGGAAATGCGGGCAAGGAACAAACCCTCCGGCAGCCCGTTCGCTTCGGAAAGCACAGGAGATTCGGATGGCGATGATCGAGACCCGCGATGGGACCAAGCTCTATGTGAAGGACTGGGGACAGGGGCGGCCTGTGGTGTTGCTGCATGGCTGGCCCCTGTCTTCCGATACCTGGGATGATACCGGCATGGCGCTTGCTGCAGCGGGCCATCGGGTGATCGCATATGACCGGCGCGGCTTCGGACGGTCGGAGCAGCCGTGGACGGGCTATGACTACGATACGCTGGCCGACGATCTGGCGGATGTTCTGGCAGCCACTGGCGCCGAGGATGCGGCGCTCGTCGGCTTCTCCATGGGGGGCGGAGAGGTTGCGCGCTACCTGTCCCGTCACGGCTCCACACGTATCTGGGCGGCGGGACTGATCTCCTCCGTGGTGCCCTACATGCTGAAGACGCCGGACAATCCCGACGGGACACCGCAGGAGGTGTTCGACGAGATGGCGAAGGGCATGAAGGAGGACCGCGCCCATTTCTTCGCCGACTTCTTCAAGACTTTCTACGGAAAGACTCTGATGCAGGGGGGCGGCCTGCTGACCGGTGGCGTCAGCGACGAGGTCGTTCAGTGGTCATGCAATCTTGCGATGCAGGCGAGCCTCAAGGCGACATTGGCCTGTGCGGAGGCCTTCGCAACCACGGATTTCCGCACCGATCTCACCGCTTTCACCATGCCGACGCTCATCATCCATGGAACGGGCGACAAGACGGTGCCGATCGACCCCTCCGCCCGCGCGGCGGCGCATGGCATCGCGAACAGCCAGCTGGTGGAGTACGAGGGCGGGCCGCACGGGTTGCAGGCCTCTCACAAGGAGCGGCTGACCGCGGATCTGCTGGCATTCCTGCGCTGACCACCAAAAGGATCATGACCCCTGCGGGACCATCCCGGCAATTGGCTCTCGCAGGGCGGTCACAACTTGCTATAACGGCAGGCAAAGCAAGGAGCCTGCCATGTCCCTCTCCCCCATCGACCGGGCCAAGGTCGTTGCCGCCCGCCGCGCCGTGGACTTCATCGAGGACGGAATGAAGGTGGGCCTGGGCACCGGCTCGACCGCTGCCTTCATGGTGCGGCGGCTGGGCGAAGTGGTGCGGGAGGAGGGGCTTCGAGTCACCGCGGTGCCGACCTCCACGCGCACGGCGGATCTCGCGCGGGAACTCGGCATTCCGCTCACCACGCTGGATGAGGCGGGCTGGCTCGACGTGACCATCGACGGGGCGGATGAATTCGACGGGGCGCTCAATCTTGTCAAGGGCGGCGGCGGGGCGTTGCTGCGGGAGAAGATCGTGGCGACGGCCTCCGACCGGATGATCGTCATCGCGGATGCGGCCAAGGAGGTCGGCATGCTCGGCGCCTTCGACCTGCCTGTGGAGGTGATTCCTTTCGGCATGCAGGCCACGCGCACGCTGATCGAGGAGGTTCTGGCCGGGCAGGATGTGATGGGCCGCACCCTTACCCTGCGGATGGCGGGGGAGCGGCCTTTCGTCACGGACGAGGGCAACCATATCTTCGATCTCTCGCTGGCACGGATCGGCAATCCCGGCTCTCTGGCGCTCATGCTGAACCAGATCCCCGGCGTGGTGGAGAACGGGCTTTTCATCGACATCTGCGATACCGTTGTCATCGGCTATGCGGACGGGCGGGTGGAACTGCGCGACCTTGATGCCGGGACCGTTTCCATCGAACGGAGCGATCTGGGCGAGGGCGACAACATCTTCGCGGATCTCTAGGAGCAGTCGCATGTCCTTCGACCTCGACCTGTTCGTGATCGGCGCGGGTTCCGGCGGCGTGCGTGCGGCCCGTGTTGCGGCGCAGTCCGGCGCGAGGGTCGCCGTCGCGGAGGAATACCGCGTGGGCGGCACCTGTGTCATCCGCGGCTGCGTGCCGAAGAAGCTGATGGTCTTCGCCTCCTCCTTTCCGGCGGTGGTGGAGGACGCGCGCACCTATGGTTGGGACGCGAGCATCGGCAGCTTCGACTGGAGCCGCTTCCGCAAGGCGCTGCATGACGAGCTGGACCGGCTCGAAGCGATCTACCGCGCCAATCTGGAGCGGGCGGGTGTCACAATCCATGCCGCCCGCGCGGTGCTGGAGGATGCCCATACCGTCCGGCTCGACAGCGGTGAGAGATTCACTGCGAAGCATATCCTGATCGCGACGGGCGGCGCGCCCTTCATCCCGGAGATTACGGGGCGGGAGCTTGCCTCCACCTCCAACGACATGTTTCTGATGGAGGAGCTGCCGCGCTCCGTCCTCGTGGTGGGCGGCGGGTATATCGCCTGCGAATTCGCCTGCATTCTCAATAGTCTTGGCGTGGATGTGACGCTGGCCTACCGCGGCCCGCAAGTCCTGCGCCCCTTCGACGAGGAGGTCCGCGGCCACGTCTCCGCCGCAATGCGGGGCGCGGGCATCGACATCCGCACGGAGACGGATGTGGCGGCGCTGCATCCCGCTGCGGATGGCGTGCGCGTTGCCTTCGCCGATGGCGGGCAGGGTGACTACGGGCGCGTGCTCTACGCCACCGGCCGGGCGCCCTCGACCGGTGGGCTGGGACTGGAGGCGCTGGGCGTGCGGCTGCGCAAGTCGGGGGCCATCGCGGTGGACGAGTGGTCACAGACCTCCGTCCCGTCCATCTATGCGGTGGGCGACGTGACCGACCGGGTGAACCTCACGCCCGTCGCCATCCGGGAGGGGCAGGCCTTCGCCGAGACCGTGTTCCACGGCACTCCCGCGAAGGCGGATCATGACCTCGTCCCCTCTGCCGTGTTCACTCAGCCGGAAATGGCCGGGATCGGCATGACGGAGCAGGAGGGGCGGGAACGGGGCGGGGTGCAGATCTACTCCACCGCCTTTCGCCCGATGCGGACGCTCTTCGCAGGGCGGGATGATCGGGTGCTGATGAAACTGGTGGTGGACAGCGAAAGCCGCCGCGTGCTCGGGTGTCACATCGTCGCACCGGAAGCGGGGGAGATGATCCAGCTTGCCGCGATTGCGGTGAAGATGGGCGCGACCAAGGAAGACTTCGACAGAACTGTGGCCGTTCATCCCACGATGGCAGAGGAACTGGTCACCATGAAGGCGCCCTCCCGGTCATGGTGACGCACCCTCCGGCGCTTGACATGAGCGGCGATAGTCCACAGTTGGCACCTCGCACCAGTGCGGAACCGAGGCTGAGAGGAAGGAAACCGGATTAATGGCAGGACATTCCGGCGGCCCCTGGGGGGGCGGAGGATCAGGCGGCGGTGGCGGCGACAACCGGGGGGACGATCCCCGCGGCGGGAACCGGCGCCCCGGTGAAGGTCCGCAGATCCCCGAACTCGACCAGATCATGAAGAAGGGGCAGGAGCAGCTCCGCGTGCTGATGGGCGGTCGCGGAACCGGCACCGGCGGCCCGCGTCAGTCCGGCCCGGGTCTGGGCATCACGCGCAAGGGCGTGTTTCTGGCGATCGGCGCGCTGTTCATCGGCTGGCTCGCACTCTCCTTCTACACTGTGCGGCAGGAAGAGCGCTCGGTCGAGTTGCTCTTCGGACGCTATTACAAGACGGGGGAACCCGGTCTGAACTTCGCGCCCTGGCCGGTGGTGACGCGGGAAATCTTCTCCGTCACCGGCGAGCGCACGCTGGACATCGGCTCCAACGCCAATTCCCGCCGCTCCGACGGGCTGATGCTCACGCAGGACGAGAACCTCGTGGATACGGAGTTCCAGGTCGTCTGGAACATCAACGATCCGTCCAAATACCTGTTCAACCTCGCCGATCCGATGGACACGATCCGTGCCGTTTCGGAAAGTGCCATGCGTGACATCATCGCGCGCTCGCAGATGGCGCCGATCCTGAACCGGGACCGGGGGATCATCGCCTCCGACCTGCAACAGGCGGTGCAATCGACGCTGGACACTTATGACAGCGGCATCAACATCATCCGGGTGAACTTCGACCGAGCTGACCCGCCGTCCGAGGTGATCGACAGCTTCCGCCAGGTGCAGGCGGCACGTCAGGAACGCGACCGGCTCCAGAATCAGGCGGATGCCTATGCGAACCGTGTGCTCGCCGGGGCGCGGGGGGAAAGCGCTCGCGTGCTGGAAGAGGCCGAGGGCTACCGCGCGCAGGCTGTCAACGCGGCGCAGGGTGAGGCGAGCCGCTTCGTTTCCGTCTATGACGAATATCGGAATGCGCCCGACGTAACCCGCCGCCGGATGTATCTGGAAACCATGGAGCGCGTCTTCGGTCGTGTGGACAAGGTGATCGTCGATGGCGTGAACGGCGAGAGCGGACAAGGCGTGCTGCCGCTTCTTCCGCTGGGCAACCGGACCATGCCGCAGATGCCCGCCACCGGCGCAGCCGGGAGCACGACGACCAATGGGGAGAACAACTGATGAAACGCTCCACCATCGGCATTGCCGTCGTTGTTCTTCTGGCCGTTCTGGGCCTGTCCTCCATCTTCATCGTCGATGAGCGGGAGCGGGTTCTGGTCCTTCAGTTCGGAGAGGTGAAGGCTGTCCGCGAGGAACCGGGGATGTATTTGAAGATCCCCTTCATTCAGGAGGTCGTTCGCTATGACGGGCGGATCCTGAGCCTGCCCACGCAGCCGGCGGAAATCACGCCGCTCGATGACCGTCGTCTGGTCGTGGATGCCTTTGCCCGCTGGCGTATTGCCGATGTGGTGCGTTTCCGCGAAGCTGTCGGCGTTGAGGGCGAGCGCGCTGCGCAGGCGCGGCTGGAGCGGATCCTGAATGCGGAAATCCGTGAGGTTCTGGGGTCCGTACCGTCCGGTGCAGTGCTCTCCGAGGACCGGACGCCACTGATGAACCGCATCCGCGATCAGGCCCGCGTACAGGCCCAGGCGCTCGGGATCGAGGTGATCGACGTGCGCCTGACCCGCACCGACCTGCCGGAGCAGAACCTCGCCGCGACCTTTGCCCGGATGCGGGCGGAGCGTGAACGGGAAGCCGCCGACGAGATCGCGCGCGGGAACGAGGCCGCGCAGCGTATTCAGGCGCTGGCCGACCGGACAGTGACGGAGCTTGTCTCCGATGCCCGCCGTCAGAGTGAGGTCATCCGCGGTGAGGCCGATGCGGAGCGCAACCGCATCTATGCTGAGGCATTTGGCCGTGACCCGGAGTTCTTTGCCTTTACCCGGTCGCTCACCGCCTATGAGAACGCACTTCAGCAGAACAACACCTCCGTGGTGATGAGCCCCGGAAGCGAGTTCTTCGAGTTCTTCAAAAGCGATAGCGGCACCCGACCCGCGAACTGATGAAAAGGCCGGTCCCAGCGACCGGCCTTTTTCATTGGCCGGCCTTTTCATTCGGGCCGCAGGAAGCGCTTGCTCTCTCCAATCACCCGTGAAACCCTTCATGTTACGAAGTTTCACACCGAATTGAGACACCGCGACGGTCGTTGATTTGCGGCTAAAGCGCACAGGTCCCACATAGGAGGAGACGGTTCGGGAGCTAGATGTTTCGCCGAACCCTGAAGAGGAAGGAGCTCGGAGTGTCGTCCTTGGTCGTCAAATCACAATCGCTGCGCAGCGCCCCGGCGCGCGCCTTGCTGGCCCTCGGGCTGGTCGCCGGACTGGGCCTGAGCACGGCGCTGGTGCCGGTTCTAGCGCCCCCCGCCTTCGCTCAGACCGCCCCGAACGGGACCCCGTTGAGTTTTGCCGACCTTGCGGAGCACGTCAGCCCGGCGGTCGTCAACATCACCACCACATCGACGGTCGCTACCTCCACACAGGGTGGGGTCCCCGGCATTCCTCCCGGATCGCCATTCGAGGATTTCTTCCGGGACTTCATGCCCCCGGGGCAGGGTGGCGGTGACGGTGCCCGTCCGGTTCCGCGGCGGAGCCAGGCGCTCGGCTCGGGCTTCATCATCTCCGCTGACGGTTTCATCGTCACCAACAACCACGTCATTGAAGGTGCGGACCAGATTCAGATCGAGACCTTCGCCGGCGAGAAACTGGATGCCAAGGTTGTGGGCACCGATCCCAACACCGATATCGCGCTTCTGAAGGTGGAGGATGCAAAGCAACTCCCCTTCGTGAAATTCGGCGATTCAAACAGGGTCCGCGTGGGTGAGCCGGTGATGGCCGTCGGCAACCCGCTGGGTCAGGGCTTCTCCGTTTCCTCCGGCATCGTCTCTGCCCGCGGTCGGGCTCTCCAGGGGACTTATGACGACTACATCCAGACCGATGCGGCGATCAACCGCGGGAACTCCGGCGGGCCGCTCTTTGACATGGATGGTGAGGTGATCGGGGTGAATACCGCGATTCTCAGCCCCAACGGCGGCTCCATCGGGATCGGTTTCGCCATGTCCTCGGCGGTCGTGTCCCGCGTGGTCGATCAGCTCAAGGAGTTCGGTGAGACACGGCGCGGCTGGCTCGGTGTCCGCATTCAGGACGTGACGCCGGATATCGCCGAATCCATGGGGCTGGCAAGCGCGGGTGGTGCCCTCGTGACTGATGTTCCGAAGGGGCCGGCAGAGGTTGCCGGGATCAAGTCGGGCGATGTCATCACCCAATTCGACGGCGTGAAGGTGAACGATACACGCGAACTCGTTCGTCAGGTCGGCGCCACCGAGGTCGGCAAGAAGGTCGATGTTGCCCTGATGCGCGAAGGCAAGCCCGTGACGGTGGAGTTGACGCTCGGTCGTCGCGAGGAAGCCGAGGGTGCGAAAGTGGTTCCTGCAGCCGCTGCGCCGGAGGCCCAGAAGCAGCGGACGCTTCTCGGCATGACAGTCACCTCCCTGACGCCCGAAATGCGCAAGCAGCTTGAAGTGCCGAACGGTACCGACGGTCTGGTGATTACCGGCATCGACGATGGAAGCGAGGCATTTGAAAAGGGTCTGCGCAATGGCGATCTGATCACCGAGGCGGGTCAGCAGAAAGTCTCCTCGCCTAAGGAGCTGGAGGCCCGGATTTCCGAGGCCAAGGAGGCGGGTCGGAAGTCCCTCCTCCTTCTCATCCGCCGCGATGGCGAGCCGCGCTTCGTGGCGCTTTCTGTTGATCAGGTGTGATAGCATCAGATGATATCTTGGGGGCCGGGTCCGTGTTTCGGGCCCGGCCCTTTTGCATGAGGGGCCTTCGCATCTTCAGCAACGAACGGTTCGCCTGATGGAGGCGCAGGGCTTAGCATCGCGCGGCCGAGTGACGATCTGGAGGCCGTGGTGGCGTTTTACCATGATGGTCTGGGATTTGAGTCATCGCCAGTTTCGAGGCGCACGGCGGGTTCGACGGCGTCATGCGGGCAGGCTGGGACTCCCCTATCACCTTGAGTTCACGCGGAAGGCTGGTCACCCGGCGGGGCGTGCGCCGACACAGGACAATCTGCTGGTCTTCTCCATCCCAGAACCCCGCGGAATGGCAGGCGGTCGTCGGGCGTCTGCGTCGCGCGGGCACGAGCCGGTGCCGTCTTTCAACCCCTATTGGGACAGAGGCGGCAGGACATTCGAAGATCCCGACGGCTATCGCGTCGTGCTTCAGAATGCGGCCTGGCCCAGGCAGACCTGACGGGCTGCTGAAAAGGCTTTTCGGCCTGCGTAGAAGCGGAAATTATCCTAAATCAGATAGAACATGCCTGAACTCTGTATCCCCCGAAGGATCCGGTTCAATTTTCCAATTTCCGGCACATAACACGACACTCCAGGACCTTCTCAGCGGACCGCCAAGGTCAAGTGATCGGGTTATGTCACAATAATTTTGGACTTTCGATGTCAGGGTTGGGGCCTATGTGGTTTGTTTTCTACGGGCCGGGAAGACGAGGGCAGGATGACGATTTCAAGGGAGCGCACTTTCCGAAATCGGTGATCCTGCGTACCGTTTTCTTCTACCCCCGCTACTCCCTCTCCTACCGTGATCTGGAAGAGATCATGGCTGAGCGTGGGGTCAGATTCGACCAAACTACGCTGAACCCTTGGTTAGTGAGGTTCGATCCTTTGTTTGCGGCCCAGGTACAAGCCGGGAAGCGACAGACCGCCTCCTCGCGGCAGGTGGACGAGACCTACATGAAGGGGAAAAATGGACCTACATCTACCGGGTCCTGGATCGCGACGGACAACCCTTGATTTCCTGCTTTCCTCTCGCAGAGAGCGGGCCGAAGCCCGGCGCTTTTTCAAGCAGGCGATTGCCGATCATGGTGCGCCAGATCGGGTCGTGATCGACAAGGGCGGCGCCAACCTCGCGGGCCTTTGCAGGCAGTGAATGCGATCCTGAAATTTACCGGAAGCGGGCGCATCATTGGTGCGACAGGTCGAATACCTGAACAATATCCTTGAACAGGACCACCGCTTCATAAAGCGGATCACCAATCCCATGATGGGTTTCCAAGGCGTTCCAGCCGCAGCGACCATCGCCGACATCGCGCATATGATCTGCCAAGCCCAGATCCCAGCAAAAGGCACCGCCGTTCCAGACCTTCGCGAGCCTCGCGGAATAATCTGCCCAGCGGGACGTCGATTCTCGCCTAAGGCCTCATTTGCGACAGAGGCGCGGATTGCACCCTGCGGGCTCCCATTAGGGTAGAGCCCCTGCTATTCCCCGCGTTCGATCCGGTAGTCCCGCTCGATATGGGCTGTCTGTCGTCCCCAGTCGGAGGCCTTCACCCGCTCCTGATGCGCGATGAATGCCGCGCGATCGACGAAGGCTTCCCTGACGGCGAAGCGCATGGGATCGGACATGGAGCGCACGACCTCGAAGGACAGGCAACCCGGCTCCGCGCGGCTGAGCCGGGTGTGCTCTTCCAGCAGCGCCGCAGCCAGATCGGCATCCGCCATCGTGGCGCAGAGCAGCCACCCCGTAAGCACAACGGTTTCGTTGTCCTCCATCCATGCCTCCCCAATGGCATATAAAAAACCCCCGGAGGACTCGCCTCCGGGGGTTTCGGTATCACTGTCCCATCCTGCCTCAGCAGGAGTAATACATCTGGTATTCGATCGGGTGGGGGGTGTGTTCGTAGTTATACACTTCTTCCCATTTGAGAGCCATGTAGCCCTCGAGCTGGTCCTTGGTGAACACATCGCCCGCGAGCAGGAACTCGTGATCCGCCTCCAGTTCGGTCAGTGCCTCGCGCAGCGAGCCGCAGACGGTCGGGATGGTTGCCAGTTCTTCCGGCGGCAGATCGTAGAGATCCTTGTCCGAGGCCGGGCCCGGATCGATCTTGTTCTTGATCCCGTCGATGCCCGCCATAAGCAGCGCGGAGAAGCACAGATAGGGGTTCGCCGACGGATCGGGGAAGCGGGCTTCCACACGTTTGGCCTTGGGCGATTCCGACCACGGAATACGCACGCAGCCCGAGCGGTTGCGGGCGGAGTAGGCGCGCAGAACCGGGGCTTCGAAGCCGGGGATCAGGCGCTTGTAGGAGTTGGTGGACGGGTTGGTGATCGCGTTCAGCGCTTTGGCATGCTTCAGGATGCCGCCGATGAACCACAGGGCTTCCTGGCTGAGGTCCGCGTATTTGTCACCTGCGAAGAGCGGCTTGCCGTCCTTCCAGATCGACATGTTCACGTGCATCCCGGTGCCGTTGTCGCCGCGCATCGGCTTCGGCATGAAGGTCACCGACTTGCCATAGGCGGCGGCGACGTTCTGGATCACGTATTTGTACTTCAGCAGCTCGTCCGCCTGCTTGGTCAGCGAACCGAAGATCAGGCCGAGTTCGTGCTGGTTGGACGCCACCTCATGGTGGTGCTTGTCCACCTTCATGCCCATCCGCTTCATGGTGGAGAGCATTTCGGACCGCAGATCCTGCGCCGGGTCGATCGGGTTCACCGGGAAGTAGCCGCCCTTGATGCCGGGACGGTGACCCATGTTGCCCATCTCGTAGGCAGTGTCGGTGTTCCAGGCGCCATCAACGGCATCGACCTCGAAAGCCACCTTGTTCATCGACACGGCATAGCGCACGTCGTCGAAGACGAAGAATTCGGCTTCCGGTCCCCAGTAGGACGTGTCGCCGATGCCCGTGGACTTCAGATAGGCTTCCGCCTTCAGCGCCGTGGAGCGCGGATCGCGGGAGTAGGGCTCCATCGTGTCGGGCTCGACGACGTTGCAGTGAATGCAGAGCGTCTTTTCCGCGTAGAACGGGTCGATATAGCCCGATTCGGTGTCCGGCATCAGCTTCATGTCGGACTGGTCGATGGATTTCCAGCCGGCGATGGAGGAGCCGTCGAACATGAAGCCTTCCGTCAGGAAGTCCTCATCGACCTGGTCCGCCATGACCGTCACATGCTGGAGCTTGCCCCGCGGGTCCGTGAAGCGGATATCGACATATTCGACATCCTCGTCCTTCAGGATCTGGAGAACCTTCTCGTTGCTCATCTGGCGTCGTTTCCTTCTGTTGAGCAGTCCTTGGCCGGAGAGGCGCCACGCGCGCTCCCGGCGTATTCTTCGGTCGGATCAGACGGCGTCGTCGCCGGTCTCACCCGTGCGGATGCGGATGGCCTGTTCGACCGGCGAGATGAAGATCTTTCCGTCGCCGATCTTGTCGGTCCGTGCGGCGGAGATGATCGCCTCGACGGCGGCATCGACCTGATCGTCGGTCAGAACCACCTCGATCTTCACCTTGGGCAGGAAATCCACCACATATTCGGCACCGCGATAGAGTTCGGTATGGCCCTTCTGGCGGCCGAACCCCTTGACTTCGATCACGGAGAGCCCCTGAACACCGACTTCCTGAAGCGCTTCCTTCACCTCATCGAGTTTGAAGGGTTTTATGATCGCTTCGACTTTCTTCATGGTGTGGCGACTCCCTCGGACTATACCGTTGCTGTCAGACCATTTTCGCGGCGGGGGGACAATGCGCCTCCCGATAGCTTCTGAGGGATAGCGGAAAATCCGCAAATAACCGCATACAAAATGAGCATTAAGATTATTTAGTGGGCTAAATGAAAACAGATTGGCAGGAATTATGACAGAAGTTCTGACATCTGCCCAAATGCGCGCCATCGAGGACACCGCTTTCCGGTCCGGCGCCGCAACTCCGCTCGACCTGATGGAGCGGGCGGGGCAGGGGGTCGTTGCCGCCATTCTGGAGGAGGGGATGCGGCGGGGCGGCCTGCCGCGACGCGCGCTTGTGGCCTGCGGTCCGGGCAACAACGGCGGGGATGGCTATGTCGTTGCGCGACTGTTGCATGGGTTGGGCTGGCATGTGGAGGTGGCGCATTTCGGCGTGCTCGACCGGATGTCCCCCGCGGCTGCGGAAAACTTCCGGCGCTGGAGGCAGATCTCGGAAACCTCGCGCTGGGATGCAGGCAGCCTTGAGCAACAGCTGCCCGCCGTGATGATCGACGCGGTCTATGGCATCGGATTCCGGGGGCTATGGGACCGTCCACCCGTGCTGGAGCAGCTTGACCGACTCTCGCGGCAGGAAGGCTGGCTGCGGGTCGCCGTGGACATTGCGTCGGGTGTGGATGCGGATACCGGTCGCCAAGGCGCGGAGATCGCGCCGATGGACCTGACGGTGACCTTTCACGCGCCGAAACTGGGTCACCTGCTTCTGCCGGGGGCGGAGATCGCCGGGCGGCTCGCGGTCATGGATATCGGGCTGAGGCCGGAGAACGACACATGGCGTGGCGATCTCCCCCCGATCATGCGTCTGGAGCGGCCAGAGGTCCATACGCTGGACAAGGCGACCGCCGGTCACAAGTTCCGTCACGGCCATGCGCTGATCCTTTGCGGCCCGCCGGGCGCGGGGGGCGCGGCGCGGCTGGCGGCACGGAGCGCGCTCCGGGTGGGCGCGGGGCTGGTGACACTGGTCTGTCCACTGGAGGCCGTCGCGGAGAACGCAGCGCGTCTTGATGCGGTGATGATCCGCGCGGCGACGGAGCTGCCCACGCTGCTGGCGGATCCGCGTGTCACCGCCCTTTGCCTCGGCCCCGGCTTTGGCGTCGCGCGGGCGGCGAGCGTGCTGCCGCAGGCCCTCACCGCTCCGGGCGTGGTTCTGGATGCGGATGCATTGACCGCCCTGGCTGAGCGGCGGGAGGTGATGCCGCTTGCGAGGCCCGCCGTTCTGACCCCGCATGAGGGGGAGTTCGCCCGGCTGTTCCCCGATCTTGGCGACCGTCTGTCCCGAGGCGAAAGCCGTGTCGATCTGGTGCGCGAAGCGGCGGCGCGGGCCGGGGCCACCGTTCTGCTCAAGGGAGCAGTCACCGCTATCGCAGACCCTTCCGGTACGGTCTGGCTCCATGCCGCCGTGGCGGAGGAGGCCGCGCCGTGGCTTGCCACGGCGGGCTCGGGGGACGTGCTCGCCGGACTGATCGCGGGGTTGCTGGCCCGCGGATTCTCTCCCGGTCGGGCCGCGCGGACCGCTGTCTGGTTGCATGCCGATGCGGCGCGTCGTTTCGGTCCGGGCCTCATCGCGGAAGACCTGCCCGACATGGTGCCGGAGTGCCTGCGCGCGCTGGGTGTGGGCGCCAAAAGAACGGGCGCCGCCGAGGGCGCGGCGAAATCGCCTTTCCTCTCGCCTCAAGCTGAAGCTTGAGGGAAGATCCCAGGCCGGGAGGCGCTACGAGTCGGACCTCGGGGAGAGAGGGAAGAGCGCCGTCGGACGCGACTGGCAGGCCGGCTGGTGCGGGCGAAGGGACTCGAACCCCCACACCTTGCGGCGGCAGGACCTAAACCTGCTGCGTCTACCATTCCGCCACGCCCGCACTCGTGCCTGTATCTAGTGCTCAGGGTGCCTCGTCAACTGGCGCAAAACCTTTGGCCAAAGTTGTGGCCACCCGGATCGCGTGACGCTGCTTTCTTCTTCCCATCCGCCCGAAACCTCAATAAAAGGCCACCCAATCGCGAGGTGAACAGATCTGGATTCTGGCGCCGCAAGGCGTGGGGACTCAAGTCCCTTCACCCGCACCAGAGAGGAAAAGGACGGATATATGCAGGTCACCGAGACCCTGAACGAAGGCCTTAAGCGCGGTTACCAGATCACGGTGACGGCAGCCGAGCTGGAATCCAAGGTGCAGGAAAAGCTCATCGAAGCACAGCCCGAGGTTGAGCTGAAAGGCTTCCGCAAGGGCAAGGTGCCGATGGCGATGCTGAAGAAGCAGTTCGGCCCGCGTCTGCTGGGCGACGCCATGCAGGACACCATCGACGGCGCGATGAAGGAGCATTTCGAGCAATCCGGTGACCGTCCGGCCCTCCAGCCCGAAGTGAAGATGCAGGACGGCGAGAACTGGAAGGAAGGCGACGACGTGGTCGTCAACTTCACCTATGAGGCGCTGCCCGAGATCCCGGGCTTCGACCGGGGAGAGATCGCGCTGGAACGTCTGGTCGTAAAGGCCGATGACGCTTCCGTCGATGAGGCGCTGCAGAATCTCGCCGAAACCGCCAAATCCTACGACGACAAGGACGGCGCGGCCGAGGATGGCGATCAGGTCGTCATCGACTTCGTCGGCAAGGTGGATGGCGAGGCTTTCGAGGGCGGATCTGCAGAGGATTACCCGCTGGTGCTGGGTTCCGGCTCGTTCATTCCGGGTTTCGAGGAGCAGCTCGTCGGCGTGAAGGCCGGTGACGAGAAGGACGTGGACGTCACCTTCCCCGAGCAGTACGGGGCGCCCCATCTGGCCGGCAAGGCAGCTGTCTTCACCGTCACGGTGAAGGCCGTGAAGGCGCCGAAAACCGCAGAGATCGATGACGAGCTGGCGAAGAAATTCGGCGCCGAAGACCTTGCGCAGCTCAAGTCGCAGATCAAGGAACGTCTGGAAGCCGAGTATACCGGCGCAGCGCGTCAGGTGCTGAAGCGCGCACTCCTCGACCAGCTTGACGGCAAGGTCGCCTTCGACCTTCCGCCGACGCTGGTGGAAGCCGAGGCGAACCAGATCGCGCACCAGCTCTGGCATGAGGAGCACCCGGAGGTGCACACCCATGATCACGGCAACATCGAAGTGAGCGATGAACACCGCAAGCTCGCCGAGCGTCGGGTGCGTCTGGGACTGCTGCTGGCAGAGCTGGGGCGCAAGGAGAACATCGACGTCACCGATGCGGAGATGACGCAAGCCGTGCTCGCACAGGCCCGTCAGTATCCGGGGCAGGAGCGCGCGTTCTTCGAATTCGTGCAGAAGAACCCGCAGATGCAGCAGCAACTCCGCGCACCGATCTTCGAGGACAAGGTCGTTGACTACATCGTCGAAGGCGCGAAGGTGACGGACAAGGAGATCACGAAGGACGATCTCCAGAAGGCGATCGAGGCACTGGACGAGGTCTGATCCCCACCGTCGTCGCATGATCCGAAGGCCGCGCCGAAAGGCGCGGCCTTTCTCGTTGATGCCGCCTCTGCCAGTCGCGAGAGGCTGACTCACAAGTATCTTGACGCAGTTCTGGCGCGATGGTGTGGATAGCAATCCTGATGAGGTCGGTCGAACGGGTGCACACCAGATCACCGAGCCTCCGCACGGCGCGTTCCTCCACGATCCGTGACGAAATTCAGAAGGTGTCAGCGGATCCTTCTGCTTGCGTACGGCTTCTGGCGTATGGCACGCCCATAGCCCTTCTTGGCGAAGAGCCAGCTTTCCAGCCGCCCTGAATGCCGCCTGATCGTAGTTACGACGTGCGATCTGTTCAGAGATGCGTTGCACCCCCGGAGGAACTGCAACGCTGCTGGCATCGACGCAGCATCCAGTCATGTTTGGCAGGCTCAAAAGGCTTGGAACCCAGCGTCGATGATGAGGGCTGATACCGGGCGGCAAAGCAAAAGGCCGCGTCCGGGACGCGGCCTTTCCACAGGTCGGTTCTGGAGGATCACTCCTCGTCAGAGGCCGCTCCGCCGATGTCATCGAACAGTTCTGCGATCTCGAAATCGGCAGCAGCTTCGGCTTCGGCCGCGAGCTCCTGGATCGACTTGCCGGACGCCTGAAGTTCCGCTTCTTCGGCGGAACGCGCAACGTTCACGGCGATGGAGACAGAAACTTCCGGGTGGAGCACGACGGTGACCGGGTGCACGCCGAGATCCTTGATCGGCCGATCCAGCGAGACCTGTGCGCGGTTCAGCGTGAAACCGTCGGCAGTCGCAGCGTCCGCCACGTCGCGGGTGGTGACGGAGCCGTAGAGCGCGCCGGCATCGGAAGCCGAGCGGATCAGCACGAAGGTCTGACCGTCGAGCTTCTCGCCCATCGCTTCGGCTTCTTTCTTCGTCTCGAGGTTGTTGGCCTCGAGCTGCGCCTTCTGGCTTTCGAACTTCGCGATGTTGCCTTCGGTGGCGCGGAGCGCCTTGCCCTGCGGCAGCAGGAAGTTGCGGGCGTACCCGTCTTTGACGTTCACAACTTCGCCCATCTGGCCGAGTTTCTGAACGCGTTGCAGGAGAATGACTTGCATCTTTCTCTCCTTACTTCACAGCGTAGGGGAGGAGCGCAAGGAAGCGCGCCCGCTTGATCGCCTGGGCGAGCTTGCGCTGGTTCTTCGCGGAGACGGCGGTGATGCGCGAGGGCACGATCTTGCCGCGTTCGGAGATGTAGCGCTGCAGCAGGCGGGTGTCCTTGTAGTCGATCTTGGGCGCGTTATCGCCCCCGAACGGATCGACCTTGCGGCGGCGGAAGAAGGGTTTGTTGGCCATGGATCAATATCCTTTCGAGATCAGAAACGACGCGGACGGTCGCCGCGATCACCGCGGTCGCCACGCTCACGGTCGTCGCGCTTCTGCATCTGCACCGACGGGCCATCCTCGTGCTTTTCGACCTTCACGGTCAGCACGCGCATCACGTCGTCATGCAGACGGGCGAGACGCTCCATCTCCTGCACCGCCGCGGCGGGCGCGTCGGACTTCAGGAAGGCGTAATGCCCCTTGCGGTTCTTGTTGATCTTGTAGGCCATCGTCTTGACGCCCCAGTACTCGTTTTCAACGACCTTGCCGCCGTTATCCGCGAGAACCGTGGAGAAATGTTCGATGAGGCCTTCGGCCTGCGCGTTGGACAGATCCTGACGCGCGATGAGGACATGCTCGTAAAGCGGCATGTAGGCTCCATTGTCAGGCGCATTTCATAGGGCGGGACTTACCTTCCGCATCCGCCCACGAGAGTCTGCGCCGGTTTCGTGACCAGCGGAAGGAAGCTCGCCTTATACACGGCAGGCGTCGCAGAACAAGGCCAAAGCGCGGTGCCAAGCGTTGCAGGACGCGATGGGAGCGGGTATCCGCGAGACGCAAAAAGGGAGATAGACATGCGCGCATTCGTGTTTCCGGGGCAAGGAGCCCAGACCATCGGCATGGGGCGCGCGCTGGCGGAGAGCTATCCCGCCGCGCGCGCTGTGTTCGTGGAGGTGGATGAGGCGCTCGGCCAGTCCCTGTCCCGCCTCGTCTGGGAAGGGGACCAGGATGAGCTGACGCTGACCGAGAATGCCCAACCCGCGCTGATGGCGACTTCGATCGCCGCGATGCGGGCGCTGGAGGCGGAGGGCGTGGCGATCTCCGCCGCCGCCTATGTCGCCGGGCATTCACTAGGTGAGTACTCGGCGCTTTGCGCTGCAGGGGCCATCGGCCTTGCGGATACAGCGCGGCTTCTGAAGCTGCGGGGCCGCGCAATGCAGGCGGCTGTTCCGGTGGGAGAGGGCGCGATGGCCGCCCTTCTGGGACTGGACTTTGTGGCTGCGACGGAAGTTGCCGCGGAAGCTGCGGCCGAAGGCGGAGTCGTTCAGGCGGCCAATGACAATGATCCCGCGCAGGTCGTCATATCCGGCACACGCGCGGCGGTCGAACGGGCCGTCGAGATTGCCAAGGGGCGGGGAGCCAAGCGGGCGATCCTTCTGCCAGTCAGCGCGCCGTTCCATTCCTCTCTGATGCAGCCCGCCGCAGATGCAATGGCTGAGGCGCTGTCCGGGGTGGCGGTGGCAGCGCCGGCGGTGCCCGTCGTCTCCAACGTGCGGGCAGAGGCGGTAAATGACCCGGAAGCGATTCGGCAGCTATTGGTCGAGCAGGTCACCGGATCGGTCCGCTGGCGCGAATCGGTGCAGTGGATGGCGGGTCAGGGGGTGACAGAGTTCTGGGAAATTGGCGCGGGCAAAGCCCTCTCGGGCATGATTCGCCGGATTGCCAAGGAAAGCATCGTGCGAACCGTAGGTACGCCGGAGGAAGTCGCTGCGGCTGCAGCCTCCCTCCAGTAAAGGGGTCAGGCGGCGGAGCTGAGCGTCCTCGGCACCGTCGTACCCGCCACCTTCTGGGCGATGAAGCTGCAGATCGCGAGCTCGTCCTGCACCTCGTTCAGGTCGAGATAGGGTATGCCGGCATTCTGAAGTGCCTCCCGCCGGATCGAATCGCGCATCGGGCTGCAATGCGACCCCGCGCAGCCCAGGGCTGCGACAAGCTGTCCCATATCGTCGATCACGGCGATGTCGAGCCGCTTGGACTTGATGGACAGGTCGGCACGAAGCAGTGCGTTGCTCGATGTCGTCGTGACCGGCTGGATCGCCTCCTGCAGAGCGACCTGCGCCATGACGCGGTGTTCGGGAGCATATTCCGCCAACGCCGCTTCGACGAGCGGCAGCACATGTGCGGTGCTGCGCGGAAGGAGCGGTTTGACGGTGAATTCGACATTCCGCACCGCCTCAAGCTGCCTTAGCGGGTTGGCCATGGGGGATGGCGTCTTGCGACGGGATCGTCCAAGAAAGTAGGCGGCGGCTGCGCAGGAGAGAACCAGAAGCAACGTGAGACCCATTATCGCCGTTATGGCGGTGCCCGACAGGGCCGAGGTCAGCCTTGCGCCATCTAGCGAGATGCTGATTTCCTCCATCGCGATTCTCTCCCTCGCAGGATAGGAGTTGCCGTAGGGGCAACTCACTGATGCGTCTGCCGTATCCTATGCACGTAAAGATAAACAAGAGGCTAAGATGTTCAACCTTGAAGGGAAAAATGCGCTCATAACAGGCGCCTCGGGTGGCATTGGCGCCGAAATCGCCCAGATTTTGCACAATTCGGGTGCGAAGGTCGCCCTCTCGGGTACACGAGTGGAGCCGCTGGAGGCGCTTTCGGCGAAGCTCGAAAATGCTCCTGTGCTGCCCTGCAACCTCTCCGACCGGTCGCAGGTGGAGGAGCTTCCCAAGCGCGCGGTGGAAGCGCTCGGCAGCGTGGACATCCTCGTCAACAACGCGGGCATCACGCGCGACAACCTGTTCATGCGCATGTCGGATGAGGAGTGGCAGTCGGTGATCGACGTCAACCTGACCTCCACCTTCCTGCTCTGCCGTGGCGTGCTGCGCGGGATGATGAAGGCGCGCTGGGGCAGGATCGTGAATATTTCCTCTGTCGTGGGGGCGACAGGCAACCCGGGGCAGGGCAACTACGCCGCTTCCAAGGCGGGCATGGTGGGCATGTCGAAGGCGCTGGCCGCCGAGGTGGCGTCCCGTGGGATCACGGTGAACGCGGTGGCGCCGGGCTTCATCGAAACGGCGATGACAGACAAGCTGAACGAGTCCCAGAAATCCGCGCTGCTCGCCCAGATCCCCGCTGGCCGGATGGGGCGTCCGGCGGAAATCGCCGCTGCCGTCCTCTATCTCTCCAGCCCGGAGGCCGCTTACGTCACTGGAACCACATTGCATGTGAACGGCGGAATGGCGATGATCTGAGCAGCAGGCCGCGGACCGGAAAGCAGTTGCCTCCGTCCGCTCCTGTGATATTAGGCCGCTGACCTGACCGGGAACTCCCGTACGTGCAGGGGTCCGGCATGCCCGGAACGTGACAAAGACGGGAACCTTCCCGACACCATATGAGGACTTGAAATGAGCGACATCGCAGATCGCGTTCGTAAGATCGTCGTCGAGCATCTCGGCGTCGAAGAAGACAAGGTCACCGAGAACGCTTCCTTCATCGACGACCTCGGGGCAGACAGCCTCGATACCGTTGAGCTCGTCATGGCTTTCGAAGAAGAGTTCGGGATCGAAATCCCGGACGACGCAGCCGAGACGATCCAGACCTTCGGCGACGCGGTGAAGTTCATCACCGAAGCCTCCTGACCCCAGGGGTTCGGACGAGACAGAAAAGGGCGCCTGACGGGCGCCCTTTTCCTTTTGCGGTATGCGGTCGGCAGGAGTGGGTTACTTGTGCTGCTGCGGATAGATGAAGCCGGTGACCGGATAGACCCGTCCGAAGCTTGCGGGATGGCTCTCCACCCGCACGGCAGACCAGTCGTTCTTGGCGGAAACGTCGATCACGGCCATGCGAAGCGATACTTCGTTGCGGCTCCAGTTGGCATGATCCACCTTGATCTTGCGCGGCGAGACCAGTTCGGAAACCATAGCGACGTGGCCTAGCGGCATTCCCCGTGTCGCCCGGAAAGCCATGACGGAACCGACTTCCGGCGCATTTCCGCGGCCATACTGGCCTTCTGCCTTGTTCCACCACGTCTTTGCATCCCCCCGAAGGTTGATACCACTCGCCGTGCGCGCGAAGGGCACGCACCAGACGCGCTGCCCCTTCGCCTGTTTCTGTTTGACCTCCAGCAGGGCGAGTTGTTCCCGAGCCGGCTCCATCCCCTGACGGTTGCCAATTTCCTGAGCAGGTGAGGCGCAGGCACCCAGAGCTGCGGCCGTCAGGAGAGCAAAGGCCATCTGGCCGGTTTTTCCGACTCGTTTTCCGTTCATAATGTCCCTCAGACGCCGCCGGCTTGCTTCGCCGTAATCTCGCAATCCGGGGAGAATCCGGGATCCTCGGCACTTCGCAAGATGGATGGAAAAGCGTTAGCAAACTCCTGCTGACGGGTGGGAAGGGGCGGCAAATCTCCGCCGATGGTGATCAGCGGTCCTCGCCGGCCCGGAGCGACGAAGGGTGCGAGAGGTGAGGGTCGAAGGTGCTGACGGAGAGTTGCGCCCGCCCCGCCTGTTTGGAGGCATAAAGTTCCCGATCCGCGGCATCCAGTACCTCGGTACCGGTGGCAGCGGTCCGAGCGGGAACGATCACCGCACCCAGGCTCGCGCTCAGCCGGACCCCAGGTGCGCCGTCTAGCACCCGCCGCGAGAAGCGGTTGCGCAAGCGGGTAGCGATATCCTCCAGCGGCGCGGCGGACGTGACGCCCGGCAGCACAACGACGAATTCGTCCCCTCCGATACGAGCGGCATGATCCTGCTGCCGGAGCCGCGTGGCCAGGATCCGACCCACTTCCCGCAACACATCGTCGCCTGCGGCATGGCCCAATGTGTCATTGACCTGCTTGAAGAAATCCAGGTCCGCATGGACGAGCGCGAAGGGCGTCCCAGCGCGGATCACCTCCTCCAGCGCCCGCTCCATCGCGCGACGGTTGCCAAGGCCGGTGAGCGGGTCCGTCAGTGCCTCTGCTTCTGCGCGGGTCTTGGCGCTGCGAAGGCGGTCGTTCCGGCCGCGCAACTCCTCCATCACGGCGTTCTTTGCCTCGATCAGATAGAGCATCTCGACTGCGAGGTCGGTCGGCGCGAAATCTGCCTGCGTCAGCCCGTGCATGCGCACCGCGTCGGCCACACCGACGCCGAAAGAAAGGTTCAGGAACACTTCCTCTCCGTCCAGTGGCACGGCAATGCCCCTCAGCTCGCGTCCCCCGCGTCCGGGGAGTTGAAGATAGAGGCGAGGATCGTCCGACTGGGCGATATCCTCCAGCCGGATGCCTCGGGAGCTGTTGCGGAGGCTGAACACCTCTCCGAACGGCCGTCCGACAAGCGGCTCCGGCCCTGTGACGCGCGAGATCGTCGGCCCTGCGGCGCGCACTTTCGTGTCGGCGCCGATCCACAGGAACATCGGCATGAGCCGAGCGAGGGCGTCGTGGCTGAAGCGCATGCGGCAAAGGTCACGGTCCATCCTTCACCCCGCCAGTTCGAAATGCCGACCGGGCGTGTGGGACCAGTGCGGCACGTCTATCTCTATCCGCTCTCCGCCATGGGGAAGATCCTGCACCTCCTCCATCAGGATGAGCGCGCCGTATTCGTCCGCCATGGCGCGCAATACGCCGCTCGCCAGATGGCCTGCACCGGGCAGGCGGAACCGGCAGGTGAGCCGGAAGCGACCGGCGCCGAGCTCCTCCATCTCCAGTCTCGGAAGATCGAGTTCCGGCAGCGCAAGACGCCCCCAGCCGGGCAGATGATCGACGGAACGGAGAAAGTCGAGAAAGCTGACACCGGAAAACCGCAGCAGACGACGGAAGGCGCCCCCGTCCTCCCCGGAGACGATGTGAGTGCCCAAATCCTCCAGCAGGTCGCATCGCCGTCTGTTGAGCCGCTGGGCGGCGACGTCCAGCATGCGGCAGGTGATGTCGTCGTCGTAGATCAGGATCGGTTCAAAACCTTCCGCGTCGATTCGGGCCTCTGCGGCGAGCGCGTCCCAGAAGTCGCTGCCAAAGGTGTTGCGCAGATAGGATTGCAGAGATCGGTTGAAGAGTCCGTGCATGGAAGGCCTCCAGTTCGGGGGCAGCATTTCACAGCCGGGTTAAGAAAGTATCACGGCGCCTGCGCGCGCGGGCCGTTAGTCGAGGCTGGCCTCCAGCTCGCGGCGGCGCTTTGCCACGAAGTCCGTCATCGCTTCCGCCCGCGCCGGATCGAGGGCGGGTGGTTGATAGGCGTCAAGGATGCGCCGCGCGCATTTGGCCGCACGCTCACTGGCCCAGAGAGCGCCATCCTCCTCCCACACCGGGTAGGGCCGCCAGTCGGCGGAGACCGGTTCGGGGAAGGCAGTCCCTGTACCGCCCGCGCCGGGGAGTCCTGCCAGCAGGCCCTCGTCTTCCGTCCGGCCGGGGGAGGTCTGCCAGTAGCGCTGGACAAGCTGGATCTGCTCACAGTCGAGGACGAACTTTTCCATGCTGGCGGCCGTGCCGCGCGACAGCCACCCCGCCGCGTGCTGGAGCAGGTTCGCGCCGGACCGCACCCCGCTCCACAGGCTATTGGCCGTTTCCGCCATCGCTTGCGCATCGGCGATATTCGCGGTGGACGCCGCGGTTGCGCGGAAGGGCAGCTGAAGGCTGCGCGCCATCTGCCCCAGCGCCTCCGTCATGCGAAGGCTCTCTGCGGTGCCGAACACCGGTGCGCCGAAGGTCGGACCGAGACAGGCGGACAGCGCGCCCAGAATCACCGGCGTTCCGGGGCGCACTTGCTGGACGAGTGCCACCACCGCCAGCGCCTCCGCGAGTGCGAGCGTCACCATGCCGGCGACCGTCACGCCTGAGCCGGCCTCTGCCATGACGAGCGGGGTCACCATGACCGCCTGCCCCGCCCGCGCGGCGCAGAGAGTGGCGGCCAGCACACTCGCATCGAAGACGAGCGGGCCTGCGGAGTTGATATTGACATAAAGGCGCGGCTTTGCCGTGAATTCCGCCTCCTCCAGACCCGAGGCGAACCGTGCCAGGGTCATCACGTCCCGCACCGCGTCGGGGCCGAGCGGATAGGCGTGAATGACTTTGTCTGTCAGCCGAAGGGCGGCCTCCGCGCAGACGAGATGGCGCATGGGAGGGGGAATGTCCTGGGGCTCCACGGGATAGCCGCCAAGGAAATGGATGCAGTTGAAGCTCTGGGCGAGACGCAGCAGATCCTCGCAGGCCGCGAGATCGCCGCTCCTGCGCCCGCGCTGCAAATCCCAGACCTCGGTCGCGGAGGCTACCGCACCGAAGAGCATGTGCTGCCCGCCGACGGTGACCGAGCGCGCGGGGTTGCGCGGCTCCAGGCGAAAGATCGCAGGGGCGAGGCCCGCCATGTGCACCACGAAGTCGGGATCGAACCGCGCGATATTTCCATCCGTCCTCACCCGGGCGGTGGCCAGCGCCTGACGCAGACCGGCCTCTCCTTCCAGCCCAGGAAGCTCCACACCCCGCTCTGCCAGAAGGCGCAGCGCGGCGCGGCGGATGCGGATCACATCCTCCGGCAAAAGGAAACCGAGGGGCGGATCGGGGTTCTCCGGAATAGACCACGGCATCTGTCCCGGCACGACATCGCTCGCCATTGGCGCATTTCCCATCTGTAGCTTCTCGCCAGAGACATGCTCTCCCCCTAGGGGAAAGGATGGCCTGTTCGCGACATGGCCATGTCGGTTTGGCGGCAAGCGTGGCTCAGGAGATCGATTCCCTGCCGGTTTCCGCGCAAGTCTGGCGCGCTCCGCCTTCCAGCCAGGCGGGGAGGTCGCCGATATTCTCCAGAACGACATCGGCCAGAGGGGCCAGGTCCGCTCGACGCGCCGGTCCTGTCAGCACGCCCACCGTCCGCATACCGGCCGCACGTCCGGCGGAGAGGTCGTGGAGGCTGTCGCCCACCATGGCGACCCGGCGGGGATCCAGATCGAAGGCGCGGGCAAAGGCCAGAAGCATTCCCGGCTCCGGTTTGCCGCCATGCCCGCTGTCGGAGCCTGCGACAAAGTCGAACAGGTCAAGCACCTCGGCTTCCGCCAGATGAGCGCGGGCGGGCGCCTCCGCATCATTGGTGGCAAGGCCGAGGATGAGGCCGCGAAGCTTCAGCTGCCGGAGAAGCGGGCCAAGCGGCACGGCGGCCCTAAGAGGCGCCTGTGCGGCCAGCAGGTTCATCCGCGTGACCAGACCCGCCATGTTGGTGCCCGGCAACAGAGGCAGAAGTTTCTCCGCGATCTCCTTCGGCGTGCCCGCGATGACGATGCTGTCTGGCGCGAAGCGGCGCTCCTCCAGATCGTAGCCGATGGCTGCTCCGAGGGATGAGGCGAGTGCCCGCTCCCCTCCGGCCAGATCCTCAAGCAACCGCGAAGACCATGCGGACCAGCTTTCGTTGAAGTCGAAAAGCGTCCCATCCTTGTCGAACACGATCGCGGCAATATCGGGGGTGGTGAGGGGCATTCCAGTTTCTCCGCGAGCAAGGTGGAAACCCTGCCCGCTCCGGCAGGGCGTGGCAAGGATGGCGTGACACTTCCGCGCGGGCAGCTGGATGGTAGGATGGAGCAGGTCACATGCGCCGTCGGCCTTCGCCATGCCGGCGAGGCCCCAAGCCCAGTCAAGGTTCACATCCAGTCGAGCGCTTCGCCGCCTGGAAGCAGCCGGCGCGTACGCAGGACGGCCTCTGGTCTGACACCTGCATCTGTGGCGAACGCCATCACCAGCTGATCTTCCGTCAGAAGGAAGTCCATGACCGCCGCCAGAAGCTCCGGCTCGCGAGCCGACCGGGCCACACTTTCCGCCGAAGCTCCCGTGGCGCCCAGGTAGCGCTGCCAGCGGTCTTCATCGGCAGCCAGCCAGCCGAGCGCGGCGATGGCCAGAGTCTCGGCGGATTCACGCTCGTTCTGCATAAATGTCTCCTGATCCGGAAAGGAAATTTTAACCAATTTCGTAAAAGCTCGATAGGCAGTCGGCAAGCAGCGGGCGGATATTGGAATGGTCGGAAAAATCCTGATCGTGGATGGGGTGGCGACGAACCGTATCGTCCTCAAGGTCCGCCTTGCCTCTGCCTGCTATGAAACGATACAGGCGGAGACGGCGGCGCAGGGACTGACGCTCGCACGGAGCCTCAGGCCGGACGCCATCCTGCTGGATGTCGGTCTCGCCACGCCCTCCTGTGCCGAGATGTGTCGCACGCTCCGCAGGGATCCTCGAACCCGCCGCCTGCCGGTCATCGTCATTGGCGCTGCGGGAGGGGATCAGCGGCTGGCCGCATTGCGCGCCGGAGCGGATGATGCGATGCCGCGACCGGTGGATGACATGATCCTGCTTGCGCGGCTTCGCAGCCTGCTCCGCGCCAGCGATCGTGCGGGCGACTTCGAGGAGGACGTGCCGGGCTTCGGCCTGTCGGAGGCTGCGGATCCCTTTGAGGCCGCGGCCCATATCGCCGTCGTGACACTTGGTACCCCCTCCCGCGATCCCCGCCCGTGTCTGACAGCAGCGCTGGGCGGGGGACTGACGCAGCACCTCAGCCGCGCGGATGCGCTGGGCAGTGAGAAGGCGGCTGATCTCTATCTCCTTACCACCGTGGAAGGACAGGAGGAGGAGGCGCTACAGCTCATGTCCGACCTTCGCTCCCGGCCCAGCAGCAGGGATGCGGCGATCTGCATTCAACTCCCGGAGTCTTCACGAAGCGCGCGGGCCATGGCGTTCGATCTGGGCGCGTCGGATGTGGTGGATGCCGAGGCGCCGGACGCCGAGCTGGCCTTTCGCCTTCAGGTGCAGCTTCACCGCAAGCGGCTGGCCGATCGCCGCCGCGCCTCTCTCCGTGCCGGGCTGCGGCTGGCGGTGACCGATCCGCTCACCGGCCTGCCGAACCGTCGCCACATCCTGCCGGAGATCGCGCGGACCTCTGCCGCCGGACGGAGTTTCGCGGTGCTTGCGTTGGATATCGACCGTTTCAAGGTCGTGAACGACACCTGGGGGCATGCCGCGGGGGATGCCGTTCTGGTGGAACTTGCCCGTCGCATCGGTGCCGCGATCGGGAATTCGGGTCTCCTCGCGCGTATAGGGGGCGAGGAGTTTCTGGTCCTGCTTCCGGATGCCGCTCTGCCGCGGGCGCAACAGGTGGCCGAGGATATCCGCCGGGCGACCGCCGCTGGTCCCGTGTCACTGCCCGACGGGGCTGAAGATGTGCGCGTGACACTTTCCGTCGGCGTGGCGACGGGTACCGCGCGCGAGGGGGCGGCGGAAATCATCCGGCGCGCGGATCAGGCGCTGCTCCGCGCAAAAGCGGAGGGACGCGACAAGGTGAGTGTGAGCCTTTCAGCAGCCTGACCGGAAGTCGTTTTGCCGTCCTGGCCGGGGCTGGTGCGTGAGCCGGTCGGCCAGAGGCAGACAAGCTGCATGGCTGCGGCGGGCCGCGACTCGGTTGCGGCCTGCGCCATCTGCGCGTGCCAACTCACCAAGCTCCGGTCCGATCCCCCGGCACGGGAAAGGTCATCTCCGGGAGAGCGCGATGGACGGATACCCACCACGCAATCGCCCCGAAAACGCGGTCCCGGTGTCATGCGCCGGAGTGCTCGTGATGGCAGGGCGCGAATGCGCGGGCTGCCGACGCCCTCAGAGCGAAAAGCTTGTTCCGCAGCCGCAGGAGGAGGAGGCGTTCGGGTTCTCTATGGTGAACCGCGCGCCGATCAACGCTTCCGAGAAGTCGATCACCGCAGAGGACAGGAAGGGCAGGGAGACACTGTCCACCAGCACCCGCGATCCGTCCTTCTCGATCACCAGATCGTCGGCCGTCGCGTCGTCCAGCCGAATGTCGTACTGAAAGCCCGAACAGCCGCCGCCCTCCACCGCTACGCGGAGGGCCTTCCCCTCTCCCGTGGCAGCGTTGATCTCCGCGATGCGGGCAAAGGCCCGGTCGGTCACTTTGGGGGGAAGGGTCAGACTCATGGGAAAACCCGTATCATTCCGGTCATCCCTGCAATATAGGTGGGGGCAAAAGACGGCACAAGAACAGGCAGACCCATGCTCGCGCCCTATGCGTGCCTCCCCGACCAAAGCCGGGGGCGGCTTCACCCCGAACGGATGTCCACTTTCCGTTCGCCCTTTCAGCGGGACCGGGACCGGATCATCCATTCCTCCGCCTTCCGCAGGCTGAAGCACAAGACGCAGGTCTTTGTCGAGCACGAAGGCGATTACTATCGCACGCGGCTGACCCACAGCCTTGAGGTGGCGCAGGTGGCACGGACCATTGCCGGCGTGCTCGATCTCAACACCGAGCTGGCGGAGGCCGTGGCTCTGGCACATGACCTCGGCCATCCGCCCTTCGGCCATACGGGCGAGGATGCGCTGGCGGAACTTATGGCGCCTTATGGCGGGTTCGATCACAATGCGCAGGCGCTCAGGATCGTCACGTCTCTCGAACGGCACTACGCCGATTTCGACGGGCTGAATCTGACATGGGAGACCCTGGAGGGCATTGCCAAGCATAATGGCCCGGTGGAGCCGCCCTATTCCTACGCTCTGGCAGAGGTGAACGCGGGCTATGACCTCGACCTGTCCACGCATGCCAGCGCGGAGGCGCAGGTGGCGGCGGTGGCAGACGATGTCGCCTACAACCACCACGACCTGCACGACGGGTTGCGCTCCGGTCTGTTCGACGAGAACGACCTGATGGAACTGCCGCTGACCGGCCCGGCCTTTTCGGCGGTGGATCGCCTTTATCCCGGGCTCGATCCCACCCGGCGGCGGCACGAAGCCCTGCGGCGGGTGTTCGGCGTCATGGTGGAGGATGTGATCGCCGTGGCCAGAAACCGGCTCACTGCGGCGCAGCCCCAGTCGGTGGACGAGATACGCGCGATGGAGGGGCCGATCATTCGCTTCTCCAAGCCGCTGTTTCAGGAACTGAAGGCGATCAAGTCCTTCCTGTTCCAGCGCATGTATCGCGCTCCTTCCGTCATGCAGGAGCGGGCGCGGGTAACGCAGGTGGTCCGCGACCTGTTTCCGCTCTTCATGAACGATCCAGCGCTTCTGCCTGTGGAATGGCAAGTGGATGTGGCGCGCGCGGCGGATGAGACGCAGCTTGCCCGCGTGGTGCTCGACTATGTCGCGGGCATGACCGACCGTTTCGCCCTGCAGGAACATGCTCGGCTGTTCGGGGAGACTGCCTGACGGCTGAGTCGGCAGGCAGTGCCACGCCCGGCTTGGCCGCGGGCCGGGACTGACCCGGCCCGGCGCGTTCTATCGTCAGGCGCCGAACAGGTCGTCCAGCGTCGCCGGGCGGTCTTCCGGCTCGTCCCCGGTCTCCGGCGGCTCCTCCGCGCTGCCCGGGGCGTCCGCACGGTCGAGAGGTACGCGATTGTCGAGCAGACCTGCCGCCCGCAACTCTGCCAGACCGGGAAGATCCCGGGCGGAAGCAAGGGAGAAATGGTCGAGGAATGTCTCCGTCACCATGAAGGTCACGGGGCGACCCGGCGTCAGCCTGCGGCGTCCGAAGCGGATCCACCCCAGCTCGAACAACTGGTCCAGCGTGCCGCGCGACAGGGCGACGCCACGGATTTCCTCGATCTCCGTCCGGGTGACGGGTTGGTGATAGGCGATGATCGCCAGTGTCTCCACCGCCGCGCGGGACAGGCGGCGCGTCTCCACCACCTCGTCCCGGAACAGGCCGGACAGGTCCGGTGCTGTGCGGAAGGCCCAGCCCTCGCCCGCACGGCGAAGTTCCACGCCCCGTCCTGCGTAGCGGCGGGCGAGGCGGGCGACAGCCTCCGCCGGATCGCAGCCGTCCGGCATCCGCTCCGCCAGCGCTCGGGTGGTGAGCGGGTCGGCAGAGGCGAAGAGCATGGCCTCCACCATCCGCTCCTGCTCCTCCATCGGGGGCGGGGGGAACAGCCCGGTCATCCGCGCGCCGCGCTGCGCGCGCGGATCTGGATGGGCGCGAAAGTGCTGCCCTGCCTGATTTCCAGCCGCCCCTGCCGCGCCAGCTCCAGCGTCGCGGCAAAGGTCGCGGCAGTGGCGGAGCGGCGGCGTCCGGGGTCCTCCACCCAGCCATCTGGCAGGTAGCGGCTCAGATCCGTCCAGCTACCGCCGTAGCCGATCAGGTCGCGGAGACGGGCGAGCGCCTGCTCCATGGTGAAAACGTTCTCGCGGTCGAAGGCATAGGGACGGAACTCCTCCTTGGTGCGGAGCCGAGCATAGGCATGCATGATATCGGCCAACGTCGCCGTATAGCGCGTCGTGCGCGCCGCGACGACGGGTTCGGACCGCCCCCGCGGGAACATGTCCATGCCGACGCGGGGCCGGGCCATCAGGCGCTCCGCCGCCTCCCGCATCGCCTGAAGCCGCTCCAGCTGGAAGGCCAGGTGCGCGGCCATATCCTCTCCCGTGGGGCCGTCCGCATCCGGGTCGGGCGGCAGCAGGAGACGGGATTTCAGGTAGGCGAGCCACGCGGCCATCACCAGATAATCGGCGGCGAGTTCTATGCGGAGCGCGCGGGCCTCCTCGACGAAGGCCAGATACTGCTCTGCCAGTTGCAGTACGGAAATGCGGCGCAGGTCCACCTTCTGGCTGCGCGAAAGCGAGAG
This sequence comes from Haematobacter missouriensis, assembly GCF_000740775.1. Lineage (GTDB taxonomy): Bacteria > Pseudomonadota > Alphaproteobacteria > Rhodobacterales > Rhodobacteraceae > Haematobacter > Haematobacter missouriensis. The sequence continues at coordinate 115,850 of NZ_JFGS01000002.1, read as the reverse complement.
AAGCAGGTCGAGTGGGCCTTCGAAACCCTCCACATCGACGATCAGCGCCTCTGCCGCGCGCCGCTCCGCGATGGAGCCGGTCGCGCCGGACGCGGCCGGTCCGGCAGGGGTCGTCTGAGCGCCGGAGCCGCCCGAGAGAAGGATCGCGGCGTCTCTGCCCGCCGGGGCGGTCATGAGAGGAGCGGAGGTACTGCCCGGCCCAGTGGCTGCGAAAAGCGGGCAGGGTGCCTCTGCCGGGTCGGTTGCCGGAAGGGAGGGGGCGGATGCCGCGTCACCTGCTTGGCCGCGTCCGGCTCCGGCCGCTGGCGTGCCCGTGCGAGAGGCTTCCGTCCGCCCTTTGCCGGATGTCTCAGCCACTCACCGGCTCCGCGAGCAGCCGGTCGAGTTCCGCACGGAGCGCGGGGAGATCGACCGCATCAGGCGCGTGACGGGCAGCGAGCGCCCGCTGCCCGCGTTCTGCCGCGATCCCCTCCATCCGCCCGGAGGCAGCGACCACCTCCATCATCTCCGCGCGCTTGCCGTTGCAGTGCAGGATCACATCGCATCCCGCGGCAATGGCCAACTGGCTCCGCTCTGCCAGACTGCCCGCCAGCGCCTGCATGGAGATGTCGTCCGACATGAGGAGATTGCCAAAACCCATGTCCTGCCGGATCGTCTGCATCACGATGGGCGAGCAGGTCGCCGGACGCTCTCCATCGAGCGCGGGGAACACGATATGCGCCGTCATCGCCATCGGCAGATCGTTGAGCGCGCGGAAGACGGCGAAATCGGTTCTCTCAAGCTCCTCCAGCGGCGCGGTGACGGTGGGCAGCGACAGGTGGCTGTCCACCGTCGCGCGGCCATGGCCGGGGATGTGCTTGAGCACCGGAAGCACCCCGCCCTCCAGCAGCCCGTCCGCGACAGCCCGGGACGCGGCGGTGACGGTCGCCACATCCTCGCCATAGCAGCGGTTGCGGAGGAAGGGATGCGTCGCCGGCCCCGCGATGTCGGCAAGGGGGGCGCAGTTCGCGTCGATGCCGACATCGCGGAGTTCCGCGGCGATCAGCCGATAGCGGAGCCACATGGAGCGCACGGCGTCCGCGCCGGCCCGCGCCATCTGCTCCAGGGGGGGTAGCCACTCCGTCCAGTGCGGCGCGCGGAGCCGCTGAACGCGACCGCCTTCCTGATCGACAAGCACCGGCGCCTCCCGGCCCACGGCGTCGCGCAGATCGTCGGTCAGGCGGCGGACCTGCTCCGGCGTTTCGATATTGCGGGCAAAGAGGATGAAGCCCCAGGGGTCGGCCTCGCGGAAGAACTGGCGTTCGTCGGGCAGGAGGGCGAATCCCTCGCACCCCAGAATGGTGGCTCCGGGCATCAGCGTACCGTTACGGGAATACAGGCGGCCTGTTCGGCCAGAAGGGCGGTGCAGAAGCGTCTCGCATCCGCATCGTCGGCGAACCCTGCAGCGCGCAGGCGATAGAAGGTGCGTCCGCCGCTTTCCGCAGGCTGGATGACGCGGGACCGCGCGCGCAGAAGCGCACCGAATTTCGATTGCAGTCGCGCCCATTCGCGTTCGGCCGTCGCGGCATCGTCAAAGGCACCGAGCTGCACGAGCTGATCGCCGGTCTTGAGACTCGATGGCTCCACAGGTTGGGCGACCGGCTGTGCCACCGGCGCCACCGTCGTGCGGCGCGGGGGGCGAGGCATGGGGCGCAGATCGGCGGAGAGCCGGGCATTGGAGGCGGGCGGAGGCGGTTCCTCCGCAACCGGCTCCCCCGCCGGCTCTTCGGGCGCGAAGATATCAGCGGGAAGGGCAGCCACGGCCTGCGCCACGGCATTGTCCACCGCGGCATCATCCACGGCGGCGGCGACTTTCTCCTGCACGGCTTCGGCCTGCAAGGCGGCGGCGGGACGATCCTCCTCCTCCAGGGTCACCGGGCGCGGAGCGAGGACGAGACGATCGGGCGGCGGGGCGGCCGACCCCTCCGCCGCGACGGCATTCACGGCAAGACCCTGATAGGAGGTCGTCAGCCCGCCCGGATCCTCAGGCGCGATACGCATGGGTCCTTCCAGCGCGCGGATAACCGGTACCCCCGTCACATCCCGCATGGTGAGCTGGTAGCCCCAGACGGCCAAGCCGATCAGCAGTGAGACGGAAACGACCGTTCCCGCCAGATTGACGAACCCCTGAAGGCGCGCCCCGCGTCCTTCCCGCGGAGTGTCTTCCGTCGTCTGATACTCATAATCCGCCATGGCTCCGCCTCTCATACCGACGGAGCCGCTCCTCCCCGCAACGGGGAAGGAGGCGTCCTGCTGCCCGCCGCGCCGGCGGCGCGCTTGTTCTCAGCGCATTTCCTCGACCGGCGTGACGCCAAGGATACCAAGGCCCGCGGAAATGACAACGGATACGGCCCGCGCAAGGGCGATTTTCGCCTGCGTCGCGTCGATGTCATCCTCCTGGACGAAGCGGAGCGAAGGGGTGTCATTGCCCTTGTTCCAGAAGGCATGCAGTTCGGACGCCAGTTCATAGAGATAGAAGGCGATCCGGTGCGGCTCGTTGTTGCGGGCCGCAATCTCCACAAGGCGGGGCCACTCGGCGATCTTCCGCGCCAACTCCGTCTCCGCCGGATGGCGGTTCGGGGCAAGGTCGGTATCGGCGAGCGTCACGTCATCGACGTCGATGCCCATCTCAGCCGCCTTGCGCAGCACCGAATTCACCCGTGCGTTGGCGTACTGGACGTAAAAGACCGGGTTGTCCTTGGATTGCTCCAGCACCTTGTCGAAGTCGAAATCCAGCGGCGCATCGTTCTTGCGGGTGAGCATCACGAAGCGGGTCACGTCGGGGCCGACCTGATCCACCACGTCGCGCAGGGTCACGAAGGTGCCCGCGCGCTTGGACATCTTGAACGGCTCGCCGTTCTTGAAAAGCTTCACGAGCTGGGTGAGCTTGACGTCGAACTCCACCTTGTTGGCGGAAAGGGCGGCAACCGCTGCCTTCATCCGCTTCACATAGCCGCCATGATCGGCGCCGAACACGTCGATCAGCACGTCGAAGCCGCGCGAAATCTTGTCCCAGTGATAGGCGATGTCGGGAGCGAAATAGGTCCAGGCGCCGTCGGACTTGCGGATCGGTCGGTCTACGTCGTCGCCATAGGCGGTGGAGCGGAACAGCGTCTGCTCTCGCGGTTCCCAGTCGTCGGGCGTCTTGCCCTTCGGCGGTTCCAGAACACCTTTGTAGATCAGCCCTTCGGATTGCAGGCGTTCCAGCGCACTTTCGATCCGTCCGGTGCCGTAGAGCGACTTTTCGGAGAAGAACACGTCCATCTCGATGCCGAGGAGCGCCAGATCCTCCCGGATCATTTTCATCATCTCATCGGTGGCGAAGTTGCGTACCTCGTCCAGCCACTCGGCTTCGGGCTTGTCGAGCAACGAGGTGCCGTATTTCGCCTTCAGCGCCTCACCCACCGGGATCAGGTAATCACCCGGGTAGAGCCCCTCGCGGATCTCGGGGTCGAGGCCGTTGGCCTCCCGGTAGCGCTCATAGGCGGAGCGCGCCAGCACATCGACCTGCGCGCCGCCGTCGTTGATGTAATATTCGCGCGTGACGTCGTAACCAGCGAAATCCAGCAGACGCGAAAGCGCATCCCCGAACACCGCGCCCCGCGTATGGCCGACATGCAGCGGTCCCGTCGGGTTGGCCGAAACGAATTCCACGTTGACCTTCTTGCCCTCGCCGAGCGTGGAGCGGCCGAAATCCGCGCCGTCCGTCACCGCACCGCGAACCACCGTGTCCCAGACCCAGGGGTGCACCCGCAGGTTCAGGAATCCCGGCCCGGCGACCTCGGCTGCGGCGATGCGGGGATCGACCGTCAGCTTCGCCGCCAGCGCCTCGGCGATATCGCGGGGTTTCATGTTGGCGGGCTTGGCCAGAACCATGGCGGCATTCGTCGCCAGATCGCCGTGGGCGGCATCGCGCGGCGGCTCTACCGTTACGGCAGAGGTGTCCAGACCGGCAGGCAGAAGGCCCTCAGCGGTCAGATCCCCGAGGCTGTCGACGACAAGGGCGCGAATGGTGTTGAATATGTTCATCGGGCAATCCTTTGCTTGGTCGGGACATATCACGGCAAGGCGCAAGGTCAACTGACCCGCACCGCCGGTCCCTGACCGCTCCGGTTCGTTTCTGCCTTTGACATATTGACGGCGGCGGGGGCTGCAACCCGGCGCGGTGTGATTCCGCTGCGTAAAACCTCAGCGGAAATGCTTGGCGAGCTTCAGCCCCTGGCCCTGATAGTTGGAGGCGATGCCCGCACCGTAGAGCCTGTCCGGCAGCTCTGCCATCCGCTCATAAACCAGCCGCCCGACGATCTGACCATGTTCCAGCACGAAAGGCGCCTCGTGGCAGCGCACCTCCAATACGCCGCGGGAACCGGCACCGCCCGCAGCCGCATGGCCGAAGCCCGGATCGAAGAAACCTGCGTAATGCACGCGGAACTCCCCCACCATCGCAAGGTAGGGGGCCATCTCGGCCGCGCAATCGGGCGGGATGTGCACGGCCTCCCGGCTGACGAGGATGTAGAACGCACCCGGATCGAGGATCAGCCGCCCATCCGTGCTGTGCAGCTCCTCCCAGAAATCGGCCGGGTCATAGCCTCCGATCCGGTCGAGGTCGATCAGCCCGGCATGGGGCTTGGCCCGGTAGCCGACCAGCGTCCCGCTGTCGGGCTTCAGATCCACCGAAAAGCCGAGCCCCTGGTCTATCACCGGCTCCCCCCCGGCGACGAGAGCGCTTTTCGCGTGGAGCGCGGCGAGTTCCGCATCCGTGAGCACGGCATTGCCGCGTTTGAACCGGATCTGGTTCAGGCGCATTTCGGGCCGCACGAGAACGGAGAAGGAGCGGGGACAGATCTCCGCGTAAAGCGGCCCCTCATAGCCGGGGACAACCCGGTCGAACTCCGTCCCGCCGTCGGTAATCATGCGGGTGAGCAGGTCCAGCCGCCCGGTGGAGCTTTTGGCGTTCGCAACCGCTGCGATCCCGTCGGGGAGGGCGAGACGCTCCTCCAGCGGAACCAGATAGACACAGCCCTTCTCCAGCACCGCGCCGGGGCGGAGGTCTATCTCATGCATGCCGAATTCCGTGATCCGGTCCTTCACCGTCCGTCCCCGGCCTGCAAGGAAAGAGGCGCGCACGCGATAGGCGGTGCCGGACAGGCGGAGATCAAGGCTCGCGGGTTGTATCTGGGCGGGGAGCACGGGTGCTTCGGCGGAAATCACGCCATCGGCAATCATCCGGGAGATCGCGCGATCGGGGAGAACACCGATGGGCAATGTCACGTCATGCACCCCGGTCATCCCCAATCTGCTGCGGAATTCAATGGTCGGGCCGGCGAGATTCGAACTCGCGACCTTCCGCCCCCCAGACGGACGCGCTAACCAGACTGCGCCACGGCCCGACGGGCGCATACATACCGACTTTGCTGGCAGGGGCAAGCGGCAAAGCGCAGTTTCTGCGCGCAAAAGTCACGGGACCCGCGGGAGACGGGCGGCGCCTGCGGGGGGATGTCACCCCGCCTGACGCATGCTGTCGCGGAGCGCGAGAAGCCGCGACTGCAGCGGGGCGGCTTCTGGCAAGGCCGCGGGCGGCAACCTGCGGAGGCGTGCCAGCAGCGCATGCGTATCCAGCCAGAGAACCGCTGCGGAATGCGGCGCGTAAGCCGGCGTGTCTTCCACCGGACCGGAGGGGGAGAGGGCGACCGGCAGGCCCGGCCCGGGAGCGGGATCCGGGTCCGGTTCCGGCTCGGGTGGCGGGCCGGGTTCGGGGATGGGGTCGGGAATCGGCGATGGCTCCCGCGCGGCACGTGCCTCTCGCGGGCGGAGGGTGCGGACCATCGCCGCCGGGCGGAGAGGGGCATCATAGGCGGTGCCCATCTCCTCCCCCAGACCGATTGCAATGACATGCTGAATGCCGCGTTCGCGCAGGATCTTCTGCACGCCACGAATAGTCAGCCCTTCTTCGTGCAGCAGCCGCTGAATCCCAGCGATGAGGATCAGATCCTCCGGGCGGTAGTAGCGCCGTCCGCCCGCCCGCTTCACCGGCTTGATCTGGGTGAATCGGCTTTCCCAGAAACGCAGCACATGGGCGGGCACACCGAGCTCGTCGGAGACCTCGCTGATCGTGCGGAACGCTTCAGGTGATTTCTCTACCCCGATCGCCAAGATCAGCCCCGGTTTCCGGCGGCGACGCGATCCTTCATGATGTGGGAGGGCCGGAAGGTCATCACCCGGCGCGGCAGGATCGGTACCTCATCCCCGGTCTTCGGGTTGCGGCCCACGCGGGCAGACTTGTCGCGCACGGAGAATGTGCCGAAGGAGGAGATTTTCACCTGCTCGCCCGCCACCAGCGCGTCCGACATGTGCTGAAGCACGCTCTCGACGAGCGCGGCCGACTCGTTCCGAGACAGGCCGACCTCGCGGAAGACGGCCTCGCTCAGATCCATGCGTGTGAGAGTGCCTTGGCTCATGGTCTATCCTCGCAACAGATCACTGGAAATCCATATGACTGTCAGGGATTAAGCGGGCCAAGTCAACATGCCGGTCACCAGCGGATGACGACTGATCCCCAGGCGAGCCCGCCGCCGATCGCCTCGGTGACGACGAGATCGCCACGCTTGATCTGCCCGTTCGCCTTGCCCACCGAAAGGGCGAGCGGAATGGAGGCGGCGGAGGTATTGCCGTGATCCTGCACAGTGACCACGACCTTTTCCATCGGCAGGCCCATGCGCTGCGCTGTGGCCTTGATGATGCGCAGGTTCGCCTGATGCGGCACGATCCAGTCCACGTCCTGCGCTTCCAGCCCCGCCTTGGCGAGCGCGGTGTGGGCGGTCTCGGCAAGCTTTTCCACCGCCTGACGGAAGACCTCCTTGCCCTGCATCTTCAGCACACCCGCTGTTCCAGTGGTGGCGACGCCGCCATCCACGTAGAGAATGTCGCGATAGCGCCCGTCCGAATGCAGATCGACCGCAAGAATGCCGCGGTCGCCGGGCAGCCCATCGCCGGTCGTGGCTTCCAGCACGAGAGCGCCCGCACCGTCGCCGAAGAGCACGCAGGTGCCGCGGTCGGTCCAGTCGAGGATGCGGCTGAACGTCTCCGCGCCGATGACGAGAACACGCTCCGCCTGACCGGAAAGGATCATGCCGTTCGCATTGGCCAGCGCAAAGACGAAGCCCGCGCAGACCGCCTGAACGTCATAGGCAAAGCCCGTCGTCATGCCGAGGCGTTCTTGCACCATGGTGGCGACGGAAGGGAAGGTAAGGTCGGGGGTGGAGGTGGCGACGATGATGGCGTCGATGTCACCGGGGTGCAGGCCCGCATCGGCAAGCGCCGCTCGGGCGGCCTCGGCGGCCATGCCGGATGTCGCCTCCCCCTCCGCAGCGAAATGCCGGCGTTCGATGCCGGACCGGCTGCGGATCCATTCGTCGGAGGTTTCGAGCGTCGCCTCGAACTCGGCATTCGGGACGATCCGGGCAGGCAGGTAATGCCCCACGCCCCGGACGGCGGCACGTCTCGTCATTCGGTGGCTCCGCTGCTGGTGGACCCGGCGGTCTCGCCGGTCTGGAGGGTGGCGAGCGCCGTGGCGACGCGGGAGGCGAGGCGATCCTGGAACCCCGCGCGGGTGAGCCGGATGGCAAGGTTGATGGCCGCGGCCATCGCCGTCGCATCGGCGGAGCCGTGAGACTTCACCACCATCCCGTTCAGCCCGAGAAAGACGCCGCCATTGGACCGGCGCGGGTCCATCCGGCGGGAGAATCGCTTGAGCGATGGCATCGCGAGCAATGCCGCCATGCGGGAGAGCGGTGTCTTCTGGAATGCCTCCCGCAGCGAATCGGCCACAAGCTTCGCAGTGCCTTCCGCCGTCTTGAGCGCGACATTCCCGGTGAAGCCGTCCGTGACGATCACATCGGCCCGGTCGCCCAGGATGTCATTGCCTTCGACGAAACCGATATAGGCGAAGTTGCTGATGCCCGCGGCGGTGGGCATCATCTCATGCGCGGCCTTCAGCTCTGCCCGGCCCTTGTTCTCCTCCGTCCCCACGTTCAGCAGGCCGACGCGGGGTGCCGCAAGACCGAGCGCGTTACGGGCATAGGAGGCACCCATGACGGCGAATTGCACCAGATCTTCGGCATCGGCGCGCACATCGGCGCCCATGTCGAGCATGACATTGAACTCATGCGCATTCCGTGATGGCCAAGCGCTTGCGATCGCGGGGCGGTTCACGCCGGGCAACTTTCTGAGCCGCAGCATGGAGACCGCCATGAGCGCGCCCGTATTGCCGCAGGAAACGGCTGCGGCGGCCTCTCCATTGCGCACGCTGTCCACGGCGGACCACATGGAAGTGCCCGCGCCGTTCCGCATCACGTAGGACGGCTTTTCATCCATCGTGACGACCCGTTCGGTCGCACGAATCTCGCAGCGCGCCGCAAGGGGCTTGCGACGCGCAACGAGCTTTTTCAACTCCGCCTCGTTCCCGTGAACGAGGAAAGAAACATCGGGATTCTTTTCAGCGCTCGCCGCGATACCATCGACGACCGCACAGGGGCCGCGATCACCGCCCATCGCATCGACGGAGATGACGATGCGTGTGGTGTCCGTCTGGGGCTCCATGCGGTCCGTAACTCGTGGCTTTCTGCCGTATCCCGACTGCGACTTATGCCGCGTCTTCGTCCAGATCGACGTCCTGACCGGCGGCGACCACTTCACGTTCGTGGTAATGGCCGCAGGAGGGGCACACGTGATGCGGGCGCTTCAGTTCGCCGCAATTCGGGCAGTCGTTCGGATTGGCGGCGACGAGCGCGTCATGCGCACGGCGCATGTTGCGACGGGAGCGGGTAACGCGATTCTGAGGGACAGCCATGTCACAACCTCGACTCTGGGGGACAGGCCCCTTTGATAGCACATGAGCCAGCCGCCCTCTTCCTTCCGGGAGTGTGGCAGCCAGCGGTTAAACGAGGCCGGGAACATAGCCGGATTCGCCGTGAGCGCAAGCCCTTTCTGATCCGCCATCAGGGTGGACCCGACGGTTCAGTCCTTCTTTGCCAGCTTTTCACGCAGTTCCGCAAGGGAGGCGAACGGCTTGACGTCGCCGTCGCGCATCGGTGCAACACCCGGCTCGGTAAACACCTGTTCGCCGACCTCCACACCCTCCGCCCGCGGATAGAGCGGCATGGCAAGGGCCAGCGCCTCCGCCATGACCGCACCGGGGTCGATGGTGGACCCGAGCGGCTCCGCATCGGTATCCTCGGGGATCTCGGTCTCTTCCGCCGGGGGTTCGGGCGGATTGGCGAGATACCGCCGCTGCACGTCTTCGCTGATATGGGTGGTGACAGGATCGAGCGTCACGATGCAGGGCTGAACGACTTCGGCCGTCAGATGCCCTTCAAGCATCCAGTCCTCCCGGCCAATAGGGCGAATTTCACCGCGGAAATGCACGCCCGAGAGGCTGGAGGCACCTACGGCGGCAGCAAGGTCGGCGAGTTCCTCGCCGTCCGGCTTGAGATCGAACCGGGTGGGCTTGCGCGGGCCGAGGCTGCTGATGCGGATCGGATGGGAAAAGGACAGGGGCATGGGCACTCCGGCGATCTCGAGGCCCGTCGCGGGCGGTGGCAGGACGCAGCGTTTCCGCTGCAGCTCATCCCTCCAGATAGGCGAAGCAACGGCAGGCGCAAGCGCCGCATCGCTGCATCCGACGAAGGGTATATCTTCCTTCCTTGAACCAGGGCGTGACCTTCTGTAAGCCAATGGGGACGCTTGGAAGCAAAAGACAAGGGGACGGAATGGTCAAGCTCCGGTATCTGGCGTGGCGGAGCATTGTCTGCCTCGTCCTGCCGTTCCTGGTGGCCTGTAGCCCCGTCTATCGCGACCATGGCTATGTTCCGACGGAACATGAGCTGGAACAGGTGCGCGTTGGCGTCGATACGCGTGAGACGGTTGCGCAATCCATCGGTCAGCCGAGCACGCATGGGGTGATGGGCGATTCCGCCTGGTATTTTGTGCAGGACCGCTTCCGCAACTATGGCGCGCTCGCGCCGGAGAACGTGGAGCGGCAGGTTCTGGCTATTTCGTTTGCCCCGAATGGCCATGTCGCGAATATCGAGCGATTCGGGCTGCAGGACGGCAATGTCGTCGTTCTCTCGCGCCGTGTGACCGAATCCGGCATCTCCAACGTCAGCTTCGTCACGCAGCTCCTGCGCAACCTCGGCACGCCGAGCCTTGACCAGATACTGCCCGAAGACCGGTAAGATCGCGCCGCGTGGCGCGACCTCACCGGCTGACAGAGCATCAGAGGGCGAGGATCAGCCCTTCGGCTCGTGGACCAGCGCCACGCCGTTGATGCAGTAGCGCAGCCCCGTCGGACCCGGGCCGTCGGGAAATACGTGACCCAGATGTGCGCCGCAGTTGTCGCAATGCACCTCTACCCGCACCATGCCATGGCTACGGTCCACGCTCTCGCCCACGGGCGCGCCCTCAGTCGGGGCGGTAAAGGCGGGCCAGCCGCAATGGCTGTCAAACTTCTCCGCCTGATCGAAGAGTTCCGTGCCACAGCCGACGCAGCGATAGATGGCGGCCCCCTGTGGGAAGTCGTCATGGCTGAACGGGCGCTCCGTTGCCTGCTCCCGCGTGACGCGATAGGCAAGATCGGAAAGCTGTTCGCGCCATTCCGCCTCCGTCTTCTGCACGGGGAGGGTTTTTTGCTTGGTGTCTGTCATTTGGGTCCTCCGGTGATCCGCGACGTGCGGTTGTTTTCAAGGTAGGCATGGGAGAGGGACGCTCCAACCCCCCCGGGGGGGCGGGGCGGAGGTCAGCGGCGTCGGCGGATCACCGGAACTTGCGTCCGCCGGAGCCGCGTCGCAGCCGGCGGATGTGGAGGAATACCCTCCGTCGCCTGCCAGAATGCCGGGCCGCCTAGCCGGAGCCAGAGCGGAACCGCGAGCAGACCTCCCACGACAAAGCCCCCGACATGCGCCCAGTGCGCAACCCCGCCATCCGCCTCCGGCGTGAAGGCTCCGGCAACGATCTGGATGAGGAACCAGTAGGCCAGCACGAGGGAGGCGGGCAGCGTGATGATCCGTATGAAGAAGATGAAGATGACGAGAAGATCGACCTTCGCCTTCGGGAACAGCAGGAGGTAGCCTCCCATCACGCCGGCGATCGCCCCGGAGGCGCCGACCATCGGCACGGAAGACGTCGGTCCCGCCGCGATCTGCAACGCTCCCGCACCCAGCCCGGAGGCGATGTAGAACGCCAGAAACGGCAGCCGCCCCATCCGGTCTTCCAGATTGTCGCCGAAGACATAGAGAAACAGCATATTGCCGAGGAGGTGCAGAAAGCCGCCGTGCAGGAACATCGACGTCAACGCGGTTTCCGGCCTCTCTCCCGCCATGACGCGGGCTGGAACCAGTCCCCAACGATCATAGAAGGCGCCCAGCCCCGCCGGGTCCGCCATCAGCGGTAACATCATCACGAAGACAGCGACGTTGAGCGCAATCAGCAACCATGTGATGACGGGCTGACGGGAGGCGGGATTATGATCGCGAAACGGGAACATGCATCATTTTCTCCGGAGCACGGCAAGGGTCAAGGGCGCGATGGCCGTCGCCGACCGTTGCGGGCGACAATGCGACACCGGCGCCCGTCTGCCCATGCCGGTCTGCCCATGCCGGTCTGCCCACGCCGGTCTGCCCACGCCGGGGCACGGGCGCGACCGCATTCGACATCTACCTTCTCCCACTCCGGGCACGCACCTGCGTTGGAGCCGCTTATCTGTGCGCAGGCCTGTACCGGTCCGCTGACGCGGGTCGGAACATGGGATAAGCAGGGAGCGGAAGGGAGCCGCACCATGAAAACAATCCATATTCTCAATGGCCCGAACCTCAACCTCCTCGGTCGCCGTCAGCCAGACATCTATGGACACGAAACGCTCGCCGATGTGGAAAGCGCCTGCGAAAAGCTGGCGCATTCGCTTGGGCTTTCCATCGTCTTCCGGCAGTCCAACCACGAAGGGGAGCTTGTGGACTGGATCCATGCTGCGCGGGAGGAGGCGGTGGGCATCGTCATGAACCCCGCGGCCTACACCCACACGTCGGTGGCGATTCTCGATGCCTTGAATGCCTTCGAGGGGCCGGTGATGGAAGTGCATATCTCCAACGTCCACAAGCGGGAGAGCTTCCGCCATCACTCCTATGTCTCGCTCCGCGCCGACGGGGTGATCGCGGGCTGCGGGACGGAGGGCTATCTGCTGGCACTCCGCCGGCTGGCGACGCTCGTCGGAGACTGACGAAGGGTCGTGCCTTCGCAGCGGCGCCGGGGAAGAGCTTCCGTCCCGCTGCATGGCCGGCTTCGGACGGTCCCGCTCCGACAGGAAGAGCCGAGGGCCCCGCAAGGCGATGCCGGCGCGCCACATCAGCCAACTTGTCGCTGGCGGAAAAAGGGTCGCGCGTTTAAGACCGGTGCGCAATTCTGGCGAGAGGTGCCCCATGTCCGACATCCGCCCGCAGCCCGGTATCATGGAGATCGCTCTCTATGAAGGCGGAGCATCGCATGTCGCAGGTCAGACGGATGCGATCAAGCTCTCGTCCAACGAAAACCCCTTCGGCCCTTCCGATCGGGCGAAGGAAGCCTTCTCCCGCGCGGTGCACAAGCTGCACCGCTATCCCTCGACCGATCATGCGGCGCTCCGTCAGGCGATCGGCGAGGTGCATGGGCTGGACCCGTCCCTGATCATCTGCGGCGTGGGATCGGACGAGATCCTGAACCTTCTCGCACAGGCCTATGTCGGGCCGGGGGATGAGGTTGTGTTTACCGAACACGGCTTCCTGCTCTACCGGACTTCCACGCTGGCCGCGGGTGGCACGCCCGTCGCGGTGAAGGAGCGGGAGCGGACGACCGATGTGGATGCGATCCTTGCCGCCTGCACGGAGCGGACGCGGCTCGTCTATCTAGCCAATCCCAACAACCCGACGGGCACCATGATCGGCCTGCCGGAACTGGAGCGGCTGGCGTCCGGCCTGCCGTCGGGGGCGATCCTCGTGCTGGACGGCGCCTATGCCGAATACGTGGAAGGCTATGATGCCGGGGCGGCTCTGGCGACGGGGATGCCCAATGTCTTCATGACGCGCACGTTTTCCAAGATCTACGGCCTTGGCGGGCTGCGGATCGGCTGGGGCTACGGTCCGAAGGAGATCGTGGATGTGCTCAACCGCATCCGCGGGCCGTTCAACCTGTCCAGCGCGCAGCTTGAGACCACGGAGGCGGCGGTCCGCGATCAGGATTACGTCGCGCGTTGCCGGGCGGAGAACGCCCGTCTGCGGACATGGCTCGCCGCCTCTCTGGCGGAGAAGGGCGTGCCTTCGGACATCTCGACAGCGAATTTCATCCTTGCCCGGTTTGCGGACGAGGCGGAGGCACAGGCCTGTGACGCCTACCTTCAGTCGCAGGGCCTGATCGTGCGGCGCGTCGCCGGTTACGGCCTTCCCAACTGCCTGCGCATCACCGTGGGAGACGAGGCATCCTGCCGCCGCGTGGCGCATGCGGTGGGCCAGTTCAAGGCACGCGAAGGCGGAGCGGTCTGATGGCGGTGCTTTATGATCGCGTGGCGCTGATCGGACTTGGCCTCATTGCCTCCTCCATGGCCCATGCGATACGGAAGGCCGGCCTCGCGCGGGAGATCGTCGGCTATGCCCGCAGCCCGGAAACGCGGGCCACGGCGCTGGAGATCGGCCTCTGCGACAGGGTGACGGAGACGGCGGCGGAAGCGGTGGTGGATGCGGATCTCGTCGTGCTCTGCATTCCGGTGGGCGGCATGGGCGATGTGGCGCGGGAGATCGGTCCGCATCTGAAGCCCGGCGCGACGCTGACCGATGTCGGTTCCGTCAAGCAGTCGGTGATCGACGCTGTAGCACCCTTCGTGCCGGAGGGGGTGGAATTTATCCCCGGCCACCCGCTTGCCGGGACGGAGCATTCCGGCCCTCGCTCCGGTTTCGCCGAGCTGTTCCGCAATCGCTGGTGGATCCTGGTCCCACTTCCCGGCGGATCGGACGCGGCGCTGGAACGGTTGGAGGCGCTTTGCCGCGGCATGGGCGCGAATGTGGAGACGATGGATGCAGAGCATCACGACCTCGTCCTCGCCGTCACCTCTCACACTCCGCATCTTATCGCCTATACGATGGTCGGCGTCGCAGATGACCTTGGCAGGGTCACCGATAGCGAGGTAATCAAGTTCTCTGCGGCGGGCTTCCGGGACTTCACGCGCATTGCCGCTTCCGATCCGACGATGTGGCGCGATGTCTTCCTCACCAACCGGGAGGCCACGCTGGAGATCCTCGGGCGGTTCACGGAGGAGCTTTTCGCGCTGCAACGCGCGATCAGGATGGGGGACGGCCAGATGCTCTTCGACTATTTCACCCGCACGCGCGCCATTCGGCGCGGCATCATCCAGGCGGGCCAGGATACAGCCGCCCCCGACTTCGGGCGCACGAAGGCGGGCGACTGAGTGAGGCGGCGGCGCGCGCTCGCCTTCTGGCTCTGTCTCACGGGTGTCGCTTTTGCCACTGCGGGGGAGGCGGGGCCGCTGCGATCCGACGCCCCGAAGCTGCGCCCCTTCGCATCCACTACCTCTCCGGTATCCACCGGTCCGGGCGGGGCGGTGCTTTCCGCAACACGCCCGCTGCCCCGGCCCGCAGGGCTTGCCGCTTCGCAGCGGAAAGTCGTCGCGGCGGGGGAGGGGATGGCGTTGCTGGACGCGCTGCTCCGCCCCATGCCCCGCCCGCCGCAGATCGCGGCGAAGCACATGCGGGAAGCCGCGCCGCTGGTGCAGAGCGTGTCCTTCATCGCGCCGGCAACGCCCGGTGCCATATCGCGGCAAGGCTCTGGCCTTTGCGGGGTTCCGAAGCTGACCGGACGGCGGATCGCCCCCGTCACCTCGCGCATTGCCGGTTGCGGCATTCCCGAGGCGGTGGAAGTCACGGCGGTCGATGGCGTCCAGCTCAGCCAGCCGGCGATGGTGGACTGCCAGACGGCGACCGCCCTCGACCAATGGGTAAGGACGTCGTTGAAACCCGCTGTCGGGCAGCAGGGGGGCGGGGTGAAATCGCTCCAGATCGCCGGAACTTATGCCTGCCGTCCGCGCAACAATCTGGCGGGCGGCAAGATCTCAGAACATGGGCGCGGCAGGGCGGTTGATGTCGCGGCTGTGGTTCTGGCGAATGGTCAGGCGCTCAATGTCGCGCGGGACTGGGGCAGGGGGCAGGCGGGGCAGATCCTGAAGACCGCATACAGCAAGGGCTGCGGGATCTTCAGTACCACGCTCGGCCCCGGATCCGACGGCTATCATGAAGACCACATGCATTTTGACACTGCCCTTCGACGCAACGGCAGCGCCTACTGCCGCTGACGCGGCGTGCCATTCGCCCGTCCTAGAGGGGTGTTATGCTGATGCCGGGGGCGGACTGGTCGATCTGTATCGTCCAGCGCGCGACCGTAGCACGTTGCGATCCGTGCCGACCTGAAAGGCTGCCAAAGAAGTCCCGAAGCGCCAAGCCTCTGCATACGAAACCCGTCCCGTAGATTGCCGACATGGCAGTCGGTCCGTCGGATTTCGGTCGATCTTCGCTCGACTCAGGTTCAGGAGATCTGTTCACAAGCCGGTTAAGTCCAGGGCCTGCGTCCGGTGTGCCGGGGTGCGCGGCCTCAGGGTCCCCGCGGGCGATGATGACACCGATCGCGCCCTGATTCGGGGGCTGTCGGCCAGCGTGTCGGCATGGGATCACCGTTGCCTGATCGTGTGGTTGCAGCCAATTGCCGGCCGCAGAACCCCCGATGACCGAGCCTATCCCCGCCGTTCCCGCAGCACGGGGGGGATGGTCGTCAGCGGAACCGGGCCAAGGAATACCACGCCGGAAGAGACGCGTAGCGGCACGTCCAGAGTTTTTGCTCCGAGCGTGGTTCCCGCCATGACGCGCAGAGCCACCTCCGCCACGGAACGGTTCTCCTCCGGCACGATGCCGAGGGCGATGACGATGTTCAGGATCGTTTCCCAGCCGCTCACACGCAGATGCAACGCTCCGTCCGCCAATCCCTCCGCGCCCATGGCCAGATCGCCGGAAAGCCGCAGGTTGGCGTTTCCCCAGATGACGCCCGCATCGCGGATGCCGATTGCCCTAATCTCCGGCGTGACACCATTCCTGTCGAACATCGCCCTGTCGAGCGGCGCATCAAGGGTGAGCGACGCGTTGAGCGTCACCGCCTCTATCTCCTCCGGCAGGCGGCTCCGCGGATCGATGTCGAGCTTGAGAGTGCCGCCCGGCGCAAGCTGCGTAGCAGAGAGCGAGAGATCATAGGTGTCCGGTGCCGCGCCCGTCTGCTCCGTCGGCTGCAGGGCCGCCACGACCTTCGGCAGCGCCAGAGACCATCCCCGGTCGGAAGCAAGCGTCACCGCCTCCCCCTCCGTGACCAGCCGTTGCAGCGCCATGCCGGGCGGCAGGCGCGTGCGGATGCTGCCCTGCATCCGGGTGGAGGCGACGGTGAGCGTCTGGTCAGGCAGGTGGACAGTCTGGGTGTCGGGCAGGGTGGCGATGATGTGATTGGGTTGGTAGGCCAGCGCCTGCAATCGCAGGAAGGGCGCCTGCCAGCCGTATCCGCTGCGGGGGTCGCGGATGTCGGGTGCGGTCAGTTCCAGGTCGAAACGGTAGGGAAACCCCCGGACCGACAGGCCCTGATGTCCGATCGCCATGCCGTGCTCCTGCTGCTCCGCGATGAAGGCCGCCGCACCATGCTCCACCCTTGAGGCGGCGAAGAACCACCATCCCGTCCAGCCGAGCAGCAGGAGAAGGGCGAAGCCGAGGATGAAGCGCATGGTCTTTCCCTTCACGCTGTGCTCCTTCTGTCTATATCGGGAGGTGGCGAAGCAACAGATGGGGATGCAGGTGGCGGAGATCGCATTCTGGGTATTTGGATATGGATCGCTGATGTGGGAGCCGGAGTTCCACCCGGTCGCCCGCCAGCGGGCGCGGCTGGAGGGCTGGCACAGGTGCTTCTGCATGCGCTCCATCCACCATCGCGGCACGGTGGAGGCGCCGGGGCTCGTCCTCGCGCTCGACCGGCAGGAGGGCGCCTTCTGCGACGGCGTGGCGCTGGCGGTCGCGGCGGAGGAGGCGGCCGAAGTGCTCGCGATGCTGAGGGAGCGGGAGCTCGTCAGTTCCGCCTATCTTGAGACCTCGCAGCCCGTGACACTGGAGGACGGCAGACGGGTAGAGGCGCTGACCTATGTCATCGACCCCGACCATGTGCAGTATTGCGCGAACCTGCCGCTGGAGGAGCAGGCCCGCATCATCGCCGCAGCGGTGGGAGGGCGCGGCCCGAACAGCGACTACCTGTACAATACCGTCGGCCATCTGGAGACGCTGGGCTTCGAAGACACCGATCTCGAGTGGCTTGCGTCGCGTGTGCGAGGCCTTGCCCCGGTCAGTTGAGGAAAATCCGCGCGATCCACGGTGCTATGAGTGAGGTCAGCACGGCGTTCAGCCCCATGCCGATACCGGCGAAGGCGCCTGCCGTCTCGTTGACCTGAAACGCTCGCGCGGTACCGACCCCATGCGCCGCGACCCCCACCGCGAAGCCCCGCGCCCGCCAGTCCCGAACGCCGAGCGCGTTGAGCAGCGGCGTGACGACGATGGCCCCGATGATCCCCGTGAGCAGGACCAGCGCCGCAGCGAGGGTGGGGGAGCCGCCGATCTTTTCCGTGATGCCGATGGCTACGGGTGCGGTGACCGACTTCGGGACGAGCGACAGCAGCGTCTCGTGGCTCGCCCCCAGCAGATGCGCGATGACCAGCACGGACCCCATGGCGGTCAGCGATCCGACGAACAAAGCCGCGACAAGAGGGATGAGGGCCGTTCGCAGGTTCGGCAGGTTGTCGTAAAGCGGGAGCGCCAGACACACCGTTGCCGGGCCGAGCAGGAAATGGACGTATTGCGCCCCCTCGAAATACACCGGATAGGGCGTGCCCGTCGCCAGCAGCAGCCCGCCTATCATGATGACCGAGAGCAGCACCGGGTTCACGAAGGGTTTGCGCCCCGATGCACGAAAGGCCGCGTCCGCGATCACGTAAGCACCGAGCGTGAGGGTGAGCCACAGCAGCGGCGCGTGGGACAGGTAGCTCCAGATTTCCGCGAAGTCAGTCATGCCGCTTGCCCTTCATCAGTCGAGCCACCGTGACAAAGGTGAGGGCCCCAGTCGCGATGGCGAGGATCGTGCTCCCGACAAGCGCTGCGCCGATGGCCAGCCCCTCGCTTTCCAGAAGCGGCAGATGCCCGATCACGCCGACACCGGCGGGCACGAACAGCAGCGACAGATTGCCGAGGATGCCGGTCGCCACGGGCCGGATCGCCCGGACCAGCCGGGGCGACAGCACCAATGCCGCGGCCATCAGCACCATGCCGATGACCGGCCCGGGCACTTGGATCGGAAACAGCCGGGCCAGTGCCTCGCCGACAAGCTGGCAGGCGAGGATGAAGAACAGAGGCAGGATCATGGAGGCGACCTTTTGCGGATGGCCAGAGGCTACGCCTGCAGCGGGAGCGATAGCGGACGCGCCCGCCGTATGGGGCTACCTCCGAAGCTACGCCCGCTGGGGCGGGAGGTGCAAGACGGGCTGGGCCGGTCGGGCAGATGCGGCGGTGTTCACCAGACGGCGGGCGGCAACGCTTCTGCGCTCACGCTCTTTCTCCACGATCCGGTCTTTCGGAACGATCCGGCGAGCGTGCGAGCCGGGCCGCGCACCGGTATTCCGGGACGCATCGCGTGGAGCGGCGTGCATGGTGGACGACTCCGCAGGGTCTGCGCGCCAAGCGGGGGAGGCTCAGCCAGCGGGAGACAATGCTTCTGCGCTCACGGCCGTTCTCCACGATCCGGCGAGAGCACGGCAGGGCGCGGGCCGGCGCTCCGGGAAGTATCGCGCAGAAGGGAAGCTCTGCACCTTTTGCCAAGGGTCTCCGGCAAGCACCGGGCGGCTACCATCCCGTCGGCCGCCGGGATGGCTCAGGCGGCGGGAGACGGCGCTTCTGCGCTTACGGCCTTTCTCCAGGTGAAGGATGTCGGACGCGCATAGCCGGGGTGGGCTGTCTCCGCGACGCGGTGGAACCCCATCGCGGCAAAGATCGCGTGATTCTCCACCAGTTCCACCCTGGTCTGGAGTTCGAGCGCTGCGTAGCCGAGCGCACGGGCGCGTGTTTCCGCCAAGGCCACCAGCCGCCGGGAGAGGCCCTGGCCGCGCGCCGCCGCCGCCACCGCGAGCTTGCCGAGATAGAGCGCCTCTGCCTGCGGTGTCAGGAAGACGCAGGCCTGCGGCTCCGCAGGCCCGTCGATCAGCCAGACCTCCCCCGTTTCCGCCTGCTCGGCGATGGAGGCGACCGACATCCGGTGCATGGAGGAGGGCGGGTCGATCCGCGCGTCCATATAGGCGAAGCTCTCCCGGATCAGCCGGAGGATCTGCGGGAAATCTGTGGGGGTCGCGATACGGGGTGTCATGGGCCGGAGGTTTGCCTGTGTGAGGATGCGGGAGCGCCGAAGCGGAGTGCCTTGTGATCTCTGCGGGACTTTCGTCCAACCGATGCGCGCCGAGGTCAGGATCCGCGATCAGACGGGGGAAGCCAGGGCAGGCGCTCCTCCGGGAAGTCATGGCCTTCGGGCGCGAAGGCAGCAGGATCGTCCTGGGAGCAGGCATAGAAATGCATTTCGCCGCCCTTTGCCGGACGATAACCCATGGGTGAGCCGCATGTGGGGCAGAAATAGCGCGTAACACCGGGGGAGGAGGCGTAGCTCGCCGGTTCCTCGCCCATCCAGCGCCAGCCGCCATCCCTGACTGCAAAGAAGCTCGTCATCGGGGAGGAGGTCGCTCGGCGGCAGCTTTCGCAGTGGCAATGAAGCTGCCAGATCACCTCCCCCTCCGCGCGGTACCGGATACGCCCGCAGAGGCAGTGCCCTTCGCGCGGGAGGGACTTTTCCATGAACAGGCTGTCGGGGTGGGGATCGTAGTCGCCGAATGGCCCCCGCTCGCGGTAGCCGAGCGTGCGATAGAGCGCCACGGCAGCAGGCAGCGCCGGGCCGGTCTCCAGCCGCATCAGGCGGCAGCCCGCGGAATGGGCCTCCCGCTCGAGCGTGATCATGAGGCTGCGTGCCACGCCCCGTCCGCGGGCGGCGGGGCGCATCCAGAGCCGCTTGACCTCTCCGTAACCTGTCCGGGTCACCAGCGCCACGCAACCGAGCGCCCGTCCCTCCTCCCGCGCGATCAGGAAGACGCCGGAGGCGGCGGCGATCTCCTCCGCCGTCAGGGTGAAGATCCCGCCCTCCGGAAACACCGCTTCCATATGAGCCTGACTTTCCGCGACAAGGGCGCGGCCATCCGGCGTGAGGGGGCTTTCGGGGGTGATCGAGATCATGTCTGGGTCCAGATGTTGTGGCAATGCCGGGTCTGGCTGCCGCTGCTGGGGATGTGATCGACAGGCAGCAGGTTTAGCCCTAGGATGCCGCTCCACTCCAGAGGGAAGGTTCTCCTTGCGCTTCGTACGGCTCAGGCTCAACGGCTTCAAGAGTTTCGTCGATCCGACCGACCTCGTCATCGCCGAGGGGCTGACGGGGGTCGTCGGTCCGAACGGCTGCGGCAAGTCGAACCTGCTGGAAGCGTTGCGCTGGGTGATGGGGGAAACCCGGCCAAGCGCGATGCGGGGCGGCGGGATGGAGGATGTGATCTTTGCGGGCGCGGCCTCCCGCTCCGCGCGGGGCTTTGCAGAGGTGGCGCTCAGCATCGACAACAGCGAGCGGTTGGCCCCCCCCGCCTTCAATGACACCGATGCGCTGGATATCGTGCGACGGATCACCCGCGATCAGGGTTCGGCCTATCGGGTGAACGGCAAGGATGTTCGGGCGCGGGATGTGCAGATGCTGTTCGCGGACGCCTCCACAGGCGCGCATTCGCCCGCATTGGTCCGGCAGGGTCAGATCGCCGAACTCATCAACGCCCGTCCGCAGGCCCGGCGGCGGATACTGGAGGAAGCGGCGGGGATCTCCGGCCTTTATCAGCGCCGGCACGAGGCGGAGTTGCGGCTGTCCGCCACCACCCAGAATCTTGAGCGCGTCGATGACATGCTGGAGCAGTTTCTCCAGCAGATGCGCATGCTGGAGAAGCAGGCACGGCAGGCGGCCCGCTACCGGGAGATCGGCGCGGCGCTTCGCCGGGCGGAGGGCGCCTTGCTGCTTGCCCGCTGGCAGGAGGCTGTCGCCGCCGCGGAAGTAGCACGGACCGGGGCGGAGCAGGCCTCCCGCAAAGCTGCGGAGACAGGGGTCGCGGCAGAGGAAGCCGCCGCCCTCCGCACGGACCTCGCCGCCGAAATTCCGGGGCTGAGGGAGGAGGCCTCCATCGCCACCGCTGTCGTGGAACGTCTGCGTCTCCAGCAGGCGGCCCTTGCGGAGGAGGAGGCACGCGCGGGAGAGGCGGTTGCGGCCCTGCGCGCGCGGGCGGACCAGCTTGCCGCCGACCGGGAGCGGGAAGCCGCGCTCCACCGGGACGCGGGCGAAACGCTCCGCCGGCTGGAGGAGGAGGCACACGCGCTTCTGCAGGCGGGCGAGGGGCATGAGGAACGTCTTGAGGAGGCGGAGGAGTCGGCGGAGACCGCGGCAGCTGTGCTTGCCGAAGCGGAGGCGCGGCTTGTGGGACTGACGGAAACGCTGGCCCGCGCCGTCGCCGATCACGAGAGCGGCCAGAGGCGGCTCTCCGCCGCCGAAACCGTGGCGGAACGGAGCCTCCGCGACGCCGCCCGGGCCAGCGCGCAAGCGGAGGAGGCCGAGCAGCTCCGCGCGCGTGCCGTCGAAGCCGTGGAGGCCGCGGCAGAAGGACAGGAGGCAGGCGCTTGTGCCCTGGAGATCGCGGAGGAAGCGATCATTGCGGCGGAGACCCGGCTTCGGCGCGTTCAGGGAGAGGAGGGCGAGGCCCGCACCCAGCGCACCGCCGCCGAAGCCGTCGTGCGTGCGATCTCGGCCGAGGTCACGACGCTCGGCCGGATGGTGGAGCAGGCGCGCGGCAAGAGCAGCCGGGTGCTGGATCAGGTGGCGGTCTCCGCAGGCTATGAAAAGGCGCTGGGCGCGGCGCTCGCCGATGACCTCGACCTGCCGGAGCGGGAGAGCGACGGATCCGGCTGGCGACACCTGCCGCCGCTGCGGGAGGACCGACTGCCCGAGGGGGTGGAGCCGCTGGCCCGGCATGTCGATGGCCCGCTGGCGCTTGCCCGTCGGCTGTCGCGCATCGGCGTAGCGACGGCGGATCGGGCGGCGGCGCTGCTCCCGGCGCTCATGCCCGGAGTGCGGCTCGTGACGCGAGAGGGGGATCTGTTCCGCTGGGACGGGCTCGTCCGCGTCGCGGGGGACGGCGTGTCGGATGCTGCCCGGCAACTGGCGCAGCGCAACCGCCTCGCCACGCTGCGGGTGGAACTGGCGGAGGCGGAGGCGCGGGCGGAGACGCTGCGCGAGGGACATG
Source organism: Haematobacter missouriensis (assembly GCF_000740775.1). Taxonomy (GTDB): domain Bacteria; phylum Pseudomonadota; class Alphaproteobacteria; order Rhodobacterales; family Rhodobacteraceae; genus Haematobacter; species Haematobacter missouriensis. The sequence goes on along the minus strand of NZ_JFGS01000002.1, from coordinate 93,295 downwards.
AGGCGCTGGCGGACGCCCTTGCCGCCGCAGCCGTGGCCGAGAAATCCGCCCGGATGGCCCGCAAGGAGGCGGAGCAGCGGCTGGCGGAGGCAAGCCGGGCGCTGAACCGGGCGGAGACGGAGCGTTCGGTGGCCGAAGGCCGGATGGAGACGACCCGCCTCGCCGCCCATGGGCATCGGGAGCAGGCAGAACGCGCGGCGGAGGAGGTGGAGGAGGCCCGTGTGGCGATGGCCGCCTTCCCGCCGCTTGACGGACTGCGCGAGGATGCAGCCGCCGCACGGCGCGCGGTGGAGCAGGCGCGGGCCACCACACTGCACCGCCGTGCCGCGACGGAGGACATCCGCCGTCAGGGCGCTGCGCGGGAGCGGCGGGCGGCGGAGGTTTCGCGCGAACAGGCGCGCTGGGCCGAACGGCTCTCCGCCGCAGAGGGACGTGCCCGTGAGATGGACGGGCGGGAGGCGGCTGTCGCTACCGATCTTGCCCGCGCCCGTGCCGTGCCGGAGGCGCTTGCCGCGCGGGCGGAAGCGCTCGCTGCTGATCTTGACCTCGCCGGAGCCCGGGAGGCCCGCGCACGCCCCGCGTTGCAATCGGCGGAACGCGCGCTGGCGGAGGCGGAGGCGGCGGAGCGGGCGGCCGAGCGTCTTGCCTCGGACAACCGGGAGGAGCGGGCATCGGCCATCGCCCGTGCCGATGCCGCCGCGCTTGTGGGCGCGGAGGCCGCCGACCGCATCCGGGAGGAGGCGGAGACGGAGCCCGCCGCGCTGGCTGCGAGTCTGGGTGAGGTCACCGTGACCGCGGGCGAGACGGAGGAGGAGATCCACCGGCTCCGCCGCGCGCGGGAGGCCTTGGGCGCGGTGAACCTGCGAGCGGAGGAGGATGCCCGCGCGCTGGCCGAGGAGCAGGGGACGCTGGCCGTGGAGCGGGCCGATCTGGATGCCGCCGTCACCAAGCTCCGCGCGGGGATCGCCGCGCTGAACCGGGAGGGGCGGGAAAGGCTGCTGGCCGCCTTCGATCAGGTCAACCGCAACTTCCGTCAGCTTTTCACGCATCTGTTCGGGGGCGGAGAGGCGGATCTGGTGATGGTGGAGTCGGATGATCCGCTGGAGGCCGGGCTGGAGATCATGTGCCAGCCGCCGGGCAAGAAGCTCTCCGTCCTGTCTCTGCTGTCAGGCGGGGAACAGACGTTGACCGCGATGGCGCTGATTTTTGCGGTGTTTCTTGCCAATCCCGCGCCGATCTGCGTGCTCGACGAGGTCGACGCCCCGCTGGACGATGCCAATGTCGGTCGGTTCTGCGATCTGCTGGACGAGATGACGCGCCGCACCGGCACCCGCTTTCTCGTCATTACGCATCACGCGGTGACGATGGCCCGGATGGACCGCCTGTTCGGTGTCACCATGCAGGAGCAGGGGGTGAGTCAGCTCGTCTCCGTCGATCTGACACGGGCGGAGGCACTGGTGGCATAGTCCCGGACCCGTGAATGGGATCGTTCGATTGGCTAAAGCGTAATCGTCGGCGATGAGGCAGGGAACAGCTTGCGCGTTCTGGCCGATTCATGGCCGTTTGGCTGGCTTCTGCCTCCGTTGCCGCGGAACCCTCGGAATTGGTATCCGGTCGCACCCGGGGTTGATCCGGGCATCGTCCTTATACCGAACCGAACCATGCGCTGAAGGCCGCGCCTGCGGTCTATTGCCCACAGCAGATGCTTTAACATCGTCAGTCCGCTTGGGTCAGGCGGAGGTGGAGGTGCTGGCGCGGGCGTTCGCGGTATTGGCGCCGTCCAGTGGCGATCGAGAAACATGGCTCGGCCGCTCATCCGAAGTCGGAAACGGAGGCTTAGAACGCCACAGGCCGGTCGCACGGCGGTTCGGCCCCCAAAGCCGCGCGTCTGGAGGGTGGGAGGCCGAGCCGATAGCGGATTTCATGGGATCGAGGCAGACCGATTCAACACCGCTCAGCATCCGAACCCCCCGCCCGCCGACCGAGCCTCTGTCAGCGACACAATGCGGCATAGCCCGCTGACGCGGCACGATGGCCATAGGCCGCCGGCGCATCCCGCCAGCGCAGGCCGTTGAGGTTGATGAAGATGATCCCGCTCAACACTCGGTGGTCGTTAACACGCGGCTTGCCGTGGGTCTTGGGAAAATAACACGCCAGCCGAGCCATCCGCTCGTCCGTCAGCCAATACAGGTCACTTATATCCAGCCTCCTCAGGAGCCTGAATCAGATCGAGCGACTCACATCAGTGGGTCCTGAGCGTTAACCCATTTGACCCCCTAACCCTGCAAGCACAGAACCCTCGTCCAGCAGGCGCTGAAAAGGCTTTCTGGGCTGTGCTGGAGCGAAAATAGTTCGCAATCTGAAGAAATTCAGCTGGAAATCACTACACTTCCGGCGTTTTCGCGCCGATTTGCGGATTTCCGGCGCTTGGGCAAGACGCTTCTCAGAAGCCCGCCAACGCACCTGCGCCCGCAGCTTCCCTCGGGTAGCGCAATCCCGCTGTGAGCGACTCGCCCTCGCTTGTTAAACTGCCGTCAATCTGGCAGCTATCATTCCGCGTCGGATATTTGTCAGGAATCTATCTGATGCTTAGCGGACAGCACCAATAAGTCCACCGACGGCCGCCCCTGCGATGGGCTCCTTGGCGATCACCTGCCCCGCAGCGGCGCCGCCAAGCGCACCGGTGGCAACCCGCTGCCCACGTGTATTGCCGCAAGCGGCGACGACCGAAACGCAAAGAAGGGCTGCGACGAGGTAAGTTTTTGCCATGGTTTCCTCCTCCATTTCAATGCAGTGGAAACGTTCACGACCCGACCCGGTTCCTGCAGCGGCGCTAAATCTTGCGAATGCGATCCGCCAGCGTCACTTCCCCGTCCTCTACGATCCGGCAGAGCACACCCCGGAGCCTCAGTTCTGCGTGACCGGGGGCACGGATCCAGTCGAAGGCGGGCTTGCCGTAGCGTTTTTTCCACTTCACGCAGGCATCGTTCCACAGGTCGGATACTTCCACCACTGCTGTACCGATCCGAAGCCGTGTGCCGACGGGGAGGTTCTCCTCCGAGAAATCCATATCCGCGACGATGGTGTCGCCGGGATGGAGCATCTCCGGCTCTGTCACCACAGCCTCCACCACGCGGGTGCCGAGAATGGATATCTGTATGCGAGGGTCAGGGCTACCATCCGCCAGCTTCATCCAGGGATGTTTCATCCAGCGCTCGCCGGGCACGCCCTCCGCGACGGTAAGGGTCAGGCTGTCGCGGAAGTCGCGCTTTCCGAAGCCCCGGCGGAAACAGAGCGTCCTGATCGGTGCATCGTCCTTTGGCGCGGCAAGCACATGGGGTAGAGCATCGGCAAGTGTTTCAGCGGTCGCTTGCGTCATGGGTCAGAGCCTGTCCAGAAGGGTTCGGGTGGGCCATGCATCCGCGGGCAGGCCGAGGCGCGCCTGCTCCTTCTGCACGGCGCTGCGGGTCATCGCGCCCAGGACGCCATCTATCGCGCCCACATCATGACCGTGCGCGGTGAGCTTCTGCTGAAGCAGGGTCATCTGCGCGTCGGTGAGCGGCGGGTCCGGGTTGCCGGGGTCAAAGGCCGGGGCGCCCGAGAGGCGGGTGGCGAAATAGGCGGCGGTCGTCACATAGACGAAACTCTTGTTCCAGTCGAAGAACACATAATAGTTCGGATAGGCGAGGAATGCCGGGCCCTTGCGCCCCTGCGGCAGTAGCAGGGCCGCGTTCAGGTTGGCGGCGACCTTGCCGCCGCCGCGCGGCTTCACCCCCATGCGCAGCCAGTCCGCAGCGGGGCGCGGCGTGTCCAGCCCGCTCAGGCTCCAGTCCATCTGGTCGGGAACCGTGACTTCCTGAAGCCATGGCTCCCCACGCCTCCAGCCGTGATCGGCAAGCATCCGTCCACCCGACATGATCGCGTCGGGGATGGAGGTTTTCAGCGTCACCCGCCCGTCGCCATCGCCGTCCACCCCGCGTTCGAGGATGTCCTTGGGCAGCATCTGGATCATCCCGATCTCCCCTGCCCAGGCTCCGGTGGTGGTGGCCGGGTCGAACGCGCCCTTTTCGTAGAGTGAGAGCGCGGCGAATACCTGCGGGCGGAACAGGTCGGGACGGCGGCAGTCATGCGCGAGGGTGACGAGCGCATTCGCCGTGTTGAAGTTGCCCTGCACGGCGCCGTAGTCGGTCTCGAATCCCCAGAAGGCAAGGATCACCCCCGGCGGCACGCCGTAGCGCCGCTCCGCCTCCTTGAGCAGTCCGGCGTATTTCTTGCCGTTGGCCACGCCGTTGGCCATCCGGTTCCCGCTGATGAGCGCGCTGGAGAAATCGGTGAATGTCTTGCGGAAGACGCCTTGCGAATTGTCGGCGGCGATCACTTTGGGGTCGCGGCGCACGTTGGCGAAGAAGCGGTCGGCGGCCTGTGCGGAGTGACCGTTCGCGCCCGCTTCCTGCTTCAGGCCGGCGACGAAGCGTCCGAAGTCGCCGCCGCAGGGCACGCTTTGGGCGGATGCGGTGCCCGCGAGGGCGACAAGGCCCAGCAGGGCAGGGAACAGGGTGGCGCGCATGGGGGTCCTCCTTTCGCGAAGCTAGGGCGGGGTGGTATCCGGGCAAGGCCCTTGGCAGGCTGCTGTAAAAGTTCACGCGTCTCATACCCAACGCTTGAAAATCGGGAAATCGGCCCGGTGTGATCCGAAATGTCTGGATTTCGGGCCGAAGTTTGTCGGCTTGCGGATGCTTCCCGCTCCAATACAGCCCCAAAAGCCTTATTCAGAAACCTGTCAGGTAATGAGCCAGACCAGAAGCACCAGCGCCAGCATCAGCGCCCATGCCCGCCAGAGCGCGGCCACGGCCGCGTCGATCTCCGCCGCACCGATGTCATGGCGCCCCTCAGCGTTGACATAGGGAAAGTCACGCCGCTCTCCGTGGTAGCTCCGAGGACCGGAGAGTGCGATGCCGAGCACGGCTGCCATCGCCGCCTCCGGCCAGCCTGCATTCGGCGAGCGATGCAGCGGCGCATCCCGCAGGATGACCCGCCATGCGTCGGCTCGCCCGTGGGCGAGAGCGATCAGCAGCGCCGTCAGCCGCGCGGGGACGAGGTTCAGAAGATCGTCCAGCCGCGCCGCTGCCCAGCCGAACTCCTCATGCCGGGGGGTGCGGTGGCCGATCATGCTGTCGGCGGTGTTGACGAGCTTATAGATGAGAATGCCCGGCAACCCGCCGACAAGGAACCAGAAGGCGGGGGCGACGACGCCGTCCGAGAGGTTCTCCGCCGCGCTTTCTATCGCCGCGCGCGCGACGGCGGGCGCATCCATCGCCGCCGTATCCCGCCCGACGATCCGGGCTACCGCCCTTCGGCCTTCGGCGAGGCTCGCGCGGAGACCGGTCGCCACGGCCGCCACGTGATCGGCAAGGCTTCGCTGCGCCAGCAGAACTGCGGCGGCCAGCACCTCCAGAAGCCCGCCCCACGGCAGCGCCGCGACCAGCCGTCCCGCCAGCAGGGCAAGGAGCACGAGCAGGCCGAGCCCCACCGCCCCTTTCGCCCGTCTCCAGGCTCCCCTGTTCAAGCGGCGATCCATCGCGTCGATCATGCGACCCATGATGACCGCGGGATGCGGCACCCGCGACCAGAGCCTTTCCGGCTCGCCGAACACTGCGTCCAGAGCCAGAGCCGCCGCGAGTGCCAGCGGCTGCATCACCATGACCCCTCCAGCCGTGCCCAGCCATCGCCCGGAGGCATGCCAAGGCGGAGCCAGCGGTCGCTATAGGGGAAAATGCGACTCCAGACACGGGCGCGGGCCAGACGCTCCTGCCACTCCCGCGCGCTATCGACATCATAGAGCCGGAACAGCGGGGTTCCGCCCGCCAGGCGCGCGCCGCGTGCTGTCATGATGCCGTCCAGCCGCACTGCATCATGTCCAAGCCGTGCGCGGGTCCGCGCGGCCCAACCCTCGTCGGACAGCGCGGCGCGCCCGATCGCCAGCGCGGGGCCGGAGACGGGCCAGGGGCCGAGCGCTTCGCCCAGACCGGCGATCAGCACGGGGTCGCCGATGGCAAAGCCCAGCCGCACCCCTGCCAGTCCCCAGAACTTGCCGAAGCTTTTCAGCACCAGCGTGCCGGGTCGGGCGGAGAGGGCAATGAGGCTCGCCCCGGGCAGCACGTCGCAGAAACTCTCATCAATCACGGTGAGCGCCTCCGGCCCCCCGCCTGCCCCCGGCGCGGCGTGAAGCCTGCCGTCAGGGTTGTTGGGGTGCACCAGCACCCGCGCGCCTCCCGGTCCCTCCTTCCAGCCCGCCGCCAGAAAGGAGGCGGCATGTTCATTGTAGGTGGGCCCCCGTATCTCCACCCGGCCCGGTGGCAGCAGCCGCGGGATGCGCGCGATCAGCGCGGAGGCCCCCGGCGCCGCGAGCACCGCCGCTGCCCGCGGCACACGCCAGAACGTCCGGGCAGCCTCCTCCAACGCCGCTGCTGCATCCCGATCAGGCAGGCGGTTCCAGATTTCGGGGGGGAAGACGGGAAGCGGATAGGCCTCCGGGTTGATGCCTGTGGACAGGTCCAGCCACTCTGCCGCATCACCGCCATGCCGCGCGCGCGCCGCGTCGAGGCCGCCGCCATGGTCCCGCGTCTCCGCCATCGCCCGCTCCTTCTGCGTCGCGGCGCTGCCGCCGTTGGTGTCGGGGGCGGTAAAATCTCAAAATCTTTGAGAAATCAACTCTTCAAGCGGCATCGCGTGCAATGGGGGCTGGCAGGATCGCCGGAGCGCGTTAGCATTGTGAAAGGCACGGGGAGGTGCCCAAGGGGGGAACAATCATGCCGAAGTCTGTGGCGGATCTCAGACGTCAGGAGATTGTGGCGAGCGCTGTCTCTGCGCTTCAGCGGGAGGGCCTGCCATTTCTGTCCTATGACGCTGTGGCGAGAGAAGCGGGAATGTCGCGTCAGCTGGTGCGGCACTACTTTCCCGATGCGGAAAGTCTGATAAGCGCGGTATCGCAGGCCATTTCGGAAAGCCAGCAGGGCGGAATGGAGACTGGGCTTACCCGCAGCGACGAAAGCCGGCTGGGTGTGCTGTTCGATTATCACCTTGGCCTGCTGGACGAGGGGGACCAGCCGCGCGGAGCGCTCCAACCGGTGGAGGATGCGCTGGTCGTGCTGGCCTGTCGTGCGCCCGATCTGCTGGAGGCGCTGGCGGCGCGGCAGGATGAACTTCGGCTGTCCATCGTCGCGGCGACATCGGAAAGCTATCCGAGCTTGTCGCCCGCCGCCTGCGAGGAGATAGCCTTTGTCTTCGTAAGCCTTGTACATGGTCACTGGCGCATGGTGCGGAGCTTCGGCTTCGACCGGGTGGGCAGTCTTCAGGCGCGGGCGGCGATGGACAGGCTCCTGCGCGCGCATCTGGAAGCAGCGATGGCAGAGAAACCGGCACCCGTCACCCGCCGCGTCTGACGCGCACCATGCTGTCCGGCGATCTACCCCGCCCGCAGTGGCTCATTGGGTTCCGTGTCGAATGGGGTCCTCTCGCCTGCCTGCGCGCGGGAACTTCGGCCAGACAGCGATGACGATGCTGATACTGTATGGGTCCTCTCGCCTGCGCGCGCAGGAGCTTCGGCTGGCTGCATCGTTGAGGCAGGCGATATTCCCTCCATCAGTGACGAGCAACTACCGGAAGAAATGCATCGATCCCGTACGTGCCCTCGCTCCAGTAGGCTCGGTGCGCTCCATACTGCACCCTCTTACCGCGATGCCCACTCTCGCCCCTCTCCGGCGGTTGCTCTGTGGAACTGCGTCCGGGTCTTTGCCTGCGCTCCAGGCGGTGTCGATGGAACGGGGCCAGATCTACGTCCGAGGCATGTCGAGAGGTAAGCGCCCCTTGGGTTTGGAGCGGGAGAAGCTGTTTCAAAGATCGTCTTTCAGCAGCGATGTGGAGTGAAATTTCGTCCTGAGGCTGTTTGCAGGCCATTAACGCAGGCAGATGAGGTCATTGGTCATTGGTCATTGGTCATTGGTCACCGAGTTGAAGGAGAATCCGGCTGCGCCAAGCTGGGGCAGAGTTCTGAAATACCCACGGCCAAGGGAGCGGGCTTTCGATCCAGCCAGCGCGCGGCAGGCAGCTTCGGAGAAATATGCCCGCGCCTGCCACGGGATCGCTCCGGCGGAGAAGGGTGCACCCCACGGTTTCCGGTTGTGCGGAGCGGATATTTGTCGGTGCAGGTGCAGGTGCAGGTGCAGCGGGTCGGGTCCGACATGTATCTTCCGCAGGTCGCTCGCTCCATCACGGCCCAGAGAGCCTGCGCCTGCCGTAACGGGTCCAGGTCGATCATGCGGAAATCCCCTTCTGTCAGGGGTGCCGAAACCCACGCGGCGGCGACGCCAGTTCGGGGAATGCCCGTCACCCCCGGAGCGCAGCGCCGAACGGTCAGTCCGAAGACTGGCCAAGAAGGAACTGGTACGTCGCGGGAAAGAAGCGGAAATCCTCCCCTTCGGCACCGACGAAGCCGACAGCCGGGAAAGGCATGTGGTAGCCGATGAAGGGGATCCGCTCCTCCGCCAGCCGGGTGAGAATGGCGCGCCGCGTCTGGGCGCCCTTGTCCTTGTCCATGTCGAAGCGGACGTGCCAGTCCGGCTTGGCGAGAGAGAAGGCGTAATGGTTCGCTACATCGCCCAGAATCATCAGAACCCGCCCTTGGCTCTCCACACGGAAGGAGAGATGTCCGGGTGTGTGGCCGAAGGTCTCGATCGCGGTGATGCCCGGTGCGACCTCATGACCGCCCGCGATGAAAGCTGTCCTGTCGGCCAGCGGGCGGACGTGGGACTCGAAGCGCTCATTGCCCGTCGTCGCCCAGTAGTCGAACTCAGCCCTTCCCATTACGTAACGTGCATTGGCGAAGGTGGGTGCGCCCTGTGTCATCAGCCCGCCGATATGGTCTCCGTGCATGTGGGTGAGGACAACGACGTCGATGCTGGCGGGATCGATACCCGCGCCGCCGAGCGCTGCCGCCGTCGCCGTGCCGTCCAGCCCGGTATCGAACAGCAGCAACATTTCCCCCGTATTCACCACGGTCGGAGCATAGCCGTTCCGCCCCTCGCTGTCGGACAGGAAATAGGCGTGGGCTTGCGCGGCGAATTCCTCCGCGCTGGCATTGAGGCCGAAGGTCGCATGGATATCCTGCATCGCGCCGGAGCCTGCGAGGACGGTCGTCACCTCCATCGCGCCAAGGGGGAAGCGATAATGCGTGGGCATGGAGATTCCGAGTGCGGGCGCGGCTGCGCTGGCTGGGGAAACGACGGGAAGGGTCGCGAGAAACGGAGCGGCAACTCCGCTCACCAGGGCCGTCCGGCGGGTCAATCCGGTCATGGCGGTTCTCCTGTGCTGCTTTGGCCCTGAAGGGTAGCGCAGGGATCGGAGAAGTCTGCGCCTGATTGTCCCCGCTGCGACGCGACGCCGCAGGGAAGGCGGTGGACAATGGAACGGGTGCGCGCGTGTTCGCCAGCACGCCAGCACGCCAGCACGCCAGCACGCCAGCACGCCAGCACGCCAGCACGCCAGCACGCCAGCACGCCAGCACGCCAGCACGCCAGCACCCTTGGGAAATCGTTGCTGTGGGTATGATTATGCCGTTACGCCTTGGCTGCTCCGGCCAACGGTTATCTCAACCGTTTCGTGATTGAAGCGGGGGACGACGACTCCGCCATGAAGGTGTGCGAAGGAGCGAGAAAGTGGTTGATACGGCTGCCAATGGCTTTATCCGCAGCCCGCAGCCCGCAGCCCGCAGCCCGCAGCCCGCAGCCCGCAGCCCGCAGCCCGCAGCCCGCAGCCCGCAGCCCGCAGCCCGCAGCTTCGGTAGCAAGCTCCGGCTGCGAGTTGAGGAGGGGTGGGGCGGTTCCTCATCTTATCGCATTGATTTAAAATAGAAATCCAACCACACGCAACATTCAGGACATCAGTCCGCAAGAAGATGTCATTGGACACAGAGGGGAGCAAAGCTTCTCTGCACATCGCTGGAGCCGAGTTTCGGCACGCTCCCGGCCGATCCGGCACGGGGAGGCGCCGGTCTTTGCGTGCGTGTGGCTGTTATGCGCTTTGTGAAGACAGCCTCTGATCGCGAACCGGAGGGTGCGTGGCTCCATCGGGGAAGATGGGGTCCGGCTCGGTAGGGCAGCCCTCCGGCGGCTATGGTCCGGCAGGTCGAAGGGTCGCTCTGAACCGCCCCCGGTTTACTGGAGAGCAGCAAGGGATGATCCCACGACACGGCAGAGATCACTCCCGGCTGTCCCGCCGAGCTTTGCGAATGCGCTGTTTGGCTTCTCAGGAGACCCGACGCACCTCGTCCTCCGCTGCCCTCCGCAGACGATACGGCCCACAAAAAATATGGCCCGCCGCGCCGGCGAGGAAACGGCATGGTCGAGCCCGCGCAGCACGGCCGTTTCGCTGGCGAGGCGGTGTTGGGCCTCCCGACCGCCGGCCCGGTCAGGCAGGCCCGCTTAGGCAGACCCGGACTAGTCCGGCTCTCCTGCGGGATGTCTGCTCAGGAGCAGCGCCCGACCTTGACGTCATTCCCACCAGCGGTCGATGGTGGCGATATCTTCGTCCGACCAGCCGAAATGGTGAGCCAGTTCATGGACCACCACATGGCCGACCAGATCGCCGAGTGCGACATCCCCCCGCGCCACCCATTCGTCCAGGATGGGCCTGCGGAACAGCCAGATCGTATCGGGCCGCATCGGCTGATCCATCACGGATTTCTCCGGCAGTGGGATGCCTTCGTAGAGGCCGGTCAGCTCGAACGGATCCTCCATTTCCATCTCCGCCAGCAGATCCTCCGGCGCGAAATCCTCGACGCGGAGTGCGACCTTCAGCGCCTCCGCGCGGAACTGGCCCGGCAGCGCGGCGATGGCTTCCCGCGCCAGCGCCTCCATATCCTCAAGCGAAGGCGGGGTGGTGCCCGCCCAGAGCAGATTCTCGTCGAGTTCTTCTTCGGTCATGGCATGTCTCCTGTCGCTGTTATGGACAAAAGCGACCGTCTGTGAAAGAGCAGCCTCAACAGGAGTCCGACCATGACCACGACCCGCTTCGCGCCCTCGCCGACCGGCTATCTCCATGTCGGCAACCTTCGCACCGCGCTGTTCAACTACCTGATCGCGCGGAAGGCGGGGGGAACCTTCATCCTGCGTCTCGACGATACCGACCGGGAGCGGTCCAAGCAGGAATATGCCGACGGGATCATGGAGGATCTCGAATGGCTGGGGCTGACGTGGGACCGGCTGGAGCGGCAGTCCGACCGGCTGGACCGGTATGAGACCTGCGCCGCGGAGCTTCGCCAGAAGGGGCGGCTCTATGAGGTGTTCGAAACCCCGGTGGAGCTGGACCTCAAGCGCAAGAAGCAGCTCAACATGGGCAAGCCTCCGGTCTATGATCGCGCGGCGCTGAAACTGACGGATGCGGAGAAGGATGCCAAGCGGCTGGAGCAGCCGGGATACTGGCGCTTCCTGCTCGATCAGGAGCGGACGGAGTGGCAGGACGGGATCCTTGGCCAGATCTCCATCGACGCGGCTTCCGTGTCCGATCCGGTACTGATCCGGGCGGATGGGCAAGTGCTCTATACCTTCGCCTCGGTGGTCGATGACGTCGATATGGGCGTGACCTATATCGTGCGCGGCTCTGACCACGTGACGAATACCGCGACGCAGATCCAGATCATCGAGGCGCTGGGTGCAACGCCGCCCGACTTCGCGCACCACAGCCTGCTGACGGGTGCGCAGGGCGAGGGGCTGTCCAAGCGGCTCGGCACGCTCTCCCTCCGCGACCTGAGGGCGCAGGGGGTGGAGCCGATGGCGCTGCTGTCGCTTATGGCGCGGCTTGGCTCCTCTCAACCGGTGGAGCTGTTTCATTCCCTCGACGAGATCGCGGAGAACTTCTCGCTCGACCAGTTCGGCGCGGCGCCGACCAAGTTCGACCCGGACGATCTGTTCCCGCTCACGCAGAAATACGTGCAGTCCCTGCCGCTTTCCGCGGTGAAGGAGCGGCTCGCGGCGATTGGCGTGCCGGAGGAAATGGCGGCGCCTTTCTGGAACGCGGTGAAGGACAACATCACCGTGCTCGCCGACCTCGACGGGTGGTGGAAACTGGTATCGGAGGGCGCGGAGCCCGTGGTCGCGCCGGAGGACGAGGAGTTCGTGGCCACCGCGCTCTCGCTTCTGCCGCCCGCACCGCATGACGAAACCACGTGGGGCACCTGGACGGGCGCGGTGAAGGCGGCGACGGGGCGCAAGGGGCGCGGCCTGTTCATGCCGCTCCGCAAGGCGCTGACGGGCATGGATCACGGCCCGGAAATGGCAACACTCCTGCCGGTTCTGCAGAAAATTCCGACAAACCTGTGACGATTCGTGCGGCATGGCGCGCCCCCGTTCGGGGTTAGCGCTAACGATCTTGAGACTGCCGTTCCACCCGATGGCAGGCTCGTGGAACGGCGTTGCGCAAATGCGATTTTCTAGGCCATTTTTGCCTCTGCCCGGCGGCGAGGCGCATAGTTTGTTGCGAAGCCACATTTCATTGGCCATACCGGCTCGCAACGAAGAACGATCCAAGAGAGGGACACGAGTGTGAGAATAGGGGCGCCGAAGGAGAGCTTCGAGGGAGAAGCGCGCGTGGCGATGACGCCCGACAGCGCGCTTCAGCTTCAAAAGCTTGGATACGACTGCCTGATCCAGAGCGGAGCGGGGCTGAAGGCGGGTTTCACGGATGAAGCCTACAGGACAGCGAACGTGCGCGTAGTGCCGACGGAGGAGGAGCTGTTCCAGCTTTCCGACATCGTCGCCAAGGTGCGCCCGCCGACGGAGACAGAAGCAGATCTCACTCATTCCGGCCAGCTTCTGATTTCCTTCCTCTATCCGGCCCAGAACAAGGACCTGATGGAGCGTCTGAAGGACCGGGGCACCAACGTCATCGCGATGGACATGGTGCCGCGGATTTCTCGCGCGCAGAAGATGGACGCGCTCTCCTCCATGGCCAACATCGCCGGCTACCGGGCAGTGATCGAGGCGGCGAACAACTTCGGCCGCTTCTTTACCGGGCAGGTGACGGCGGCGGGCAAGGTGCCCCCCGCAAAGGTGCTGATCGTGGGCGCCGGTGTGGCAGGTCTTGCCGCCATCGGCGCGGCCACCTCTCTCGGTGCCATCGTCTATGCCTTCGACGTGCGGCCGGAAGTGGCCGAACAGATCGAATCCATGGGTGCCAACTTCGTGTTCCTCGACTTCGAGGAAAGCCAGGACGGCGCTGCCACGGGGGGCTATGCCGCGCCCTCCAGCCCCGAGTTCCGTGAAAAGCAGCTTGCCAAGTTCCGTGAGCTGGCGCCGGAGATGGACATTGTCATCACCACCGCGCTGATCCCGGGCCGGGACGCGCCGGTGCTCTGGACGAAGGACATGGTCGAGGCGATGAAGCCCGGCTCCGTCATCATCGATCTCGCTGCCGAACGGGGCGGGAACTGCGAGCTGACGGTGCCGGACCAGAAGATCGTCACCGACAATGACGTGACCATCGTCGGCTACACCGACTTCCCCAGCCGGATGGCCACGCAGTCCTCCGCGCTGTATTCGACCAACATTCGCCATATGATGACCGACCTGACCCCCGCCAAGGACGGGCAGGTTGTTCAGAACATGGAGGATGACGTGATCCGCGGCGCGACCGTGGTGAAGGACAATACGATCACCTTCCCGCCGCCGCCGCCCAAGGTGCAGGCCATCGCCGCGGCGAAGCCTAAGCCCAAGGAAAAGGAACTGACGCCGGAAGAGAAGCGCGCAGCCGAAACCGCTGCCTTCCGCAAGGCGACACTCAACCAGGTGGGTCTGCTCGTGGTCGGCACGCTCATCCTGCTGGTGCTCGGCAGCTTTGCACCGGTGAGCTTCATGCAGCATATGGTTGTGTTCGCGCTGGCCTGCTTCGTCGGCTTCCAGGTGATCTGGAACGTCAGCCATTCGCTGCACACGCCGCTGATGGCTGTGACGAACGCGATCTCCTCCATCGTCATCGTGGGGGCGATCCTGCAGATCGGTTCCGGCTCCTGGCTCGTCACGATCCTTGCGGCGCTTGCCGTGCTTATGACTTCCGTCAACATCGTCGGCGGCTTCCTGGTCACGCGCCGGATGCTTGCCATGTTCCAGAAGAGCTGAGGAGGCGGAAATCATGTCCCTTGGAATGGTTGCTGCCGTCTATGTCGCGGCGGCGGTCCTGTTCATCCTGTCGCTGGGCGGCCTGTCCGGTCAGGAAAGCGCGAAACGCGCGGTATGGTATGGCATCGCCGGCATGGCGCTGGCCTTCATCGCGACGCTTCTGGCGCCCGGCGTGCACGGCGACTGGCTCGTCCTGCTGATGGTCGTCATCGGCGGTGCGGCGGGTGTGGTGCTCGCCTCCCGCGTCGGGATGACGGAGATGCCACAGCTCGTCGCGGCGATGCACAGCCTCGTCGGCCTCGCCGCCGTGATCATCGCGCTCAACGCGGAGCTTGAGGCGGGCCGGGTCGCGCGCCTGCTCGCTTCCGGCGCCGCGCCGGAGACCTTCTCCGGGTTTGCGGCGGTTCTGGCGCACAAGTCCGGCGTCGAACTCGCCATCATGAAGGTGGAGGTGTTCCTCGGCATCTTCATCGGCGCGGTGACCTTCACCGGCTCCGTCGTCGCCTTCGGCAAACTGGCCGGCAAGGTGGATGGCAAGCCGAAGAAGCTGCCGGGCGGCCATCTGCTCAACCTCGCCGCGCTGCTGGTCTGCATCATCCTCGGGGTGATGTATTTCAACGGTGCGGGCATCTGGACGATGATCGTCACGGCGATCCTCGCGGGCTTCATCGGCTGGCACCTGATCATGGGGATCGGTGGCGCGGACATGCCCGTCGTGGTCTCCATGCTGAACAGCTACTCCGGTTGGGCGGCGGCGGCGATCGGCTTCACGTTGGGCAACGACCTGCTGATCGTGGTGGGCGCGCTGGTCGGCTCGTCGGGTGCGATCCTGTCCTACATCATGTGCAAGGCGATGAACCGCTCCTTCGTGAGCGTGATCCTCGGCGGCTTCGGCGGCACCACGGGCCCCGCGATGGAGATCACCGGCGAACAGATCGCCATCGACGCGGAGGGTGTTGCCGCCGCGCTGAACGATGCGGATTCCGTCGTCATCGTGCCGGGCTACGGCATGGCGGTCGCGCAGGCGCAGCAGTCGGTGTCGGAACTGGTCCGCAAGCTTCGCGCGGCGGGTAAGGAAGTGCGCTTCGGCATACACCCGGTCGCGGGCCGTCTGCCCGGGCACATGAACGTGCTGCTGGCCGAGGCGAAGGTGCCCTACGACATCGTGCTGGAGATGGATGAGATCAACGACGACTTCCCGAACACGGATGTGGTCATCGTCATCGGCTCCAACGACGTGGTGAACCCCGCTGCACAGGAAGATCCGAACTCCCCCATCGCGGGGATGCCGGTGCTGGAGGTGTGGAAGGCCAAGCAGGTGTTCGTGTCGAAACGTGGCGCGGGAACCGGCTATTCGGGGATCGAGAACCCGCTGTTCTACAAGGACAACACGCGGATGTTCTACGGCGATGCCAAGAAGTCGCTGGACCAGCTCCTGCCGCTGATCAACTGAGACTGGCTGAAACAGCCATAATCTGCTAAAATATTAGGCGCCCGGTGATTGCCGGGCGCCTTTTCATTTGAGGTATTTCATCATGCTGGCTTTTCCGAAGACTGCGGCGGCGGGCTATTTCTTCCTTTGTTCCGATGCCCCGCGCGAATGCATCCATTGCGACAGCGCCGCTACGGCTGGCCGACAGAGGGGAGGCGCCACCCCGCCGCGGAGCTTTTTCTGGCGCGTCCTGTTCTGAGCGAAACGATCTGTGCGAAACGAAAAGGCGCCCCCGGGGGCGCCTTGCCTGCCTGCCGGAAGTCTCACCGGCCCCGGATACGGGGATCGAGCGCGTCGCGCAGGCCGTCGCCGATGTAGTTCACCGACAGCACCGTGAGTGAGATGGCCAACCCCGGCCAGATCACTCGCTCGGGGTATTGCTGGAGGTAGTCCACCGCATCGTAGAGCAGCCTTCCCCAGGTCGGGAAATCGGGCGGGAACCCCAGACCGAGAAAGGAGAGCGAGCTTTCCGTGATGATCGCTGTGGCGATCCCCAACGTGGCGGAAACCATGATCGGCGAGAGGATGTTGGGGAGGATGTGACGCAGGATCATCTTGTTCGGCCGCGTGCCGATGGAGCGCGCGGCGAGCACGAATTCCCGTTCCTTGATGGCAAGAACGTCACCCCGCACGATGCGCGCGGTGTGCATCCAGCTCGTGACGCCGATGGCGGTCACGATCAGCAGGAAGGTGCCCATCTCCGGCCCGAGCCAGCCGGAAAGCGGCTCCCGGAACAGCAGCACCATGACCAGCAGCAGCGGCAGCAGCGGCAGGGCGAGGAACAGGTCCGTCAGCCGCATGAGCGGGCCGTCCAGCCGCCGGAAATATCCCGCGACCACGCCCACCAGCGTACCGAGAATCATCGACAACACCATCGCCGTCAGCCCCACGGCGACGGAAACCCGTCCCCCCGACATCATCCGCGCCAGCATGTCGCGGCCAAGCTGATCGGTGCCCAGCGGATGCAGCAGGCTCGGGCCCTGATTGCGCGCGCGGATGTCGATGGTCGTCGGATCCGCGTGCCACAGATAGGGGCCGAAGACGACGCCGAACACGATCAGCAGGAACACCATCGCACCGATCAGCGCACCCTTGTGACTGCGGAACTGCCGCCAGATGTCCACCCACTGACTGCGGGGCGGCTTGGCCGCGGTCTTGGCCAGTGTTGCATCAGTCATAGCGGATCCTCGGGTCCAGAATGCCGTAGAGAATGTCGGCGATCAGGTTGAAAAGCACGATCAGCACCGCGAAGATGAAGGTCAGGGTCTGCACCATCGGGATGTCATTGGCATAGATCGCGGTGATGAGGAGTTGCCCCAGGCCATTCACCTTGAAAACCTGTTCCGTGATGATCGCTCCCCCGAAGATCGTCGGCACACCAAGCGCGATTACCGTGATGACCGGGATCAGGGAGTTGCGCAGCACATGGGTAAGGACCACCGTCTTTTCCGACAGCCCCTTGGCCCGTGCCGTCCGCACGTAGTCCTGGTTGAGATTGTCGAGCATGGAGGCGCGCATGAACCGGCTGATCTGGCTGGCGTTGTAGAGCGCGAGCACGAAGACCGGCATCGCCATCTGCCGCGCCTGCTGGAGGAAGGTGTCCCAGGAATTCACCACCAGCGTCGTATCGTAGATGGAGGGAAACCATCCGAGATAGACGGAGAAGATCACGATCATCAGCACCCCGGTAAAGAAGGTGGGCACCGAATAACCGATCATGGAGACGAAA
Organism: Haematobacter missouriensis; assembly: GCF_000740775.1. GTDB lineage: Bacteria > Pseudomonadota > Alphaproteobacteria > Rhodobacterales > Rhodobacteraceae > Haematobacter > Haematobacter missouriensis. The sequence continues at coordinate 75,906 of NZ_JFGS01000002.1, read as the reverse complement.
GTGCCGATCTGGTCGAACCAGGAATACTGCCGATAGGCGGAGATGATCCCGATGGGCAGCGCGAGCAGCACGCCGACCACATAGGACAGGCCCACGACCCAGAGCGTCTGCGGGAGGCGTTGCGCGATGACATCGGCCACCGGGCTGCGGCTCTGCCAGGACAGGATGCGCTGCTGACCGGCGGCGAATTCGTGGCCGGTGAGATTGCCGAGGATATGCAGCGGTTCCACCCAGAAGAACTGGTAGAGCCACAGCCCGTAGCGGACATAGATCGGTTCGTTGAGGCCGAGCGCCTCGCGCATCTTGTCACGCACTTCGGGGGGAATGGTCAGCGGCATCTGCGCCATCGGATCGCCGGGAGCGAGGTCGAGAAGCAGGAAGATGACCAGCGAGATGAACAGCAGGGTCGGGATCGCCAGCAGGAGCCGGCGGAGCGTATAGGTGAACATGGCGCCTCGTGGAGCGTGCGGCGGAGATGGCCGGGGGAGGGGCGCCCCACCCGGAAAGGCGGGACGCCCGACGGATCAGATCACTTGATCCGGTACCAGTCGGCCGCGTTCCACAGCTCGCTGTCCCAGGTGTTCAGGACGACGCCGCCCAGGGTCTTGGACTTGCCCGATACCCGACCGCGATCGACCAGCGGCAGCAGGACGGATTGCTGCATGTAGAGGTCGTGCGCTTCCTTGGCGATCTTCGTGCGCTCCTCGAACACGCCGGTCTCGCCCAGCTTGTCGATCAGCGCGTCATAGGCCGGATCGCAGAACCGGTTGATGTTCTCGCCCTGCCAGCCGGTTTCCGGGCGCGGCTCGTTGTTGCACTTGTACATGGCGAGATAGGCTTCCGGGTCCGTCCCGTCGAAGTTGTTCGCGTACATCTCCACGTCCGCATAGAACTTCTGGAACGTGTCCGGGCTGCCGGGATCGCCGCCGAAGAACACGGAGGGATCGACAGTGCGCAGCTCGGTCTGCACACCGATATCCTGCCACCACTGCTTGATGAGGGCCTGGAAGTCCTGACGGATCGCGTTGACCGGTGCCTGGAAGATGATGGCGAGTTTCTGGCCATCCTTCACGCGGATGCCGTCCGGCCCTGGAACCCAGCCTGCCTCGTCGAGAAGCGCCTTGGCGCCGGCCACGTCCTGCGTCAGGCAGGCGTCGTTGGCGGTGGAGGCGAAGGCTTCCGGGGCGGGGACGAGGTTGCAGGTCGCCCGGCCCGCCTGACCATAGCCGATCTCCGTCAGCAGCGGACGGTCGATCGCCATGGAGAGCGCCTTGCGCACACGGATGTCGGAGAAGAAGGGGTGCGGCTCCTTGCGGGTCGAACGCGTCTCCGCCGGGAGGGCCGGGCTCGGGTTGGTCAGGTTCAGCTCAAGCCGCTCCACCAGCGTGCCAAAGCCGGTGACGAGCTCTCCCTTGCCGGCGGCCACCATCTTCTCCAGCACCTCGGGTGGAAGCTGCAGGTTCCAGGCATAGTCGAACTCGCCCGTCTCCAGCACCGAACGCGCCGCCGCCGCCGCATCGCCGCCGCCCTTGAACGTCACGGTGGCGAAGGCGGGCTTCGCCGGGTCGCGGTAGTTGGGGTTTGCCTTCAGCGAGATCACGTCATTGGGGCGGAATTCGGTCGCCACGAAGGGCCCGGTGCCGATGGGGCCGAAGTTCGCGCTGGTGCAGGTGGGCGCCTTGGTGCCGAGACATTCGGCGAACTGCGCCTTCTGGATGATCGGGGACTGGCCGCCGACGAAGGGCAGGTAGGGGTTCGGCTTCGGTCCTTCGAAGGTCACCTTGACCGTCAGCTCGTCCACGGCCTCGACCGTCTTGACGCCTTCGAACTTGGAAAGCTGCGCGCACCCCCCCTCGGGGTCCATGCAGTACTCGGCGGTGAACACGACGTCGGCGGAGGTCAGCGGCGAGCCGTCGGACCATTTCAGCCCCGGCTTCAGCTTCCAGGTGATGGAGGTCATGTCCTGCGACACGCCGCCATTCTCCAGCGTCGGGATCTCTTCCACCAGATAGGGGACGCGCTCACCCTTTTCGTCGTATCGCGCGAGCGGCTCAATGATGAGAGAGGAGCTTTCGATGTCCTTCGTGCCCCCCGACAGATAGGGGTTCAGGATTGAGGGGGCCTGATAATAGATGATGTTCAGATGGCCATCCGCGCCGCGTTCCGCCATGGCGGCGGCAGGCAGAAGCGCGATCAGCGCCGCCGCTCCCCTCAGGGCCGTGGTTCGTCTCATGGAAGTCTCCTTGCTGGAATTGAAACTGCGCGGTCTGCCGGGGTTCCTTCCCCGATCGACGGACTGTGAGGGCTGTGGGCGGACGACATTTCTGGCTGCTTGTCCTTGACCGCTCGGCGCTTTCCGATGACCGTTTCGCCTCCACACTCTGTCACGGGAAGATGCGATTGCAAGCGCGGCGTGTGACGAAGTCAAATCATCTCTGTGTCGCGATCAGGCTATTCATCGGCGCAAACAGTGGTTTTTGCCCAAGGGATGAGCGATAAGCTCAAAATATAGACCATCGTCCGGGGCGGGTACGCGGCGCGGGAAGCGGAGTTTGACTTTTTCATGGGCTGCTCCCTAGCGTGACCCATCCTTTGAAGGAGACTCATATGCTTGACGATCCCACTGCCGCGAGGCCCCTTGTCTCGGTGGAAAAGCTCCGGGTGGAGTTCGATACCAATGATGGGGTCGTGGTCGGGGTGGAGGATGTGAGCTTTGCCATCCGCCCGGGAGAAACAGTCTGCGTCGTCGGCGAATCGGGTTCCGGGAAATCTGTCACCTCGCTGTCGCTCATGCGGCTTGTGCAGTACGGCGGCGGCAAGATCGCGGGCGGCAAGCTCATGTTCACTCGCGAGTCGGGGGAGACGGTCGATCTGTCGCAGGCGGGTCCCTCACTCATGCGCACGATCCGCGGCAACGAGATCGGCATGATCTTTCAGGAGCCGATGACCTCGCTCAATCCGGTGTTCACGGTGGAGCGGCAGTTGATGGAGGGGCTGCGCGTTCACAAGGGCATGTCGAAGGAGGCAGCGCGGGAGCGGGCGCTCGACCTCATGCGGCAGGTGCGCATCCCGGAACCGGAGCGGCGGCTGAAGCAGTATCCGCATGAGCTGTCGGGGGGCATGCGGCAGCGCGTGGTGATCGCCATGGCCATGGCCTGCGAGCCGCGCCTGCTGATCGCAGACGAACCGACCACCGCGCTCGACGTGACGATCCAGGCGGAGATCCTCGCCCTCATCGACCGGCTGAAGCGCGAGCATGGCACGGCTGTGCTGTTCATCACGCACGACATGGCGTTGGTGGCCCAGATGGCCGACCGGGTGGTGGTGATGTTCCGCGGCAACATGGTGGAGGAGGGGACGGTCGACGAGATCTTCTCCAACCCGCAGAAGGACTACACCAAGGCGCTGCTCGCCGCCGTTCCCAAGCTCGGGGAAATGCGTGGCAAGTCAGCGCCCGAACCCATGCGTATCATGGGCGCCGAACCAGCCAAGGTTGCAGACGCCCTCATCCCTGCTCGGGAGCCGAAGGTGCTGCTGGACGTCCAGCATCTGACGACGCGCTTCCCGGTGAAGGGCGGACTGATGCGACGGACGGTCGCCAATGTCCACGCGGTGGAGGATGTGAGCTTTCGGCTCAATGTGGGCGAAACCCTGTCGCTGGTCGGCGAATCCGGCTGCGGCAAGTCCACCACGGGCCGGTCGATCCTGCGGCTGGTGGAGCCGGACGAGGGGCGCATCTGGATGCAGGGGAAGGACGTGCGCCTGCTTTCCGACTCTCAGTTGCGGGATATGCGGCGCGAGATGCAGATGATCTTTCAGGATCCCTTCGCCTCGTTGAACCCGCAGCGCCGCCTTTCGGATCAGGTGGCGGAGCCGATCGTCAATTATGGGTTGATGAGTGGCGCAGAGTTGGAAGAGCGCGTGGCTGGCCTGTTCGACCGGGTGGAACTGCCGCGCTCCTTCCTGCGGCGCTATCCACACGAACTGTCCGGCGGGCAGCGGCAGCGGGTGGCGATCGCGCGGGCGCTGGCTTTGAACCCGCAGCTGATCGTCGCCGATGAGGCGGTGTCGGCGCTCGATGTGAGCGTGCAGGCGCAGGTGCTGAATCTGATGATGGAACTGCAGGCTGAGCTGGGACTGTCCTTCCTGTTCATCAGCCATGATATGGCGGTGGTGGAGCGGGTCTCCCACCACGTCGGTGTGATGTATCTGGGTCGGATCGTGGAGATAGGGCCGCGGCAGGCGATCTTCGAGGATCCCCGCCATGCTTACACCCGGTCTCTGCTCTCCGCCGTTCCGGTGGCCGATCCGTCGCGCAAGAAGATCCGCGAGGATCTGAGCTTCAAGCCCATCCCCTCGCCGATCTTCCCTGTCGGCCACGAGCCCCCTCCCTCCCTCTACGATGAGGTCGGTCCGGGCCACTTCGTCCTTCAATCCTGAATGAGCGCCCGGCGGGGACGGCCGGGCCGGAGAAGACCATGACCACCCTTACCCCGCGGCAGATCCTGGAGAAGCTGGTTTCCTTCCAGTCCGTCAGCCGCGATTCCAACCTCCCCCTCATCGACTGGGTGGAGGATTACCTGGCCGGGCACGGCGTGAGCGCGCATCGCGTCTATAATGCCGAAGGCACCAAGGCCAACCTCTACGCCCATGTCGGCCCCGACACCGAAGGCGGTGTGGTTCTGTCAGGCCATACCGACGTGGTTCCAGTGGATGGGCAGAGCTGGACGAGCGACCCCTGGGTGCTGACGGAGCGTGCCGGCCGGCTTTACGGGCGCGGAGCCTGTGACATGAAGGGGTTCGATGCTCTGGCGCTGGCGGCAGTGCCGCTGGCGCTTTCGGCAGGTGTAAGGCGTCCGTTGCAGATCGCGCTCTCCTATGACGAGGAGGTGGGCTGCGTCGGTGCTCCTTCGATGGTGGCAGAGATGGCGGAGCGGCTGCCGCGTGCGTCTGCCGTCATCGTGGGAGAGCCGTCGATGATGAAGCCGATCTCGGGCCACAAGGGCGGGTCCGGGCTTGCCGTTCATGTGCGGGGCGTGCCGGTCCATTCCTCGATGCTCCACAAGGGCGTCAGCGCGATCCATGAGGCGGCGCGGCTCATCATGTGGGCCAACGAGGTGAATGCGGAAAACCGAGCGAAGCCGCGAACCGACCTTGCGAACATGTTCGACCCGCCGTGGACGACGATCCATGTCGGGACCATCCGGGGCGGCACGGCGGGGAACATCACGGCGGAGGATTGCTGGCTCGACATGGCCTTCCGCGTCGTCCCGGGGGAGGAGAACGCGGATTACCGCCGGCGTCTGGCCGAGCGCGTGGCGGAGGTCGAGGCGGGGATGAAGGCCATCAACCCGGCCGCGAGCATCACCGTGACGGAGCGCTTCTTCGTGCCGCTGCTGAAACCCGAAGCCGGTGGCCGGGCGGAGGAGATCACCCGCGCCCTGACCGGAGAGAACGCGGCAGGGGTCGTCAGCTATGGCACGGAGGCCGGACATTTCCAACACAAGGGCTATTCCACCATCGTCTGCGGCCCCGGTGATATCGCGCAGGCGCACCAGCCCGACGAATATATCACCGTGGCCCAGCTTGACGCGGGCTGGGCGTTCATGCAGCGCCTTGTAGGGCAATTGGCGGCCTGAGGGGAAAGCATGGCATTCACGGTTCGGGCGGGCATCACCGCGACAACACCCGTGCAGTTCACCGACCCGCTTCCCGCGCAGGCAGATGTCGTGGTGATCGGTGGCGGCATCATCGGTGTGATGACGGCATGGTATCTCGCGGAGCGCGGCGAGAAGGTCGTGCTTTGCGAGAAGGGCCGGATCGCGGGGGAGCAATCCTCCCGCAACTGGGGCTGGGTGCGCCAGCAGGGCCGCGACCATGCGGAACTTCCGATCATGATGGAGGCGAGCCGCATCTGGGAGGGGCTGGCGGAGGCCGCGGGCGAAGACCTGGGCTTCCGGCGCGAGGGGGTGCTCTACATCGCCGGGGACGCGCAGAAACTCGCCTATTATGAGGACTGGCGCGAACGGAATGCCGTGCCGCATCAGCTCGACACCCGTGTGCTGACTCCGGCGGAAGTCTCCGCCATGGTGCCGATGGCCGGACAGGAGGCGGTCGGCGGGCTATGGACGGCGTCCGATGGGCGCGCGGAGCCGTGGGTCGCGGTGCCGGCGCTGGCGCGCGCCGTGCAGCGCAGGGGCGTCGCCGTGCTGGAGAACTGCGCTGTCCGCGCGCTCGATATCGCGGCGGGACGGATCTCGGGGGTGGTGACGGAGCAGGGGCGCGTGGCCTGCGACAGGGTGGTGCTGGCCGGCGGAGCGTGGTCCTCACTTTTCCTGCGCAACCATGGCGTCATGATCCCGCAGCTTTCCGTCCGCTCCACCGTCGCTGCAACGGAGCCGTTGCCGGAGGTGTTCGGCGGGAATGTCTATGCTACCGATCACGCCTTCCGGCGGCGACAGGACGGCGGTTACACGCTCGCTCCCCGCGGCTTCCACGAGGTGCTGATCGGGCCGGACGCATTCCGCCACTTCCGCAGGTATCTGCCCGCACTGTTCGACGACTTCGCCTCCAACCATTTCGTCTGGAAGGCCCCGGAAGGCTATCCCGACGCATGGAGCACTCCGCGCCGCTGGAAGCCCGACGGAGTTACGCCCTTCGAGAGGATGCGTGTGCTGGACCCGCAGCCGAACCAGCGGATCGTCGAGCAGTTCCGGTCACGGTTCCAGCGCGCGTTCCCGCAGCTCGGCACCGTGCGCATCGCCCGTGCATGGGCGGGCATGATCGACGCCATGCCGGATGCCGTGCCCGTGGTGGACCACATACCCGCCCTGCCGGGGCTGACATTGGCGACGGGGATGAGCGGGCATGGCTTCGGCATCGGCCCCGCCATGGGCAGGATCGTCGCCGACATGGTGACGGGCCGCCCGGCAGGCCACGACATGACCCGCTTTCGCTGGTCCCGATTTACCGATGGGTCGAAACTCGAACTCGGCCCCGGCGTCTGACAGGAGACAAGACATGCCGATCAAGAATCGTCTGGCGGAATTACAGGAGGAGATCGCCGCATGGCGCCGCGATTTCCACGAAAACCCCGAGTTGATGTATGATGTCCACCGCACGGCAGGCATCGTGGCGGAAAAGCTGCGGGAGTTCGGCTGCGACGAGGTGGTGGAGGGGATCGGCCGCACCGGCGTCGTCGGCATCATCCGGGGGCGGAGCGGATCGGACCGGGTGATCGGCTTGCGCGCCGATATGGATGCGCTGCCGATCTATGAGGCCACGGGGCTTCCCTATGCCTCCCGCACGCCGGGCAAGATGCACGCCTGCGGGCATGACGGGCATACGGCCATGCTGCTGGGCGCGGCGAAGTATCTGGCGGAGACGCGGAACTTCAACGGCACGGTCGCGCTGATCTTCCAGCCCGCGGAGGAAGGCGGGGCAGGCGGCAAGGCCATGGTGGACGATGGTATGATCGAGCGATTCGGCATCACCGAAGCCTATGGCATGCACAATTCTCCGGGGCTTGAGGTGGGCAAGTTCTCCATCCGGCCCGGCCCCTTCTATGCTGCGACGGATGAGTTCGAGATCACAGTGACCGGCAAGGGCGGCCACGCCGCGAAGCCCCATGCCGCGATCGACACCACGCTGATCGCGAGCCATATCGTCATCGCCCTGCAATCTATCGCCTCGCGGAATGCCGATCCGGTCAAGTCGATCGTCGTGTCCGTAACCAGTTTCCGCACCGAGACGGAAGCCTTCAACGTCATCCCCGAGCGGGTGACCCTGCGCGGCACCGTCCGAACCTTCGAAAAGGAACTGCGCACGCTGGGCGAGGAGCGGCTGAAGGCACTGGTGCCGCAGATCGCCGGAGCCTTCGGCGGCAACGCCGAAATAGACTGGCGTCCCGGTTACCCCGCGACGGTCAACTGGGAGACAGAGACCGGCTACGCCGCCGAAGCGGCCCGCACTGTGGCGGGCGACGTGGATACCAACGCCGAGCCGCTGATGGGAGGGGAGGATTTCTCCTACGTGCTGGAGGTCGTGCCCGGCGCCTATATCCAGATCGGCAATGGCGACAGTGCGGATGTCCATCACCCCGCCTATAACTTCAACGATGAGGCGATCCCGGCGGGTGCGTCGTTCTGGGCGGAATTGGTGGAGCAGCGTCTCCGCGCCGCTTGAGGGCGGTCAGAAGATCGGGCGCGGCGGCGGGATGAGTTCATCCATCATCGCCGCCGCCGCCAGCCGCTGGACATCCGGCACGGTGAGCCGCCCGCCCGCCCAATCGGCCAGCCCGTCGAGTCTTAGGCGTGCCAGCATCTTGTTGGTATGGACGAGCGACAGCCCCACCGCATCTGCAAGATCCTGCTGCCGGTAGGGGAACGGCACTGTCTGCCCCTCTGCCAGACCAAGCGCGGTCAGTCGCCCGAAGATGCGCGCCATGGCCCAGGCCAGCCTCTCCCGCGCGTCCCGCTGGCCGATTGTCGCCAATGCGTCACCTAGAAAATACTCCTCCGCCGCGCTGATCCATGTCAGCGAATAAGCGCGTGTGGGCTGGGTCGTGAACAAATCCCCCAATCGTGACCGGTCAAATACGCATAGCGTCATGGAAGTGGTGGCCTCTATCCCGAACTGCATTCCGGCGCTGATCGCGTTTTGCAGCCCGATAAAATCTCCAGGAAACACGAAGTTCACCACTTGGCGGCGGCCATCCTCCAAGCTCTTGTATTTCAAACCCATTCCGGAGAAGACCGTATACATGTTTCGGCTTTGTTCCCCTTCGCTGAATAGGGGAGTGCCGGGTGATGCGATCATTTCACCGCGCTTGAAACGCTCCATGAAACGGAGCTCTTCGGATGTCATGGGAAGGAAGGCGGGGCGGCAACGAAGAGGGCAGGCAGTACACGATACCGTCATGCCGGTCGCTCCTTTTGATATGTCGTGGTTTAATGACGGCGGCGATGGAATGTTCCAAATGCATGATGCGACATGCGAACATATGGAGGGAGCCTTGACGGAAGGATCTGGATTTTCCGTAATACGGCGACCCGAATTTGCGCGGTTCATTGTGGTCGAACCCCTGCCGCTTATCGCGACCGACATTGTGGAAGCGATCCGCGGATCGGCGGGGGAGTGTGATGTACAGGTATTTCCCCTTCCCGACATCGCTCATCATGCCATGGCAGAGATGTCGGATGTTACAGCGGCGTTCCTGTCGATGCGAAAGCAGGCGATCCTCGACTCCGGTCTCCACCGGTCCGTGAAAGACCGGGGAGGGCAAGTCATTATCGTCAGCGGTTCGCTAGCGGAAGAAGAGGCATTGTCGGAGGGATGGCTGCTGCTCAGGGAGCCCTTCACCGGTGACATGGTGGACAACCTCTTGGCGCGTCTTTCCGGTCAGGTGAACTGACGACCCTAGCCGCCGGTATGGCTCATGTGCCGGGACATGAGTCCTGCCACTGTCTGGCGTGAATAGTCGAAATCATGACCTTTGGGCTTCCGCGCGATGGCGGCGCGGATAGCGGCTTCCAGCGCTGCATCGCCTGCGCCTTCGCGCAGTGGCGCGCGCAGGTCCGCCTTGTCCTCCTGCCCCAGGCACATGAAAAGCTCCCCTGTGCAGGTAAGGCGGACACGGTTGCAGCTTTCGCAGAAGTTATGCGACAGCGGCGTGATGAAGCCAATCTTCTGGCCGGTTTCCTCAAGCCGCACATAGCGGGCCGGGCCGCCCGTCCGCTCCGTAAGGTCGGTCAATGTCCAGCTCTGCGCGAGGCGCGCCCGCAGATCGCGAAGCGACCAGAACTGGTCCAGCCGGTTTTCATTGCCGATATCGCCCATCGGCATGACTTCGATGAAGGTCAGGTCATGACCTTCGGCAGCACACCATTGCACGAGCGTCTCAAGCTCATCCTCGTTGACGCCCTTCAGCGCCACGGTATTGATCTTGACGCGCAGACCCGCAGCTTTTGCCGCTTCCAACCCCTCCAGAACCTGTGAGAGCCGCCCCCAGCGGGTGATCTCCGCAAAGCGGCCCGCGTCCAGCGTGTCGAGAGAGACGTTCACCCGCCTGACACCGCAATCCACCAGCTCCGCAGCATGACGCGCGAGTTGGGAGCCGTTGGTCGTCAGCGTAAGTTCCTTAAGTGCGCCGCTTTCCAGATGGCGCCCCATCGCCCGGAAAAAGGTCATGATCCCCCGCCGGACAAGCGGCTCACCCCCGGTGATCCGGAGCTTCTCGACCCCGAGCGCGACGAAGCCCGAACAGATCCTGTCCAGCTCCTCCAGTGTCAGAAGTTCCGCCTTCGGCAGAAAGGTCATGTTTTCGGCCATGCAGTAAACGCAGCGGAAATCACAACGGTCTGTCACCGATACCCTGAGGTAACGTATTGCGCGGGCAAATGGATCGATCAACGGCGCTGTCATGTCGAGAAGATAGGCTTCGCGGGCTGCCGCGGCAAGCTTGAGCGTCTCCCCAATGCTGCTGATTTGCGCACGGTTGCGGGCGAAAGACATGCTACCCTCAAGATGTTTCGATAATGGAGAGCATTTGTGACGCGGCATGACTGGATTTTTGATGTCCTCGCGGATTTGCGCCGCTTTTCAGAACTGAACGGTCTGCCGCTTCTCTCCGATCAGATAGTGATCGCAGAGGAGGTGGCGCGGCGAGAAATCGATGCCGCTCCCCAGGATGCTTCGCATCCTCCCCCACAGCCCGGCTGATCCGGCTGGCGCGCGCCCGGCTGTCGGGATAGGGTCGCGCCATGGCTGCCGATATACTTCCCCTCTCTCCCGATCAGGCCGAGGCCTGGGATCGCCTTGCCGAAATGCTGGCCGGAGCCGGGGTGGATCTTGTCGATGGCACCCTTCAGCCTGCGGGGGAAGGAGGGCCTTCGGTTCTTGCGGTCACCGGCAAGGCGGGTTCGGGAAAGACGATGCTGCTCGCCAGCCTGACGAAGGCGCTGGAAGATGCCGGGGTCGAGATTGTCTCCGGTGACTGGGAAGGACGGCGGCGGAAGGAGCGGCGGACGCTGGCAGTGCTCGCCCCCACCAACAAGGCGGCGAGCGTGCTTCGCTCCCGCGGGGTGCCGGCGACGACGATCCACCGTATCCTCTATACGCCTGTCTATGATCCGCAATATGAGCGGCTGGCCGAATGGCTCGCCAACGGCGGAGAGCGCCCGGTGGTGGAGGGCATGGCAGAGGTCGCGCTGGACCGTGCGAAGGCGTTCTACGAACAGATGAAATCGATCCCCGGCGCGCTTGCCACCGCCGGGCTGCGCGGGTCCGACTTCATTCGGGGCTGGAAGCGGCGGGAGGATCCGCTGGACATCGGTTTCGTGGACGAAGCCTCCATGCTCGATGCCCGCCAGTTCGAGGATTTGCAGGAAATCTTTCCGACGCTTGTGCTCTTTGGCGATCCGGCGCAGCTGGCGCCGGTGGGGCAGTCGGGAGAGATGGCCTTCGAGGGGTTGGGAGAGAAGCGGGTCCTGCACCTTTCCCGTATCCACCGGCAGGCAGAGGATAACCCGATCCTCGATCTGGCCCATGCGCTGGCCGATCCGGCGCTGACCTTCGAGCGGTTCGAGGCGATGGTGGAGGACGCGGCCCGGCGCGACCCCCGCGTGGTGGTGAGCCAGCGGGTGGAGTCCGATCTGATGGCGCGCTCCCCGGTGCTGGTCTGGCGGAATGTGACGCGTATCCGGCTCATCCAGGCGTTCCGGGCGGCGTTCGGCGCGCCGGAGGATGCACTGCTGCCCGGTGAGCCGCTGATCTGCGACGGGGTCGAATTGCCGCTGAAGCATCGCAAGAAGCGGATCGACCTTGAGGCGCGCGGGCTCATCAAGGGCGCGCAAGTCATCTACCTTGGTGAGGGGCGCAAGCCGGGCTTCTCGCGCCTGCATGTGCTGGGGGCGGAGGATCCGCAGGTCTCCGCCGCCTCCATTGTCAAGATAGAGAAGCCGGATGAGGAGGAGCCTTTCATCCCCTTTGCCGCTCGCATGGGCGCAACATTTCTGCACGGCGCGGCGGTAACGATCCACAAGGCGCAAGGCTCGCAGTGGGAGGCCGTGCAGGTCTTTGCCCCCGATCTCTGGGCCGCGGCGCAGACGGGGCGGATGGAGGCGGGGCTTCCTCTGTGGAAGCGGCTTGCCTATGTGGCTATCACGCGGGCGGAGAAACGGCTGCTCTGGGTGGTGCGCAACCGGCTGGCACGACCCACGGCCGCGCTGGGTGTCGCCGATCTGTCCGGCGCACGGGCCACGCTGGAACTCGCCGCTGAAGCGGAAGAATGACTCCCGTTCGGGATGATTGGAAAGGAAATGCCATGCGCTGCATCTTTGTTCAGCTTCGCTGCACTCCCGGCAAGACCTATGAGGTTGCCGATGCGATCTATGACCGGGAGGTGGTCTCCGAACTCTACTCCACCTCCGGTGAATGGGACCTCCTCGCCAAGATCTACATCCCCGAAGAAGAGGATACCGGTCGCTGGCTGGCCGAGAACCTTTTCGACATTGCCGATATCCAGCGCAGCCTGACGACCATGACGTTCAAGGCGTTCTGACGGGTCAGAGGCGGAGCGACCGGAACAGCGCCGAGGCGCCCCACCCTGCCACGACCGCCACCAGAAGGGCGAGAATCCCCGTCGCCAGCGGCTGCTCCACCGCCAGGAGATGCACCCACCGCTCCACTCCCACCTTGTACACGGGCAGGTGGCTTTCATACCGGTCGATCACCTGCCCCTCTCGTGTGAGATAGATGCGGGTGATGTAAGTTCCCTCCACCAGCGTGGAGGGCAGCTCCACCCGCGTCTGGAACAGCGTGGATTCCTCCAGCGAAACAGCGCGCTCGTTGACCTGATATGTTCCCGATTCCCGGCGAATTCGGATCAGCGCATCGACGAAGGCCGGTTCCTCCTCCTCCGATACGTCCCGCCCGGCGATATAGATGAGCCGAGGCAGGGTGATACCATATTGCCGGTCCTGCTCCGGCGTCAGCATGAAGGAAACGGGCCAGGATGTGTTGACGGCATAGAAGCTCGGCGTAGAGCGGATGCGAACATTCTGCGTGTTCATCCAGATGCCGAACTCGTGGCTCTTCTTCCGGACGGTCAGCGTCTCCGGCGGTCCCTCGACGGTGACGATGATACCCAGGGGGTTGTCCTCTGGAATCGGTTGCTCCCGCCGGACGGCGCCGAAGACGAGGATCTCCGACCCGTCGAAACGCGCACTGATGTCGATGAAGTCGTGGCTGAAGCCTGCGACGATCCTTTCACCCGTCGGGCGGGTCTGCGTGTCTGCGGTGAACGGCAGGAGAGTGAGGAGGAGGAGAAACAGCGGGAAAAAGCGCATCAGAACCCGCCCCCCCGCGCGATGGAGAAAAGCTCCGGCGGCGTCACGACGAGATCATAGGCCAGCCTCCCGCATACGAGCAGCACGAGAATCGCCAGCAACACCCGGAGCTGCTCCGCCCGGAGTCTGGCACCGAGACGCGTGCCGATCTGCGCCCCGATCACGCCGCCGATGATCAGCAGAGTGCCGAGGATGAGATCCACAGCATGGTTGGTCCACGCCTGCATGAGCGTCGTGAAACCGGTGACGAAGATGATCTGGAAAAGCGACGTGCCTACCACGACCTTGGTGGGCATGCCGAGCAGATAGATCATCGCGGGCACCATCAGGAAACCGCCACCCACGCCCATGATGGCCGCCATGATCCCCACAAGACACCCCACCAGCATCGGTGGGATGACGGAGATATAAAGGCCGGACGCCCGGAACTTCATCTTGAAGGGCAATCGGTGGACCCAAAGATGCTGGCTCCGCCGGATGCGGACCGGGCCTTGCATCCGCTGCCGTCGCAGCGCGCGAAGGCTTTCCTGAAACATGAGCAGGCCGACCGTCCCAAGCAGCACGACGTAGGAAAGCTGCACGATCAGGTCGATCTGCCCCAGCGCCTTCAGCCGGTTGAACAGCCAGATCCCGATCAATGAACCGATGAGCCCGCCGACGAGCAGCACGGTACCCATCCTCAGATCCACGGTCTTGCGGCGAAGGTGGCCAAGAACGCCCGAGACGGAGGAGGCGACCACCTGGTTCGCGCCGGTTGCGACTGCGATGGGCGGCGGAATGCCGATGAAGAACAGAGCGGGAGTGATGAGGAACCCGCCGCCCACGCCAAAAACGCCCGACAGAATACCAACGATAGCGCCTATCGCGAAGACGATCCCGCCGTTGACGGAAACCTCAGCGATCGGCAGATAGACTTGCAGCATCTCATTCCCCGCGCGGGCGGTTCGGCGCGCCCGCGGCTACCGCTCCTTCACATAGGCTACCCCGCCCGCGCGCGGAGGAACAGCCCGACCGACGAAGCCGGCAAGAATGATGACCGTCAGCACATAGGGCAGCGCCTGCATGACCTGCACCGGAACGGTGATGCCCAGAAGTTCAATGGTCTGGAACCGGTTGGTCAGCGCCTCCAGGAAGCCGAAGAGCATCGTCGCGCCGAGAGCGTACCATGGCCGCCACTTGGCGAAGATCAGCGCGGCCAGTGCGATATAGCCGCGCCCAGCGGTCATCTCCTTGACGAAGCCCGCCGATAGCCCGGTCGACAGATAGGCACCCGCAAGCCCGGTAAGCACCCCGCAGATCGCGACGGCCGCGTAGCGCAGCCGCGTGACGGACACGCCCGCCGTGTCCACCGCCGCCGGGTTCTCCCCCACCGCCCTGAGCCGGAGACCGAACCGCGTGCGGTAGAGGAGGAACGCGCTCGCCGGGACGAGCAGGAACGCGACGTAGACGAGGATGGTATGACCGGAGATCAGCTCCGCATAGATCGGGCCGATGACGGGGACATCGCGCAATGTCTCTGCGAAGGGGAGAGTGATGGGTTGAAACCGCGCCGCGCCCTCCAGCGAGGGTGTGCGTCCGCCGAGCTGGAACCAGTTCTGCCCGATCAGCACCGTCAGGCCGGAGGCCAGGAAGTTGATCGCCACGCCGGAGATGAGCTGATTGCCGCGGAAGGTAATAGAGGCGAGGCCGTGGATGGCCGACAGCGCCAGCGAGGCTCCTATCCCCGCCAGCAGGCCGATCCAGACATTCCCCGTCACCGCCGCCACCGCCGCCGACAGGAACGCGGCGGCGAGCATCTTGCCCTCCAGCCCGATGTCGAAAATCCCCGCCCGTTCGGAGAACATCCCCGCCAGACAGGCCAGCAGCAGCGGTGTCCCGAGGCGGATCGTGCTGTCGAGGATCTGCAGGATCGTGGCCGCGTCCATCAGCCCTTCCTCCCGAATTTCAAAAACAACCGCTCCACCGGCAGGCGGACCATGTTGTCGAGCGCGCCCGTGAAGAGGATGACCAGCGCCTGTATCACGGTGATCAGTTCACGCGGGATCGCCATCCAGAGCGACAGCTCCGCGCCGCCCTGGTAGAGAAATCCGAACAGCAGGGAGGCGAGGAAAATCCCCACCGGATGGGAACGGCCCATGAGCGCCACCGCAATGCCGATGAAGCCCGCCCCCTCGACGGAGTTCAGTACCAGCCGCTGGGCCTCCCCCATGACGTTGTTGATGGCCATCATCCCCGCCAGCCCGCCGGAGATGAGCATGGCCCACATGGTGATCCGCGTGGGCGATATACCTGCGTAGCGCGCGGCGGATTCCGATTTGCCGAAGGCGCGGATCTCATAGCCCAGACGCGTGTGCCAGATGAGGAGCCAGACAGCGATGCAGGCGGCAACCGCGATCAGAAAGGTGATATTGGCCGGATTGCGGTTGTTGAACGGAATACCCACGAGCGCGAGGATTTCCGACAGGCGGGGCAGGGTGGCCCCTGCGGGAAAACGGGCCGTCGCCGGATCCATGGAGCCTATGGGCCGCAGAATGTTCACCAGCAGATAGTTCAGCAATGCCGCGGCGATGAAGTTGAACATGATGGTGGTGATGACGACGTGGCTGCCGCGCCGCGCCTGAAGCCAGGCAGGGATCGCGGCCCAGACCGCACCGAACACCGCCGCGCCGATCATCGCGGCGGGAAGCGCCAGCCACCAATGGGTCCATGGCAGCGCCAGACAGACAAGCGCTACGCCGAGGCCACCCAGCGTCGCCTGCCCCTCGCCGCCGATATTGAACAGGCCCGCGTGATACGCCACGGCCACCGACAGCCCGGTGAACATGAACGAGGTGGCATAATAGAGCGTGAACCCCCAGCCATAGGAGGAGCCGAGCGCGCCCGTCACCATCGTGCGGATCGCCTCCACCGGGTCGGCGCCGATGGCGAGGATCACCAGCGCGGAGATGATTAAGGCCAGCAGGATGCTGATCAGCGGCACGAGAAAGACGTCAGCCCATTTCGGCATCACGCGGCCTTCCCGTCCATTCCCGCCATCATCATGCCAAGTTCCCGCTCATTGGTCGTTTCCGGCGCGCGTTCGCCCATGATCTCACCGCCGCACATCACGACGATCCGGTCGGAGAGCGCCCGGATCTCGTCCAGCTCCACGGAAACCAGCAGGATTGCCTTGCCCGCATCGCGCAGGGCGACGATCTGGCGGTGGATGAATTCGATAGCCCCGATATCCACACCCCGCGTCGGCTGGCCGATCAGCAGCAGGTCCGGGTTGCGCTCCATCTCCCGTGCCAGAACGATCTTCTGCTGGTTGCCGCCCGAGAAATTCTTGGCCTCAAGCCGGGGAAGGGGCGGGCGCACGTCGAAACGCTGCATCTTCGCCTCCGTCTCCCCGATCAGCACGCCGTTCTGCATGAACGGGCCGCGCCGGTAGGCCGGGTCGTCCTGATAGCCGAAGGCCACGTTCTCCCATGCCGTGAAGTCGAGGATCAGGCCAAGGTGATGGCGGTCCTCCGGCACATGGGCGATGCCCGCACTTCTGCGGCTCCGTCCGTTCGCCTCCCGCCCCGACAGCGGCAAGGCGCGGCCGTTCAGCAGGATCTGACCGGAGGCGGCGGGCATGATACCGCCCAGCACCGCCAGAAGCTCCGACTGTCCGTTTCCTGCAACCCCCGCGATGCCGACGATCTCGCCGGCCCGCACGGTGAGGGAGACATCCCTGACCCGCTCCACGCCGGTGGTGTCGCGCACCGTCAGGTTTTCGACCGACAGCACGACGGGGCCAGGCGTCGCCTTCTCCTTCTCCACCCGGAGGAGCACCTTGCGCCCTACCATAAGCTCGGCCAGCGCCTCTGGCGTGGTGTCTCGCGTGGGCAGCGTTGCCACCATCTCCCCGCGCCGCATGACGGAGACGGCATCGGTCACCTCCATGATCTCGCGCAGCTTGTGGGTGATGAGGAGGATTGTCTTTCCCTCGTCCCGGAGCGCGCGGAGTATGCGAAACAGGTGGTCCGCCTCCGCCGGTGTCAGCACGCCAGTCGGTTCGTCGAGTATCAGGATATTGGCCTGACGGTAGAGGGCCTTGAGGATTTCCACTCGCTGCTGATGGCCCACGGAAAGCTCTTCCACCAGCGCATCCGGATCCACGTTCAGTTCATAGTCACGGGCAAGGTCCACAAGCAGGCTCCTCGCCCGTGCGAGCGAGGGGCGCAGCAGGCGCCCGCCCTCCGCGCCGAGCACGACATTCTCCAGCACGGTGAAGTTCTCCACCAGCTTGAAATGCTGGAACACCATGCCGATGCCCGCCTTGATCGCGGACTGGCTGTCCGGGATCGCGGTCACTTTGCCGTCGATCAGAATTTCGCCCGCATCTGCCTGATAGAACCCGAACAGGATCGACATGAGCGTCGATTTCCCAGCGCCGTTTTCGCCGATGATGCCGTGGATCGTGCCCTTGCGCACCTTGAGCGAGATGTCCCGGTTGGCCTGAACCGCGCCGAAGGATTTGGAAACGCCCCTGAGTTCGATTGCAAGAGGCGCCGCCGTCTCCCTGTCGCCGCCGCCTCCCGTCATGGCTTCCCTCACTGCACAGGGCAGGTGTTGTCGGTCATGTAATCGTGCACCTTGAGCGTTCCGGCTGCAATTTCCGTGGCTGCCTTGTCCGCGGCTTCTTTCATCTCCGGGGTGACGAGAGCGGCGTTGTTCTCGTCCAGAGCATAACCTACCCCTTCGGACGCCAGATCCATCACCTTGATCCCCGGGGCCAGGTTTCCGCCTTCGGTGAATGCCTCGAACACGGCATTGTCCACGCGTTTGATCATGGAGGTCAGAACCTGTCCCGGATGCAGGAAGTTCTGGTTCGAATCGACACCGATCGACAGCATCTTCTCATCCGCCGCGGCTTGCAGAACACCGATGCCGGAGCCGCCTGCCGCCGCATAGACCACGTCCGAACCCTGCGACTTCTGAGCGCGTGTCAGCTCGCCGGCCTTCACCGGGTCGTTCCAGGCGGCGGGCGTAGTGCCCACGTAGTTCTGGATGATCTTTGCGTCCGGGTTCGTCGCCTTCACACCCTGCACAAAGCCGCAGGCGAACTTGTGGATGAGCGGTATGTCCATGCCACCGATGAAGCTGACCGTGCCCGTCTTGGAGGCCATCGCGGCCATGATGCCTACAAGATAGGATCCCTGTTCCTCCGTGAATACGACGGAGCGCACGTTCGGCTGATCGACAACCATGTCGATGATGACGAATTTGGTGTCGGGATAATCGGGGGCAACCTTGTTCAACACGTCGCCGAAGGCAAAGCCGGTCATTACGATGGGGTTGGAGCCGCTTTCGGCCAGACGGCGGAGCGCCTGCTCCCGTTGCGCCTCCGACTGCATCTCAAGCTCACGGTAGCTGCCACCCGATGCCGCGACCCAGCGCTGCGCTCCGCCATAGGCGGCTTCGTTGAAGGATTTGTCGAACTTTCCGCCGAGATCGAAGATCAGCGCCGGATCGGCTGCGGCAACGCCCGCGCCCAGAACGAGCGCAGCGGCGGCGCCGAGATAGGTCCGCATCAAACCCATGAAATGTCTCCTTGTTGCCTGTCTGCCAGCCGCCCGGTTCCAGTGGCGACAGCCGGGTCTTCGCCCAGCACGATTTGCCCGCAGCCCCTGCGGGCGGTCAACAGATTTCTGGCGCAGGCTTTGTCGGGACGGTTCAGGAGGGGAGGAGTGCCCGCGTCATGACCACAGCATCGACGGAACCACCATCGGGGGTGGCGTAGTACCCCCTGCGGTGCCCGGCTACCCGGAAACCTGTCGCCGCATAGAGCGCACGTGCCGGGGCATTGTCGGCGGCGACTTCCAGGAACGCGCTTGCCGCGCCGCGCCGCGCCGCTTCCGCCGCAAACCCCTCGACCAGCCGTCGCCCGATACCCCGTTGGCGAAACGCGGAGGAGACGGCAAGCGTCAGCAACTCCGCCTCATCCGCGATGACCCGGCCGATGAGGAAGGCCGCGTCCTCCCGCAGCAGAAAGACACCACGCCCGGCCAGTACCTCCGCCATCTCCCGCTCCGACCAGGGGCGGGGCGTGGTGAAGCTTTCCGCGTGAAGCTGTGCAAGCTCCGCCGGCGTCATGGCAGGATGAGCGGCGGCGGATCAGCAGGCGGCGCCGCATCGGCAGGGCGGAGATAGAGAGGGGCCGGGGGAGGTGAAGGTCGATGCCGCCGCTCCGCTGCGAGCCGGGCCACGCCCTCCGCCACCGGCATCCCCGGCCCAAGTGCCGTTCCCCCCGTCAGGTGCGCGATCTCCACAGCTCTGTGCCCCAGAACAGGGAGCTGGCTCTCTGCCAGTCCCTCCGGCAGGCAATTCGGGTCGACAAGTACAGCGCCTTCACCGATTCCTTGCGACAGCAACTCGCCCTCCGTGCGCAGTGGGCAGAGCCAGACATGATCGCGGCGTGCGTCGAGACTGACGAGAACCGGGCGCCGCGTACCCACCGCCAGCGCCTCGAACCGGCTTACCCCGATGGCGGGCAGGCCGAGCGACAGCGCCAACCCACGCGCCGCGGCCACAGCGATGCGGATGCCGGTGAAATTGCCCGGCCCCACGCCCACGCCGAGCGCCGAGAGATCGCGCCATCCGGCTTGCGCCTCCGCCAGCAACTCCTCCAGCAGCGGCATCAGCCGTTCCGCCTGACCCTTCTCCATATCCTCCTGCCGCGAAACAAGCAGTCGGTCGCCGGAGAGCAAAGCGGCCGCGCAATGCGCGGCCGATGTGTCGAAGGCAAGAATCAGCGGCTCAGGCGGCAACGGGCCTGACCTCGATCACCTCGGGGATATAGTGGCGCAACAGGTTCTCGATCCCCATCTTCAGCGTGAGGGTCGAGGACGGGCAACCCGCGCAGGCCCCCTGCATGTGCAGATAGACCACACCCCGGTCGAACCCGTGGAAGGTGATATCGCCGCCGTCCTGCGACACCGCAGGGCGGACACGCGTGTCCAGTAGTTCCTTGATCTGCTCGACGATATCCGCGTCTTCTCCCGTATGCTCGCGATGGCCGGAGTTGGCCTTCGGGGCCTCTCCTTCCATCACCGGAATACCGGATTGATAATGCTCCATGATCGCGCCGAGGATCGCGGGCTTGATATGCTCCCAGGCGACGCCTTCGGCCTTGGTCACCGTCACGAAATCGGTGCCGAAGAACACACCCGTCACGCCTTCCACCGCGAAGATGCGGCGGGCGAGGGGGGAACGGTCGGCCGCGCCCTCGTTCGGGAAATCTGCGGTCCCGACCTCAAGCACGGTCAGGCCGGGAAGGAACTTCAGCGTGGCGGGGTTCGGGGTCGTCTCTGTCTGGATGAACATGGGCTGTCTCCTGTTGCGGCCAAGATGTCGATTCCGACAGGGAAAGTCAAGATTTCTGGAACGATTCTAAATCGACCGGAGCACACGGCAGGGATTTCCCACCGCCAGCACCCCGCCGGGCAGATCGCGCGTCACCACGCTGCCCGCGCCGATGACGGTGTTCGCGCCCACCGTCACGCCGGGGCAGAGGATGCTGCCGCCGCCGATCCACACACCGTCGCCCACCCGCACGGGCAGGGCTGATTCGAGGCCGGAGCGCCGGGTGGCGGCGTCGAGGGGATGGGTTGCCGTATAGATGTGCACGCCCGGGCCGATCTGCACCTCCTCCCCGATGTCGATGCGGTTGCAGTCCAGAAAGACGCAATCGTAGTTCACGAAGCTGCGGGCGCCGATGGAGATGTGGATACCGTAATCGCAGCGGAAGGCGGGCTTCAGCACTGCCCCATCGCCCCAGTGGCGGAACAGCCGGGACAGCAGATGATCCCTCACCGCCGTTTCATCCGCTGCGCTGGCATTGAAGGTCGCAAGGAGGTGCTGCGCCGAAAGGTGTTCTGCCACCAGCTCGGGATCGTTCGCCAGATAGAGTTCCCCAGCCAGCATCCGTTGTTTCTGAGTCCGGTCGTCTGTCATGGCATCCTCCGCGGGGGGCTTAGGGGGCTTCCACAGTTTTTCTGGCGGTTTGCTCCCGGTATCGGGGGTCATTGTATGCGCGGATGGCCTGTAAGCCGGATTTTGTCCGGGGGCGGACCCCCTGGATGACCATTCCTCTAGGCCCGGAGTTACCTCCGGGCTCAAGCTGCCAACCCGGGCCTCCGGGCTGAAGCGTCCCTGCCTCCGCCGGAGCGGAAGGCGCGAGGCCCCTATTCGGCATTGCTCCCGGTGGGGCTTGCCAAGCCGGTCCTGTTGCCAGTCCCGCGGTGGGCTCTTACTCCACCGTTTCACCCTTGCCAGCGGCGAACCGCGGGCGGTCTGTTCTCTGTGGCGCTTTCCCTCGGGTTGCCCCGGCCGGGCGTTACCCGGCACCGTTGCTTCATGGAGTCCGGACTTTCCTCGCGAGCCTTGCGGCCCCCGCGGTCATCCGGCCATCCGCGCGGGGAGAGAGCTAGACGCTCCCCCGCGTCCGGTCAACGGGAAAGCGACGGGCAAGGTCGGCGGCCAGCGCCGCATCCACGGGGTCGGCGGGTCCATCGGCCCAGGGGCGGAAGCGGAGCCGGAAGGCGGAGAGAAGCAACGCGGCATCGCCCTCCGGGTAGCCGAAAGCGTGGAGAGAGGCCATAAGCCCGCTCTGACGTGCTCCGTCCTCCTCTGCCGACTCAGGCCAGACCGACAGACCGGACAGCGCGAGCCGCCGCCAGTCGAACCGGGGACCGGGGTCGATCTTGCGTGCGGGCGCCATGTCGGAATGGGCGATCACCCGCTCCGGCGGAATGGTCCATCTGTCGAGGATGTCGGCCAGCAGCCGCTCCAGCGATGCCATCAGCGGGGCGGAGAACGGCTCTGCGCCTGTATTGTCAAGCTCGATGCCGATGGAGCGGGAGTTCACGTCGGTCACGGTGCCCCATTGGCCGGCCCCTGCGTGCCATGCCCTGTGGCTCTCCTCCACCAGCGGCAGCGTTGTACCGTCCTTGCCGATCAGCCAGTGGGCCGATACTTCCGCCGCGGGATCGCACAGCCGCGCCTCCGCCGCGCGGCAGTCGGCCATGGCGGTGTAGTGGATCACCACCATGTCGGGCCGCGCGCCGTCCCGACGCTCGCCGAAGTTCGGCGAGGGCATGGTTCAGCGCATCGCGTTGCGGAAGGGTGTCGGATCCCAGTCACAGGCGAAACCGTCGCCATCGGGATCAAGGCTGCGCCGGTCGCTTTCCGGGCCACCCGCCTCAAGGAACGCCTGCTGGGCGAGATCGGGCGAGGCATAGCGCGCGCAGGCGCTGGCGTTCATATTGCCCCGGAACGGGTTCACCCGGCTGTAACGTTGCTCCCCCACGTTGTTGGTGGTCTGGAGCGCATAGGCCACGATGTTCGGCCCGGTATTGGTGCGCTGGGGCAGGGGAACCGTCGCCACCTGCTGGTAGCTGCGTGCGTTGGCCTCGATGCGGGCCTTGTCGCTCTCGATCGTTTCGCGCGAGCGGACGGCGGCAAAGCTCTGCTCGTCGGAGATGCCGGTGAACACCGCCGCGCGCTCCTGCGCTGGCGCCGTGTCGCCGTAGGTGGCGGCTGGCGCGCCGAGCGAGGAGGACGAGACCGACGGCCCCCCGATCGCGCTGGCTGGAGCGCCGCCGGCCGCCCCCTCCTCACGCATGTGCATGTATTCCTGATAGCTCCCCTCGGAGGAGCAGGCAGCAAGAGCAGAGAGAGCAAGGACAGCGAAAGTAAGGCGCATCGGGCAACCCATTTAATTTTCTAGCGACTTACCACCATTTCGCGGGCTTGGAAACGAATCCCGCAGCGGTCTCAAGCGCGAAGGCCGCATTGAGAAGCTCGCCCTCCTCCCACGGCCGGCCAATGAGCTGGAGGCCCAGCGGCAGACCCTGCCGGTCCAGGCCCGCCGGCACCGAAATCCCCGGCAAACCCGCGAGGTTGACCGTCACGGTGAAGACGTCGTTGAGATACATCCTTACCGGATCCGCATCGGCCATTTCACCCAGACCGAATGCCGCAGACGGCGTGGCCGGTGTCAGGATCGCGTCAATCCCATCCCCGAATACGACGTCAAAGTCATGCTTGATCATCGCGCGGACCTTGCGGGCGCGGTTGTAATAAGCGTCATAGAACCCGGCGGAGAGCACGTAGGTACCGACCATGACCCGGCGCTGGACTTCCTTGCCGAAGCCTTCGGCGCGGGTCTTTTCATAAAGCTGCACGATGCCTTCGCCCGGCCCGAGCTTTGCCCGGTGGCCATAGCGCACGCCATCGTATCGTGCGAGGTTCGAGGACGCTTCCGCCGGCGCGATCACGTAATACGCCGGAAGCGCGTATTTCGTATGGGGAAGGGAGATGTCCACGATCTCCGCACCGGCGTCGCGGAGCATTTCTGTGCCCTGTTTCCAGAGGGCCTCGATCTCGTCGGGCATTCCGTCCATGCGGTATTCGCGCGGGATGCCGATGCGCTTGCCCCGGATGTCACCGGTGAGCGCGGCTTCGAAATTCGGCACGGCGAGGTCGGCGGATGTGGAATCCTTTGCATCTGGCCCGGACATCGCTTCGAGCATGATGGCCGCGTCGCGCACCGTCTTGGTCATCGGCCCCGCCTGATCCAGTGAGGAGGCGAAGGCGATTGTGCCCCAGCGGGAGCAGCGCCCGTAGGTCGGCTTGATGCCCACGATGCCGGTGAAGGCGGCGGGCTGGCGGATGGAGCCACCGGTATCCGTCCCCGTGGCGCCAAGGCACAGGTCGGCGGCCACCGCCGCCGCCGATCCCCCGGAGGAGCCGCCGGGCGTCAGGTTGCGCCCGTCCACCTTCCACGGGTTCACCACATCGCCGTAGGCGGAGGTTTCGTTGGAACTGCCCATGGCGAATTCGTCCATGTTCAGCTTGCCCAGCATCACCGCGCCCGCGTCGCGCAACTGCTGCGTGACGGTCGATTCGTAGCCCGGACGGAAGCCCTCCAGAATGCGAGAGGCGGCCTGCGAGGCGACGCCCTCGGTGCAGAACAGGTCCTTCACCCCGATCGGGATGCCGCACATGGCGGGCGCATCGCCCCCGGCCAGTCGTTTGTCGGCCTCCGTCGCGCGGTGGAGCGCGATCTCGGGGGTGGTGTGGACAAAGGCGTTCAGCGACCCTGCGGCGGCAATCGCCTCAAGGCAGGATTCCGTCAGTTCGACGGAGGTGATGTCGCCCTTGCGGAGCGCGTCGCGCGCATCGGCGATGGTCAGACGGTTCGGCAGGACTTCGGTCATTCCACCACCTTCGGCACGGCAAAGAATCCTTCGCGGGCATCGGGGGCATTGGCGAGGATCCTGTCCTGCATCTCCCCTTCCGTCACCACGTCCTGACGGCGCTTGAGCCGCATGGGCGTGACCGAGGTCATCGGCTCCACGCCCTCCACATCCACCTCATTGAGCTGTTCCATGAAGGTGAGGATATTCGACAGTTCCTGCGCCAATGCGGGCAGGTCGGTCTCCTCCACCCGGATACGGGCAAGATGCGCCACGCGGCGCGCGGTATCGGTGTCGATGGACATGGGGTGTCTCCGCGTCAGGACCGGGATCGTTTAGCGAGGCAGGCCCCGTTCCGCAAGCATGTGACGCCTATAGACCTCTATCATCCACCCGAGCATCAGTGCATTCAGCACGTGCCAGAGCGGATGCAACCCCATCGGCAGGCGGGCGCAGACCAGCCCGTCGGCAGAGCGGGCGGTGAGCGACAGGAGCAGGAGACCAGCCCCGAGCACCAGCCCGCCGGCGGTCCCCGGCGCGCGCGAGGACATCAGGAGCGCATAGAACAGTATCAGGAGCGGCACCGGCAGATAGGCGGCGGATCGGCCCAGAAGCGGCACCTCCGCCAGAAACGGGGTGACCAGAGCAGCGCAAGGGAGAAACGACGCTACCCCGATCAGCGCCAAGGGCCAGCGGAGTCGCAGGAAATGCAGGTTCGCCGCGAAGAGATAAACGAGGATGAAGGCAAGGATCGGCACCGTATCGGCCAGCGCCGCCCAGCGGGTCGCGAAAGTGTGAAACAGGAAGGACCCGATGCCGATCAGCGCCAGGAGCGCGCAGAGCACACCGGCCAGCGGCAGCCGCTCCCGCCGAATCCGCCCCCAGGACACAAGGGCGGCGATGAGAAACGCCAGGTTGGTGACGGCATTCAGGGGCTCCGACCAGAAGGAGGTGTCCGTCCGCTCACAATAGGCGTCTATCGTCCGGCTCCAGTCCATGCGTTTCCATTCCCGCGCGGCGCGGCTACCTTTCGGATGGAACAGTAGAGGAGAAATCCATGCAGATCATCTGGCTTGGCCATGGCGGCTGGCGCATCGAGGTCGAGGGCGCGGTTCTGCTGGTGGACCCGTGGCTGACCGGCAACCCGATGTTCCCGGAGGGACGGCGCGCGGATGCCATCAGGGGCGCGACCCATATCGTGCTGACGCATGGCCACAACGATCATACCGGCGACATGCTCGCCATTGCGAAGGAATTGGGCATTCCGCTGGTCGGTATCCCCGAACTGATGGGCTATTTCGCGGAGCGCCACGGCTGCGAGACCATCGACTTCAACAAGGGCGGCACGGTCGATCTGAACGGCGCAAAGGTGACGATGGTCAACGCCACGCATTCCTCCTCCATGACCGTGGATGGCCAGACGATCTATGCCGGCACGGAATCGGGCTATGTCATCGCGGGCGAAGGGCGGACGATCTATTTCTCCGGCGATACCGATGTGATGGCCGACATGAAGATCATCGCTGATCTGCACGCGCCCGATATCGGCATCCTCTGCGCGGGCGGGCACTACACGATGGACATGACCCGGGCCGCCTATGCCGCGAAGACATTCTTCGATTTCTCGCTTGTCCTGCCCAGCCATTACCGGACCTTCCCTCTGCTCGCGCAGGACGCCTCGGTCCTGCAGGCGGGGCTGCCCGGGGTGACGGTGCATGAGCCGGAAGTGCTGACCCCCGTGCCGCTCTGACATGCGCCTCTT
This sequence comes from Haematobacter missouriensis, assembly GCF_000740775.1. Lineage (GTDB taxonomy): Bacteria > Pseudomonadota > Alphaproteobacteria > Rhodobacterales > Rhodobacteraceae > Haematobacter > Haematobacter missouriensis. The sequence goes on along the minus strand of NZ_JFGS01000002.1, from coordinate 49,573 downwards.
CCGGCGCGCCCCTCGTTCCGATCCAAGGAGGAACCCCATGTTCGATCTGACACGCCGCCTTCTTCTCGCCGCTGGGCTGAGCCTCGCCAGCCTGCCCCTTCACGCGGCAGAGCCGGTGGTGGTCTTTGCACCCACCAGCCTCAAGGCATCGCTCGACCTCGCCGCGGCGGAGTGGGCGCGCACGAGCGGAGAGCGTGCGCTTATCACCTACGGGGCCAGCTCGGAACTGGCGCGACAGGTTGCGGAGGGCGCGGATGTGGATGTGTTCCTCTCGTCCGATGCGGAATCCATGGACCTGCTGGATGCGGGCGGGTTCATCGCAGAGGGCAAGCGATTCGATCTGCTCGGCAACACGCTCGTGCTGATCGGCGGGCCGGGACATACGGAGCCCGTCCCGCTCGAAAGCCCGGATGCCGCCAGACTTCTGGCCGAAGGTAAGGTGGCCCTGGCGGCGGAGGGGTTGCCGCTTGGCGTCTACGGGCGCGAATCGCTCCGCCATCTCGGTGTGTGGGAGACGGTGGAGCCGCATCTGCTGATCGCCGAGACGGAGCCGGGTGTGGTTGCCGCCGTCGCTGGAGGGCAGGCGGCCTATGGCATCGCTTATGGCACTGATGCGGTCGCGCAAAAAGCGGTGACCATCGTTGCCACCCTCCCGCCGGAAAGCCACGCGCCGATATTCTATCCGATCGCGGTGACGAAGGAGCCGCCCCATCCGTCCGAAGCGGATGGCTTCGTCAGCTTCCTGTCTTCCGATCCGATCCGTGCGCTGTTCGAGGCCCATGGTTTCGTGTCGATGCATTGAAGATCGCGGGTCGCGGGCTTCCCGGTCCCTGCGCCCGCCTTGATGCAGGCAGCCGGACTTCCCGGCCCCCTGTGTACGCGTCGATATGGAGGCTTTCGGCAGCGGGCCGGGCGTGCTCCGCCCACATGTGGCTGAAAGCGCCCTGCCGCAAGCCGGCTGAGATGCTGCGCTCTCTCAGCCTCTGTTTCGCGCGGTACAGGCTGCCGCATCACCCGCCGAGCCGAGCCGTGACCTTCCAGCCGTCGCCGACGCGCGACAACCGCCAGTTCGCGGCGGCGATGGCGGTGCCCCGCGCTGTGCGGTAAGGTGCGATCCGAATGTCCCAGCCCGTGCCCTGCCGCTCTGCCACGACAGGGGCGGTGCTGCCGTCGGAAAATTCCGCCAGCGTATCGCCCCCGGCCTCCGCCAGCCCGACGCGACAGCCCGGATAGGCGTGGCTGTCGGCGAAACGCAGGATCACTTCCGTGCGGCCAGCGCGTCGATCAGCCCGCGCACGGGTTCGAGGTTGTAGCCATAGCGCGACGGCGTCGCGATGATGTCATCCGTCGCGAGATTGCCCGCTTCCGTCAGCGCCCACATGATGGACGACCGGTTGCCGGAGGCGCAGTAGGCCAGCACCGGACCTGTCGCCGCTTCCCGCGCCGCGGCCTGAGCGCTCACGTTGTCCTCTGTGAGCGCGCCGCCGATCACAGGGTTTTCCACGAATGTCAGGCCGGCTGCCTCCGCCGCGCGGCGCATCTCGTCGTTGCGCAACTCCGGCGGGTTCTCCGCATCCGGGCGGTTGGAGATGATGGTGGTATAGCCCGCGTCCCTGATCGCCGGAATGTCGGACGGGTCGATCTGGGGCGAGACGGCATAGTCGTCAGTCAGGGCGCGGATATCCATGGTGTTCTCCTTGATCCTTGCCCGCAGCATACGGATGGGGACCGCAAGCGCAACGCTTGCGGCCCCCGCCCGGTCAGTTCAATACGACCAGCGCGTGACGCTTCCGGCCTGCGGTGAGCTTCACAGGCTCCGCAAGATCGGCAGGCGCGAACATGCGCCCCGCATCGGCCTCCGCCGCGTCGTTGACGCGCAGGCCGCCCTCGGCGATCAGGCGTTTCGCGTCCTTGCCCGATTTCGCCAGCCCCGACCGCACGACGAGCTGGGCCAGAGTGATGCCCTCGCCCACTTCCCCGCTTTCGAGCGCGAGCGTGGGCAGATCATCCCCGATCCCGCCCCTTTCGAATACTTCGCGCGCCGTGGCCTCCGCCGCCTGCGCCGCCTCTGCACCATGGAGGAGCGTGGTGACCTCATTGGCGAGGATGATCTTCGCGCCGTTGATCTCAGACCCCGCCAGCGCGCCCAGCCGCTCGCATTCCGCGACCGGCAGCTCGGTGTAGAGCTTCAGGAACCGGGTCACATCCGCGTCCGTGGTATTCCGCCAGAACTGCCAGAACTCGTAGGGCGAGAGCATCTGGGCGTTCAGCCATACCGCGCCGCCCGCCGACTTGCCCATCTTCCGCCCGTCCGATGTCGTGAGCAACGGCGAGGTGAGGCCGTAGATCTCCCTGTCGATCACCCGGCGGGTCAGGTCGATCCCGTTGACAATGTTCCCCCACTGGTCCGACCCGCCCATCTGCAGCAGGCACCCATACCGGCGGTTCAACTCCAGAAAGTCATAGGCCTGAAGGATCATGTAGTTGAATTCGAGGAAGGAGAGCGACTGCTCCCTGTCCAGCCGCGACTTGACCGATTCGAACGACAGCATGCGGTTGACGGAGAAATGCCGCCCGATGTCCCGCAGGAACTCGAGGTAGTTGAGGTGGTCCAGCCATTCGGCGTTGTTCAGCATCAGCGCGCCGTTCCCCGCCTCCCCGTAAGAGAGGTAACGGGAGAACACCTGCTTCATCCCGGCGATGTTCTCGTCGATCCGCTCGGGGGTCAGCAGCGGGCGTTCCTCACTGCGGAAGGAGGGGTCGCCTACCTTGGTGGTGCCACCACCCATGAGCGTGATCGGCTTGTGCCCGGTTTTCTGCAACCAGCGCAGCATCATGATGTTGAGCAGATGCCCCACATGCAGCGACGCCGCCGTCGCGTCATAGCCGATATAGGCGGGCACGATCCCCTTCACCAAAGCCGCGTCCAGCGCCTCGTAATCGGTGCAGTCGGCGACATAGCCACGCTCGATCATGACGCTCAGAAAATCGGATTTCGGTTGGAAGGCCATTGCCCTTTCATCCTCTCTTGTCTGACATGGATCCCAAGGCTTACCCGTGGTGCCTCTCCATGTGCCGTCGCCTATACCGCCGGGCGGCTGCAAGGGAAAGCGTCATGGCGGTGGGGAACGGTTTTGGAGGGGTCATGGACCGGATGATGACAGCGCTTGGCGCGATGTCGGGAACTTCGCTCGACGGGGTGGACGCGGCGACGGTCGTGACGGATGGCGAACGGATAGAGACCTTCGGCCCCTCCGCCTACCGCCCCTATACTGAAGGGGAGCGGGACGTTCTGCGCGCCGCGCTCGGCCGCTGGCCCGGCGAGCCGGGGGTGGCGGAGGCCGCGCGTGTGGTGGAGGCCGCCCATGCGGTGCTGATGTCGCCGCTGGCGGGGGAGGTCGCAGGCTTTCACGGCCAGACACTGGCGCATGATCCGGGCGGGCGGGGAACCCATCAGGCAGGTTCGGGCGCGGCCCTGGCGGCGGCGCTGGGCCGCCCGGTGATCTGGGACTTCCGCTCCGCCGATGTCGCAGCGGGCGGGCAAGGGGCGCCGCTCGCACCGTTTTTCCATTTCGCCTGTGCCCAGTGGGCGGGAGAGCGGGAGCCTGTAGCCTTCCTGAACCTGGGCGGTGTGGGCAATTTCACCTGGGTCGATCCGCGCCGCCCCGCGCCGGAGTCCGAAGGTGCGCTCCTTGCCTTTGACACTGGTCCCGCGAATGCCCCGATTGATGACTTTCTTCGCCAACGCCGGGGTACCACGCGGGATGAGGGGGGGGCGCTCGCCGCCTCTGGCACGGTAGATGAGGCCGCCGTGGCGGTGCTGCTGGCCCATCCCTATTTCGCGCTAAGGCCGCCCAAGTCGCTGGACAGGAACGGCTTTCCCGGGCTGCTGCCCTCGGTCGAAGCACTATCAGACGCAGATGGGGCGGCGACCCTCTCCGCGGTGGTTGCGGCAACCGTCGCGGCTGGCGCCCGGCATTTCCCGACCCAGGTATCGCGCGTGCTGGTGACCGGTGGCGGGCGGCACAATGCAACATTGATGCGGATGCTGGCAGATCGGCTTGGTACACACGTCGCGCCGGTGGAGGATCTGGGCCTCGACGGCGATATGCTTGAGGCACAGGCCTTCGCTTTTCTCGCCGTCCGTGTATTGCGTGGCCTGCCACTCTCCGGCCCGATGACCACTGGGGTGCCGCGACCCGTGACAGGCGGCCGGATCAGCCGACCGGATGCGCGGGCCGCCTGAACGGCTGTGCAGGGTTCTGGGGTGCTTTTGCTCTGGAAATCGGCCCTGCCTGTGTCGAGCGGGGCAGAGGCGAACATGCGCAGAACCGGTTCTCCCAAGCGGCGCTGCAACAAGCGCGGAGCAGAATCTTGGCAGTTCAGTTCCACCGAAACCGAACAGCACCGTGATGTTCTGGCCGCGAGTTTTGACACGACCTCAGGTCTGGAATGACCCAAGATGTCTGGAGTTCTGGCTGGATTTGCTCACATTTGCGTTCCGATGCAGATCAAAGGTCTCTCCAGAAAGCCTCCTAGCCGCCGATATCGAATCCGGGAGGCGCGAGCTCGAACCCTGAGAAAGTGAAGCCGGGGCTGACGGTGCAGCCGGCCAATGTCCACGCGCCGGTGGAACGGGCCGCCTGCCAGTGGCCCTTGGGGACGATGCCTTGCGGGCTGTCACCCGCCAGCACATCCGGGCCGAGGCGCAGGTGCCGCGCCGGTCCTTCCGCATGTTCCGAGAGGGAGAGCCTGAGCGGGGCGCCGGCATGGAAATGCCAGATCTCCGTCGCGTCCACCCGGTGCCAATGGCTTCGTTCGCCCGCCCGCAGAAGAAAAAGGATCGCGGTGCCCGGCGGGCGCTCACCCGCCGCGGCCTCCGCGATCCATGTCTGGCGGAACCAGCCGCCTTCGGGGTGCGGGGCAAGACCGAGCGCCGCGATGATCCGCTCCGCGTCGTCCATGCCCCCGAGCCTTACTTCAGGATGGAACGACCGGCGTATTCCGCCGTCTCGCCCAGCATCTCGTCGATACGGATGAGCTGGTTGTACTTCGCCAGCCGGTCGGACCGGGCGAGCGAGCCGGTCTTGATCTGGCCGCAGTTGGTGGCGACGGCGAGATCTGCGATCGTCGCATCCTCCGTCTCGCCCGAGCGGTGCGACATGACGGAGTTGAACCGCGCGCGGGTCGCCATATCGACGGCGGCAAGCGTTTCGGTGAGCGTGCCGATCTGATTGACCTTCACCAGCAGCGCATTGCCGCAGCCCTTGGCGATTCCTTCGGCCAGGCGCACGGGGTTGGTGACGAACAGGTCGTCGCCCACCAGCTGCACCTTGTCGCCCAGACGGTCGGTAAGCAGTTTCCAGCCTTCCCAGTCGTCTTCGGCGCAGCCGTCCTCGATGGAGATGATCGGGTAGTCGGCGCAGAGGGCGGCGAGGTAATCGACATTTTCGGCGGCGGAAAGCGACTTGCCCTCGCCTGCCAGCTCATACTTCCCGCTCTTGAAATACTCGGTCGAGGCGCAGTCGAGCGCGAGGAAGATGTCCTCACCCACCCGATATCCCGCCTTCTCGACCGACTTCAGGATGAAGTCGAGCGCGTCGCGCGCGGAGGAGAGCGCCGGGGCAAAGCCGCCCTCATCGCCGATCCCCGTGGACAGACCCGCCGCCGACAGTTCCTTCTTCAGCGTGTGAAAGACCTCGGACCCCATGCGGATCGCTTCGCGGATGTTCTCCGCGCCGACGGGCATGATCATGAATTCCTGGAAGTCGATCGGGTTGTCGGCATGCGCGCCACCGTTGATGATGTTCATCATCGGTACCGGCAGGACGCGGGCAGAGGTGCCGCCCACATAGCGATAGAGCGGTTGGGAGGTGAAATCCGCCGCCGCCTTTGCCACCGCCAGCGACACGCCGAGAATGGCATTCGCACCGAGCCGCGCCTTGTTGGGCGTGCCGTCGAGTTCGATCATCAGCCGGTCGATGGCCACCTGTTCGGTCGCGTCCTCACCCACCAGCGCCTCGGCCAGTTCGCCATTGACGGCGGCAACGGCCTCCAGGACACCCTTGCCGAGATAGCGCCCCTTGTCGCCGTCGCGCTTCTCCACCGCCTCATGGGCGCCCGTGGAGGCGCCGGAGGGCACGGCGGCACGGCCCAGCGTGCCGTCCTCCAGGATCACATCGACCTCGACGGTCGGGTTGCCGCGGCTGTCGATGATCTCGCGACCGATGATGTCGATGATCGTGCTCATGCCCTGTCCTTGTCCTTCCTGTGCTGTGGAACCCCATAGAGTTCCAGCCGGTGGCCCTTCAGCCGGTATCCGAGGCGCTGCGCGATCTTTTCCTGCAGCGCCTCGATTTCCTCATCGACGAATTCGATGACTTCGCCGGTTGTGATGTCGATCAGATGATCGTGGTGGTCGCGCTCCGCATCCTCGTAGCGCGCGCGCCCATCGCCGAACTCATGCCGCTCCAGCAGACCGGCCTCCTCGAAGAGCTTCACCGTGCGATAGACGGTGGCGATAGAGATCCTGGGGTCGATGGCGCTTGCCCGAGCGTAAAGTTCCTCGACATCCGGGTGGTCGTCGGCCGCTTCCAGCACACGGGCGATCACGCGGCGCTGTTCGGTCAGCCGCAGGCCGCGCGCCTCACAACGGGCGATGATGCTTTCCATCCCGCAATCCTTCGGTGTTTGGGGCGGTTTAAGCGATCTGCTCCGGCCTCGCCAGCCGGATTTTCCCCGTTAGCGCGACCGAGGGCGCTAACGGGTGCGGGATGCGTCTCAGGTGCCGCAGAAGGTCAGGTGCACGGCTTCTTCCTTCAGCGGGGCACGGGCGAGATCGGCCTCCCCACTGCGCACGGTGAACGGATCGGAAAGCGCATCCGTCAGGCGTTCGAAGGGGGCATAGTCCTCCGCCACGGCGGCGGCGATGGCCTCCTCCACCCGGTGATTGCGGGGAATGATCCAGGGGTTCGCGCTGCGCATCACCTCCGCCGGGTCGCCGGTCTCCCTTGCCAGGCGGCCCTGCCAGACCGCCGCCCAACGGTCGAAGGCGTCGCGGTCGGCGAACTCGTCGCGGGCGGTGCCCTCGGCCAGCCCCCGGAAGGCGCGGGTGAAATCGGCCTGACCTTCGGCCATGAGCGTAAGCAGCGACTGAATGAGGTCGAGATCCCCATCCTCCGCCCCGCGCAGGCCCAGCTTCGCGCGGAACAGCCGCAGGTACTCGGCCTGATAGATCGGCGCGAAGCCACCGAGCGCGTCCTCGGCCGCCTCCACCGCTGCGTCCTCCGTCCCGTCCATGATCATCAGGAGCGAGGTGCCAAGCTGCGCGAGGTTCCACAGCGCGATCTGCGGCTGGTTGGCATAGGCATAGCGCCCCTGCCGGTCGATGGAGGAGAAAACCTTGCGCGGGTGATAGGTGTCGAGAAACGCACAGGGCCCGTAGTCGATCGTTTCGCCGGATATGGCCATGTTGTCGGTGTTCATCACCCCGTGGATGAAGCCGACCGACATCCACTGGGCGATGAGGCGGGCCTGACGGTCGATCACGCCCTTCAGCAGGCCGAGCGGCCCCGCCGCTCCCGGATAGTGCCGCGCGATCACGTGTTCGGTCAGCAGGCGCAGCGCCTCCTCGTCACGGCGGGCGGCGAAGAACTGGAAGGTGCCGACACGGATATGCGATGCCGCGACACGGGTGAGCACGGCACCGGGCAGCGCCCCCTCGCGATAGACGGGCTCTCCCGTGGCCACTGCGGCGAGGGCGCGGGTCGTCGGCACGCCGAGGGCGGCCATCGCCTCCGAGACGATGTATTCGCGCAGCACCGGCCCGAGCCACGCGCGCCCGTCTCCCATGCGACTGAAGGGCGTGCGGCCCGCTCCCTTGAGCTGGATGTCGAACCGCGCGCCATCGGGGGCGACGACCTCGCCCAGCAGGACCGCGCGTCCGTCGCCAAGCTGCGGCACGAAGCCGCCGAACTGGTGACCGGCATAGGCCATGGCCAGCGGCTCCGCCCCCTCCGGGACGGTGTTGCCCGCCAGCGCCGACAGACCTTCCGGGCCAGAGAGCCAGTCGGCGTTCAGCCCCAGACGCTCGGCCAGCGGGCGGTTCAGCCGAATGAGCCGGGGCGCACCTACTGGCGTGGCGGGCTGACGGGCAAAGAACCGGTCAGGCAGACGGGCATAGCTGTTGTCAAACGGCAGGGTCATGGGCGCCTCCTTTGTTCGTCTATATGGGGGCGACGGGTGGGCGCGACACCCTCAGAACTACTCTGGCTGCTGCGCATCCAGCTTGAGGCGCATCTCGTAGGCGCGCGAGATGTGGGTTTTCACCGCCTCCGCCGCGGTATCTCCATCCCGCTGCGTGATTGCGGCGATGATCGCCTGATGCTCCTGAAGGGTCGCGTCCGCCCGCCCTTCCGCCGCGAGGGAGGTGGAGGCCAGCAGGGCCATGGAACGATGCACGAGGTCGAGCTGCTGGATCAGGTAGCGGTTGTGCGACGCCAGATGGATCTGGTGATGAAAGCGCCGGTTGGCGCGGGCCAGCGCGTTCGGGTCGTTGGCAAGACGGCGATCCTCCTCCACCATGGCGCGGAGAACGCGCACCTCCTCGTCCGTGGCGTGGCGGGCGGCGAGACGGGCGGCCAGCCCCTCCAGCTCGGCCCGCACGGCATAAAGCTCCGCGAGCTGGTGATGATCGAGTGAGGCCACCACCATGCTGCGCCCGTCCCGGACGAGCATGGACTGCGTCTCAAGCCGTTGCAGCGCCTCCCGGATGGGCGTGCGCGACACGCCGAAACGGTCGGCAAGCTCGGATTCGACCAGCCTGTCACCCGGCCGATAGACACCGGCATCTATGGCGTCGAGGATGAGGGAATAGGCGTCTTTCGGCGGTTCTTTTATGGCAGTCATGCGAATGTCTCGGAATGTCGGGGTGAAGCTAGAGGGCGCGGTGGGCGGGGGCAAGGCCAAGCGTTGCCGCAAGACATCCGGTTGGACATCGCAGCGGACGTTGCGGCTGGGCTTTTCCGGGCCTAGACAGGTGCAATGACACCCAAACCCCCACCTCCGTCGAACGACTTCGCCCATGTCCGTCAATGGGTGTTCGATCTCGACAACACGCTCTATCCCCCGGCCATGCGGCTTTTCGACCAGATCGAACTGCGGATGACGGAATACGTCATGGAGACGCTGGGCGTCGCACGGCAGGAGGCTGACCGGCTGCGTCACCACTACTGGTCGCTCTACGGCACGACACTTGCCGGGCTGATGAGTGAACATGGCGTGGAGCCGGGGTCTTATCTGACCCGTGTGCACGACATTTCCTTCGATGTGCTCTCACCCGATCCGGCGCTCCGGGCAGAGATCGCGGCGCTCCCGGGGCGGCGGTTCGTCTATACCAACGGCTCCGCGCCCTACGCGGAACGGGTGCTGGAGGCCCGTGGACTGTCTGGCCTGTTCGACGGAATCTATGGGGTGGAGCATGCAGGCTATCTTCCCAAGCCGCGGCGCGCGGCCTTCGAGACCGTCTTCGGTCTTGCGGGCGTGACAGGAGCGGAAGCCGCGATGTTCGAGGACGATCCCCGGAACCTTCTTGCGCCGCATGAGATGGGGATGCAGACGGTGCTGGTCGCGCCGGAACGGCTGGACGCGCCGCACGTGCGTCATCACACGAACGATCTGGCCGGCTTCCTTGCCCGGCTTGCCGGCGGTCAGGGGGGCTGAAATGCGACGCGAGAGTTTTGACGTGATGATCTCGGGCGGAGGCGTTGCAGGGCTGACTGCGGCGGCGGTGTTCGGCGCTCTCGGCCTCCGCACGCTCTGCGTCGACCCCACCCCGCCCACGGTGGAGGAAGGCGACCCGGCGGCCGATCTGCGCACGACCGCTTTCCTCCAACCAGCGATTGATCTGCTCACGCGCGCGGGCCTGTGGGAGCGGCTTGCCCCCTTTGCCGCGCCGCTTTCCATCATGCGCATCGTCGATGCGGGAGGCGCGCAGACGATCCCCCGGCTTACGCGCGACTTCGACTCCGCCGATATCTCCGATCAGCCCTTCGGCTGGAACCTTCCGAACTGGCTGTTGCGCCGCGAGATGGTGGCGCGGTTGGGCGAGATGCAGAATGTTGCATTCCGCACAGGCGTGGCGACGGCAGGCGTTCTGACCCGGACAGAAGCTGCCCTGATTATGCTGTCCGACGGGTCGCAGGTTTCCGCCCGGCTTCTGGTGGCGGCAGACGGGCGCAACTCTGCGGTCAGGGAAGCGCTGGCGATTCCCGTCCGGCGGATATCCTATGGACAAAAGGCCCTTGCTTTCGCCGTGACCCATCCAGTCCCGCATGGCGGTATCTCGACCGAAGTTCACCGTTCCGGCGGGCCGTTCACGCTTGTCCCGCTGCCGGACCGCGAGGGGCGCCCGGCCTCTGCCGTGGTCTGGATGGAAAGCGGGCCGGAGGCGCTGCGTCTCTCCCGCCTGCCGGTGGAGGAGTTCGAGGCGGCAGCGACCGAACGCTCGGCCGAAGTGCTGGGGCCACTCCGCCTCATCACGCGGCGGAGCCTTTGGCCCATCATCTCCCAGCGGGCGGAACGGATGACGGCAGAGCGCGTGGCGCTGGTGGCGGAGGCCGCGCATGTCGTCCCGCCCATCGGGGCGCAGGGGCTGAACATGAGCCTCGCCGACATCGCGACGCTTGCCGATCTTGCCGCTGCTGATCCGGCGGGGCTGGGCGGGGTCGGGATGCTGCACCAATTCGCGCAGCAGCGGGAGCGCGATGTTCATCTGCGACAAGCGGGCATCGATCTTCTCAACCGCGCTTCCATGGTCTCGTCTCGCCCCCTCCGTGATCTGCGCGCAGCGGCGCTGGGCGCCTTCTATTCTGCCGGCCCGGTGAGAAAGACCCTTATGCGGGCGGGTTTAGGGGCGGGAAAGCCTCGCGATTAGCGCTTCCGGGGAAACAATACTCTGCTCCTCGCCTCACGTCAGCTACCGGCGCGCTGTGCTATATTGGCCAGTTCTATATCGGTCACGGAGTGTTTCTGGCGTAACATTAATTAGCCGCTTCCCGACGACTCCCGAGCACAGATAGGCGAAACTCTCTGTCAGATTCAAAAAATATCCTTTTATTACATTGTATTATTGTGTTCGATCGGGTTCCGCGCAATCTGAATAGGGCCGCAAAAATCTGCCAGCGGCGGTCTGTTTTCTCGCGGTGTGATCACAAGCCTGCGGAGGATGTACGATAGCCCCTTGCTTCCTTGTCGGGAGGGAGTAAGTACCCATCGCCACAAACCAAGGAGCAGTGGAATGGCATCCGCGAAACCGCCCGTCCAGCAGTCCGTTCAACAGGCGGGCGACAGCAACAATCCCGCGCCGCAGATGGGTGTAGATGACACCGGCCCGGCGCAGCGTCAGGCCGCGCAGCCCGTGTTCGAGACCCGCCGGAAAACGAAGTTCACCGACTGGGCATCGATCTGATCCCGACTGGATCGGGGGCGCTGTCGCGCTCCCCCCGTTGCGCCGAAGCGCAAAAGGAAAGGCCGTCCCGATCGGAACGGCCCTTTTTCATTTCGGCGCAGGCTTTTCGGCCCAGGCACTCAGCCGACGATTTCAAGGCCGGAGAAATAGAAGGCGATTTCTTCGGCAGCCGTTTCCGGCGCATCCGACCCGTGCACCGAGTTCTCGCCAACCGACAGGGCGAAGTCCTTGCGGATGGTGCCATCGGCTGCATTGGCGGGGTTGGTTGCGCCCATCACTTCGCGGTTCTTGGCAATCGCGCCTTCGCCTTCCAGCACCTGCACGACCACCGGACCGGAGGCCATGAAGCTCACCAGTTCGCCGTAGAAGGGACGGTCCTTATGGACCTCGTAGAATTTGCCGGCCTGGGCTTCGGAGAGCCAGAGGCGCTTCTGCGCGACGATCCGCAGGCCCGCTTCTTCGAAGCGCGCATTGATCTTGCCGGTCAGGTTCCGGGCGGTTGCGTCGGGCTTGATGATCGAAAGAGTCCGTTCGATAGCCATGTCACATATCCTCTTGCCGGCGGCACCGACAGGGCGCCCCAGATTGCCGCGTCCTGCTAGCACGGGATGTCCGCGATGGGAAGCCGCGCGTCTTCCACCTGCCGGATGAATCGCCACCTGCTGCAGCGCGGCACGGACCCTGTACCGCCCCGCAGCCCTGTATTTCACGGCGCCGGATTGACAAGCTTGCGCGCAGAGGACATGCCCATCCGATGCTCAGGATCACCGACATCAGCTACAGCGTGGAGGGCAGACCGCTCTTCGAACATGCCTCGGCCACGATTCCGACCGGTCACAAGGTGGGCCTTGTCGGACGAAACGGCGCGGGCAAGACGACCCTTTTCCGGCTGATCCGGGGGGAATTGTCGCTGGAGGGCGGTGAGATCGCGCTGCCCAGCCGCGCGCGGATCGGCGGCGTGGCGCAGGAAGTGCCGTCCTCCAACGTATCGCTGATCGACACGGTGCTTTCCGCCGATACCGAACGCGCGGAGCTGATGGCGGAGGCGGAGACCGCTACCGATGCCGCGCGGATCGCGGAGATCCACACCCGGCTCATCGACATCGACGCCTGGTCGGCGGAGGGACGCGCCTCCTCCATCCTCAAGGGTCTCGGCTTCGATGCGGAGGCGCAGCTTCGGCCCTGCTCGGATTTCTCCGGCGGCTGGCGGATGCGCGTGGCTCTGGCGGGCGTGCTGTTTTCGCAGCCGGATCTGCTGCTGCTCGACGAGCCGACGAACTATCTCGACCTTGAAGGGGCGCTGTGGCTGGAGGATTACCTCCGCCGCTATCCCCATACGGTCATCATCATCTCCCACGACAGGGAGCTGCTCAACCGGTCCGTGCAGGGCATCCTCCATCTCGACAACCGTAAGCTCACCTATTGGCAGGGCAACTACGATCAGTTCGCGCGGCAAAGGGCGGAGCAGCGGGCGCTTCAGGCGGCGGAGGCCAAGAAGCAGGAACTCCGGCGCGCCCATCTGCAAGGTTTCGTGGACCGGTTCCGCGCCAAGGCCAGCAAGGCACGGCAGGCGCAGAGCCGGCTGAAACAGCTCTCCCGGATGGAGCCGATAACCGCGCCGGAGGAAGCGAAGGCCCATGTCTTCACCTTCCCTGTGCCGGAGGAACTCTCCCCCCCCATCGTCGCGCTGGACAAGGTTTCGGTCGGCTATGACGGGCGTGCGGTGCTGAAGAAACTGGACCTTCGCATCGATCAGGACGATCGGATCGCATTGCTTGGTCGGAATGGTGAGGGGAAATCGACGCTTTCCAAGCTGCTGGCGGGAAAGCTCGCGCCGCTGGAAGGGCGGATGACAGTGTCGAACAGGCTCCGTGTCGGCTACTTTGCGCAGCACCAGGTGGATGAGCTGTATCTGGACGAGACGCCCCTACAGCATGTCCAGCGGCTCCGTCCTGCAGAAGGGCAGCCCCGGCTCCGGGCGCGGCTTGCGGGCTTTGGCCTGGGTGCGGATCAGGCAGATACCGTCGTTGCCCGGCTGTCCGGGGGGCAGAAGGCGCGGCTCAGCCTGCTGCTCGCCACCATTGACGCGCCGCATCTGCTGATCCTCGATGAGCCGACGAACCATCTGGACATCGAAAGCAGGGAAGCGCTTGTCGTCGCGCTGACAGAATATTCGGGCGCAGTGGTACTGGTCAGCCATGACATGCACCTGCTCAGCCTCGTGGCCGACCGGCTGTGGCTGGTCAAGGACGGGGACGTGACGCCGTTCGAAGAGGATCTGGACGATTACCGCCGGATGCTGCTTTCCGATGACACGCGGGAGGAGCGGGCGGAGAAGAAGGCGCGTCCCAAACGTGACGAGGTCCAGACGCTTCGCCAAGAGGTTCGCAAATCCGAGGAGCGCATCGAAAAGCTGACGGAAATGCGCAAGAAACTCGATGCGATTCTGGCCGATCCCGCGCTATATGCTCCCGAGCGTGTCGCGGATGCCCGGAAATGGCAGGCCAAGAGCCTTGAGGTGGCGGAGGGCCTGCAACGCGCAGAGGCTCTCTGGCTGAAAGCCTTGGAGCGGCTGGAGGCAGCAGAAGGCTGAGGGTCTCAACGGGCGGGAACCTTGAACGTGGGGGACCGCAAAAGCTGGGGGAGCGGGTAGATGACCCTGACGGCGATCATTTCGGCCTTCGTCACGCTGTTCGTCATCATCGACCCCATCGGACTTGTCGCTCCATTCATCACGCTCACCGCCGGAATGGATGCCCAGGAGCGTCAGCAGATCGCCTTGCGCGCCAGCATCACGGCCATTCTTCTTCTTGCAGCCTTCGGTTTGCTGGGGGAGCCTCTCCTTTCCGCCATCGGAATCTCGATGCCGGCGTTCCGCATCTCCGGGGGATTGCTGCTGTTTCTTACCGCGCTCGACATGCTGTTCGAGCGGCGGACGGAACGGCGTGTGCGCAATGCCGATGAGCCGACGCCCGATCCGTCGGTATTCCCTCTCGCCATCCCGCTAATCGCCGGGCCGGGCGCGCTGACGACCATGATCCTGCTGATGGGCGAGTCGGGCACCGGCATACTGGGCATGGCCATCATCCTTCTGCTGATGGTGGCCGTGGTGGCGATCGTCTATCTGCTGTGCGTGGCCTCCGGCTGGATCGCGCTGCGTCTCGGCCCGACGGGGATCATGGTCACAACGCGGCTGTTCGGGATGCTGCTCGCGGCGCTTTCGGTGCAGTTCGTGATTGACGGCATTCGCCAGATGGGGCTGCTGACGGGACCATAGGTCGCAGGGGCTGGTCGCCGCCGTGGCGGGGTTTATGTCACATTCCGGCAACGGAGGAGCAGGGTTGAGCGGAAACGACGCCGGACAGTTCATCTATCTCATGCTGCTTCTCGCCGCCGTGGGCGGAAGCTTCCTTCTGCGCCGCCGCGGGGAAGGGATGACACTCCTGCGCCACGCGGCGCTCTGGGGGCTGATTTTCTTCGGTGTGCTGGCGGTCATTGGGCTGTGGGGCGATATCCGCTCCACCGTCATGCCGCGCCAGCAGGTGATGGAGGACGGCTCCCGCATAGAGGTGCCGCGCGGGCGGGATGGCCATTTCCATCTGACACTGGAGGTCGATGGCACGCCGGTTTCCTTCATCGTGGATACCGGTGCGTCTAACGTGGTTCTCTCACGGGAGGATGCCCGCGCCATCGGTCTGGATCCGGATGAACTCCCCTATTTCGGGCAGGCCATGACGGCAAACGGCCTCGTGCGGACAGCCCGCGTCCGGTTGGAGGAGGTGCGCCTCGGCCCCCATGCGGAGCGTAACGTCATCGCATGGGTGAGCGAGGGCGAGATGCCCGGATCACTGCTCGGGATGGACTACCTCCGCCGCTTCGAGCGGCTGGAGATCGCCGGCGACCGCATGATCCTCACGCGGTGACAGGAGGGGACGCCGGGGAGGTGGGGGACGCTGGGGCGGCCGCATCGAAGATGCCATGCGCGGTCTTGTCCCAGTAGAACGGGCGCGACGCCAGTTCGTAGATTGCCTTTGCCGCCGCGAGCGTCGCCAGCGGGTGATAGAAATGCAGCGTCGGGACGAAGGGCAGCAAAAACCGGCGTCCCGGCACGGCAACCGCGAGCATCCCGCAGACCATGTTCAGCAGCTCCGCCCCGAAGAACAGCGTGAGCAGCGCTGTCGATCCCGCAGGCGGCAGCATCCCCGACAGGGGATGACCAAGGCCAAGTGCGAGCGCCCAGAAGCTCCACAGCACGGGCGCCAGAAGGGGCTGGGCCACCGCGCCCGCAAAGATCAGCTGCATCCCCCAGAACCCCCGCCAACCCAGGTCGCGGCGAAGTTTGCCCGGATCGCGCATATAAACGCCCATGTGATCGCGTGGCCCTTGATCCAGCGAGAGCGCTGCCGGACCCAGGGGAGCGCGCGGCAGTTCGCCTCCTCCTCCGTCACGGTCGGAAGAACCTCCGTCCGATAGCCGTGGCGGCTGAGGCGGATCCCAAGATCGGCATCCTCGGTCACGTTGTGGGCATCCCAGCGGTCAAGCGCCTCCAGCGCATCGCGCCGCATGAACAATGTCGTGCCCCCGAGCGGGATAGGCAGGCCAAGGCGCTGCAATCCCGGTAGGATAACCCGAAACCAGCTTGCGTATTCCACGGTAAAGCAGCGCGAGAGCCAGTTCGTCCTTGCGTTGTAGTAGTCGAGCACGCCCTGCAGGCAGGCGACGTCCGGTGGGGCTTCGTAAAATCGCCGCACGATCTGATTGATCTGGTCGGGATGGGGCGCGTCCTCTGCATCATACACACCGACAATAGACCCGCGGGCGAAATCGAGGGCGAAATTCATCGCGCGCGGTTTGGTCCTGAGTGGTCCGTCGGGAACCGTGACAATCCGCATCCAGGGCGGCAGATCAGCTTCGGCCAGTGCCTTTCGCGTCTGGCCGTCCCGTTCCTCGAGGACCAGAATGACATCAAGCAGCTCCCGCGGGTAGTCGATCCGCCCGAGCCGTGCCAGCAGGCGCGGTGCGATATCCTCCTCTCGGAACATGGGCACGAGCAGGGAGACGACGGGGAGCCGCATCAGCGGAACCGCAATGTCGGAGGCGACGGCAGGCCGGCGCTCGGCCAGCAGAGACGGCAGCCGCGCCACCAGAGCCGCCAGACGGAGGGTGGTGCTTGCTGCCAGCACAAGCAGCGCGATGGTGGCCAGAATGCCCATCACGAGCCGGGGGGACATTGCGAGCAGCAGTATCATGATGATCGCGAGACCGAAGCCGATCCGGGCCAGACGCTGTGGCCGCCAGTTTCGGCAGCTCTCTCCCTCGCCCACGGTGGATTCGGCCTGATCGCGCAGCTCTTCCCGCGCGGATCGTAGCACGGCTTCCTCGATCGCCGGAGCAGAGGCGAGGGCGAGAGCGACCGGGCCGTAGAGCGTCACCAACTCTTCCCGCCGCCTGTGAAAGCGGTCCGGCCGCGAGGACAGCACGATGGTCACGCCGCCTGCGCGCCGCCAGGGAAGCAGACCTTCCCGCAGACAGCGCGCGGCGCCGAAGGTATTGATCAGCCGTGCGTCCGGGTATTCCGCCAGCGGATCGACGACCCGCGCGTTCGATTGATCTGCAAAGGCTGCAAGAAGAGTAGCCTCCGACACGAGGCCCCGCGCCAGCAGGATATCGGGAAGCTCACCCTCCTGCCGCGCGAGCACCGCTTGCGCCCGAAAGAGGTCGGGCGGCAGGAGCGCGCCCTTGCCGACCAGCAAGGCGCCGATTTCGGGCCGACCCTGTTGCAGCGCCGGTTGAGGACGTGAGCGGATGACCCGAAGCGGCGAGACGGACATGCTGACCCCCTGTAACAGGGATCAACTTCCGTCAATCAACCTTAACGCGAAGTTAACGGAATCCGATCAACTCGACTTTTTGTCGCGGATCGCTGCGGTGAAACGGTCGAACAGGTAGTAGCTGTCCTGCGGACCGGGGCTGGCTTCCGGGTGATACTGGACGGAAAAGACCGGGCGGTTCTTCATGCGGATGCCGCAATTGGAACCGTCGAACAGGCTGACATGCGTTTCGATCACCCCCGCAGGCAGCGTCTGGCTGTCCACGGTGAAGCCATGGTTCATGGAAGTGATCTCCACCTTGCCGGTCTCCAGATCCTTCACCGGATGGTTCGCGCCGTGGTGGCCGTGGTTCATCTTGACCGTCCGCGCGCCAAGCGCCAGCGCCAGCATCTGATGCCCGAGGCAGATGCCGAAAATCGGCAGGTCACGTTCCAGCACGGCCTGAATCATCGGGACGGCATAGACACCGGTCGCCGCGGGATCGCCGGGACCGTTGGACAGAAACACGCCATCGGGGTTCAGCGCCAGCACATCCTCAGCCGTCGCCGTGGCGGGCAGAACCGTCACATCGCAGCCCGCAGAGGCAAGGCAGCGCAGGATGTTCCGCTTTGCGCCATAGTCGATGGCCACCACCTTGGTCCCCGGCCCGTCGCGACGCGTATAGCCTTCGGGCCAGGCCCAGAGCTTTTCGTCCCAGCGATAGCTTTGGGCGCAGGTGACATCCTTGGCCAGATCGAGCCCCACAAGGCCCTTCCAGCCCCGCGCCTTGGCGACCAGCGCCGCCACGTCGAAATTGCCATCGGGATCATGGGCCAGCGCGACATGGGGCGCCCCCTGCTGGCGGATGGCGCGGGTCAGGCGGCGGGTGTCGATCCCGCCGATGCCGATCCGCCCCTTGCGGCGGAGCCAATCCGTAAGCTCCCCCGTCGCGCGCCAGGAGGAAGGTTCGGTAGGATCCCATTTCACCACCATGCCGGCGGCAACGGGTTCGGCGGTTTCGTCATCATCGGCGTTTACGCCGACATTGCCGATATGGGGAAAGGTGAAGGTCACGACCTGTCCGGCGTAGGACGGATCGGTCATGATCTCCTGATAGCCGGTCATCGCCGTGTTGAAGACAAGCTCCGCCACCGTCTCGCCGGTCGCGCCGAAGCCTCGCCCGTAGAACACCGTGCCGTCGGACAGGGCAAGGCATGCGGTCGGGCGGCTCTGGGGGGACAGACCGGTCATGAGACGACTCCTTCGGAAAATCTGCGGGAAACTAGGCAAACCTCTCGGCAGGGTCAAGGCGATCACGCCCGTTGTTTCCGCGCGGGTGCGAGTATATCTGAAACCTTTCGCGAACAGCCACGGGTAACAGCCATGCAGCTCCGAGATCTGATCTCCCAGCACCTCAAGGATGCGATGAAGAACCGCGACGCCGCCCGGCTCTCCGCGCTCCGGCTCATCAACGCTGCGATCAAGGACAGGGACATCGCGCTCCGCGGGGAGGGTAACGAACAGGGCGCGGCGGATGCCGATATTCTCGCCATCCTGGGGCGTATGGTGAAGCAGCGCCAGGAAAGCGCGCGAGCCTACGAGGAAGGTGGCCGGCTGGAACTGGCGGAAAAGGAACGGGCCGAGATCAAGGTGATCGAGGAATTCCTGCCCCGGCAACTGGGTCCGGAAGAGGTCGAGAAGGCGATCGCCGATACGATCGCGGACCTCGGCGCGACATCGGTGCGCGACATGGGCCGCGTCATGGCCGCGCTGAAGGCGAAATATACCGGCCAGATGGATTTTACTACCGTCGGTCCGAAGGTGAAGGAACGGCTGGGTTAAGGCCTTTTCGCTGGGAACAACGCCGGCACGCTGGCGTTTTTCGAGGTACCCCAGCGGTGGAGACAATCATGCCAGCCAAGTCAAAAGCGCAGCAGAAGGCGGCGGGGGCGGCCCTCGCTGCCAAGCGTGGTGAAGAGCCGGTGTCCAGCCTCAAGGGCGCGTCGCGCGAGATGTACGACGACATGAGCGAGGCGCAACTGGAAGAATTCGCCGCCACCAAGCGCAAGGGACTCCCGGAACATAAAGACTCAGACCCATAAGGACTGAGAGTAGAAGGACTGGGTATCAGGCGCGGCGGAACAGGTCGGTCAGTTCGGGCCAAAGGGAGAGGCGCTCCTCCTCCGACAGAAAGGCGCCTATCTCTATCTCCCGTCCGGCGCCTGACAGGGTGAGATAGTTGGAAACCGGCCCTTCCCGTCGGTGCAGGCCCACCCGCACCCAGTGCGGATTGGCGTGCCATTCAGAATGTGCCCGCCGTGGTCCGTCACGCAGCACATCGACCCTGTCGGGCCAGAGGGTCAGCCTTTCGAGAATCTCACCATCCCGATAGCTGCGGCTCAAAGCGAACCAGAGGCCCCAGAGCGCTGCCAGCACGAAGGGCAGCAGCCCCCACAGCACAGGCGATCCCAATACCTCGATCAGCGGCAGGGACAGAAGTACGGCCATACCCCCTATCACCCAAACGAAGCCCCGGCGTGGCAGCGAGCGGTAGGGCCAGAGGTGTAATTCCGCCAAAGGCTCGGAACCGCCCGAAGGCAAAGGAGCCCCGGACTTCTCCGAGGCTCCTTCCGGTCGTTTGACCCATTCATACGGCATCGGTCTGCGCGATCAATGAGCGTGTGACTTGTCCCAGTCGGACTGTTTCGGCAGCGTCTCGAACGTATGCTCCGGCGGCGGGGAGGGCAGGGTCCACTCCAGCGTATCGGCATATTCGTTCCAGTAGTTGTTCTCCGTTACGCGCTGCCCACGGGTCAGCGTGTAGAACACCACGCCGATGAAGAACACGAAGGAGAAGAACGACAGGAAGGCGCCAAGAGAGGAAACGAGGTTCCACGTCGCGAAAGCCTCCGGATAGTCGATGTACCGGCGCGGCATCCCCTGACGGCCGAGGAAGTGCTGCGGGAAGAAGGTGAGGTTCGCGCCAACGAACATCATCCAGAAGTGCAGCTTGCCCGCCCATTCGGGATATTGCCGGCCCGACATCTTCCCGATCCAGTAATAGACCCCTGCGAAGATGGCGAACACCGCGCCCAGTGACATCACGTAGTGGAAGTGCGCCACCACGTAATAGGTGTCGTGATAGGAGCGGTCGAGCGGCGCCTGGCTGAGCACGAGGCCGGTCACGCCGCCCACGGTGAACAGGAACAGAAAGCCGAACGCCCAGAGCATCGGCGTCTTGAATTCGATGGACCCGCCCCACATCGTGGCAATCCACGAAAAGACCTTCACCCCCGTCGGCACCGCGATGACCATGGTTGCGAGCATGAAGTAGGACTGCTGCGCAAGGCTCATCCCCACGGTGTACATGTGGTGTGCCCAGACGACGAAGCCCAGCACCCCGATGGCTACCATCGCATAGACCATCGGCAGGTAGCCGAAGATCGGCTTGCGCGAGAAGGTGGCGATGACATGGGAGATGATGCCGAAGCCCGGCAGAATGATGATATACACTTCCGGGTGACCGAAGAACCACAGGATGTGTTGATAAAGGATCGGGTCGCCGCCGCCCGACGGGTCGAAGAAGGTGGTGCCGAAGTTCCGGTCGGTCAGCAGCATGGTGATCGCACCGGCCAGAACCGGCAGCGCGAGCAGAATCAGCCAGGCGGTCACGAACACCGACCAGGCGAAGAGGGGCACCTTGTGCAGGGTCATGCCAGGCGCGCGCATGTTCAGGAAGGTGGTGATGATGTTGATCGCGCCCAGGATCGACGACGCCCCCGACACGTGCACCGCAAAGATCGCGAGGTCGGTCGAGTAACCCGTCTCATGCGTGGAGAGGGGCGGATAGAGCACCCAGCCGATACCCGATCCCATCTGGTCGTTGCCGCCGGGAGCGAAGAGCGAGGCCACGCCGAGCGCTGTCCCGGCCACGAACAGCCAGTAGCTGAGGTTGTTCAGGCGCGGAAACGCCATGTCCGGCGCGCCGATGTGCAGCGGCATGAAGTAGTTGCCGAAGCCGCCGAACAGCGCGGGAATCACGACGAAGAACATCATGAGCACGCCGTGATAGGTGATCATCACGTTCCACAGGTGGCCGTTCGGCGTACAGGCTTCCGAAGAGGGAATGAGGCGTGCGCCTTCTAGACACATGTACTGTACGCCCGGATGCATCAGCTCCAGCCGCATATAGACAGTGAACAGGACGGAGATCAGCCCGACGGCACCTGCCGTGAACAGGTAGAGAATCCCGATGTCCTTGTGGTTCGTTGACATGAACCAGCGGGTGAAGAACCCCCGCTTGTCGTGCCCTTCGTGGCCATGGATGGCTGCGTCGGCCATGCTGCCGCCTCCCGTATCTTGATGGGGCGACGCCCGGGTGCATTCCTCCCGCGCCGCTCTCTGCATGCGGTTGTAAAGCGCGCAGGCGAGGGGGGCAATCGTCCTGATCACAACACGGTGTGGAAATGTTGCCCCTGTGCGTCGGACTTTAGTCTGGTTGCGGGCTGGAGAGGGAGGCCAGATAGGCGATGATGTCCTCTGCTCCCCGCGTCAAGCGGAATGCCATCTTGGAGCGCACCCCGTCGTCGCCGGTGTAGGCCTTCAGAAACGCCGTGGGGTCGGCCAGGAACTGCGTCAGACCCTCCGCGTCCCAGACGAGGCCCGTCTCATGTGCCTTCCGCAGGGCTGGAGAATAGTTGAACGCCAGTCCCGCGCCGCGCCCGACGACCCCGTAAAGATCGGGTCCGGTCTTGCCACCCCGCACGATCGCGGTTCCGTCCGGCGCGGTGATGGAGTGGCAGGCGCGACATTTGACGAAAGCCTTCGCTCCGGCCTCTGCGTCGCCGTCCGCATGGGAGGGAGATGCCAGTGCGAGCAGGCTTGCCAAGGCAAGTCCGCTGGCGTCGCAGGGGAATCGGCGCATGGCTGGCTCCTTGTCAGTGGCTCGTGTCGATTATGGAGTGCAGATGGCGCTTGCGGGGTGATCGCCAAAGGCTTTCTCCCATGTGCGCGCCAGCGCCGCGTCTACATCGCCCATTGTCACCGGCAGGCCCAGATCGACGAGGCTGGTCACGCCGTGCTCGCGGATGCCGCAGGGAACGATGCCGGAAAAGTGCTCCAGCTCTGGCTCGACGTTGATCGAGATGCCGTGGAACGTCACCCAGCGGCGTACGCGCACGCCGATCGCGGCGATCTTGTCCTCCCGCGGGGAGCCATCGGGATTCGGGGCCTTCTCCGGTCTCACCACCCAGACGCCGACACGTCCCGCGCGCCGCTCGCCCTTCACGCCGAACTCCGCCAGCGTCGCGATCACCCAGTCTTCCAGGCGGCAGACGAAGCGGCGCACGTCACGCCCGCGACGGTTGAGGTCCAGCATGACATAGGCCACGCGCTGCCCCGGCCCGTGGTAAGTGTATTGTCCGCCCCGGCGGGCTTCATAGACGGGAAAGCGGTCGGGATCTGTGAGATCCTCGCGCCGGGCGGATGTTCCCGCAGTATAGAGAGGTGGATGCTCGAGCAGCCAGACAGCCTCGTCAGCGGTGCCCGCACTGATGGCGGCGACGCGCCGCTCCATCGTCTCCAAGGCGTCGGGATAGGCGATCCGGTTGTCTGATATGATCCACTCGGTCATCGTGCTGAACTCCGCGAGGTGAGGGCGTCCGGCGGCAGGTCATCGGGGATGCCCTGGCGGCGCTGCTCCGCACCGCCGGATAGACAGGAACCGCGCCGGGATTGCAACCACCGTTGCCTGTTTCCACGCCTCCCGCAGGTCGTCAGCAGTGGAGGGCGGATGGCGCACGATGGGATTCGGAAAGGCGCCCGGAAAAAGTTGCAGATTCCCCCTTTCCTTTCTCAAACCCTTTCGCTATCACCCGCCGCACCAAGCCAAGGCAGTGCGGTCGTGGCGGAATTGGTAGACGCGCAGCGTTGAGGTCGCTGTGGGGTAACTCCCGTGGAAGTTCGAGTCTTCTCGACCGCACCATTTAAGCCCGGACGCAGATGCGTCAGGGACCAGGCTGGCCCGGTAGCTCAGTGGTAGAGCGTTCCGTTCACATCGGAAATGTCAGGAGTTCAAATCTCTTCCGGGCCACCATCCCCCTCGGGGCTTGGTGATCTTCTAAACATTTCGATTTTCCGGTGATGGCATCAGGTGGCGAGGCGATCTGAACTCGTGAAACTGACACTTGGTAATACAATCGCCACACCACCTGATGCACGTATAGGTATAAGAGATTTTACATCCTCGCGCGACCTGTCTTTTTGGACAGGTCCGTCTCCCAACACGGTGAGATCACGGAATTTTTTATCGACTAATTCGGTTTTTCCACCAATCCGCCCCTTATCTTCATAAAATTCTTCCCAATGGACGGAGCATGGTCGAAGGGAGAGTTCTTGGCTCTTGCTATTTCGCCGTGATTTCGGCATGCAGCCACTAACGGCCCCGTAGCTCAGCTGGATAGAGCAACCGCCTTCAATTGGAGTGCGCGCCGGGAAACTGGCGCTGCAGAACCTGTCAAATTCGGGGAAACCTCTGCCTTGCGGCGTGGCAATCCCGAGCCAAGCCCCATTGTGGGGAAGGTGTAGAGACTGGACGGCAGGCACCCGCCCCGCCTACCGCGGAAGGGTGAAGGGACAGTCCAGACCACGAAGGGCCTCCGGCCTGCGGCGAAAGCCGAAGTGGTAGGCTAAGCGGTTGGTCGCAGGTTCGAATCCTGCCGGGGTCGCCAGTCTCCTCTAAGATGCCGACGCAGCGTCACAATTCTGACTGTTTCCGGTCCGGGTTTTCGAATCCTGTTCCCTGACGGTTCCAAGGAGTGGCGCCCTGCGGTCGCCGAGCATCGCCACGCCCCGGCGCATGCTTCGCGGCGGCTTCTGCCGCAGTCCGGTGCACCGTTTCCCGGCTTCGATGAACGCACTCCTCTGCGCCTTTTTCACGCCCTGTGCGCTCTTGCCTCAATGATATCGGCCCTTGCCACGGCACAGGGGAACCGGGAGCTGAAAGCAAGCTCCGTGACAAGCCATGTCATGTGATCCCCGCCTCGGAGGTCGCCGCTTTCGAGATCTTCATGTTGCTCTTCAACCCCTCTGCAAACGCTGGCAGCGGCCGGCCGCCTGGCCTACGCATCCACGTTCGGAGGCGAAGGACGCGACCGATTGCCGTCCCGGATGAAAGACAGATGAAAGCCCTTGGCGCGCAGGCAAAGACGACCGCTCAGGATGTTCAGCGGAACGTTGCTGTCCCCTGCGCGAAGCACCGGGGAAGCCTGCCTCTCTGCAAGCGGGCTATCCTACCGAGCAGGCGCGTCGGGACGGGAGTCTCCGCGCCAGGGCGCATGTAACTGCTTCTGGGTAAGGGGGCGCGGCAGCCTCCGGGGAGGAGGAGAGGAGGCTGCCGCTGTATGACGATCAAGCCAGGGAGGAGGAGAGGCCGATCGCATTCCGTCCGGTCTGTCCCGACCGGGAGGGGGATGCGGCGGCTCCAGGGGAGGAGGAAGGAGCCGCCGCTCTCGCCTGCGATACGACCCAGGGAGGAGGAGGGGTCGCAGCGCATCTGTTCCGGCATGCTCCGCCGGAGGGAGGTGACAGCGGCCCGGGGAGGGAGGAGGACCGCTGCCTATTCACGACAATCCAGGGAGGAGGAGGGATTGTCGCAAAGTCTGGAACCCGAAGGCCCCGTATTCCGGCGACGGCACTGGGAGGAGGAGTGTGCCGTCACCTTTCCGATCGCCAAGGGAGGAGGGAGCGATCGAAATCCGTTTTACTTGCCGTAAACCGCTTCGCGGGCCACGGAGTAGATCGACGAGCGGCTGAGCTGCAGATCGGCAAGCTCACGGTCGCTCAGTTCCCGCAGTTCGGCAACGGTTTGCCGATACAGGCGGCGCTGCGCCCAGGCTTCGCGGACACGGGCAACGAAATCGCTCAGACCCGAAGCATTCTGGGCCGCCCCATGGGTATGGTTCAGGTAGGCCATTGTAAGTCCATTCTCTTGTGATCGGGCACAGCGGGCTTTTTCTCTCGTCCTGCGCCTTCGGGGATGAACATACGCTTATGCTGCGACTGCACAATGGGGGGGAGCGGCAATCCGGCCATGCAGAAGATGCATAACCCATGCTGACCTATTTTTCGCGCCGAATTTCCCAGTAAAACTGGCCTTCTGATCCGGGATGGTGTTCAGTCTGCCACGAATTGCCCCGAAGGGGTGGCGAAAATGTCGCAGTTACGGGGGTTGCGGTTTCGCAACCTCGGCGCTGCAGGAAAGGGAAAAGATGTCGTTGTCGCGTGAATCCGTTCTTGCTGCTCTCTCCGGCGTTCCTGTGCCGGGGGGTGGCACCCTGGTGAGCCGCGATCTCGTGCGAGCGCTGACGCTGGAGGGAGCTACGGTCCGTTTCGTGATCGAGGCGGCCGATGCGGAAATGGCGCGGGGGCTGGAGCCCGCGCGGCAGGCGGCCGAGGCGGCGGTGCGGGGTCTCGAGGGGGTGGAAAAGGTTTCCGCGGTGCTCACCGCGCCCGCCTCTGCCGCCGGCTCCGCCCCGCCAATGCCCAAGATCGGGCGGCACCCCACGCCGCAGGCCGGACCGCAACCGGTACGCGGAGTGGACCGTATTCTCGCGATCGCCTCTGGCAAGGGCGGAGTGGGCAAGTCCACCGTGTCTT
This sequence comes from Haematobacter missouriensis, assembly GCF_000740775.1. Classification (GTDB taxonomy): domain Bacteria; phylum Pseudomonadota; class Alphaproteobacteria; order Rhodobacterales; family Rhodobacteraceae; genus Haematobacter; species Haematobacter missouriensis. Next base: position 23,641 of record NZ_JFGS01000002.1, on the reverse strand, counting down.
CCAATCTCGCCGTCGCTCTGGCGCGCCAGGGTCGGCGCGTCGGCCTGCTGGACGCGGATATCTACGGGCCCTCTCAGCCACGGATGATGGGGGTCAACCGTCGCCCCGCCTCGCCCGATGGGCAGACGATCATCCCGCTCACGGCCCACGGAGTCACCATCATGTCCATCGGCTTCATGCTCAGAGAGGATGAGGCGGTGGTCTGGCGCGGGCCGATGCTGATGGGTGCCCTGCAGCAGATGCTGGGACAGGTGGCCTGGGGTGAGCTTGATGTCCTCATCGTGGACCTGCCGCCAGGAACGGGGGATGTTCAGCTTACGCTCTGCCAGAAAGCCAACATCACCGGGGCGCTGGTCGTCTCCACTCCACAGGATGTAGCGCTGCTGGATGCGCGCAAGGCCATCGACATGTTCCGCAAGCTGAACACGCCCGTGCTGGGTCTCATCGAGAACATGTCGAGCTTCTTCTGCCCCAACTGTGGCCACGAATCTCATATCTTCGGTCATGGGGGCGTACGGGCTGAGGCGGAGCGGCTGGCTCTGCCGTTTCTGGGGGAACTCCCTCTCAGTCTCGATGTGCGCGTGGCGGGAGATTCGGGCACACCGATCGCCGCAGGCGACTCGCCCGAGGCCCAGGCCTATGCCCATTTGGCGGAACGGCTCGTCGCGGGTGGAATGGCCTGAAATCTCTGAAAAATACTGGAACGATTCGCGGCTAGCGCAGTTTTGAGATGCGCCAAGCCTCGTCTGGAAGTGAGCCAGAACATGGTGAGCGGGCGATGCTTTGCGGCATCACTCCTCACAAACAGCCCACGGATCCGCGAGGATCGCGGCCGACACCCCAAACTCCTCCCCATGCTAGTTCTGGCGCAATTGCGCCGGGGCGGCACAATATATTCCGTTCGTGGCGAATTTTTCGGCGAAACCTAGGCATTTTGCGCCGCTTTCTCCCATGCTGGTGCCTAAGTTTCCCATTGCTTCCCGTGAATTCCCATGGCATTCCTTATCCATCCGATGAGGGATGGGCTAAAGGGGCGGAAGACCCCACGGCAAAAGGCAGTTTCATACAGGCACCCCCTTCATCAGATGAAAGAGATCCGGCGCGGCAGAGCAGCATCCCCCCAGGATGTGCCGCAGAAATACCGGACGCACCCAGTGATGGGACGAGGGCGGCGGATCGGGCAGTGGCAGCGGCCCGGTCCGCCGTAGTCCATCCGGAGGACGACTTGGCGATCCTCCGGGCCGACCAAGGTCCGATCAACGGACCGGAAGGGACGAGTGCGGGGCAGTGGTGGACACGTTCAGGGGCGAAAGCCTCAACAAGGTGGACGGCAAGGGACGGGTCTCGATCCCCGCGCTGTTCCGCCGCGTGCTCGACGCCTGCGACCCCGACCGAAAGCCAGGTGACGGTTCGGGCATCGTGCTGGTCTATGGCGATCACCGCCGCAAATTCATCGAATGCTATACCGTCCGTGAGGCGCACCGGATCGACCGGCTGATTGCCCGGATGAAGACGGGTTCCCCCCAGCGCCGCGCATTGGAACGTCTGATGCAGGGGCAGTCATTTCCCACGCAGGTCGACGATGACGGGCGGCTGGTGCTGCCCCCCGTGGTGCGGGAGCGGCTGAACCTCGCGCCGGGCGGCGGAGAGGTCTATTTCGTGGCCTCCGGCGCCACGTTCCAGATCTGGCATCCCGATGCCTGGGCGGAGGAGGAGGCGAAACTCCGCGACTGGCTGGACGAGCAGCCGGAGGATTTCGACCCGCTCTCCCTGCTGCCGGACGAAGACGAGGTAGAGTGAATGGTGCAGGCACCGCATATTCCGGTCCTGCTGGGTCCGCTTCTGACCGCAGTTGCACCCGTGCGCGGCGTCTGGCTCGATGGGACGTTCGGCGCGGGGGGCTATGCGCGCGGTCTGCTGGAAGCCGGCGCGGACAAGGTGATCGGGGTGGACAGGGATCCGCTGGCTTTCCGGCTGGCGGCGGGCTGGGCGGGTGAGTACGGCGACCGGCTGGAGCTTGTGCAGGGCACCTTCGGGCGGATGGACGATTACGCGACCGGGCTGGATGGTGTGGTGCTGGACCTCGGGGTCTCGTCCATGCAGCTCGATGAGGCCGACCGGGGCTTTTCCTTCGCCAAGGACGGGCCGCTCGACATGCGTATGTCGCAATCCGGGCCGAGCGCCGCGGATCTGGTGAACACCGCGCGTGAGGAAGTGCTCGCCGATATTCTCTATAACTACGGAGAGGAGCGCGCCTCCCGACGCATAGCGCGCGCCATTGTCGCGGCGCGGCCCATCACGCGGACTCTGGAGCTGGCGAAGATCGTCGAATCCTGCCTGCCGCGCCCGAAACCCGGCCAGACCCACCCCGCGACACGGAGCTTTCAGGCCCTGCGTATCGCGGTGAATGACGAATTCGGTGAGCTCATCGCCGGGCTGGAGGCGGCCGAGCGCGCGTTGGCCCCCGGCGGCCGGCTTGCCGTGGTCACCTTTCATTCGCTGGAGGACCGGGTGGTGAAACGATTCTTTCAGGACCGGGCAGGGGCTGCAGCGCGCGCAAACCGGTATGCCCCGGACCTGCCCGAGGAAACCGCCACCTTCAGGCTGGTCACCCGTCGCGCCGTGGGACCGGATGAGAGTGAGGTATTGGCAAACCCGCGCGCGCGCTCTGCGAAGCTCCGCGTGGGAGAGCGGACATCCGCAGCCGCGCGCCAATCGGATCGCGCAGCGCTCGGTTTGCCTTCGGTGAAAGGACTTTGAGATGCGGAGCCTGTTCTACGTCCTCTCCGCCCTCGCCGTGATGGGCCTCGCCTACTGGGCCTATCAGGAGAATTACCACACGCAGGAGGCTTCCCGTGAGGCCGCACGCCTGCGCCGGGAGATCGGCACGCTGCATGAGGCGATGGGTGTTCTGAAAGCAGAATGGGCCTACCTCAACCGGCCCGACCGGCTCGCGGAACTGACCATCATCAATTTCGACCGCTTGAAGCTGCTGCCGCTGGAGCCGTCGCAATTCGGCAGCGTCGCTTCCGTAACCTATCCGTTGCCCACCGTGCCAGATCCGCTTGCCGCCCCGACCGATCAGGAGACGCTCCCGTGACCCGGACCCCCCTCCGCCCGCTTGCCCGCATTCTCTCCGCTCGCGAGAAGGGGGAGAATCCAGATGCCATCGAGCGGGAGAACATCCGCCTCCGCGCGGAAACGGCCCGTGACAAGGCGCGTGTGCGCGCAGAGGGGCGGCTTCTGGTTCTGTCGTTGTTCTTCTTCGCGGCCTTCTCCGCGATCGGTGCCCGCATGGGGTTGCTGGCTTCGGTGGAGCCGGAGGAACCGGCGATTGCAGGTGTCGGCTCTCCGATCGTCGCCCAGCGAGCGGATATCGTGGACCGAAACGGGCGGGTCCTGGCGACCAATCTTGTCACGCATTCGCTCTACGCACAGCCACAGCAGATGATCGAACCTGTGCGGGTCGCGCATGAGCTGGCGGAGATTTTCCCCGATCTGAAGGAAGATCAACTCGTCAAGGATTTCACCGGCAGCCGCAAGTTTCTCTGGATCCGGCGCAAGCTCTCGCCCGAGCAGATGCAGGCGGTTCATGACATCGGCGACCCCGGCCTGTTGTTCGGCCCACGGGAGATGCGGCTTTATCCGAACGGAAAGCTCGCCTCCCACATTCTGGGTGGTGCGGGCTTCGGGCGGGAGGGGGTTTCCTCGGCCGAAGTCATCGGCACGGCGGGGGTGGAGAAGATCTACGACGACTATCTTCGCGATCCGGCCAACGGTGGCGAGCCGCTGGAGCTGTCCATCGACCTTTCCGTGCAGGCCGCGGCGGAGCAGATCCTCGCGGGCGGGGTCAAGCTGATGAACGCCAAGGGTGCCACCTCCATCCTGATGGATGTCCATACGGGAGAGGTCATCTCCATGGTGTCCTACCCGGATTTCGACCCGAACGACCGCCCCCTGCCGCCAGTGAAAGGCGACCCGTCGGATAGCCCGCTTTTCAACCGTGCGGTGCAGGGGCTTTACGAACTCGGCTCCACATTCAAGATTTTCGCCGCCTCGCAGGCGATCGATCTCGGCCTCGTGACGCCGAGCACGATAATTGACACGCGCCCCTTCAACTGGGGCCGGTTCCGCATCAAGGACATGCACAACTACGGCGCGCAGCTCAGCGTGCTCCGCATCATCGAGAAAAGCTCCAACGTCGGTTCCGCCCGGCTGGCGCAGATGATCGGCGGTCCGCGTCAGCAGGACTTCCTGAAGCGGCTGGGCTTCCTCTCACCGACGACAGTCGAGCTGACGGAGGCCCCGGGCGCGCGACCGCTGATCCCGAAGGTCTGGTCGGAGATCTCCTCCATGACCATCGCCTACGGGCATGGCATGTCGGCCAGCCCGCTGCACCTCGCCTCCGCCTATGCGACGATCGTCAACGGCGGAACGCGGGTCAATCCGACGCTTATCCGGCAGGACAAACCTGTCGTGGGCGAGCGTGTGATTTCCGAACGCACCTCCGGTATGGCGCGGGAGATGCTCCGCGGAGTGGTGGAGGAAGGATCGGGTGCCACCTACGGCAAGGTGGAAGGCTACGACGTCGGCGGCAAGACGGGCACGGCGGAAAAACCGCTCCGCAATGGCCGGGGATATGCTCACGACAAGGTGATCGCAACCTTCGCCTCCGCCTTTCCGATGTCGGACCCGAAATACGTGCTGATCGTGAGCCTTGACGAAGCCGTTGAAACCTCTGGCCCGATACCGCGGCGGACAGCCGGTTTCACCGCGGTTCCCGTCGCCGCGGAGATGATCCGGCGGATCGCGCCGCTTCTCGGTTTGCGGCCCGAGGTTGAAGCGGCGCAGCCCGCTGCGTTAACGCTCGTGCGGAACTGACCGGAGAGCCTGCGATGCCCGAGACGACCAAGAGCCTTTCCGAACTTGGGCTGCGCGCCCGCGACGGACGGGAGACGCGGATCACCGGACTGTCGGTGGACAGCCGCAGCGTGAAGCCCGGCCATCTGTTCGCCGCCCTTGCCGGCACAAAGATGCATGGCGCGGAATTCATTCCCTACGCGCTCCGCATGAAGGCGGGCGCAGTGCTGACGGATCCTGCCGGTGCCGAGATGGCGCGGGAGGCGTTGGCGGGGACAGATATTCCGGTGATCGTGGTGGAGGATGCCCGCGCCGCGCTCGCAGGGGCGGCGGCCCTATGGTTCGGCGCGCAGCCGCAGGTGATGGTCGCTGTCACCGGCACAAACGGCAAGACCTCTGTCGCCACCTTCACCCGTCAGATCTGGACGCGGCTTGGCCATCTCGCCGCCAATATCGGCACGACGGGGGTGGAGGGCGCCTTTTCCGCGCCCGCGACCCATACTACGCCGGAGCCCCTGACGCTCCACCGGCTGCTGGCAGAGATGGCGGCCGAAGGCATCACCCATGCTGCGATGGAGGCTTCCTCGCACGGGCTGGAGCAGCGGCGTTTGGACGGTGTACGGCTCCGCGCGGCGGGGTTCACCAATTTCACGCAGGATCACCTCGACTATCACCATGATTTCGACGCCTATTTCGCGGCTAAGGCAGGGCTTTTCACGCGTGTTCTGCCCGATGACGGCTCCGCCGTGGTGAACATGGACGATCCGAAAGGCGTCGAAATCGCGCGGCTCTGTCATGACCGGGGCCTTCCTGTCTTGGGTGTGGGGCGCGGTTCTGCAGATCTCCGCATTACCGCCCAGCGGTTCGACGCGACCGGGCAGGAGCTGCGGTTCGACTGGCAGGGAAAGCCGCGTCAGGTGCGGCTGAATCTCATCGGTGGCTTTCAGGCTGACAACGTGTTGCTGGCGGCGGGGCTTGCCATCGCCTCAGGCAGCAAGGCCGAACGGGTGTTCGAGGCGCTCCCGGCGCTCTCCACCGTGCGCGGGCGGATGCAGCTTGTCGCCACGCGCGCCAACGGCGCTTCGGTCTTCGTGGATTACGCCCATACGCCGGATGCGGTGGCGACCGCTTTGAAGGCGCTGCGCCCGCATGTGCTGGGCCGCATCATCGTGGTCCTCGGCGCGGGCGGCGACAGGGACAGGGCGAAGCGACCACTTATGGGAGAGGCCGCGCAGCGTTATGCGGATGTCGTCTATGTGACAGATGACAACCCTCGTTCCGAGGATCCCGCCGTGATCCGCGCAGCCGTGAAGGGTGGGGCGCCGGAGGCCAACGAGGTGGGCGACCGGGCGGAGGCCATCCTGCGCGCGGTGGACGCGCTCCAGCCGGGCGATGCCCTGCTGATCGCGGGCAAGGGGCATGAGACGGGCCAGACGATCGGCGATCAGGACTATCCGTTCGACGATGCCGAGCAAGCTTCCATCGCCGTCGCTGCTCTGGACGGCAAGCGGATATGACCGTGCTCTGGACATCGGAGGATGCGGCCCGTGCCACAGGCGGGCGCGTCACGCGGCGCTGGGAGGCGACGGGCGTCGCTATCGACACGCGGGAAATTGTGCCGGGCGATCTGTTCGTGGCGCTGCGCGACGTGCGTGACGGACATGATTTCGTGGCCGAAGCGCTCCACAAGGGGGCTGCGGCGGCGCTCGTCTCCCGTGTGCCGGAGGGGATTGGTGAGGATGCGCCCTTGCTGATTGTCCCCGATGTGCTGCGGGGGCTGGAAGAACTGGGGCGGGCCGCGCGGGAACGCAGCGCGGCACGGGTCGTCGGCGTCACCGGTTCCGTCGGCAAGACATCGACCAAGGAGATGCTGCGCGCGATCCTTTCCGGTCAGGGACGTGTGCATGCGGCGGTGCGAAGCTTCAACAATCACTGGGGAGTGCCGCTCACGCTTGCCCGGATGCCCGCAGACAGCGACTTCGCTGTCATAGAGATCGGCATGAACCATCCGGGAGAGATCGCGCCGCTGGCCCGGCTTGCCCGTCCTCATGTCGCGCTGATTACCACAGTGGCGCCTGCGCACCTCGAGGCGTTCGATTCTCTGGAAGCGATCGCGATCGAAAAGGTCTCCATTCTCGACGGCCTGGAGCCGGGAGGGCATGTGGTGTTGCCAGGGGACCTGGCCGTCACGCCACTTCTTGCAAAGCGGGCCGAGGGGGTCGCGACCACCTGGTTCGGGGCCACCCCGGCCTGTGACTGGCAACTTCTTGAAACGCGAATCACCGACAGCGCCACCTCCTCCCGTGCGCTGGCGGAGGGACGGACGATCCTGTTCCGCGTGCGCTCGGCGGGGCGACATTTCGCGATGAACGGGCTTGCCGCGCTTGCGGTCAGCGACGCGCTCGGGCTGGACCTGACGATGGCGATTCTGGACCTCGGCCGCTGGGCGCCGCCGGAAGGCCGCGGCGCGCGGGAGCGGATCCTGCTCGACGTCATCGACGACCGGATGGCTTTCGATCTGATCGACGACTCCTTCAACTCCAACCCGGCCTCGCTGGGTGCGGCGCTTGACCTGCTGGCGGCGACGGAGCCGAAGGATGGGCCGGGTCGTTTCGTGAAGGGCCGCCGGGTGGCCATTCTTGGCGACATGCTCGAACTCGGCCCGGAGGAGATGGAGATGCATCGGCAGATTGCCGCGCATCCCGCCATGACCACCCTCAACTTCGTGCATTGCGTCGGTCCGCGGATGAGGGCACTTCATGCCGCGCTGCCGCGTGAGAAACGCGGCGAGTGGCATGAGACGGCGGAGAGCCTTATTCCACGTCTCCGCCATCTGATCGACGCAGGAGATGTTGTGCTGGTGAAAGGTTCCAAGGGGATCAAACTCCCCCCCGTGGTGGAGGCGCTGCGCCGTCTCGGAACTCCCGAAGCCCAGGCGGCGGGAGGAGAATAGTGTTTTATTGGCTGGCGGAGTTCGCGCAGGGCGGCGGCTTCCTGAATCTGTTTCGCTACATCACCTTCCGGGCGGGCGCGGCGTTCTTCACCGCGTTGGTCATCGGCTTTATATTCGGGCGTCCGTTCATCGAATTTCTGAAGTCAAAGCAGCGGCATGGCCAGCCCATCCGCGATGACGGACCGGCGAGCCATCTTGTGACCAAGGCGGGCACGCCGACGATGGGGGGCGCGCTGATTCTGTCGGCGCTGACGACTTCCACCCTGCTCTGGGCGCGTCTCGATAATCCCTACGTCTGGATCGTCCTGTTCGTGACGCTGGGCTTCGGTGCCATCGGCTTTGCCGACGACTGGCGGAAAGTCACGCGGAACAACACCAAGGGTGTCTCCGGTCGCGTCCGCATCGGCATCGGTCTGGTGATCGCGCTGCTTGCCTCGATCGCCTGCGCATGGGTTCAGCCCTCCGAACTGCGGTTTCAGCTCGCCCTGCCGGTCTTCAAGGACGCGCTGTTCAACCTGCACCTGTTCTTCATTCCTTTCGCGATGCTGGTGATCGTGGGCGCGGCCAATGCCGTGAACCTGACCGACGGTCTGGACGGTCTGGCGATCATGCCGGTGATGATCGCGGCCGCCTCCTTTGGCATCATCGCCTATTTCGTGGGGCGCGTGGACTTCACCAATTATCTTGGCCTGCATTACGTGCCCGGGACCGGCGAACTGGTGATCTTTGTCGCGGCGCTGATCGGGGCTGGGCTAGGCTTTCTGTGGTTCAACGCGCCCCCTGCGGCGGTCTTCATGGGCGATACCGGATCGCTTGCGCTCGGCGGGGCATTGGGCGCGATCGCGGTGGCCACCAAGCATGAGATCGTGCTGGCCATCGTGGGTGGGCTTTTCGTGGTGGAGGCACTCTCCGTCATCATTCAGGTGCTGTATTTCAAACGCACTGGGCGTCGCGTATTCCTGATGGCCCCGATCCACCACCACTTCGAGAAGAAGGGCTGGGCGGAGCCGCAGATCGTCATCCGCTTCTGGATCGTGTCCATCATTCTGGCACTCGTGGGGCTGGCGACGCTGAAACTGCGGTGAGTGAAGGGGCGAGAATTGCAGCGCGCTCCGCCGCGGAGCCGGTAAACTGCCTCCACAATCAGGAGAGCAGCCAATGGCGATACAGCGGGCGATGGCCGATACCTTTCGGATGGCGCTGATGGAGGAGGGGGATCGACCTCTCCCCCCCGCATGGCCGGGATCGTCGCGCGACAGGTGGGCGTGGCATGACCGGCATACGCTTTCCCCGCTGCTCTCCGATCTTTCGCATGTTCGATGAGGCGAAGGCGCGGGAGTTCTACTGCGACATTCTTGGCTTCCGCGTCCTGTTCGAGCACCGCTTCGCCCCCCGGGCGCCGCTTTACATGGGAATGGAGCGCGGCGGCTTCGAATTGCATCTGTCCGAACACCATGGCGACCCGCCCCCCGGATCAACCGCTTTCGTGAAGACCGAGGGCATCCGCGCCTTTCACCGCGACCTGCTCGACAAGCAATATCGCTTCAACCGACGCGGACGGGAGGAAGCCCCCTGGGCGCTTCCGCTTGAGGTGGTCGATCCGTTCGGCAACCGGATCAGGTTCCGCGAGCGGACATGAAAAAGGGGCGCATCGGCGACGCGCCCCCGGGACCATGATCGCTGCGGATCAGTGGTTGATGTCAACATCCTTGGTTTCGTTGCCGACCAGCAAAGCGATGAGCGTCAGCACCCCCATGACCGACAGATAGACGCCGACCCAGAACGGGCTGCCCCCGCCATAGCTCCAGAGCGCCACGGCGATGAACGGGGCGACGGCTGCGCCGAGGATGGAGGAGACGTTGTAGGAGATGCCTGAGCCGGTATAGCGGACGTTGGCCGGGAACAGTTCCGGCAGCAGCGCGCCCATCGGCCCGAAGGTCATCCCCATCAGCGAGAAGCCGAGGATAAGCCACGCCACGACGCCGAAGGTGCCCGCGGACAGCATCGGCACCCAGATGAGACCGAAGGCGATGATCCCCAGCGTCACCCAGATCAGCGTCTTGCGGCGACCGAGTTTGTCGGCCAGCGGACCGGAAACCATCGTGAAGATACCGAAGAATACCACGCCCAGAATCATCATCAGCACGAAGGTGCGGTAATCGTAGCCCAACCCTGGCAGTGCCGCAGAGGTCGCAGCGCGCCCGTAGGACAGCGAGAAGGTGGTCATCAGATAGAACAGCACATAGGTCGCCAGCATGTAGAACGTGCCGAGGATCAGTTCGCGCGAATGCAGCTTGAACGCGGCGGCCAGCGGAACTTTCTGGACCTTGCCCTTCTGCACCGTCTTGGTGAAGGCTTCCGACTCCACCAGATGCAGCCGGACGTAAAGGCCGACGATCACCATGATGGCGGAGAACAGGAACGGGATGCGCCAGCCCCAGCTCAGGAAGGCTTCGGAGGGGCGCGACGGATCATCCGAGGGCATCACAGCGGCGATGATCAGGAACAGGCCGTTCGCGATGATGAAGCCGAGCGGTGCCCCAAGTTGCGGGAAGGTGCCGAACAGGGCGCGTTTGCCCTTTGGCGCGTTTTCGGTCGCGACAAGCGCCGCCCCCGACCATTCGCCGCCGATGGCAAAACCCTGCGCCAGCCGCAGGATGACGAGGAGCAGCGGCGCCAGCCAGCCTACCATGTGGTAGGTCGGCAGCAGGCCGATCAGGAAGGTCGCGATCCCCATGGTCAGCAGCGCGCCGACCAGCGTGAGCTTGCGCCCCTTCTTGTCTCCCAAGTGGCCAAAGTAGATCGCGCCCAACGGACGGGCGATCATTGCAGCGCCGAAGATGGCGAATGAGGCGAGGAGCGCCGTCGTATCGTTGCCGGCGGGGAAGAACAGGTGCGGGAAGACCAGCACGGCCGCCGTGGCATAGACGTAGAAGTCGTAGAATTCGACGGTCGTTCCGACGAGGCTGGCCAGAATGACGTTAGTTCTTGAATTGACGGGTGCGGCGGGCTCCGCGGCCGCTTGGGACGAGGTGGACATGTTATTGCTTTCTGTGGCTGGCTCCGCGACGCAAGGCGGCTCTTTCCTGCCGGGCCGGGGAATTTTCCGTCGCGTGGGTTAGCAGCCCTCTTGCCTGCCGACAAGATGCGCTCTGTCCGCCTGGCGTCCGATGGCCATGAAAAAGCCCCGACGTTTCCGCCGGGGCTTCCTTGACTGACGTGGGTGGCGGCTCAGCCGATCGCGGCAGCCTTTACCTCATCATCGATATAGGGAACGTACTGGGCAAAGTTCGCCGCAAACATCTCCACGAGTTTCTTTGCCTGCGCATCATAGGCAGCCGGATCGGCCCAGGTCGAACGCGGGTCCAGCAGCTGTGCGTCCACATGCGGCACGGAAACCGGAACGTCGAAGCCGAAGTTCGGATCCTTGCGGAAGCTGCCGCCATTCAGCGAGCCGTCGAGCGCAGCGGCGAGCAGCGCCCGCGTGGCCTTGATCGGCATCCTCTTGCCCGTGCCGTAGGCGCCGCCCGTCCAGCCGGTGTTGACCAGCCAGCAGGTTGCGCCCTGACTGTTGATCTTCTCCTGAAGGAGCTTGCCATAGACTTCCGGCCGCCGCGGCATGAACGGTGCGCCGAAACAAGTGGAGAAGGTCGGCTGCGGCTCGGTCACGCCCTGTTCGGTGCCGGCAACCTTGGAGGTGAAGCCGGAGAGGAAGTGATACATCGCCTGCGCTGGCGTCAGGCGTGCGATCGGGGGAAGCACACCGAACGCATCGCAGGTCAGCATGATGACGTTCTTCGGATGCCCGCCCAGACCGGATTCGGACGCATTGGAGATGTAGTCCAGCGGATAGGCTGCCCGCATGTTCGCGGTCAGGCTGTCGTCCTCGAAATCCAGCGCCTTGGTGTAGGGCTCGAACACCATGTTCTCGATCACGGTCGCGAACTTGGAGGTGGTCGCGTAGATTTCCGGCTCGGCTTCGGGCGAGAGGCTGATCGTCTTGGCGTAGCAGCCGCCTTCGAAGTTGAAAGTGCCGCTCTCCGACCAGCCGTGTTCGTCATCGCCGATGAGGACGCGGGACGGGTCGGCGGAGAGGGTCGTCTTGCCGGTGCCGGACAGGCCGAAGAAGATCGCCGTATCTCCGATGTTTCCGGGTGCGTGGTTGGCCGAGCAGTGCATCGGCATGACGCCCTTTTCGGGAAGGATGTAGTTCAGCAGCGTGAAGACGGACTTCTTGTTCTCACCCGCATAGGCGGTATTGCCGATCAGGATCAGCTTCTTGTCGAAGTTGAGCGCGATCACGGTCTCGGTCCGGCAGCCGTGCTTCTTGGGGTCGGCCTTGAAGGTCGGGCAGTTGATGATGGTCCATTCCGGCTGGAACGAGTCCAGTTCCTGCCGCTCCGGCCGCCGCAGGAGATGCCGGATGAACAACCCGTGCCACGCCAGCTCCGTCACCAGCCGCACATCCAGCCGGTGGGCGGGATCGGCACCGCCGAACAGATCCTGCACGAAGTAATCACGCCCCTTCATGTGCGCGATCATGTCCTCATACAGCTGGTCGAAGGCCTCCGGTGCCATCGGCGCGTTGTTCTCCCACCAGATCTTGTCTTCGACCGAGGGAGTCCGGACAACGTGCTTGTCCTTCGGGGACCGACCGGTGTGGCTGCCGGTATTGACCAGAAGCGACCCACCCTTGCCGAGCGTACCTTCGTTCCGCTTCAGCGCCTCTTCGACCAGCGCGGGCTCAAGGAGGTTGTAATAGACGTTCCCCAGCCCGGCCAGACCCTGATCCTCAAGGCGGCAGGCGGGGTTCACGTGTCCAATTGTCATAGTCAAGCTCCGATGCCCCCAGATTAGGCGATGAAAATAACTCTCCGTCGCGGGCGGTGCGATGGCGGCGGAAGTGGGTGACAGATCAATCTTACAGAACGGATTTCAGAATGAATAGGACGCTTTCAATGGGTTAGCGCTAGCACGAAAAGGTTAGCGCCATCATTGGCAGTAATTCGCGGCGTGCACAGGATGTTAGGGGTTTGTTCCCTTTTTGCCCCTACATTGGGGAGGTGCAGGCGATTCGGGAGACTGGGTGATGGCGGCGGAAGGGGAGCGTATCGCACTCGTGGACGATGACCGTCACATGCTCATTTCGCTTGGGCGGTTGCTGGAGCGGGATGGGTTCGTGGTAGAGCGATATGCGGACGGAAGGGTGGCTCTTGCAGCCTTCGGGCGGCGGCCGCCCGACCTGGCGATCATGGATATCGGGATGCCTCTGATAGACGGTCTGTGCCTGCTCCGCCGGGTGCGGCGACGCAGTCGTCTTCCGGTTATCTTCCTTACAGGCTGCGATGGAGAGGCGGCGGAGACGGACGCGCTCCGCCTCGGCGCCGACGACTTCCTGCGCAAGCCTGTATCTCCTCCGCTTCTTTCGTTGCGCATACGTGCCGTTCTGCGCCGCCATGTGCCGGAGAGCGATACGCTTGTGAGAGGCGGCCTTGATCTCGACCGCGCCGGCCGTGTCGCGCGGTGGAAAGGCGCGCCCGTTCCGCTGACGACGCGTGAGTTCGCGATTCTGGACCGGCTCGCCAGCTATCCGGGCCGTCTTCGCACGCGCGAGGAACTGCTCGACACCTTTGGGGCGGGTGGGGCAGAGCGGGCCATCGACAGCCATATCAAGCGGATACGCCGAAAGTTTCGTGCCGTTGACCCGGCTTTTGCCGCGATACGCACGCTCTATGGCGGGGGATACCGGTTCAGCTCTGGTTGACAAGGCTGTCAAAAGGTCAGGTTACCCATCGGCGTCCGCTGGTGATACACTCTCCCTGAGAGCCGTGACCGCGAGAGGTGCGCATTGGGGGCAGACGGACGACAACCGGCGGCGACAGCCGGGGAGGGCGTATTGGTTCACGGCAGCACGGTGTCCGTCGCCGGACGTGGACTGCTGATCCTTGGCCGGTCGGGGAGCGGTAAATCGGGCCTCGTCCTCCAGTTGATGGCGTTCGGCGCGGAGCTTGTGGCCGATGACAGGACGAGGCTCCTCCGTCGGGAGGATATCGTGATGGCGATGTCGCCCGAGACGATCCACGGCCGGGTGGAGGCGCGGGGGGTCGGCATTCTCGCCGCGGTTGCCGCGGAGGCCGTTCCGCTCGCGCTGGTGACAGATCTTGACCGGATGGAGAAGGCCCGGCTGCCCGAGCCGCGCAGCCATGATGTCCTTGGTGTCGCACTCCCCTTGCTATTCAGGGTCGACGCTCCCCATTTTCCCGCAGCGCTGCTGCAATGGCTCAAGGCGGGACGAATCGCATGACGGGCGATGGAACGCGACAGGACGATCTTCCCGGCGAGAGCCGGATTGTCTTGGTGACCGGAGCTTCCGGGGCCGGACGGTCCAGTTCGCTCGCCGCGCTTGAGGATCTGGGCTACGAGACGATCGACAACTTGCCGCTTCGCATGGTGCCGAAGCTGCTGGAAGGCGGAGCGCTCGTCCATCCGCTCGCGCTGGGTATCGATGTGCGAAACCGTGATTTTTCCACTGATGCGACGCTCGAACTCATAGATGTCATGACTGCGCTGCCGGAGATAGACGTCGATCTGCTCTATCTGGACTGCGCGGTGGACGTCTTGGTGCGGCGGTATTCCGAGACGCGCCGCCGCCATCCGCTCGCCCCTTCGGAGCAGCCCGCGCTGGGGATTCAGCGGGAGCTTGAGCTTCTCGCCCCGATTCGGGAACGCGCGGATGTCCTTATCGATACGTCAGAAATGACTCCGCATGATCTGCGGGAGGAAATCTCGCGCTGGTTCGCGCACGAGCGCGGGGGGGCGCTTGCGATATCCGTGCATTCCTTCTCCTACAAACGGGGTCTGCCGCGTGGCGTGGACATGGTGTTCGACTGTCGTTTCCTGCGTAATCCACACTGGAATCCGCTTCTGCGCCAGAAGGATGGCCGCGATCCTGCCGTTGCCGATTACGTGGAGGCGGATCCGCGGTTCGATCCCTTTTTCGTGAAGGCGAGGGATCTCCTGATAAGCTTGCTCCCCGCTTATGTTGAGGAGGGCAAGACGCATCTGGCGGTGGCCTTCGGTTGCACAGGGGGACAGCACAGGTCCGTTGCAACTGCAGAAAAAATGGCCAAGACGCTTGCGGAAGCGGGCTGGCCGGTGTCAAAAAGACATAGGGAACTGGAGCGCAGAGGGTCCGTTGCCCCTGCAGCATTCGAGACACTAGGGCGTGAGGTGACTGGGGCGTGATCGGTATCGTGATCGTCGCGCATGGAGGCCTTGCCCGGGAGTACCTGGCAGCCGTCGAGCATGTGGTCGGCAAGCAGGACGGAATCCGGGCGATCTCCATCGAGGAAGACCATAATCGCGCGGCGAAGCAGGAAGAAATCTTCGGCGCCGCCGATGCGGTGGACACTGGAGACGGCGTCGTCGTGGTAACCGACATGTTTGGAGGCTCGCCCTCCAACCTGTCGCTTCGTGCCTGTACGCAGGGAGGGCGTCGTATTCTTTATGGTGCCAATCTCCCCATGCTCATCAAGCTGGCGAAATCGCGGAACCTCACTGTTCAGGAAGCGGTCGAGGTCGCGATGGATGCGGGGCGGAAATATATCAACAGCATTGATCTTTGCGCACCGCGGGCTGCTTCGTGACGGGCTTCGCACGGGAATTGCGGATCGTGAACGAGAAGGGCCTTCATGCTCGCGCTTCGGCCAAGTTCGTCGAGGTCGTTGAAGGCCACGATGCGGAGGCGGCCGTATCCAAGGACGGCATGACTGTTTCCGGCGATTCGATCATGGGGCTCCTCATGCTCGCCGCGTCACGGGGCACCACGATCCATGTCGAGACGAAGGGTGCGGAGGCAGAGAAGCTCGCCGACGCGCTCGAGACGCTTGTCTCCGGGCGTTTCGGCGAGGAGTTCTGATCAGCGCGTGGGAACCGGCTTTTCCCCCCGGTAGTCGTAGAACCCGCGTTTTGCCTTGCGCCCAAGCCAGCCCGCTTCGACGTATTTGGTAAGGAGCGGGCAGGGCCGGTATTTCGTGTCGCCGAAGCCCTCGTGCAGCACGTTCATGATCGCAAGGCACGTGTCCAGACCGATGAAGTCCGCAAGCTCAAGCGGACCCATGGGATGATTCGCTCCCATTTTCATGGATTCATCGATGGAGGTCACCGAACCCACGCCTTCATAGAGCGTGTAGACCGCCTCGTTGATCATCGGCACCAGGATGCGGTTCACGATGAAGGCCGGGAAATCCTGGGCTACGGCCGCCGTCTTGCCGAGCGATTCCACGATGGCCAGCATCGTCTCGAACGTCTCGTCATCGGTCGCGATACCGCGGATCAGCTCCACAAGCTGCATGACCGGAACAGGGTTCATGAAGTGCAGCCCCATGAACTTTTCCGGCCTGTCAGTACGCGAGGCGAGGCGGGTGATGGAGATCGACGAGGTATTCGTCGTCAGGATCGTATGCGGCCTGAGATGCGGCACCAGATCCTCGAAGATCTTCTGCTTGATCGCCTCCCGCTCCGTCGCCGCTTCGATCACCAGATCGGTCGGGCCGAGATCGGGGAGGGACGTCGTGGTGCTGATGCGGGCGAAAGCGGTCTCACGTTCTTCGGCCGTGATTTTCTCGCGCTGAACCTGCCGGTCGAGGTTCTTGGCGATCACGCCCTTCGCCCGCTCCAGCGCCTCCGCCGAAATGTCGTTCAGCACCACATCGTAGCCCGACAGGGCAAACACATGCGCGATGCCGTTGCCCATCTGCCCGGCGCCGATCACGCCCACCGTTTTCACTTGCATGTCATCCTCCGTCTTTGCGCAGACCTTAGGGCGCGCGCCGCGCCGCGGCAACAGAGGCGGGTGCAAAAGAAAGCGGGGCCCGAAGGCCCCGCCATGTCGCTGATGCTGCCGAAAGGCTCAGAGCTTTTCGGTCAGTTCGGGCAGAAGGGTGAAGAGATCGCCGACGAGGCCATAATCCGCCACTTGGAAGATCGGCGCTTCCTCATCCTTGTTGATGGCCACGATGACGCGGCTGTCCTTCATCCCTGCGAGGTGCTGAATTGCCCCCGAGATGCCGACCGCGACATAGAGGTCCGGCGCCACGACCTTGCCGGTCTGGCCCACCTGCCAGTCGTTCGGTGCAAACCCCGAATCGACGGCGGCACGGGACGCGCCCACCGCAGCGCCGAGCTTGTCGGCCAGCTTCTCGATGACGGCGAAGTTCTCCTGGCTGCCGACGCCACGCCCGCCCGAGACCACGATCTTGGCCGAGGTGAGCTCGGGGCGGTCGGAGGCCGCGACCTTGTCTTCCACCCAAGAGGACAGCGCCGGGTCAGCTGCCGCCGTTACCGATTCCACAGGCGCCGAACCGCCTTCGCCTGCTGCCTGGAAGTTGGCGGTGCGGACGGTCAGCACCTTCTTCGGGTCGGAGGACTGCACCGTCTGGATCGCGTTTCCGGCGTAGACCGGGCGCTCGAAGGTGGAGCCGTCCACCACGCCGGAGACGTCGGAGATTACCATCACGTCGAGCAGGGCGGCCACGCGCGGCATCACGTTCTTGGCCGATGCGGTCGAGGGCGCGACGATCTGCTCGTAATCCCCCGCGAGGCTGACCACGAGATCGGCCAGAGGCTCTGCCAGACCGTGCCCGTAGAGCGGGGCATCGGCGACGAGCACCTTGGCCACGCCATCCAGTTTCGCAGCCGCTTCACCCGCGCCGGCGACGCCTTCGCCCGCGACGAGGACCGTCACCGGGCCGAGCGACTTCACCGCCGACAGAGCCTTCGCCGTCGCATCGACAGCGAGATCGGCACCCGTCACTTCCGCAACAAGAAGCACAGCCATCAGAGCACCCCCGCTTCGTTCTTCAGTTTGGAGATCAGCTCATCGACCGAGCCGACCTTCACCCCGGCCTTGCGGCCCGCCGGTTCCACGGTCTTGATGACCTTCAGCCGCGGCGTGACATCGACGCCGTAGTCGGCGGCGGTCTTTTCCTCGAGCGGTTTCTTCTTCGCCTTCATGATGTTCGGCAGCGAGGCATAGCGCGGCTCGTTCAGCCGCAGGTCCGCCGTCACGACGGCGGGCAGCTTCACCTTCACCGTCTGCAGGCCACCATCCACCTCGCGGGTCACGACGGCGGAATCGCCCTCGATCACCAGTTCGGAGGCGAATGTCGCCTGCGCCCAGCCGAGGAGTGCCGCCAGCATCTGGCCGGTGGCGTTCATATCGTTGTCGATTGCCTGCTTACCGGTGATGACAAGGCCCGGTTGCTCCGCATCGATGACGGCCTTGAGGATCTTGGCAACGGCGAGCGGCTCGATGTCGGTGGTGACATCCGGGGCGGCTTCGACGAGAATTGCCCGGTCAGCCCCCATGGCGAGTGCGGTGCGCAACGTTTCCTGCGCCTGCTTCACGCCAATTGAAACCACGACCACTTCTTCGGCCGCGCCTTTTTCCTTCAGTCGAATCGCTTCTTCGACCGCGATTTCGTCGAACGGGTTCATCGACATCTTGACGTTCGCAAGGTCAACGCCCGAACCGTCCGCCTTCACGCGAACCTTGACGTTGTAGTCGATCACCCGCTTCACAGGCACCAATATCTTCATGGGCAACTCCCCTCCGTGCGCCCGTTCAGAGGCGCGGTTCATGCTCTCCAACGGCTTGTTAGCGAGTTGGATCGGCACAGGACAGGGAAAATTCGCACTTCGTGCTGCTTCGCAGCGTCAACGGTTCGCGCCGGGCACCCAGAGCACATCGGCCGCGCCGTTGTCGTTGGCGACGCGCGACGCCACGAAAAACCAGTCGGACAGGCGGTTGAGATACCGCACGGCCGCCTCCGTCACGTCGCCTTCGGCGGCAAGTGCGACGGCCAGACGTTCCGCGCGCCGGCACACGGTGCGACAAAGATGCAGATGCGCGGCAAGGGCGCTTCCCCCCGGCAGCACGAAGGATCGGAGCGGTGACAATGCGGCGTTCATCTCGTCGATCTCCGCCTCCAGCCGTTCCACTTGGGCGGCAACGATGCGGAGAGGGGTGTACTTTGCCTCATGGTCCCGGTCCATGCCCGGGCGCGACAGATCTGCTCCCAGATCGAACAGATCGTTCTGGATAAGGCCGAGCCGCGCGTGCATGTCCCCTTCAGCGTGCAGCCGCGCGAGGCCGACTGTCGCGTTCGTTTCGTCCACCGTGCCGTAGGCTTCCACCCGCAGGCTGTCCTTTCGGACGCGCTCGCCGTTGGAAAGCGCGGTTTCTCCGCCATCGCCGGTGCGGGTGTAGATGCGGTTGAGCACGACCATCACATTCTCCGCAGGTAAACGAAGATCAGGATCAGGATCACGGCCACCGCCTGGGCGATGATGCGGTAACGCATGATCCGGTTGGCATGGCGGCGATTGAACTCGCCCCCTCGGGCAAAACCGCCCACTCCGATCATCAGGATGATGAGCACGGCGAAACAGGCGATCGCCACGATGAGGAACAAGGGGTCGTGGAGCATGCTGTCTCCGATGTTGGCTCTGGGTCTTCCGCGATTCTCGATCAGGCGATCCGGGTCTGGCGCGCGAAGGCCCTGCGTTCTCCGACTTTCAGTGTTTGTTTCGTCTTACGCCCCCTCACGGCGCAAGGCCACCCTTACTGCCGCCGGAGCAGCGCATCCATCACCCGATCCGGCAGCAGCCGTTTGAGCGTCACACCCAGCAGCGCGGGCGTAGTGACTGTGTAGCGCAGGCGGGGGCTGCGGCTTTCCAGCGCGCGGAGGATGACACGTGTCACTGCCGAGGGGGGCAGTTCCCAGCGATCCTTCTTGGGCGTGCCGTAAAGTCGCTCCAGAAGGCTCGTGCGGTATTGTTCCCGGCGCGCGGACGCTTCCCAGTCGATCCAGCGCTCGAAATGAAGCTTGGCATTGACGCGGAATTGCGTCGCGATGGGGCCGGGCTCTACGAGGCTCACCCAGATCGGCGTGTCGGAGAGTTCGAGTCGCAGCGTATCCGTCAGCCCCTCCAGCGCGAATTTGCTGGCGACATAGGCGCCCCGCCATGGAGCGGGCACCACCCCAAGGATGGAGGAGACGGTGACGATCCGGCCGCGCCCCTGCCGCCGCATGGCCGGGATCACCTGCCGGGTCAGGTCATGTGTGCCGATGAGGTTGACCTCCATCACCTCGCGGAGCGCGCCGCGCGGCAGATCCTCCACCGCGCCGGGACAGGCGAACGCGCCATTGTTTACGAGGGCATCCAGCCCGCCGCCGGTGCGCGCCAGCACCTCAGCGACCGCCCCGGCGACGCTGTCCTCGCTCGCCAGGTCGAGAGGCAGGCTCTCCAGCCCTTCCGCTTCAAGACGCGCGCAATCCTCCGCCTTCCGGCAGGTGGCGAACACCCGCCAGCCCAGGGTGTGGAGTCGGCGCGCGGCATCAAGGCCGATGCCGGAGGAGCATCCGGTGATGAGGATGGAGCGGGTCATGCGTTTCCTTGTGCGGTGGGCGGGGCCGCGAACTTGCACATCCGCGTCACGAAGGTCCAGTTCCCGCGCGATCCGTCGACGGCCCGGCCGGCGCCCCGGTGAAAGCCCTTGCCGCCACACTTCCCGCTGGACCGTGCCCGTCTGCTCAAGCTAGATCGGGCCATGACCGACGCCTCCGACAATATCGAACACGGGCTGCCCACCAGTTCGGAACCGCTCCGCCGTGCCATTGGCGAGCGTTACCTGACTTATGCGCTGTCCACGATCATGAATCGCGCCCTTCCCGATGCGCGGGACGGGCTGAAGCCGGTACACCGGCGGATACTCTATGCCATGCGGGAATTGCGGCTGTCCTCCTCCGGGGGGTTCCGTAAATCTGCGAAGATCTCCGGCGACGTGATGGGGAACTATCACCCGCATGGCGATACCGCGATCTATGACGCGATGGCGCGGCTCGCGCAGGATTTCGCGGTCCGCTATCCCCTGGTGGACGGGCAAGGGAACTTCGGCAATATCGATGGGGACAATCCCGCCGCCTCCCGCTACACCGAAGCCAGGCTGACCCCCGCGGCCGAGGCGCTGATGGAGGGCCTGGCGGAGAACGCCGTCGATTTCCGCCCGAACTACGATGGCACGCTGGAGGAGCCGGTGGTATTCCCGGCCGCCTTCCCCAACCTGCTGGCCAACGGAGCTTCCGGCATTGCGGTCGGGATGGCGACCAACGTACCGCCCCACAACCTCGGCGAACTGGTCGCTGCGTGCCGCGCGCTGATCGCCACGCCGACGATCACTGACGAATCGCTGGTGGCTCTGGTGCCCGGCCCCGATTTCCCGACGGGTGGCGTGATCGTGGAACCGCGCGATTCCATCGTGGAGGCCTACCGGACGGGGCGCGGCTCCTTCCGGCTCAGGTCGCGGTGGGAAACGGAGGATCTGGGGCGCGGCACCTGGCAGATCGTGGTGACCGAGATCCCTTATCAGGTGCAGAAATCCCGCCTGATCGAGCGGCTGGCCGAACTCATCCAGCTGAAGAAAGTACCGATCCTCGCCGATGTGCGCGATGAGAGTGCCGAGGACGTGCGTATCGTGCTGGAGCCGCGGTCCAAGAACGTGGATGCGGAAGTGCTGATGGCCCAGCTCTACCGTAATTCCGATCTGGAAATCCGCTTCTCGCTCAACATGAACGTGCTGATCGACGGACGCACGCCCAAGGTGTGTTCGCTGAAGGAGGTGCTGCGCGCCTTCCTCGACCATCGGCGCGAAGTGCTGATCCGCCGTTCCTCGCATCGGATGGAGAAGATCGATCACCGGCTTGAGGTGCTGGCCGGGCTGCTCGTCGCCTATCTGAACCTCGATCGGGTGATCGACATCATCCGCTACGACGACGATCCGAAGCGCGCGCTGATGGCGGAGGACTGGTCCCGCGCCCATGTCCGCGCCATGTCGGAGAAGGACTACAGCCCGCCCGTGCCGGGGCACGGCGAGTTGACCGAGGTCCAGGTCGAAGCGATCCTGAACATGCGTCTCCGCTCTCTCCGCCGGTTGGAGGAGATGGACCTGCGGCGGGAGCATGATGCTCTGACGCAGGAGCGGGAAGCACTGGAGGCGCTGCTCGGCTCCGAGGCACGGCAATGGAAGCAGATCGGAAAGGAACTGGCAGAGGTTGACCGTCAGTTCGGCAAGTCCGCTCCCGGCGGCGCGCGCCGATCGACCTTCGCGGAGGCCGGCCAGATCGAGGACGTGTCCTATGAGGCGATGATCGAGCGCGAGCCGATCACCGTGGTCTGCTCGCGCATGGGCTGGATCCGCGCGCTGAAAGGCCATGCCGCACCGGGAACGGAGATGAAGTTCAAGGACGGCGACGGGCCGGGCTATCTCTTCCACGCGGAGACGACGGACCGGATCCTGCTCCTCGGCTCCAACGGTCGGGTCTATACGCTTATCGGCGCCAACCTGCCCGGTGGGCGCGGCATGGGGGAACCGGTGCGCCTGATGGTGGACCTGCCCAACGAGGCGGAGATCGTGGCGCTGTTCGTGCATCGTCCGGGCGCGCGCTATATCGTCGCATCCGATGCCGGTGACGGCTTCGTCGTAGTGGGGGACGATGCGCTCGCCCAGACCCGTGCCGGCAAGGTGCTGCTGAACCTGTCGGGGGAGGCGAAGGCGAAAATCTGTGAACCCGTCTCGGGCGACCATGTCGCTGTGGTGGGCGACAACCGCAAGCTGCTGGTCTTCCCGTTGACAGAACTGCCGGAGATGAGCCGCGGCAAGGGTGTGCGGCTTCAGAAATACAAGGACGGCGGCCTGTCCGACGTACGGACTTTCACGCTGGCCGACGGGCTGAGCTGGAAGGATCCGGCAGGGCGGACACGGACGGAAACGGACCTGACGGAGTGGCTGGCCGCGCGTTCCTCCACCGGGCGGATGGCACCGCGCGGCTTCCCAAGGGACAACCGCTTCACCCGTGACTGAGGACGGCGGATTGCGCGGCGCGGGGCGCTCGGCTATGGCTGGGGCGACCTTGCCGCCACGCAGCGCTGCCAAATCCGATGCGGAGACCCCGATGATCCGAGCCTTCCATCGTCTCGCCCTTCCGGCGCTGCTTCTGCTGCTGGCTGCCTGTGGGGGAATCGGCGAGCGACGTGTCGTGCAAAGCGAACTGCCGCCGATGGGGGAGTTCCGTCTCGGCTACAACATTGTCGTGGCGAAGAATGCACAGAAAGTACCCATCTCGCGCGCGGTGACGACGGAGCAGCTTGAAACCGCCCTCCGGGACGCCGTGCAGGAACGGTTCGGAAGCTATGAGGGGCGCAAGCTCTATCACATCGCGATCAATGTGGATGCCTATGCGCTTGGCCCGCCGGGGGTTCCCGTCGTCGCTTCGCCGAAGTCGGTGCTGGTCATCAGCGCCAACGTCTGGGACGATATCCGGCGCAAGAAGATCAACACTGAACCCAAGCAGCTCACCATCTGGGAGAATCTGACGGGCGCGACCTTCGTCGGCTCCGGTCTGACCCAGAATGCGGAAAGCCAGCTCCGCAACCTCGCCCGCAATGCCGCGAAGGAAGTTCAGGACTGGATGCTGGAGCATCCCGAGTGGTTCGAGCTCACCCCCGAGGACGAGGCGGCGATGGAGGAGGCGCGGGCCGCCGCAGCCGCTGAAGCCCGCCGGACGGGGGGGCATGCCCGCCCCGCCACTCCACCCAACCCGTAACCCGGGTGTCGCGCCTGGCTTGGTCGCAGGGTCATTCTGCAAGTGGTGCTTGATTTCCGGCCCTTGGCCTAATAGGTAGCCCCGCGTGTTTAATCGGGTCCATTCCGGACCCCCGGACATGGGGCGCCTCGACGATGGCAAAGGCAAAGTTTGAACGGACGAA
>NZ_JFGS01000001.1 GCF_000740775.1 Haematobacter missouriensis | reverse complement strand
GAGGAATTCAGTGAAAAATCGAGGTGCCCGACAATGTCCGGAACGCGCAGCCGCTTGAATATACGCAGCGCCTTTTCCGCCATCGAGCCGTAGAGAGGCAGGTCCGGCACAAGGGACCGCCCCTGCATGATCCGGTCCCGCCAATCCGGAACGGCGGTGTTCCAGACCTCTGCGCGGATTGGAGCGCTCATGTCAGTTCAGCACACCAGGGAGAAGGTCGTCTCCCCAATCGCTTCCCTGACCAGCCGTCTTGGCCGCGGCATTGGCGGCCTCCTTCTTCCCGACGGCCTTTGGCGGTGCCGGCAGTTGGTCTTCCGCTTCCTGGGAGTGGCGAAGCTTGCGCTCCATTCCCATCAAGTCGGATTTCTCCAGCATCTTCCCCAGTTCCTTCAGCGCGCCGACATTCCCTTCGTTCGCGAGGTTCATCGCGATCTCGATCCGGCGGGCGTCGAGCATGTCGCGCGCGGCGTCACGCTCCCGGAGCTCCTGAAAGAAATTGCGCCGAAAAGTCGGAAGCGACATGCGCAGCGTCCGCGCCATCCGGTCATTCGACCAGCCGAACGCCAGCAACATCTTGACTTTATTACGATCTTCCGGTGTCGCCTCCTTCCGGGGACGGCCGGGCTTGCCGGTCCCCGGCTCGACCGGGTTCCCGAACAGGTCGAAAACCTTGTCCATCAGAAAAAAATCTCCGCGTGTGGGGGACGCGGGTCCCGGCCCGAGAGACCCCCAGACTTTCGACCCACCCCCCCTCCGGGGGTCAGGTCAGACCTCGCCGCCGGGGTCAGACGCCCCGCCGCTCCTCCGATTGCTTCGCCCCGTCATGGCAGGCCTTGCAGAGGCACTGCAGGTTGGTGGGTTCCCAGAACAGCGCCTCGTCACCCCGATGCGGCTGGCGGTGGTCAGCGACCAGGAACCGCGTATCGCCTTCGACATGTCCGCAGCGCCTGCAGGTGAACAGGTCACGCTCCAGCACCGTCCAGCGCAGGTCCTTCCAGCGTGCCGTCTTGTACCACTTGCGCCAGTGTACCGCGGCGTCTCGCATTCGGGAGCGCTCACGCTCCGACCCCTGCCCGATAGATGACAGACGAGAGGGAGCGGCAGTCAACTTCGAAGGCATCTGCTTCAGCTTGCCCATCGCGACCCTCTGAAACGCAAAAGCGCCCGCCGGTTTCCCGTGGGCGCTATTCTGGATGATGATTCGATCTCTACATCCGGTTGACCTAAGCCGTCAAGAGCCTTCGCGATAGCCCGCCATGCGGTCCATGGCGGCGCGCAGGGCCTTACGCAGCGCTTCGATGTGATCCGTCTTGCGGGACCAGCCATGGGCGTCCAGCACCTCGCTCAGCGACTGCCCGCGCAGACACACCCGATCCACAAGCACACGGTCGAGGATGATGGACCGCACCACCTGCCCTGCCTCACCCCGCTTCGAAGGCCGCACACGCCGGACGGTCATGGCCGGCATGGCTCCGATGCGGCGATGCATGGCAGCGAGGATCCGCCCCTCATGCACGAAGGCATCGATGAACTCGCCGCTGCCGCCAGCACCGCCCCGGCCCGTCGTTTCCAGCGAGGCGCACCGCATGCCGCCAGCGCTGTGCCGCTCGGTCAGGTCACGGTAATAGCGCGCGGTCATCACCTGCCCCGGGGTGAAGGGCGCGACAAAGGCCTCCTTGCGCCCGGCCTTCGACCACGCAGCCCGCGCCTGATCTTCCATCAGGTCGAAGACATCCACCCGCCGCGCGGCATCCCGGCCCCGGTAGCCCATCGGCTCGGATTGGTAGTCGCCGATCAGACGCTCGGTGCGCAGACCCGGCTGCGGATCATCGACACTGGCCAGCGGACGGAGTTCGGTCGGCATCCATGCCCGAAGCGGCCCGCGGGCTGGTGCCGGGATGATCTCAGGACCGCAACTGTCCGGCGCACGTCCCGCATCGATCATCGCCGCCAAGGCGTGCTGTGGATCGAGCAGAGCCGGATCCTTCCGCCCACTGGCGACGGCGACCCGACGCACAGCGTGGCGGGTGGTGGCCACCAGTCGTGCGATCAACTCGGGCGACGGCTCTGCGATGGTCACCTGCATGTTCATTCGGCTGCCTCCTGCCTGTTCTGCCCTGCTTCGATCAGCGCATACGCGCGCCGACGGTCGGCTTCGTAGCGATCCATCCAAGCCTGATCGTCATCGGTGACGGTCTGCCGGTCGATCCGGCCCCGTACCAACTCCACGCGACGGGCGTTCTCCGCTGCACGCTCCCGCAACTCCCGCATATCGCCCGGCAGCGGCGGACGACCCCGCTGGAGCAGGAAGCGCAGCAGCTCGACCTCATACCCGCCCATGATCGCCCTCGGCCCCTCGACCGAGGCGAACCACGACCGCACGATCCGCCGCTCCTCTGCGGGTGCATCCTGCAGACCTTTTGCGAAATTGCGGATCACCACCTCAGACGGCCACCGTCCGTCCGCCGCCGCATCGATCAGCGTCTCTGCCAGCGTCTCCAGGTTGCCGGGCGTCATGTAGGCCAGATGTTCGACGAGCCGCCGCATCAGCCCGTCATGTGCCGCCACTGACACGCCACGGGGGCGCTGGAGGCCGGCATCGGTCAGCCGATCCACCAGCAGGGTACGGACTGCGTCGCGCCCTGTCGGGGCTGTGTGCGTCGTCTCTTCCATGCCTTCCTCCTTTCTCAGCCTGATCCCCTCAGCACTGGCTCCGCGTTCGGGGGTTTTCCGGAACTCTGTCTTGTCTTTGTTCTGTCTTTTTTATTGTGCGCCCGGACACTTTTCGGGCTGACCTGTCCACGGATTGTCCAAATCCGTCTTTTTCCGTCCTTTTTCCGGCTCTTTCCGTCCGTCGGACACTTTTCTTACTTATTTCTCAGTCAGTTGCGGAGCGTCTTGCATGCTGTGCGCTTCGAGGGCGCGTTTCACCCAATCCCGCGTCCGGGTGCCTTGGCAGTAGTGCTGCAGCCATGAATCGACCCATTCGAGTACGTTCATGTCGTTGGCCAGCCGCGCGCTTCCGCCCGCGCGCCGAACCTGCTCTGGCAGGCGGTCGAGCCGCTTGCGCCGCCGCCCGATCTCACCCTCCTCCTCCCGCTTGCGCCGCCGCCCGATCGCGTCGAGCACGGCCTCCGTCACGACCGGATGCATGAGCCGCCGCTCGCCGTCACACAGGCACGGCTGCCACTTGTAGAGCGGGCTCCACTCCGCTCTCCGCAATGCCTGCCATTCCCGCAGGTCGAGCAGCAGGAGCGCCGATAGCTGAACATCATCGTCTGGCAGCGTACCGACAGGCGTTTGCTCCTGGGCAATGAAGAATAGGTCCAGCGCCAGCCCGCGCACCATCGCGGGCGCGGAGAGACGAAATCGGCTGTTGAGCCAGCGGCGGTGATAGAAGGTAACGAAGAAATGCGACGTCAGCCGGTCATCGCGCGACAGCGGATATTCGGGCAGGTGATCAACATCCACCACGCTGAAAGTGGTGCGCGGAGCGTCATTCATGGTCCTGCACCCCGACCAGAGGAGCATTCCGCATGGCGCCGCCGACGGGGGTCGCGCGGCCCTCCATTGTCTTGATTGCCTGCAGGTACAGGCGACATCCGTTGAAAAGTTGTTTGGCGAGCGCCGCGCGGGCAAGCGCCTCCTGGGGGCTGATTTTTCCGCCCCGCAAGTCGGCGAGGTCCTGCGATAGGCCAAGGCAGACCTCATGCAGACCAAGACCGTCGGCAACGGGTGAGGATGTGTAGTCACGGGGCGCCATACCCGTACCTCCTGTAGAACTGTTGACGCGCCTCGCTCTCCAGCGCATTGGCGAGCGCGAAAATAAGACCGACGATGCGACGGTCACGGAAAGCACCGGCAGGGAGCATTGCGATGCCCCATTTCCGCTCGCACAAGGCGCAGCATGGAGCTATCGGATGGCACTGGATCGGGCCGGGCCAGCGCCGCCACCCTGGCCGCTCGCAGATGGCGCAGATGAACGGACGCGCACCGCTCATGACCATGAAGGGATGCTCTTCGTCCAAGACGTCATATCCGTGGGTCATAGCCATCACCGCAGCCGATGTGGGTTCAGGTCGCGCCACAGCAGCTCCAGCTGATGGCCATCCATCTGCGCGCGCGGCATCGCATCCTCCGCCCGGCACCGGGCCAGATCGATCACCGCCGCCATGCGGAAGATAGCCGCGTGCAGGTCACCGCCTGTCGCCTGAGTGAATTCGCGCGCGATCTGATCGGAGCTCACAGCAGCGCCTCCTGCCGATAGTCGTCATGCCGATTGAGCCAGCGAAACGCGGGCTCACCGCGCCACTCCTTATCCCAGACGAACCACGCGTTGCGCTGCGGCGGGGAGCCGTCGCCTGTGAAGTCAAGTTTCCACCGCATGAGGTAGGCGTAGGAAAAGGGCCGCGTATCGAGAAGCTCACCCAGCCCGTTGATCACCGCCGCGGGCCAATCCCAGCTGAGCAGCATCGCGCAGTAATCCCACCCCGGCATGTCCAGCGTGTGGCGCAGCCAGCGCGCCCTGCCGTCGCGGGCGTTGATCTCGCAGAATGGCGGATTGGTGATGATCGCTCGCGCGGGCGAGGCGTCATAGTCGTAGAAGGACCGCAGCGCGACCCCGGGCCATCCGCGATCGACAATGTCGGAGCCGACGACCGGCAGCCCGAAGGCCTCGATCTCGCGGGCCAGCGCGCCGTCGCCCACCGCATTTTCCCACACCGCTCCGCAGCGCCGGATACGCGACCCATCGCGCGACAGCAGCGCGCGTACAGCCTCTGGCTGAGCCGTGGGGTAAAAATCGTCATCGCGACGGACATCCGGCCCGCGCCGCATCTCCGGCAGATCGCCGATGAGTGCGCCCTGACCGACCGTGGCGGTGCGTTTGGCCTTGGTGGCGCGGAACAGCGCTTTGGTGGATGGGGCGGCCATCAGATGACCACCCCACCATCGGCAAAAGTACAAGTCTTGTTGGCGATGACAGTTGTGGCACAATTGGTGGTGGGACGACCGAATCGTTGCGGTCGCCCCACGCGCGGATCGCGACCCCTACCAAGGTCGTGGTCCGAATGCGGGAGAGGGGTAACAGCCCCCCGGCCCGCGATATCGGCATAGAGAAAGGACAAACCATGCCGACATGTCGCCACCCCGTCACCGGGGTTGAACTGAACATCCTCGCCATCCATCGGAAGCGTCTGGATGATGACGAAGTCCTGACCGCGCGCCTTCTGCGCGATGAAGGACACAAAGTGCAAGATATCGCAGCGATGCTCGGGACCAATCAGGGTCGCGTGCACGGCGCGATCGGGAGCACAGGAAAGATCGCCTAGAGCGGAGAGATCGTACTGGGCAGAAGCTGCTCTTTGCCCAGTGCACAAACCTGGCGGTGTATGACGCACACCCATCACCTGCACCCCGCTGCACGGATCAGCCGCACCGGCTTGGCTTCTGGCTCCTCCATCCGCCTCAAGCGTTCGGAGTTGACGCCGTGCATCGTCGAACTGTGGTCCAGGCCGAGCGCGCGACCGATCGCCGAGAAGCTGAAACCCTCCCGATGGGCGATGTACATCATCAGATGACGGGCCTGTGCGACGACCCGAACACGGGACGTGCCAAGGATATCCTCCACCGGCAGGTCGGTTTCCGCAGAGATCGCCTCTGCGATCTGCCGGAGCCGCCGCACCGGCGATATCTGCTGCAGCGCCGCGATCCGCGCCATGTCCGCATCGTCAAACATCGGCATCTCCTGCATAGACGAATACCTTGCGATTGGTGGACAGCGCCCACGCCACCTCGGCATGGACACCCTCAGAGCGCTGCCATCCGGGCACATCCGGCACGACAAGAGCGCTGCAGGCGTGGAGCATCGGGCGGCACCATGCGGTCCACGCCGCCCGGTCCAGAGGATCCACACCGCGCCCTTCCCGGCTCTGCACCATTGCCGCAGCCAGCACGATCGGGCTGATCGCGGTGATACCAACGGCATGGAGTGCATCCGCCGCCTGCGCCGCATAGCACTGCATCAGCACCGACTTTTCGAACGACCACCGCCCGCCCCGCCCACGCACCTCGCGGCTGTACGGCGTGGCCAGATACACAAGGCTCCCCCGTGCCCCCGCCGCGACGGTATCCGGCGAGGCACCCAGCGTGATCAGCCTCACTGCAGCAGCGTCACCTGTCAGGAGGGAGGGCCAAGCGATGCTCATTTGGATAGCACCCGATGGAGCGCGTCGAAATCGATCCGGTTGGCCACATACCGGTCCCGGAGGAAATCAGGATCTATACCGCCCATGATGCACACCGCGCGGAACTGCGCCCCCGCCTGCCGTATCCAGCGGTCCGCTGAAATCTTGTCGGCCTTCGCGTGGAAGGAATTGGCCGGGGCCAGTGCATCGCGCACCGCGACGAGCACGACAGATTGCCAAAGTCGGGCCTCCGGCGTCAGGTGCGGCATCCGCGCGAACATCAGCGCACCTCAGATCGCGCCGTCGGCGCGGGCCACTGCACGCGGCCCGAAAACGGCACCACCACCCCCGACGCATGCACGGTGTCGCGGTCCATTTCGCGCGCGGCGTGACACAGCGCACAGTCGCATTCGTCATCCGCCGGCAGACGGTCGCTCATTCGACTTGCTCCTCAGAGATTTCCGTCGCGGAAGACCGCTTGACGATGTGGAAAAACTTTTCCGCCTTTTTTTTGAACCTCAGCGCCCTGCGCTCCGCGCGGCGCTGCCGGAGTCGATAGAAGCGGTGCAGCATCCAGAAGATCACGTTCATGGCAGATCCTCCGGATCCAGAAACCCGAAGACGGCCTCCGTCCCTGCAAGCGCCAGCACGCGAATCACATGGCGGAAGTGCGGGGTGTTATCCCCCCGAAGCCAGTTGCGGACGGTCTTAGGATTGACGGTTCGCCGGCGAGTGGAAAGGACAGCGGCGGCGGTTTCCGCTAGATCGTTGTCTGACGTGGTGCCCGGAAAGGCCTGCCGGAGCAGCTTTGCGAACCGCTCCAGCTCCGCCTCCTCGTCCTGCGCCAGAGTCTTTGGTTTTCGGCAAGACTTTTCCAATCGAAACGCTCCATCATGGTAGGGAGGTTGACCATGTAGAGAGTGAGGGGCGGCGGATGATGGGGATGTCATTCCGCCGCCTCGGTTTTCGGAGGGGGGTTCGCCGCCATGTAGGCGCGAACCTTCTCAGCCACCTTCATGGTGCAGGATGCAGTTCCCGCTTCCCACTTCGACCACGTCGTGCCGCCGAGCTTTGCCGCGTTCTGCAGAACCGTGGAAGGAAGAATTCCCCGCGCTTCAGCGTACGACCTGATTTCACTCATGAGGTGTTCCATGCGGCTGAAAGTAGGTTTAAAAACCTATATAGTCAACGGATTTTAAACCGATTGCCGATGTTCGTCGTGAATAGGATATTTTTCCTATGCGCGACTTCGTAGATATACTCGCCGATCGGATAGCCGCGGACCCGTCGCTGACTGAGGCTGGCCTTGCAAAAGCAGCCGGTCTGGACAACAGCACCATCCGCCAAATGATCAGGCATCATCGCCATCCCCGGATAGATACTGCGCTAAAGATCTGCCGAGCTCTCGGCGAAACGGTGGAGACGTTTATGTCCGAGCAGAACGACCCGGTGGTTTCCGAAGTTCTACTTCTTCTCGACCAGCTAGAACCCGCAGAGAAGGCGATGTTGCTAGCCGCTGCACGAGGTTTGCGCGATGCTCACCAGCGGGATGCAGAACAATCTCACGGAGGGCCAAAAGTATCTCAGCCCAGCTAATCTCATCTTCTGTCACTTGCTAACCCTATTGAAACAAACAAATTTTCAGATTTGAGAACAATCTTCCACGCCCATCAAGCACGACGATGGTATGCGAACATAAGAGGATCGTCGTTAGCATTCGGTTAAGGAATCAGGCATGTGCAACGACCCGATCACCAACCTGACCGAGCCCCTGAACGCGCTGGAGAAGGAAAAAGACGCCTTCGAACCGGGCCGCGGCTATTACTGCCCGATGGAGATTCGAATGACAGATAAAAGGACAAACGGCGGCGGAAATAAGGTGCAGGTCAACAAGGGATCGTCGCCAAAATCGTTGGGGTCAAAGCCCACCACAATTCAGAACGGCTCATCACCGTCCAAGCTCACATCACCCTCACAGCCACCAAAAAAGAAGTAGCGAAGCTATTTCAACCGGATGTTCACACGTACAACCTCGCTTGCGGGGATGTAGGTCATGCGGGTTCCCCACTCGGCATGGTGCACGTCCTCCCTCTGCTCTTCGCTTCCATCAGGAAATTCCTCTTCTTCCACTGCCATAATGACTGACCCGTCGCCGCCGAGGTATAGCCCCTCCCAAGGAGCATGCGAATAAATCTGTCGGTTGTTGAGATAGAGGGTTCGGCCGTCTCTGGTGTGGACTGAAATTTGCCCGACCTTTCTTTTCGTCTGGACAAGAGCGGCCCAGGATCGGTGCACTCCATCTTCCCGATGAACACCAAGCTTGCCAATCGCCCAAATGCAGAAGTCCCTCAACCAGGCGCGCCACAAAAGCGCAACACAGAGCGTCACCCCTATCGCACATGCGGCTCTCGACCAGTCCGACCAGTCCTCAGGCTGTTGGAACACCAGAGTGGCCAGCACCGAGAAGGCAAGCGTCCCAAGAAATACGTCTACCGCACTGTGGTCTTGGCGAAGACCAGCATAAGCTAGACCATAGGCAAGGAATCCAGCGCCGACAGCTACTCGCGTCGCAAGCGACAATTCATAAAACGCGTCAAAAGTCATCTGCCACCTCTCCGCCGGTAGATACCACGGCCCCTTAGGCCGTTGCGCGCAGTCGCGATGATCGGAACTTCAACGAAACACTTTCTTCAGCTTTTCGGCAGGAAGCATCATGATCTATGACAGTGGCAGGCCAAGGTGCTGTTTGACCCGAGCCACTGCATACGCCTCAGCCGCGGCCAGTAACGCTCTCGCGCCATACCCACCTGCAGCCTTGGCGCCAGCTTTCACCTTTCCCCAGGCATTGGCATCTCGCATGACCGCGAGGAGCGTATACCCTTGGTCGCGGATCCGAAAATGGTCGCTATGCTTGCCGGACACCTCCAGTGCGCCGGCGTCCGCCAGCATCAGCGCATGGTAGTACCGCTTCTCACTGGCGTAATCGCCTTCATCCAGCGAAATGTAATGCACCCAATCTTCACCTGCCTCCAACTCAAACATGAGTTGCCGAAAGCACTCATCGTCTTTCTTCATTGTCTCGCTCCATCTGAGCCGCGAGACCAGACTAGGAGGCAAGGCAAGAGAGTCGCAACAGGTCCACGCCTCGCACCTACGCTCCTTCATAGCCCCCTCCTTATCCGAGGGGGCTTTTGCATGCCGCCCTCACGCGCCGCAGCCCGGCGCTGGCAGGGGTGATTCTGACAGAGAAAGGGTGATATCCGCAACCGCTGTGTAGGTTTTTCGTCCTATTATTTCTTGACGTAGGTTTTTTAACCTATAAATTGGTCACATCGAACGCCGCCGGGCATCATCCCGGCCCCGATGGAGGATCACCCATGCAGCCCGCACCTGCCCATCAATCCGAAGCAGCGACCACGCCCCTCGGCGCGGCCACCCGTCACCTCGCGGTCGCCCAGGCGCGGCGCGCCCTGCTCGACGCCGGTACCCCGCTGCGCCTGCGCCGTATGGCGTGGTTCACCGCCAAATCCGATTTCGGTCACCCGGTAACGCAGAGCCGCTTCCTGCTGCTCTTCGGCCGGGCCTGACACCCGATCCGCAGCCCTGTCCCTGTGCTGCGGCCCGCGCCTCCACTCTCGGATCTTCTAGGCGCGCACTTCCCCCGGCCCGCTTTCCCCGAAAGACCAACACGGGCCGGGGGCTTTTCCTGTCCGAAACGCTGACACCCGGAGACAGGCATGGCCGACACCGACCGCACCGAACTGGATCAGGTCCGCGCAATCAGCGAGGCCGCGGAAAAGGACATCGACGGGCTTCCCGCACGGCTGCGCTTCTATGCCGCCATGGGTGGCACGACGACGATCGATCTTTCCGCCGTCGGCGCGATCCGGCTGGCCAACCGCTTGGAGCGCAGTACCGCGCAGCCCCTGTTGGTCGTGATCCCGCCGCCAACGCTGCCCGAACAGCAGATCGAGGCGCTGTGGCGCCGTCTCTGCGGCTGCCTGTTCCTCGCGCTCGCGGCGACGGCGGCGGCGGACACCTTTTTCAACCTTCTGGCGCTGGCCCGCTGAGCCGCGCCCCACCCGTCTCCTTTGGAGGATCACCCCATGGCCGAGCCTGTCACAGCCCTTGTTCCGCTCGCTGACCTTTACATCCACCCTTTCAACACGCGCTCCACCCCGCCCGATGCCGAGATTGAGGCGCTGGCCGACAGCATCGACCAGATGGGCCTGCTCCAGAACCTGTCCGGCTACGATGATGCGGCGTGGCTCGAAGGTGGAATCGGCGGAATCGGCATCGTCGCCGGCGGTCGCCGCCTGCGCGCGCTGCAGCTGCTCACCGACCGCGCCGGAAAAACCCGGGACAGCGTGACCGTGCCGGTGCTGATCACCAAGGACGGAGACACCGCCCGCCTCTGGGCCAGCGCCGAGAACGCCGCGCGCCAACCGCTGCACCCGGCCGACGAGGTCCGCGCCTATGCCCGGATGAGCGATACCGGCGCGCAACCGGCGATGATCGCCAAGGCATTCGCGGTGACGGAGCGCCATGTCCGCCAGCGGATGACGCTGGCCACCTTGCCGATCGCTGCGCTCGACGCGCTGCGCGCTGACCAGATCACCCTTGACCAGGCAGGCGCGCTGACCTCCGCGCAGTCGGAGGAGGCTCTGCTCGCCGAACTGCGCCGCGTGCTCTCCAGCAGGTGGAGCGTCTCCGCCGCTGACATCCGGCGAAACCTGCTGCCCCGCGGCATCCCGCTCGACGACCGGCGCGTCAAATGGCTCGGGCTGGACGCCTACCGCAATGCCGGCGGCGTCATTCAGGAAGACCTGTTCAGCGATGACGCCCGTATTCTCGATGAGGCCCTGCTCGACAAGCTGTTCGGAGACCGGCTGGAGAAATGCACGGAATTCAATCGTTGCAAAGGCTATGCCTGGGTGAAGATTCACGCGAAGGATGCGTGGATCCCCTTCGATCTCATCGAAAAGCTCGCTCGCGTCGATCTCGTCCCCGTCGAACTGCCGGAGGCCGATGCCGCGGAGCTGGAGACCCTCACCGAAGCCGATGACCTGACGGAGGAGGAATACGCTCGCCTGCAGGAGTTGGAGGATCGCGCTGCAGGCGACATCTCGGACGAAGATCGGGCCGTTGCCGGAATCTACCTATACGTGGACGCGCGCGGCGAGCTGAAAACGAGCGGCCCGTGGCGGGAGAAGCCGCAGGCATCCGGGAGCGACGAGGTCGCAACAGCCAAGGTCGAGACCCTGCCGCAGTCCCTGACAGAGGACATGCGGCGCACCCAGCGTCTGGCCATCCAGACCGCCCTGCTCGGCAAGCCGGAGCTGGTGCTCGACCTGCTGACGGTCGCTCTGACGGCGCCGGTCTGGAACTGGCAGTGCCCGCTGTCGATCAGCCCTTCGCTGAGTCCGATCGCGCCGGAAAAGGCGGACGCCACTGTGATCGACGACCGCCTGACCGATGCCGTGAATGACGGCAAGGCTATGAGAGTGAGAGACCTGTCTCTGACGCATCTGACCGACATTCAGGCCATGCCGAAGAAGGACCGCAACGCGCGGCTCACCGCGGCGCTGGCCCGCCTCTTTACTCCGGCCACCGGCGACTTTGGCGCCTCCGTCGCCCGCCTCGCCGGCGCCGATATCCGCAAGGTCTGGACACCGACGGCCGATAATTACTTCTCCCGTCTTCCTGTCGCGCGGCTGGACAGGATCTGGTCGGAGCTGGTCCCGGATGGTGGGCCGGACGGTGACGGCTGGATGGCCATGAAAAAGGCGCTCAAGGCCAAAGACCTCGACCGCCTGTTCCGCGATCCCGATTTCCGGTCCGCGCTGTTCCTGTCGAAGGACGACGGTAAGCGGATCGATGCCTGGGTGCCTGCCGAAATGGAGTGGCCGATGCCATCGGGCCAGGCTGACGC
The DNA here is from genome assembly GCF_000740775.1 of Haematobacter missouriensis. Taxonomy (GTDB): domain Bacteria; phylum Pseudomonadota; class Alphaproteobacteria; order Rhodobacterales; family Rhodobacteraceae; genus Haematobacter; species Haematobacter missouriensis. The sequence continues at coordinate 433,945 of NZ_JFGS01000001.1, read as the reverse complement.
GCAGGAGGAAGCGGCATGAGCGATCCGATGCTCCGCGAATATCTGTCCCGCGCCGAGAAGGATCGGCCCGGCACGACCCAGAACCCCTGATCTAACAGGATCACACCATGAAATTTACAACACTCGCTTTGGCGGGCTTGATGCTCGCACCCTGCGCTCAGGCATCTGAGCATGACAAATGCATAGCGGTGGCCGATCTGGCACTGCGCGCGGCATCGGCGGCGGAGGCAGGCGTGTCCCTGACCGCATTTGCCGAGAGCCTTCCCCCGAGCGCGATGGTTCCGCAGGTAGCTGGCATCGTCATGATAGCATACGGCATTTACCTGCTCGGGGACGAGGCTCCCCGCCAGATCGCGTGGGAGATCTACAGCGACTGCATGGGGGAGGACGCGTGATGCGGCTCCGCCATGCAGTCGCCGCCGCAGCCCTCGGCACGTGGGCCGGGCTATGGCTCACTGAGTCCCCTGCCGACACTGCCGGTCCGGGCGATTTTAAAGTCGTGTATCTTCCCCCAGACACAGAGTGCGGCACACCCTATGCGTGGCCGGTGGACTTCTCCGGCCTGCGCCAGCCGCCCAGCACATTCGTCTATGAGCCGCGCGAGCGCCTGCCGCCGATCGTCATCCCGACACCCCCGGGCGGCACCGGCAATCACCGGCCCGAGCCACCCCGCCCGCCACCGTCTCCTGTGCCCGTGCCGTCCGCGCTGCTGTCTCTGCTCGGCGCCCTGTTTTCCGCCGCCGCTGTCTGGAGGATGACCCGATGATTATACGCCGCCTATACGACCGCTGGCAGACACACCTACGCCTCCTGCGCGAGCTTGAGACGGGCAAGATTGAGTATGACAGCCGGAGCGATGATGTGTGCCTCGCGCCCGGCATCCCACTGACTGACGCGCATATCGAGATCGTGCTGCAGCGCCCGTATCTCGCGAATAGCTGGCCCCGGCATCTGCGTGTTCAGATCGGGCTGCCGCCGTACCCACCGTCGGACGACGATTTTATCGAGAGGTTTTGGTGATGACTGACAAGAGCGATTTGGACGCCATGCGCCGGGAACGTGACGATGCGCTGGACGAGCGTGACGCCATGCGCGCGAGGGTCAAGGATTTGGAGGAGGCCTTGACGACTGTTGCCGAGCTTAGCGATGACCTGGCAATGCGGGCGCTCGCTCGCGCCGCCCTCACACCGAAGGGAGGCAGCGATGAGTGATCTACTCCCCTGCCCGTTCTGCGGTGGCAGAGCGTGGCTGAACGATTACGAGGCGCGCCATGGCGATTTGGCGTCCAGAAGCAGGTGCCCGCAATGCGCTTCTTGTGGGTGCAATCTCGGCTATCTACCGACGGCAAGGAAGGCCACCGAAGCGTGGAACCTCCGCACCCGCCAGCCAGAAGGAGGAGTGAGTGATGGGTGAGCCTCGCATGATGATCGCCGTGGACGCGGGAGAACTTTCCGCGCTGCGCGAGGAAATGGCCGCGATGCGCCGTGCCATCGAAGGCTCCCGCATTACTCCCGCGCCGGACTGGATCACCGTCGGGGAATATGCTGACCGGATCGGACGCACGAGAAAGACCGTGCGAAACTGGATTCGGGATGGCAAGATAGAGACGCGGCGCGAGGGTGCAATCACCATGGTGCGCGCCGGTCAGTGAACCGGCGCTCGCATTTTTTACGCTATAAATTCATAGAACATTGAAAATTAATGCGTTTCGAGTCCCCTTCCCGGCACCACTGATTTCCGTATTCATTGGAAATTCGTGTCAGCCATGCGTTTGTCCTGTCTTCAGTTCAAGCTCTCCGTCACATCACGCGCATGATGACGCTCGGGGACGGCTCCCCGAGCATTCGAGCCATGAGCGACTGACCTCAGAGAATGAGATCAGCGGCGGAGGTCAGCGAAAGTGTCGCAATCCTTTATCTGGCCGGAGTTATACCCCTGAGCGAACCAGTGCTGCCGTTGCGCCGAAGTTCCATGGGTAAAGGTTTCGGGAACAGGGCGTCGGCCGGCGGCACGTTGCAACGTATCGTCGCCGATGCGTCCCGCTGCATCCATGGCCTCATCGATATCGCCGGGATCGAGCGTTCCGAACTGGGTGTCCGCCTGTCGTGCCCAGATGCCGGCCAGACAATCGGCCTGAAGTTCGATGAGCACGGAAAGCTGGTTGCTGTCTGCCTCGCTCACCCGTTGGCGGAGATCGTTGACCTGCCCCAGGATCCCGAGCTCATCCTGCACATGATGGCCGACCTCGTGGGCAACCACATAAGCGGCGGCGAAATCGCCCTTGGCGCCGAGTTGTCGGCTGAGCGTGGTGAAGAAACCGGTGTCCAAATAGACCTTCTGATCCGCCGGGCAGTAGAAAGGCCCCATCGCCTCCGACGCGCCGCCGCAGGCGGAGGACGTCATCCCCTTGAACAGCACCAGGGTCGGCGGCCGGTACTCCCGCCCCACCTGCTCGCGGAAGACCCGCTCCCAGACTTCCTCGGTATCCGCCAGTGTGACGGAGACGAATTGCGCGGCATCCTGATCCTCCTGCGTCAGTTCGACGGGACCGCTCTGCTGTATGTATCCTCCTCCCTCGTTCAGCACCGGCGACAGATCCACTCCGAACAGCCAGCCAATCACCACCAGCGCGATCAAGCCGAATCCACCGATTCCGCCCACCCGTGCATAGCCCCTGCCACCGCCTGCCGACCGGCGATCCTCGATATTGCTGCTACCCCTGCGCCCGCGCCATTCCATCGCCGTCTCCTCACCTAAGCCTTACCGCCCGCCCTCGACCGTAGCCTTGACCCCGCTTGTGCTGCGTGCTGCAAGAGCTGTCTCGGGAGAAAGAACCATGACATCCAGAACCCTGACCATCCTCGCCACTCTCGGGTCACTTGCCCTGCTGCTCGGCGCCTTCGCCTTTCAATATATCGGTGGTTTGGCGCCCTGCCATCTTTGTCTGTGGCAGCGCTGGCCTCATGCCGCAGCGATAGTGGCGGGAGCGCTGGCTCTTGCGATGCCTGCGCTGCGATTCTGGCGGTTTCTTGGCCTTGTCTCCGCGCTGACGGCCTCTGGCCTCGGTGTGTTTCATACCGGAGTGGAGCGTGGATGGTGGCAGGGGCCGACCACCTGCACCGGCGGCGGCGATCTTTCGGGCATGAGTACCGGCCAGCTTCTAGACCAAATCCTCTCCTCCCCCGTCGTACGCTGCGACGCGGTGGCATGGCAGTTCGCGGGCCTTTCCATGGCCAGCTGGAACGCCATCCTGTCGTTCCTGCTGGCGCTGATCTGGGCCGCGGCGCTGGTGAAGCGGGACTAGTTGATACGAAACTCCCCCACGACATTTCGCCACTCGCCGGGGGAGATCAGTTTGCGGTGCGTGAAGCGGACCGAATGGAGGGGGCCCTCTATCTCCTCCTGCCAGAACTCGATGAAACGGAACAGTCGGGGATAATCCGGCGCAATGTCATAGTCCTGCCATGTGAACGTATTCAGGACGTGACGATAATCGGGCATCCGGTAGAAGAACTCTGCAGTGGTCAGGCCGTAGCCTTTGAGCATCAGGTCAGTCTCGCGTCGCTCCATGTCCGCCTCGCGCTGTGGGAGAGTTTCATCGTCTCACACGCGCGGCAAAAATCAATGATCGCAATCTGTTAGCACTCAGGCCGGGTGGCTGCCGTAAAGCTGGTCCGCCCGCTTCTCGAAGGCGCGCACGATACGGTGCATCGCCTCGTTGAAGACCACGCCGATGATTCCCTGAAGAATCGCGTTCTTGAATTCGAAATCCACGAAGAACTCGACCTCGGAGCCGCCCTCGGGTCGATCCCGGAATTTCCACCAGCTCCGCATGTATTTGAACGGGCCGTCCAGATATTCGGTATCGATCTTGTTCTGCTCGGGCCAGAGGGTGACACGGCTTCCGAAGCGTTCGCGGAACACCTTGAAGGAGATGACCAGATCGGCCTCCATCAACTCACCCCCACCCTCAACCGGCGTCCGGGAGCGGATCCTGGCCGCGGTGTTCCAGGGCAGGAACTCCGGGTAGCGGCCGACATCGGCCACGAGGTCATACATCTGCTGCGCCGTGTAGGGCATGACGCGCGTTTCCGAATGGGAGGGCATTCTCTTCCGTTCGCTCTGTCGCTCGGCGCCGTTCTTTCATAGGCTGGCGCGGAAAAGAAGGCGCAACCGGACGGAACCATGCAGAAACCCTACGTGATCGACCAGCTTATCTCCGCCAAGGCCATCGCCGCTCGGGTCGAGGCGCTTGCCGCCGAGATCACCGAGAGCTTTCGCGACACGGAAAAGCTCGTCGTGGTCGGCCTGCTTCGGGGATCCTTCGTATTCATCGCCGATCTGGTGCGGGAGATAGACCTGCCGCTGGAGGTCGATTTCCTTGAGGCTTCCAGCTACGGAAACGGCATGGAGAGCTCTCGGGAGGTGCGGATTCTCAAGGATCTCCGCGCGCCCATAGAGGGCCGAGACGTGCTGGTGGTGGAGGATATCATCGACACAGGATTCACCCTCTCGCACGTGATCGCCCTTCTGAAAAGCCGCAAGCCCCGGCGGCTGGAGGTCTGTGCCCTTCTCGACAAGCCGACCCGGCGGGAAGTGGACGTGCGCGCCACGTGGACAGGATTTTCGATTCCCGATGAGTTCGTGGTGGGCTACGGCATCGACTACGCCCAGCGGAATCGCAACCTTCCCTACATCGGCAAGGTCCGGTTTACGGATCCTGCGGGTTGATCCCTGCCGCGAAGGCGCTAGCCTAGGAAAGGCAAGCACCCAGCCAGCATGGGGAATTTCATGGCCCGGCGGATTCTGCCCCTTGTTGTTGTCGCCGCTCTGGCAGGAGGCGCGGCATTCTGGGTCATCACCCGACCCTCGCCTGTGGAGGAAGCTCCGCTGGTTGCACTCACCGGGGATCCTGGTGCGGGAGAATTGGTCTTCCATGCCGCGGGCTGCGCCTCCTGTCATGCTGCGGAGGGCGCTGCGGGGGAGGACAAGCTGATCCTTTCCGGCGGCAAGGCCTTCGCCTCGTCCTTCGGCACCCTCCACGCGCCCAACATCTCCCCCGATCCGCAACATGGCATCGGCGGCTGGAGCCTGACGGATTTCGCCAATGCCATTCAACGGGGGATCGGGCCGGGACGGGAGAATCTCTACCCCGCGCTGCCCTATACCAGCTACGTCCACATGCGGCCGCAGGACGTCGCTGATCTTCATGCCTACATGATGACGCTGCCGTCCTCCCCCACGCCAAGCCTGCCGCATGACATCGACTTCCCCTTCTCCCAGCGCTGGTTGATCGGTGGATGGAAGCTGTTGTTCTTTGACCGGGACTGGGTGATTTCGGGCGCGCTCACCGCAGAGGAGGAGCGCGGCCGTTATCTGGTCGAGGCGCTGGGTCACTGCGGCGAATGCCATACACCCCGCGGCGACATGGGCCAGTTGAAGCGCGAAGCCTGGCTTTCCGGCGGCCCGGATCCGGCCAATCCGAACAGGCGCATCCCCAACATCACCCCGGCCAAACTCACCTGGAGCGTGGAGGAGATCGCCGACTATCTGCAAAGCGGCTTCACACCGAATTTCGACATCGCGGGGGGAGAGATGGCGCAGGTCGTGGAGGAGATGGCCCGACTGCCCGCCTCGGACCGACTGGCGATCGCGGCCTATCTAAAGAAAGTGCCTTCCGTGGAGTGAGCCGGGGCGGTGGTCAAACGAGGTCCCAGCGACCGGCGGCGTAATGTCGAAAAGGGTTTCCAGACACCGGTTATGGCAGGTCACCCTGACAGTCCGGCTCCAAGCTGCAACTCTTTTCACCGTATTGTTTGGCGTCCCTAACAGGCTTCTGAAAGGCTTTTTAGCCTGGTTTGGAGCGGAAACGTTCATTATCTGAGGAAATCCAGCCGGAAATCCATAAACTTCCGGGCCTCCCGGTCAGATTTTTTGATTTCCGGCACATAAGCATAACACTTCAGGATTTTTTCAGCAGCCTGATAGACGAGGTGCGAACCAGGCGCCGGGAACTCGCCATGCTTTCGATGAGGTAGCACCCGCCGCGAAAGATTTCGGTTCGGTCGCCCGAACCCTTCCAACGCCCGAAGCGACGACTGGGCTGCGATAAACCTAATCGGCCGACCCGCATCCGTCTAGATGTTTGCTCCCCCGGTTTGATGGTGCGATGCTTTCTTTGGAATGGACGGATGCCCTATGGGACAAGTTCGTCACGGCAGCGCCACGACCACGCACGCTGTCCGAGCAGCAACAAGGGGGGCCAGCCCGCCATCGGTCCGAGGGCAGGCCCGAATCTGCAAGATCTGGACTTCAGAGCCAGATCGATTCACCGTAAATCCGACCCACCAGATGCCGGGACTGAACAGCTAGGAAAGCAGCCCGCTCACGCGGTTGGAGTTAGACTGAGGCCGAGATGTTCCCCCTTGCTGGGAAATTTCTTGAAAACCACAGTTTTGACTCTCGACTGGATCGATTTCCCCGCTGCAACCGCGACCCCGAGCAATGCTCGACCTTTGAGGAGCCTGTCAGTGACTTGGTAAGTTGCTGAAAAAATCTTGAAGGTTCACGCTTGGACGTCGAAACCGGCCGGAAAGACTTGGGACCAGGTAATTTCCTAGTTGAATTTCCTCAGACGGCGAACGATTTCGCTTCAACGCCGATCTTTTCAGCACCCCTGTCACACGGATATCCGGCAGCCCGTCTTGTGGCCCGCTGAGTTACCGGCTTCCAATGGTGCGGTGACAAAGCGGCTTTCCGGCGAACGAGCGGCGCGAACACCCGCCCTAGCGCCGCCTTTCTCGAAAAGGACTGCGGCCGGAATGCGAGGTGCAAGACCCCCCAAACCGCGCACGCGGATCCGGCCAGTCAGGCCCTGCCGAACTTTTCCAGCCGTGCGGCGCGGAGCCGCGCGAAATCGTCACCGGCATGGTAGGAGGAACGCGTGAGCGGGGTGGCGGAGACCATCAGGAAACCCTTGCCCCAGGCGGCTTTCTCATAAGCCTTGAAATGATCGGGCGTCACGAAATCCGCCACGCGATGGTGTTTTGGTGTGGGCTGCAAATACTGGCCGATCGTCAGGAAGTCGATATCGGCGGATCGCATGTCGTCCATCACCTGAAGCACCTGCGCACGCTCCTCGCCCAGACCCACCATGATGCCCGATTTGGTGAACATCGTCGGATCCAACTCCTTTACCCGTTGCAACAGGCGCAGGGAGTGGAAGTAACGCGCGCCAGGGCGCACTTCGTGATAAAGTCCCGGCACCGTCTCCAGATTGTGGTTGAACACGTCGGGACGCGCCTCGACGACCTTCTCCAGCACGGAGGGCGCGCATTTCAGGAAGTCGGGCGTCAGGATTTCGATGGTCGTCTCCGGGCTGCGATGCCGGACAGCGCGGATGGTCTGGGCGAAGTGATCTGCCCCGCCATCCTCCAGATCGTCACGGTCCACAGAGGTGATGACCACATGCTTCAGCCCGAGCTTCTGCACCGCATGGGCCACGCGACCTGGCTCGAACACGTCGAGCGCGTCGGGCCGCCCGGTCGCCACGTTGCAGAAGGTGCATCCGCGCGTGCAGATCTCGCCCATGATCATCATGGTGGCGTGGCCCTGGCTCCAGCACTCGCCGACATTGGGGCAGCCTGCCTCTTCACATACGGTGACGAGGCGGTTCTCGCGCATGATCTCCCGCGTCTTGCGGTAGCCTTCGGACGTGGGCGCCTTCACCCGGATCCAAGACGGTTTGCGCGGCTGCTCGCTGTCGGGGCGATGAGCCTTTTCGGGATGGCGCTCTGCTGGAATTTTAAGATCGCGCACGGAAAACCCCTCGGAATGCTGGTTCCTTCAGATAGTCCCATAGGCGCGGATAAGCAACGGCAGTGCCTGCATTCCCGTCCTGCATTGCTCACCCGACCAGCACGGCGCCGCGTCCGGTTTCATCGTAATGCCGCTTCAACCGCTGCAACGCGATCCGGAGGACGATCTTGCCCGAGCGGGCCGACCAGCCCATCCGCTGCTCCGCCGTTTCCAGTCCTTCCAGGTAGCAGCAGCACCTGAGGACCATATCCCCCAACCCCGGACCAAGATCGCGAAGCGCCACCGCAACCCGCTCCCGCGCGCGGGCCGGAGCAGTGTCGGGAGTGCCCGCGCCGGCTGTGTTCCGCTCTCCGCCTGTGAGGAACCGATCCCAGTTCTGCGCGACACGTGGACCCATTTGCGCAAGCTCAAAATCCTCCCGTAGGCGTTCGGCTGCGGCGATCAACTCGCGCGACAGGAAGGGTCTGCCATCCTTGTCACGTCGTCGCCCAAGAACAATTACCGGAGATTCCGCCATGTTACAGCGGGATCTTCGTGCGATCTCTCGGTCTTCGCCCCGCTCCGACCAACGGAAGGCGGTCGGCGCCTCGTGAAAACCCTGTGCATCGGGAATGCCGCGAAGCATGGATTTCAGGGCTGACCGACCGGCTTGTGTGATTTCATACACTGAAAGCGGTGTGCGGATTGCCGAGGAATTTTCCCGCGGGCGGCAGGTGATCCAGCTTTTCAGCGCGAAGGCCTCCGCGACCTGTCGTTCGACCACCGCCGTTCGTTCCTGCTCCCCGCCCGGCGCGGTTCTGAGCACCACGGCCCGCTCCATTCCCGTGGAGACGACAAGCACCGAGCCGGTTTCGCACAGACGACGAAGGATACGTAGCCCCTCCCGCTGTATGAGCGCCTCGTCTGGGACGAAGGAGGCTTGCGGAGTCGGTGCGGTCATGAGGGGATCCTCGCTCTCGGTTTCGGGCGTCGATGCGGTGCTGCGGCGGCCAAGCCCCGCCAGCGCGCCGTCGATCAGGGGGTCGTCCCGGCGATTCTCATAGCGCCTGACCAGCCTCATCACGGTGGAGGCATGCACGCCCCTGTCTCTGGCCAGCGCGCGGAGCGACAGACCGGCCTCCGTGTGCAGAAGGTAGAGACGCGCCGCATCTGGCAGCCAGTCCGGCAGTTTCGAAGGTGCCGGAGATACCGCCGTTCTTGCCGCTCTCATGATGCCGCCGCAGTCCCTCAGATCCGCTTTCGTTCGAGGTTCAGACTTCAGTGACATTTATTACCTGTCCGTTAATAACCGCACGAATTCCCATAATTGTCGGGAATTCCTAAACCTCCCTGAAAGCAGCGCGCGCCGTATTGCCGGAAAGCGCAACACACGTACAGGTTGAGTATTCTTGACTTCCCGCTTTTTGAAGGAGAGCAAGAATGTATGATGCCCTGTCGGAGCTCGTCGCAATGCGCCGTCCCCGCCTGCTGATTCGCGCCGCGCATTTCGGGCTCTCCGACTATCGTCGAGATCGCGACCTGCCACGGGTGACGCGGCAAACGACCGTGCCCAGTCCTGAACGCGCGCTCGCTACATTGTTGGAGGAGGAGGAACGTCTCGACCTCAGCCGCCGCAACGAGGAAGCGGGTTACAGCCTCGCCCGGCACATAGATGTTCTGATCGCCGTCATCGCAGAGGCGCGCCTTATACCCCTGCCTGGAGTGCCCGCCTCCGGCGTCACCGCTGTCCCCACCCCGTCCGTGTCGGGGTTGTCCGTGTCGGGGGTTGAGCGCGAAGCCCTGAACGCCTAAGTGGCGGCAGTCCCCCTTGCGCGGAAACGCAGGGATGCCTAGAGGGAACCATGACCCAGCCCGAGCACCAACGCCTTCTCATCATCGATTTCGGCAGCCAGGTGACGCAGCTCATCGCGCGCCGCCTTCGTGAGCTGAATGTCTTCAGCGAAATCCTGCCCTTCAACAAGGTGACGGACGAAACCCTGCGCGAGATGGCGCCGCAGGCCGTCATCCTTTCCGGCGGACCGGCCAGTGTGACGGAGACGGGCAGCCCGAGGGCGCCTCAGGCGCTGTTCGACATGGGCGTCCCCGTGCTTGGCATCTGCTACGGCCAGCAGACGATGATGGAACAGTTGGGCGGCAAGGTGGAAAGCGGCCATCACCGCGAATTCGGTCGTGCCTACGTGGAGCCCGCAGAGGGCCATGGCAAGGACGGCATCTTCTCCGGCCTGTTCGACAGCGGTCGCGAGGAGGTCTGGATGAGCCACGGCGACCGGGTTACCCGGCTCGCGCCCGGCTTTGCCGTGATCGGAACCTCGCCCAATGCGCCATATGCAATCGTCGGCGATGCAGAGCGGCAGTTCTATGCCGTGCAGTTCCACCCGGAAGTGCATCATACCCCGAACGGCAAGCGCCTGCTGGAAAACTTCGTGCGCCTCGCCGGGTTCACGGGCGACTGGACGATGGGTGCCTACCGTGATGAGGCGATCCGCAAGATCCGTGAGCAGGTCGGCGACGAAAAGGTCATCTGCGGCCTTTCGGGCGGAGTGGACAGCTCCGTCGCCGCCGTCCTGATCCATGAGGCGATCGGCGACCAGCTCACCTGTGTCTTCGTGGACCATGGCCTGCTTCGGCAGGGCGAGGCCGAGGAAGTCGTCTCCATGTTCCGGGATACCTACAATATCCCGCTGATCCATGCCGACGAATCGGAGCTGTTCCTCTCCGCGCTCGAGGGGGTCTCCGACCCGGAGGTGAAGCGCAAGACCATCGGCAAGCTGTTCATCGACGTGTTCCAGAAGCACGCCGCTGCGGTGGGCGGCGCGAAGTTTCTGGCTCAGGGGACGCTCTATCCCGACGTGATCGAATCGGTTTCCTTCGCCGGCGGCCCCTCGGTCACCATCAAGTCGCACCACAATGTGGGCGGCCTGCCGGAAAAAATGGGGCTGAAACTGGTGGAGCCGCTCCGTGAACTGTTCAAGGATGAAGTAAGGGCGCTTGGCCGCGAACTCGGCCTGCCGGAGAAGTTCATAGGCCGCCACCCATTCCCCGGCCCCGGTCTCGCCATCCGCTGCCCGGGAGAAATCACGCGCGAGAAGCTGGAGATCTTGCGCCGCGCCGATGCGGTCTATATCGACCAGATCCGCCGGCATGGCCTTTACGACGAAATCTGGCAGGCTTTCGTGGCCATTCTGCCGGTCCGCACCGTGGGGGTGATGGGCGACGGGCGCACCTACGACTTCGCCTGTGCGCTCCGCGCGGTGACCAGCGTGGACGGGATGACGGCGGACTACTATCCGTTCAGCCATGCCTTCCTGGGTGAGACCGCGACGCGGATCATCAACGAAGTGAAGGGCATCAACCGCGTGACCTACGACATCACGTCGAAGCCTCCGGGCACGATCGAGTGGGAGTGATCCCGCTTCCTTAGACCGGCGCAAGACGCCGCGGACATATTGAAGCCCGCATCAGTGCGGGCTTTTCCATACCCACACCGGCGAATTTTCACTCCGGGCCCTCCGTTTTCTCGGCCCCAGCAGAATATCAAACAAGTGCCACATTCATTGGATGTCATTATGAGCCCTCGCGGCAGGCACATGGCGTGTTAATCCTCTGTCTCCTGTCCTTACCGCACGGAAGACGGGCCTCGGCGGGTCAAGTCCTTCGCGGGGCAATCCGATCCGGCACGCCTTGAGGGTGGAGCACGTACCCTGTGTTCGAGCTACGGTTCAGCCCTCGGGCATGACGTCGGGCCCGAAGCTGAGACATGACACAGCATCGCAATGATTTCGCGGGAAGGCTCTCGTCAGACCGCCGGCCGGGCTAGCGGGCTCCGGCGCATCGTTCCCAGGATTTCCGCAGTGCGGCAATGATCGGTTTTTTCGTGGTGTGACGCTGCGATCTTACCTCCACCTTTCGTCATGGTACGGTGGAAACCGCTTTGACGGATCATCAACAGATTGTTAACTTTTCGTCGTGAAAATCCTCCGCCCGCCTCTCCCTCCCCACGGGAACGTCGGCCAGCATAACGGAGTCCGATGCAAGTTGCATTTCACCTTGGCGCCCCCTGCTCCGGTCGGGATGCGCTTTATGCCTCGCTGCAGCGGAGCCGCGAGATACTCGCCAGTCACAGCGTTGCCATTGCAGACCCCGCCGAGCCGTTGAAAGACGCCGGAACGCCTGCGAAGGAAGGTCGCGTCCTCCGCAGGTTCCGGGAGGAGGGGGTGCGCCGAGTTCTTGTCAGTGAGAACTGTTCGCAGGAACTGCCCGGATTTTCCCCGCAGCCGCTTGGCGATGGCCTTCTTTATCCGCTGGCCGGCCCCCAGGCAGAAATGCTCTCCATGCTGTTCCCGGACGATGTGGAGATTGAGTTTCACGTGGCCGTCCGGTCACCCGCCACCTTGCTTCCCACGCTGATCTGCCAAGGTGATCCCGCCGCGACCGCGCTTGCGGGAGATCCCGGTGCGATGGCCGGGCTGAGCTGGGCGGATGTCATTCTGCGTCTGCGCCGGGCCGCACCAAGGGCGCTGGTTGTCGTATGGTGTGATGAGGATATGCCGCTCATCTGGCCGGAGGTGGTGGAGCGCGTGGCCGGGATCAGTGGCACGGGCGATAGCGGGTTTCTGGATCGACTGTCTCCCTTGTTGACGGAAGACGGGCTGGACCGACTGCGCCTCTATCTCTCAAGCCATCCACCGAAAGACGCGGAGCAACGCCGCACGATCGTCTCCTCATTCCTCACCCGCTTCGGCAGGCCGGAAGCGATCGAGATGGAATTGGACCTGCCCGGCTGGACACCGGAATCCGTGGCCGCGATCTCCGACGCCTATGACGCGGATGTGGAGCGGATCGCGGCCATGGAGAATGTTGAGCTTATACAGCCCTAAGGGCTCAACCCATGCCAAGGGCGGATTTGTAAACCTCAAGAATGGCTTCTTCCTCGGCCACGTCGTCCTTGTCCCGTTTGCGCAGGGCGACGATCTTGCGAAGAACCTTTGTGTCGTAGCCGCGCCCCTTGGCCTCGGCCATCACTTCCTTCTGCTGCTCCGCGATGTCCTTCTTCTCCGCCTCGAGCTGCTCGTAGCGTTCGATGAACTGGCGCAGCTCCTCGGCTGTGACGTTATAGGCGTCGTCGGTAACGGCATTCATGGGCGGTCTCCTTTTGGAGAACCTCCTAGCGCGCCGCCTCCTCTCCACGCAAGGCCCCGGAGACGCGCGCTTGCGGAAGACTGCCTGCTGCTTTAGGGCCGGAGCAGGCTGCGCGAGGAGATGACATGGAAGCACTGATCTGGATCGGCGCGGCGATGACGCTCGCCGGTATCGCTGGGCTTGGGCTCTGCATCCGGCAGGCCATGTCTGCCCGCAAGGGCGGGTTGGACGAAGCCGAGACGCAGTCCCGGCTGCGCAAGGCCATGCTTCTCAATGTCGCCGCGCTCGGGCTTTCCGCGCTGGGGCTGGCGCTGGTCGTCGCCGGTATTCTGCTCCGTTAACGAATGGGAGCGCAGGCGAGCCTGTCGCCGGCCGCGCCTGACGGCTGACTGCGGTAGTCATCCGGCCCCGCGTGAATCATGAGCGACCTGCCCACGATGGATGCCAACGTGACGGAAGGGTTCAGCACCTCCGCCTCTATCGTGCCATCCGGTCGGGTCATCTGGTTTGGCATATCGCCGGCATGGGGGCCGCCCTCCGCCAGATAGCCGTGGCTCGCGCCCGTTGGGTTGAAGTGGCCGCCAGCACTTTCGTGATGAGTCGCCGCATCGCAGGTGCCGGTCTCGTGGATATGGAACGCTACCCAATGATCGGGCGGCAACCCCATGACCTTCAGATGGATCAGAACGCCTGCCGGTGTTTGACGCAGTTGAGCTTCGCCCGCGGGATTGCCCGAACCATCTACGAAGGCTGCGGTGGCGGTTTCACCCGTGGTCGCCGCCTGTTGGGTTGCCGGCTGTTGGGTCGATGCCGGAGAAGGTGCCGTCTGGGCACTCACGGCCACCGGAAGCGCGAGAGCCGCGAAGACGAGGCATGTTGCAAGAGGTCTGGTCATGATTGTCTCCCTTTCCACTATAACCCCCGGCAAGCCCGACCGTTCCTGCGGCCCATCGGAGTGACGGAGACGGTGGCGGGCTTGTTCCCGCCCTCCACACATGTTCTACTGCTTGGGAACCCCTGACCTACCAGATGAGCCTGATGCCTCCCGAAGATCTCCTCTCCGGCGACAGTGTGTCGCAAAGCTATGACGCCTCTTCCATCGAGGTGCTGGAAGGGCTGGAACCCGTCCGCAAGCGCCCCGGAATGTATATCGGCGGCACGGATGAGCGGGCGCTGCACCACATGGTGGCCGAGATCCTCGACAATGCGATGGACGAGGCTGTCGCCGGCTTCGCCAGCCGGATAGAGGTCGAGCTGACGGAGGACTACACCGTCATCATCCGGGACAACGGCCGCGGCATCCCCGTCGATCCGCATCCGAAGTTTCCCGGCAAATCGGCGCTGGAGGTGATCCTCTGCACGCTTCACGCGGGGGGCAAGTTTTCCGGCAAGGCCTATCAGACCTCGGGCGGGTTGAACGGGGTCGGCTCCTCCGTCGTCAATGCGCTGTCGGACCGGATGCGGGTGGAGGTTGCGCGGAACCGGGAACTCTACGCGCAGGAATTTTCGCGCGGAAAACCGCTCGGTCCTGTCGAGAAGGTGGGCCCTGCCCCGAACCGGCGCGGGACCACGGTGATCTTCCATGCAGATGTAGAGATCTTCGGCCATCAGCGGTTCAAACCGGCGCGGCTCTTCCGCATGGCGCGGTCCAAGGCCTATCTGTTCTCAGGCGTCGAAATCCGCTGGAAAACCGCGATCGACGATGGCGAGACGCCCAAGGAAGCGACGTTCCATTTCCCGGGTGGACTGGCGGATTACCTGATGGAGCAGTTGTCCGGCACCGCCACCTATGCCGACCGGCCCTTTGCCGGAAAGGTCGGGTTTCAGGAGAAGTTCGGGGTTCCCGGCTCGGTGGAATGGGCGATCAACTGGTCTCCCGCGCGGGATGGTGCCATCCAGTCCTACTGCAACACGGTTCCCACACCGGAAGGCGGCACGCATGAGCAGGGCTTCTGGGCCGCTGTCCTGAAGGGGATCCGGGCCTACGGAGAGCTGGTGGGCAATCGCAAGGCGCAACAAATCCAGCGGGAGGACCTGCAGTCGGGCGGCGTGGCGCTGGTGTCCTGCTTCATCCGCGATCCGGAGTTCGTGGGTCAGACCAAGGACCGCCTGGCAACGGTCGAAGCCGCGCGGCTGGTCGAAGTCGGTGTGCGCGACCACTTCGACAACTGGCTGGCTGCGGATACCAAAACGGCGGGCGCCATCCTCGACTACCTCGTGTTGAAGGCGGAGGAGCGGATCCGCCGTCGCTCCGAAAAGGAGACGGCGCGTAAATCCGCGACCAAGCGACTCCGTCTGCCTGGCAAGCTGGTGGATTGCTCCGCCACGAACCGCGGGAGCACGGAACTGTTCATTGTCGAGGGCGACAGCGCGGGTGGCTCGGCCAAGATGGCACGGGATCGCACGATGCAGGCGCTTCTCCCGCTCCGGGGCAAGATCCTGAACGTCCTCGGTGCGGCATCGGGCAAACTCGCACAGAACCAGGAGATCAATGATCTTTGTCAGGCACTCGGTTCCGGCATGGGGACGAAGTTCCGCGTAGATGAGCTGCGCTATGACAAGATCATCATCATGACCGATGCAGATGTGGACGGCGCCCATATCGCGTCGCTGCTGATGACGTTCTTCTTCACCCATATGCGCCCGCTTATCGACCAGGGGCATCTCTACCTCGCCTGTCCGCCGCTCTACCGGCTGACGCAGGGGGCGAACCGCATCTACGTCGCCGACGATGCGGAGAAAGAGCGGATGCTGGCCAAGGGGCTGGGTGGCAAGGGCAAGATCGACGTGCAGCGTTTCAAGGGTCTGGGCGAGATGGACGCCAAGGATCTGAAGGACACGACGATGAACCCGGCCACACGCAAGCTCATCCGCGTTTCCATTGACGAGGACGAACCAGGCGAGACCGGCGACCTGGTGGAGCGGCTGATGGGCAAGCGCCCGGAGATGCGCTTCCAGTATATTCAGGAAAATGCCCGTTTCGTGGAAGAGTTGGACGTCTGAAACCGATCTGGCTGCCCTCAGATACGGCCCCTGTCTGCGTCATCGTTTCCCGAAATCCTGCGAGGGGGCAGGTCCCCCTTGCCGGCAACCACCCCTCCCGGATCATTTACGCTGGGGAGGGCGGCATGGTTCCACATAAACGTGCGGGCGCGATCTTCACGCGCTGCCTCGACAGAAGCAAATGGCCCGGCGCGGCGGCAGTTGGCATGAATTCCCGACATGCGATGCCGCTTTCCTGCCCTCCGTCGAGCTTCGGGGGTGCAAGATCGTCTGGAAGTCGCTACGCTTCGCGCCGAGCCTGCGTCAACCGGCGCGGGTGAGTCATAGACAGGGTTCCGCATCATGGACACGCTTCCGAATTCTCTCGCCGCGCGCGATGTCAAATATCTCCTCCACCCGAATACAAATGCCCGGATGCACGAGCAGAACGGCCCCATGGTGATTTCGCGTGGCGACGGCATCCATGTCTATGACGACGCTGGCAAGGAATATATCGAGGCTCTCGCCGGGCTGTGGTCCGTCGCTGTGGGCTTTGGCGAAAAACGTCTGGTGGAGGCCGCCCAGCGGCAGATGTCCACCCTGCCCTATTACCACATCTTCTCCTCCAAGTCGCACGAGCCGGCCATCGACCTTGCTGAAACGCTGGTGAAGATGACGCCGGAGCATCTGACGCGGGTGTTCTACACCAACTCCGGCTCCGAGGCGAACGATACCGTCGTCAAGATGATCTGGTACTACAACAACGTGCTGGGCCGCCCGGAGAAGAAGAAGATCATCGCTCGCAAGAACGGTTATCACGGGATCACCGTGGCGTCGGCTTCGCTCACCGGTCTGCCGATCAACCACAAGGACTTCGACCTGCCGCTGCCGCAGATGAAGCATGTGACCACCCCCCATTTCTACCGCTTCGGCGAGGAAGGCGAGACGGAGGAGCAGTTCTCCGACCGGCTGGCGCAGGAGATCGAGGACATGATCCTTGCCGAAGGGCCGGAAACGGTTGCCGCCTTCATCGGCGAGCCGGTGATCGGCGCGGGCGGCGTTCTGGTTCCGCCGAAGGGCTACTGGGAAAAAGTCCAGAAAGTCCTGAAAAAATACGACATCCTGCTGGTGGCCGATGAGGTCATCATGGGCTTCGGCCGCTCCGGCAAGACATTCGCCTGCGAATACTACGGGATCAAGCCGGACTTCCTCGTCCTGTCCAAGCAGATCACCTCCTCCTACCAGCCGCTGGCGGCGATCATGCTGACGGATGCAATCTATCAGGCCATCGCGGACGGCTCGCAGAAGAACGGCGCCTTCGGGCACGGCTACACCGCGTCCGGCCACCCGGTCGCCATGGCGGTCGCCATCGAGAACCTGAAGATCATCGAGGAGCGCGGTCTCGTCGCCAATGCGGAAAAGGTTGGCGCCTATATGCAGAAACGTCTGCGGGAGTTCGCGGATCACCCGCTGGTTGGCGAGGTGCGTGGCGTAGGGCTCATCGCCGCGGTGGAACTGGTGGCCGACAAGGCGACCAAGGCGAAGTTCGATCCCGTGGGCAAGGCGGGCGCGATCTACACCCGCAAGAGCGCCGAGAACGGCCTCATCAACCGCGCCATCGGCGATACGATCTGCTTCTGCCCGCCGCTCATCATCACCGAGGCGCAGGTGGATGAGATGATCGCTCGCTTCTCCAAATCGCTGGACGAAACCGCGGCCGAACTGAAGGGCTGAAAAAGGGGGAGCGTGCCTTTCGAGGCGCGCTCCTACCCGCCCATCCTGCGACCGAACTGACGCAGCATTCCGTGGAAGGTCTGCACATCCGCTCGTGTCAGCGGCAGACGGGACAGCATGTTGCGCAGGTTCATCCGCATATGCGCAGCCTTGTCCGCGGGAAAAAAGAATCCCGCCGCATCCAAACGCTCCTCGAAATGCTCACCAAGCCGCGCCACATCCCCGGATGTCGCGCGCTCGCCCATCGCTTCGCGTACGGGGGGAGCTTCTCCGTGCCGCGCCCATTCATAGCCCGTCAGCAGCGCACATTGGGCGAGGTTCAGTGACGGAAACTCCGGATTGACGGGCACGGTGATGATCGCATTGGCATGAACGACGTCGGCATTCTCCAGCCCCGCCCGTTCCGGCCCGAAGAGAACGCCCACGCGCCCCCCTGCCGCGGTAATCGCGCGCGCCTCGGCCATCGCCTGTTCCGGCGTCAGCACGGGTTTGGTGAGCTCGCGGCTCCGCGCCGTGGTGGCATAGACATAGGTGCAATCAGCGATCGCCGCCTCGACCGTGTCGAATACCGTGGCATTGTCCAAGACCCGCCCCGCCCCGCTTGCCATGGCGACGGCCTTGGGATTGGGCCAGCCATCGCGCGGCGCGACAAGACGCATGCGGTCCAGACCGAAGTTCAGCATCGCGCGCGCAGCGGCACCGATGTTTTCACCCATCTGCGGGCGCACGAGGATGAATGCGGGACGAGCTTCTGTCATCGGCCTTTCCGTTCGGGAACGCGGCCTGATACGCTTCACATGGGTGAATGGCAAGGATCGGCCATGGCGTGGGAAACGGGACTGGAGCAGCTGCTGCGCGAGGACATGGAACCGTTCGGCCATTTCGGTGAGCGGCGGATGTTCGGGGGGCTGGCCTTCTTCCGGCAGGGGAACATGATGGCAGGGCTGATCTCGCGCGGGATCTTCTATCGCATCGGCAAGGCGGCAGCCCCGGCGGCGCTGGCCCTTCCCGGAGTATCACCCTTCCAGATGGGCAGGATGCGCGCGCTTGGCGGCATCGTCCTGCTCGGGGATGAGGCGGCGGGGGACGACATGATCCGCGGCGACCTTCTGGCGCAGGCCATCCGCTTCACGGACAGCCTCCCTGCGAAATAATCAGGCGACAGGGGCCAGCAGACGGCGAAGGGCCGCCAGCGCATCTTCCTCCCGCCAGATTTCCTCTCCCACCGCAAAGAAGTCTGTCACCGGGGAAAGATCACGGACCAGATCGACCGTCAGACCGCCCTCCGCGACGACCGGAACCTCGATCATCTCAGACCACCAGGCAAAAAGCTCCCGATCCGCCACGGTGCCGTCGCCGAGACCGCCCGCGCTGACCGGGCCGAAGGCGACATAATCCGCCCCCGTCTCTCCCGCCGTCATCCCGTCATGCCTCGACGCACCGCAGAAGGCGCCCACGATGGCGTCCGCGCCAAGCGCCTCACGCGCCTTGCGCACGCCCCGCGCCCCGTCGGTCAGATGCACACCGTCAAGCCCGAGCCGCTCCACCAGCCCGACATGCCGGTCCACCACCAAAGCGACGTCCCGCACATGCGCGATCTCACGGAGCGCATCGGCCGCGCGGGCCACACGGTCCTCATCGCGGGAGACGAGAGCCAGCCGCAGACAGGCGACCTCCGCTCCGTCCAAAACAGCAGCGAGCCTCGGGCCGAAGGATTCCACCTCGAAATCCGGGGGGGTCACGAGATAAAGCTGCGGCCGGTCCTGATCTTGGTCTTGCATCGCTGGCTCCTGAAACGTGAGCCGCTATAGCCGGGATTTCGGCTCTTTGCCAGCACCTCAGGCCCGCTGGCGGGAACCGTCGCGCACGGCGGTTTCGCTCCAGGCGGCGATGCTCTTGCGCCCGTCGAAATCCCGCACCCGGACTGGCGGATGCAGGATCACCTCCACTGCGCCACCGCGCGGAGCAGCCAGAACGCTCAGCGCATGCGGGCCGAAATCCATGTCGCCGAACCATGCGTGAAAGCGCGGATCCTCCCCCCCCGGCGCGTGGTAGCGAACCGATACCGGCTGCACCTGCAACTTCTCCCGCAGGCCGGGAAGAAAGAGCGACTCGAAAAGCGCGGGCTTGAAGGGCAGGATGCGGCGGCCGTCGGAACTGGTGCCCTCGGGGAAGAACAGCATCAACTCACCCTCCGCCAGCCGATGCGCCAACTCATCGCGTTGCTGAGCGGCCAGCTTCGGATCGCGGGTGACGAACATCGTTCCCGTCCCCCGCGCGAGCAGGCCGATGCCGGGCCAGTCCGCAACGTCATCCTTGGAGACGAAGGTCACAGGCGCACTCGCGCCCAGCACGAGGATGTCGAGCCAGGAGGAATGGTTGGCCACAAGGATCCCGGCACCCGTCATCGGCTGTCCGCGGCGCGTGAAGGAAATACCCAGCAGCGCCAGGTCGATACGGCAGATGACCTGCTTGATCCGCGCGGTCACCGGACGCCCCCCGCGGGCGAGGGGGCGCTCCACGAGCCGCACCATCAGGATAAGCAGGAGCGCCGGAAAGGTGATGGCCACCATCGGCACCACACGGCAGATCACCCTGATCCACCCGCGCATGTCAGGTCGGTTGAGCGCGGGGGGCGGCTCCTCGGGCTGCCAGGTGCGGCTCACGCGGATTGCCCCCGGCCGCGGGTATAGAAGCCGCGATGCTGTGCAGACATATGCGTGGTGTCAACGATGAGGCAGACATCCGTCGTATTGAAGGCCGCGTCCCGCCATGCGCCCTCGCCCACAACACCGCCGAGCCGGAGGTAGGCGCGTATGAGGGGCGGCATCGCGGCAAGCGCGCGGTTCTTGTCATCCGGCGTCACCGGCATCAGGTCCATCGGCTGCGCCGACGCGCCCCACGCCCGTACCCGGAGGATTTCCGGCGCGAGGTGATGAGCATGGAGCCATGAGAGGGGAAGCGCTAGGGCGTCCACATCTGTCCCGTGGAAACTGGCCGTCCCGAAGAGAATCTCGATCCCCCGTTCCATGACATAGTCCGCAAGCGCGCTCCACATGACGAACATCGCGGCGCTTCCGCGATAATCCGCATGGACACAGGATCTGCCCAATTCCAGAAGCTTCCGGCCGGAGACAAGCAGCGGCGCAAGATCATACTCATTCTGCGTATAGAATCCGCCCGCAAGCTCCGCCCGCTCTCCCGGCAGCAATCTGTAGACCGCCGCGACGCGCCCCTTCACATCGTCGAAAAGCAGAAGATGGTCGCAGAATGGATCGTAGCGGTCACATTCCAGCTGGTCCTCATGATCGACCAGCGGCCCCGTAGCACCCAGTTCCGCCACGAAGACTTCGTATCGGAGCCGCTGCGCGTCCC
Source organism: Haematobacter missouriensis (assembly GCF_000740775.1). GTDB lineage: Bacteria > Pseudomonadota > Alphaproteobacteria > Rhodobacterales > Rhodobacteraceae > Haematobacter > Haematobacter missouriensis. Next base: position 412,897 of record NZ_JFGS01000001.1, on the reverse strand, counting down.
GGATATCCTGCGGCGTACTGGCCAGCCGGACGGAGAATTGCGATCCCGTCCTGGCAAGAGGCGCATTTTGCATGGGCGTCTCCGTCCTGTTCATGACTGTCTATGGCCTGCCCCACAGGGTGACAAGGCCGAGGGGGCCCATGGTCTGCAAATCACGATCCGGTAACCGTTTCTTAACGGACATCGGGGAGAGTGGCGTCAGTGCCCCCCGTCGAACACGGGAATGAGATCCACCCGGGACGCGTCGATGACCACCTTGCCCGCATGTTCGAAATTTACGGTGGCGCGGCCACCGATATTGGACTGCACTTGTCCCAGACCCCACTCCGGGGCATTCGGATGACGTACGAGCATGCCCGGCTCCAGAAGGCCTGCCATACTGCTCATCGACGCCCCCAAAGCCGATTGGAAAGACCATGACCCATGACACCCCCGATATTGGCGCGCTGATCGGCTCGCGCATCTGTCACGATCTTATCAGTCCGCTGGGCGCGATCGGCAATGGGCTTGAGCTTCTGCGTATGACGGGCGATCCGGCCGGGGAGGAAATGTCTCTCATAGGGGATAGCGTCGCCCACGCAAACGCCCGTATCCGGTTCTTCCGCATTGCCTATGGCATGGCGGGCGCGGAACAGAGTGTGGCGCCCAGCGAATTGCGGGAGATAGTTGAGGGGCTGTGGGGCCAAGGCCGCATTCAGGTTGACTGGCAGGCGGCGAGCACCTCCCGGCAGGAAGTAAAGCTTGCCCTCCTCCTGCTGCAATGCCTTGAGACCGCCCTGCCTCGCGGCGGGCGGATCGAGGTTCGTCACGAAGGAGAATGGCTTCTGCTCGCCGAAGGAGACCGCATGCGGATGGAGGAGAGCCATTGGGCCTGCCTGCAAAAACCCGGCCAGACTACAGAGCTCGGTGCCGCGCAGGTTCAGTTTCTGCTCGCACCGATGGAAGCCGCCCGGCAGCAGCGGTGTATCAGGGTGCACATTGGGGACAGGTTGGAGATCCGCTTCTAGCGGCATCGCTACTGCAGGCGCAGGCCAATTTCACAAGGACACTGCCTATGCTGCATGTTGATCACACACAGGTGTTGGCGCGGGCATTACTTTTGACTTTTGCTGACAGTGGGAAATGAGAGCGCATGGGATCAAGCCGGCCGATGTCACGAAGGCATGTTTCTGAGGACAAACGCGTGATGGGCAGCAGGCCCGCCCATCCTGAAGGGAAAGTTCGGGCGCCTTCGGACCGACCGTTGGGAGCAGTCCCGGCGCGCCCTGTCCAATCAGCGCGATCTCCAGCAGGATTGAAAAGCTATTGGTATAAAGACCTGCGAGCTCGTCGAAAAAAGGCAGGAGATCACAAAAAATCCCCTCATCGCGACCTTGGTCCATAGATAGTGGCGGCCTCGCTATATGACATTCGCCAGCCAAATGCGCATAGGGACCGACCTATTGGGTATCGGCCCAGCGGTGGCATCGACACTGATGTCTTCTTGACCGTTACACTCGCCAGACCGGCCATTTGTCCTGCAGGTTCAGTGGCAGAGATTCGCCTTGCAGCGAACTGGTCTTTTGTTGCGGCCTCATCAGATCGTAAAATGCGCGGGCAGTCGGCGCCTTACCGCATCGCTCAGTCACGCAGTCGGGTCGGCTTTTGTCGCGAGAGACAATTCTACTTCCACCAACCGTTCCTGCGCCTCCCTCAGAGGAGGTGAATTCTGCCAACGCAGAAACTCGGATCAGCTATCGCACCGCGGGGACGGCGCGATAGCAGGAGCAGGAAAGGGGCTCATCCTAGCCGGCCCTGTTAGAGTGCGTCGTATCGGGCGCGCTGCCGGGCTGTCCAGAGGACTGTCACGTGCCAGCCGTCCTCTCCCGGCGCCTCGCTCTCCACCACGTTCTGTTCATGAAGCCAGGCACGGCGCCGGCCATCCTCGAAGGGAAGCACGAGATCGCGTAGCGTCCGTTCCTCGCTTAACCGTTCCGAGACGGCTGCAAGCAGCGGGTCAAGCCCCTCTCCCGTAAGGGCAGAGGCGACGAAGACGTTGGGTGTGCGTGCCGCAAGCACCTCAACCACATCCCGAGACTCTTGCAAGAGCTGGTCGATCTTATTCCAGACCTCCAGCATGGGGACTTCATCCCGCACCCCAAGTTCCGCAAGGATCCCCTCCACATCAGCCTTTTGCGCCTCCGTCTCAGGGTGAGAAATATCGCGGACATGGAGGATCAGGTCGGCCTCAAGCACCTCTTCCAGCGTAGCGCGAAAAGCCGCGACGAGCTGCGTTGGCAGATCGGAGATGAAGCCCACTGTATCGGAAAGAATCACCTCCCGCCCGGATGGCAGCGTCACACCCCGCATCGTCGGATCCAGAGTGGCGAAAAGCATGTCCTTCGCCAGAACCTCTGCGCCTGTCATCCTGTTGAAAAGTGTGGATTTTCCAGCGTTCGTATAACCCACCAGAGCCACGATGGGATAGGGCACCTTGCGCCGTGCGGCCCTGTGGAGCTCCCGCGTCTTGACGACCTTGGCGAGCTGGCGGCGAATCCGGGTGACGGCTTCGTCGATGGCGCGGCGGTCGGCCTCGATCTGCGTTTCCCCAGGCCCGCCGACAAATCCGAGCCCACCGCGTTGCCGCTCAAGGTGGGTCCAGGCGCGGACCAGCCGGGTGCGTTGGTAGGAGAGCGCGGCAAGCTCGACCTGCAACACCCCTTCCCGCGTGCGGGCACGATCGGCGAAGATTTCGAGAATCAGCCCCGTCCGATCGAGGAGCTTTACCCCCCAGGCCTTCTCCAGATTACGCTGCTGCACCGGCGTGACCGGCCCGTCGATGAGGACGAGGCCGATTTCCTCGTCCTTGAACAGCTCGGCCAGCTCTTCGACCTTGCCGGAGCCGAACAGTTTGCCAGGTGCAACCTTAGGCAACCGGACAACGTCTGCGCCGACCACCTCAAGCCCAGGAAGAGCCGCGGCGAGCGCCACCGCCTCCTCCAGCCGGTGCTCGGGAAGCCGGTCACCGCCATCACGACCGCTTGCGGAACCCTTGATATCGGGATGAACCACATAGGCGCGCGTGGGCGCGCTGTGGGTGGATTGTTCGTCGGAAAAAATCAGTCCTCACCCTCATAAAGGCTGATCGGCTGACCGGGCATGATCGTGGAAATCGCGTGTTTATACACAAGCTGCGACTGACCGTCCCGGCGCAGAAGTACGCAGAAATTGTCAAACCACGTGATGACGCCCTGCAACTTCACGCCGTTGATCAGAAAGATCGTCACGGGGATCTTGGCCTTCCTGACGTGATTGAGGAAAGCGTCCTGCAGGTTCTGCTTATCGGCGGCCATGGGTAAACCCTGTTTTTCTGTTATTGGTCTTGCGGCCTGCGGCGGAACCGGCCCTCGTCCTCACAAGATTATGATGGCAGGCGGAGGGAGATTCCAGCCCCAATTTCCGACTATTGCCGCCATGTGCCCGGCGCGACAAGCGCAATGAGAGCCAGGATCTCCATCCGGCCCGCCACCATGCCCCCCGCCATCACCAGCCGCGCCCAACCATCCACTGCCGCCACGCTGAGCGGGGGCTGCGTGCCCATCCCCAGCAAAGGGCCGGTCGTAGTGATGGAAGAAATGGAGAAAATGATCGATTCTTCCAGCCCCAGACCCGTCAGCGTCAGGATCAAGACCATCCCGGCGAGCGAGAGCGCGACAAGCATGAAGAACAGCCATGCGATGAAGGCGCCTTCCCGCCGCAGATGCCGCCTGAAGGGCCCACCGCCACCGAGCGAATGGGGATGCAGGATTCGCTCCATCTCCCGCTGGCCGTGGAGATAGAGCGCGTAGATCCGCAGAATCTTCACGCCGCCCGCTGTCGTGGCGACCCCGCCGCCGACAAGGCAGAGAGCGATGAGAAACAAACCGGGCGCAGTCATCCCCTGCCAGAGTGGGCCAGCGGCCCAGTCCGCGCTCCGAAAGCCGGTGGTGGTCAGGAAGGACAACCCGGTAAACCCGGCACCCCATAAGGCGGAAAGAACCTGTCCCAACCCCGGAAATGCATCCCGCCTGATCGCCTCCGCGATAAGCACGCCCACGATGATCAGAGGAACAATTACGGCTGCCGCCATACCGAGACGGAACTCTGGATCGGCAGACAGGGGAAAGGATTGGCGTGAAGCCCGGCCGAGCGGCATCGTCCGGCGCGAAAGGGCGAAAAGAAGAAACGGCAGGATCGCCGCCTCTCCCCAGCGACCGGAGGGGGTGGCCGTCCCTGGGGGAAGCGGGCTGATGCCGCTGGTCGAGAGGGTGGACATCGCATGGCAGATCGCGACCAGCGTCGTATCCCCTGCCGCTGCCAGAAGCAGGCCGAGCGCCGCGGTCAGCCCCACATAGACCGGGAGCAGCAGACTGATCTGCTGCAGCAGCCGCTCCGGCAGGTCCGCCACCGCGATGCCGGCTGGTCCCTGCTTGCCCGAGAATCCCACCGATCCGGGGTTGAGAACCTCAAATCCGCCAAGGTTCATGGGCGCCAGCACCGCAAAGGCAGTGACCAGGACGAAGAACCCGCCCATCCAGCCCACCATCGCCCGCCAGAGATGGAGAGAGGGAGCCAGACGCTCCGCATCATAGAGCGTGGCGCCGGTGGTAGTGAAGCTCGACACCATTTCAAACCAGCCATTCGCGTAGCTGGTGTTCCCCAGGGCCTCCACAAAGGGGAGAGCGAGGATCAGCGGAAAGGCGGTATAGGCCAGGAGAAGCTGGAGAAGTTGGCTCCGCGAAGCGGTCCCGAACCGCCGGCCGGAAAGCGCCAGCGCAGTCAGCCCCGTGACGAACAGCACCATCGTGCCGCTGTAGAAGAAGGCGCGCGCGACCCCATGGTTCCGAAACGCCAGCGCGTGAGCGGCGGGCACATACATCGCCAGCCCTCCGAAAGCCGTGAGCGGGACGAACAGCGGCAGCGCGAAAAGCCGTTCCATCAGAAGAAGTCGATTGACACCTGGAGCAGCCGCTCCACCTGCGGGATGTCCGGGGTCAGCGCAAAGATGGCGATCACGTCCCCTTCCTCCAGCCGGGTCTTGCTGTCCGGCTTGATGTAGCGCCCGCCCCGCAGAATACCGCCGACCAGCACGCCTTCCGGAAATTCGATCTCCCGGATCATGTTGCCTGCGAGGGGAGACGTGGAGAGCACCTGTGCCTCAATGATCTCCGCCTCCGAATCGCCGATGGAATAGAGCGCCCGCACCCGCCCGTGACGGATGTGCCGCAGGATGGAGGAGACGGTGGTGGCGCGCGGGTTGATGTAGGCATCGATGTTCAGCGCGGGCATGAGCTGCGCCATGCTGGGATCGTTGATGAGCGCGATGGCAAGCTTCGCGCCCTCCGCCTTCGCCCGCACGCAAGCAAGAAGGTTCGTCTTGTCATCATCCGTCACCGCGACGATGGCATCGGCCTTGTCCACCCCCGCCTCGCGCATGAGTTCTGCGTCCAGCCCGTCGCCGTTCAACACGATGGTCCGTTGCAGCATGTCCGCGGCGGTCTCCGCCTTCCCCCGGTCCCGTTCGATGATGCGGACGCGCACCCGGTTGGCCCCTGCCTCCAGCTTGCGCGCCACGGTCAGGCCGACAGCCCCACCGCCGAGGATCACGATGCGTTCCTGCGGTGCCACGACCTTGCCGAAGACCTCCAGCGTGCGGTCCACATCCTTTGTGTCGGTGAAGGCATAGACCTGATCGCCGGGGAAAAGCTGATCCTCCGCCTCCGGGGCGAAGAGCCGGTCCTCCCGCCGCACGCCGACGATGATGGTGCCGAGCGTCGGGAACAGGTCGGAAAGCTGGCGCAGCGGCGTGTTGAGCACGGCGCAGTCCTCGCTGATCGCGATACCCAGAAGCTGGGCCTTGCCGCCGAAGAAGCTTTCGGTATCAAAGGCGGAAGGCGCGGCGATCCGTTGCAGCGCGGCCTCCGCCACCTCCCGCTCGGGCGAGATCACCACGTCGATGGGCAATTGGTCGCGGCGGTAGAGATCGGCATAAGCCGGGTCGAGATAGCTCTGCGCCCGGACACGGGCGATCTTGCGCGGGACATTGAACACGGAATGCGCCACCTGGCACGCAACCATGTTCACCTCGTCCGAATGGGTTGCGGCGATCACCATGTCGGCATCCCGCGCCCCTGCGCGGTCAAGCACGTCGGGGTAGCTAGCGTAGCCGACCAGCCCCCGCACTTCCAGCGTGTCGGAAATGCGCGCGATGAGCTGAGGATTGCTGTCCACCACCGTAACGTCGTTGCGCTCACCGGCAAGCTGCCGCGCGATCTGCCAGCCCACCTGCCCGGCTCCGCAGATGATGACCTTCATCGCGCTGGCTCCCGCTCATTCCATTGGCTAGGTTGCAGAGCCTGCCGCGCCCGTCAACCGGGCAGAGGCTTTCGCCCCGCCCCCCGTTGCAGAGCGTGGCGCTGCTACTCCGCCGCGTTCAGAACCTCATCCTCCTCGTCCTCGTCGGCCCCGCGACCGCCGCCCTTGGTGTTGACGACGCCGAGCGACTTCAATTTACGGTGCAGCGCCGACCGCTCCATGCCCACGAAATTGGCCGTGCGGCTGATGTTGCCGCCGAAGCGGTTGATCTGGGTCAACAGGTATTCCCGCTCGAACAATTCCCGCGCCTCGCGGAGCGGCAGCGTGGCCAGCGCGCCGGAAAGCGCGACACGTCCCTCTCCGCCCTGTCCCTCGTTGCGCGACGGCACCTCGCGCGCCTCGATGGGGCCCGAGCCTTCGGAGAGGATGAGGATCCGCTCCAGCACGTTCCGCAGCTGCCGGACGTTACCCGGCCACGGCATCGTCTGGAGAAGGGCAGCGGCATCCTCAGAAAGCGGCCGGTTCGGCAAGCCCTGCGTCTTGTGAAGCTGGCCCAGGAAATAGGCGGAGAGTTCAGGAATATCCTCGCGCCGCTCCTCCAGCGAGGGAACGACGATCGGCACAACGTTCAGCCGGTCGAAAAGCTCCTGCCGGAAGCGCCCGGCGCCGATCTCACCCTTCAGGTTCCGCGTGGTGGAGGAGATGACGCGGAGATCGACGCGCACCTTCGCCGCGCCGCCGACCCGGGTGAACTGCTGCTCGGTGAGCACGCGGAGGATCTTCGACTGCGTTCCGAGGGGCATGTCTGCGACTTCGTCGAAATAGATCACACCGCCATGAGCCTGCTCTAGAAGCCCGGTTTCCACCCCCCGCTCAGTCTCGCGGCCGAAAAGCACTTCCTCCATGCGTTCCGGTTCGATCCCGGCCGAGGATACCGTGACGAACGACGCCGAGGCACGGTTCGAACCGGCATGGATGAACCGCGCTGCCGCCTCCTTGCCGGAGCCAGCCGGGCCGCTCAGCATCACGCGCCCGTTCGACTTCGTCACCTTGTCGAGCTGCGACTTCAGCCCCCGGAAGGCGGCGGAGCTTCCCAGCATCTCACCGCTTGTCACTTCCTTTCGCCGCAGATCCGCGTTCTCCCGTCGCAGGCGCGACGCCTCCATCCCGCGCTGCACCACCACCATCAGCTGGTCGATGTTGAAGGGCTTCTCGATGAAGTCGTAGGCGCCCTGCCGGATCGCAGCCACCGCGATCTCGATATTGCCGTGGCCAGAGATGATGATGACGGGAATGTCGGGGTTGTTCCGCTTCACCGTCTTCAGGATGTCGATCCCGTCCATACCGCTGTCCTTCAGCCAGATGTCGAGGATCATGAGCGCCGGTGCCTCCCGGTTCAGCTCCGCCATGCATTCATCCGAATTGGAGGCGAGCCGGACGGTGAAGCCATCGTCCCGCAGGATGTCGCCGACCAGTTCGCGGATGTCCCTTTCGTCGTCCACAACAAGTATGTCGCCCATCGTCCTACCCCTTTTCAGCCGTTTGCGGCCCGTTCTTTGGTTTTTACGAGAGTGCTGCGGACGCTGTCCGTCCGTACGAGCCGCGGCAGCCGGATTTCCGCCAGCGCGCCGCGATGCGCCCCTTCCGAGAAGGGTTGCGCGTCGAGAAGGGCAAGTGTGCCGCCATGCTCCTCGACGATTTTCTTGACGATGGGAAGGCCGAGCCCCGTGCCCTTGTCCCGGGTCGTCACATATGGCTCGAAGAGCCTGCCACGGTCCTCCGGCAGACCCGCGCCGTTATCGGCGATGCAGATGACCGCGCCTTCCGCGGTGTCCTCCAGCGAGACGCGGATCTCCGGCCGGTATCCTTCCGGCGCGCCCGTCTCCACCAGTGTCTCTATCGCCTCGCCCGCGTTCTTGATGAGATTGGTCAGCGCCTGCGAGAGCATGGTCGCGTCCACATCCATCGCCACCGGATGATCGGGCAGCGTCGCGGAGATGCTCACGCCGGGCTGGCCGTTCTGTTGCAGGACCACCGCGTCTCGCACGAGTTTCGTCAGGTCCTGCTCCCGCCGATCCGGCTCCGGCATGCGGGCGAATTTGGAGAACTCGTCCACGATCCGCCGCAGGTCTCCGGTCTGCCGGATGATGACTTCGGTGTATTGGGCGAGCGTGGCCGCATCCTCCTCCCCCATCTGTCTTCCGAAACGGCGACGGATACGCTCGGCAGAGAGCTGAATCGGGGTGAGCGGGTTCTTGATCTCATGCGCGATACGTCGTGCGACATCCCCCCAGGCGGCCATCCGCTGTGCGGAGACGAGATCCGAGACATCGTCGAAAGCCACCACGTATCCTTCCAGCGCACCGTCCGAGTTCCGCCGGATCGCGATGCGGACCAGAAGCTGGAAGAGGCGCCCGGAGCGGCTGACGGGGATCTGCTCCTGCACGGTCTCCGCCCCACCCTGTTGCAGCCTGTCCAGCAGGGTGCCGAACTCCGGCACGGAGAGGGCGAGTTCCTGCCCTTCCGGGGCGGAGGAAAGCTCCAGAAGCCGCTGACCCGAACGGTTCAGGAACAGCACCCGCCCCGCCGCATCCATGCCGATCACGCCCGGCGTCACCGAGCGAAGCACCGAGTCGAAAAGGCGCCGCTGCTCCTCGGTGCTGCGGTGGGCATCCAGAAGCGCCTCTCGCTGGACCTTGAGCTGGCGGGTCATCTGGTTGAACACCCGGCCCAGCATGGCGATTTCGTCGTCCCCCGGTTCTTCCTGCACATGAATGTCGAGATCCCCGCTCCCGACGCGCTGCGCAGCCCCGGCCAGCCGCCCGACCGGCCGTGACAGTCGTTCCGCGAACCACAGGCCGAGCCAGATGGCCGCGAGCAGCAGGATGACGGCGAACCCGACGTAGAGCAGGCCGAACTCGAACAGCAGCCGCCCCCTGTCCCGCTCGAGCTGCTGGTAGAGGCCGACGGTCTGCTTGGTATCGTCGAGCAGGCTGAGGATCTGCCCGTCCACCGACCGCGAAACGTAAAGATAGCGATCCACGTATTGGTCGAGCGCGATGAGGGTGCGGAATTCGTTGTTGTCCCAGTCCTCGATGACGACCGTTTCACCCTCCGAGGCACGGCGCAGCTGATCGTCGGTCGGTTTTTCGTAGTCGAACAGGTAGGAGCGTTCGCCGCGCGCCTTCAGCTCTCCCCCGCCGTCGATGACATATGCCTCGCGGATGCCACGCTGGATCTGGCCCTGACCCTGCGTCAGCACCTCACGGAGCGTGCCGTCGGAGGGAAGAAGGGTCCGGCGGCGGAAATCGTTCAGGTAGGCCGCCAGCGCCTCCACATCCTCCACTAGGTCGCGGCGATGTTCGTCTTCATAGGCTTCGGCTGCAGCGAGGGAGGTGGAAAGAACGTTCCGCACCCTGTCGGAGAACCACCCCTCAAGCCCCACGTTGACCGTCAGCATGGCAAAGACCGCGACGAGCACTGTCGGGACCAGCGCCACGACGACGAAGACGCCGGTGAGTCGCAGGTGCAGCCGCGATCCGGCGGAATGCGCCCGCCTTGCCGCCACCATCTGCGCCACGCGCTGCGCGACCAGCGCCGCCACGACGAGCGTATAGACAAGATCGGCCAGCAGGACGAGCCGCAGCCCCGTCGATCCCGTGCCTTGCTCCAATGGTCCCAACGCGAAAAGCGTGAGCCACGCCAGCACCGGTCCCAGGATCACCAACCCAAGAGTGGCGAGGTTCTGCACCCGGCGCTGCCGGCGCAGATGGGCGAGCCTTGCCGCCCAGGACGCGCTGCTACGAGCCGTGCGTTGCACGGTTCCCCCTCGGTATTCGCCGCTTTCGCGGATCCGCCAACATGAGTGGCCTTCTCCCGGCGTGAAGCCGGCGGGCCACATTATGTTGCCGTTTTACATCAGCTTCCGCCTCCGTGTCACGCGAATATCAAGGTCGGTGATCTTCTTGCGCAAGGTATTGCGGTTAATGCCCAGCAGATCGGCACATTTCGCCTGGTTTCCGGCGGTTGCATCCAGTGCGATCTCGATCAGCGGGATTTCCACTTCCTTCAGAATGCGCTGGTAGAGGCCGGGCGGCGGCAGTGTTCCGCCGTGCAGGTCGAAATACCGCTTCAGATGCTTGCCCACGGAGGCAGAGAGCCGTTCGCCTTCTCCCCCCGCACGAAGCGGCTCCATGGAGGGTTGATTGCCCAGCACGGCATCAACCTCCCCCCGCGCGATCTCTTCCTCCGTGCTGGTAACGACCAGACGCCGGATGGTGTTTTCGAGTTGCCGCACGTTACCCGGCCATGAGTAGGTGCGAATCACCTCCATGGCGTCGGAAGAGAAACGGCGCAGCGCGCCGGTGTCGCGCTCCCCCCGGCTCAGGAAGTGTTCCGCCAGCAAGGGAATGTCGTCCACCCGCTCGCGCAGCGCGGGAACGTTGATCGTCACGCCGCCGAGCCGGTAGTAGAGATCCTGCCGGAACGCTCCCGACTCCATGCGCTGCATCAGGTCCGCCTGACTGGTCGCCATGATGCGCGGCGCGTTCTCGCCAAGACCGTCCAGCATCCGTACGATCCGCCCCTGTGCCTCATCGTCATAGTCGGATACCTCGTCGAAGACGATGGAACCGCCGCGGGCGCGGGCGAGAATCGAGGCCGGCCCTTCCGGCGTGCCGAGTTCGGCGGCACCAGCCACCACGAAGGGCAGCATCCGCCGGTCGGAGAAATCATGGATGGCCCGCGCGATGAGGGACTTGCCCGTGCCCGATTCACCGGTGATGAGCACCGGAAGATCGGTATTCATCACACGCGCCACCAGCCGGTAGAGCGCCTGCATCACCGCCGTCCGGCCGACCAGCGGCAGATCGTCGGACTGCTCCCGCTCCTCCGCCTTGCGGGCAGGTGCGCGCCGTTTCGTCTCCAGCGCCCGGGCCGCGCGCTTCATCAGGTCCGGCAGATCGAAGGGCTTCGGCAGATAGTCATAGGCCTCCGCCTCCGCCGCCTGGATCGCAGTCATGATGGTGTTCTGGGCGGAGATGACGATGACCGGGAGGCCGGGACGCTCCTTGGAGATCTTGGGTAACGCCTCCAGCCCGTTGCCGTCGGGCATGATGACATCGGAGATCACCAGATCGCCCTTTCCTTCCTCCACCCAGCGCATCAGCGTCATGAGGGAGGATGTGGCGTGGACCTTGCAGCCCGCCCGCGTCAGCGCCTGCGTCAGGACTGTGCGGATCGTGCGGTCGTCATCGGCGACAAGAACGGTACCATCCATGGGTTATTCATCCTCCGGATGCTTCGGCGCGACGGGGGGCGCGATGGGAAGCGAGATGCGAAAAACGGTACGACCGGGAACCGAATCGACGGCGATCCAGCCGTCATGATCGGAAACGATCTTTGAAACGAGCGCGAGACCAAGGCCGGTGCCGTTCTCCTTCCCGCTCACGAACGGTTCGAAGATGTCCTGGGCGATGGCGGGCGGCAGACCAGGACCGTCGTCGATGATCTCCACCTGCAAGGGCAGGCGGCGGGGCGTGCCATCTGCGCGGCGGATCCGCAGCGCAGCGTCGTAGAAGGTGCGCAGTCTGATTCTGCCCGCACGTCTGCCGGAAGCTTCGGCCGCGTTCTTGAGCAGGTTGAGAAACACCTGAAGAAGCTGGTCGCCATCGGCATAGGTGTCGGGCAACGAGGGGTCGTAATCCTCCTCGATCACCATGTGCGCGGCATAGCCAACCAGAGCGGATTTCCGCGCGCGGTCCAGCAGGTCATGGATGTTGACGGGCTGAAGCTCCGGCGGGCGGAGGTTGCCGAACTGCTCCACCTGCTCCAGGAGCTTCACGATACGCTTGCTTTCCTCCACGATCAGGTCGGTCAGCTCCTGATCCTCGGGAGAGAGGTTCATGGATAGAAGCTGCGCCGCGCCGGTGATGCCGGCGAGCGGGTTCTTGATCTCATGGGCCAGCATCTCCGACATCCCGATCGCCGATTTCGCCGCCGACTTCACCGATTGCGCGCGACCTAGCCTGTCGGCCAGTTCACGGGGAGAAAGCAGCAGCAGAATGGCATCTGCCCCCACTTCGGGCAACGCGGAGAGGTAGAGCGTGGTCGAAACGGGCGCACGCTCGCCCGTCCCCACATCGACGGTGTTCAATGTCATTGCAACCTCGCCGCCCCTGACCCGGCGGAACGCCTCCTCCATGGGCGCGTCGATGGAAATGCGGTCGAACAGCGGCTGTCCGCGGCTGTTGCGCGCGGAGAGATTCAAAAACTCCTCCGCCGCAGGATTCATGTCGAAGATGCGGTCATCCTTATCGATGACCAGACCCGGAATGGGCAGCGCTGCCCAAAGACCGGCGGGCGGGGATGATTCAGCTATCATGCGGCCTGCCTGCCCTGCTCCGCAAAGGCGAGTCGCAACAGCGCGGGAATGCGCGGCGCATCCTCCGCCGTCAGGATTTCGCGGCGGAGAGCGGTAGGGGCGCCGGCCTCGTCCAGATACCAGCCCAGATGCTTCCGCGCGACACCCAGCCCCAGTTCAGTGCCGTAGAACGACAGCATGGCGGCATGATGCTCCGCAACCAGATCGGCCAGCGCCGGCCCGTGCGGGACTACCGGCGCCGCCGTGCCGAACCGCGTGGCGGCGATTTGCGCCAGTCGCCAGGGCCGCCCCTGCGCGCCTCGCCCGACCATCACGCCATCCGCCCCCGACAGTTTAAGCGCCTGGGCAGCGGTCGCCGTATCCACGATATCGCCATTCGCGATCACGGGGATCGAAACGGCCTCTTTCACGCGGCGGATGGCGGCCCAGTCCGCCTGTCCCTTGTAGAACTGGCATCGCGTCCGGCCGTGAATGGTGATCATGCGGATGCCTGCGGCTTCCGCACGCCGCGCGATGTCGGGTGCATTCAGCAATGCATCATCCCATCCGAGGCGGGTTTTCAGCGTCACCGGCACCTGCACCGCGCCGACCACCGCTTCGATCAGCCTGAGTGCATGATCCGGGTCGCGCATGAGCGCGGATCCCGACCAGCCGTTCACGACCCGCTTCGCCGGACAGCCCATGTTGATGTCAATGATCGCGGCGCCGCAATCTTCCACATAGCGCGCGGCCTCTGCCATCCAGTAGGCATCCCGCCCGGCAAGCTGTACGGAAGTCACGCCGTCACCGATCCCAAGTTCCGCCCGCGCTCTTGCCCGAGCGGAGGGCTTGGCCTGCACGACCTCCTGCGAAGCCACCATTTCGGATACCACCAGCCCCGCGCCGAACCCCTGCACGATTCGGCGGAACGGCAGGTCGGTGATCCCGGCGAGCGGTGCCAGAAAGACCGGAGGGTGGAGCGTCAGAGTCGCTACCTGAATCGTCAACTGCCTAATCCTTGTGCGTCAAGCTTGCAGGTATAGCGCGCCTTCCCGCTTTGCAATCGCACCCCGCCGCGACTTGGCGGAGCGACATGATGAATGAGGAATTATGCACAAATTTTAATCTAACTGCCCGATCACGCCGCGCCGTTGCCACCCGACGGCCTTCACCGTAAGCAAAGCGGAGTGAATGGAGGCGTAACGTGCTGGCAAATGTGGCTGCAACAGGCGCTGCGGAAAATGTCGCGGCATTGATCGTGGCAGCGGGTCGCGGCACGCGCGCAGGCGGTGAGATACCGAAGCAGTGGCAAGTTCTCGACGGTCGCCCCGTGCTTTCGCATACGGTGGAAGCGTTCCGGCGGGCGGGAATTTTGCGGATCGTACTGGTCGTTCACCGCGATGACATCGGGTTGGTCAAGACCCTCCTGCGCGATGGGGTAACCATGACGGCGGGCGGTGAAAGCCGAGATGCCTCGGTCCGGGCCGGGCTGGCGCTGCTGGCGGAGCGTCCGCCGCGCCACGTGCTGATCCATGACGGCGCGCGACCGCTGGTTGCCCCCGCTCTCGTCTTCCGGCTGATTTCTGCTCTGGAAAGCGGCGCGCGCGCTGCCGCTCCGGGGCTAGCCGTCACGGATGCGCTCTGGCGCGGGGTGGAGGGCCGGGTGGCGGAGGCTATTCCGCGGGCAGGCCTTTACCGGGCGCAGACCCCTCAGGCCTTCGACTTCGCCGCGATCCGTGCCGCCCACGACCGTCATCCGGGCGGCGCCGCCGATGATGTGGAGGTGGCGCGGGCCGCGGGTCTTGACGTGATGATCGTCGAAGGCGATGAGGACAATATCAAGATCACCCATCCGGGCGACTTCGCCCGTGCCGCGCGCCTTCTGGCGCAGAGGGAGACAGCAGGCGTGACACATCCCGCACCCTTTCCTGACATCCGAACCGGCAACGGCTACGATGTCCACCGCTTCCGCGACGGCGACGGCGTGGTCCTCTGCGGTATCCGCATTCCCTTCGATCAGGCGCTGGAGGGCCACTCCGATGCCGATGTGGCGATGCATGCGGTGACGGATGCGATCTACGGCGCGCTGGCGGAGGGCGATATCGGCCGCCACTTCCCGCCATCCGATCCGCAGTGGAAGGGCGCGGCCTCGGAGATCTTTCTGGCTCATGCCGCCGCTCTGGCGCGGGACCGGGGATTCGCGCTGACCCATACGGACGTGACCATCGTCTGCGAAGCGCCGAAGATCGGCCCCCATGCCCCGCGGATGCAGGCGGAGATGGCCCGGATCATGGGATTGGAGGCGGAGCGGGTCAGCATCAAGGCAACCACGTCGGAACGGCTGGGTTTCACCGGGCGGGGCGAAGGGATCGCGGCACTCGCCACGGCAACGCTGGTGAAGGCATGAGCGCGGCACGCCTCGTCGCCACCGGGTTCGGGCTGGGATATATTCCCATGGCGCCGGGCACATGGGCCTCGCTCGCCGCCGTCGCGGTCGGGGTGCTGATCCACGGATTAGGCAGCTTCCCGCTTCTGCTGCTGGCCACCCTCGCCGTCATCGCGGTGGCATGGTGGTCGATCAGTGCCGCCTTGCCGGAGATGGGCGGCGGTGATCCCTCCGAGATCGTGATCGACGAGGTGGCGGGGCAATGGCTGGCCCTGCTCGCCCCCTCCTTCGGGTTCTGGATGATGGGGCTCGACAACTGGCGCTTCCCCTATCCCGGTTGGCTCGGAGCGTTCCTTGCATTCCGGCTGTTCGATATCTGGAAACCGTGGCTTATCGGGCGCGCGGACCGGCGAGGAGACGCATGGGGTGTGCTGCTGGACGACCTGCTCGCCGGGATTTTCGCGGGCATCCTGGTGATGGTCCTCGCCGCGCTGGCGCACGGAGTCCTGATGCGATGAGCGCTGCCGGCGCCATCCCCGGAGCTGCCGCCGAACTTCTGGCAGCCGCGCGCGCGCGGGGGGCGATCGTGGCCACGGCGGAAAGCTGCACCGGCGGGTTGATCGGCGGGGCCATCACCGAAGTGCCCGGCTCCTCCGATATCTTCGACCGCGGCTTCATCACCTATTCCAACGCCGCCAAGATGGAGATGCTGGGGATCCGCCCGGAAACGCTCGCCACGCACGGGGCGGTGTCGGAGGAAATTGCGGCGGAAATGGCGGAGGGCGCGCTCGCCCGTTCCAACGCCACCCTCGCCGTCTCCGTCACCGGCATCGCGGGACCGGGCGGAAGTGAGCACAAGCCGGAGGGCCGGGTCTGCTTCGGGCTGGCGGGCGATGGAGCCACGCGGACGCAAACCGTGGAATTCGGCGCGATCGGGCGTTCCAACGTGCGGCGCGCGACCGTGGAACACGCGCTTTCCCTGCTGATCGCCGCGCTTCGTTGACCCCCTTGCATTGCGCCTGCCCCCTCCCCGGATTATAGTCGCGGGGCGCTGCGCGCGGCTTGCCAGAAAGAGATCGGAAGACCGTGAACGATACCCCTGAATTGCCCGAGGATGAGGAAAACGGCCCCGACCGCCCATCCTACGCCGGGCCGACCGTCTCCATCGCGGAGGAGATGAAATCCTCCTACCTCGACTATGCGATGAGCGTGATCGTCGCGCGCGCGATCCCCGATCTGCGCGACGGGCTGAAGCCCGTGCACCGGCGGATCCTCTACGCGATGCACGAGACCGGCAACACCCACGACAAACCCTACCGCAAGTCCGCCCGCCCGGTGGGCGACGTGATGGGGAAATACCACCCTCACGGCGACAGCGCGATCTATGACGCGCTCGTCCGTCTTGCGCAGCCCTTCTCCATGTCCCTGCCGCTGCTGGACGGTCAGGGCAACTTCGGCTCCATGGACGGGGATTCTGCCGCCGCCATGCGCTATACCGAAGTCAGGATGGACAAGCCGGCCGCCTTCCTCCTTGCCGATATCGACAAGGAGACGGTGGACTTTCAGGACAACTACGACGGCAAGGACCGGGAGCCGGTGGTGCTGCCGGCGCGCTTCCCGAACATGCTGGTCAACGGCGCGGGCGGTATCGCGGTCGGCATGGCGACCAACATTCCGCCGCACAACCTTGGCGAAGTGATCGACGCGACGCTGGCACTGATAGAGGAACCCGACCTCTCCACCGAACGGCTGATGGAATACATCCCCGCCCCCGACTTTCCGACAGGCGGCGTGATCCTCGGGCGGTCCGGCGCGCGCAAGGCCTATCTGGAGGGCCGCGGATCGGTCATCATCCGGGCCAAGACGCGGGTGGAGGAAATCCGCAAGGACCGCTACGCCATCGTGGTGGACGAGATCCCCTATCAGGTCAACAAAGCCACGATGATCGAGCGGATCGCTGAGATGGCGCGCGAGAAGCGCATCGAGGGCATCGCCCACGTGCAGGACGAAAGCGACCGCATCGGTGTGCGCGTCGTCGTCGAACTGAAACGTGACGCGACGCCTGAGGTGGTGCTGAACCAGCTCTTCCGTTTCACGCCGATGCAGGTGTCCTTCGGGTGCAACATGCTCGCGCTGAACGGCGGGCGGCCGGAGCAGCTGGCGCTGCGCGACTTCCTGACCGCCTTCCTCTCCTTCCGGGAGGAGGTCGTCGCACGGCGCACGGCCTTTGAACTCCGCAAGGCGCGGGAGCGGAGCCACCTGCTCTGCGGCTTGGCTGTTGCCGTCTCCAACGTCGATGAGGTGGTGGCCACGATCCGGTCCTCCGCCGATCCGGCAGAGGCGCGGGAGCGGCTGATGTCGCGCCGCTGGCCCGCCATGGACATCGCCGAATACATCCGCCTGATCGACGATCCGAGCCATACGATCAACGACGACGGAACCTACAACCTGTCGGAGCTCCAGGCTCGCGCGATCCTGGACCTCCGCCTGCAGCGCCTCACCGCGATGGGGGTGAAGGAGATCACCGACGAGCTGCAGGAGCTGGCCGCGAAGATCCGCGACTATCTCGACATCCTGCGCTCGCGGGAGCGGATAATGTCCATCATCTCCACCGAACTGCGCGAGGTGCGCGATGCCTTCGCCGTTCCCCGCCGGACGGAGATCGCCGACTGGTCCGGCGACATGGAGGACGAGGATCTGATCGAACGGGAGGACATGGTCGTGACCGTGACCTCCGGCGGCTACATCAAGCGCACCCCGCTGGCGGAGTTCCGCTCCCAGCGGCGGGGCGGCAAGGGTCTGTCCTCCATGTCCACCAAGGAGGACGATGTGGTGACGACGCTCTTCGTCGCCAACACCCATACGCAGCTGCTGTTCTTCACCACCGACGGAATGGTCTACAAGCTCAAGACATGGCGCCTGCCGCTGGCGGGCCGCAATGCCCGCGGCAAGGCCATTGTCAACATCCTGCCGATCGGGGCCGGTGTCTCCATCGCCGCGATCATGGCCATCGACGAGCCGGAGGTGGAATGGGATATGCTGCAGATCGTCTTCGCCACCTCGGACGGTGACGTGCGGCGCAACGCCCTTTCCGATTTCACCAACGTGAAGTCCAACGGCAAGATCGCGATGAAGCTGCCCGATGGGGTCAGCCTCGTGGGTGTCCGCATCGCCAACGAGCAGGACGACATGATGCTCGTCACCGCGCTCGGCCGGGCGATCCGCTTCCCGACGACGGACGTGCGCGTGTTCAAGGGCCGCGATTCCACCGGTGTGCGCGGCATCCGTCTCGCGGAGGAGGATGAGGTCGTCTCCATGTCCGTCATCCGGCATTTCGAGGCAACGCCGGAGGAGCGCACTGCCTACCTCAAGCAGCGCCGCCTCGTCGCGGGTGCGACGGAGGAGGTGGAGGCCGACGAGGATGAGGACGCCGTGGAGGGAGGGCAGCTCTCCACCGAGCGCTATGCGGAGATGTCCGCCATCGAGGATCTGATCCTGACGGTCACGACCTCCGGGACGGGCAAGCTCTCCTCCTCCCATGACTATCCGGTTCGCGGAAGGGGCGGCCAGGGTGTCATGGCGATGGACAAGGGCATGCGCGGAGGGCGGCTCGTCGCTTCCTTCCCCGTCGCGATGGAGGATCAGATCATGCTGGCCACCTCCACCGGCCAGTCGATCCGCTGCCCGGTCGATGGCATTTCCTTCCGTTCCCGCAGCGCGGGGGGTGTGCGCATCTTCGATACGGGTGGGGATGAACAGGTCGTCTCCGTCGCCCGGATCGCCGAACAGGCGGAAGACAGCGAGGAATGAGCAAAGGGGCTGGCGAAACGCCGGCCCTTTTCATTCGAAGGCGGCAGCACCTAGGGGGTGAAGAAAGCGGTCGGATCCCGACGGAACCGGGCCGAAATATATCAACCGCATTGAGCTTTGCGCACCCCGGGTCGTTTCGCGCGGGACGCCGGACCTGATCCTTCGCGGCTCCCCCCGAAAAGTCTGCCCGGCGCTTGGGATAGGGAGTGACCTGCTCTCCACAGGTCACAACATGCGGATACTGTCGCTTCAGCGCCGCGAAACTGCCCGGCCGGTAGAAATCATTTCCCGACACGACCGGCGCGCGCCGGTCCTGCCGCTGTCTGGCCCTTCCCAAATGCGCTTTACGGGATTAAGTGCGGCGCATGACCGAAAAGCTCCATATCATCGGCGGCGGCATGGCCGGATCGGAAGCCGCCTGGCAGGCGGCCCAGGCCGGGGTGCCCGTCGTCCTGCACGAGATGCGCCCCCAGGTGGGCACCTTCGCCCATCGCACCGGCGACTTCGCCGAGATGGTCTGTTCCAACTCGTTCCGCTCGGATGACGACGAGCAGAACGCCGTGGGCCTGCTGCACTGGGAGATGCGGGCGGCGGGCGGGCTCGTCATGACCACCGCCGACCGGCACTCCCTGCCTGCGGGCGGCGCGCTGGCGGTGGACAGAGATGCCTTTTCCGCCGATGTGACGGCACGGCTCCGCGCCCATCCGCTGATCGAAACGGTTGCGGGAGAGATCACCGAGCTGCCGCGGGACGGCCACTGGATCATAGCGACTGGCCCGCTCACTTCCGGCGCGCTGGCCGAGGCCATCCGGGCGGAGACGAGGGCAGACGCGCTTGCCTTCTTCGACGCCATCGCCCCCATCATCTATGCCGAGACGATCGACATGGACGTGGCATGGCGCCAGTCCCGCTACGATAAGGGAGAGACGGAGGAAGAGCGGACCGCCTATATCAACTGCCCCATGACGCGGCAGCAGTATGAGACCTTCATCGACGCCCTGCTCGCCGCCGACAAGACGGAGTTCCGTGAGGGTGAGACAGCGAAATATTTCGACGGCTGTCTGCCCATCGAAGTGATGGCAGAACGCGGACGTGAGACGCTCCGCTTCGGCCCGATGAAACCCGTGGGCCTGACCAACGCTCATGATCCCGCCGTGAAGCCCTATGCCGTGGTGCAGCTCCGCCGGGACAATGCGCTTGGCACGCTCTACAATATCGTGGGCTTCCAGACGAAGATGAAATACGCCGCCCAGACGGAGGTGCTTCGCCTGATCCCCGGCCTTCAGGACGCGCGCTTCGCCCGGCTGGGCGGCATTCACCGCAATACCTTCCTGAACTCACCCACCCTGCTCGATCCGCGGATGTGTCTGCGCTCGCGGCCGAATATCCGCTTTGCGGGTCAGGTGACCGGGGTGGAGGGCTATGTGGAATCCGCCGCCATGGGTCTGGTCGCAGGACGGCTTGCCGCGGCGGAGATCCTGGGCCGCGACCTGCCCCCGCCACCGCGGGAAACCGCGATGGGCGCGCTCATCGCCCATATCACCGGCGATGCGGAGGCCGCGACCTTCCAGCCCATGAACGTGAACTTCGGCCTGTTCCCGCCCATCGATGCAAAGGGTGGCCGGCGTGGGCGCAAGGACCGTTACAAGGCCTATACCGACCGGGCGAAGGAGGCCTTCTCGCACTGGCTTCCGGATATCACTTCCGCACCCGCCCATGCAGGAACCGCTGTCTGATCGGGGGGTTCCGGGGGGCGCTGCCCCTCGGGCCGGGGGGATCGGGGGGAGTGCGCTCCCCCCGACACGCCGCACCCGGTTCGCGCCCTCGCCCACGGGGCTGCTCCACCTCGGGCATGCCTTCTCCGCCCTGACGGCCAGTGCCCGCGCGACCCCGGGGCAGTTCCTGCTCAGGATCGAGGATATAGACACCGCCCGTTCCCGCCCCGACTACGAAACGGCCCTGAAGGAAGACCTGCACTGGCTGGATCTTTCCTGGCCGGAACCGGCGCTCCGTCAATCGGACCGTCGCGACGCCTATGACGCCGCTCTCGCCCGGCTGGCGGAGATGGATCTTCTCTATCCCTGCCGCTGCACGCGGGCCGACATCCGCGCGGCCCTGTCCGCCCCGCAGGAAGGTATGCCGCTGATCGGGCCGGACGGTCCTGTCTATCCCGGCACCTGCCGCGAGCGCACGATCGCCGAGGCGGGGCCGGGAGACGCCATCCGCCTCGACATGCAGCGGGCCGTGAAGCTGATCCCGCCCGGCACCGGCTTTCTGGAGACCGGACCGGAGCATCCCGGCCTGCATCTGCTGGACGCCGAGACGATGCTGCGAAACATCGGTGACATCGTTCTGGCGCGGGGGGATATCGGCGTGGCCTATCACCTCGCCGTCGTGGTGGACGATGCGTTTCAGCAGATCACCGAGGTCGTCCGCGGAGAGGACCTGTTCGAGGCGACCTTCATTCACCGCCTGCTGCAGCTGCTGCTCGCCCTGCCCACGCCCGACTACCACCATCACCGCCTCATCCGCGATGAAAACGGCAAACGGCTCGCCAAGCGGGACGATGACCGCGCAATCCGCCATTATCGGGCAGCGGGTGCCACGCCGGACGACATCCGGGCGATGCTGGAAAAGTGAAGCTCAGCCCTCTTCGGGCTGCATCAGCTCCACCTCCTCCTTCCCCCGGACAGCCGTGTAGAAGCAGCTCCGCCGGTTGGTGTGGCAGGCCGGTCCCGTCTGTTCGATGAGCACGAGCACGCAATCCCTGTCGCAGTCGAAACGGAAATCGACCAGCTTCTGCACGTGGCCGGACGTCGCGCCCTTGATCCACAACTCCTGCCGGGAACGCGACCAGTAGGTCACCTCCCCCGTTTCCAGCGTCCGCTCCACCGCAGCCTGCGTCATCCAGGCGACCATCAGCACCTCGCCCGTGCGATGGTCCTGCGCCACAGCGGGGATGAGACCGCGGTCGTCGTAGCGAAGGGTCGAGGGGTTGAACATGACAGGCTCCTGTTCATCGGGCATCGCGCCGCATATATGAGGTGGAAGCGAAAGAGGAAACCCGTGGACGATCTCGTCAAGCTCTACTCCGCGCGGCTGCTGGCACTGGCTGCCGACATTCCGCTCACCGGACGGCTTCCTGCCCCGGACGCAAGCGTCATGCGCCGCTCCCCGCTCTGCGGCTCGCAGGTGACGGTCGATGTGACGACAAAGGACGGCAGAATCGGGGAGTTCCGGCAGGACGTCCGGGCCTGTGCGCTGGGTCAGGCTGCGGCATCCGTGGTGGGTCAGGTCATCCTCGGGCGGTCCGAACCCGAGGTCCGCCGCGCCCGCGATGAACTTCGCGCGATGCTTGCCGCCGGCGGGCCGATCCCGGCGGCGCCCTTTGACGGGCTGGAGGCGCTGATGGCGGCGCGTGACTTTCCCAATCGCCATGCCTCCATCCTGCTGTCGCTCGACGCGACCGTCGCAGCGCTTGAGGAAATCGCCGCGAAAACCTGATCCCGAAGACGAAAAAGACGCCGCACATCCCTGCGGATGGCGGCGCCAGTGGCACGTCTGCGGAGGGACAGGGCCGCAGGCGGCAGGCAGACTCAGAGCAGGATCGGAAGGTGAAGCAGGACCACGAACAGCAGCGTGATCGCCGTCATGCCCAGCATATCTTCCACCAGCGTATCGGCGTGACGGGAAACGACGGACTTCAGTTGGGTCAGCATCTTGAACCTCCGTTTTGTTCCCTATTTGTTCCCTATTCTTCGTGATCTGTAAAGAACTTTTTAGGAACATTCTGTCATCCTGTGGGATTCGTCCTCCGACATGCTGCAGAAAAGCCCTGAATATCCTGCGATGTCCTGTAAAGAGACGCTGCGCGCTGACAAATCGGCCCTGCCTGTCCCGAAATGTGCGGATTTCCAAGATTGCGCCCCAGCTCCGCTCTCGTGCGGACCTGGAACCTGTTTCAATAGCCTGTTAACCGATGCGCCCCAGACGGATGGAGCGGTCTTTCTCCATCAGCCACAGCAGCAGACGCGCGGCCTCTCCCCGCGCCGAGGTCAGTTCGGGATCCATCGTGAGGAGCGCGCGCGAATCTGATTGAGCCAGAGCCATCAACGCACCCTGCCGCTCCAGATCGGCAATGCGGAACTTCGGCAGGCCGGATTGCGCCGTTCCGATGACATCGCCCGCACCACGGATCGCCAGATCCTCCTCGGCGATGCGAAAGCCGTCCTCCGTATCACGGAGCAGCTTCAGTCGCCGCTCCGCCGTCTCTCCCAGCGGCGGCTGGTAAAGCAACAGGCATGTGGAAACAGCGGCCCCGCGGCCCACCCTGCCGCGAAGCTGATGAAGCTGCGCGAGGCCGAATGTCTCCGCCCGTTCGATCACCATGATCGACGCGTTGGGGACGTTCACACCGACCTCGATCACCGTAGTTGCGACAAGGATCCGCGCTTCCCCCCCGGCAAAGCGGGCCATCGCGGCGTCCTTCTCCGCCGGGGGAAGCTGGCCATGAACCAGCGCCACGTGGTCCCCGAACAGGCCGCGCAGTTCCCTGAACCGCTCCGTCGCGGCGGTAAGGTCGGATGTCTCGCTTTCCTCCACCAGCGGGCAGACCCAGTAGGCCTGCCTTCCCTCATGGAGCGCACGGCCCAGATGCGCGATGACTTCCTCCCGCCGCGCGGCGGACACCAGCGCGGTGCGGACGGGTGTCCGGCCCGGTGGCTTTTCGTCCAGCACCGAAAGATCCATGTCACCGTATTGCGCGAGCGCGAGGCTCCGAGGGATCGGCGTGGCCGTCATCACCAGCACATCGACCGCCTGACCCTTGGCCCCCAGCTCCATCCGCTGCGCGACGCCGAAGCGATGCTGCTCATCCACGACCGCGAGCCGCAGATCATGGAAAGCCACATCCTGCTGAAAGACCGCATGGGTACCGACGAGAATCCGCGTCTTACCGGAGGCGAGGCCGGCGAGCTTGGCGGCGCGCTCAGCCCCCTTGTCGCGACCGGTCAGCAACTCCATTGATATTCCCGCGCTTTCCGCCAGCGGGCGAAGGCTTTCGAGATGCTGGCGCGCGAGGATCTCCGTCGGCGCCATCAGAACGCCCTGCCCGCCCGCCTCCACCGCGATGGTGAGGGCGAGGAACGCCACCAGCGTCTTGCCGGAGCCGACATCACCCTGCAGCAGCCGGCTCATCCGTTGCGGAAGCGCCATGTCGGCAGCGATCTCCGCCACCGCCCGTCTCTGCGCCCCCGTGGGTTGATACGGCAGGGCGGAAAGAACGCGTCCTTGCAGAACGCCGCTTCCGGTCGTCGCCCGCCCCCGTTGACGCCGCGCACGGGCACGGGACAGGGCTAGCGTCAACTGATGCGCGAAGAATTCGTCATAGGCGAGCCGCCGCCGCGCGGGATGGTTGGGCGAAACGGCATCCGGCCCGTCCGGGGCGTGGGCCGCGCTCAGCGCTTCCCGCCAGGAGGGCCAGCCTTCGCGGGCACAGAGCGCGGGGTCGATCCATTCCGGCAGATCGGGCGCCCGGGCGAGCGCACCTTCCGCCGCGCGGAAGACGGTCCGCTGCCCCAACCCCGCCGTCAGCGGATAGACCGGCTCGAACTCCGGCAGGCGCTGCGCCTCCTCCTGCATCAGGATGTGGTCGGGGTGGACCATCTGGGCCATGCCGTCGAACAGCTCGACCCGGCCCGACACGATGCGGCGCGCGCCGACCGGCAACTGCCGCTGGAGATAATCGCCCTTGGCGTGAAAGAAGACGAGCTGGAACTCCACCGCCGCGTCTCGCACCGTCACCCGATGCGGGCGGCCGCGGGTGACAGGCGCGCTGTGCCCCAGCACCTCTACCTCCGTCGTGACGATACCGGGCAGTTGCGCGTCTCGGATCGTCTCCCGCCGCCGCCTGTCGATCACGGAATGCGGCAGAGTGAACAGCAGGTCACGGGGGCGCTCCACTTCCAACCCCGTGAAATGCTTCGCCGTCTTCGGGCCGACGCCCTCCAGCGTGTCGAGCTGGGCGAAGAGCGGCAGCAGGAAGGACGGACGATCCGCCATCACGCCCCGCCGATGAGGTCGAGCCAGCCGTCCTCGTCGATCACTCGGATCCCGAGCTCCGCGGCCTTCGTGGCCTTTGACCCGGCCCCCGGCCCCGCCACCAGCAGGTCGGTTTTGGCAGAGACGGAACCGGCGACCTTGGCACCCAGCGATTCCGCCCGCGCCTTGGCCTCCGCCCGCGTCATCTTCTCCAGCGAGCCGGTGAAGACGACCGTCAGACCGACGACCGGGCTTTCCGTGGCGCGGCTTTCGGGGGGCACGATCTCGCGTAGCTGGGCGACGAGATCGTCCACCGCTGCCCGCTCATGCCCGCCCTCCGCCAGCGTCGTGACGACAGAGGTGGCAAGTGTCGTTCCCACACCGTCGATGGAGAGGAGCTCCTGCCATGCAGCCTCCGCCTCCGGGGGGACATTCTCCCGCGCGGCCGCACGGGCCCGCGAGATCTCGGCGCGACGCCCCGCCTGCGCGGCGGCGGCCCGCTCCTCCGCTTCGGCCTCATCGGATGCGATGTTTGCGATGGCGGCAGGCTGCGCAGCATCTATCGCGGCGCGCAGCGCCGGCCAGCCGTGATAGTGGTGGGCAAGGTCCTTTGCCGCCACCTCCCCCAGATGCCGGATGCCCAGGGAGAACAGAAACCGCTCGAACGGGATCACCCGCCTTTCATCGATGGCGGCGAACAGCTTCTCCGCGCTGCGCTTGCCGAAGCCGTCGCGGTTCGCAAGCTTGGCGATCTGCGCCTTGTCACGCGCCTCGAGTGTGAAGATGTCGGCAGGGGTCTTCACCGGCAACATGTCGTCAGCAAAGAACATCTCGATCTGCTTGACGCCCAGCCCCTCAATGTCGAAGGCGCCTCGGCTGACGAAGTGCTTCAACTTTTCCGTCGCCTGCGCGGGGCAGATCAGCCCGCCCGTGCAGCGGCGCACCGAATCCCCCGGCTCGCGGATGGCGGGGCTTCCGCATTGCGGGCAGGTTTCGGGGAAATGATAGGGTTCCGTGCCCTCTGGGCGGCGCGCAAGATCCACGTCCGCCACCTTGGGGATCACGTCGCCCGCGCGATAGACCTGCACCGTATCGCCGATGCGGATGTCCTTGCCGTCCCGGATGGGGTTCCCGGCGGAATCCAGCCCGGCGATGTAATCCTCGTTGTGCAGCGTGGCATTGGAGACGACGACGCCGCCCACCGTCACCGGCGTCAGCCGCGCGACGGGGGAAAGAGCGCCCGTTCGTCCCACCTGGATGTCGATGGCTTCCAGAACCGTCCAGGCAAGCTCCGCCGGGAACTTGTGTGCAAGCGCCCACCGGGGTGTGGTGGACCGGAAACCAAGGCGACGCTGGTAGTCCAGATCGTTGACCTTGTAGACCACCCCGTCGATGTCATACCCGAGCTGCGCCCGGTTTTCCTCTATTTCCTGGTAAGTGGCCAGCATCTCCTGCGGCCCGTTGCACAGGCGGGTGAGAGGGTTGGTCTGAAATCCAAGCGCCGCGATGCGGGCGATGGCGTCGAACTGAGTGGCGGCCAGGGGCTCGCTCACCACGCCCCAGGCATAGGCAAAGAACCGAAGTGGTCGGGAGCGTGTGATCGTCGCATCAAGCTGGCGGAGCGATCCCGCGGCCGCGTTGCGCGGGTTGGCAAAGACACGATCCCCCGCCGCCGCCTGCCGCTCGTTCAGCGCGGCGAAATCGGCGTGGCTCATATAGACCTCACCCCGAATCTCCAGCACCTCCGGCGCACCGGTCAATGTGCGGGGAATATCTGCGACCGTCATCGCGTTCTGGGTGACATTCTCGCCCACCGCGCCGTCGCCGCGCGTCGCGGCCTGAACGAGAATACCGTTCTCATAGCGGAGCGACAGCGACAGCCCGTCGATCTTCGGCTCCGCCGTGTAAAGCAGCGGCGCGTTGGCGGTAAGGCCGAGATAACGCCGCACCCGGTCGTCGAAATCGCGCAACTCGCTGTCGGAAAAGGCATTTTCAAGCGACAGCATGCGGATTTCGTGACGGACCTTGGAGAAACCCTCCGCCAGCGCACCGCCGACCTGTTCGGAGGGGCTGTCGGGCCGCTTGAGGTCGGGGAAATGCTCCTCGATATCCGCGTTGCGCCGCTTCAGCGCGTCGTATTCGGCATCGCTGATCTCGGGGGCGTCCTCCGTATGGTAGGCACGGTTTGCGCGGGCCAGCGCATCCGACAGCGAGGCCAGCTCCTGCGCGGCCTCTCCGGGGGTCAGCGTCTCGACGGGTTTGAAATCGGGCATGTAAGTATCCGTCACGATCGGGCCGGGCCGCCCCTGTCAGGTTGACCCTGAATAGGGCGCAGGGCATGGCGCGTCCAGCATCACCAGAGGCCGGTCATGCTGCGCAGCACCAACGCGCCGCGGCGGGTGAATTCTGCTGGCAAGGGCAGCCCCGTCCAGACCCTTTCCGGTGCATGGAGCGCCGCCCGGAGCGTCGGGCCCGCCTGCCACGCCGCGAGCATTGCGGGTGCGGCGACACGGGGCACAGTCGCACGCCCCTGACGCGCGCGGGTTAGAGCCTCCATGCCGCGCCGGGCAAGGTCCGCGGGCTCGCTGTCGGCAGGAAGCGGATACCGCCCCCGCGCCACGAGCACCGGCACCGCCCGAAGCCAGGACGCGATCCCCGAGGCCAGCGCCAGATCACGGATCGCCGGCTCGCTCGCCGCATCGGCGCCCAAAGCTCTCGCAGCCTCCATCATGAGATTGCCGGAGGTGGCATCGAGATAGGCGACGAGCGCAGGGGTATCGGCGAAAGGCTCCTGCCAGACATCCCAGAACCGCGCTTCCGCCATGGCACGGAGCGCACCCGTGTCCAGTCCGCACTCCTGAATGAGCGTTGAGAGCGGGCCTGCGACCTCATGCGCGTGATGGGTCTTGCCCGCAGCGATGGCGTCCAGTGTATCGACCCACCATTGCAGGCGCATCTCCGCAATCATCGGCTCCCGGCTGGCCCAGGGAGCACGGGCGATCTCCAAGTTGTAGGCATAGAGCGGCCAGAGCCTGTCGCGCGCCTCCGGGCTGGCCGACATGGTGGCCAGAAACCTGTCCGGGTCGCCCTTCTCTACCAGTCTCGCACAGGCGTCGAGGCTCATGCCACCGACTCCGCCACGCCGAGGATACCCTCCACGTCGAGATGTGCCTCCATGTGATCGGCGAGATCGTTCAACACGCGCTCCACCTCTTCTCCGTAACTCAGTCCGCTGGTCAGCCCTCGCTGGGCAAGCCACGCGCGACGGAACCCGTCGGCGGCGAACAGACCGTGGAGATAGGTGCCGGCGATCCGCCCATCCGTGGAGCGTGCGCCCTCGTCCCGCCCGCCGGGCCGCACGAAGGGCCGCATGCGATCCGGCCCCTCCGTCCGGCCTGCGTGGATCTCATAACCGGAGAGACGCTCCCCGGTCAGGTCATCCTGTGCCTCCATCCGGGCAAGCCGCTTCTCGGGGGCCATCACCGTCTTCACATCCAGAAGACCAAGCCCCTCCGATACACCCGGCTCGCCATCGATACCGTCCGGATCGGCGACCTGCCTGCCCAGCATCTGATATCCCCCGCAAATCCCCAGCACCGCGCCGCCCCGTCGCACATGGGCGTGGATGTCGATGTCCCAACCTTGCGCGCGCAGGAAGGCAAGGTCACCGCGCGTCGACTTGGTTCCCGGCAGCAGCACGAGATCGGCATCCCCCGGCAAGGCGCGCCCGGGCGGCACGATGTCGAGACGGATAGACGGCTCAAGCTTCAGCGGATCGAGATCGTCGAAATTCGCGATACGCGAGAGTGCGGGACAGACGATGCGGAATGTGCCCTGAAGACCACCGGCGGCAAGGTCAAGACTGTCCTCGGCGGGTAATCTCGTGGCACCGGCGAACCAGGGCAGAACGCCATAGCCCTGCCAGCCCGTCCGTTCCGCCACCAAGGAATACCCATCGTCGAACAGCCGCGGATCACCGCGGAAACGATTTACCAGAAAGCCCCGAATCATTGCGCGGTCGGCAGGCTCGAGAATTTCCGCAGTGCCGACCAGCTGGGCGATGACGCCCCCCCGGTCAATGTCCCCCGCGAGGATGACCGGAACGCCAGCCGCACGGGCAAAGCCCATATTCGCGATATCTCGCGCCCGGAGGTTTACCTCGGCAGGACTGCCTGCCCCCTCCACGACGATCAGATCGGCGTCACGCGAAAGGCGCTGAAAACTGTCAAGGACGGCGGGCAGCAGCGTCCCCTTCATGGCTCCGTAGCCGGAAGCGGGGAGCGTGGTGCGCGCCTGCCCCTGCACCACAACCTGCGCACGGCGATCCGTCTCGGGCTTCAGGAGAACCGGATTCATGTCGGAGACAGGCTCCCGTCCGGCCGCCAGCGCCTGTAGAGCCTGCGCGCGACCGATTTCGCCGCCATCGCGTGTCACGGCCGCATTATTGGACATGTTCTGCGGCTTGAAGGGCGCGACTGAAAGCCCACGCCGAAGCGCCGCGCGGCATAGCCCTGCCACGAGAAGAGACTTCCCCACATTGGAACCGGTCCCCTGGATCATCACGGCGCGCGTCATGCCTCGTTCTCTACGCAATACCGCAGCGGAAGGCGAGGCCGGCCGCAAAAGGAACTAGGGAAAACGATGCGGCTCGCGCTATCTTTTCCTCCAGATCGCGGAGGCGCCATGTTCCAGCCGACCGAATTTCTCTCAGGGCTGTTGTCCACCCTGCTCGACCGTACACAAAGCGCCGATGCGCGCATCGTGCGCCGCCCGATCCGGGAGCTTTGCGGCGCGCTGATGTCGAGCCGGGGGGAGGTCTCCGGGGTAAGGCTGGCCAAGGAAGTGCTCGCTCGCTACCGCATCATGACGGAGGCAGAGCGGCTCGACTTCTTCCGTTGGCTGACGGAGGATATGGATCTGGACACGACGGTGCTGGCGCAGGCGGTCACGGCTTACGGCCGCGAGCCGACGCCTGCCACGCTCGCTGCTGTCACCCATGCCGCGGAGCCCCAGCGACGGGAGTTGCTCCGCAGGATCAATCAGGCCCCCGACGCCACGAACGCGCTGGTGAAGATGCGGCTCGACCTGCTGACCCTGACATCCGCCGCGCCCGAGATCGCCCGCGCCGACCTGGACTTCGTGAAGCTGTTCGAGACATGGTTCAACCGCGGATTTCTCGTCCTCCGCCCGATCAACTGGCGCAGCCCCGCGAATGTGCTGGAAAAGATCATCGATTATGAGGCTGTTCATGCGATCCACGGCTGGGGCGACCTCCGCCGCAGGCTGGAGCCGCCCGATCGGCGCTGCTTCGCCTTCTTCCATCCCGCGATGCCGGAGGAACCACTGATTTTCGTTGAAGTGGCGCTGGCGGAGGGGATCCCCGGCTCCATCCAGGCGCTTCTTTCCGCCGACCGCGCGCCGATGGATCCGGCACAGGCCAACACCGCCGTCTTCTATTCCATCTCCAACTGTCAGCAGGGCCTGCGCGGGATTTCCTTCGGCAACTCGCTCATCAAGCAGGTGGTGGAGGAGTTGAGCCACGAACTGCCCCATCTTCAGAATTTCGTTACTCTTTCTCCGATTCCCGGCCTTGCCCGCTGGCTGCGCGACAGGCCGGAGGCCGCCGCGGCACTGAAGGCGGCGGAGGCTGGAGACCTCGCCGCTCTGGCAGAGGCGAACGACGATCTTCGACATTTCGCCGCAGTCTATCTTCTGGAAGCACGGCGGGCTGACGGGTTGCCTCTCGACCCGGTTGCCCGGTTCCACCTGGGCAACGGAGCATTGGTGCATGATGTGCATGCGCTGGCAGATACGGCGCGGAATGGTCTCGCCCAGTCCTGCGGGGTGATGGTCAACTATCTCTACGAACGGGACACGGTGGAGGAGAACCACGAGAGTTTCGCCTCTCGCCGCGTCGTCGTTGCATCCAAGGCGATGCGCGCCCTGCTCAAGCCGAGAGCCAAGTCCCGCCGGTGAACGGCTCTGTCAGCCGAACAACTCGTGGCACAGCTCCAGTGCTTCCACCAGCGCATCGACCTCCGCCTCCGTGTTGTAAAGTCCGAAGGAGGCGCGGCAGGTCGCCGTCAGCCCGAGATGGGACATCAGCGGCTGAGCGCAATGATGGCCGGCCCTGACCGCGACACCCTTCTTGTCCAGTACGGTGGAGATATCATGAGGATGAGCGCCGCCGGAAAGCGTGAAGGAGAAGATTGCTCCTTTGTCCGGCGCGTCCCCCTGTACCTGCAACCAATTAAGGCCGGAGAGCCGCAGACGCGCATAATCGCGCAGGTCCCGCTCATGCGCCGCGACATTCTCCATGCCGAGGTCCATCAGATAATCGAGCGCCACACCCAAACCGATCTGCTGGACGATACCGGGCGTTCCGGCTTCGAACCTCATTGGTGGATCGGCATAGGTCACGGCATCCTGCGTGACGGTACGGATCATATCCCCACCGCCAAGGAAGGGCCGCATCTCGGCCATCCTCTCGCGGCGCATGAAGATTGCACCAGAACCACTTGGTCCGTATAGCTTATGACCCGTTATTGCGTAGAAGTCGCAATCTATCGCAGCAACGTCCACCGGCCCGTGAACGGCCGCCTGTGATCCATCAACGAGCACCGGCACGCCCTTGGCACGCGCGGCAGAACAGATGGCAGCGACATCCACACGTGTCCCCAGGACATTGGACATCTGCGTCACCGCGACCAGACGCGTGCGCGAACCGATCGCCGCGATAACCTTCTGCGGGTCCAGCGTGCCGTCTGCCTCGGGCGCAATCCATTTCAGCACCACCCCCTGACGCTCCCGCAGGAAGTGCCAGGGAACGATATTGGCATGGTGCTCCATGACCGTCAGGACGATCTCATCGCCGGCTTCCAGCCGCGGCGCGGCCCAAGCGTAGGAGACGAGGTTTATCCCCTCCGTCGTGCCGGAGGTAAAGACGATCTCTTCCTCCGACGGAGCGTTCAGAAAGCGGGCAATCTTGCCCCGTACCGCTTCGTAATGGTCGGTGGCCAGGTTCGACAGATAGTGCAAACCCCGATGAACATTAGCATATTCGTGGGAATAGGTGCGGGTTATGGCATCGATAACCACCTGCGGCTTCTGCGCAGAGGCACCGTTATCCAGATAGACCAGCGGTTTACCGTTCACCTCGCGAGAGAGGATAGGAAAGTCGCGGCGAATTTTTTCGACATCATACATGTCAGCCTCCAGCCGGGGTCAGCCCGGGCGGCATTGTGGCAAGGCTGCCAAACAGCAGCGCAAGAACAGAAGCCACGCAGAACACGGCAAAGATCACCCCCAGAAACACCCGCATCCGGCTGCGGAAGCCATGTAACTCCGTGACGAAGTTGGTCAGTAGCCAGAAGAACAGGATAACCGCGGCGAAACCTGCGACCTCACCCAGAACAGGAAGGGCGAAATAAAGGAGAAGCTGCGCGCATTGCGCAAGGACCATCACCCCCTGCAGAACGGAGACGCCAAGCAGCGTATCGGCAAACCGTGCCGTTCCCCCGAACGCGCGCCCGAAAAGCTGCACCGCTCCCACGACGATCAGCAAAAGCAGCGCTTGGATCGCGCCGGTCAGAATCGGGCTGAGGCTCGCGCCCATCAAGGCCGTGCCTCCGACGAGCCACAGGAACAGGTGGGAGAAAAGCGCGCTCGCCACCGCCACGATCAGGAAAACCTGCCAGCGTGCTGACATCGGCAGGTTGAGATCCAGAATATGGCGCAAGGCAGCGCGCGGTGTCAGGATCAGCTCACGGAGACTGAAGATGGCCATATGTCCTCACGGCATCGCCGGCTGCGGCCGCTCCGCTTCGGCAAGCGAGAGAAACCAGATCGTCAGAAAGACCGCAAGCACCACTATGCCCGAGACCGTCGCCGCAGGGGACGGGCCGACCAGACCGGCGACCAGCCCGTTGAGCAGGAAAAGCGGCGCCGATGCGAGTAAAGACCAGAAAAGCGCCACACGTGCGGCATGATAGCTGCCCCGTCCGCCCAGAAGCCGTGCGACAAGATGAGACAGGCCCGCCAGCAGATAAAAGAACAACGGCGCCAGAAACAGCCAGCCGAGCAGCGCACCCCCCAGCCGCGCATCAAGCGGGATGGCCGGATCAAGGTGTGCTTCGCGTGCAAGCCGGGGCCATTGAGCCACGAAGATAACCAGACAGGCCGCCATCAGCACCGCGAGCGCCCTGTCCTCTCTTACCCCATCCGACAAGCGACGGCGCACGACCGCCCCCGGCGTGCGATAGCTGCGCAGGATCTCGGTCGTGATCGCCATGTCGCTTCAGTGCCGGTGACGGACGAGCCAGCCCTCAAGCCGGGTCAGGATATCGCCCGCAATACCCTCATCCTCGATCTCCGCCACAGCATCGGCGAGGAAGGAGAGCACGAGCAACGTCTGCGCCGTGTGCAGATCCACCCCGCGGGAGCGCAGGTAGAACAGCGCCTCTTCATCGATGGCGCCGGAGGTGGAACCGTGGGAGCATTTCACATCGTCAGCATAGATCTCAAGCTCAGGCTTGGTCAGGAACTGGCTGTCGCCGTCGAGCAGAAGCGACTGGCTGATCTGATAGCCATCCGTTTTCTGCGCGCTCTGCTTGACAAGGATCTTGCCCTGGAAAACGCCGGTTGCGCCGTTGCGGAGCACCTTTTTGAACACCTGGCGGCTTTCGCAGCCCACTCCGGCATGGGTGATGAACACCGTGTCATCATGGTGGAAATTCGTGCCGTCGCCCACGCAGGCACCGGCGACATGCGCATTCGCGCTATGCCCCACGATATCCATCACCACCTCATTGCGCGTCAGCACGCCGTTCATAGCAAGCGTGAAGCTCTTGAACAGGCTCGCCTCGCCGATACGGGCAAAGACATGAGTGTTCACCCGCCGTTCGTGATCGCGGCCCTGAATGCGAATGTGGTGAAAGCGCGCGCCGTCGGCGACATCGACTTCCAGCACACTGTTCAGACGTCCCGCTGCGGTGCCGCTCTCCAGCAGAGTAAGATCGGAACCCTCCTCCAACTTTACGCAATGATGGAGAATAGCATCCTTATTACTTGATCCAGAACGATAAACCAGATGAACAGGCTTGGCTACCACGCCCTTGACGCGGATCATGACACCTGCTTCGGCATAGGCCGTATTCAGAGTCGCAAGCGAGCGCTGCACCGGGACTTGTCCCGCTGCCTCCAGCACACCGTAAATCTCACGCCCCCAGTGGATGTCATGCGCCAATGCATCGGCGAGCTGCTCCACCTCGATCCCGGCGAGATCGAGGTCGTCCGACGCCGCACTGTCGAAGCGACCGTCCGTAAAGACGATCTTAACGCGGTCAATATTGGCAAAAGCCTCATCCGCGGGGGAGTTAAGGGCGGCGGCAGGCGCTACTGGCTGCGTCAGAGCTGCAGGATCGGTATACTTCCAGTATTCGTCGCGGCGGGTGGGCAGGCCCATGTCGCGCAGACGCTGGAGCGCCTTGGCGCGCGCACGCTCTCCCCAGCCGCTCCCTTCCGGGACGGTCAGCGCGGAAAGCCGCGCCTCCGTAACGTCGATCTTTGCTTGCGGGATTGCCATCAGGCCGTCTCCCCCAGGATATCGGCATAACCGTTGTTCTCAACCTCCAGCGCCAGTTCCGGCCCGCCGGTTTTAACGATCCGGCCATTTGCCATGATATGCACCACATCGGGTTTGATATGGTCCAGCAGGCGCTGGTAGTGCGTGATCACAAGGAAGGAACGATCCGGCGAGCGGAGCGCATTCACCCCGTCGGCCACCAGTTTCATCGCATCGACGTCGAGACCGGAGTCCGTCTCGTCCAGAATGCACATCCGCGGCTCCAGCATGGCCATCTGGAGGATTTCGTTCCGCTTCTTCTCCCCGCCGGAGAAGCCCACGTTGACGGGTCGCTTCAGCATGTCCGCGTCGATCTTCAGCGCCTTGGCCTTTTCCCGCACGACCTTCAGGAACTCGGTGGAGGACATCTCCTCCTCACCCCGCGCCTTGCGCTGCGCGTTCACGGCGGTGCGCAGGAAGGTCATGTTGCCAACGCCCGGAATTTCCACCGGATACTGGAAGGCAAGGAACAGGCCAGCAGCAGCACGCTCCTCCGGGTCCATCTCCAAGAGCTCCTCGCCATCCAGCGTCGCGGAACCCTCGGTGACCTCGTAGCCGTCGCGACCCGAGAGAACATAGGAGAGCGTCGATTTGCCCGAGCCGTTCGGCCCCATGATCGCATGCACCTTGCCAGCTTCGACCGTCAGATCGACGCCCTTGAGGATTTGTTTATCCTCTTCTTCAAGTTTGACGTGCAGATTTTTGATATTCAACATGTTTATTCCGACGCCTAGGCGCCGTCCCTGATAATTGGCGGCGGCTTAGCCGACCGAGCCTTCCAGCGAAATGGCGACGAGCTGCTGCGCTTCCATGGCGAATTCCATCGGCAGCGCCTGAAGCACTTCCCGGCAGAAACCGTTCACCACGAGCGCTACGGCCTCCTCCTCATCCATACCGCGCTGGCGGCAGTAGAAGAGCTGATCGTCATCGACCTTGGAGGTAGTCGCCTCATGCTCCGTGCGGCTCGAATTGTTGCGGATCTCGATGTAGGGCACGGTATGCGCCCCGCACTGGTCACCGATGAGCAGGCTGTCGCACTGCGTGTAGTTGCGGCTGTTCTGCGCGCGCGGATGCATGGAAACCAGCCCGCGATAGGTGTTCTGCGCCTTGCCCGCCGAGATACCCTTCGAAACGATTCTGGACTTGGTGTTCCGGCCGAGATGAATCATCTTGGTGCCGGTATCGGCCTGCTGCATGTTGTTGGCGATGGCGATGGAATAGAACTCGCCCTGGCTGTCATCGCCCCGCAGAATGCAGGAGGGGTATTTCCAAGTGATCGCCGATCCGGTTTCCACCTGCGTCCACATGACCTTGGACCGAGCACCGCGGCAGTCCGCCCGTTTGGTGACGAAGTTGTAGATGCCGCCCCGGCCTTCCTCGTCGCCAGGATACCAGTTCTGCACGGTGGAATATTTTACCTCCGCGTCGTCGAGCAGCACGATTTCCACCACGGCGGCATGAAGCTGGTGCGTCTCGCGCTTGGGCGCGGTGCAACCTTCGAGGTAGCTCACGTAGGCGCCTTTATCGGCGATGATCAGCGTACGTTCGAACTGCCCGGTGTTCTCCGCATTAATGCGGAAATAGGTGGACAGCTCCATCGGGCAGCGCACGCCCGGCGGCACGTAAACGAAGGAGCCGTCGGAGAACACGGCGGAGTTCAGCGTGGCGAAGAAGTTGTCGGATTGCGGCACAACCGAGCCCAGGTATTTCTTCACCAGTTCGGGATGTTCCCGGACCGCTTCGGAAATCGAACAGAAGATCACGCCCGCCTTCGCCAGCTCCTCCTTGAAGGTCGTACCGACGGAAACGCTGTCGAACACCGCATCAACGGCGACCTTGCGGGCCTCCGCCGGAGTGTCGCCCGCGCCCTCGACGCCCGCGAGGATCATCTGCTCCTTGAGCGGGATACCGAGCTTTGCATAGGTCGCGAGCAGGGTCGGGTCCACGTCGTCAAGCGACTTCGGCTTCTCCGTCATGCTCTTTGGCTTGGCGTAGTAATATTGGTCCTGATAGGCGATCTCGGGGTAATGGAGCATGGCCCAACGAGGCTCCTCCATCTTCACCCAGCGGCGATAGGCGGCCAGACGCCAGTCCAGCATCCACTCCGGTTCGCCGTTCTTTTCAGAGATCAGGCGCACGATGTCCTCGTTCAGACCCTTCGGCGCATATTCGGTCTCGATCTCGGTTTCCCAGCCGTATTTATACTTGCCGGCCATCGCCTGGACGGTTTCGACCGTCTCGCGGTCGACGCCGTCACGGACCTCTGTCACCGCATCTGCTGCGGCGAGTTCAAGCCGTTCGGCCTCGGTCATCTCGCGTGCTGCCATCTTCCTCATCCTTCCGCCGGCGATTGCCGGCCATTCAAGCGACCCGCAGCCGCGCCTTGGCGCGCCGCGAGAGCCACGCTTCAGCGAAGCGCGACAAATCTTCTTCCCGCGTTCCGGGTCCGATCGACACCCGGATCGCCGATGCGGCCGCGATGTCATCAAAGCCCATCGCACGAAGCGTCCAGCTCGCCCTGACCTTGCCACTGGAGCAGGCAGAACCGGCCGAAACCGCGAAACCGGCCAGATCGAGCTGCATCACCTGCGTCTCGCCCTTCCAGCCGGGCGTCACGATGCAGGAGGTGTTCGGCAGCCGGGGACCGTCTTTCCCGACAAAAATAGTCTCTTCCGCAGCGGATGCCAAGTTTAGTTCTAGACTATTTCTAAGTTCCGCGACGCGATCCCAGACACCTTCCGCCAAATCCCGCGCCGCCGCTTCTGCCGCTGCCCCGAATCCGGCAATCCCGACGATGTTCTCCGTTCCCGATCGGCGGCCCATCTCCTGACCGCCGCCGCGTATCTGGGCGGCAAGGTCCAGCCCGCGACGCAGAACCACGGCGCCGATACCCTTGGGACCGCCGAGCTTGTGCGCCGACACAAGCCCCATGTCGAGACCGAGCCAGTTGAAGGCGAAGGGCACCTTGCCGAACCCCTGCGTGAGATCAGAGACCGCCAGCCCTTCCGGCAGGGTCTGAAGGATACCTGTTTCACTGTTGGCGAGTTGCAGCGTGGAATGCGCGGGGTCAGGTACGCTGACCTGCCCGTCCCTACCGGTTGTCAGAACAGGGTTGATCCAGGCGCCCACCGCGTCATGTTCGATCTCTGCGCCGACGAAATCACGGCTCGCGAGCGTCAGCGCCGCCGCCTCCGTCGCGCCCGAGGTAAAGACGATATCCGCCCCCTCCGCGCCAAGCGCGGCCGCGATCTGCGCACGCGCCCTTTCCACGATAGCCTTGGCCGCGCGCCCCTCGGCATGAACGGAGGAAGGATTGCCCACCGCCTCCATCGCCGCGATCATCGCCTGACGCGCCTCGGGCCGGAGCGGCGTCGTGGCATTCCAGTCCAGATAGACCCGCGCAATGTCGCCGTTCATTTCACCGCCGCCGGAGCGGGTGTCGCGTTCAGCGGCGCGGAAGCCTCCTCCTCATCCACGATGCGGAAAATCGAGGGAACCGCGGGACAGGGGCGAAGCTGGTTGCCGATGACTTCCGAGAGCCGCGTCTGATGCAGAAAGACATAGACATGGGCGGAGAGACCCTCCCAGAGCCGGTTGGTCAGCGACTGCGCCCGCGTGCCGGAAACCCCGCCCGTCGCCCCCGCCCCGGTGTGCATGGCGCTCACCGTTTCATCGACGGCTTCCAGAATGTCGGACACCCGGATGTCGGAGGCGAGACGCGCCAGCCTGTAACCGCCGCCCGGGCCACGCACGGATTCAACCAACCCCGCACGGCGGAGCTTGACGAAAAGCTGCTCCAGATAGGGCAGCGACAGATCCTGCCGACGGGCGATCTCGGCCAGCGAAACCATTCCGTCGCCTTCCGCCATCGCCAGATCGGCAAGCGCCACCATCGCGTAGCGCCCCTTGGTCGAGAGCTTCATGATACCCCCAAAGCATTGACGCGGGCCGGAAGGCTGCTTAATTGCCTTCCGTCCACGGTCGTCCGGAAACTTGGAATTATTCTAAGTGCTGCGAGGCCCGCGGTCAAGTTCGCCCCGTCCGTCGGACGGCAGGTCACAGTGAAGCGAGGATACAGGCGGCAGGATGCCCGAAGTCATTTTCCAAGGGCCGGACGGCCGGCTCGAAGGTCGCTATCACCCGCAGAAAGAGCGCGACGCACCGATCGCCATAGTCCTTCACCCGCATCCGCAGTTCGGCGGGACTATGAACAATCGCGTCGTCTACAACCTGCATTACGCCTTTTACAACATGGGCTTCACGGTGCTGCGGTTCAATTTCCGCGGTGTCGGGCGCAGCCAGGGCGAATATGATCAGGGGATCGGCGAGCTGTCGGACGCGGCATCTGCGCTCGACTATCTCCAATCGATGAACCAGAATTCCAAGCACTGCTGGGTGGCAGGCTTCTCCTTCGGCGCGTGGATCGGGATGCAACTCCTCATGCGGCGCCCGGAGATCACCGGCTTCGTGTCGGTGGCGCCGCAGGCGAACCTCTACGACTTCTCCTTCCTTGCGCCCTGCCCGTCCTCCGGGCTCATCATCAACGGCAGCGCAGACCGTGTCGCCCCGCCGAAGGATACGTCTACTCTGGTGAGCAAGCTGCGCGAGCAGAAGGGCATCACGATCACGCACGAGCAGATCGATGGCGCCGGCCACTTCTTCGAAGACCCGCATATGGAGCCGATGATCGACACGGTCACCGGCTACGTGAAACGCCGGCTGACGGAAACGACACGCTGACATCCTGCGGCCGCCCCTTCGGCGGCCGTTTTCTTCCGGCGATCCCGACGGAGATATTCCCCCATGGCCGACAGCGCGCATACCCCCTCAAATCTGGAGCGGCAGCTTGCCTTCCTTCAGGAGGCCGACCGGCTGAAGACCGTGCTTCGGGCCAGCCGCCTGACCGATGATTCCCGGCGTGAGAACTCCGGCGAGCATTCGTGGCACGTGGCGCTTTACGCGCTGATTCTCGCCGATCAGGCAGGGCCGGATGTCAGCATAGACAGGGTCATCCGCATGCTGCTGATCCACGATCTGGTGGAGATCGACGTGGGGGATACCCCGATTCACGGCACTTTCGATGCCGCGGATGTCGCGGCGCGTGAACAACGCGCAGCGGACCGGATTTTCGGCCTGCTGCCTTCGGAACTGGCTTCCAGCCTCCGCGCGCTGTGGGAGGAATTCGAGGCCGCGCGCACCGCTGATGCCATCTTCGCCAAGGCCATAGACCGGGTTCAGCCGGTCATGCACAACATCGCCCTCGGCGGCGGGACATGGCAGGAATTCGGCGTCACGGAGGAGCTGCTGGAGCGTCGCGTGGGCAGCAAGATCGCGCGCGGAGCTCCCGACCTGTGGCACCATGTGCGGGCGCTTGCCGAAGGCCATCTTCCTGCGGACCGTGCGACGGAATAACGCAGACCTCTGCAACGCCCGCTCATGATATGTCTCAAGGCGGTCGTGGAGCGCCCGCATATTGCGCGCCGGGGCGGCTCCGCGCCACTTGCCGGGATGAAGCGACCTCTTCGGGGCATGTCGTATCGTATGCCGTTGGATACCGCCCTTTCCCCCCAGTCGCATTTGCGCTAGAGGCAGGCTGACGATTCCGGCAAAGGAGCTTCTGCCCGTGTCCAAGATCAAGGTAGCCAATCCCGTCGTCGAACTCGACGGCGATGAGATGACCCGCATTATCTGGGAATTCATCAAGAAGAAGCTCATACTGCCTTACCTCGACCTCGACCTGAAGTACTACGATCTGGGCATCGAGGAGCGTGACCGCACCAACGACCAGATCACCGTCGATGCGGCCAACGCGATCAAGCAGTATGGCGTCGGCGTGAAATGCGCCACGATCACCCCTGATGAAGCGCGGGTGGAAGAATTTGGCCTCAAGCAGATGTGGCGGTCGCCCAACGGCACGATCCGCAACATTCTGGGCGGCGTGATCTTCCGTCAACCCATCATCTGCAAGAACGTGCCTCGTCTTGTTCCCGGCTGGACCCAGCCCATCGTGGTCGGGCGCCATGCCTACGGCGACCAGTATCGCGCCACCGACTTCCGCTTCCCCGGCAAGGGCAAGCTTACGCTGAAGTTCGTGGGCGAGGACGGCACGACCATCGAGCGTGACGTATTCGATGCGCCCGGCTCCGGCGTGACGATGGCGATGTACAACCTTGACGATTCGATCATCGACTTCGCCCGTGCCTCGATGAACTATGGGCTGAACCTCGGCTGGCCGGTTTACCTTTCCACGAAGAACACGATCCTGAAAGCCTATGACGGCCGCTTCAAGGATCTGTTCCAGAAGGTTTATGAGGAGGAGTTCGAGGAGGCCTTCAAGAAGAAGGGCATCACCTACGAACACCGCCTGATCGACGATATGGTGGCCTCGGCGCTGAAGTGGTCCGGCGGCTATGTCTGGGCCTGCAAGAACTACGACGGCGACGTGCAGTCCGATACGGTGGCACAGGGCTTCGGCTCCCTCGGCCTGATGACCTCTGTCCTTATGACGCCCGATGGCAAGACCGTCGAAGCGGAAGCCGCCCACGGCACCGTGACGCGGCACTACCGCCAGCATCAGGCAGGCAAGGAGACCTCGACCAACTCCATCGCCTCGATCTACGCTTGGACCGGCGGTCTGAAGCACCGCGCCAAGCTCGACAACAATCAGGCGCTGCTCTCCTTCGCCGAAACGTTGGAGAAGGTGACTGTTCAGGCGGTTGAGGACGGTTACATGACCAAGGACCTCGCGCTGCTCGTCGGGCCGGATCAGAAATGGCTCACGACCATGGGCTATCTCGAGAAGGTTGATGAATACCTGAACCGGGCGCTCGCCTGATACGAATCCCGGCTGGCGGAGCTTTCCGCCAGCCGGGCTACGCCGTGCCGCCCCAAAACGGGCCGCCCATCCGGCGCACGACCCCCTCCCCCCGTCATGACTGGCTTGTCTAAAACGGAAATCCGCTTGACCGGCGTGGTGGGCACGTCACCATGGCGCAGGGGCAATTTAGAACTTCAGGGAGAAGACATGAAACCGTTCAGCACACGCCTTCTGGCCGCCTCAGCGCTCGCGCTGATGTCGGCAGGCGCACTTCAGGCACAGACGCTTGTCTACTGCTCGGAAGGTTCGCCCGAGGGATTTGACCCCGCGCCCTATACCGCCGGCACGACTTTCGACGCCAGCGCGCATCCTGTGTACAACCGTCTGGTCCAGTTCAAGCCGGGCACCACGGAGGTGCAGCCGGCACTCGCGGAAAGCTGGGATGTGTCCGATGACGGGCTGGAATACACGTTCCATCTGCGTCCGGGCGTGAAATTCCACAGCACGCAAGCCTTTACGCCCAGCCGTGAGTTCACTGCCGATGACGTGATCTTCTCGTTCGAGCGGCAGGGGAAGGCGGACAATCCGTTCCACAACTACGTGGCGGGTGTTACCTATGAATATTATTCCTCGATGGAGATGGACAGTCTCATCAAGGAAATCCAGAAAGTTGACGACCATACCATCAAGTTTGTGCTGAACCGGCCCGAAGCGCCGTTCATGGCGAACCTGGCCATGCCTTTTGCCTCCATCGTCTCCAAGGAATATGCCGACACGCTGATGGCGGCAGGCCACCCGGAGGACTTCAACAACCTTCCCGTGGGCACCGGGCCGTTCAAGTTCGTCGCCTACCAGAAGGACGCTGTTATCCGTTACCAGCGGAACGATGACTACTGGGGCGAAAAGGCGAAGGTGGAGAACCTGATCTTCGCGATTACCCCCGACGCTGCCGTCCGGCTCCAGAAGCTGAAGGCGGGTGAGTGCCACATCATGCCCTACCCCGCTCCGGCGGATATTGAGGGCATCAAGGCAGATTCGAACCTCACCATGATGGAGGCTCCCGGCCTCAACGTCGGCTATCTCGCCTACAACACCCAGCAGGCGCCGTTCGACAACCCGAGCGTTCGCAAGGCGCTGAACATGGCGATGAACAAGCAGGCGATCATCGACGCCGTGTTCCAGGGTTCCGGCGTGGTGGCCAAAAACCCGATCCCGCCGACCATGTGGTCCTACAACGACGCCGTGCAGGATGATGCCTACGATCCGGCCGCGGCGAAGAAGCTGCTCGATGAGGCGGGTGTCAAGGATCTGTCCATGAAGATCTGGGCGATGCCGGTGCAGCGCCCCTACATGCCCAACGCACGGCGCACGGCAGAGTTGATCCAGTCGGACTTCGACAAGGTCGGGGTGAAGGTGGAGATTGTCTCCTACGAATGGGGCGAATATCTCAAGAAGTCGATGGAGGAAGGCCGCGACGGCGCCGTGATCCTCGGCTGGACCGGCGACAACGGCGATCCGGACAACTTCCTGGGTGTCCTGCTGTCCTGCGCCTCCGCGCAATCGGGCGGGGCCAACCGCGCCTTCTGGTGCAACGAGGAGTTCTCGGACCTGCTGGCCAAAGCCAAGGCAACGTCCGATATGGCCGAACGCACCAAGCTCTATGAGCAGGCTCAGGTGATCTTCAAGGATCAGGCCCCCTGGGCGACGCTCGACCACTCGACCGTCTTCATGCCGATGTCGAGCAAGGTGAAAGGCTATGTTATGAGCGCGCTTGGCGATCATACGTTCGATGGGGTCGAACTGGCCGACTGACCGGCTGGCTGATGTCTGAAAGGCCGGTGCGGCAGGCGTCGCACCGGCTCCATATTTTTTCCGGAAGAAGCGCGAAACATGATCCGGTTCATCCTTGGCAAGTTTCTCTACCTGATCCCCACCTTCCTCGGCATCACGATCGTGGCTTTCGGTTTCGTCCGCATCCTGCCCGGCGATCCGGTCCTGCTGATGGCGGGTGAGCGCGGCATCTCCCCGGAGCGCTATGCGCAGCTTTCCCATCAACTCGGCTACGACAAACCGATTTGGCAGCAGTACCTGGACTTCCTCTGGCGGCTGGCTCACGGCGATCTGGGCAATTCCATCGTCACGAAGAAGCCCGTTCTGACGGAGTTTCTCGCACTCTTTCCGGCCACGATCGAACTTGGCCTGTGCGCCATTCTGATCGCAACGCTGGTGGGCGTGCCGGTGGGTGTGATCGCGGCGATCAAGCGCGGCTCTTGGTTCGACCAGCTTGCCATGACGACGGCGCTTGTCGGTTTTTCCATGCCGAT
Source organism: Haematobacter missouriensis (assembly GCF_000740775.1). Taxonomy (GTDB): domain Bacteria; phylum Pseudomonadota; class Alphaproteobacteria; order Rhodobacterales; family Rhodobacteraceae; genus Haematobacter; species Haematobacter missouriensis. The sequence goes on along the minus strand of NZ_JFGS01000001.1, from coordinate 369,205 downwards.
CTTCTGGTGGGGGTTGCTGCTCATCATCCTGTTCTCGGGCACTCTGGGCTGGACACCGGTTTCCGGCCGTATCTCCCTGATGTATTTCTTTCCGCAGGTGACCGGCTTTATGCTGATTGACAGCCTGCTCTCAGGGCAGAAGGGCGCCTTCGCCTCCGCGGTCTCGCACCTGATCCTGCCGTCCGTCGTGCTGGCGACGATCCCCCTTGCAGTGATCGCCCGTCAGACCCGCTCCGCCATGCTGGAAGTGATGGGCGAGGATTACGTTCGCACCGCCAAGGCCAAGGGCCTGTCAGAGGGACGTGTCGTGGGGGTTCATGCGCTGCGCAATGCAATGATCCCGGTCGTCACCACCATCGGCCTGCAGATCGGCGTGCTTCTGGCGGGTGCGATCCTGACGGAGACGATCTTCTCCTGGCCCGGCATCGGCAAGTGGATGATCGATTCCATCTCCCGCCGGGACTATCCCGTGGTGCAGAGCGGTCTGCTCCTCATCGCGGCCGTGGTCATGATCGTGAACCTGATCGTGGACCTGACCTACGGCCTCATCAATCCCCGCATCCGGCATCAGTGAGGCGCGCATGACCGATACCTCCTCCACCGCTCCGGCAAAGCTCTCCGACGCCGCCATCCGTCGGCGCATGTTCGCGGATTTCTGGTTTTATTTCAGCGAGAACCGGGGTGCCGTCGTCGGACTGGCAATCTTTGTCCTGCTCGTTCTCGTGGCGATATTCGCGTCGCTCATCGCCCCGCATGACCCCGCGATGCAATATCGCGACTCCCTCCTCGTCCCGCCGATCTGGCAGGAGGGCGGTAAATCCGGCTTCCTGCTGGGCACGGATGCGGTGGGACGGGACATCCTTTCCCGCCTGATCTATGGCGCGCAGTATTCGCTGTTCATCGGTATCGTGGTGGTGGCGGTCGCCCTGATCGGCGGCATCATCATCGGCCTGGTCGCCGGATATTTCGGCGGTTGGGTGGATACGGTCATCATGCGCTTGATGGACGTGATCCTCGCCTTCCCCTCGCTTTTGCTGGCGCTCGTGCTGGTGGCGGTGCTGGGGCCGGGACTGGTCAACGCGATGATCGCCATCGCCATCGTCTATCAGCCGCATTTCGCCCGCCTTACCCGTGCGGCCGTCATGGGCGAGAAGCGGCGAGAATATGTCACCGCCGCCAGGGTGGCGGGCGCGGGCAACCTGCGGCTTATGTTCAAGACGATCCTGCCCAACTGCCTCGCCCCGCTGATCGTGCAGGGCACGCTCTCCTTCTCCAACGCGGTGCTGGATGCGGCGGCGCTCGGCTTTCTCGGCATGGGCGCTCAACCGCCGACGCCGGAATGGGGCACCATGCTGGCCGAAGCGCGGGAGTTCATCCTGCGCGCCTGGTGGGTGGTGACCTTCCCCGGCCTCGCCATCCTCATCACGGTGCTCGCCATCAACGTCATGGGCGACGGGCTGCGCGACGCGCTGGACCCCAAGCTGAAGAGGGGCTGAGATGCCGCTGCTCGAGATCAAGAACCTCACCGTGCGCTTTGCCACCGCGACGGGCCCCTTCACTGCCGTGGACGGGGTCGATGTGTCGGTGGATGCGGGCGAGGTGCTGGCCATCGTCGGTGAGTCCGGTTCCGGCAAATCGGTTTCCATGCTGGCAGTCATGGGACTGCTTCCGGACAGCGCGACCGTCACCGCCGATGCCATGCGCTTCGACGGACGCGACATGCTGACGCTGACACCAAGAGAACGGCGCAGGATCATCGGACGTGAAATCACGATGATCTTCCAGGAACCGATCGCTTCGCTCAATCCCTCCTTTACCGCTGGCTTCCAGATTGAGGAGGTGCTGCGGCTGAACCTCGGCCTGTCGCGCTCCGCGGCGCGAGCACGCGCCCTGGACCTGTTCCGGGCGGTCGGGCTGCCTGACCCGGAGGGCAAGCTCAAAGCCTATCCGCACCAGATGTCCGGGGGGCAGTGCCAGCGGGTGATGATCGCCATCGCCATCGCTTCCAATCCGCGTGTGCTCATTGCGGACGAACCCACGACCGCGCTGGACGTTACGATCCAGAAACAGATCCTCGATCTCGTCATGGATTTGCAGGAAAAATACGGCATGGCGCTCATCATGATTACTCACGACATGGGCGTTGTGGCAGAAACGGCGGATCGGGTAATCGTGCAATACAAGGGCCGGAAGATGGAGGAAGCCGACGTGCTGACCCTCTTTGAATCGCCGAAAACCGCCTATACGCGTGCCCTCCTCTCGGCTCTGCCGGAGAATGCGACGGGTGATCGGCTACCCACGGTAGCCGATTTCATGGCCGGGGAGGCAAACCAATGATTGTTGTCGAAGGCCGCGGAATCACGCAGGACTACGATCTCCCGGGTGGGATGTTCTCCAAAAAGGGAACGTTCCGTGCGGTGAAAGGCGTGGATTTTGCGGTCGCAAAAGGCAAAACGCTGGCGATAGTCGGAGAATCCGGCTCGGGCAAATCGACTCTTGCCCGGATCATCGCGCTCATCGACCCCCAATCGGGCGGCGAGCTGAAAATCACCGGCAACAGCGTGAACATCGGCAAGACGCGCTTGACGCATGAGATGCGGTCAAAGGTGCAGATGGTGTTTCAGAACCCCTATGGCTCGCTCAATCCGCGCCAGAAGGTCGGTGATGTGCTCACGGAGCCCCTGCTGCTCAACACCTCCATCCCTGCTGCCGAACGGCGTGATCTTGCAGAGCAGATGCTGGTGAAGGTCGGCTTGGGACCGGAGCATTTCAACCGCTATCCGCATATGTTCTCTGGCGGGCAACGCCAGCGGATCGCCATCGCGCGGGCGCTCATGCTGAAGCCTTCGCTGCTGGTGCTGGATGAGCCGGTGTCCGCGCTTGATCTCTCTGTTCAGGCGCAAGTGCTGAACCTGCTCGCCGATCTGCAGGAGGAGTTCGAGCTGACCTACGTCTTCATCAGTCACGACCTATCGGTGGTGAACTACATCGCCGACGAGGTTATGGTGCTCTACAAGGGTGAGGCTGTGGAACAGGCCAGCCGGGATGAAATTTTCTCGAACCCAAAACACGCCTATACGAAGGAACTGTTCGCCGCCACGCCTGTCACTGATCTGGACGCGATCCGTGCCCGCGTCGCTCGTCGTGCAAGCAGTCGCGCCGCACGGGTAGCTGCGGCGGAAGCGAGAGTATCCGCAGACAGATAATAAAATAATATCAGAAAATTAACCGACACTGTAAACAGATTGCACGAAGCCATTGGGCCAGCTTCTGGTGGCTTCGTGGCGAAGCGCGATCTCTCCGGTATCACAGAAAAGCGGGATACCTTCTCCAAGCAGGACCGGTAGCCGGGTGATGGTCATCTGCTCGATCAGCCCCGCCCGCAGAAAGGCTGAGACGACCGCCCCCCCGTCCACATAGACGCGCCGCGCGCCCTGCCGGCCGAGTTCCTCCATGACAGTCACGGGGTCCCGGTCCCGTATCGCCACTCGTCCGCCCGTATCGCAGGCGCGGCAAGGCGGCAGCGTGCGGCTCAGCACCGTCACCGGCTTATCATAGGGCCACGCGCCGAAGCTCAGAACCTTCTCATAGCTCTTGCGGCCCAGAACAAGCGCATCGACCCGCGCCATGAGTTCGGAATAGCCGAAATCCTCTCCTTCTGGGAGCGGGCAGCTTGTTAACCAAGAAACATCTCCATCGGGTCGAGCGATGTAGCCATCCAACGAGGTGGCGATAAAGACTTCCCCTTCGGGCATTTCCATGGTGGGTCTCCTTGACCCATCCTATGTCGGTTCGCTCCCCCCGCTTCGCAAGACCGTAGCCCGGTCTCGTCGCACAAGCGGGGCGGAGGCGACACACCTTCCGCCCCGCTTCGAATACTGCCGCGCACCCTGCGCGTGTCGCCCGTAGCTTATCCGCCTCGGCGGCTGAACAGCACGCGTCTGTCGAGGGACGACATGATCTTCGCTTCCGGGAAACAGGGCCGGTTCGCGGCCTGCATCTGGACTGTCTGGTCTCGACAACCCTGAGCGGAGGATGCCACGAATTTAGCGCTGGAAAGCCTTTCGCCGACGCGGCATCAAAGCGCCATGAGCCAAAAAGACAAACCGACCCGCCACACCGGCTTCGAGGACACACAAGGTATCGTCTTCGGCGCCATGATGTGCGCCCTGGGCATTCAGTTTCTAGCCTTTCACGGTTTCATGACCGGTCAGACGGCGGGTCTTGCCCTGCTCATAAGCTATGCGACAGGCTGGGGATTCGGGCCGGTTTTCTTTGTGATAAACCTGCCGTTCTATTGGCTTGGATACCGCAGAATCGGCCTGTCGTTCACGTTGAAGAGCTTTGCTTCGGTCGCGCTCATGTCCGTCCTGGCAGCGCTCCTTCCACACTATCTCAGCTTTGAAATGCTGTCGGAGCCGGTGGCAGCAGTTCTTTTCGGCTGCACCACAGGCGCAGGTCTGCTGGCACTTTTCCGTCACGGCTCCAGCCTTGGCGGCGTAGGAGTGGTCGCGCTCTATCTTCAGGACAGCACTGGTATCCGCGCGGGCTGGGTCCAGATGGGTTTCGACGTGGCGCTTTTCGCCGTCGCCCTGTGGTGGGTGCCGCTCGACCGGCTGATCTGGTCGGTCTTGGGTGTCGTCGTGGTCAATCTTGTCATTGCCATCAACCACCGCCGTGATCGCTACGTCGCGATGTAGGATGTCCACGCGACGGCTATGAAACCTCGCCCTCCCGAGCGACACAGGCAAATCCCGCGCGGGACGCGATAGGCTCACATAGGCTCAGCTGGTTTATGGCGGAGAGAGAGGGATTCGAACCCTCGAGACGGTTCCCCGCCTACACACTTTCCAGGCGTGCGCCTTCGACCACTCGGCCACCTCTCCGTGGCGGGCTTCCTAACGCGGGTTTTGGTTGGGGGCAAGGGGGTCTGAACAGACTATTGCGGTTCCCCGCTCAGGATGAGACACATAATCATCACTTCATAGCAAGCCCCTTGGCCCGTGCAGAAATGCCGCTTTTCCTTCGGCAAACTTCCTCTAAATAGCATGGATCGTCTAATCGAAGGTGGGTCATGCGGCGCAGGCAATTTCTTCTTACCGGTCTTTCAGTAAGCGCCCTCGCCGCCATTGCTCCACTCCGCGTTTCCGCGCAGACGGCCGACTTCTTCGACGCGTTGACGCAGGAAATGCAGGCGCTCATCAACCAGCCCTATCAGCGGAACGAACTTACGTTGCCCGAGCCGTTCTCGACGCTCGGATATGACGGCTATCGTCAGGTGCAGGCGGATCCCACGCGGGCCATCTGGGCGGGTCAGGCCCTGTTCACGCTGAACGCCTTTTCTCTCGGCTGGCTTTATGATGAGCCGGTGACGATTTCCCTGCTCGAAGGCGGGGAGAGGCGGGAGCTTTCCTTCACCTCGCAGGACTTCCTCTATCATGCGCCGCTCGACCGGGCGCCTTTCGATGCGGTGAACCCCTTCCCCGGCATCGCCGGACTGAAAATCAACTACCCGCTGAATTCTCCCGAAATCTGGGATGAGCTGCTGACATTTCTGGGAGCGAGCTACTTCCGCGCACTGGGACAAGGATCGTCCTATGGCACCTCGGCGCGGGGTATCGCCATCGACACGGCGGCCGGTAAGCCGGAGGAGTTCCCTCGCTTCACCCGGTTCTACGTCGTCCCGCCCGGCCAGTTCGATGCGTCGATCACCATTTACGCCCAGCTGGAAGGACCAAGCGTCACCGGAGCGTATCGCTTCATCACCCGCCCGGGCAAGGACACGACCATGGACGTGACCGCGCGGATCTTCGTGCGGCGGGACATCTCGCGCCTGGGCATCGCGCCGCTTACCTCGATGTTCCTTTACGGCGGGCCGAATCGTGCGGCTTTCGACGATTATCGCGAGCGTGTGCATGACAGCGAGGGATTGAAGATCATCCGTGCCAGCGGAGAGGAAGTCTGGCGCAACCTGAACAATCCGGCGCAACTGGCGGCTTCCTTCTACAAGGAGGAGAACCCCCGCGCCTTCGGCCTCATGCAGCGCAGCCGTCGCTTCGAGGATTACGCGGATGCGGAGGCACATTACGAAAAGCGCCCGTCCGTTCTGGTGGAGCCGTCCGGGCAATGGGGCGTGGGCCATATCTGTCTGATCGAGATACCGACAAAGCGGGAAGTCAACGACAACATCGTCTGCTTCTGGATGCCGGAAGCGCCCGCAACCGCGGGTTCGGCGGTCGAGTTCAGCTACCGGCTGGTGTGGGGTGACATCGCCGAATCGAGTACCCGATTCGCGCGGGTCATCACCTTCAGTTCGGGCCATTCCGGCACGTCCGGCTCCGATCCGACCGCGGGAGAACGGAAGTTCGTGGTGGATTTTGAAGGCCCTTATCTGGACCGCCTGCTCGACCTCGATTCCGTCTCCGCGAATACTTCGATTTTTAATGGAGAATTCGTCCACACGGACTTGAAGAAAGTCGCGGGAGAGGACATCTGGCGGTTCGTTGCCGACGTGAAGAGTACCGCAAGCAATCCTGTGGAACTATCGGTATATTTGAGCGTTGCCGGTCGTCGCCTGACCGAAACTTGGAGCTATCAGTGGAGACCTGGAGATGAATCGCCTCACTGACATCGCTGCTGCGAAGGTCATGGTAGTGAGTGACGCGGATGGCGCGCTCGCGCTTGATGATCGGTTGCCGCCGGCGGCACCGATGGTCATGCCGGTGCAGGTTCTGGAGCGCGCCTCCTCCTGGTTCGGGCTGTTGCGCGCCAGGTTCGCCCAGTCTGGCGGCCGGCGACTGACCTGATCTCCCGATGATATTACGGACCGTCCTCTTTCTGGCGAGCCTTGTGTTGGCCGGCACAGCCGTATGGCTTGGCCTCAATGTCTTTTTTGCCGACGGGCGGGATGGGACGGACTATGTCAGGATCGCACTGCTCGGCCTGACAACCTGGTGGATCGCCTGGGGCGCGATGCTCGGCATGAGCGGCGTGTTCATGAGCAGTCGCATACACCGCGCACGGACGAGCGGCCCGCTGACAACGCGCACGGCGATCCTGCTCCCGGTTTACAACGAACCCCCGGAAAAGCCCTTTTCCCATGCGGCGGCGATGATCGAGAGTCTGCAGGCCACCGGCCTTCATGGCGCTTTCGAACTTGCGATCGTCTCTGATACCACCCGCGCCGCAATAGGGGCGGAGGAAGAGGCATGGTTCGAAAAGTTGCGTGGCGGCTGGGGGCATATCCTGCCGGTCTATTACCGTCGCCGGACGGACAATACCGGCAAGAAGGCGGGCAACATCGCGGAATTCATCCGCCGCTTTGGCGGGCGGTACGATTTCCTCATCATTCTCGACGCGGATAGCCTGATGGAAGGCGAGACGCTGGTTGAGATGGTTCGCCGTATGGAGGCAGAGCCGAAGCTCGGACTGCTTCAGACCCTACCCAAGATCATACGGTCGCGGTCCTTCTTCGGCCGGGTACTGCAGTTCTCCGCTGCCTTCTTTTCACCGATCTTCACGCGTGGCGTCGCGGCGCTTCAGGGGCGCGAGGGGCCGTTCTGGGGCCACAATGCCATCACGCGCACCACGGCATTCGCCGAAAGCTGCGGCCTGCCCGAACTCAAGGGCAAGCCGCCGTTCGGAGGCCATATCCTCAGCCACGACTATGTGGAGGCCGCACTTCTCGCGCGCGCAGGCTGGACCGTGCGGGTCGATCCCGACATCGGCGGCTCCTATGAAGAAGCACCCGACAACATCCTCGATTATGCCAAGCGCGACCGCCGCTGGGCACAGGGCAACCTTCAGCATTCGCGCCTGCTCGCCGTGCCCGGCCTGAAGATGTGGAGCCGGTTCGTGTTCTTTCAGGGAATCATGGCCTACCTCGCCTCCTCCCTCTGGGGCGTATTCCTGATCGCGACCATTCTGGCACCGATTCTGGCGGCGCCCTTTGAGTTCTTTCCTGACTCGGCGCTCGGCGTTCCGCAGTTTCCAATCAGTGAATCCACCCGCGCCATTCTTTTGCTGCTGCTCGTTCTGGGGCTTCTTCTGGGGCCGAAGCTGCTCATCGCGCTGAGATCCATATTCGATGGCCGCGCCCAGCAATTCGGTGGTGCCTTTGCATCTCTGGCAAGTGTCATCATTGAAATCCTGTGGTCGAGTCTCATCGCCCCCCTCATGCTGGCCTTCCAGACCCGCTCCGTCATCGAGATCCTTACTGGAGCAGACGGCGGCTGGCCGGTTGCAGATCGGGAGGCGCAGGCGATCCCGCTTTCAACCGCCTGGAAGGCAAGCTGGTGGATCACCGCCACCGGCGCGGTCATCCTCTTCGCTGCGTGGAAGTTCACCACTCTATTCATATGGTTCCTGCCTGTCGGAGGGCCAATGCTCATCGCACCGCTGATCATCGCCTGGTCCTCCGATTCCGGCGAGGGCGCCTCCGCCCGTCGGTTGCGGCTGTTCATGACCCCCGAGGAACAGCATCCTCGCCCGGTGATGATTCGGCAGCAGGAAATCCTGAATGACTGGCGCCGGGAGGAGATCGCCTCCCCCGGCCCGGATAGCCAGGTGACGGCGCCGCCCGCGGCTACGCTCTCCACTGAACCGACAGGCTGAACATCTTCCCGGACAGGCCGGAGTTGCCGTTCAGCCCACAACCCCGCATAGTGGCGCAGCCCCAGGCCGAGGTTCCGCGCGCCATGCTCAAGACGACACCGCCCGAGGATCAAACCGGCGTCTTCCCTCCCTACCGCCCGAGTCTGGAAGACAGGCTCCGCATCCAGACCTGGGCGCTCACCATCATCGCCTTCGGAGTGGCGGTGTTTCTTCTCTGGGTGGGCAGTTCCATTCTCATCTCACTCGCCTTCGGCATCATCCTTTTCAGCGTGACGACCGCGACCATTGACCAGATTGCGCGACTGAGGCTCGGCCGCTTTTACTTTCCGCGCTGGATTGCCGTAGTGCTGGCCGTGACACTGCTCAGCTTCTGCCTCATCCTTCTCGCTGTCGTGGTTGTAAATGAGGTCAACCGGCTCATCACCACCATGCTGCTTTACAGCGACGCGGCTATCAACGCTGTCGCCCGGCTGTTTGCGTGGCTTGGGCCAGAGGCGACATCGGCGGTTCAGAACGCGATCCAGACGATCAATTTCAACGCCTATCTCCGCTCGATCGCGTTTCAGCTTTCCGGGCTTGTATCGATCGCGGTGATGACGAGCCTCGTCGTGGGCTTTCTCTTTGCAGAGCAACACTGGTTCCATGCAAAGCTGCTGAACCTGTTCTCCTCGCCGGAGCGCGCTGCCGGCGCCGCCGCGATCAGCCGCTCCATCATACGCCGGGTGAACCGCTATCTTCTGGTGAAAAGCGCGGTCAGCCTTGTGACCGGACTCGAGGTCTATCTAGTGATGCGCTTGGCGGGGCTGGAATTTGCGGGCGCCATGGGCATGCTGACGGTCATTCTGAACTTCATTCCGACCATCGGCTCGCTCGCCGCCTCGGTCCTCACCATACTCGCGGTGTTCATCCAGATGCCGGAGCCCTGGGTCACCGTGACGGTATCTCTCATCGTATGCGGTATTCAGTTCGGCAACGGAAATATCATAGAGCCGATATTCATGGGGCGGACATTGCAGCTTTCCACGTTCTGCATCGTGCTGGCGCTGGCATTCTGGGGCGCGATATGGGGAATCGCCGGGTTGTTCCTCGCAGTACCGATGATGGTCGCGGCGATGATCCTCTGTTCCCATATTCCGCCGCTCCGCCCGCTCGCCGTGCTCATGTCCCGAGACGGCCAACCGGACAGCATGTTCGGCGCGGGCGATCCCGCTCCGCTTACCCCCCAGACGGTCAGACGCTGAGGTCAGACGCTGATCCTGGCGCCGATCTCCACCACCCGATCCCTCGGGAGATGATAGAACACCGTTGGATCAGCCGAGAACCCGTTCAGCAGGATATATATTCTGTCCAGCAGAAGTGGCATCCCGATCCGCGCACCCGGCACATAACGGCGCCGCCCGAGGAAGAAGGAGGTGCGCATCACCTCAAGCTTCACCCCGTCGATACGGGAGCGGAACAGCGCACGGCTGACATCCGGCGTTTCCATGAATCCGAAGCGAAGGGTGATGCGCGCAAAGCGGTCATCGAGATTTTCGTAGCTCAGCCGGTCGTGCTCCGCGACACGCGGCTCCTCTGCCACCAGCACCGTCGTGACGAGGTTCCGGCGATGAAGCACCTTGTTGTGCTTGAGATTATGCAACAACGCAGGCGGCGCGGTGGTCGGGTCGGAAGTCAGGAAGACAGCAACTCCGTCAGCGATGTGCACCGAGCTATGCGACATCGAATGGGCAAAACTCTCCAGCGGCACGGCCATCCGATGTTGCCGCTCGAAGGACAGCTGCGACCCCCTCCACCAGGACCACATGACCAGCATGAGCGCGAGCGCCACCAGTACCGGAACGTAGCCACCATCAAGGATTTTCAGCAGGTTGGACGTCAGGAACGACAGCTCGATCACTGCAACCGGCGCCGCGATCAGCAGCACAAGCCATAGCGGCTTACGCCAGCCCTTCACCGCCAGCACGACCGCCAGCGCCGTAGTGACGATCATCGTTCCCGTCACCGCGATACCATAGGCGGAGGCAAGGCTGCTTGAGGAGCCGAACGCCAGTGTGAGCCAGATCACCGCGATGAGCAGTAGCCAGTTCATCGTGGGCACGTAGATCTGACCGCTCTGTTGCTCAGACGTATGGCGGATCTCGAACCGGGGCAGCAGGCCAAGCTGCACCGCTTGCCGTGTCATGGAAAAAGCACCGGAAATCACGGCCTGGCAGGCGATGACGGTCGCCACCGTCGCCAGCAGTACCAGCGGTATCAGCCCCCAATCCGGCACCATCAGGAAGAACGGATTACCCAGCGTCTCTGGCCGCGAAATAACCAGCGCTCCCTGCCCGAGATAGTTCAAAACCAGCGCGGGTAGTACCACCCAGAGCCACGCAAAGCGGATCGGCCCGCGTCCGAAGTGCCCCAGATCGGCATAGAGCGCCTCCGCCCCCGTCACCGCCAGAAACACCGCGCCCAGCACGAGAAAGGCGGTGAAGCCGTGGTCGGTGAGGAAGAACACCGCATGATGCGGATTCAGCGCGGTGAGCACATGGGGATTGCCGGAGATCTGCCAGATACCGGCCGCTCCCATGGTGATGAACCAGATGAGCGTGATCGGGCCGAACCATGCGCCAATCCGCGCTGTCCCGTGTCGCTGCACCATGAAGACACCGATCAGGATGATGATGGTGATCGGAAGAACGAACGGGGTGAAGCTCGGCGTGATAAGCTCCAGGCCCTCCACGGCGGAGAGGACGGAAACCGCAGGCGTGATCATCGCATCGCCAAAAAACAGCGCTGCCCCCATGATACCCAGCATGAAAACCGGAACAGAACGCCGCCCGACCGCCGCCATGGCAAGAGAGAACAGGGCAAGCACGCCCCCCTCTCCCCGGTTGTCCACCCGGAGGAGGAACACCACATACTTGCCCGTGACGATCAGAAACAGCGCCCAGACGAGCAGCGAGACAACGCCCAGCACTTCTTCATTCGTCAGGCCATCGCTCGCCGCGTGGTGCAGCGCTTCGCGCATGGCATAGAGCGGACTTGTACCGATATCCCCGTAGACAACGCCGACGGAACCCAGCGCGAGCTTCAGAAAGCCCTCACGGCCCCGTGTTCCATGGGATGACGCATCATCCACCGGTTCCGGGGAGTTTGGCCGGGAAGAGGGCGTATCAGTCATGTGAGGTTGTCTATCCGGGAGTGGTGTGCTGACCCGATGCTCATTCGATCCGCAAGGATCGCCATGGCGTTTTCACCTTGTGGGCATGGCCCGTTGCACTGAACGGTCCATACCGCCCTTCGGTGAATCATGCGTGGAGAGGCGACCAGAGTCAAGCACTGCCACCCCTCCTCCCGCGGCCTCAGCGTGTGGGACTTCCGGCGCGGCGCTGGTCGTTTTCCTCGGCCTGTTCCTCCACCTTGCCGTCGCGCGCCGCTTCCGCATCGACAGGATCGGGGGCAGGCTTCTCCCCAAAGATCGCGCCGGGCAGGACATAGGGCGTGCCGTCGCCATCGGCCATGATGGTCTTGCTCGACCCCATGACACCGAAGGCGATCCCCTCTTCCTTGAAGCGGCGATGGATGAGGTGGAGCACTTCGTCCTGAACCGCACCCTTGAAGTTCACGTCCCGGATGATGAGCCGCATCTCGAACGTCAGGTTGCCGCCGTCGATACCGACCAGCCCCACAGAAGGCGGCGGGTTCAAAATCACCATGGGTGGTATCTTGGCGATATCTTCCAGCACCTTCTGTACATGATCACTGTCATTGACCCCCGACACGGTAACCTTCTGCAGCACGCGCCCCGACAGGTTGAAACGCGTGATATTCGTAACCTGACCCGAGATGAGTGAAGCGTTGGGCACGATGACGTGGTTGCGGTCGAACGTCTCGATCCGGGTCGAACGGACAGAGATCGCGCGCACGCGGCCCTGCACGCCCGCGACCTCGATCCAATCGCCCTCCGACACGGGCCGTTCGATCAGAAGGATGATACCGGAGACAAAGTTCTGCACGATATTCTGCAGGCCGAAACCGATACCGACGGAAAGCGCGGAGGCGAGGATCGCCAGCGATGACAGGTTGATACCTGCTGTCGTCATCGCGATGATCGCGGACAGCACGACCCCGACATAGCCAACACCCAGAACCACCGCCCGCTGCCCGCCGGTGTCCAGCTTGGTCTTGGGCAGGATGGAGGCGCCGAGCGCGCCCTGCAGCAGCTTGGTGACCGTGTAGCCGATAACGAATACGACGACGAAGGTCAGGAAGATGGTGGGAGAGATCTGCACCCCTGCCACGTTGAAGCCGTCGCGGAACTTGATCCACATCTCCGCCAGGTCAGAGCCGCGAGCACCCCAGATCAGCAGCAGGAAAGGGATCGCCAGCGCGCAGAGCACGAAGCCGAGCAAAACCGGCACAAGGTCACCCCGATTGGCCTCGTCACCCTTGATCACCAGCACGTAGATGTCGGCGCAGAGGCCCTGCAGGAACATCACCATACCGATGAGCGCGAGCGTCATGGCCGCCGGATAGATCAGCGCTGTTGCTGCGGAGACATAGCCCACGACCGCGAGAAGCGGAGCCAACACCCCGATGGCGATAGCGACGTAGGCCACATAGCTAATGAGCCGGTGACGGAACAATACCTCGGCACTCGCCGCCGTCGCATTCACCGCATGAGCGCGGATGAGCTGTCCGAAGCGAAAGAGCAGAATCCCGCCCACGACCAGAAGAGGAAAGGCCAGAACGGAAAAGACCTGCGGTTCGGGGTTCGGGATGATCTGCCAGAGCAGGCTGCGAATGGCGAGGAGAGTACCGAACGCGACCACGTGAACGCGCGCTTCGCGCCGTCGTTCGGGCGCAAGTTGAAACGGGCTGTCTCCCGCATCGTCGGGAAAGAGCCGACCCGCGAGCCACAGCGCCGCAAAGACAAGAAAACCGGCCCATGGCAGGGTTTCGACGATCGGAAGGGTGCGGACACCCACCATCCCCGAAAGCTGCAACGCCCGGCCCACCAGCACCAGTCCCAGGACGGGGATCACCACCTGCCCAAGCGAGACCAGCTTTGCGATGACCTTGGCGCCACGGAGTGAACTCCGGCCGCTGATATTGCGGACAAGCCGCTCCATCCACACTCGGCCTCGCAGAAGGATCACCGCCGCGACGACAAGGTGGAGCAGGATGATCGGGAGGTTGGAAATGAGGTTCTGACGCCGGAAATCAGAAACCACGTTGCGGGTGACCTCGGCTGTGATCCCCTTGCCCGCGTCCAGAAGAGTCCCCGCTGCAACCGTCCAGTTGGCCGGATTCAGCGGCGATGGTGCTAACTCCAGAAGGGCATTGGTCTGCCGATCGCGCAGGATCGCATCGATCTGCTTGATGAGATTGTCGGCCCTCGTATAGGCCTCGACCGCCGCTTTGCCGGGTGCCTCGGCTTCCGAAATCTGGCTCTGAAGCTCCGAGCGGCGCGCTGTGATCTCCGGGGCTTCGGTCGTACCGTCGTCCGGGGGCGCACCTAGCGCGGTAAGTTGGCCCTTCAGGGTTTCGATCCGGCTGTTGTTCGCGCCCTGCGCCGTTTGAAACTCGGCGCGGAGCGGGACAAGCTGGGCGCGACGCGTGTCGAGTTGCTGATCCGTGACATCCGGATCCGCGACCTCGCTCTCTATCTCGCTCGCCGTTTTCTCCCACGCGGCGAAATCGGGCGTGGTCTGCGCGGGTTCCTGTGCGTGGACGGGTGTGACGAAAGCCCCGGTTGGTACAACAGAGACGGGCAGGAGCGCAAAGATCAGCGCGATCAGAATACCGGTCAGACGCTGCATGGATTAGCCCTCGAGCACCGAAGGAAGGGGGCGAGCGGGCGTCGCCAGCCAGTCCGGCACCGGCAGGTTCTTCGTCCGCAGAAAGGCCGGATTGAACAGCTTCGTCTGATACCGGGTGCCGTAATCGCACAGCACCGTCACGATTGTCTTACCCGGACCAAGGTCGCGGGCAAGCCGGATCGCCCCCGCGATGTTGATGCCGGAGGAACCGCCCACGCAAAGCCCCTCCTCCGACAGTAGGTCAAAGATCAGCGGCAGAGCTTCGCCATCCGGGATACGATAGGCGAAGTCGGGCGTGAAACCTTCGAGATTGGCGGTGATACGGCCCTGTCCGATACCTTCGGTAATCGAATTGCCTTCGGATTTCAGGGTTCCGTGCGCGTAGTATTCGTAAAGCGCAGACCCCTCCGGATCCGCCAGCGCGATCTTCACGCCCTTCGGTTGCAGAGCCATCCCGACACCCGCGAAAGTGCCCCCCGACCCGACGGAGGCTACGAAACCATCAATATTGCCGCCCGTTCCCTCCCAGATCTCGGGGCCGGTCGTCTCAACATGCGCAAGCCGGTTCGCGGTATTGTCGAACTGGTTGGCCCAGATCGCGCCGTTCGGCTCCGTCTTTGCGAGTTCTGCGGCAAGCCGGCTCGAATAACGCACATAGTTGTTCGGGTTGGCATAGGGCGCCGCAGGCACCTCCACCAGCTCCGCCCCGGCGAGGCGGATCATGTCCTTCTTCTCCTGGCTCTGGGTCTCGGGAATGACGATCACGGTGCGAAAGCCCATCGCCGCGCCCACAAGCGCAAGGCCGATACCGGTATTGCCCGCCGTCCCCTCAACGATCGTGCCGCCCGGAGCGAGCTCACCCCGTGCCACTGCGTCCTTGATGATATAGAGCGCTGCGCGGTCCTTCACCGACTGGCCGGGGTTCATGAACTCGGCCTTGCCATAGATGTCGCAGCCCGTCATCTCGCTGGCCTTGCGCAGCCGGATGAGCGGGGTATGACCGATGGAGGCCATGAGATCGCCGTAAACGGGCATTTCCTTCTCCCTCTTCAGGATCGCTTCCGTGATAGGGCCGCCGTCAGACGAACTCAACCCGGACCATTTCGGTTCAGTTTTCCGTTTGCCCGCGAAGCGCATCACGATTCAGCGCCAGCCACTGGGCCGTCACAACAAGCGGGCCATTCGCCCCTTCGCCGGAATTGACGAGTTTCAACAGGTCATCAACGCTCATGAGAAGGCCACGAATGTCCTCCGCCTCCTCCACCAACCCGCCCGTCTGCGCCACATCGTCCGGCAGATCGCAGAGAGCGACGAAACAGTAAAGAAATTCGGTCATCGTGCCCGGGCTGGAGTAATAGCGCATGATCTCCCGCACGTCGGAGACGTTCAGGCCCGCCTCCTCCACTGCCTCCCGCATCACCGTTGAGCGGGGGTCTTCGCCCGCATCGATCCGTCCTGCGATCGGCTCGATAAGCCACGGCTGCCGATCGCCCCGTGCGAACGGCCCGGGGCGAAACTGCTCAATGACGAGCACCCTGTCCCGCACCGGATCGTAGGGGACCAGCGTCGCAGCGTCACCGGAGACGAAGACCGCACGATTGACGACCGGGCTCATCGTCCCGTCGAAACGGCGAAAACGCAGGTCATATTCCTCAACGGAGAAGAAATGGGCATAAGGCTCCCGCGCCGCGATGACCTCCACATCGCCTGGATCGGCCACGCCACGCGACTCCCTCGGCATGTCATCTGCGGCACGGATGCGGGAATGAGCCCGGCCCAGCAACATGGGGAGGCGGGCCAGATGAGCCGTCGGCGGGTTGATCCCGAAGCCCCGCATGATGTCGCGAGCGGTTTCCGCGGTGATATTGCCCCAATCGTCCACCCAGTCCTCGAAGGACCAGTCGTGATCGCTGCCCCCCCCACCGGGATAGACCAGCGCCTTGACGCGTCCACGCTCGGTTTCGAGCGTCATGGGCATGGCCTCACCTGCCTCATAGTGATCGAGCCGCGCGCGATCCGCCTCGCTCAGCCCGGTGACCAGCAAGCCGGGCGCGAGCGCCGCCTCCGCCCCGACAAGCACCGGGCCTGTATCGCCCACTACCACACGCTGCCCCGGCAGCCGCGCCGCGCGGCCGCTAACGGGATGACCCAATACGGCCTCCAATACGGGGGGGTAGCGCAGCGTGCCGTAGAAGAAGAAGTCCGTCATATGCGTCTCCGGGAAGATTGCCGGCACAGTTGCCCGGCGGCGACGGGGGTGCAACCCCACCCCACACCGTTAGCGCCGTAAGTGAACGATCGATATGCTGACCTGTCACTATGGCGTAGGTTATAACCGTTAAACATTTCTGATAGCATGGTTCGCTACCCTATTGTTAAAGAGGCCGATTGTTCGGTTTTCACACTGCATGGCCGGCATGTCGCCTATCTCTGCCGAGCGGATTGGAAGTTACCGCAAAATCTTGATCGACCGACTACAATCGCCGCTTGAGGCATCGGACGCTGTCCTCTAGCCTCGGGAGAAACAGCTCTCCAACAGAGGATCGAGAATGGCCATCAGGACTTGGCTTCTTGGCACCGCCGCTGCGACGCTTGTCGCGCAGGCCGCATGGGCGGAATCGCCGAATTTGCTCGTTTTCGACTGGGCCGGGTTCGAGGATCCTGGTCTTCATCAGGCTTATATCGACAAATATGGCGCAAGTCCGCAGTACAGCTTTTACGCGGATGACGACGAGGCGTTCCAGAAGGTCGTTTCCGGCTTCAAGCCGGACATCGCCCATCCCTGCTCACAGATGATCTCCAAATACCGCGATGCTGGTCTGATCGAGCCGTGGGATACCTCCAAATTGACCGCCTTCAAGGATCTGGACCCGGCCCTGCTTGATTCCTCCATCTTCAAGGATGACAGCGGGCTGTGGTTCCTGCCGACGGACTGGGCCTCCACCGCCATCGCCTGGAACACGGAGAAGGTCCCGGCGGAGGATGTCTCGACCCTGCAGGTGTTCAAGGATCCGAAATATGCGGGCCGCATCTCGTTGCCGAACTCGGTGGACGATATCTGGCCGCTCGCCTTTCTGGCAACCGGCGTGCACGACTGGACCCACGTGACGGACGATCAGTTCAAGGCCGCAGCGGACTGGCTCCGCGAGGTGCATCCGAACGTCCGCGCCTACTGGGCCGATCCCTCGGAGATGGGCCAGCTCATGGCGACGGGAGAAGTGCTGATCGCCTGGTCCTGGCCGGAGGGTGTGACACAGCTTGTCGCGGACGGCTATCCCGTCGGCTTCCAGCGTGAGGCGAAAGAAGGCTCCTCGGCCTTTGTCTGCGGCTTCGTGAACTTCAAGAACGGTCCCGGATCGGAAGATCAGGCCTATGATTTCATGAATGCCTGGCTCCAGCCGTCGTCAGCCGAATATCTGGTGGACGTGTTCGGCTACGGCTCCTCCAACAAGACCGCCATGGATGCGATGGATCCGGAGAAGCTGAAGGAGGCCGGTCTTGGCCCCGTCACGGTCCCGGTGCTGACACAAAAGCCGCTGGAACAATCGCTTCGCGACCGGATGGTGCAGGAGTTCGAGAAGATCAAGGCCGGCTTCTGAGCCGCAGCCACGGGGTAGCCGGCGAACGGCTACCCTCTTCACCGCTGGCCCCCGCGCTGGCCCTGCAGAAGATGCCCCTTTCTTCATCGGGGTTTACCCGTCTCCGGGGCGTTGCAACGGGGTGAACAGGGTATCCTGAGCATTTCGCCCGAGACTGAGACTGAGACTGAGACTGAGACTGAGACTGAGACTGAGACTGAGACTGAGACTGAGACTGAGACTGAGACTGAGACTGAGACTGAGACTGAGACTGAGACTGAGACTGAGACTGAGACTGAGACTGAGACTGAGACTGAGACTGAGACTGAGACTGAGACTGAGACTGAGACTGAGACTGAGACTGAGACTGAGACTGAGACTGAGACTGAGACTGAGACTGAGACTGAGACTGAGACTGAGACTGAGACTGAGACTGAGACTGAGACTGAGACTGAGACTGAGACTGAGACTGAGACTGAGACTGAGACTGAGACTGAGACTGAGACTGAGACTGAGACTGAGACTGAGACTGAGACTGAGACTGAGACTGAGACTGAGACTGAGACTGAGACTGAGACCAGATAAGGCGATGCCGCAATAGGTTTTATCCTTGCCAGCGGCGAAGCACCCTTGCCGGTGTGCCTCCCGAAATCATGCGGGCCGCCGCGCGGGATGAGGTGACCGTTACCATAAGATTTCATTCAGGTTCAGAGAGAAAACCCGCATCCCGTCGCCCCGGCCATTGATCGCGGCCACGGAGCGGTCTATATCCTTCCTTGTCCGGGGCTTGCTTCGGACTATGGCGATAAACGCGCACGGAATAAGCGGATCGGACCCGGGGGCGGTACCCGGCGGCTCCACCAAACACCCTTGTTGGGGGCGGAGGGGGCCGAAATAGGATCGACGAACGTGTAAAGGTGATTGCTTTCGCTCGGTGAGGTACCACCGTTACCGGTCCAAAAGTACAGTTGCCAACAACAACCGTGCTCCGGTGGCTCTGGCTGCGTAAGCAGTTCGAGTACCGAAACTAAGTCCTTGCAGGTAGCACTGTAAGGCGGGGTTCGCAGGCACCTGGCAACAGAAGCCTGCACTTCCCCTTCTCAATGCAAAAACGCCTCCCGAAGGAGGCGTCTGAAGTGTATCTCGCGAGGGTCAGGCGGTTTCTTCGACCACCACCAGATCGCGGATGGAGGCGCCCTTCGCATGCGACAGGGCCTCCTGATAGTCGGGACTGTTGTATGCCTCCACCGCGGCTTCCACCGACGGGAAGCGGGCCACGACATTCCGCGTCCGCTCGTTCCCTTCAAGCTGAACGTAGCGTCCGCCCCGGGCGAGGAACACCCCGCCGAATTTCGCCAGCGCCGGACCGGCAAGCTTGGCGTATTTGCCATAGGCTTCCGGGTCGGTCACTTCGACATGGGCTATCCAGAGAGCGCTCATTCCTTACCCCGCGATAACGGCTTCCGCAGCGCGGATCGCCTCGTCCGCCTTGGACGCATCAGCGCCCCCGGCCTGTGCCATGTCCGGTCGACCGCCGCCGCCCTTACCGCCGAGCGCCTGCGCCGCCGCCTTCACCAGATCGACCGCTGACAGGCGCGCCGTCAGATCGGCCGTCACGCCAGCGGCGACGGCGGCCTTGCCGCCTGTATCGGCGACAAGCAGGACCGCGCCGGAGCCGACACGGGCCTTCATCTCGTCGATCAGCGCGGGCAGATCCTTGCCGGAAACACCGGAGACGACCTGTGCCAGAAACTTGACGCCACCGATGTCCTTGGCATCCGCGCCACCCTGTGTGCCGCCGCCCATCGCCAGTTCGCGGCGCAGCTGCGCTACCTCGTTCTGCAGCGCACGCCGCTCATCGACCAGCGACCTCACGCGATCGACGACCTCACTCGGCCCTGCCTTCAGAACGGAGGCGACCTCGCCCAGACGGCCCACCTGTTCTTCGAGATAGGCCAGAGCGGCCTCCCCCGTCAGCGCTTCGATCCGCCGCACACCAGCGGAGGAGGCGCTGTCAGACAGCAGCACGAACAGGCCGATCTCGCCCAGCCGTCCCACATGTGTCCCGCCGCAAAGCTCCAGCGAGTAGGTCTTGCCGTCTGTCCCCTTGCCGGAACCGTCGAGCAGACCCATGGAGACGACGCGCACTTCATCGCCGTATTTCTCGCCGAAAAGCGCTTGCGCACCGAGGCCGCGCGCCTCATCGGGCGTCATCACGCGGGTCTCCACCGCGCCGTTCTGGCGGATGTGATGGTTCACTTCGCGCTCGACCTGCTTCAACTCCTCCGCCGTCAGGCCCTTGCCATGCGAGAAGTCGAAGCGCAGCCGGTCATCAGCATTGAGAGAACCGCGCTGTGCGACGTGATCGCCCAAGGTCCGGCGCAGTGCCTCATTCAGCAGGTGGGTCGCAGAATGGTTGGCCCGGATCGCCTGCCGCCGGTTATGATCGACGCTCAGTTCCGCACCCTGCCCGGTCACGATCTCCCCCAGCGTGACTTCGGCTATATGGATATAGACGCCCTGCGATTTCTTTGTATCGGTCACGCGAGCGGCGCCCGTATCCGTCTTGAGCAGACCGGCATCCCCGACCTGACCACCGGATTCTGCATAGAACGGCGTCTGGTTCACCACGATCTGCACACTGTCACCGACGCCGGCCTTTCCGACCTCAGCTCCGTCACGGACGAGGGAGAGTATCTCACCCTCCGCCTTCTCGGTATCGTAGCCCAGGAATTCCGTGGAGCCGTTCTTCTCCGCCAGATCGAACCAGATGGCCGCGTCTTTGGTCTCTCCCGATCCGGCCCAGGAGGCGCGGGCCTTGGCCTTCTGCTCAGCCATGGCGGCATCGAAGCCAGAGACATCGACCGTCCGCCCCTGCTCGCGCAGGGCATCCTGCGTAAGATCCAGCGGGAAGCCGTAGGTATCGTAAAGTTTGAAGGCCGCGGCGCCCGGCAGCGGTTGCCCCTCGCCGATCTTGGACAACTCGTCGTCGAGCAGCCGAAGGCCGCGGTCCAGCGTCTGGCGGAAGCGGGTTTCCTCGAGCCTCAGCGTCTCCTCGATCATCGCCTGCGCGCGCGGCAGTTCGGGATAGGCTGCACCCATCTCGCGCACCAGCGCGGGCACGAGGCGATACATCAGCGGTTCCGCCACGCCGAGCTGATGCGCATGCCGCATCGCCCGCCGCATGATGCGGCGCAGGACGTAGCCCCGCCCTTCGTTCGAGGGCATGACCCCGTCGGCGATCAGGAAGGAGGTGGAGCGCAGATGGTCCGCGATGACCCGGTGGTGAATCTTGCCCGGCCCGTCAGGGTCGGTGGAGGAGGCATGCGCCGACGCCTCGATCAGGTGGCGCATCAGATCGGTGTCGTAGTTGTCGTGCTTGCCTTGAAGCAGCGCGCCGATACGCTCCAGCCCCATGCCGGTGTCGATCGACTGCGACTCCAGATCGCGCATCGTGCCATCGGCGAACTGCTCGTACTGCATGAAGACGTTGTTCCAGATCTCGATGAACCTGTCGCCGTCCTCATCCGGGCTGCCGGGAGGGCCGCCGGGGATATGCTCGCCGTGATCGAAGAAGATCTCCGTGCAGGGGCCGCAAGGGCCGGTCGGCCCCATGCGCCAGAAGTTGTCATCGGTCGGGATGCGGATGATCCGCTCGTCGGGCAGCCCCGCGACCTTCTTCCAGATCGCCGCCGCTTCATCGTCCGTGTGATAGACCGTGACCAGCAGGCGCTTGCCGTCGATGCCGAAATCCTTCGTCAGCAGTTCCCACGCGAAGGGGATCGCCTGTTCCTTGAAGTAATCCCCGAAGGAGAAGTTGCCCAGCATCTCGAAGAATGTGTGGTGCCGCGCGGTATAGCCCACATTGTCGAGGTCATTGTGCTTGCCGCCCGCGCGGACGCATTTCTGCGCGGTGGTGGCGCGGGTGTAATCGCGATGCTCCACGCCGGTGAAAACGTTCTTGAACTGCACCATGCCGGAGTTCGTGAACATCAGCGTCGGGTCGTTCCGGGGAACGAGCGGAGAGCTTTCCACGACAGCATGTCCGTTGCGGCGGAAGAAGTCGAGATAGGTCGATCGGATATCGTTCAGGCTGGCCATCGGGTGCCTCGTCACGGGGGAAGACCGGGGCCTCCCGCCCCGTCCATTGCGCATACGACTATCTCTCCCGGCAGCGTCTGTCCATCGCTCCCGGCAAGAAAGCCGCGCGTCCAGCCTTGGAGATGGGGGATTGCGCGGCATATGACAAGGCGGACGGATCGGGAGCCGCCATGCCATCCCTCGCCAGCCATCTCCGCTTGAAACGGGTCTACGATCCGCCTGATCCCGCCGACGGGAAGCGCATTCTGGTGGACAGGCTCTGGCCACGCGGCATGACGCGGGAGCGCGCGGCGCTCGACGACTGGCGCAAAGACCTCGCCCCGAGCGACGGTCTCCGCCGTTGGTTTGCACATGATCCGGCGAAATGGCCGGAATTCCGGGAGCGCTATCTGGAGGAGTTGAAGGCACAGGGCGCGGCCCTGAGCCAGCTTCGCGCAGAGGCGGAGGGGGAGGTCGTCACTCTCCTTTACGGCGCGCGGGATACCGAGCACAACGAAGCGGTCGTTCTCCGCGATCTGCTGCTCGGATAGCCCGGCTCAGCGCGAGGTTTCAGCCGCGATCTCCGCCCGGCTTTTCCGTGCCCGCTCGGTGGCGGATTTGAGCTGGCCACAGGCGGCCATGATGTCCTCCCCCCGCGGCGTACGGATGGGAGAGGCATAGCCCGCGCGATAGACGATCTCCGCAAAGCTCTCGATCCGCTCCCAGTCGGACCGCTGGTAAGGCGCGCCCGGCCATTCGTTGAACGGGATCAGGTTGATCTTGGCCGGTATGCCACGGATCAACTTCACCAGCCGGCGCGCATCGTCGTCGCTGTCGTTCACGCCTTTCAGCATGACGTATTCAAAGGTGATCCGCTCGGAATTGGACAGCTTCGGATAGGTCCGCAGCGCCTCCAGCAACTCCTTCAGCGGCCACTTCTTGTTGATCGGCACCAGTTTGTCGCGCACCTCGTCCGTGGTGGCGTGGAAGGAAATGGCGAGCTGACAGCCGATCTCCTCCGCTGTGCGGGCGATCATGGGCACGACGCCGGAGGTCGAAAGCGTGATCCGGCGGCGGGAGAGCGAGATACCCTCCGGGTCCATGGCGATCTTCATCGCATCACGCACGGCATCGAAATTGTAGAGCGGCTCGCCCATGCCCATCAGGACGATATTGGAGAGCAGCCGCGTCTCATCCTTCGGAGCACGTCCGGGCGCGGGCCATTCCCCCAGGTCGTCCCGTGCAAGCAGGACCTGCCCCACGATCTCTCCCGGCGTCAGGTTACGGACGAGTTTCTGCGTGCCGGTGTGGCAGAATGTGCAGGTCAGCGTGCACCCCACCTGCGAGGAGATGCAGAGCGTGCCACGCCCCTCCTCCGGGATGTAAACCGTCTCCACCTCATGCCCACCCGCGATGCGGACAAGGTATTTCCGCGTGCCATCCGCCGAGATCTGGCGGGAGACAAGCTCCGGGACATCCACGGTGAAGTTCTCCGCCAGAAGCGCCCGGTAATCCTTGGCGAGATTGGTCATCGCCGCGAAATCACGCACGCCCTTCTGGTAGATCCACTGCCAGACCTGACCGACGCGCATCTTTGCCTGCCCCTCCGGCGTTCCTGCGGCGATCAGGGCATCGCGAAGCTGC
This sequence comes from Haematobacter missouriensis, assembly GCF_000740775.1. Lineage (GTDB taxonomy): Bacteria > Pseudomonadota > Alphaproteobacteria > Rhodobacterales > Rhodobacteraceae > Haematobacter > Haematobacter missouriensis. Next base: position 345,480 of record NZ_JFGS01000001.1, on the reverse strand, counting down.
TCGCGTGTCAGGCCGACGAGGTTCGTCCGACCCGCTTCCGGCAGCTTGCGCGGAATGGTCAGCACGTCCTGCGTGATGGGCGCGGAGGCGCCGGTTTGCGGCGCCGGATCGGCAACAGCGGGCGTGACAACGGGTCTGGCGGGGGCGTTCATTTCGACTATCCGGCTTCTGGGCAGGCCACCCATATAGTCCATCTTGCGGGAAAGCGAAACTCCCCCGCGCATTGTTACCGGATTTTGACGGCAATCCACCTCAGCGGCAGAGCTTCGCCGCCTCGTCAACCGCCGCCGTCACGCCTTTCAGCGAGAATACGTCGCGTGTATCCGTCCCGCGCTGCGAATGCCCCGTGATAACCGCTTCGGCCCCGCCCCTGAGTGCTGCGACGAGACGCTGGTCATCGGCGGGAGTGCCAGGCCAGGCCCAGTCGCCATCCGTGAACATCTCGAACTTGGAGCCGCCCACATCTACCGAAACCGTGGAATTCGCGGCGAACGGATAGCCGCCTGCGAAGGAGACCTCCGGCTGACCGCCGCGATAGGTGACGTAGAGCCGGATATCCCCCCGCGAGACCTCCGCCCGTTTGCCGTCGCGCGAGGCTGTGGAGGATTTCGGGCTCGTCACCGCCCAGCATTCCTTCGGGCTTTGCGAAGCGAAATAGCTCCAGTCGTCCTTCTGCCCGGAGGCAGTCGTCTGTTGCGCCGATGCGGCCGTAGCCAGCCCCATGACTGCGGTCATGCCGGCGATAGCGCACAGGATGCGTGGTGTCATTGGCTCACAGCCTCCGTCTCTCTGCCTCTGTCCCCCGCCTGCCACCGCTTTCCGCGGTCTTTTGGTGTGGCGGACGCTGTTTCAAGTGCTTAGTTCTTAGCGCAAAGCCGTCGCCGGACGAAACCCCCGTCGGACAAAGTTCGCATTTCTGTGAGAGGCAACATGACAGACGCGATTCCCATGGTGGAGCTATGGCGTGGCGGAAGGCTGGAAAGCCGGCATATGGGACATGCCGTGGTCGTCCATGCGGACGATGGCGTCATCGCAAGCTGGGGGGAACCGGAGACGCTCATCTATCCCCGTTCCTCCTGCAAAATGATTCAGGCGCTCCCGCTTCTGGAAAGCGGGGCCGCAGAGGCCGCCGGATTGACGGAGGCGCAGCTGGCGCTTGCCTGCGCAAGCCACAGCGGCGCGCGGCTTCATACCGACATGGTGGAAACATGGCTCGCCACGCTCGGACTGCGGGAGGAGGACCTGCGCTGCGGATGCCACATGCCGGGAGATGAGGCGGCGCGGAACAACCTGATCCGCGAGGACAGGCAGCCCTGCCAGATCCACAACAACTGTTCGGGGAAGCATTCTGGATTCCTGACGCTCAACCGGCATCTTGGCGGCGGGCCTGAGTATGTGGAGCCGGATCACCCCGTTCAGCGGGCGGTGAAGGAGGCTTTCGAGGCGACGACTGGGCTTCCCTCTCCGGGTTACGGGATCGACGGCTGCTCTGCGCCGAACTTCGCCACCACCGTCACCGGCCTTGCCCGCGCGATGGCCTTCTTCGCCGGCGCCAACCCGGAAGGATCGCTGCGGGAACGGGCGGCAGCGCGCCTGCACCGTGCCATGGCCGCGCACCCGGAACTAGTCGCCGGAGAGGGCCGTGCCTGCACGGAACTGATGCGCGCCATGGAGGGAAAGGTTGCGATCAAGACCGGCGCGGAGGCTGTCTTCGTCGCGATTCTGCCGGAGCAGCGGCTCGGCGTGGCGCTGAAGATCGTGGATGGCGGCACGCGCGGGTCGGAGGCGGCGATCACCGCCCTGCTTGTGCATTTGGGCGTACTGGACGGCGAACATCCCGCCGCGCGGAAGCGGCTGAATGCCACCCAGAGCAACTGGCGCGGGCTGGAAACGGGTATCGTCACCGCCGCGACCGGTTTTCCTGCCTGATTCTCAGGTTCGGCCGGAAGCGCCCGACCGGCGAAGCGCAACCGGTCCGCCGCCTGTCAGGCAGCGAACTCCTCACGCCGGTAACCCTGAATGTAAAGCAGCGCGGTGAGATCGCCGAAATTCACCCGCACGTCGCATTGAGCGGCCACGGCGGGTTTCGCATGGAGTGCCACGCCGGTGCCCGCCCGCTCCAGCATTCCAAGATCGTTCGCCCCGTCGCCGACGGCAATGACATCCGCTTCCGCGATGCCGAGACGGGCGGAAATCTCCTCGAGCGCCGCGACCTTGGCGGCACGGCCGAGGATCGGCTCCCCCACCTCCCCCGTCAGAGCCCCGTTCGCCGACAGCAGCGTATTTGCCCGGTTTTCATCAAAACCCAGATGCGCGGCGACCGGCCCGGTGAAGGAGGTGAACCCGCCCGAGACGAGCACGGCATGGCCGCCATTCGCATGCATCGTGGCGATCAGTTCCCGCCCGCCGGGGGTATAGGTGATCCGCTCCGCCAGCACCTTGCCGATGACGGAGACGGGAAGCCCCTTCAGAAGACCGACCCGCTCACGCAATGCGCCCTCGAAGTCCAGCTCTCCGTTCATGGCGCGGCGGGTGATCTCAGCCACACGAGGACCGACGCCTGCCTCATCGGCCAGTTCGTCGATGCACTCCTGCTGGATCATCGTGGAATCCATATCGGCCAGCAGCATCCGCTTCCGCCGTCCCGCCTCTGGCTGCACGACGAGATCGACCCCCTGCGCCTGCAACAGTTCCCACCGCGCCCAGAGATCGCCGGGCCTCTCGGCGAGATCGAATTCTGCCGCGATGGCAGGGGCGAGCCAGCGCGTGTCTCCACCGCCCCAATCCCGGGCGAGAGCACCCACGATTTCGGCGGTCAATCCGCCCCGTTCAGGAGAGACAAGTAGGGTGGCGACATGCATTCGAGGCACCTTCGCTGATGGCGTTGTCGCCGCTTAACCGATCCGCCCCGGCTTCGCCAGCCGCGCGCCGCGCAGATGCCGCTTGCCAGAGGGCCGCTCCCGCACCACATCTTGCGCATGGATCACGACACCCCTCCCCCTCCGGCCCAGGCGAAGCCCGAGCTGAAGCCCGCAGAGCCGATGCCATCCGGCCCGAAGCCCCATGCGCCGGAGACCGCGCCTTCCGCGGTGAAGCCGGACCCGCTACTGTTCGCCTCCTACAATGTCCACAAGGGCGTGGGGCTGGACATGAAGCGGGATCCCTCCCGCACGGCGCAGGTGATCGCAGAGATCGCGCCGGACGCCATCGCGCTGCAGGAGGCGGACCGCCGCTTCGGCGCGCGTACGGGGGTGCTCGATCTCGAAGAAATCCGCGAGCGGACGGGGCTGGAGCCAATTCCGCTTACCGACCGGCTGGGGCGCGCCGCGCATGGCTGGCACGGCAATCTCGTCCTTATGCGGAACGCGGAATTGGAGGATGTGCGCCCGGTGCATCTGCCGGGGCTGGAGCCGCGAGGGGCGGTCATGGTGGATGCACGGCTTAATGGCCAGCCGCTTCGGCTGATCGCCGCGCATCTGGGGTTGCTGCGCTCCTCCCGTCTGCTCCAGACCCAGCTTCTAAGCCGGCTGCAGGACGAGGCGGAGGGTCGGCCCACGGTTCTCATGGGAGATCTGAACGAATGGCGGCGGGCGCCTTTCGGCGCGCTGGCGCCTCTTCGCAATCTGGGCGGCGACGGGCGGAGCGTGCCAACATACCCCGCCCGACGGCCCTTTCTTCCGCTCGACCGGATCTATACCTGCCAGAATGCGGAACTCCTCGATCTGCATGCGCATCAGACACCGCTGTCCCGTATCGCGTCGGACCACCTGCCGCTCACCGCGCGGATCAGGCTCGGTGTCGATGCACCACCAAGCCTCTGACGCCGCTCCATGCATTGGCTTGTATGGCTTTTCCTGATTGTCGCTGTCGCTGTCGGGGCGTCGCTTGTCGCGCTCTGGTCCTTCGGACGTTTCGCCCGGAAGGCAAGCGGGCCGGATAGTCAGGCTCTGCCGCGGACCGTCCGGCCAAGTCCATTCGACATGGCTCTCGACCCGCTGGAGACAGCGCATCCCGGGATGAGTGGCGGCGCCCTGCTGTTCTCCGGGCACGATGCCTTTGCCGCGCGGTTCGAGAGCATCCGCCGCGCCACCCGCTCCATAGACCTGCAATACTATATCTGGAAGGATGACATCACCGGCAACCTGCTGGCGGGCGAACTTCTGATCGCCGCTGACAGGGGGGTCCGCATACGTATCCTGCTGGACGACGTGAACGTCCTAGGCATCGACCCGAAGTGGCTGAACCTGAACGGACATCCCAAGGTGGAGATGCGAATCTTCAACCCGATCGTCAACCGGCGAAACGCGCTCCGCCGCGGGATAGAGATGGCGCTGGCTCTCGTGCGCTACAACCGGCGGATGCACACCAAGTCGTGGACGGTGGACGGTCGGATTTCGATCATCGGCGGGCGGAACATCGGCGACAGCTATTTCGATGCCGCGCGGAGGCGCAGGCGCAATTCGCTGGACGCCGACATGCTGCTCGCCGGCCCGGTGGTCGCCGAGGTGGAGACGATGTTCGATGCCTACTGGAACAGCGATCTCGCCCTGCCGCTTTCTGCGCTCTGGTCTGAGCGGATCAACGACCTCGTGAGCTTCCGTCGCCGCATCGGCGCACTCCGTCGTCACCGACGGGGCCGGGAATATCTGTCCCGCGCCCTCCGGGACGATGATGCTATGCGCGGACTGGACAGACTTGTCTGGTCCGATACCTTCCGCATCGTCACCGATCCGCCCGAAAAGGCACGGGGCGAAAAGCGGGAGGAGTGGCTGCCCGCCCATCTTGGCCGGCTCATCAATCGGGCGGAGCAGCGGTTCGAGATGATTACACCCTATCTCGTCCCCGGAAAGCCGGGGATGGCGCAACTCGGAGAATTGCGGGAGCGCGGGGTAGAGGTGAGACTGCTGACCAATGCGCTGGCCAATACCGACCACTCCATCGTCCATGGAGCCTATCGCCGATACCGTGTGCCGTTGCTGGCGGACGGGGTGGAACTCCATGAGTACGCGCCGACGGACGAAGGCGCGCGACGGACCCGTATGCTGCATGCCAAGACCTTCGTGATCGACCGGCGGACGGCTTTCATCGGCTCATTCAACTATGACCTCCGCTCTGCTTTCCTGAATACGGAGATCGGCGTGGTGTTCGAGGCCCCCGAACTGGTCGGTGCGCTCTGCAATTGGCAGGATGTGGCGATGGCCCCGCAGAATGCCTTTCACCTGTCGCTCCATGGCCGCTGGATCCGATGGGATCAGTCGCTGGAGGGTCAGGACGCCTCGCAACTGCCCGAAATCTGGTATGAACCCAAGGCGTCGCCTGCGCGACGGGCATTGTCGTGGGTTGTCGGGCATTTGCCGATCCATTCCTATCTCTAGGGCTGGAAAGGCGGTGGTTTGCAGGCGATCATCACCGCGCTGATGGAGGAATGCCATGCCTGTCTATCGCTCAACCCTTGGTGGGGAGCGTTTCGCCTTCGACGGGCTCGCCGCCCTGCTCGCCGCTGCGACGCCTGCCCGGTCCGGCGATGCGCTTGCGGGGATCGCGGCCGGGACGGAGGCCCAGCGGGTCGCCGCGCGCTATGCTCTGGCCGATCTGCCGCTTGTTACCTTCCTGAACGAAGCTTTGGTGCCCTATGAGAGGGATGAGGTCACCCGCCTCATCATCGACAGCCACGACGCTGCGGCCTTTGCCCCGTTTGCCGCGATGACGGTCGGTGATCTGCGGGATTGGCTGCTGTCGGAAGCCGCCACGCCGCGAACGCTTGAGGCCGCGCGTCCCGCGCTTACGCCGGAAATGGTCGCTGCCGTCTCAAAGCTCATGCGCAACCAGGACCTGATCGCCGTCGCACGGAAGGTGGAGGTGGTGACGGCCTTTCGCAACACCATCGGACTGGCGGGGCGGATCTCCACGCGGCTGCAGCCCAACCACCCCACCGACGATCTGCGGGGCATTGCCGCGGCGGTATTGGACGGGCTGCTCCAGGGTGCGGGTGATGCGGTCATCGGTATCAATCCTGCCTCCGACAACCTGCGCAACTGCACCGAGATCCTTCACGCGCTGGACCAGTTGCGGCAGGACTTCGCCATGCCCACGCAAAGCTGTGTGCTTACCCATGTGACGAACACTCTGCGCATCATGGAGGCAGGTGGACCGGTCGATCTCGTCTTTCAGTCGATCGCCGGAACGGAGGATGCAAACCGTGGCTTTGGCGTAGATCTGGCAGTGCTGGCGGAGGCCGATGCCGCCGCGCGAGGGCTGAACCGCGGCACCGTCGGGCAGAACGTGATGTATTTCGAGACGGGCCAGGGCGCACCGCTTTCGGCGGGTGCGCATCACGGTGTCGATCAACAGACGCTGGAGGCTCGCGCCTATGGCGTGGCGCGGGCCTTCTCCCCGCTGCTGGTGAATACGGTCGTGGGCTTCATCGGGCCGGAATATCTCTATGACGGTAAGCAGATCATGCGCGCGGGGCTGGAGGATCATTTCTGCGGCAAGCTCCTCGGCCTGCCGATGGGAGTGGATGTCTGCTACACCAACCATGTCGAGGCGGATCAGGATGACATGGATACATTGATGACGCTGCTGGGTGCCGCGGGTGTGACCTTCGTGATCTGCGTCCCCGGTTCGGATGACGTGATGCTCAGCTACCAGAGCCTCGCGTTTGAGGATGCCGCCTGGCTCCGCCGTGTCTTCGACCGCAGCCCGGCGCCGGAGTTCGCGGCTTGGCTGGAGAAGACGGGTCTCGCCGGGTGGGGAGCCGGGCCACGCGCGCTGCCGGATGTAGATGGACTTGCCCGCCGGATGGGGCTTCCCGCATGACCGCTCCGACAGATCCGACGCTTGCCCGCCTCCGCCGCCTCACCCCCGCACGGCTGCGGCTGGATCCCCGTGGCGGGGTGGCGCCGCTCTCTGCCGTGCTTGACTTTCAGGCAAGCCATGCTCGAGCCCGTGATGCGATCCGCGCACCCGTGGACTGGGAGACAATCGCAGCAGCGCTCGCCCCCCGCGCAACCCTTTCCGTGCAAAGCCGCGCGGGGGATCGAGAGACCTACCTGCGGCGCCCCGATCTTGGCCGCCGGGTGCGGGCGGCGGATCTTGAGCGGCTGGAAGACGCTGGCAGCGACGTGGCCATTGTCATTGCCGACGGGCTCTCCGCACTCGCCGTCAACCGGCACGCCGCTGCCATCGCAGCGGGCATCATGGAAGCCCTGCCCCGTGTAAGCTTCGCGCCTATTGTTCTGGCGAGCCAGGCACGTGTTGCCATCGGCGACGATATCGGCGCGGGCATGCGGGCACGGCTATCGCTCGTCCTCATCGGCGAGCGGCCAGGGCTGTCCGTCGCGGAAAGCCTTGGCGCCTATATCACCTATGACCCTCGTCCCGGACGTCAGGACAGTGAACGAAACTGCGTCTCCAACATCCACGATCTGGGCGGGCTGAGCCACGAGAGGGCTGTAGAATTGATCTCGTGGCTTGTGGGAGAGGCACTGTCGCGACGCCTGACAGGCATCGCGCTCAAGGATGAAAGCGGAGAGATCCTTCTGGGCGAAAGCTAGAAACAGTTTTTTCCTTACGAAAAATTCTATCTTTACGTGTATTGCTTGGATATAACTCAATTTTGAGTTACTATCTATTCATCATGCTACCCCTGACAATCAAACTCCCCGTCAAGCCAAAGCCAGAAGGATCTACCCCCATGTCGAAAAAACATGCGCTCGCCGCGATCCTTGCTGCAGCCACCGTTACCGCTGCCGATGCAGGGAACGCTGCAACCATCGTCATTGATGAATTCGTTGCGCCGCAATACGTCGTCGCACGGGCGCCGAGCGGGAGTTTCGCACGGTCCGAGATCCGGGCCCCCAGCACGGTCGCGGTTGGCGGATATCGCGACATGTCGGTGACGAACAGCACGAACCGACTGAATGGCACGTCGCTTGAAACCGGCGATGGATATCTCGACTTCAACAACGCCTCCCGCACCAGCGGGACCGGCACGATCACTTGGGACGGCCAGAATTCGACCGGCCTGCGCGGGTTGGACGTAACCGATGGCGGCACCAATGATGCGGTGTTTTTCAGCGTAGTCTTTGCGGATGCCGATATCGCGATGGCGTTTTCCATAACCGATACGCAGGGCCGCGTCTCGACCTTCAATACCCTTCTCGTCGAGGAACTCAGCGACCCGGCCGAGGTGATCTTCCGCTTCTCCGACTTCAGCGGGAGCGCGGATTTCACGCAGGTGAATGCAATTTCCTTCACTCTGATTGGCACCCGCCCGGCTGTGGATGCCTCCCTGGACAGGATTTATTTCGGAGCTACCGTCGCGCCCGTGCCGCTGCCGGCCACCGCGCCTCTCCTTTTTGCGGCCATGGGTGGGCTGGCATTCGCGGCGCGTCGTCGGAAATGAGACTTTTTGGCCCGGCACAGCGTCTGTCGGGCCTTTGACCATGTCGATGTTGCGCTAGCTGACCCTGAACGCTCCCCTGTCAGGTTTGCCCATGTCCGTGACGTCCGACAATGCCATTCGCGCCGAGCTTCGCCAGAAATGGGGATGGTTTCTGGCCTTGGGCCTTCTGCTTCTTGCCTTCGGGCTGATCGCGGCGGCGAACCTGCTGGTCGCAACGGTCGCGTCCGTCTTCTGGGTGGGGATCATGATGATCGCGGGCGGCGTCTTGGCGATCGTTCATGCCTTCAGCGTCCGCACCTGGGGAAGCACGATACTGGGAGTTCTCGCGGGACTGCTCTACGCCGTCGCGGGAATTTTCGTCTTCGTCAACCCGGCGGTGGCGACAGCGGCAATCACCATAACCGTCGGATTGCTGCTCATCGTCGTGGGGCTGGTGCGACTGGTGATAGGCCTGCAGGAACGCACGACAGAGGGATGGGGTTGGGTGGTGATCGGCGGCCTCATCACCGCGCTCGCCGGGGTGGTCATCGTGGCTGGCTGGCCAGGTAACAGCATCTGGGTATTGGGCATCTTTCTCGCCGTCGATCTGCTGACGCAGGGTGTGACATACACGGCGCTGGCCCTCACCATGAAGAAATCCGCCTGATCAGACGAGCCTGCCCGCCTCAAGGCGAACGATCCTGTCCATCCGGGCGGCGAGATCAAGATTGTGGGTCGCGATGAGCGCGGAGAGCCCCGTCTCCCGCACAAGCTCGATCAGCGTGTCGAAAACCAGCGAAGATGTTTCAGGGTCCAGATTGCCCGTCGGCTCATCCGCAAGCAGAAGCCGCGGCCGGTTCGCCAGCGCCCGGCAGAAGGCCACACGCTGCTGCTCTCCACCGGAAAGGGCCGCGGGTCGGTGCGCTGCGCGCGGCCTGACCCCCACTCGTCCCAGCAGGCTCTCTGCCCGGTCAACCGCCTCGCGCCGGGAACGGCCATCGGCCAGTTGCGGCAGCACGATATTCTCCAGCGCCGAAAACTCCGGCAGCAGGTGATGGAACTGATAGACGAAACCGACCTCCGAACGCCGGGCATCTGTCTGCTCCCGGTCTGAAAGCCCCGTCATCTCGCGCCCGCCCATGAAAACACGCCCCTGATCGGGTGTGTCCAGCAGGCCAGCGATATGGAGAAGCGTCGATTTACCCGCGCCCGAGGGAGCAACCAGCGCCACGGCCTCTCCCGCCATCAGCTTCAGATCGACGCCACGGAGCACTTCCACCGGGGCGGCGGTATCGCCCCCGTAGGTGCGCCGGATGCCGTCGAGCCGCAGAACTTCACTCATACCGCAACGCCTCTACCGGGTTCATACGCGCTGCCCGCCGTGCCGGGAACAGGGTGACAACGAAGGAGAGGACGAGCGAAAGGACCACGGCGGAAAGCACGTCCTTCGCTTCCAGTTTGGCGGGAAGTGCGTAGATGCCCCGGATCGACGGATCCCAGACCCCGCCCCCCATGACATAGTTCACGAAGGAGAAGATCGGGTCGATGTAGATCGCGAACAGGCAGCCGAGAATCACCCCCGCCAGCGTACCGATCAACCCGACCGAGGCGCCGCAGATAAAGAACACCCGCAGGATGGACCCCTCCGTCAGCCCCATAGTGCGCAGGATGCCGATGTCCCGCCCTTTATTCTTCACCAGCATGATGAGGCCGGAGACGATGTTCATCGCCGCGATCAGCACGAGAATGGACAGGATGACGAACATCACGTTGTCCTCCACCTCCAGCGCGCGCAGGAAGCTCCCGGCGCTGTCCCGCCATGTCCAGAAGCTGGTGGAGGGGCCTGCCGCCTGCAGCAGCGCGGGGAGCAGGCGTTCCACCTCCTCGGGGCGCTGGACCGTGACGGCGATCTCATCCACCAGCGTCTCGCGGTTGAAATAGCTCTGCGCCTCGGCGAGCGGCATGTAGATCCGTGTCTCATCGATGTCGTAGCGACCGGCGGAGAAGATATAGACGACGTCGTAGGCATTGACCCGCGGCGAGGTTCCGAACGGCGTCTGCACCCCGTCCGGCGAGATGAGGCGTATCCTGTCTCCCACTCCCACGCCCAGAGAGCGCGCCACCCCAGCCCCGATGGCGACACCCTGATCGAAGGCGTCGATGTCGCCCGCGCTGCGGGGACCCGGCTGGATACCCGGAATGGCCTTAAGGTCATCATGGCTGACGCCCAGCACTTCCACCCCGGCATTGCGGCCGTTGGCATTGGCCATGACCTGCCCCCGGATCTGGGGGGAGGCATGGATCACGCCCGGCACGGCGGCGATCCGCTGGGCCAGTGGAAGATAGTCCGGGATCGTCCTGTCGATGCGGCCCGTATCGTCGATCCGGTCGGCGAACACCGTCACATGGGCATTGGCGCCGAGGATGGTGTTCACGAACTCCTCCCGGAAGCCCGAGCGCACGGCGAGCGTCGCGATCAGCGCAAAGACGGCAAGGCTGATGCCGATCAAGCTGATCCAGGTCATCACGCTGACACCGCCCTCCTCGCGCCGGGCGCGGAGGTAGCGCCAGGCGATCATCCATTCGAAGGCGGCGAAGGGCTTGGTGCGCATGGGGTCCGTCGGCTTGGGTCTCACGGGGCGAGAGGACCGTGGCCGCCTGCTCCCGGAAGGTCAAGCGGCCACACGCAGTCGTGCGCGACCGCGAGAGGCTCAGATGCCCGCGTAGATTTCCGCAATGCGCGAGACGGCGGCTTCGGGCTTCATCTCGACGCTTTCACCGGTCCGGCGGCTCGTCAGCTCGACGAGGTTGGAAGAGACGCCACGCGGACCCACGGTGATCCGCCACGGAACGCCGATCAGATCGGCGGTGGCGAACTTGGCTCCGGCACGATCCTCCCGGTCATCATAGAGCGGGTCGAGGCCCTTGGCCTTCAGCGCCGAATAGAGCGCCTCACACGCGCTGTCGGTGGAGGTGTCGCCCTGCTTGACGTTCACGATCACCACGTGGAAGGGCGTGACGCCCTCCGGCCAGATGATGCCCTTCTCGTCATGGCTGGCCTCGATGATCGCACCCACCAGACGCGAGACGCCGATCCCGTGGGAGCCCATGTGCACGGGAACCCGCTCGCCCTTGTCATTGACGACGAGCGCCTTCATCGGCTCCGAATACTTGGTGCCGAAGTAGAACACCTGCCCCACCTCGATCCCGCGGGAGACGCGGCGGCGCTCTTCAGGGACTTCCGCATCGAACACGGCAGCGTCGTGGGTTTCGTCGGTCCGGGCGTAGGGGGTCGTCCATTCCTTGACGATGGCGGCCGTTTCGGCGGGATCATAGTAGTCCACCTTCCGGTCGCCGAGTTTCAGCTTGGTGATCGCCTCATCGTAGAACACTTCCGACTCGCCGGTTTCCGCCAGCACGAGGAATTCATGGGTATCTTCGCCGCCGATGGGGCCGGAATCGGCCCGCATGGGGATCGCGGTCAGGCCCATCCGCTCGTAGGTGCGCAGGTAGCTCACCACATGGCGGTTGTAGGAGGCGATGGCGCCCTCATAGTCCAGATCGAAGTTGTAGCCATCCTTCATCAGGAACTCGCGTCCCCGCATCACGCCGAAGCGCGGACGAATCTCGTCACGGAACTTCCACTGGATATGATAGAGGGTAAGCGGCAGGTCCTTGTAGCTGCCGACAGCGGACCGGAAGATATCGGTGATCATCTCCTCGTTCGTCGGGCCGTAGAGCATCTCGCGCTTGTGGCGATCGGTGATGCGCAGCATCTCCTCCCCATAGGCGTCATAGCGGCCGGATTCGCGCCACAGGTCAGCGGGCTGAAGCGTGGGCATCAACAACGGGATATGGCCTGCGCGCTGCTGCTCCTCATGCACGATCTGCTCGATCCGCGAGAGCACCTTGAAGCCAAGCGGCAGCCAGGAATAGATGCCTGCCGCCTGCTGCCGGATCATCCCCGCGCGCAGCATGTAGCGATGGCTGACGATCTGGGCGTCAGCCGGGTTTTCCCGCAGGACGGGCAGGAAATAGCGGGACATTCTCATCGCGCGCGCTCCGGGATCAGAAGAAAGACATTGCCGCCCCTGCTAAGGCATCCCAATGTCACAGGCAAGCCGCGCTACGGATGACGCGGGGACGGCTTGCATAGATGAAACGCTCAGGCGATGAGCCACGTTTGGACGGCTATCGGATGCGTGGGAACAGAGCGACATGGAACTGACCGTCAAGGAACAGGTGAAATACTGGAGCATCGCCGCACTGGTGTTCCTTGTGTTGCTCTGGATGCTGGGCGATGTGATCCTGCCCTTTCTCATCGGGGGCGCGATCGCCTATTTTCTCGACCCGCTCGCGGACCGGCTGGAGCGGATCGGGCTATCGCGACTGATGGCGACCGTCATCATCTCGCTGGCCGCGCTGATGGTGTTCAGCCTGCTGTTGCTGCTGGTTCTGCCAATGGTGATCCAGCAGGGGGCGAGCCTGATCGAGGCCGCGCCGAGCTATGTGGACGCCTTCCAGCGCTACATCGACATCCACTATCCCCAGCTTCTGGACGAGCAAAGCACCATGCGCCAGACGCTCAACACTGTGGCCGCCGCAGTGCAGGACCGGGCGAGTATCTTTGCCGATACAGTCGTGCAATCGCTGTTCGGCGTCATCAACGCGGCGATATTCATCGTCGTTGTCCCGGTGGTGGCCTTCTATATGCTGCTGGACTGGGACAGGATGATCGCCCGCGTCCGCAGCCTTCTTCCGCGCGAACACGCGCCCACGATCTATCGTCTTGCGGGAGAAATCAACCTCGCCCTAGCCGGGTTCATACGGGGGCAGCTTACCGTCTGTCTCATCCTCGGCGCGTGGTATGGCCTCGCGCTCATGGGGGTTGGTCTACAATACGGGCTGTTCATCGGCGTGTTTGCCGGCATGATCGCCTTCATCCCCTATCTTGGCACCTTCGTGGGCGGCGTGACCTCCATCGGAGTGGCGCTTTACCAGTACTGGAACGATCCGTTCTGGATCTTCGTCGTGGTCGGCATCTTCGTCATCGGTCAGATGGTCGAGGGAAATTATCTCACACCGAAGCTTGTAGGCGAATCGGTCGGGCTCCATCCGGTCTGGCTGCTGTTCGCGCTTTCCGCGTTCGGGGCGCTGTTCGGCTTCGTAGGGATGCTCGTGGCGGTGCCCGTTTCCGCCGCGATCGGTGTCATCTGCCGGTTCCTCGTGGAGCGCTACAAGGACAGCCGGCTGTATCGCGGAGCGCCACGTCCCCTCGATGTCGACGATCTCTGACCGGCGAACGATGGAAGCGGACCTGTCCGGTCGGCAACTTCCGCTAGACCTGCCGTTGCCGGAAGCGATGGGGCGGCGGGATTTCTTCGTTTCACCTGCCAATGCGACGGCCGTGGCGATGGTTGACAGCTGGCGCGACTGGCCGGAGGGAAAACTCGCCGTCATCGCCCCGCCCGGAGCGGGCAAGACGCATCTCGCCTCCATCTGGGCGGCCGAGGCCGGGGCGGTGATCCTGCACCCGGCGGACCTGGTGGAAACCTCGCCATTCGCACTCGCCGCCTGGGGGCGGATCGTCATAGAAGACGCGGAGCGGATCGCCGGTCAGCGTGAGGGGGAGACGGCGCTCCTCCACCTCTACAATGTGCTGGGCGGCAACGGCGGGCGGCTTCTGCTCACGGCGTCTGACGAGCCCGCGCGCTGGCCCTTGCTGCTCCCCGATCTGGCGAGCCGCCTTGCCACCCTACCCGTCGCCCGTCTCTCCCGCCCCGATGACGAGCTTTTGACCGCCGTGCTTACCAAGCAATTCGCCGACCGCCAGATCGCCGTGCAACCACAGGTCGTAGACTGGCTCGTAACGCGGATGGATCGTTCGCTGGCCTTCGCCCGCAGGCTCGTGGCAGCATTGGACCGCGCGGCACTGGCGGAGGGTCGCGCTGTCACACGCCCTTTGGCGCAGGTCGTTCTTGCAAGCCTGACCCCCGCCGACGCGTGATCCTCCACCCCAAGTCGCTCTGGACAGCGGGTGAAGGAAGGGCAGATACTGTACCGATAGCAGAGAATTCACAGCAGAGACCGGAACGGCTGTCATCTGCGGGTTACAAGTCTGAATGATAAGCGCGGCATGACATCTCCATCCGATTTCCTCAATGGCGGATTTCCCGCACCTGTCACTCTCCCTTCGGGTGAAGCCGTGGGGCCGTCCCGGTTCTTCAACCGGGAACTTTCCTGGCTCGACTTCAACTGGCGCGTGCTGGAGGAAGCGAAAAATCCGCGTGTGCCGCTGCTGGAACGGCTGCGGTTTCTGACCATCTCCGCCACCAATCTGGACGAGTTCTACACCGTTCGTGTCGCGGGGCTGATGGAGCTGGCGAAGGCGGGCAAAACCAGCCTGTCTGACGACGGGCGCACGCCAGCGGAGCAGCTCGTGCTGATCCATGCCGATGCGCGGCGGCTCATGCAGACCCAGCAGACCACATGGAACAAGCTCCGCCGCGAGATGGAGAAGGAGCGGATCATCCTGCTCACTCCTTCCAAGCTGACGCGGCGGGACGAACGGTTCCTTGACGAATACTTTCTGGCGCAGGTCTTTCCCGTGCTCTCGCCGCTGGCGATCGACCCCGCGCATCCGTTCCCTTTCATCCCCAACATGGGCTACTGCCTCGCGCTCGAACTGCACCGGGAGACGGACAGCAGGATTCTACACGCACTGCTCCCGATACCGCAGCAGATCTCCCGGTTCGTCAGGCTGGCCGGCAAGGACGGCGAGGCGCGTTTCCTGCCGCTGGAGGAGGTGCTGATGCTCCATCTCCACTCCATCTTCCCCGGCTACAAGGTGGCGGGAGGCTGCTCCTTCCGCGTGCTGCGCGACAGCGACATCGAGGTGGAGGACGAGGCCGAGGATCTGGTGCGGGAGTTCGAGGTCGCCCTGAAGCGCCGCCGCCGGGGTGAAGTCATCCACATGCAGATCTCCGCCGGCGCCCCGCCGGAGCTGCAAAGCCTCATCATGGAGGAGCTGGGCGTCACGCCGGACGAGGTGGCGGAAGGTCGTGGCATCGTCGGCATCGCCGACCTGAAGGAACTGATCCTGGACAACCGGCGCGACCTCCTCTGGCCCCCCTTCACGCCCCGGGTGCCGGAACGGGTGCAGGACCATGACGGCGACATATTCGCCGCCATCCGGCAGAAGGACATGCTCCTTCACCACCCCTATGAGACCTTCGACATGGTGATCCGCTTCCTCGAGCAGGCAGCGCGGGATCCCAACGTGCTGGCGATCAAGCAGACGCTCTACCGCACCTCCCGCGAGAGCCCCATCGTCGGCGCCCTGTGCGAGGCCGCGGAATCGGGCAAGTCGGTGACAGCGCTGGTGGAGCTGAAAGCGCGGTTCGACGAAGCCGCGAATATCCGTCAGTCGCGGCGGCTGGAACGGTCGGGCGCCCATGTCGTCTATGGGTTCATCAACTACAAGACGCACGCCAAGATCTCCACCGTCGTACGGCGGGAGGGCGACAACCTCGTGACCTACACTCATTTCGGCACCGGCAACTATCACCCGATCACGGCCCGCATCTATACCGACCTCAGCCTGTTCACCTGCAACCCGGCGCTCGGGCGCGACGCGACGAAAGTGTTCAACTATCTCTCCGGCTACGCACAACCGGAGATGCTGGAAAACCTCTCCATCTCTCCGCTGACGCTGAAATCCAACCTCCTGACCATGATCGCGCGCGAGGCCGAGTTCGCCCGCGCCGGGCGCCGCGCCGAGATCTGGGCCAAGATGAACTCGCTCATCGACCCGGAAGTGATCGACGCGCTCTATGCCGCCAGTCAGGCGGGGGTGAAGATCACGCTTGTCATCCGGGGAATTTGCGGCCTTCGCCCCGGCGTGAAGGGCCTGTCGGAAACCATCCGGGTCAAGTCCATCGTCGGCCGGTTCCTCGAACACAGCCGCATCGTCTGCTTCGGCAATGGCCACGGCCTGCCGTCGCAGCGGGCGCGCGTGTTCATCTCCTCCGCCGACTGGATGGGGCGGAACCTCAACCGACGGGTGGAAACACTGATCGAGATCGTCAACAGCACGGTGCGGACACAGATCCTCAGCCAGATCATGGCGGCAAACCTCGCCGATGTTGAGCAGAGTTGGGTGTTGGCCCCCGACGGTCACTATCAGCGCTATCTCCCGCCACCCGGGACAGAGGCTTTCAACTGCCATCGGTTCTTCATGGAGAACCCCTCCCTCTCCGGGCGTGGCACCGCGGGCGCGGCGGATGCGCCGGTGCTCGCGCTCTCCGTGGATTGACGCTGGGGCTTCCGGCCCCCAGTTGATTGACCATCGGCAACCGGAAAGGCTATTCGGGGGTTGAGCCGAGAGGAGCCGCAGAAGATGGACGCCACATCCACCCCCCCTGCCGACGGCTGGGGCCCGTTCGGGCCGCCGCTCTTTGAAGATCCGTCCGTGCGGGCCTTGTCCCGCGTGGGCGTGATCGATGTCGGATCAAACTCCGTGCGGATGGTCGTATTCGATGGGGCGGCACGCTCACCGGCCTATTTCTACAACGAAAAGATCATGGCGGGACTGGGAGAAGGCCTCGTGGCGACGGGGCGGCTCAACCCCAAGGGCCGCGCCCGTGCGTTGTCAGCGTTGGAGCGGTTCTCTTTGATCGCCAAGGGCATGGATATCATGCGTCTTTCCGTCGTTGCGACCGCTGCGGTGCGCGAGGCGGAGGATGGGCCGGAATTCTCTGCGGAGGTGCTAGAAAAGACCGGACTCCGCCTTCACATCATCGACGGCTCGGAGGAGGCACGGCTCTCGGCTCAGGGTGTTCTGCTGGGCTGGCCGGATGCGGAAGGTATCGTCTGCGATATCGGCGGCAACTCGATGGAACTCGCCCTTGTCAGCAAGGGGGCAATCGGCAAGCGCGTCTCCCTGCCGCTCGGACCGTTCCGCCTTCAGCAGGTGGAGGGAGATGCCGCGGCCCTCCGGAAGCATATCCGCCGCATTCTGACCGAGGCGAAGGAACTGATCGGCGCCAAGCATGAGCGCATCTACCTCGTCGGCGGGTCATGGCGCGCCATTGCCCGGCTGGACATGGAGCGGAAGGCCTACCCGCTGACGGTCCTGCACGAATATCGGATGAGCCGGCAGTCCGTTCTGGACACGGTCGGTTGGATCCGCCGTTCCGATCTCAACTGGCTACGCCTGCAAACGGGGGTGTCCAGCGACCGGATGGCACTGGTACCCTTGGCGGCCGATGTGCTGGAACAGCTCGTGACCATCTTCCGCCCGCGAGAGATCGACGTCTCCTCCTACGGTATCAGGGAGGGGCTGCTCTACGAGCAGATGCCGGAGAAGTTGCGGCGACGGGACCCGCTGATCGAAGCCGCGCGCTACACAGAAGCCTCCAGCGCGCGCATGCCTGGCTTCGGCAAGAAACTGTTCGATTTTCTGTCACCGCTTTACAAGAACGCCCCGCCTGAGCGTCTCCGGCTCATCAAGGCCGCCTGCCTCCTGCACGATACGACATGGCGCGCCCACCCCGACTACCGGGCGGAGGTCTGTTTCGACAACGCCACACGCGCCAACCTCGGCGGGCTGGATCATCCGGGTCGTGTGTTTCTGGGGCTCGCGTTGCTGCATCGCTACAAGAACTCTCGCTCGGGCAGCCGGCTTGAGCCGCTTCTGCAACTGTTGAGCGACAAGGAAATTCAGGACGCGGAAGTGCTCGGGCGCGCGATGCGTTTTGGGGCCATGTTCTTTGTCGAGACGCCGGAAATGGGCGGCAAGCTGAAGTACTACCCGAAGAAAAAGAAGCTCGAACTCATCCTTCAGCCGGAGATGGAGGGCCTGTACGGAGAGGTCGCCGCCGCCCGGTTCAAGGCGCTCGGTGCAGGGCTGCAGGTGGAAACGGCGGTTCGTGTGGCGCGGCAGGTGGCTCCTTCGCCGACCGAGAGGTGATTACAGATCCACTCCCGGCTGTGGTGGCGCGGCGGGATCTGCGGGTGGTGGCACATAGGGCGGGGCATCCGGCTTGCGTCGAATGAGGATATCGCCGTTCTGCTGCACCTCGGGCGAATCATAATTCTTCAGATCGCCGATTCGGTCGGCAAGCGCCCGAAGTGCGGGTCCGACCTCGCCGAAAATTCCCCGCAGCATCGCATCCGCTCCCTCGCGGAACATGTCGAAGCCGCGCTCCATTTCGTTCTGTGCCGTGCCCGGATCGGAAAGACCGGGGGGCGGGGCGGGTGGGTTCGTCTGTGCGGAGGCGCCGCCCACCGTCATAGCCAATGCGGCAGCCAATAGAAAAGGGATGCGATGGCGCGAACAGATCATGACGAAGGTTCCTTGCAGCCCGGCTTATCTAGCGCATACCCGCATTCGCTCAACCCATTCCGGGTGTCAGAGCGGCACGTCGATCGACACCGGGAAGTGGTCGGAGGCGGCGAGCAGCGCCTCCCGCAGCATCGGATCGCCATAACAGGCAGGGTCGTCGAACGGATGCCAGATGCGCCAGCGCGGTTGCAGAGCACGGAGATCCGGCGACACCATGATGTAATCCAGCAAAGCCGACAGATAATGGCCGCTCCCCCCGTCAGGCAGCCAGAAACGTGCGCTCGCAGGCTGCGCCGCGATCCGCTGGGCGAGCGCGCGCCGGGCATTGGCGTCGTAGAGACGTTCGGGCTTTGGCGCGTTCCAGCCCATGACGATCTCGACCGCGGAGCGGCCGAAGAGCTTCTCGTATTCGTCCAGCCCCGGCCCGTCGTTGAAATCCCCCATGACCATGAGCGAGTCGCCCCGCGCAAGTTGCGCGAGCACCCGCTCCCGCAGCCAGATGGCCTGTGCGAGCTGCTTGCGCCGGTTCTGGATCGACAGGCGCATCACCTCATCCTCGTCCACCGCTCCGTGAGGGGCTTTGGACTTGATATGTACGCCGATCATGCGGAAGGCCCGCCCCGACGCCGATACCGCCGCCACCTCCAGCGGCGGCTTACTGAAGGTGACGACATCCTCCGTCCCGTCGATGTCGAGGTCGATACGATAGGTTCCGTCGAACCGCGGTAGCGGATGACTTCCACGCCGCCCGGTGAAGGTCCCCATCGGATCGTGCCGCGCGGTCAGGTGCGCCGGATCATACAGCAGGGCGATCTCCTGCTGCGTGTCATTCCTGAATCCCAGCAGCGACGTATTGGTCCGCAGGCCAAATCGCGCCGCGAAACTCTCCAGTGCCACATGCGTGGCGCGATGGCGGGAATCGTCAGGGGCCTCGACGACCATCACCGCATCCGCATCCACCGCACGGAATACAGTGCCCAAGGCTTTGATCTGTGCCGCACGCCGCACACCGTGGCGCCCGGACCAGCCGTCATCCTCCAAGAGCCGACCGGTATCGTCGAACAGGGAGTTGAACCACTCGACATTATAGGTGGCGATCCGCATGGGCCGGGTCAGGCCGCGCGCTCGCGCCCGATGGTCTCCCAGGCGCGGTTGATGGCGACAAGGCGCCGCTCCGCCAGCCGTACCGCCTCCTGCGGCACGCCCCTTGCCTGCATCCTGTCAGGATGCGAGTCGCGCACCGCGCTGCGCCACGCGTTGCGCACCTCCGTCATCGGCGCATCGGGCGAAACGCCGAGCACCTCGTAGGGGTCCGGCTCGGTATCAGGAACATGGCGCGCGCGCAGCGAACGGTAACAGCGGTCGGAGAGCCCGAAGATCTCCGCCACATCCCTCAGGAATGCCTCTTCCATCTCGTGAAAACCGCCGTCGGCCACTGCAATTCGGAACAGTCCGTCCATCAGGTCGATGAGCACCGGATCGCTCTCCGCCGGGAACATGCCGGCGATCTTGCGGGCATAAGCCTCGTAGCCAGCCACGTCCTGCCGGGCGAGGTTATAGACGCGGGCGGCGTTCGGCTCCTCCTCCTCCGGGATGTGGAACACCTCGCGAAAGGCGGCGACCTCGCTCCGCGTGACCTCGCCATCGGCCTTTGCCATCTTGGCGCCCAGCGCGATCACGGCGATGGTGAAGGCGACGGAGCGCTCGGGCGGCGCGCGCAGCCGTTCGAACACGGCGGAGAGGCCCTCCCCCTGTGCAAGCGCGGACAGCGCATCCCTTATGCGGCTCCAGATCGACATGAGAGGATCATAGCGTCTGCCGCGCTGGAGCGCACACCGTTTTTAGCGCTCGCGGCGTATCCTCCCCGCCCTAGGAACGTCCGTACCAGCGTGCAAGGATGACGCCGGGGGTCGCGGGGGGCGTCCCCCGCGCGGCCGGAGGGTTGATCACCGTCTCCGGAACGTCTCGTGCTCGGTCACGACGGCATCCAGCGGCGCATCCGTATCCTCCACGGGCACAACCGGCACCTCCTGCACCGCGAAGGCAAAGCCGATAGCGCGCACGGGGTGCAGTGCACGGAGCATGGCGAGCGTCCTGTCATAAAACCCGCCGCCATATCCCAGCCGCATGCAGCGCCGGTCAAAGGCGAGCAGCGGCACGACCAGGTACCTGGGCTGCACCCAGACTCCCCGTTCGGGATGCCTTGTGCCGAATGGTCCGGGGGCAAGCGGCGCGCCTTCCTCCCAGAGCCGGAATCTCAGCGGCTGGCCCCTGCCCTCCACGACGGGCAGGCAAACGGGCCATCCCCTCAGTGCGGGAAGGGGGTCGATCTCGCTTCCGATGGGAAGATAGGCGGCAATGGGGTGGCCGTTGGGCGCGCCGATCTCTGCCCTGAGCCTCTCCGCCGCGCGCAGGCCCAGCCCGCTGTCCGTACCGTCCCGGCGCTCCCGCGCCAGTTGCCGCGCCGCGGACTTCATGCGCGCGATCTCCTCCCCGCTCACAACAGCACCGCCGAGGCCAGCGCGAGAAAGGAGAAGAAGCCCACCGCATCCGTCGTCATGGTGACAAAGGTGCCCGACGCCAGCGCCGGGTCCAGCCCCAACCGGTTGAGGGTGAGCGGAATCAGCGTTCCTGCGATGGCGGCGACGATAAGGTTGATAACCATGGCCGCCGCGATCACCCCGCCGAGCAGCGCCGATCCATAGCCCAGCCATCCGACAGAGGCCATGAGCGTGGCAAAGATGATCCCGTTCGTCATGCCCACCATCAGCTCCCGTCGCACGACGCGCCAGGCGTTGGAGGAGGTGAGATCTTTCGTGGCGAGCGAGCGGACGGCGATGGTCAGCGTCTGCGTTCCCGTGTTTCCTCCCATGGAGGCGATGATCGGCATGATCGCTGCCAGCGCCACGATCTGAGCGATAGCACCCTCGAAATGTCCGATCACCAGCGCCGACAGGTTTGTCGCGATGAGATTGACGAAAAGCCAGGGAAACCGCAGCCGCACGGTTTCCAGCACCCCGTCCGACAGGCTTTCGTCGCCCACCCCGCCCAGAAGCAGGATGTCCTCTTCGGCCTCGTCCTCAAGCACACTCATCGCGTCGTCGATGGTGATGACGCCGACCAGCCGCCCGTCCGCATCCACCACCGGCGCGGAGATCAGGTGGTACTGGTTGAAAGCATAGGCCACATCCTCCTGGCTCTGAGTGGCGGGGATGGTCCGGTAGCTGTCCTCCGTGATCTCGGAGAGCTTCCTGTCCCGGCGGGAGGCGAGCATCTTGCCCAGAGCCACATAGCCCGTGGGCCGGTGACGCGGATCGATCAGCACGACATGATAGAACTGATCCGGCAGCCATTCCTCGTTCCGCAGGAAGTCGATGGCATGCCCCACCGTCCAGTCCTCGGGTGCGGTCACCACCTCCCGCTGCATGAGACGACCCGCGGTGTATTCGGGGTAGGAGAGCGCCTGCTCCACCGCCACCCTGTCGGCATCATCCAGCGCATCGAGAACCTGGCGCTGCTGCGGCTCCTCCAGATCCTCGATGATGTCCACGACATCGTCGGAATCGAGTTCCCGGACAGCATTGGCCAGCACGTCCTGCGGCAGTGCCTCGATG
This sequence comes from Haematobacter missouriensis, assembly GCF_000740775.1. GTDB lineage: Bacteria > Pseudomonadota > Alphaproteobacteria > Rhodobacterales > Rhodobacteraceae > Haematobacter > Haematobacter missouriensis. The sequence goes on along the minus strand of NZ_JFGS01000001.1, from coordinate 323,135 downwards.
ACCTCTTCCCGGACGCCCTCCCCCAGCTCGGAGAGAATGTCGCCGTCGATCCCGCCCGGCCAGAGCCGGATCAGCGCCCGCCGCTCGCCCGGGCCGATCTGCTCTAGAAGGTCGGCGATGTCGGCGGCGTGCAGAGGCTCCATGAGCGCATCGAGCAGCGGGGCGTCCTCCGCCTCCACCGCCTCGACAATGGCCTCCACGCGGTCTGGATCCAGCGCATGGGCATCTTCCTCGCGCCGGGAGGTTTCGGGCTCGGTCATGGCGACTCCGTGGCTGGCTGGCTGGACTCGCGGCGGACCTTAGCGGCAACAGCCGCTGCGGAACAGGGGCGGTGGTGCAGGAAATCAACACGCTGCCGGGAGCCGCTGATGAAAACACCCAGCGCCCCTCCCTGGCGCTCCGACGCATTTACGCAACCCGGTCGTCATCATAGGGTGGCGCCCAACCGAAACAGGGAGACGAGCATGCAGACGTTGATCGCGGGACAGGTGATGACCTTTGACGGAGATCCCTTCCGCGACGGGCCGGAAGCTGTTGGCATCGACAGCCATGGCGCTGTTCTGGTGGAAAACGGCCGTATTACCGCCGTCGGTCCGCGCGAACGTCTCGCGCGGGAGGCACCGCAGGCGCAGATCATCGACCACGGCGAGGCCCTGATCTCTCCCGGCTTCGTCGATGCACACGTGCACTACCCCCAGACTGCCATTATCGCGAGCTGGGGCAAACGGCTCATCGACTGGTTGAACAGCTATACCTTCCCGGAGGAGATGCGGTTCTCCGATCCGGCCTATGCCCGCCGGATCGCGGAGCGGTATTTCGACCTGACGCTTTGCAACGGGACCACCACCGTCTGCAGCTATGCCACTATCCACCCAGAGAGCGTGGATGCCCTCTTCGAGGCGGCGGAGGCGCGTGGTCTCCGCGCTCTGACCGGCAAGGTCTGCATGGACAGGAACGCCCCGGACGGGCTGCGGGATACACCCCAATCCGCTTATGATGATTCAAAGCGTCTGCTGGAGAAGTGGCATGGGCGCGGGCGGCTGTCCTATGTCATCACGCCGCGTTTCTCGCCCACTTCCACCCCGGAGCAGCTGCACATGGTCGGGCAGCTCTGGAAGGAGCACCCGGACTGCCTGATGCAGACACATCTGTCCGAGCAGACGGATGAGATCGAATGGGTGAAGGCCCTGCATCCGCAGGCGCGCGATTATCTCGATACCTATGAAGCACAGGGCCTGCTCGGGGAGCGCGCGATCTACGGCCATGCGATCCACCTTACCGCGCGGGAGCGCTCACGCCTGCTGGAGGTCGGTGCGAGCCTTGTGCATTGTCCCACGTCCAACACCTTCATCGGGTCCGGTCTGTTCGACATGGCGGGGCTGAAGGCCGAGGGGCAGCTTGTCGGCCTGGCGACGGATACGGGAGGTGGCTCCTCCTTCTCGATGCTGCGGACCATGGCTGCGGCCTATGAAGTCGGGCAGCTCCGGCATGCGCCCATCCATCCGGCAGCGCTGTGGTGGCTTGCCACAGCAGGCTCCGCGGAGGCGCTGCATCTGGGCGACAGGATCGGGGCGATCCGCGTGGGGATGGAGGCGGACCTGATCGCGGTGGATCTCTCCTCCACACCTGCAATCGCACAACGCTCCGCGCGGGCGGATAACGTTTGGGAGCAGATCTTCGCCACCGTGATGATGGGTGACGATCGCGCCATTCGTGCGGTCTATGTGGCGGGAGAGCCGATCAGCTAATTCTCCAGCGTCGAGAGCGGCACGACCTCCACTTCCGTGTGAGAGAGCCACTCGCCAAGCGCGCGGATGTTTTCCTCCGTCGGCTGCAGCAACAGCGCAGCCGCACCGGACTGCGCTGCACGGTAGAGCGCACGATCCAGCGGTCTGGACACCGGCTCCTCGCTTGCGGACGCAATGAGAGGAAGGCTCAACGCCCCGCCATCCTGCCGGAACAGGTGTGCACCCTGTCCGTCCAGACGCAGCCGGGCCGTGGCTCCGGACAGCGGCTCCTGCTCCTCCTCTCGCTCCACCGCCACGAGTTCCACTCCCTCGGCCGCGAAACGGGCAGCATCCTCGCGGTTGCGGGGATCAAGCGCAACGCTCACCGGAAACGACACCTCACCGACACGTTCGGCCAAGTCAGGCATTTCAGGATCATCAAGCAGGAGGATCGCGAGCCGTGGACCATGGGCCTGCGGCGCCACGGCAGGCTGCGGCTCGACCGGGATCGACTCCACGGCGGAAGCTTCCTCCGGGGGGGGCGGCGCAGCAGGGGGAACAGCCATGTCCTGCGCCGGTGCGTCGCTGTCCGATGCGGGCACAGAGGGAGGGGGCTGAATTTCCGCCGGGGGTTCGGTTTCCGGGGGCGGCGGCGGCTCAAACGCCGGAGGCTCCGGCGCGGGTTCCGCCACTGGAGCCGACTCTGCGGTTGTGGCCGGCGCCGCGGGTGGCGTTGCTTCCCCGCCGTTCTGGGTGGCTGAACTCTGCTCGGCGGGTGTCTGGCCGGCCGCGGTCTGTCCATCCGGCAACTCTCCGCCGGGCGTCTCCGTTGCGGGGGTCTCTCCGGCGGAGGGCTGCGGCGCGGGAGCTGCCGGGGGGGGCGGCGGGGTCTCCTCCGCGCCGGCGGAATCGGAGCTTACGCGCGGCAACGGTACCGCGGGGGCCGCATCCTGACGAGGAATGGAAAGGACTGATGCACCGGCGGCAACGACCACACCAACCGCCATTCCTGACAGCACCCCTTTCAACAATCCGTTCGACACGACACCGCTCCCCGCAAAACAGTTTCCACAGCCCCGGAGGCCTTGACCCGGACGCTGCGACCTGAACATCTATAGCCGCCGTCCGGCGCGGGTTCACCCCCAAAGGCACTCGGGCGACGGGCCGGTGGACCGGCCGCGAACAAGCGCCAGACATACGACGGAGGGCCGCGCCATGCTCCTGCTGATCGATAACTACGACAGCTTCACCTATAACCTCGTGCACTATCTGGGCGAACTCGGCGCGGATGTCGTCGTGCGGCGTAATGATGCCCTGAACGTGCAGGAGGCCATGGCGATGAAGCCCGCCGCCATCCTGCTCTCTCCCGGCCCGTGCGACCCTGCACAGGCGGGCATCTGCCTCGCCCTCACGGAAGCGGCCGCCGAGACCCGGACGCCGCTCTTCGGCGTGTGCCTCGGTCATCAGACCATAGGTCAGGCCTTCGGGGGACGTGTCGTCCGCGCGGGAGAGATCGTGCATGGCAAGATGGGCCGGATCGAACATGCGGGTGCCGGTGTCTTTGCAGGTCTTCCCACACCCTTCGAGGCCACCCGCTACCATTCTCTGATCGTGGAACGGGAGACATTGCCCGACAGTCTTGAAGTGACGGCATGGCTGGCCGACGGGACCATAATGGGGTTGAAGCACCGCGACCTGCCGATCGAGGGCGTTCAGTTCCACCCCGAAAGCATCGCTTCCCAACACGGACACCGCATGCTGGCGACCTTCCTGGAAGGCGCTGGAATTGCAACCCGCCCGCTCTCCACGGGAGAGGCGGCATGAGCGACCGCCTTCGCCCGCTGATCGGTCTTGCAGCGGAACGGCCGCTCACCCGCACGGAAGCGGAGACCGCCTTCGCCGCCTTCTTTGAAGGCGAAGCCACGCCCTCGCAGATGGGCGGCCTGCTCATGGCGCTCCGTACGCGGGGCGAGACTGTGGAGGAATATGCCGCCGCCGCCAGCGCCATGCGCGCCCGCTGCAACGCCGTCCGCGCACCCGAGGGGGCGATAGACATCGTTGGCACCGGTGGCGATGGCAAGGGCACGCTCAACATCTCCACCGCCGCCGCCTTTGTCGTGGCTGGCGCAGGGGTGATCGTGGCCAAGCACGGGAACCGCAACCTGTCCTCCAAATCCGGCTCCGCCGACGCGCTGGGGCAACTGGGCATTGACGTGATGGTCGGTCCCCCCGTCGTGGAGCGGGCGCTCGCCGAGATCGGCATCGGTTTCATGATGGCGGCAATCCATCACCCTGCCATGCGGCACGTGATGGCCACGCGGACGGAACTGGGCACCCGCACGATCTTCAACATCCTTGGGCCGATCACCAATCCCGCCGGGGTGCGCCGCCAACTCACCGGCACCTATGCCGCGCACCTCAACCGTCCGGTGGCAGAGACGCTGGCAGCCCTTGGATCGGACCGCGCATGGATCGTCCATGGAGGCGACGGTACGGATGAGATTTCCATCGCCGGTCCCACGCAGCTCGCCGAACTGAAAGACGGTCAGGTGACGGAGCGGGAAATCCACCCGGAGGAAGCGGGCCTCCCCGTCCATCCTTTCGAGCAGATTCTCGGCGGAACCCCGGCGGAGAATGCCGCCGCGCTCCGCGCTCTTCTCGATGGCGCAGAAGGCGCTTATCGCGACGCGGTGCTGCTGAACGCGGCGGCTGCGCTTGTCGTGGCGGGGCGTGTCGCGACGCTGAAGGATGGCGTGCACCTTGCCCGGGAGAGCATCGACAGTGGCGCCGCCCGCGACAAGGTGCACCGTCTTGCCACATTGACGCAGGCCGCATGACATTTGAATGCGCAACGCCACCCGCCGCCTGGGCCGACCTGCCGTTCTTCGGCCGGGATTGGGCGGAGGTTCGCCACAGGCTCCTCGCCGATACGCGCAGGCTCCAGCCCGGACCGGATGCGGTGTTCCGGGCGCTCGATCTCTGTCCGCCGGAGGACGCGAGGGTGGTGATCCTTGGCCAGGATCCCTATCCGACCGCGGGAAATGCCGATGGATTGGCCTTTTCTGTTCCACCCGGCAGACCGCTTCCCGCCTCGCTCCGCAATATCTACCGCGAGATGGCCGATGATATCGGCTGCACGCCGCCTGATGGCGATCTCGGTCGCTGGGCGGCGCAGGGCGTGCTGCTTCTCAACACCGCCCTCACCGTTCCCGTGGGAGAGGCGAACGGCCATGCGCGGTTGGGCTGGGCACCCCTCGTGGCGGAAGTGCTGGCGCGCGCGGCGGCGCTCCGGCCTCTCGTATTCATCCTCTGGGGCGGCCCCGCGCAGAAGCTGGCGGCAAGGACGGTTGACCTCTCCCCCCATCATGTTATCGCCTCACCTCATCCTTCCCCGCTCTCTTCCTACCGGGGCTTCTTCGGTTCACGACCTTTCAGCCGGACGAATGACTGGCTGACGGCAAGGGGTGAGAAGTCGATCGACTGGTGCCGGTGACGGACCGGGGGTCCGGGGGCGCTGCCCACCGGACAGGGTCGCAGGGGAGCGTGCTTCCCCCCTCTACCCACTCAGACCAGGCCGTTCCGCGCGAACAGGGCGCGCAGATCTTGCTCCGGGCGCGCCCCGATATGCGAGATGACCTCCGCTGCCGCCAGACAACCCATCCGGCAGCAGATTTCCGGCTCATACCCCTCAGACAGCCCCCAGAGGAAGGCGCCAGCAAACAGATCACCGGCGCCGGTCGCATCCACGATTCCGGTTTTTACAGCTGGAACATGCCAGTGCTGACCGCCTTGCATCACATGGGCACCGTTTTCCGAATCCGTTACCACGGCAATCTCCAGCTCTGCCGCGGCGGCGGCCATCGCCTGCTCGAACGTACCACCATACATGGAGACGATCTCGGCCCGGTTGGCAAAGAGCAGGTCCAGATCCTCCCGGATCATCTGCCGGAATGCATCGCGGTGACGATCCACGCAGAACGGGTCCGACAGGGTCAGCGATACGCGGCCCCCTGCCCCTTTCGTCGCCCGGATCGCCTTGGCGAAAGCTTCCATGCTTTCCGGCCCGTCGAAACGGTAGCCTTCCAGATAGATCCAGTCCGCCGCGGCCATCTGACCCTCGTCGATATCCGCAGGCGTCAGGAATTCCGAAATGCCAAGGTATGTGTTCATCGAACGCTCGCCATCCGGCGTCACCAGCACAATACAGCGCCCCGTCTCCTGCAAAGAGTTGGCGGGGGCAAGCGGCGTGTCGTAATCGGCGCCCTGTGCCCGCAGGTCGTGGGCGAAGATCGCGCCGAGCTGATCATCCCGAACCTTTCCGACATAGGCCGTCCGGCCTCCCAATCCGGCGATGCCCGCAACCGTATTAGCTGCGGACCCACCTGATATCTCGCGCGACGGCCCGATATGACCGTAGAGCTCAATCGCGCGGTCCATGTCGATGAGCTGCATGATGCCCTTTTCGACGCCATTCTGTGCAAGAAAGGCCTCGTCGGTGCGGGACAACACGTCAACCATGGCATTACCGATGCCGACGACCTGGTATTTCTTCATTGGGGCCTCCGTTGAATTGGCCGGACCCTCCGATTTTCGTCGCCGGAACGGAAGCCCAAAAGCGCCTCAGGGGGCTTTCGCCTCCGCCTGAAACTTGACGGCACGCTGCACGGCGGGATCTGCGGCCAGCCGGTCATAAAGCGCCATGACATTGGTATAGGCGTCAAGCCCGTCGGGCAGCTTGGCGCGGGCCCAGCGTATCATCGGAAAGGCATAGGCATCTACGACAGATCGGGGTCCGAGGATCCACTCTTTCCCCTCAAGCTGTGCATCCAGCAGCCGGAGATTCTTCCGCACCAGCCCCAGACCCGCTTCGACAACTTGAGCTTTCGCGCCATCGCTTTGGTCGGTGGTGTAGCGGTCGGGCATGAAGACGGGATAGAAAGAGGGATGAAGATCGCCTGTGAGGAAGCAAATCCAGCGTTCGAATTCCGCCTGACCGCGCGTCCCTTCCTCTCCGTCCAGACCGGAATCGGGATGCTTCATCAGCAGGTAGCGCAGGATTGCGCCCGCCTGGGTCAGCACCCAACCATCGTCCTCCTTCAACACCGGCACGGCACCGGACGCATTCATCGCCAGCAGTTCCGCCGAACCGGCAGGGGCAACGACTGCCTCATAGCGCGCCCCGATCCATTCAAGCGCGATATGAGGCCCAAGCGCGCAGGTGCCGTTACGGAAATAGAGAGTGGTCATGGAATCCTCCTTGCGAACAAGGCGGCACGTAGCGCTTTTGGCTCAAGGATCAATCGGCGCGGACATCTTGCCGCCCGCGAGCGTCTTTTCTTCGTAGAGGCAGATGTCCCGGATGAGGCAGACAGCGCAAAGAGGCGCACGTGCCTTGCAGGTGTAGCGTCCGTGCAGGATCAGCCAGTGATGCGCATGGCGCTGGAATTCGACGGGCACGTTATCCTCGATCGCCCGCTCCACCACTTCCACATTGCGCCCCACGGCGATGCCGCTTCTATTTCCGACGCGGAAGATATGGGTGTCCACCGCCTGTGCGGGGAAGCCGAACCAGGTGTTCAGCACCACGTTTGCCGTTTTCCGTCCCACCCCCGGCAGCGTCTCCAGCGCCGCGCGAGACGACGGCACCTCTCCCCCGAAATGCTCCTGCAGCAGTGCGGAGAGTTTCAGCACGTTTCTGGCCTTGTTGCGATAAAGGCCGATGGTTCGGATGTGAGAGATGATGCCCTCCTCGCCCAGAGCCAGCATCTTCGCGGGTGTATCGGCCACTTCGAACAGGCCCTTCGTGGCCTTGTTGACACCGACATCCGTCGCCTGAGCTGAAAGTGCCACCGCGACCAGGAGGGTAAAGGCGTTGGTGTAGTTCAACTCGCCCACAGGCTCCGGCTCCCGCTCCTCGAACCGGCGGAAGACCTCCTTCATGTCGCTATAGTCGAGCTGTCTGGCCATGCTCCCCGCCTACTTCGCCGAAGGCAACACGACAACCCCCCACGGTATTCCGCAGGATCCGGGTCGAGAAAACGCGCTTGCGGGCTTATGCTGCAGGCAAGGAGAAACGCCATGTCCAACGATACCTCACCCGCCAGCTACCACTATGCGCTCATCGCCCGTGCGCTGGACATCATTGATCGCGAGGGGGAGATGCCGCTTGAGACCCTGGCTGCGCAACTGGGCCTGTCTCCCGCGCATTTCCAGCGCACCTTCTCCCGCTGGGTCGGTGTCTCTCCGAAGCGATACCAACAGTATCTGGCGCTCGACCATGCACGCCGGCTGCTGGCCGAGCGGTTTACGGTGCTGGACACCGCTCTCGCCAGCGGTCTTTCAGGGCCGTCACGCCTGCATGACCTGTTCATGAGTTGGGAGGCCATGTCCCCCGGCGATTACGCCAAAGGCGGCGCGGGGTTGACCATCCGTCACACCTTCGCTGCGAGTCCCTTTGGCGACACCGTTGTCATGGCGACAGAGCGCGGGCTTTGCGGGCTAGCCTTCACAGAGGAAACCGGGCGCGACGCGGCGATGGCCGACATGACATCACGTTGGCCCAAGGCGACCTTTCAAGCTGATGAAAGCGTAGCGGGCCTGCTCTCCCCCGCCTTCGGTGGCGAAGGTGAAACCCGGCTCCATCTGATCGGAGCACCCTTCCAGATCAAGGTGTGGGAGGCGCTGATGCAGATCCCGACCGGTCACGTGACGACCTATGGTGAGATCGCGCGGGCCATTGGTTCTCCCAAGGCCAACCGTGCCGTCGGGGCAGCAGTGGGCCGTAATCCGGTCAGCTGGATCATTCCCTGCCACCGGGCGATCTCTTCCAGTGGGCGGCTCACGGGCTACCATTGGGGGCTTCCGGTCAAACGCGCCATGCTGGCATGGGAATCGGCGCGCCTCGACGCGACAATCAACTGAAAGCGTTCGCATTTTCGTGAAATGCCCGGGCTGAGTTGCCGCATCGGGATCGGCGGTGCTATAGCGCTTATGCCCGTGATATCGGGCGAAGAAAAGCACAGGGCGAGGCGGGACATGCACGCAAAAACCTATCTCATCAGCGCGATGCTCGGGGCCTTCGCGCTCTCCGGCTGCGCGACGGGCGATGGCAGCAACTCCGGGGCGCAGACCGGCGCCATTCTCGGCGCGCTTGGCGGTGCCGCGATCGGCTCCACAAGCAAGTCCCACAACAAATGGGTCACGTCCGCTGTCGGCGGCGCAATCGGCGCAGGCATTGGCGGGGCGCTCGGCTCTACCTTGGACGCGCAGGCCGCTGATCTGCGGCGCGACGTCAACAACCCCAATATCGGCATCGTCAACACCGGCAACGAACTCGTTGTGACGCTGCCGGAAGCTATTACCTTCGCCACGGACAGCGCGACGGTGAGCATACAGACCCAGCGCGACATTTCTGCTGTCGCCAAAAACCTTCTGCAATATCCCAACAGCACCATCGTCGTCACCGGGCACACCGATTCTACCGGCACGGCTGCGCATAATCAGGACCTGTCCCAGCGCCGCGCACAATCGGTCGCCAATGTGTTGACCACCAATGGTGTTCCCGCCTACCGCATCAGCACCGTCGGGCGCGCTTCCACCCAGCCCATCGCCAGCAATGCGACGGTAGAGGGTCGTGCACAGAACCGTCGTGTCGAAATCACCATACGCCCGAACGGGTGAACCGGCGCAGCAGCCCATCCGATACTGAAACGAAAAAAGCCCGGCAATGCTGCCGGGCTTTTGCGGTCTGGACAGACGCCTTCAGTGAAGGCGCTTCTCCACTTCGCCAAGAGAACGGTCGATCATCTCGTTCGCCTCATCCTTGGTCATCTGCTTGGCAATGACTTCGCCCGCGGCGGCGACTGCGATGGCAACCGCCTCATCACGCACTTTGCGCACGGCTTCGGCTTCGGCTACACCGATCTGCCCTTCTGCAGTCTGCAGTCGCCGAGCAACAGCGCGTTCGAGATCAACCTTGGCTTGCGCGGCGGCAGCCTCGGCTTCCTTCTTGGCGTTTGCAACGATCTGCTGGGCCTGATCCTGAACTTCGCGCTGACGCCGTTCATAGGAAGCGAGAATTTTCTGCGCCTCCTCTCGAAGCGCCTTTGCTTCTTCGAGTTCGCTCTTGATCGTGACTGCCCGCTTGTCGAGCAGACCCATGACCTTGCCTGGAACACCGAACCACAACAGAATGGCGATGAAGACCAGTGCGCCCAGCATCACCGTGAAGTTCGTATTGTGGAAGGTGAAGAAGCCGTGCGCCGACGCGGCAAGCGCTGGGGTCGCAACCGTCAGTGCCACAGCGGTAGTCGTTATGATCCGCATGACCCTCACCCTTTCACCCGCTGATCGACTGCCTGCACCAGCGCCTCGTCGCCGGCACGACCACCCAGAGCGGTCACGATAGCGCGGGCGGTCTCGTGCGCGACCTCACGCACACTTTCCGCGGCACCGGCGCGGATATCCGCGATCCGTGCTTCGGATTCAGCAGTCCGGGCAGCAATTTCTGCATCTGCGTGCGCGATCGCCGCATCGAGTTCCTTCTGGATCTCGGCACGTGCCGCTTCGGCGATGCGACCAGATTCTGTCCGCGCGTCGGCGAGCGCCTTGGTGTAGGCCTCCTCCGCCGCTTTCGCCTTCAGCTTGAGTTCTTCCGCCTGAGCGATGTCATTGGCAATTGTCCCGTTACGCTCGGACAGCACGCCGGAGATCCGGGGCAGCGCGATGCGCGTCAGGATGAAGTAAATCGCGCCAAGCGCGATAAGGAGCCAGAAGATCTGGTTTGGCCAGACCGAGAAGTCGAGCTGCGGCATACCCGCCGCGGCGACCGCCTCCTCCTGTGCGTAATCCATGTCGCGTCCCCCGAAAGCCTGAAGCGGGCGGCGCCAAGCACCGCCCTACTATCGTTCGTCGATCCGTCGGATCAGACGGCGAACATCAGGAGGAGGGCGATCAGGAACGAGAAGATGCCCAGAGCTTCGGCGAAGGCGATGCCGACGAACAGGTTCGCCGTTTGGCCCGGCGCAGCGGACGGGTTACGCAGCGCGCCTTCAAGGAATTTGCCCGCGATGTTACCGACGCCGAGGCCAGCGCCCGCGAGGCCGATAGCCGCGAGGCCAGCACCGAGGTATTTGCCCATAAGAGCGAGTTCGCCTTCCATGTCGTATCTCCTTGATGGGAATGGCTGGGATGAGTTGATCCGACCGGGGTCAGTGGTGGGCGTCGCCCACCGCGTCCTTCAGATAGACGCAGGTCAGAATGGTGAAGACGTAGGCCTGCACAACGGCCACGAGCACTTCCAGCCCGTAGATCGCGGTGACAGCAAGAATGGAAACCGGCGCGATGGCCAGGACAGTGGCGAAACCGGCGAACACCTTGATCACCGCGTGACCCGCCATGAGGTTGCCGCCAAGCCGGATGGAGTGGCTGACCGGACGCACGAAGTAGGAGATCACCTCGATCACGGCAAGGATCGGCCGCAGCGCCAGCGGCGCGGAGGTCACCCAGAACATCTTGAGAAATCCCGGTCCCTTACGGATGAAACCGATAATCGTAACGCCGAAGAACACCAGAAGAGCGAGCGTCACCGTCACAGCGAGGGAGGAGGTCGTGGTGAAGGAGCCAGGGATCAGACCCAGCAGGTTCGCAAACAGGATGAACAGGAAGAAGGTCAGCACCCAGGGGAAATACTTCACCCCCTCATGCCCCGTCACCTCTTCCACCATGTTGTGAATGAAACCGTACATCAGCTCTGCGACGGACTGGCTACGCGACGGGATGATCCCCCGACGGCGGGTGCCGAGCACCAGTATCGCAAAAATAGCCAGAACGGCCAGAGCAAGCCAGAGCGTCACATTGGTGATCGTGTACCAGTGAACCTCACCGCCGCCAAACAACGGCTTTACGACGAATTGATCCATCGGGTGGATCGCAAAGGGGCTCGAGCTTTCGTGTTCCAAGTCAGTTTCCCTCGTCGTCGCGGCTGGCAGGCGCCTGCCCGGTCTTGGCGTTCAATTCGGCAGCAGTGCCGAGCATCGTCTTCACCCCGGCAACAAGACCGAGGAGAGTGAAGATCACCAGCAGGATCGGCAGCGTCCCGAACAGATAGTCGAGCCCGTATCCGATACCGAAGCCAATCAGCAAACCGGAGACCATTTCGATCACCATTCGCCAGGCAACTTCGCCCTGGGTGAAACCACCCTGTTCCTTGCGTGCGACGGGGGCTTTGTCCCGCTTCATTCGGGAGAGCCGTTCTTCGAGCTGGCGCAGCCGCTCCTGATCCGGTTCTTCCGTCATTCCCGCACCTTCCGGAAAGTTGCGGCGAAACTAGGGGGCGCAAGCGCTCAAGTCAAGCTGACATATTAAGTTAATAGTACAGCATAACACACTGTTATTAAATATTTTATTTTATATAATACTTTCGACCTACAGCGGCGCCCGGCATGTTAGCGCCCGCAGCTTATCTGCATTATTCAACCAATAGGTTGACCGTCAGCCGCCTTCTGGCCTATGGCGGCGCATGGACAGTCGATTGGACCTGGTATTTTCGGCCCTCGCAGACCCGACGCGGCGTGCGATACTTGCGCTTCTGCTGGAAGACGACATGGCCGTCAGCGACGTGGCGCAGCCATTCGACATCACGCTCGCAGCGATCTCAAAGCACCTTGCCATCCTCGCGGGAGCAGGTCTGATTACGCAGGAGAAACGTGGCCGGATCAACTGGTGCAAACTCGACCCGGACGCCTTGCGCGAAGCCTCCGTCTGGATGCAGGGTTTCGGGCAATTCGAGCCAGTGGAGCTCGACGCCTTCGAACGGTTTCTGGAGGTCGAGTTGCGGGCGGGGCGCGAAGACGCCCCCTCCCCTTAGAATGCTTCGGGCCGGGCTTCGCGGGCCATATGGTCAAGCACCGCATTGACGAACTTCGGCTCCCGGCCATCCGGAAAGAAGGCATGCGCTACATCGACATATTCGGTGATGACGACACGTGGAGGTGTATCTGTCGCAGTGAACTCTGCCCCCGCCGCGCGGAACAACGCGCGGATCACCGGGTCGATCCGGTCGATGGGCCATTTGGCCACCAGCGCGCGGTCCGTCATCTGGTCGATCTTGGCCTGCCAAGTCACCGCGCCCTCCACCACCTTGCGGAAGTGGTCGACATCGCCCTCGGTCAGCGCCGTTCCCTCGTCGATCTCGGCGCCGAAACGCCATGTCTCGAACTCGCGCATCACCTTGTCCACGGTGGTGCTGGACGCCTCCATCTGGAACAAGGCCTGCACGGCGTAAAGCCGAGCGGCCGATCGCATCTGCCGTTTGTTGGGAGCGCTGGTCATTCGCCAGCCTTCCGCACGAAACCGACTTCACGAGGCGCGCGCTTCAGCGAGCGTGTGAGCGCAATCAAATGCAGCGCCGCGGCCGCAGCCCCGCCGCCCTTGTCCTGACCATCAGGATCGGCGCGAACCACCGCCTGATCTCGGTTCTCAACCGTCAGGATACCGTTGCCGAGGCAGGCGCCGCCAAGGCCGAGCTGCATCAGCCCGCGGGAGCTGTCGTTGCACACCGTTTCATAATGGGTGGTCTCCCCCCGGATCACACAGCCGAGGGCGACATAGCCGTCATAGTCCGACTGACGCAGCGCAATGCCGATGGCGGGCGGAATTTCCAGTGCGCCGGGCACTTCAATGAGTTCCCATGTCGCGCCAGACCTCTCCAGCATCGCCTTTGCTCCCGCGACAAGCGCGTCGGCAATATCCTTGTAATAGGGCGCAACGACAATCAGAACCTTCGGCGCTGTGTCAAAAGCCGGAACCGGCGGCGAGTAATGGGTTTCGGCCGAGGCCATGGTTTTACTCCTTGGGGATCGGCCGGGTGCCCTCGATGGACAGACCGTAACCGTCAAGGCCGACGACGCGCGGTGTCGGCGAATTGGACAGCAGGATGATCTTGGACAGACCGAGCGACGCGAGAATCTGCGCCCCCACCCCGTAATGCCGCAGCGTATGGGGGGCGGCCTCCTCCTGCGTGGAGAGCTTCATCGAGGTATCGCGGATCAGCACCATCAGACCCCGCCCTTCCGCTGCAATAAGGCGCATCGAGGCGGCGAGATTACCGGATGCCGAGCCGATCCCGAGCGCATCCTCCAGCGGGTCGAGCGTGTGAACCCGCACGAGAAGCGGCTCCGCCAGACCGATATTGCCCTTGGAGAGCACAATATGCTCCGCCGCCTGCGTTTCATCGGAATAGAGCCGCATGAGCCAGTCACCCCCATAGCTGGAGGTGATCTTTTTCACCGCAACCTCATGCACGAGGTTGTCGTAGCGACGGCGATAGGCGATCAGGTCTGAAATCGTGCCGATCTTGATCCCATGCTTCTGTGCGAAGGCGACGAGATCGGGCAACCGCGCCATCGTCCCGTCCTCGTTCATGATCTCACAGATCACGCCGGAGGGGTTGAGACCGGCCAGCCGCGCGATGTCCACCGCCGCTTCAGTGTGGCCGGCGCGGACGAGCACGCCGCCCTCGCGCGCGCGAAGCGGAAAGACATGGCCCGGCGTACCGATATCGCTCGCTCCTTTGGTCGGGTCGATCGCGACCGAGACGGTACGCGCGCGGTCATGCGCCGAAATCCCAGTGGTCACACCTTCCCGCGCCTCAATGGACACGGTGAAGGCGGTTTCGTGCCGGGTGGAGTTGTTGGCCGACATGAGCGGCAGTTTCAGCGCGTCAATCCGCTCTCCGGTCAGCGCAAGGCAGATCAGCCCGCGCCCGTAGGTCGCCATGAAATTGATCGCGGAGGGTGTGGCCATCTGGGCCGGAATAACAAGATCGCCTTCGTTTTCACGGTCTTCATGGTCAACAAGAATGAACATCCTGCCATTCCGGGCGTCGTCGATGATCTCCTCGATGGAAGAAACGGCGTCGGAATAGACGGAGGGGGTATGGTCGATCACGGCTTGCTCCATTCCCGCAGGCGGGCGACATAGCGCGCCAGCGTATCGATCTCGATATTGACGACCTGCCCCAGGGCGAGCCTGCCCCAGGTCGTCACCTGTTTGGTATGCGGGATGAGGTTCACCCCGAAGTCCGGCCCGTTGACCTCATTCACCGTCAGCGAAATGCCGTCGAGCGCAATTGAGCCTTTAGGTGCAATAAAAGGGGCAAGAAGCTCCGGCGCCTTGAGGGTCACGCGGGTGCTGTCACCCTCATGACGCATCTCCATGATCTCCGCCATGCCATCGACATGGCCGGAGACGATATGCCCGCCCAGTTCATCACCCACGCGGAGTGCGCGTTCGAGATTGACCGGCCGGCCAACCACCCACGCACCAAGCGCACTGGCGGCGATCGTCTCTGCCGAGATATCGACCTCGAACCAGCCGGACGTGTCGGAATGCCCGGTTTCCACGACCGTCAGACAGACCCCGTCACAAGCTATGGACGCCCCGAGATCGATCCGATCGACATCGTAACGCGTGGAGATCCGCGCGCGCAGATCGCCCCGCTGCTCCAGCGCCAGCACTTCTCCGATATCGGTGACAATCCCCGTGAACATGGCCGGTTCCTTTCGCGCCTACCCCTAGCTCCACTGGGCGTGAAGGGCAAGACGGAGCTGGGCGGCGATGCTTCAGACAGCTTCCCACCGGGTCAGCATGTCAGCGCCGATCGCCCGGCTCTCCCGCAGGCTGAACCGCGGCGCTTCCGCCAGTCGATCGAGCGCCAGCGGCCCCACGGCAGCGTGACCATCCGCGCCGATCGCGCGACCGGCTGTAAACATGGCCAGATCGTCCACGATCGCGGCGCGGAGCAGGGAAGCCGCAAGCATCCCGCCCCCTTCACAGAAAACCCGTGTCAGGCCCTGTGCACCAAGAGCCGCAAACATGGCGCGTGCAGCCAATCCGCCCGTCGCATCCGTGGACACCGGCAGCAGGCGCGCACCCGCCTTCTCCCAGAAACGTCGTGCCGCAGCGGGGGCACGCGCTGCATCGAAAAGCAGCCATACCGGCGGCCCCTCGGCCGCGGTCCGCGCGAGCTGGCCGTCAGTCGGCAAGTCAAGCGCCGCAGCAGCCACTACGCGGACGGGGGAAGAAACGGTGCCCAGATCACGTACTGTCAGACCGGGATCATCTGCACGCGCGGTCCCTCCGCCAACCAGCACGGCATCATGTCGCGCCCGCATGAGATGAACATAGCGCCGGGCCTCCGGGCCGGTGATCCACCGGCTTTCCCCTGCCCCTGTGGCGATACGACCGTCGAGCGTTGTGGCGAGCTTGAGCGTGAGCATGGGACGCCCCTTTCGCACACGGCTCAGAAACCCCCGATGAGACCTTTCCGCCATATCCGGCAAGGCATTGGCAAGCACCACGAGGCCCGCATCTGCCAGCATCCGGTGCCCTCGCCCCGCAACGCGAGGATCGGGATCCTCAAGCGCGCTGACCACCCGGGTGATGCCAGCGGCAATCAGCGCCTCTGCACAAGGGGGCGTTTTCCCGTAATGAGAGCAAGGCTCCAGACTGACATATGCAGTTGCCCCTCTCGCGGCGTCCCCGGCCTCGCGAAGCGCCACGACCTCTGCATGGGGCCTACCCCCGGGCTGGGTCCAGCCACGCCCGACGATACGTCCGTCCCGCACGATCACACAGCCCACAGCGGGGTTCGGCCATACGCGTCCCCATCCGCGTTCGCCGAGCGCAATAGCCATTGTCAGGTAGCGGGCGTCGATGTCGCTGAGCTTCTTCACTCTTCTGACGACGCGGCTGGACGAAGCTCCGACACGAACTTGTCGAAATCGTCCGCAGCCTGGAAGTTCTTGTATACGCTGGCAAAACGCACGTAAGAGACAGTATCTATCCTGGCGAGGGTCTCCATCACGATCTCGCCGATCACCTTGGACGGGATGTCCGTATCGCCAAGACTTTCCAGCCGCCGCACAATACCCGAGATCATCTGGTCGATGCGTTCAGGATTTATGGGCCGCTTCTGCATGGCGATGCGGATAGAGCGCTCCAGCTTGCCCCGGTCGAAATCCTCCCGCCGCCCGGAGGACTTGATGACGACCAGATCACGAAGCTGCACCCGTTCATAAGTGGTGAACCGCCCACCGCAGGCCGGGCAGAACCGGCGTCGACGGATCGATACATGATCCTCAGCAGGCCGGGAATCCTTGACCTGCGTATCTATGTTTCCGCAGAACGGGCAGCGCATCCGCCTTCACCTTGTCGCATTTCATGACTTATCCACAGTGACTATAGGAACACTCCCACCCCTTGGGTAGTGCCCATTTCAGCCCCCAGATGTTGGGCGACCGTTGTGACTAGCCTGCGTCACATGAAATGCAGCGCGATCTTTCGGCAATGTGGTGCCGCACGGTGTTCCATGAGGTAGATGCCCTGCCAAGTCCCGAGCAGCATACGCCCGTGCGATACGGGAATGGAAAGCGAAACAGGCAATACAGCCGCCTTGATATGGGCGGGCATGTCGTCCGGCCCCTCCGAGCGATGCACCAGATAATCCATGCGAGGGTCGTCGGCATCCGGGACAAACCGCGCGAAGAAGGCCGCGAGATCCTGTTGCACATCCGGATCGGCATTTTCCTGAATCAGGAGGGAGCACGAAGTATGCCGGACAAAGAGCGTCAGAAGGCCGTCTTGCGCGGGCAGCAGTTCCGCCACCCTCCCGGTGATCTCGTACATCCCCCGGCCGCGTGTCATGATACTCAGCTCGGCCAACATCATTCAGCCGCGTGACCGGGGATCAGCGGCGTATCCTCTTCCTCATCGAAGTCGAGCGCCATACTGCGGTTGCTGCGTGCGCCCAGTTTCTTGAGCTTGTCCACCTGTCCCAGAACGTTTCCGCTCCCCCGCGAAAGCTTGGACACAGCCGCTTCATGCGCGGAGGCGGCGCGCCCAAGATGCGTGCTCACCGAAGCGAGGTCATCCACGAAACCCGCCACCTTGTCATAAAGAAGCCCTGCGCGGCGGGCGATTTCTTCGGCGTTCTTCTCCCGCCTGTCCACCGTCCAGACATGCTCGATCGTACGAAGGGCAACCATCAGGGTCGTGGGCGTCATCAGGCCGATCCCACGCGCCAGAGCGTAGGAAGTCAGATCGCCCTGCTCGCGCAGCGCCTCCGACAGCGCGCCTTCTATCGGCACGAACATCAATACGTAATCGACGGCCTCGGCATCCGTGCCCGCGTAGTCCTTGGCTCCCAACCGGTCGATATGCGAGCGGATTGCAGCAACATGGTCCCGGATGTGCAACACGCGCTCCTCCGGGCTGCCCGCATTCACCGCGGACTCATAGGCGACCAGCGACACCTTGGAGTCGATGATGACGACTTTGCCGCGCGGCATCCGCACGATCACGTCTGGCCGGAACGTCTTGCCCGCATCATCGCGACGGACAGCCTGCACTTCATAGTGAATGTCCCGCTCCAGTCCGGATTCCTCCAGAATCCGTTCCAGAATCATCTCCCCCCAGGCACCCTGCCGCTGCTTGTCCCCCTTCAGCGCACGGGTGAGGGCGACGGCCTCCTGACTGATCTCCTCAGACCGGCGATGAAGCAGCGAGATCTGCTCTCCGAGCCGTGCCCGCTCCAGATCGGCTGCGCGGTGGACGTTGCGCAATTCCTCTTCGAACCGAACGACATGCTCGCGGAACGGATTCAGGAGTGCCGTGAGCCGATCCGTCTGCGCCTTGGAGAAATCGGCATTCTGCCGGCGCAACGTTTCGTCCGACATGTCTCGGAACCGCGTTGTCATTTCCTCGCGCAGTTCCTTCAGGAGCGCGATCTCACGCGTGGCGGCTTCCCTGTCCTTCTCCATGGCCATTTCGCGACCGCGCGCTTCGACCCTCAGCCTCTCTCCTTCGCGCCGCGCCATCTCGAGGGCCGACTGAACCTGCCCGGCCTCCTGCCGAAGGGCGCCCAACCGGTCGCGAAGCCCCGCTACCGTCTCCTCCAGGCGCTCGGCGCGGACATGCGCCTCCGTCGCGCGCTCCTCAGATCGCGCAAGGGTCGCAGTTCGCTCCGCAAGCTCGTCTTCCCGCTCCGCGAGGCGGGTGCGGAGCGCCCGCGTCTCCCGTTCGAAGGCATCGGAAGCGTCAACCGCGTCACGCTTCATCCGGCGAGTCCGCAACAGCGTTAAAAACAAGATAAAGCAGAGAAGACTAAAGCCGCCCAGCAGATATTGTATGTCCTGCGGAAGGCTTTCCAGGGACGTCATGAGTGTCTCCAATTCAGGTTCACTCATTGTTCCGCTGTCAGCCGGGTCGTGCAAGCGAAAACTTCAGTCCCGCCTCTCCGACGGATTCCAGCAGAGCTGTTCGGCAAAACTGCGGTTGAAGGAGCCGTCCTGCCGTCCTCCGAGAGTAAAGACGCCGGTTTTCCCGCTACTGTCCTCCGGCGAGAAGGAGAACATCACGCCCCGCCCGCCCCGCATCGGAGGGGGCGTGACCCGCCAGATTCGCCCCGCAGCAGGGAGGCCTTGACGCCGGGCGAACTGCGCAGCGGCGCACCACAGATCGGACTCGCCGATCGCCCCCTTCGGCTGAACGATGAACCGGTTCGCGTCGACCGGATCCACCCGCAATCCGCTCCGTGTGACAGCCGCCGTTGCGGGGCCGGAGAGAAGCGCCGCGAGTGCCGCACAGGAAAGGAGTTTTATCAGGGTCATGGAAGCCTCCTTCTTGCCCAAACATATAGGGCGCATTCCCGCGGAGGGGAATGCGCCCAAGGATCAATCAGGCTGAATGCCCAAGACTACGAAAGGCTTACTGATCGAGGAACGAACGGAGTTTGCGGCTGCGGCTGGGATGCTTGAGCTTTCGAAGCGCCTTGGCCTCGATCTGCCGGATCCGCTCGCGGGTAACAGAGAACTGCTGACCCACCTCTTCCAGCGTATGATCGGTGTTCATGCCGATGCCAAAACGCATGCGGAGAACCCGTTCCTCCCGCGGGGTAAGGGAAGCCAGAACCCGCGTCGTCGTCTCCTTCAGGTTTTCCTGAATGGCGCTGTCGAGCGGCAGGACGGCGTTCTTGTCCTCGATGAAATCGCCGAGCTGGCTGTCCTCCTCGTCCCCGATGGGGGTTTCGAGGGAGATCGGCTCCTTGGCGATCTTCATCACCTTGCGAACTTTCTCCAGCGGCATCTGAAGCTTCTCTGCAAGCTCCTCCGGCGTCGGTTCCCGGCCGATCTCATGCAGCATCTGCCGACCCGTGCGGACGAGCTTGTTGATCGTCTCGATCATGTGGACCGGGATACGGATCGTGCGTGCCTGATCGGCGATGGAGCGGGTGATCGCCTGACGGATCCACCACGTCGCGTAAGTGGAGAACTTGTAGCCGCGGCGATACTCGAATTTATCCACCGCCTTCATCAGGCCGATGTTGCCTTCCTGAATAAGATCAAGGAATTGCAGACCACGGTTCGTGTATTTCTTCGCGATGGAGATCACGAGCCGGAGGTTCGCCTCCACCATCTCTTTTTTGGCCTGCCGGGCTTCCTTCTCACCCTTCTGGACCTGGGAGACAATGCGGCGGAATTCCTGGATATCGACGCCGACATACTGGCCGACCTGCGCCATTTCGGCCCGCAGCCCTTCCACCTTGGCGCGCGACTTTTCGATCAGCACCTGCCAGCCCCGGCCCTGCTTGCCCGCCATGCGCTCAAGCCAAGTCGGATCGAGTTCATAGCCGCGATACTCGTCTATGAACTCGCGCCGGTTGATGCGCGCCGCATCAGCCAACTTCACCATGTTCGAGTCGATCGACATGATCTTGCGGTTGATGCCGTAGAGCTGGTCGATCAGCGCTTCGATCCGGTTGTTGTGCAGATGAAGCGAGTTCACCTGATGGACCATCTGGCCGCGCAGCTTCTGGTAAGCGGTTTCCGCTTCCAGCGAGAAGGTGTTGTCCTCGTTCAGCGTGGCCGACATGCGCAGATCCTGCATCTCGGCAAGACGCTCATAGTCGGAAGCGATAGCGTCGAGCGTTTCCAGCACCCGCGGCTTCAGAGCGGTCTCCATCGCGGCCAGCGACATGTTGGAGCCGTCCTCATCCTCGTCATCGTCGTCGGACCGCATGATGGGGTTGCCATCGGCGTCCAGCTCCGGCTCAGCAGAGGAAGCGCGGCGGGGGGCGGCATCGGCCCCCTGCTCCATGTCGAGCCCTTCAACCACAGGGCCTTCCATGTCGTCATCATCCATGGAGCGACCGAAGGTCGCCTCCAGATCGATGACGTCGCGCAGCAGAATGTCCTCCGACAGGAGCTCGTCCCGCCAGATGGTGATGGCCTGGAAAGTCAGGGGGCTTTCGCACAGCCCGGCGATCATCGTGTTGCGACCGGCCTCGATCCGCTTGGCGATGGCGATCTCGCCCTCGCGCGACAGCAGTTCGACAGAGCCCATCTCGCGCAGATACATCCGCACCGGATCGTCGGTGCGGTCGAGCGTCTCGGACTGGACACCGGCGATGGCGACTTCGCGGGAGCCGGAAGTTTCCACTACCGCCCCGCCTTCGCTCTCCGTCTCCTCGGCTTCATCGTCTTCGATGACGTTGATGCCCATCTCGGACAGCATCGCCATCACATCCTCGATCTGCTCAGAGGAAACCTGCTCTGGCGGCAGAACGGCGTTCAGCTGGTCGTAGGTGATGAACCCCCGCTCACGCGCATCTGCGATCATTTTCTTGACCGCAGTCTGGCTCATGTCGAGCGTGATTTCAGCATCCTGATCGTCCGTCTTGCCGTCGTCGGTTTCCTTGATGGCCATGCGCTCTCCTCGGGGGTCCGAATCATGGGTGAGGTTTATCGAATCGTTTGGCCGAATCACAGCCGATACATCATCGAGGCTTCCTGTTCTTCACCCAGATCTCCCTATCAATCAGTGTCTGAAGATGCCGCGACAGGGCCGAGCGGTCCTCTCCCAAGTCACTGGCGTCCTCGTGATGTCTTCTTCCGGCGCGTTCGACGGCCTCAGCGGCACGACCGAGTCGCCATGTCAGCCCCTCGTCAACCACCCCGCCGAGGTCCTCCACCGCGTCCTCGATCTCTTTCCTGGCCCCGCGTCGCGCGTCTAGTTTGGCGAATTCCTCGGCCAGACACATCTCGGCCAACTCAATATCGCCCGGATTGCGGATCGGGGGTGCGATGGTCACATGGCTTGAACTCCACAGCTTTTCAAGGGCGGGCGCGGCCTCTGAAGCTATTTTTGCCTGTATCTCTTCCGGTGCTGCCTGACTGTTGCGCAGGATTGCTATCCGCAGGGCACGATGATCAGGGGAGATCATCTCCGTCGCTTCCAGATCCGCCTCGAATCGCTCGATAAGGGCAGGATGTGTCAGGAGTGCGGCGAGAATCACCGCTTCCCGCAGCGAATCCTCCACGCCTTCCGCCGTCGCCAAAAGGGAGCGGCGCGTGGCCGGTGCCGGACCGACGGGCGCTGCCGGCTTGCCCCGGCGGCCTTGTACCGCGAATCGGTTGCGCGGAACAGCGGAACCGCGTCCGAACAGGTCCTGTCGGAGTCGGGCGATCTCCTCGCCATAATGGCGGCGGAGCGAGGGGTCGCGGATCGTCCGCAGCACTTCGCGCAGACGCTTGTCCAGCGCGGCGCGGCGCTCGGGGCTGTCGAAGACATGGCCTTCGGTTTCCCGCCGCCACAGCAGGCTCACCATCGGCTCGGCCCGGTCGATGACCCGCTGCATCGCGCTGCGGCCTTCGGCGCGGATCAGGTCGTCGGGGTCGCGTCCTTCGGGAAGCAGGGCAAACCGCAGGCTCTTGCCCGCCTCCAGAAGCGGCAGGGCAAGGTCCACCACGCGAAGCGCCGCGCGAATCCCTGCCTTGTCGCCGTCCAGCGCCACCACCGGCTCATCGGCGATCCGCCACAGAAGGCGGAGCTGGTCCTCCGTCACTGCCGTCCCCAGGGGCGCCACCGCCGCGGCGAAACCCGCCTCCGACAGCGCAATGACGTCCATATAGCCTTCGGCGACCAGAAGGGTATTGCCCTTTCCCGCCGCCTCCCGCGCCGGCCCGATGTTGTAGAGCGTCCGCCCCTTGTCGAAGAGCGGCGTTTCCGGCGAGTTCAGGTATTTCGCCCGCGCGTTCGGATCCAACGCCCTTCCGCCGAAGGCGATGCACCGCCCTCGTGCATCCCTGATCGGGAACATGATGCGTCCCCGGAACCGGTCGTAGGGAGTGCCGCCGTCATCCGGCGCAATGGCCAGCCCTGCCTCCACGATCCGCTGCGGCGCAACGCCCGCGCCCGTCAGATGCGACCAGAGCGCCGTACGGCTGTCCGGCGCATAACCGATGCCGAACCGCTCCCGCCCCGCCATGTCGAGCCCGCGCCGATCCAGATAGTCCCGGGCCGCGGCTCCTGCCCCGCCCGCAAGCTGCAGCCGGTAAAAGCGTACGCTCGCTTCCATCACCTCTACCAGCCCGGAGCGGAGATCCGCGCGCTCCTGCTCTCCGGCGGTGCGCTGGGGCATCGGCATGCCGGCTTCGCGCGCAAGGATTTCGACGGCTTCGATAAAGCCGACGTTCTCCGTCTCCTTGACGAAGGTGATCACATCGCCTTTCGCGTGGCAGCCGAAACAGTAGTAGAAGCCCTTGCGGTCATCGACGTGGAAGGAGGCGGACTTCTCCTGGTGGAAGGGACAGGGCGCCCACATGTCGCCCTTCCCCTGATTGGACTTGCGCAGGTCCCACGACACCTTGCGCCCGACCACCTGGGTCAGCGAAAGGCGAGAGCGCAGTTCATCAAGGAAACCGGGGGGAAGACTCATCCGCGGATTATCCGGTGAACCGTCGTCTCTGTCCATGCCCCAGACCCGATCGCGCCGGAGGGTAACGACCGTTTGGCGCGCGCAAACCGAATGAGGAGGGCAAAGTCGGGAAGATGGCAAAAGCCACAGTATGCCCGGCGTGCTATTCTGCCGCTATCGACGCCAAGTCACGCCATGCTAGATCCGCATGGACTCGCTGCGAAATCAGAAGGAATTCCAATGGCGACCGCAGTCGAACCGAGCTTCCGCGATTCCGTCGATCTCATGTATGGGCGCGCCGTGAAGCTTCTCGATCTCTCCCCGGGGCTGGAGGAGAAGATCAGGGTCTGCAACTCCACTTATGTCGTCCGCTTCGGCGTGCGCCTGCGGGGGCAGATCCACACCTTCACCGGCTACAGGTCGGTGCATTCGGAGCATATGGAGCCAGTGAAGGGCGGCATCCGTTATGCCTCCACCGTCAATCAGGACGAGGTGGAGGCGCTGGCCGCGCTGATGACTTATAAATGCGCGCTGGTGCAGATCCCCTTCGGTGGCTCCAAGGGCGGGCTCTGCATCGACCCCCGCGAATGGGAGGAGCATGAGCTGGAGCGGATCACCCGCCGCTTCGCCTACGAACTCATCAAGCGCGACCTCATCAACCCGTCCCAGAACGTCCCCGCCCCCGACATGGGCACGGGAGAGCGGGAGATGGCGTGGATCGCCGACCAGTATGCGCGGATGCATACGACCGACATCAACGCCGCCGCCTGCGTCACCGGCAAGCCTGTCCATGCCGGCGGTATCGCCGGGCGGGTGGAGGCGACAGGGCGCGGCGTGCAGTACGCGCTCCGTGAATTCTTCCGCTACCCGGAAGACGTGCGTCGCGCACATCTCTCCGGCGGGCTGGACGGCAAGCGGATCATCGTCCAAGGCCTCGGCAACGTCGGCTTTCACGCCGCGCAGTTCCTGTCGCTGGAAGACGGCGCGAAGATCACCGGCATCATCGAACGGGACGGCGCGATCTATTCGGAGGACGGGCTGGACGTGCTTTCCGTCAAGGAGTGGATCAGCCGGCAGGGCGGTGTGAAGGGCTATCCCTTCGCGACCTTAGTCAGCGATGGCTCCAAGCTTCTGGAGACGGAATGCGACATCCTGATCCCCGCCGCGATGGAGGGCGTCATCAATCTCGACAATGCCGCACAGGTGAAGGCGCCCCTGATAGTGGAGGCTGCGAACGGCCCGATCACCGCAGGGGCAGACGAGATCCTCCGGCAAAAGGGCGTCGTGATTCTGCCGGACATGTACGCCAATGCCGGTGGGGTGACCGTGTCCTATTTCGAATGGGTCGGGAACCTCTCACACATCAAGTTCGGTCGGATGGAACGGCGGCAGGAGGAGGCGCGTCACCGCCTGCTCGTCGATGAGCTTGAGCGTCTCGCTGCGGACAAGGGCTTGGACTGGACGCTGTCGCCCGGCTTCAAGGAACAGTATCTTCGCGGCGCGGGAGAGATCGAGCATGTGCGCTCGGGTCTCGATGACACGATGCGCGAGGCTTATCAGTCCATGCGCGAAATCTGGAACGGTCGCGGCGACGTGCAGGATCTCCGCATGGCCGCATATATGGTCGCGATCGGGCGGGTCGCGACAGCCTATCGCTCCAAGGGGCTGTGATCTTGCAAGAGCGGTAATTCAGCAGTTGGGGGCACCCATCGCCCCCACTGTTCCATGGGCCAGCCCGGTGTAAAGCCGGGTGACGCCTTCTCTGCTCAACCGTCCGCCCGAGCGATACCAGGTATTGACCCCCGTCAGCATCGCGATAAGCGCAAGCGTAGTGACACGCGTGTCGGCGATGCGAAAGACCCCGGCCCTTACGCCTTCGGACAGGATCGCTTCCAGAGCATCCTCATATCGGCGGCGCAGGCCCTCTATCAGAGCGAAGTTCCCCGGTTCCAGACTGCGGAGCTCCATGTAGGACACGAAAACCGCTTCTGGCCGGTCGAGGTTGAAGCGTAGGTGGAACGCAACGAAGGCATCGAGCCGCGCGCGGGGATCCCCTCCCCCCCGCGGTGCCTCCCCTTCCCAGGCGGCGAGGATGTCCTGCATGTGCGTATGCATGAGGTCGAACAGCAGGGTCTGCTTGTCGGGGGTATAGAGATAGAGCGCGCCCGCCTGCACACCTACCTCCGCCGCGATCCGCCGCATGGAGACGGCGGCATAACCCTCGGCCGCGAAAAGGCGCAGCGCGGCATCCTGCAAACGCTGCCGGGTGATGTCGGATCGGGAACCTGTCGTGCGCGCCATGCGTTCAGCCTTAACTGAACAATCGTTCATTTCCAAGCAGACGCTGTGTCAGACCGGGGGATGGCTGGTCAATCCTCTGTCGGGCAAATTCTCAGTTCGCTGCCGGCCTGGCGGGCTCTGGCGCCGGAAGTCCTCGCCTTCGGCTTGCAGAGCGTTGCGGCCCATGCGACTCTGCCTCGGCGCATGTGAAACCTCCCGGAGAACGCCTTGCAAATCCGCCCGCCTTTTCTGCTGGTTGCACTCGCCACAGGCCTGTTTTCCGCATGCAGCCCGCCGGATGCACCCGAGCTCCGCACATTGGGAAGCGCAGAGGCCAGGCGCGAACCCTACCCCGAGATCGTCCCCACAGGCCCGTTGCTTGCACAGGCGACAACGCGCATCACCCCTGACGACACCACTCAAGTGCAGGCTGCCGGAGCAGAGACCGCGCGACGGGCACGGCTGCTGCAAAACCGCAACCTCGACCAGTAGCCCGAAGCGCGGCGTGGCTATGCAGCGGCGCCACGCTCCCGCCTGCGCATAAAGCGGGCGTTGCGGTAGCTTCTGCAAGCCGCTAACAGACGCGGGCTGGATTTTGCACTGGAGGATACCATGACCACGCCCCTGCGCCTCGGCCTCGCCGGACTCGGCACCGTCGGCACCGGCGTGATCCGCATTATTCAGACGCATCCCGACCTCATTACCGCGCGCGCTGGGCGCCCCGTCACGATCTCCGCCGTTTCGGCGCGCGATCGCAAGCGCAACCGGGGCGTCGATCTGTCGGGTTACGCGTGGGAGGATGATCCTGTGGCGCTGGCCCGCCGCGACGATGTGGATGTCGTGGTGGAAGTGATGGGCGGGTCCGATGGCCCCGCGAAGGCCGCGACCGAAGCGGCCATCGCCGCCGGCAAGGATGTCGTGACCGCAAACAAGGCTCTCCTGGCCCACCATGGTCAGGATTTGGCCCGAAAGGTGGAAGCCGCGGGAACGGCACTCCGGTTCGAAGCGGCCGTCGCGGGTGGCATCCCCGTCATCAAAGCACTGACCGAAGGCCTTGCGGGCAACGAGATCAAGCGCGTGATGGGCGTGATGAACGGCACGTGCAACTACATCCTGACCCGGATGGAAAGCGCGGGTCTCCCTTATGAAACGGTGTTCGAGGAGGCCCGCTCGCTCGGCTATCTGGAGGCCGATCCGAGCCTCGACGTGGACGGGATAGACGCGGGGCACAAGCTCTCGCTCCTCTCCGCCATCGCATTCGGAACGGAGGTGGACTTTGATTCGGTGGAGCTGGAAGGCATCGGCCAGATCTCCATCGACGACATCCGGCATGCCGGAAACCTCGGCTTCCGCATCAAGCTTCTGGGGGTGGCTCAGATGACGGGCCGCGGGCTGGAGCAGCGGATGACGCCCTGCCTCGTCCCCGCGCAAAGCCCGCTGGGCCAGCTCGAGGGCGGCACCAACATGGTTGTGCTGGAGGGCGATGCCGTGGGCCAGATCGTTCTCCGCGGCCCCGGCGCCGGCGAAGGGCCGACCGCTTCCGCGGTCATGGGCGACGTGATCGACATTGCCCGTGGCCTGCGGATTCCACCTTTCGGCCGCCCGGCGAGCGGCCTGACACGCGCCATTCCGGCCAAGGCCGCCGTGCCCGCGCCCTACTACCTGCGCATGACGCTTCTGGACAAGCCCGGCGCACTGGCCCGCATTGCCACGCAACTGGGCGATGCAGGGATCTCCATCGACCGGATGCGCCAGTATGGGCATAGCGAGCCGACCGCGCCGGTTATCATCGTCACCCATCGCACCATGCGCGATTCCATCGACGTCGCGCTCGCGGGCTTCCGAGATACCGGCGTCGTCGTGGGCGAACCCGTGGCCATTCGGATCGAGGCGGTCTGAAAATATCCTCCGCCGCCATGACCTGCTGGCAAGGCTGCCTCTCCCCCGAGGCAGCCTTGTTTCCGCGCCTGCACGGGGATAAACCAATGCCACCGAACAACGAACCGCAAGGGGACAGGCCGAATGGCGAATGATGTTGAGTTCCACGACCGCATGCTTTCTCTGGGCCTCGCCCGCGTGTCAGAGGCGGCGGCCATCGCCTCCGCCCATCTCGTCGGCAGGGGAGATGAGAAGGCCGCGGACCAGGCCGCCGTCAATGCCATGCGGAACCAGCTCAACATGCTCGACATCGCCGGGACGGTGGTGATCGGCGAGGGGGAGCGGGACGAAGCCCCGATGCTCTATATCGGCGAGAAGGTCGGCACCGGCAAAGGGCCGGCTGTTGACATCGCGCTCGACCCGCTCGAAGGCACGACGCTGACGGCGAAGGACATGCCCAACGCGCTCACTGTGATCTCCATGGCGCCCGCGGGCACGCTTCTGCACGCGCCGGACACCTATATGGAGAAGCTCGCCATCGGCCCGGGCTATGAGACGAACATCGTGACGCTCGCGATGTCACCGACCGAACGGATCGAGCGACTGGCGAAGGCGAAGGGCGGCAAGCCCTCCGATATCACTGCCTGCATCCTTGAGCGCGAGCGCCATGAGGATCTCATCGCCGAGGTTCGTGCGACGGGCGCAGCGATCCGGCTCATCACGGACGGCGACGTTGCGGGGGTGATCCATTGCGCGACGCCCGGCAGCGGGATCGACATCTACATGGGCTCGGGCGGCGCCCCGGAAGGCGTTCTCGCCGCCTCCGCGCTCAAATGCCTGGGCGGCCAGTTCTACGGGCGGCTGCTGTTCCGCAACGACGACGAAATCGGACGGGCACGGAAGGCCGGGATCGACGATCTCGACCGCGTCTATCAGCGTGACGACCTTGTCACGGCCGACGTGATCTTCGCCGCGACCGGCGTGACGGACGGCAACCTCGTCCACGGGATCAAGCGCGAAATCGGCTTCATCACAACCGAAACCATCCTCATGCGGTCCAAGACCGGCTCCGTCCGTCGGATGAGCTACCGCAACCCGGTGAAGTGACCGACGCGGCGGCTCTCCTCCGCCCCGCCTTCCTCGGCGTCGAGCGGTCCGCGACCGGGCGCCGCTGGGTCGGTCCCGGAGTAGAGGAGGACCGCCTCGCCGAAGCGATGACGCAGGGCACGTGCCTGCCCCTTCCCCTCTGCCGAGTGCTTGTCCGGCAGGGGGTGTCCGCACAGGATGCCGCTCTTTACTGTGCCCCGGCACTCCGCGACCTGCTGCCCGATCCACTCAACCTTCGCGATATGGATCTGGCCGCGCGACGCTTTCTCGCCGCGCTGAAACGGCGGGAGCGGATCGCCGTCTTTGCCGATTATGACGTGGATGGCGGCTCCTCCGCCGCGCTGCTCATTACATGGCTGCGGCATTTCGGCCATCCCGCGACGCTCTACATTCCGGACCGGATCGAGGAAGGCTACGGCCCCAATCCGCCAGCGATGCGGAAGTTGGCGGAGGGGCACGATCTCATCGTCTGCGTGGATTGCGGGACGCTGTCTCATGAGGCGATCTCTGCCGCCGCCGGAACGGATGTCGTGGTCCTCGATCACCATCTTGGCGGTGAAACGCTGCCCGATGCGCTGGCGGTGGTGAATCCTAACCGGCAGGATGAGAGTGGCGATCTGAGTTACCTCTGCGCGGCCTCCGTCGTGTTCCTCATGCTGGTGGAGGCCAACCGCCAACTGCGGAGCGAAGGCATCAACGGGCCGGACCTGATAGCCCTGCTCGATCTCGTAGCGCTTGCGACGGTTGCCGATGTGGCCCCGCTTGTCGGCGTGAACCGGGCCTTTGTTCGACAGGGGCTGAAGGTGATGGGGCGACGGGAACGGACGGGGCTGACCGCGCTCGCCGATGTCGCGCGGATGGACCGGGCCCCAACCCCTTATCACCTTGGCTTCCTGCTCGGACCGCGCGTGAATGCCGGGGGGCGGATCGGGGCGGCCGATCTGGGAGCGCGGCTGCTTGCAACGGATGATCCGCATGAGGCGGAAGCCCTTGCCGCGCGGCTGGACGCGCTCAATACCGAACGGCGGGACATCGAAGCTCGAGTGAGGGAAGCCGCCCTCACCCAGGCGGAGGCAAGAGGACTTGACGGGCCGCTCGTCTGGGCCGCTGGCGAAGGCTGGCATCCCGGCGTGGTCGGTATCGTTGCGGCCAGGCTGAAAGAGGCGACCAACCGCCCAGCCGTCGTGATCGGACTGAGTGCCGGGGAAGGCAAGGGATCCGGACGATCCATCGCCGGCGTCGATCTCGGCGCGGCGATCCATCGTGTCGCTTCTGAAGGGTTGCTGCTGCGCGGCGGGGGTCACAAAATGGCTGCGGGCCTGACGGTCGATCCCTCCCGCATGGAAGAGGCGATGGAGCGCCTCGGGGAGTTGCTAGCTCGTCAGGGTGCGGGAACGATGGGGCCCGCGGATCTGAAGCTGGACGGACTTTTGACTTCCGGCGCGGCGACGATCCAGATGATCGGGGAGATGGAAACCGCAGGTCCTTTTGGCGCGGGCGCCCCTGCTCCGAGATTCGCCTTTCCCGATCAGCGGGCGTCATCCGTGAAGGTTTTTGGCAACGGCCACATGCGCGTGCGGTTTTCCGACGGAACGGGAACGGTGGAGGGTATCTCCTTCAGCGCCGCAGGAACTCCGTTGGGGGAGGCTTTGAAGGAGGGCTCCCGCCTTCACGTTGCGGGGCGTGTCGAAGTGGACGAATGGCAAGGGCGGCAGCGGGTGCAACTTCGCCTCGAAGATGTGGCCCAGACATGAAAAACGCGCGGGACCAAGCCCGCGCCAGCTTCTTCAAAAAGATAATCCTATCGCGCTCCGCGAAGCATTCGCGCCAGTCCAATAAGAATGCACGCGCCAATCACACCGGCAACGAGATAGCCCAGCCAACCGCCGAAACCGACGCCCAAGAAGCCAAGCAAGAAGCTAGCAACCGCCGCGCCGACTATGCCCAGAATGATGTTCAGAAAAACACCCGTATCGCTTTTCATAAGGGCAGATGCGGCCCAACCGGCGATACCGCCTATGATGATCGCTGCGATCCAGCCGACCTGAGCAGAACCTTCCATCCATTCCTCCTAGCCTGAAGGCAAGAATTCGGCGGTCTTTCAAGAAACCGATCTGGCCGCCACGCAGATCGGAAGAATCTGATCGAGTCTTACCAGTGATCTTCGGCGGAGGAACGGCCTGCAAGATACCCAAGGCCTAGGCACGTCAGCGCCACGACCGACAGGATCGTCGCGGCGCTACCCGGGTTATCGCGCGCGACGTCACCCATGACACGCGCCTGCTTACGGAATTGCTTTGCCGCCACATGCGCATGATCTTGCGCCGCATCATAAAATTCGTGCCCCCGCTCCGAAAGGTCGCCGCGCAGGCTGTGCAGCTGATCCTGCAGGTCGGAAATCTGGCTCTCGATCGAGCGGCGGATATCATCGGTCTTAGTCATCGGTTTCTCCTGAGGGAGCATTTGTTCTGCGGGGCCAACGCAGAACACCGAAGACGGTTCCCGCCCTAAAGATCGATTTTAGCGGCTGACGCGCGCCTCGATCACCTTCCAGATCACCTCAGCAGTATTCGTGCCATCGAAGCGCTCAAGTTCCTGTATCCCCGTGGGGGAGGTGAGGTTGATTTCCGTGAGCCAGTCGCCGATGACATCTATTCCCACGAAAATCTGCCCCTTCTCTCGCAGGGTTGGCCCGATCGCCGCACAGATTTCTCTGTCCCGCTCTGTGAGGCTGACTTTCTCCGGCCTGCCGCCGACATGCATGTTGGAACGTGTTTCCCCCGCCTGCGGCACTCGGTTGATCGCGCCGACCGGCTCTCCGTCCACGAGAATGATCCTTTTGTCGCCCTTTGCCACTGCAGGAAGGAATTTCTGAACGATCAGCGGCTCCCGCGAGAAGCCCGTGAACAGCTCATAGAGCGAAGAGAGGTTCCGGTCATTCTCGTCCAGCCGGAACACCCCTGCGCCACCATTGCCGTAAAGCGGCTTCAGGATGACATCCCCATGATCTGCCTTGAAGGCACGGATCGTGTCCAGATCGCGGGCAATGGCGGTCGGCGGCGTCAGGTCGGGAAACTGGAGAACCAGCAGCTTTTCGGGCGCATTCCGCACCCAGAAGGGATCATTCACCACCAGCGTTTCCGGATGAATGAGATCAAGCAGATGGGTCGTGGTGATATAGGCCATATCGAAGGGCGGATCCTGCCGGAGCCAGACCACGTCGAAGTCGGAAAGTCGCACGTCCCCCAGATCGCCCAACGTGAAGTGATCGCCTTTCACACGGCGGACCGTCAGCGGGTGCCCCTTCGCCCTGACCTCCCCTTCCCGGAAGTAGAGTTTATCCGGAGTATAATAGAACAGACGGTGACCGCGCTTCTGCGCCTCCTCCGCAATGCGGAAGGTGCTGTCCGCATCGATGTTGACCGGACCGATCGGGTCCATCTGAATGGCGACGTTCAGGGTCATGCCTGTCTCCCGAGAAGCTTCTGCCCCTGAATGACGCAAGCCCGGCTGCGATGCAATCGGCCCGCCTCAGGCCATCAGCGCGTTTTGCAGCGTTTCGACACGACCCGTGGCATCCACGAGCGCCACGTCGAAGCGGGAAGGAGAGGACAGGCCCGCCGGCAATTGCGAAAGGTATTCCTCAGCCGCGCGCAGCAGTCGCATGCTTTGCCGGGGCGCAAGACGTTCGGCGGCACGCGCAATGGTCGCCGCTCTTTTCACCTCGACGAAGATCACGTCCTCACCCTGCTGGAAGATGAGGTCGATCTCGCCCGCGCGCCCGCGCCAGCGCTCCGCGAGGCAGTGTGCGCCCAACCGAACATAGTGCCGAAGGACAGAAGCTTCCGCCGCCAGCCCCGAATGATATCGCGTTGCGCCGTCCATGCTAATCCTTGTTCTCGCCCTGAAGTGTGAGCGCCGTCTGATAGACATCGCGCCGCGGCAGATTGAATCTCGAGGCAACTTCCGCAGCGGCGTCCTTCACCCGCAAACGCCCTAAAGCCTCCCGCAATGCTTCCTCCACCGCCGCCGGGTCTGCCTGCCCTTCGCCCGGCCGATCCACCAGAACCACGACCTCCCCCTTTACATCGCGCCCGGCGAAAGCCTCCTCCAACTCCCCCAATGTGCCGCGGCTCACCTCTTCAAACCTCTTGGTGAGTTCGCGGCATACGACCGCCTGACGCTCTCTTCCCCAGGATGCGCTCAATTCCCCTAACAATCGGTGAACGCGTTTGGGAGATTCATAGAAAATCACCGTCGCGGCGATCTCGGAGAGCCCTGCCAGCGCCCTCTGCCGCGGGCCGCCCTGCTGAGGAAGAAAACCTGCGAACAGGAAGCGGTCGCTGGGCAGGCCGGAGACAGTCAGCGCCGCGAGGACCGCCGATGGCCCGGGCGCGGAAGTGACGGCGAATCCCTCCGCAATCGCGGCGCGGCCAAGCTGGAATCCCGGATCGGCAACCAGCGGCGTCCCTGCTTCCGAAGCATACGCCACCGATTTCCCCTCCCCCAGCGCCCGAAGCAGGCGCGGCCGCGCGACCTCTCCATTGTGATCGTGATAGGCGACGAGCGGCCTGTCACCCAGCGCGATGCCATGGATCTCCATCAGGTGCCGCAGGGTCCGGGTATCTTCCGCCGCCAGAACATCCGCCGTGGCCAGGATGTCGAGCGCGCGCAAGGT
This sequence comes from Haematobacter missouriensis, assembly GCF_000740775.1. Classification (GTDB taxonomy): domain Bacteria; phylum Pseudomonadota; class Alphaproteobacteria; order Rhodobacterales; family Rhodobacteraceae; genus Haematobacter; species Haematobacter missouriensis. The sequence goes on along the minus strand of NZ_JFGS01000001.1, from coordinate 289,711 downwards.
GATATCCCGCGCGGCGCCGATCGGCGTCGCGATGAAATACAGGCCGGGCGCGAGCGGCCCCCTTTCGCCGATGGAATGCATCTTTGCCGCCTTCTGTTTACTTATGCGCCCGCCCCGCCTAGCATTTCCGGGAGGTCGCCCTAGACTTCGCTTGAACGCCCGGCCCCAACGGGCCGTCAGCCAGAGGGATAGCCGCATGACCGACGCCGTGACACGTCGCCCGTTTTTCACCCGCCCGATCGGCATCCGCAACCTCTTCCGCAGCGCAACCGGACTTCTGGCGGCCGGAGCGCTTGCGGCCTGTGCGCCGACCGGCAACGTCAGCCGGGGCACCGTCAATCCCTCTCAGGCGGTTCAGGTCGCCCTGCTCCTGCCGCAGAGCGCGAGTGCGAGCGACCGGCTGGTTGCACAGAACCTCGAAAACGCGGCGCGTCTGGCCATCGCTGATCTTCAGGGGGTAAGTATCGATCTGCGGGTCTATGATACCGCGGGCAGTCCCACACAAGCCTCCGCCATGGCGATGCGAGCCGTGGATGAAGGCGCGAAGATCATTCTGGGACCGATCCATGCGCAGGATGCCAACGCTGCGGGAAGCGCTGTTGCCTCTCGCGGGATAAACGTGCTCAGCTTCTCCAACAATTCCGATATCGCTGGCGGGAACGTCTTCGTTCTGGGCCAGACATTCGCCAACTCCGCCGATCGGTTGATGCGGTTCGCGGCAGGTCAGGGCCGTCGCGACATCGTCGTGGTGAGCGATCCTGACGCCTCCGGTCAGGTGGGGCGTCGGGCGATCGAAACGGCCGCCGCCGCCAATGGCATCCGCGTCGCCGGCGCTGAGAGCTATGAGCTGTCGCAGCAGGGCGTGACGGCCGCCGCGCCGAATATCGCCACCACCGTGCGTAATACCGGTGCGAGCGGTGTGTTCTTTACCGCGGGGACAGCGGGCGCACTGCCCATGCTGACGCAACTTCTGCGCGACAACGGTATCGACCCCAACGTCACCGCGTTTTACGGCCTGACGCGTTGGGACGTGCCCGCAAGCGCGGTCACGACGCCGTCGCTTCAGGGAGGGTATTTCGCTGTGCCCGATCCCGCCATCACGGCGCAGTTCAATGCCCGTTATGCGGGGGCCTACGGCGCTGCACCCCATCCGCTTGCCGCGCTGGCCTATGACGGTATGGCCGCCATCGGCGCCGCTGTTCGTTCGGGACGGGCGGATCCGCTGGGCCGGGCCTCCCTGACCCAGCCCTCCGGCTTCGTCGGTGCGAATGGCGTCTTCCGATTCACCGCAGACGGCAGTAACCAAAGGGCATTGGCTGTTGCGCAACTCCGCGACAACAGGGTCGAGGTGGTGGAAAATGCGCCCAGAAGCTTCAGCGGTGCCGGTTCCTGATGCGGCAGCAACGCCGCAAAGCGATACCACGGCTGTAACACTCATACTGCCGGAGGTCGCTCTGTTCGACGCCGAGGCAGTGCTGGCGCAGATAGAGACCGAGATCGCCGATCTGTCGGCGCCCGATGCGCGCGCCCTTCGTGCGGTCGCCGTTGCCCGGATCGGTGCGGAACGCCAGCGCGGCTTCAACGAGATCAGGGAAGCGTTTCTGGCCACGCCGCTGGCCTCCGACATCACCGTCGCCTCCATGAGCTGGCTGACTGATCAGGTGGTGCAGACAGCGCTGGAGGTGGTGCGGCGCCACCTTCTCCCCGCCGAAAATCTGGATGATCGCAAGGTCACTCTACTTGCGGTTGGAGGTTACGGACGCGGGGAGATGGCCCCCTTCTCGGATGTGGACCTGCTGTTCCTGACGCCCGATGCAGAGAACGGGACGGTCAAGACATTGATCGAATCCATGCTCTACATCCTCTGGGATCTGAAGCTGAAGGTCGGGCACGCCAGCCGCTCCATCGCCGAATGTCTGAGCCAGGCGCGCGAGGATATCACCGTTCGGACCGCCCTGCTGGAAGAGCGCTACATCACCGGTGACAAGGGCCAGGCCAAGATGCTCCACGGCAGGCTGCGCAAGGAGCTCTTCTCCCGCACCGCCGCGGAATTCGTCGAAGCCAAGCTCGCCGAACGCACCGAGCGGCACCAGCGGCAGGGCCAGCGCTACATGCTTGAGCCTAATGTGAAGGAGGGCAAGGGGGGCCTGCGGGACCTCCAGACGCTCTACTGGATCGCGAAATACGTGACGGGCGTGGAGGAGGTGTGTGATCTCGTCGGGCTCGGCCTCATCACGGCGGATGAGTTCGCGGCGTTCGACCGGGCGGAGCGGTTTCTTTGGGCGGTGCGCTGTCACCTGCACTACCTGACGGGACGCGCGACGGACCAGTTGACGTTCGACCTGCAACTGGAGGTGGCCCCCCGCATGGGCTATCAGGACGGCGCGGGGCGGCGTGCGGTCGAGTTCTTCATGCAGGACTACTTCCGCCATGCGACCAAGGTGGGCGAACTCACGCGTATCTTCCTGACCGCGCTCGAGGCACGGCACGTCAAGACTACCCCTGTCACCGTAGGGCTGTTCCGGCGCCCGAAACGATTGCATGAGGGCTATGTTCTCCGCCACAACCGCATCGCCGTCGCCGATGAGAAGGGGTTCCTGTCGGACAAGCTGAACCTGCTGCGGATTTTCGAGGAAGGTCTGCGGACCGGCCACCTGATCCATCCCGACGCCATGCGGCTCGTCGCCGCGCATCTCGACCTCATCGACGAGGACATGCGTCAGGACAGGGAGGCGAACCGCATCTTCCTCGACCTGCTGCTGAAGCACGGCAACCCGGAGCGGAGCCTGCGCCGGATGAATGAACTCGGCGTCGTGGCGGCCTTCATGCCCGAATTCGAGCCGATCGTTGCGATGATGCAGTTCAACGTCTATCACCATTACACGGTGGACGAGCACACCATTCAGTGCATCTCCACCCTCGCGATGATAGAGCGAGGGGAGTTGGCGCGTGAACTGCCGCTCGCCACGCATATCACTGCCGAAGGCACGGTGAACCGCCGGGTGATCTACGTGGCGTTGCTGCTGCACGATATCGGCAAGGGACGGCCGGAGGATCACTCCATCCTCGGCGCTCAGATCGCCCGGCGTGTGGCACCGCGGCTGGGCCTGAACGCGCAGGAGTCGGAACTGGTCGAGTGGCTGGTCCGCAACCACCTCGTCATGTCGGATGCAGCGCAGAAACGCGACCTGTCGGATCCGCGCACGGTGCGGGATTTTGCCCGGACGGTGCGGTCCCGGCGGCGGCTCGACCTGCTCTACCTGCTCACCTGCTGCGACATCATCGGCGTGGGTCCCGGCACCTGGAACAATTGGAAGGCCATGCTGCTCGACCGGCTCTACCGGGAGACAGCGACCGTGCTGGACATGGGGCTGGAGGCTGCGCATCGCCCCCACCGGGAGGCGGAGGCGAAACGGGCGCTCCGCGCCGCTCTCTCCGACTGGGACCGGAAGGATCTGCGGGCTGAGACGCAGAGGCACTATGGACCCTACTGGCAGGGGCTGCCGCTCGACACGCAGGTAGTGTTCGCCCACCAGCTCCGCGGTATCAGCGATAATGAGATCCGTATTGATCTGACCCCGGATCAAGATCGGGACGCAACCCGCGTGTGCTTTGCCCTGGCGGATCATCCCGGTATTTTCGCGCGGCTGGCGGGGGCGCTGGCGCTTGTCGGGGCGAATGTGGTCGATGCCCGCACCTTCACCTCCAAGGACGGCTACGCCACCGCCGCCTTCTGGGTGCAGGATGCCGAGGGCGCACCCTATGATCCCGGCAAGCTGCCGCGTCTGCGCAACATGATCGAGCGGACGCTGAAGGGTGAGGTCGTCGCCCGGGAGGCGCTGAAAGATCGCGACAAGGTGAAGAAGCGGGAACGCGGATTTCATTTCCCGACTGCGATCACCATCGACAACGATGGATCGGAAATCTACACCATCGTGGAGGTGGATACGCGCGACCGTCCGGGCCTGCTCTACGATCTCGCGCGGACTTTTGCCTCCAACAACATCTACATCGCCTCGGCGCAGATCGCGACCTATGGCGCGCAGGTCGTGGACACCTTCTACGTGAAAGACATGTTCGGTCTCAAAATCCATTCACGGCAGCGCGCCGAGGCGCTGGAAAAGAAACTCCGCCAAGCGGTGGACGAAGGGGCGGAGAGGGCGCGCAGCTAGAATGCGGCAGATACGCCTGCTGCACGGCTTCCTGACCGTCGGATTCTGGACCTTCGCCAGCCGGTTGCTCGGCTTCATCCGCGACGTGATCATCGCCGCCTATCTGGGTTCCGGCCCGGTGGCGGAGGCGTTTCTGGTCGCCTTCTCCCTGCCCAACATGTTCCGACGGATCTTTGCCGAGGGCGCGTTCAACACCGCTTTCGTGCCGATCTTCGCCAAGAAGATCGAGGCGGGGGAGGATGCGAAAGGTTTCGCACAGGATGCCTTCTCGGGCCTCGCGTCCGTTCTGATCGTGCTCACGATGATCGCTCACGTGGCGATGCCGTGGCTGGTGCTGGCGATGGCATCCGGCTTCAAGGGAGATGAGCGGTTCGATATCGCCGTGACCTTCGGGCGCATCTGTTTCCCCTATATCCTGCTCATTTCACTCACCGCGATGCTGTCGGGAGTGCTGAATGCGACGGGGCGCTTCGCCGTCGCGTCCATGGCGCCCGCGGTGCTGAACATCGTCTTCCTGATCGCTTTCGGCCTGTCCATTCACTACGGCTGGGAGATGGGTCTGACGCAGAGCTGGGCCACCCCGGTCGGGGGGGTGCTGCAACTCCTGCTGGTCTGGCATGCGGCGCGGAAGGAAGGGTATTCCATGCGGCTGTCATGGCCGCGGCTGTCGCCCGACATGCGGCGGCTGGTGCGTGTCGCGATGCCCGCCGTGTTCGCGGGCGGGATCGTGCAGATCAACCTCGTCGTCGGGCGGCAGGTCGCCTCCTATTACGACGGGGCGATCGCGTGGCTGTCCAACGCCGACCGCATCTATCAGCTCCCGCTCGGGGTTGTCGCTGCGGCGGTGGGCGTGGTGCTGACGGCGGAGCTTTCGCGCAGGCTCCGCGCGGGTGATATCGGCGGCAGCCGCACGGCCTATAACCGCGCATGGGAATTCTCTCTGTTCCTGACCCTGCCCGCTGCGGTAGCACTCATCGTCATCGCCGGGCCGATCATCAGTGTGATCTTCGAGCGGGGGCAATATACGGCCGCGGACTCGGCCAATACCGCGCTGGCCCTGATCGTCTATGGCGCGGGACTGCCGGCCTTCACGCTTCAGAAGGTGCTCCAGCCGGTGTTCTACGCGCGGGAGGATACGCGCCGCCCCTTCCATTATGCCATCGTGGCTATGGTCGTGAACGCGCTGCTCGCCTTTGGCCTGTCCTACTGGCTGGGCTTCATCGCGGCAGCCATCGGCACGACGACCGCCTCGTGGGCGATGGTGTTCCAGCTCTGGTGGGGTTCCAGAAGCATGGGCGAAGCCGTCCGCTTCGACCCGCGGTTCTTGAAGAACCTCGTGCGTATCCTGATCGCCTCGGTGGTGATGGGGCTGTTCCTTTGGGGCGCGACGCAGGTGCTGGATGGCATGCTCACACAGAAGGGCACGCGCGTGCTCGCGCTGTTCATCCTTTGCGGCACGGGAATGGCGGTTTACTTCGTCACCGCCATTGCACTCGGCGTCATGAAGCTCGCCGATCTGCTCAGGATGGCTCGCCGTCAGCGCTGACGGATGAGAGCGAGCGCCCGGCGCCAGCCGCCGGGGCAGACCACGAATGACAGTCCGAATCCCGTCGCAAAACCCGACAGGTCCGCCACCCATTCGTTGGATCCGCCAAACAGCGCCCCAAAGACGAGCTGGATACCCAGCAGCGTGCCGATCAGCCCGAATGCCCGCAGGCGCCCCGATCCCTGCCCCCCAGCCCGCATCCAGAGCAGGAAGGTGAACGCTCCGATCAGCCCGTAGACCGCCGGATATCCGCCCACAAGCCACGCGGGATCGTCCAGCAGCACCCCGAAGACGAGCGCCCCCATGATGGCGGAGCCGAAGAACACCGCCAGCACCGCAGCCGTCGAGAATACCTCCCCCACCATCTTGCCAAGCGCGAGGATGAAGACGAACACGAACATCATATGCGTGAAGGACGCGTGGAAGAACGGATAGGTCACGAAGCGGATCATCTGCTCCGCCGGATAGAAGTGGTTGGCGACCATCCAATCGAAGATCTGGCCCGAAAACCCGAACCGCTGGATTGCTTCCACCCGCCAGGTGAAGCCGAGTCCGCCGCCGACGATCCCCCGATCCGCCAAGCTCAGCAGAAGTTCTATGGCGGCGACGGGGCCTGCCAACACCCAGACGACGAATGGCAGCGGATTGAGCGGGGAGCGGTCTGGATCGTGCATGGCCGGCATTCTGTTGACGCGATGATGGACCAGCGATAAGCCGACCGTGCCATATAATCCAGACGGAGAAAAATCATGACCGAGCCGGTCCAAACGCCTCGTGTCTTCCCGCAACGGGTGTTCTCGGGGATCCAACCCTCGGGCAACCTGCAACTGGGCAACTATCTCGGCGCGTTGAAACGCTTCGCCGCCGCTCAGGACAACGGGATCGAGACGATCTATTGCATCGTGGACATGCATGCGATCACCGTCTGGCAGGATCCCGCCGACCTCACCCGCGCGACGCGGGAACTGGCGGCCGGATTCATCGCCTCCGGCGTGGACCCGGAGCGTTCCATCCTGTTCAACCAGAGCCAGGTTGTCGGCCATGCGCAGCTCGCCTGGATCTTCGATTGCGTCGCCCGGCTCGGCTGGATGAACCGGATGACCCAGTTCAAGGACAAAGCTGGCAAGAATGCCGAAGCCGTGTCGCTCGGGCTGTTCGCCTATCCCGCGCTGATGGCGGCCGACATCCTGCTCTACCACGCCACGCATGTTCCCGTCGGCGAGGATCAGAAGCAGCATGTGGAACTGACCCGGGACATCGCGGCCAAGTTCAACCATGACTACGGCGTCGATTTCTTCCCGATGCCGGAACCGGTGATCGAGGGCGCGGCGACGCGGGTGATGAGCCTGCGTGACGGGTCGAAGAAGATGTCGAAATCCGACCCGTCCGACATGAGCCGCATCAACCTGACGGACGATGCCGACACCATCGCCAGCAAGATCCGCAAGGCCCGCACGGATGCCGAGCCGCTGCCGGAAACGCTGGAGGGGCTGAAGGACCGGCCGGAGGCGCGCAACCTCGTCAACATCTACGCGGCTCTGGCCGACACCAGCCCGGAGGCCGTGGTGGCGGAGTTCGCGGGTCAGGGCTTCGGCGCGTTCAAGCCGGCGCTTGCGGATCTGGCCGTAGCACAACTCACCCCGATCTCCGGCGAGATGCGGCGTCTCACCTCCGACCCGGCGGAGATCGACCGGATCCTCGCCCGCGGGGCGGAACGCGCCAACGCCATCGCCGCGCCCGTCATCGACCGGACCTACGATATCGTCGGCATGATCCGGGGGGCGCTATGATCGTCAGATCTCTGGCGGATGTGATCTCCGGCCCGAACCACGCAACTGGTCCGGGCTGGGAAAGCCGCCGTATCCTGCTGAAGCCGGACGGCATGGGATTCTCCCTCCACGATACGCTGGTGAAGGAGGGGGAAGAACTGCATCTGGAATACAAACACCACCTGGAAGCCAACTATTGCATCTCCGGGGAGGGTGAGGTGACGGAGGTCGCAACCGGGCGCACATGGCCGATACGGCCCGGCACGCTCTATGCCCTCGACCGCAATGACGCGCATGTGCTGCGGGCGACGAAGGGCGATCTTCGGTTGGTCTGCGTGTTCAATCCTCCTCTTTCCGGCAATGAACGTCACCGCGAGGACGGAAGCTACGCGCCAGAGGAATAGCGCGGGTCGCGGCGGTTCCATCGAGAACATGCCCGGAGACACGGCTGCAGAGTCATGACTGGGGAATGCTGTTTTCTCCTTGCCCAACCATTTTCTCGTACTCCGATGGCCTGAAACAAGCTCAGGATGGACCTGCACTCCATATCGCTGCTGGTAGAGATGAGCTTTCAAGCAGCCTCCGCCCCTGCGACGGGATGGTCGATGCCTTCTGCCGGCCTTCGGTCACTACGGGATGCGTGTGAGCATTTTCCATCGCTCGAGAGCCGGAGAGGAACTCCACCCCGAAAAGGTCGAACGCGGCTCCCGGTGCTACCCCCGCACGGCGCGGCACCCACCCCAACGCCATAGAACACATGCTTGCTGATCGGAATGACATCTCGCCCGACATTCCGGCGAAGCCCCAGCCGAAACGCCCGTCCGCTTCCAGCCCCCGGCAGGTTCGGGATTGGCCACTCCAGCCGCAAATCTTTCGGTAGCTATGAGGATCCTACCCTTCAGACTGGCGACAGGACGCGCGCCGCGCTAGGAGGCGGGCGGCATCCTGCCTTACAGAAGGAGACATCCATGTCTGACATCACCCGTATCGAAACCGGCGCCCGCATGAGCGAGGCGGTCGTCTACAACGGCCTGATCTTCCTTGCCGGGCAGATCGGCGCGCCGGGAGCCAGCGTCCGTGAACAGACGGAAGCCGCCCTTGCCGAGGTTGACCGGCTTCTGGCGGCTGCGGGTTCGGACAAGACCCGCATCCTCTCCGCGCAGATCTGGCTCGCGGACATCGCCGATTTCGCCGAGATGAACGCTGTTTGGGATGCCTGGGTCGCGCCCGGCCACACCCCTGCCCGTGCGACGGGCGAGTCAAAACTGGCTGCGCCGGATTACAAGGTCGAGGTCATCGTGGTTGCCGCCGCGAAGTGACTGCCGCCGCCGCGACCGGTTCGGGTGCCGCAGGACGCGGCGCCCGACCCCTCGCATGGTTCTGAATGACCGCCTTCAACGGCAGGGTTCAGACCTCGGCGTTGGCCTCCGCACGACTCTTGCCGGCCACGTCCATCGCAAGCGTCGCCGCCATGAACTGATCCAGATCCCCATCCAGAACGCCCTGCGTGTCAGAGGTTTCCACCCCCGTGCGCAGATCCTTCACCATCTGGTAAGGTTGCAGCACGTAGGAGCGGATCTGATTGCCCCAGCCGGCATCGCCCTTGTTTTCGTGCGCGGCATTGATGGCCGCGTTCCGCTTGTCGAGTTCGAGCTGATAGAGCCTCGCGCGAAGGGCATTCATCGCCGCTTCCCGGTTCTGGTGCTGCGACTTCATGGAGGACGTCACGACGATATTGGTCGGCAGGTGGGTGATGCGCACGGCGGAGTCGGTTGTGTTGACGTGCTGGCCGCCCGCGCCGGAGGAACGGTAGGTATCAATGCGGATATCGCGGTCCGGGATGTCGATCTCGATATTGTCGTCCACAACCGGATAGACCCAGACAGAGCTGAACGAGGTGTGCCGTCGGGCGGCGGAATCATAGGGCGAAATCCGCACGAGGCGATGCACGCCGGACTCGGACTTCAGCCAGCCATAGGCATTGTGACCGGAGATCCTGTAGGCGACGGAGCGAATACCCGCCTCCTCCCCTGGCGTCTCCGCTATCATCTCGACCGTATAGCCCTTTTTCTCCGCCCAGCGGACATACATCCGCGCGAGCATGGAGGCCCAGTCACAGCTTTCCGTACCGCCCGCTCCCGCGTTGATCTCAAGGAAGGTATCGTTGCCGTCGGCCTCTCCATCCAGAAGCGCCTCCAGCTCCTTCTCCGCGGCAGAGTCCTTCAGAGAGCGTAGCGCGGCTTCAGCTTCACGCACGACCTCATCGTCGCCCTCGGCTTCCCCGAGTTCGATCAGTTCCATGTTATCGTTCAGATCACGGTCGATGCTGTCGTAATTGGACACGGCATCCAGCAGCGACTGCCGCTCCCGCATCAGCTTCTGCGCACGCGCCGGATCGCCCCAAAGCTCGGGATCCTCAATAATGGCGTTGAATTCTTCAAGCCGGTGCTTCGCGGTTTCGCCGTCCATGCGCTGCCACAGCAGCTTCAGGCTCTTGCGGATGCTCTCGACAAGGTTCTGGGCCTCAGCGCGCATGGGTCTGCCTCCTTCGGATCAGGCCGGGGTGATATCCTCTTGCTCGGCTCAGGGCAAGCGGGCGCCGGCAGCGGTCAGTAAAGCCCGCCTGAGGACATGGTGCCGAAATCCGCCTTTTTCGGAATGACACGAATCTCTCCCGTCGAGGTGCGCACTTCCGTGCCTTCATCCGTCTCGCCCCGCCCGAAGAGCGGCAGGTTCTGACCCATGGCAAAGCCGCCATCCACATAGACGCCGATCCCCATGCTTTCCGTCCCGTTGCGGAAGTATTCGGCGATTACGTTGTCGCCGGTGGCGTCCGCGGGAAGCGGCGCACCGGAAAAGCGGTCGATCTTGACGAAATGTCCACCCGGCGGCACCACGAAATCAGTGCCGCCGAAGCGTTTTACCGCCTCCTCCATGAACGCCTGGAACACCGGCACGCAAAGCGTTCCGCCATAAGCGGAGGAGCCAAGCGTCCGCGGCTGGTCGTAACCCATGTAACAACCCGCCACGATATTGGAGGTGTAGCCGATGAACCACACATCCTTTGCGTCGTTCGTCGTCCCCGTCTTGCCGGCCACCGGAACCCGCAGCCGGACACCGGAGCCCGAGCCACGCTGGATGACCCCCTGCAGCATCGACGTGACCTGATAGGCGGTCACCGGGTCCATCACCTGCTCATTGTGTGAGACGACGTTCGGGGCCACGCCGGGCGCCAGATAGGGGCTGTCACAATCCACGCAATCGCGCTGATCATGGCGGTAGATCGTCTTGCCGAAACGATCCTGCACACGGTCCACCAAGGTCGGCTCCACGCGCTCGCCACCGTTGGCGAGCATTGCATAGGCAGAGATCATCTTGAAAAGCGTGGTCTCCTGCGCGCCGAGCGCGTTGGCCAACAGGGGTTGCAGAGGGGCGTAGATGCCGAAGCGATCAGCATATTCAGCAACCCTCGCCATGCCGATCTCCTGCGCGAGACGGACGGTCATCAGGTTGCGCGACTGCTCGATCCCTGTCCGCATAGGCGTCGGACCATAGTATTTATTGGACGAGTTCTTGGGCCGCCAGATACCCTGCGGCGTGTTCACCTCGATGGGCGCGTCCACGATGATCGTGGCCGGGGTGTAGCCCTCGTCCAGCGCGGCGGCATAGACGAACGGTTTGAAGGAGGAGCCCGGCTGACGCATCGCCTGCGTGGCGCGGTTGAAAACCGAATCCTGATAAGAGAAGCCGCCCTGCATGGCGAGAACACGGCCCGTGCTCACATCCATCGCCATGAAGGCACCCTGCACTTCCGGCACCTGCCGGAGCGACCAGTTTCCGCTGCTTTCCTTGCGGACCATAACCACATCGCCCACATCGACAAGATCCGCGGGCACCTTGGCTTTCTGAGCCAGCCTGCCATTCGAGATGAGCTTCCGCGCCCATGTGACATCGCTGGCCGGAACCGTCCCGGTGCCCTCCTCACCCTGAATGCCGATGGTCGCGGCGGATTTGTCGAGCGAGAGAACCACCGCCGGATACCAGCCATCGATGTCCCGCGGCACATCGGTGGAGGCCAGCGCGGCGCGCCAGCTCTTGTCATCCTTCAGCGCCTCGGCGGGAAGGGTCTTCCCGGTGCCCCGCCAGACGCCACGGCTGCGGTCGAATTTCTCCAAACCTTCACGCAGCGACTCGGCGGCTAGGTGCTGAAGCGGCGGGTCGATCGTAGCCCGGATAGCGAGTCCGCCACCGAAGAACTCCTGCGTCCCGAAGGTGGAGGACAGCTGGCGACGGATTTCGTCAGTGAAATAGTCGCGGGGCGGCAGGCTCTCCCTGAACGCGGGAAAGTCGCCGTTCTGGACGGACCTGAGGGGCTCCGCGAGGGCGGCGTCGCGGGTTGCGGCGTCGATGTACCCGTTCTGGAACATCTCCCGGATGACGTAATTCCGCCGCTGGGTCAGGCGTTCCTTCGCCCGAACAGGATGGTAGGAGGACGGAGCCTGCGGCAGCGACGCGAGGAAAGCCGCTTCGTCCACGGAAAGCTGGCCCAGCGTCTTGTTGAAATAGGTCTGTGCGGCGGCGGCAACGCCGTAGGCGTTCTGACCGAGGAAAATCTCGTTAAGGTAGAGTTCGAGGATTTTGTCCTTCGAGAGCGTCTCCTCCAGACGGGTGGCAAGGATCAGCTCCTTGATTTTCCGCTCCCCCGTCCGGTCCCCCGAGAGCAGGAAGTTCTTCATCACCTGTTGCGTGATGGTGGATGCCCCCCGCACACTCTGTCCCCGCGAGGCGATGGCTTGCCATGCGGCCGCGACGATGCCCCGGGTGTCGAACCCGTGGTGATGGTAGAAGTTCTTGTCCTCGGCAGAGATGAATGCCTGCTTGACGATATCCGGGATCTCGTCGATCGGCGCGAAGATACGGCGCTCCTCGGCGAATTCGTCGATCATGCGGCCCTCGCCGGAATAGACGCGGCTGATGGTCGGCGGTGTATACTGGGCAAGCTGCTCATGGTTGGGCAGATCGCGGGAATAGCTCCAGAACACCCCCCCGATAAGGAGTGCGCCAAAGACCAGTGCCAGCGTGATAAGACTGAACACCGTCCCGAAGAATGAGAATATCGCCCTGAGCACTCGGTTCGTCCCTCGCTGCCTGAACGGGCTCTTATATGTCGCCGGGGCCCTGGGGTCAAAATAGCACAGGCCTCCCATCGTGGCGACCGGGCGTCACTTTGCCGCGAGTGGCTCGTGTCACCTGCGGCGAAGAACCGCCGCCACCGCATCATCCTGCTGCCAGACCGCGAGTCCCGTGGCTATGGCCTCCGCCATCCGCGCCCGCCAATCGGGGTTGGCGATGCGCGCAAAATCGGCGGGGTTGGAAAGATAGCCCAGCTCGATGAGCACTGAGGGCATGCTTGGCGATTTCAGCACGGAGAAGCCCGCCGCACGCCGTGGCGTCTTGTAAAGCGGCCCCGCCCCAGAGCCGATAGCGGCAACCAGCGCGTCGGCCAGATGCTCCGCGCGCGGACCGGTATCGGTCCGCGCCAGATCCACCAGCACCTGCGCGATACGGTCGTCATGACCATTCAGGTTCACTCCCGCGAGAATGTCCGTCCGGTCGTGCCGCTCCGCAAGCGCTGCCGAGGCTCGGTCGGAAGCAGCGGTTGAAAGGGTATATACGGTCGCACCGCTCGCCTGCCCCTCCGCCAGCGCATCCGCATGAAGAGACAAGAACACATCCGCTCCCACCGCATGGGCGCGGCTGATGCGTGTCTCCAGCGGCACGAAGACATCCTCCTCCCGGGTGAGGCCAACCGTGAAACCGGCGGCCTCCAGCACGTCTCGAAGCTCCAACGCAAAGGCAAGCATCAGACGCGCCTCGTTCGTGCCGCCATGCTCCGCGCCGGGATCAATCCCGCCGTGACCGGGATCCAGCATCACGTAGGTAGCGCCGGAGCCGCGGGGCAGCGGAGCCGTTTGCGTCGGCCCGACCACATCCGGGCGTGCAGCGGAAGCAAAGACCTCTGGCCCTGCCGGAGAAAGGCGCAGCCGAAGCACCGGATTGGCAGGTGAAAGGAGGGCTTCCGTCACCACTCGTGGACGATCCAGCGTGAGTACCAGCCGTGCCACCCCGTTCCCCGCCTTTTCCACCCGGGCATCCAGCAACCCACCACCGATCAGTCCTCGCGGATCGAACGCGGAGAGATCGGCATCGTTCAACTCCACGACCAGGCGCGGGGGATCGGCGCGAAGCGTGAGCCGATAGGGCACTGCCCTGTCCAGAGCCAGAGCCAGCCGCAGCTCCCACCACCCCGTCTGCGCATGGGACCGGCTCGCGTCGATATGGGCAGGCGCCGCTGCAACCGGCAGGGATGGCAGGCAAAACAGGAACAACAGCGCGGCCAGCGCGCGGACAAGGGGGTGGTGCATATCGCTCTCCGGACGTCTGGCGCGCCCTGGAACTGAAGCTAACCTATTGTGCGGGGGTCGGAAATCCCTCTCTTTCCGCCATGAAAACCGCAAGCCGGCGCAGCCCCTCCCGAATGTCCTCCGTGGCGCGGGCATAGGAAAACCGCAGTGTCCGCGCGCCGCGCACCGGATCGAAGTCCAGCCCCGGCGTCACAGCGACGCCTGCCTTGTCCAGAATCTCGGCGGCAAAGGCCAGACTGTCCGATGTCATCTCCGATACATCGGCATAGATATAAAAGGCACCATCGGGCGGGGCGATCCGGGTGAACCCCGCCTTTGGCAACCCCTCCAGCAGCAGTCTCCGGTTCTCCGCGTAGACGGCGAGATTTCCGTCCAGTTCCGCCCGACAACCGAGTGCGCCCAGAGCCGCCACCTGACTGGCGTGGGACGGACAGATGAACATGTTCTGTGCCAGCCGCTCCACCAGCCGCACATGGTCGGGGGGAACCACCATCCAGCCAATCCGCCAGCCCGTCATGGAGAAATATTTGGAGAAGGAGTTGATGACATAGACATCATCCGAAATCTCCAGCGCGCTCACCGCCGGAGCTTCGTACTGGATCCCGTGATAGATCTCGTCAGAGATGAAAGCGGTGCCGGAGCGGGCACAGATGTCAATCAGCCGCACCAGCGAGTCGCGGTCCAGCATGGTGCCCGAAGGGTTGCCGGGAGAGGCCACGATCATCCCCGCCAGATCGCCTGCCCGGCGGATATCCTCCGGCACCGGCTGATAGCGGTTTTCCAGCGCGGCCTGAACGCCCACAGGCTCCAGTGACAGCGCGCGGAGGATCTGACGGTAGGAGGGGTAGCCGGGCTCTGTCACGCCGACGCGCTCCCCCGCGTCGAAGAGCGCGGAGAAGGCCAGCAGGAACGCGCCTGAGGAGCCCGCCGTAACCACGACCCGCTCGGGATCAAGCTCGATGCCGTACCAGTCGCGATAAAGCCCTGCGATGCCCGCGCGGAGAGCCGGCAACCCCAGCGCCACCGTATATCCCAAGGCGTCGCTCTCCAGCGCCCCACGCAGCGCATCCCTTGCGCCACGTGGGGCGGGCGTTCCCGGCTGGCCCACTTCCATGTGGATGATGTGGCGGCCTCCCGTTTCGGCCCGACGCGCGGCTTCCATCACATCCATCACGATGAAGGGATCCACCTGTCCCCGCCTTGAACTCCGCATCGCTCCCTCCTTATGATGGCCGCATACCGACGGCGTCGTTGTCTGCCGCGGCATTGGGTGGGTCAAGACCCGTTCCGCCGTGAGGAGAGCCGCCCGAGACCCTATTTCCGCTGTTCAAGGAACCCCAGATGCCCCTGCCCCTTCGCCGCTTCGCGCTCGGTGCGCTGCTCGCCCTCGGAACCGCGATGCCGGCCGCCGCGTTCGACATCAAGTCAATGACGGCAGAGGAGAAGGCCGCCTTCGGCGCCGCCGTTCGGGACTATCTGATGGAACACCCGGATGTTCTGATCGACATGTCGCAGGCTCTCGAATCCCAGCAATATGCCCAACAGGCACAGGCGGATATCAAGATGCTACAGAACAACCATGACGCTATCTACAACGATGGCTACTCTTGGGTGGGTGGTAATCCCGAAGGGGATGTCACGTTGGTCGAATTCATGGACTACCGCTGCGGCTACTGTCGGAAGGCTAATCCGGAAGTGGAGGAACTGATCCGCGCCGATGGAAACATCCGTTTCATCCTGAAGGAATTTCCCATTCTGGGCGAGGCTTCGCTCACCTCTTCCAAGTTCGCGATCGCGGTCAAGAACCTTGGAGGGGATGCGGCCTACAAGACGGCGCATGACGCGCTCATGGAACTCAGAGGCGAGCCTACGGAAGCGACGTTGGCCGATCTCTCCAAGAAGCTCGGGCTGGATGCTGCCAAGGTGAAAGCCGAAATGGACTCGCCAGAGGTGACAGCAGTCATTCAGAAGAACCATGATCTGGCGGAAGCCCTGCAGATTCAGGGGACCCCGATGTTCGTGATCGGCAACACTCTGGTTCGCGGCTACGTTCCGATCGACGGACTGCGCAAGATTGTGGCTGACGCCCGCGGTTAAGCTCTCGCGATTGCCGTGGTTCGGACAGGAGCGCCGAGCCACGGTAGTCAGTTATTCCGCAGCAGTGGCCGCGGCAGCTTCCTCATCTTCACGCGCTCTGATTTCTTCGGCGCGCTGCTCCACAAGTCCGACGATATGGTCCACCATTTCATCGTTCGACATGCGGTGCGACTGCTTGCCCGCCATGTAAACCATACCGTTGCCCGCACCGCCCCCGGTGAAACCGATATCTGTCATCAGCGCCTCGCCCGGACCGTTGACGACACAACCAATGATGGACAGCGACATGGAGGTGGTCACATGGGCCAGCCGCTCCTCCAGCTTCGCGACGGTCTCGATCACGTTGAACCCCTGACGCGCGCAGGACGGACAAGAGATAATCGTGACACCCCGGTGACGTAGCCCCAGTGATTTCAAGATATCGTAACCGACCTTCACCTCCTCGACAGGATCGGCGGAGAGCGAAACCCGGATCGTATCGCCAATCCCCATCCAGAGCAGATTGCCCAGTCCGATCGCGGATTTGATCGTGCCGGACATCAACCCGCCCGCTTCGGTGATCCCAAGGTGGATCGGGCAGTCCGTCACCTCACCGATCGCCTGATAGGCGGCGGCGGCAAGGAACACGTCCGACGCCTTTACCGAGATCTTGAATTCGTGAAAGTCGTTGTCCTGCAGAAGCTTGATGTGATCCATGCCGGATTCGACCATCGCATCCGGGCAAGGTTCGCCGTATTTCTCCAGCAGATGCCGCTCGAGCGAGCCGGCATTCACTCCGATACGGATGGAACACCCATGATCGCGGGCAGCCCGCACCACTTCCCTAACCCGCTCGGCCGAACCGATATTGCCGGGATTGATGCGCAGACAGGCGGCCCCTGCCTCCGCAGCTTCTATGGCACGCTTGTAGTGGAAATGGATATCCGCGACGATCGGCACCGGGCTTTCGCGCACGATCTCCCGCAGCGCCGCGGTGGATTCTGCATCCGGCGTCGACACACGCACGATATCCGCGCCAACGGCGGCAGCACGATTGATCTGGTCGAGCGTTCCGGCGACATCGGTCGTCAGTGTATTCGTCATCGTCTGCACCGAGATCGGCGCATCCCCTCCGACGAGGACAGAACCTACCCGGATCTGGCGTGATTTGCGGCGGTAGATGTTGCGCCAAGGGCGCACATGGTTGAGCGACATTCTGCTCTCCTCTCGCACCCCTAGATAGCTGCGCCAGCATGGGTCGGCAACTACTCGGTCGCCTCCGCCATGGCGACGACCTTCGCAAGCGCGGGATCCTTTGCAAGATCGGCCACCTGAAAGCTGGTTTTCAACGCGTCTGGCGAGAGCTTCACATTCTTGACAACCTGTGCACCCGCTGCGGCAGGTCCATAAGTCTCACCGTTCACTGCGAAATACACGGCCCCGGAATTGCCGGCACGGAGCGTCGCCGGTTCTTCGCTTTGCGGAAGGGGGAAACGCTCGCCCGCGTCCAGTATCTTCTCGAGGATGATCGTGCCATTGGACGCTTGCACACGAACCCAAGCGGGACGCACCGCAATGATCGCAACCTCCGGCGCTGCAGCAGCGACTACCTGCGGCAAGGCGACATTGGGCGTCTGCATGGGAATGGGCAAGGGGAGCGCGGCTTCCGCGAGTTCCACAGGAGCGTTGTGCGCCAGAATACCGGTAGTCGCGGGATCAATGGCGGCAATCGGCCCGTCACGGCTCTCGATAACCGGAACGTCCAGCGCTTGCGGGCGGTAGAGCCGATCAAAGGCCTCGGCCGAAGGCCGCACCGGATCGAGAACCGCGGAATCGGCCGTCACCAGCGGCTCGACTCCCGCGAGCGGATCAAGCTCCGCCGTCACTCCCGGGGACTGATCCACGGGAGAAAGCTTTACACGCTGAATTTGCTGAAGCACGGACCAGCCGCCGTATCCCAACCCGGCGATGAGTCCAACCAGCACAAGCACAGAACCGATGGCGCGCGGTTCCACGTGACTGAAAACGCTTTGCTTGCGCGGCAGGAACTTGGGATTCGGATCGGCCAGCGGATCGCGATATTCCTTATGTGCCTTCCGCAGAGGAACCGGCGCCGGGCCGCGCAGGCTCGACGCTTCCGCCGACATACCATGAGCCACGGCAAAATTGGCCTCGGCGCAGAATCGCTGAAAGGTCTGTTCCGGGTCCATTCCCAAGTATCGCGCATACGAACGGACATATCCGGCGATGAAGCTCGGCGCCTCGAACGCGGACGCGTCCGTATTCTCTATTGCCGCGATGTATGTCGCCTTGATCCGCAATTCACGTTGGACATCCAACAGCGATTTGCCCAGCGTCGCGCGCTCTCCGCGCATGATGTCGCCGAGCTTCAGATCGAAGTCGTCAAAACCCTTGGGTCTGTCCACGTCCCCCACCGGGAGTGAAGACCTCCGCCCGATCATGCGCTCTGCCCCATGCCCTAAAACCTGCTGCCCCAGGTCGATTCGCCTCGCACAGGATGACTTCGACCTTTTGATTATCTCTTAACACAGGACAAGGGGTTTTGCACTAAGGGAACATCCTCAGGCAGAAAGTTCGGCGCGATTCAGCGCGCAATGGGACCAGAGTGCATCCATCGCACGAACAAGCTGATCCATGTCTGCCGCGGAGTGAACCGGGGACGGCGTGAAGCGCAGCCGCTCCGTGCCGCGTGGGACGGTAGGGAAGTTGATCGGCTGGACGTAAATACCGAAATCCTCGAGCAGATGATCCGAGAGCATTTTGCAATGCCGCGGATCACCGACCAGCACCGGCACGATATGAGAGCCATTGTCCATCACCGGCATGCCCAGACCGCGCAGGCGCAGCTTCAGCGCCGCCGCTTTCGCCTGATGGATATCGCGACGGCCCTGATCGCCCTTCAGATGCCGCACGGACGCCGCCGCCCCTGCCGCGACAACGGGGGGCAGCGAGGTGGTAAAGATGAATCCCGGAGCGTAGGAACGCACGGCGTCGGCCATCTTCGCAGAAGTCGCGATGTAGCCGCCAAACACACCAAAAGCCTTGCCCAGAGTACCGTTAATGATGTCGATCCGATGCGCGAGCCCGTCACGCTCCGTCACGCCGCCGCCGCGCCGGCCATACATCCCGACCGCATGCACCTCATCGATATAGGTCAGGGCACCGAATTCTTCCGCCAGATCACAGATCTCCCGAATAGGACCGAAGTCGCCGTCCATCGAATAGACCGATTCAAAGGCGATCAGGACGGGCCGCCCCTTCTCGACCTTTTCCAACAGCGCTCGCAGATGGGCCAGATCGTTATGACGGAAGACGTGACGCTCGCACCGGGCATTGCGGATGCCCTGGATCATGGAGGCATGGTTCAATTCGTCCGACAGGATCACCAGCCCCGGAAACAAGGTGGAGAGGGTGGAAAGCGTCGTGTCGTTGGCCACATAGGCAGAGGAGAAAACCAGCGCCGCTTCCTTGCCGTGCAGATCGGCAAGCTCGGCTTCCAGCATCCGATGGTAGACGGTGGAGCCTGAGATGTTGCGTGTGCCGCCCGAACCCGCTCCGGTCTCTTCAAGCGCTGCATGCATCGCATCCAGCACGACGGGATGCTCCCCCATGCCCAGGTAGTCGTTACCGCACCAGACGGTGATATCCTTCTTCGACCCGTCCGGCCGCGTCCAGACGGCCTTCGGGAACTGACCCTTCCGACGCTCTATGTCGATGAAGGTCCGGTAGCGGCCTTCGGTGTGCAGATGGCCGAGGGCTTCGTCTAGGGCCAGTTCGTAATTCATCCGTCGCTCCCTGGCGGCTTGCTTGGGCAGGGCGGCCAGAGCCGCACATCTCTTTTTTCAGAACGATCCGGCCGCACCGGAACGTCTTTAACCAAAATCCCCGACTCGCCTCCTGTCAACCGCCGCTGGCTTGCCGGTGATGAGACTTTGGTCGGAGAGACTCAATCCGCCAGAAGCACGCGGCAGTCTCCCGCGCCTTTCGTGGCACAGTCCTGAACGGCCTTTTCGCGCGCCCCGGCTCCGGTTGCAATGGCCCAGTGTCCTGTCTCAAGCGACCCGGCCAGCGCCTTTGGGGCCTTCGCGGACAGATAAACCTGCTCGAATCCCGCCGTCGCATCGGTGGAAAGCTGCACCGGTCGACCCTTCTTCCAGCCCACGGGCAGGATGTCTCCCACGAGGACGCAGGGCTTCGAACCCTTCTTGCGCCGTGCGTTGCAGGCGGCCAGAGCGGCCTTCCGCGCAGGCTCGACGGCGTGATAGTTCGCAGCGGCGAAAGTCGCTTCCGACATCAACCCCTCGTCCGGCGACAGGGCCACGGCACCATAGTATTTCTGCGTGGCGGCAACCTGCTCTAATACTTTGATATCGCTGGCAGATAGGAAGGGTTGCGTACCGATGGACGCCTGAGCCCCTTTCGGGGAGAACAGCGCCCCCTTCGCGACCGCCCCACTCACCGGCTCCGCCGCAGCAGCACCGGCAACAAGCATCAGGGCCGCCGTCATGCTCCAGATCCGCATCCGTCTTCTCCATCCTCAGGGAAACTCTGCCGGGGTCGTCTCTGGACAGGGCTGATATGCCTGATAGGCTCCGTCCGCAATCGGAAGGAGATATTCCATGTCACTCGATCAGGATAGGCTAGACGAGGTGCTTGCCCGGGTGGACGCGCAGTTGCCTGATTCGCTCGACCGCCTCATGGACCTGCTGCGCATCCCATCGATCTCCACCGACCCGGCCTTCGCGGGCGATTGCAACCGGGCGGCGGACTGGCTGGTGGATGAGTTGACGGCGATCGGGTTTGAGGCGTCCAAGCGACCCACACCAAAGCATCCCATGGTCGTGGCACATTCGGAAGGCACGGGTCCGCACCTGCTGTTCTACGGCCACTATGACGTACAACCCGTTGACCCGCTTAATCTGTGGGACCGAGATCCGTTCGATCCCCAGCTTGAGGATACACCTGCGGGCAAGGTCATCCGCGGGCGCGGCTCGGCGGATGACAAGGGGCAGCTCATGACCTTTGTCGAGGCGTGCCGTGCCTGGAAGGCAGTGACCGGAACGCTGCCCGGTCGGCTGACGATCTTCTTCGAGGGGGAGGAGGAATCCGGCTCCCCCTCCCTCGTTCCGTTCATGAAGGAGAACGCAGAGGAGCTGAAGGCGGACATCGCACTCATCTGCGACACGGGCATGTTCGGGGACACACCCGCCATCGTGACCCAGCTTCGCGGGCTTCTCGGGCAGGAGGTGATCCTGACCGGAGCGGATAAAGATCTCCACTCCGGCTCCTTCGGCGGCATCGCGATCAATCCGATCCGGGTTCTGGCGGATATCATCGCCGGCCTTCACGACGAAAACGGCCGCATCACCCTGCCCGGCTTCTATGATGGCGTGCCGGAACTGTCGGATGAGATGCGGGCCCAGTGGCAGCGGCTCGCCTTCGACAGCGCGGATTTTCTTGGGCAGGTCGGCCTGTCCGTACCCGCAGGTGAGACCGACCGGACCCCCTTGGAGATGATCTGGTCCCGCCCCACCTGCGAGGTCAACGGCATCTCGGGCGGTTACGAAGGCGCTGGTTTCAAGACCGTGCTGCCGTCGAAAGCTTCTGCCAAGATAAGCTTCCGTCTGGTCGGCACGCAGGATCCGAACAAGATCGAAACAGCGTTTCAGGACTATGTCCGCTCGCGTCTTCCGGCGGATGTAAAGGTGGAGTTCAAGGACCACTCCGCCTCTCCCGCAAGCCAGGTGGAGATATCCAACCCGGCATTCGAAAAGGCACGCCGCGCGCTGTCGGACGAATGGGAAATTCCTGCCGCCTATATCGGCGCGGGCGGGTCCATTCCGATTGCGGGATATTTTCAGAACATCCTGCACACCGATCCCATGCTCATCGGCTTCGGCAAGGATGACGACCAGATCCATTCGCCGAATGAGAAATATGACCTTGAGAGCTATCACAAAGGCATCAGGAGCTGGGTAAGGATACTTTCAGCTCTGACTTGAGATATCTGATACTTACGTGGCGAAGGTGATGTGATATCTCACCTTCGCCGATCAGCGTGCTTCGGTTTTTTCCGCGCGTTTGGCTTCAGTCCAGAGAGCCTCCATCTCCTCCAGCGACGCATCCTCCGGGCGGCGCCCGTCGCGAGCAAGACCTGCCTCTATCGCGGCGAACCGCCGGGAGAACTTGGCATTCGCGGCCCTTAGGGCCGCCTCCGGGTCCACCTTCAGGTGACGGGCGAGATTGGCCATGACGAAGAGCAGATCGCCAAACTCCTCCTCCACCTCACTCTGGCCGAGTTCGGCCCGCGCCTCCACCAGCTCGCGCGATTCTTCCGCCAGCTTGGCCAGAACATCCTCCGCCGATGTCCAATCGAAGCCGACGCGAGCGGCGCGTTTTTGCAGCTTCACTGCGCGGAGCAACGCGGGCAGGCCCAGTGCCACGCCATCCAGCACTCCCGTCTCCGCCCGGGCGGTCCGCTCTGCGGCCTTAACGCGCTCCCATTCGACGGTCTGGGCGTCTGCCGTCCTTTCGGGGTCGGGCTTGTCGAAGACATGCGGATGACGGGCGACCATCTTGTCCGCGATGGATGTTACCACGTCGCCAAAATCGAAAAGACCCCGCTCCTGGGCCATCTGCGCATGAAAGACGGATTGAAAGAGCAGATCGCCCAGTTCTCCCTTCAACTCTCCCCAGGCCTGCCGTTCGATCGCATCAGCAACCTCGTAGGCTTCTTCTATCGTGTAGGGAGCGATGGTGGCGAAGTCCTGCTCCAGATCCCAGGCACAGCCCGTTTCCGGGTCACGCAGCCGCCGCATGATCTCCAGCAGTCGCGGCATGCCCCCTTCCGGGTCTGCCACCAGCCGGTTGCTCGCATCACGGTCCATCCTGACCCTCCGGTAACGCTGATGCACCGGGCATAGCCAGAACGGCAGCGTCTCTCAACCCAGCACCCGATCGGCGACGGCAGCGGCTTCCGCCGCCCGATGCTGAAGCTCCCCTGCCAGGGCCTCCAGCGATTCGGCACCCGTTTCGCGCAGCAGGAACTCCATCCCCCCGGCGCCGACGGTCGTGGGATCAAGCGGCCCGTCCGTCAGCAACCGCGCCGCCGCGACCAGCCGCCAGCACAGCCGGTAGGAGGCGAGCACCGCCTCCGCTTCCTCCCGCGACAGAATGCCGGTACGCCGTCCGGCAAGGATCTGCGTTTCCACCCGCCGCGCCGAGTCACCCGCGAGCAGGGCGCAGGTCTGAGCCAGAAGCTCCACGTCCTGCAAGCGCCCCCGACCGAGCTTCCCGTCCCACATGCTGCCGGGCTTTGCCTCTTGCAAGCGGATGCGCATGGCCTGCACATCGGCGCGCACAGTCTCGCCACCCGATTTCTCCACCAGAAGCTCCCGGCGGAAATTCTCCACGTCCAGCGCCAGTTCTTCCGCCCCCGCCAGAACGCGGGCGCGGGTCTGGGCGAGGTGTTCCCATGTCCATGCCTCCGTCCGCTGATAATCCCGAAAGGCGCCGAGGGAGGTTGCGACAGGTCCCGCCCGCCCGGACGGGCGAAGACGCATGTCGACCTCGTAGAGATGCCCCTCCGCCGTGGGCGCGGAATGCGCGGTGAGCAGCGCCTGCGTCAGGCGGGCGTAGTAAGTGCGGGCGGCAAGCGGCTTCGGTCCCTCCGACACCTCCGCCCCCGCGGCATCATAGATGACGATGAGGTCGAGATCGGAGGCTGCGTTGAGCCGCCCGGCGCCGAGCGACCCCATACCCATCAGGACGGCCCCCCTGCCGGGCATCGGGCCATGACGACGGGCGAATTCCGCTGTTCCAAACTCCCACACGGCCGAAACGACCGCCTCCGCCAGTTCTGCATACTGCTGCCCGGATTCGAAGGCGTCGATCAGGGCGCGGAGATGATGGACGCCGATGCGGAAATGCCATTCCTTCATCCAGCGACGCGCGGCATCCAGCTGTCGCTCATAATCGGTCTCCGTGCCCACCCGCGCCACCAGATCCGCGCGAAGCGCCGCTATTCCCGGCCAAGGAGAGAAGAAGCTGCCGCCGATCACCGCGTCCAGCACCGTCGCATTCCGCGAAAGATATGCCGCAAGACGCGGGGCCGTCGCGCAGATATCCACGATCAGATCGACCAGAGTCGGATTTGCATCGAACAGAGAGAAGACTTGAACCCCGGCGGGCAGGCCTCGCAGGAAACCGTCGAACCGGCCCAACGCCTCATCTGGATGGGCGGCCCGCTGCATGCGGGAAAGGATCTCGGGCCGGACCCGGGCGAAAAGCTCGCGCGCGCGGGCGGAGCGAAGGGCGGGATAGGCCGGCCAGCCATCGACCACCGCTTGCGCCTGCGGGCTGAGTGCAGGTCCGCTCGCAGGGACGGAAGGGGTGAAGAAATCGCCCGTCAGGTCCACAACCTCACCCAGCCGGGCTGAGATTCCCGCCCGAAACTCTTCCGTATCACCGGATCCGCAGAAGCGGGCCAGCCGGTCGAACCCCTCCTCCGTGACGGGCAGATCATGGGTCTGTGCGTCGTTTATCATCTGGAGCCGGTGCTCCACTTCCCGATGATCGCGATAGAGCGCACCCAGCCGATCGGCCGCCGTCTCCGGTATCCAGCCTTTCGCCGCCAGCGCGGCCAGCGCGGCCTCGGTGCCGCGCACACGCAGATCCGGATCACGCCCCCCGGCGATGAGTTGGCGCGTCTGGGCGAAGAACTCGATCTCGCGGATACCACCCGTCCCGAGCTTCAGGTTCCGCCCCTCCAGCGCCAGTGGCCCGCCGAGACCCCGATGATCCCGGATGCGCTGGCGCATCTCCTGAATGTCCTGCACAGCCGCGAAGTCGAGGTTCTTGCGCCAGACGAATGGCCGAAGCGCCTCCAGATATCTCTCGCCCGCCGCAATGTCTCCAGCGCAGGGACGGGCCTTGATATGCGCCGCCCGCTCCCACGTGCGCCCCACGCTTTCGTAATATCCCAGCGCCGCTCCCGCGGAGATGCAGACCGGCGTCACCGAGGCATCCGGACGCAGCCTGAGATCGGTGCGGAACACGTAGCCGTCCTGCGTGGTATCCGATAGCAACGAGGTCATCCGGCGTGTGGCGCGGATGAAGGCGGTACGCGCCTCCGCCGCCTCGGCTCCGGGGAAGCGTTCTTCATCGAAGAGGCATATGAGGTCGATATCGGAGGAATAGTTGAGCTCTCCCGCCCCGGTCTTGCCCATGGCGAGCACGAACATGCCCGCGCCCCAAGCCTCGTCGCCCAGCCTGGCGCCGGGAATGCGGCCCCGGCGGATCTCGTCCGCCACGGCGCTGCGGATCGAGGCCTGCACGGCATGGTCAGAAAGCGCGGTCAGCGCGTCCGTGACTTCGGCGAGCGTCCAGACACCGCCCAGATCGCACAGTCCAACCAGCAAGGCCACCCGCCGTTTCGCCTGCCGCAACGTCGCGGCCAGCGCCGCTCCGCCCGCGATGCCCGCAGCTTCGACGGTGGAAAGTTCTGCTGCCAGCACTTCCTCCGGCTCCGCATGGGCGACCGTGTCGAACCAGGGCGCCTCCCGCCTGAGCAGTCCCGCCAGATAGGGGCTGCACCCTGCGGTACCTTCGATCAGGCGGGACAACGATTCCGGCAGTCCCGCGAAACCGGCGGCCAGATCGGATCCTCGATCGGTATCATAGGGCAAGGGAAAGCGGGTTATGCGGTCGGCAATGCTCATGGCGCGAAGGTGCTTCGGCGACCGGTCCGGGTCAACCGGCTTGTGGGAGCGGGTGGAGGCGGTGATAGTCGCGCGACACAAAGGGAGACAGTCATGAGCAAGAGCCTCGCGCGGGTGGTAGCCGCCCTCGAAGCCGCCGGAGTGGCAACGGAGGTCAAGGAGATGGCAGCGGAGACCCGCACCGCCGAACAGGCAGCTGCCGCCGCTGGCTGCACACCGGACCAGATCGCCAAATCGATCATCTTCCGGGGTGAGGAAAGCGGCGAGGTGCTACTGTTCCTCACCGCCGGCGGCAACCGGGTGTCGGATGAGAAAGCTTCCTCCCTGGCCGGTGAACCGCTGGGCAAGGCCGATGCCGCGCTGATCCGGGAGCGGACCGGCTTCGCCATCGGCGGCGTATCGCCTGTCGGGCATCTGCTGCCGGTGCGGAGCTTCCTCGACCCCCGCCTTATGGAGTTCGAGCAGGTCTGGGCCGCCGCCGGCACGCCCCGTCACATCTTCGCCATCAATCCGGAGGTATTGGCTCAGGTCACGGGAGCGGAAGTCGCGGATTTCGTCTTTTGACGACAGCGTGAAGGGCTAAATGTAAATTAGTTTCACATAGCTCTTGACCGGGAGGGGTGGCGTGACGATCTTTCCCAATGTGAAAAGCATTCACATCAAGACAGGAGACCGAAGATGACGGCAATCACCGCTTGGCCCTCTGCGGCCGGGGACTGGCTCGACCAACGGGGCAAGGGCGCGTGGATCGCCGCGATGATCCTCGGCTTCATCCTGTTCTGGCCCGCGGGCCTTGCCCTTCTCGCTTACATGATATGGAGCAAACGCATGTTCAGATGTTCTGGTGCCGACAATTTCCGTGAGCGTATCCGCGAAAAGCATGCGGCCTATCGCTACGGCTTCCGTTCCTCGGGCAATACTGCGTTCGACGCCTACAAGGCAGATACGCTGCGCCGGCTCGAGGATGAGCAGAAAGCGTTCGAGGACTTCCTCGCCCGCCTGCGCGAAGCCAAGGACAAGTCCGAGTTCGACCAGTTCATGGACGAACGCGCCCGCGTTGCCCGCGCCCCGCGCGAGGATGAGCAGAACGAGAACGTCTGAGCCCCTTTCCTCACCGGGCGGGAATACCCAGATGAAGGTCGCCTGCGACCTTCATCGCACGGTCCTTCCTGCGGCCCCAACCCATAACCGGAGCCATTGACGAGATGACCATGACCAGCACCGACGACACCTTCTTCGCGCGGGGCCTTCCCGATCCGGCGACAGAGGGCGCCTTCTACCGCGACGTGGCGGTCAAGCGCTTCATCGCCTGGGGCGTCGATGTGGCAATCATCGCGCTCATCACGGCTATCCTCGTGCCTCTCACCGCATTTACCGCGCTCTTCTATCTCGTGGGGCTCTATATGGTGGTGGCCTTTCTCTACCGCTGGATCGGGCTGGCACGCAAATCCGCGACGATCGGACAGCGACTCGTTTCGCTGGAGTTTCGCACCTTCCGCGGCGAACGGCTCGATGCGTTGACGGCGTTCCTGCACGTCCTCGGCTATACTGTGTCGTGGAGCTTCGGCATTCCGCAGCTCATCTCCATCGCCACGATGTTGATAACGCCCAAAGGACAGAGCCTTACGGACATGCTGCTCGGCACTGCGGCGATCAACAGGGCTGCTCGCTTCTGACCGTTCCCCCCAAAGACTGTCGCAAGATAGTCATGAAGGCCCTTGGCGATTGCCAAGGGCCTTGTTAACGTTGGAGCAAGGCCCATATCAGACCAGTTCAGCTACCGGCGGATGCCGACGCCAGCACTCCCCCTGACGCTTGCCGACCTAGCCGACGATGGACAAATAAATGCGCCACACGCTTCCGATCGTTCCGCAGTTCTACGTCACTGCCCCGCAACCCTGCCCCTATCTGGACGGCAGGATGGAGCGAAAATTGTTTACGGCGCTGCAGGGAGATCAGGCGGAGCGTCTGAACGACGCTTTATCGAAACAGGGCTTCCGCCGCTCGCAGAACGTGCTTTACCGCCCCTCCTGCACAGAATGCTCCGCCTGCTACTCCGCGCGGATCAGGGTCGCTGACTTCACCCCGTCGAAAAGCCAGAAGCGCGCGCTCCGCCGCAACGCCGATCTGCGCCGCGAGGCCACGAGTCCATGGGCAACGGAGGAGCAGTTCGCTCTGTTCCGCCGTTATCTGGACAGTCGTCATTCGGATGGTGGCATGGCGGATATGGATGTGCTGGAATTTGCCGCAATGATCGAGGAGACGCCGATCCGCTCCCGGCTGGTAGAATATTCCGCCGATCCCGAGCCGGGAGAGCGTCGCCGCAGGCTGACCGCTGTCTGCCTGACCGATATCCTCGATGATGGGGTATCGATGGTTTATTCCTTCTACGAACCGACACGGATCTCCGATTCTCTTGGGACTTTCGTGATTCTCGACCATGTGGAAATCGCGCGGGAGGCGGGTCTTCCCTATGTCTATCTGGGCTACTGGGTGCCCGGCAGCCGGAAGATGGGCTACAAGGCGAATTTCGACGCGCTCGAGGTCTATATTGGCGGTCGCTGGCAGCCCATCGGTAATCCCGAGGATTACAGCAGCGATACCCACCCGCTCTCTGTCGATCCGATCGCAGAGCAAGTGGCCAAGATCAGCCTGCCTGATACCCGGCCAACCCGCGGCTAGGGGCGCGCTCTTCAGCGCCCCTTGAACAGCCCTCCCAGGATGCCCCGCACCAACGCCTGCCCCGAGCGTCCGCCCAGTTGGCGCGCAAAGGATTTGGCGAAGGCATCCACGACGGAGTCGGTGTTGCTCCGCCGCGGAACGGGAGAGGTCTTGCGCCCCTGTCCCGCGGTCGAGCCACCATACCTCTGGCCCGAATTGAACTCCCGATCCTCTTGCGGGCCGGGTGACTCCGCTGCCTTGGCAGAGCGTGCCGCGAGAATTTCAGCTGCCGATTCCCGGTCGATGAGGCGGTCGTATTTCCCCGCAACCGGCGAAGCGGCCAGAACCTCCGCCCTTTCCTCCTCCGTAATCGCGCCCAGACGAGAAACCGGCGGGCGGATCAACGTGCGTTCCACCATCCCCGGCGCGCCCTTCGCCTCCAGAAAGGAGGTGACGGCCTCTCCCGTGGCGACTTCCTTGATCGCGCTTTCGGTATCGAAGCGCGGGTTGGGACGGTAAGTCTCCGCCGCACGGCGCAGGGCCTTCTGATCGCGGGCGGTGAAGGCGCGAAGCGCGTGTTGCACCCTGTTGCCGAGCTGGCCGAGGATCGTCTCCGGCACATCATCGGGGTTCTGCGTGATGAAATACACGCCGACACCCTTGGACCGGATCAGGCGCGACACCTGCTCCACCTTGGCCACAAGCGCCTTGGGCGCATCGTCAAACAGCAGATGCGCCTCGTCGAAGAAGAACACGAGCCGGGGTTTTTCCGGGTCACCGATTTCGGGCAGTTCCTCGAACAATTCGGACAGCAACCACAGCAGAAAAGTCGCGTAGAGCCGCGGCGAATTCATGAGCTGATCCGCCGCCAATATATTGATCTGCCCCCGACCGTCTGGTGCAGTCGTCATAAGGTCCGCCAGCTGAAGGGCCGGCTCCCCGAACAATTTGGACCCGCCTTCATTGTCCAGCACCAGCAGACGCCGCTGGATCGCTCCGACGGAAGCCGCTGTGACATTGCCGTAGCGGCCGGAAATCTCTGTGGCATTCTCGGACAGGAACTGGAGCATCGCCTTCAGGTCGGCGAGATCGAGCAGCGCCAACCCTTCATCGTCCGAGATACGGAAAGCGATGTTCAGCACCCCCTCCTGCGCCTCGGTGAGGTCGAGCAGCCGCGACAGCAGCAGCGGCCCCATCTCCGCCACGGTCGTGCGGAGGGGGTGGCCCTTACGCCCGAAGATATCCCAGAAGGTGACGGGATAACCGCGGTAGTGGAAGTCTGTGTAGCCGATCTGCGCGGCCCGGGCGGTGAACGCGGCATGCGTGGGCGCGTCCTCTCGACCCGGAAAGGCGATACCGGAAAGATCGCCCTTCACATCGGCCATGATGACGGGAACGCCCGCATCGGAAAATCCCTCCGCGAGGATCTGGAGCGTGACTGTCTTGCCCGTCCCAGTTGCGCCCGCGATCAACCCGTGCCGGTTGCCGTATTTCAGAAGAAGGCTCTGGGGCTGGTCATGCTCCTCACCCCCGCCACCGACAAAGATAGCATCGCTCATTGCCGCTTCTCCCGCTGCCTGCCATGAGCCTAGCGGGTTCGCGCACTACTTCAACACCCGTCAACAGAGTGGATTTCATCTTTGTGGAGGAGCTGTGCATTGCGCATATATTTTGTGCATATGCTCTAAATCCGTCATCTGATCGTGACGAAACCGTTGACCCGCTCAACCCGAATTCGTAGCGTCAGCTTCAATAAGTCGGCCGAGGTTCGACAGGGAAAAGGAGAGGGGTTCCTAACGGGAGCCCCTTTTCTTTCATAAACAACACCGTGCGAAACCCGCCGATACCCCGATTTTTCCTGACAGACCGCTCTGCCCGTGATAGATCGCGCTGATCGAGCCAGTAACGGAACGTCTCATGTCGAACTTGCCCAAGCGCCTTGCCCTTGCCGCAGCCGTGGCGCTCGCCCCGGCGATCGTTTTTGCGCAGGACACGGCGACCCAGCCGCAAACCCCCGCTCCGGCCGCTCCGGCTCCGGCGCAGCAAGCCGCCCCCAGCAACCAACTTGTGACCGGTGCAGAGAATGCCGCTGTCAACCAGCCCTACATCGCCGCGACCTATGGCGACTGGCAGATGCGCTGCGTCAAGACGGACAACGGGAAGGATCCCTGCCAGCTCTATCAGCTTCTGAAGGATGAGCAGGGTAACAACGTAGCTGAGTTCAGCCTGTTCGCGCTGCCTCCGGGCCAGCAGGCCGCTGCGGGTGCGACGATCATCACACCGCTGGAAACACTCCTCACCCAGCAGGTCAGCTTCCAGATCGACAGCGCCCCGGTGAAACACTATCCGTTCGGCTGGTGCGCTCCGGTGGGCTGCATCGCGCGGGTTGGCTTCACCTCCGCCGAAGTCGACGCGCTGAAAAAGGGCAATGCCGCGACGATAACCATCGTTCCCGTCGCCGCGCCGGATCACAAGGTCAATCTGAAAGTCTCGCTGAAGGGTTTTACCGCCGGCTATGACGCCGTGAACAAGGCAAATGCTGACAATCAGTGATCGGCCCCCTATCGGCTGATCCGCGGGCGCCTTCGGGCGCCCGTCGCATTTCAGACCCGCCGCAGCGCCAGAACGGCATTCATGCCGCCGAAAGCGAAGGCGTTGGAAAGCACCACGTCCACCTGCGCGTCACGCGCGACATTCGGCACCACGTCGAGCGCGCATTCCGGATCCGGCTCTTCATAGCCGATGGTGGGCGCGATGATGCCGTCCCGCAGCGCCATGATGCAGGCCAGAAGTTCCACGGCGCCCGTGCCCCCGATAAGGTGGCCGTGCATGGATTTTGTGGAGGAGATCATCAACCGATCCGCGTGATGGCCAAAGACGTCGGCGACAGCCGCGCATTCCGTCTTGTCATTCGCGGCCGTGCCGGTGCCGTGGGCGTTGATATAGCCCACGTCCTCCGGGTTCAGTCGCGCATCGCGCAGGGCACCCAGCATCGCCCGCTCCGCGCCGTGCTTGGAGGGCATGACGATATCCGCCGCGTCGGAAGTCATTGAAAACCCGATGACTTCGGCAAGAATATCGGCACCCCGCAGGCGCGCGTGCTCATATTCTTCAAAGACGAAGACAGCCGCGCCCTCCCCCTGCACCATGCCGCTGCGGTTGGCGGAAAACGGGCGGCAGGCGTCTTTCGACATCACGCGCAACCCTTCCCATGCCTTGATCCCGCCGAAGCACAACATGGATTCCGAGCCTCCCGTGACGATGGCCCGGGCGGCACCGGAGCGGATCATCCAGAAAGCCGTACCCATCGCATGGTTGGAGGATGCACAGGCCGTGGCCACCGTGAACGACGGCCCCTTCAGGTTCCACTCCATCGATACATGGGCGGCGGCTGCGTTGTTCATCAGCTTGGGGACGACGAAGGGATGAACGCGGTTCTTGCCCTCCTCATAGACGGCCCGGTAATTCTCGTCCCAGGTATTCACGCCCCCACCAGCGGTGCCAAGAATGACACCGGCCTCATGAGAAAGCTGGCCCTCGAATACCAGCCCGCACTGCTCTATCGCCTGCTCCGACGCGAGCAGCGTGAACTGGGTGAAACGGTCATAGAGGGCGATCTGCTGGCGATTGAAGATCGTCTCGGGATCCCAGTCACGCACCTGCCCGCCGATACCGATGGACAACCGTTCCTGGTCGCGCAAGGAAAGCGGGCCGATCCCCGAGCGCCCCTCCCGAAAGGCCATCAGCGTCTGAGCGACATCATGGCCGAGCGCGTTGATCGTTCCTGCTCCGGTGATCGCTACGCGGTTCATGCAGTCTTCTGCATGCGAACCAACTCGCGCACCGCCGCAACCACGGAAGCGACAGAGGAGATATCGAATTCATTCGAATCCGGATCATTCGCGTTGAAGGGAACGGAGATGTCAAACGCCTCTTCTATGGCGAAGATAGCCTCAACCAGCCCCAGGCTGTCGATGCCCAGATCAGCGGGCGAACTCTCCAGCGCGACCTCCGATGGCGCCAGCAACGCCTGTTCTGCAAGGATAGCGACAACCGTATCCCGAACCTTGTCAGACATGCGCATCCTCCTCAAAACCGGGATTTTCTACTCGCCGCCATCCAGCTTTGAAACCCGTTTCTGAAGGTCCGCAAACTGTTGAGCCATTCTGGGCAGCCGACGGACAGCCTTGTTGATCTCAAGCTGCGTCTCCATCTTGACGGCAGGAGTACCCATCAACACGCGCCCGGCAGGTGCATTGGTGAAGATGCGCGCGGCACCGCCCGCGATCACGTCGTCTCCGATGAAGATGTTGTCGTTGACGCCGACGCCCCCGCCAAGCACGACTCGGTTACCGATCTTGACCGAGCCCGCCACGCCCACCATGCCACAGAGCAGACAATCTTCCCCGATCTGGCAATTGTGGCCGACCTGAACGAGGTTGTCGATCTTCGTGCCGTTGCCGACACGCGTGGCACGGATTGTGCCGCGATCCACGCATGCATTGCAGCCGACTTCCACGTCATCGCCGATTTCCACCCCGCCGACGGAGCTGATGCGCGTCCATTTCTGCGCATGGATCTCGCCACGATGGCCGGGCGTCTCACGCACTTCCTCCACCCCTGATTTCTCGGGCGTGACGAAGGAGAAGCCGTCACCGCCAATCACGCAACCCGGATTGCCAATGAACCGGTCGCCTATGGTGACCCGATGCGCGATGCGGACCCCCGCTTGCAGCAGCGCATCATCCCCGATCACGCTGCCTTCGCCCACGAATACCTGCGGCGCAATCCGGGCCCGCGCGCCGATACGTACGCCGCGCCCGATATATGCAAACGGGCCGATGGCCGCGTCAGTCCCGATCTCCGCCTCGGGGTGAACATAGGCAAGCGGATGAATGCCCGGCTCGATTCCCGGGCCAGGATCGAGGTAGCCGGTGAGCCGAGACATGGCATAGCGCGGGCGCGTGACGAAAATCGCCGCGTCCAGACCTAGCGATTCCCAATCCGCATCCGCCCAAAGGATCGCCGCGCGCGCATGACCCTTCTGCAGCCCATCCGCGTATTTCGGATCCATCGCGACGGCGAGCTGATCTGCCCGCGCCTCCTGCGGCTCCGCGACGCCGGACACCCGGATTTCGCCGTCGCCTTCAACCCGCGCGTCCAGCGCAGCCGCAATTTCCGTGACGGTATGGTCCATGCGCAAGTCCCCCTAGGCGCCGGTCGCCCGGTCGGGATCTAACCCTGAATGCCCGGCAGTGCCACCCCGGCCTTTTCCAGCGCCGCGGCGATCTTTCCATCCCGCCCGTAGACATCCGCGCGATAGACGATGTGGCCCTGATCATCAGAGAAGGCCGTCCGGTAGTCGAGATGGATGGGAACCGGTTCCTTCAAGCGGATGGTCGTCTCCTTGCCGGTGGCCAGCACACGCTGAAACCGCGCCACCGGATCGCTCTCCTGCGCGGAGAGAAGCGCGTAGGCGAAGTCGAAGGGATCGGCCAAACGGATGCAGCCGTGGGAAAATGCCCTGACATCCTTTCCAAACAAGGATTTGGAAGGCGTATCATGCAGATAGATATTATACCTGTTAGGGAACATGAACTTCACCAGCCCCAGCGCATTGTCGTCTCCCGGAGCCTGCCGAATGCGATAGGGGAAGCTCTGAGGCGTGAACTGAGTGAAGTCCACGGCATCCCGCGGGATTACATTGCCCGCTCTGTCCACCACGTCCAGATGCGCAACGGCGTTCGGGTTCTTCTGCAGCTTCGGCAGATATTCCTTGGTGGAGATAGAACGCGGCACGTTCCAGCGCGGATTGACCACCATGAACTGCATCATGTCGGAGAATTCCGGCGTTTCATGATCCTGCTCAGCCTTGCCGACAACGGAACGGGTGGAGAAGGTGACACGACCGTTCTCGACAATCTTCACCTGAAAGTCGGCGATATTGACCCAGATGTGCCGCCGTCCCCGGTCGAAGTTCGACCACCTTTCCCGCTCCAGCGCGGCGAGAACCGCGGCGAGCTTGCCCGCGGAATTCCGGTTGAGTTCCTGCAATGTGGCACGTCCGGCAACGCCATCGGCGTTAAGACCGCGGTCCTGCTGAAAGTGTTTCACCGCCGCCCGAAGGCTCCCATCATAGCTCTGCCCATCCCCGGCCGGATAACCCAGAACCGTCAGCCGGCGAGCCAGCGCAACCACATCCGGCCCAACCTGCCCGGGCTTCAGCACCTCAGCAGTGATGACAGGGCCGGACGGACGGGAGAGCATCGCTTCCAGATGGGCTTTCTCCCGAAGCAGGGCGGCATATTCGGCACTGTGCGGTGGGAGCGAAGCCAGGAACCGCGCGGGCGCCTCCCCCGCGATCCCATCCATCAATCCCAGCACCTGGGGGCGGCGCACCTGCCGGACGATAGCGGGGTCGATGCGCGCGGGCGTCAGCACTCCGCTGTTCACATCCCGCGCATAGGACAGGAAGGCACGCGTCATCGCGGCCTCAAGCAGACCCCGATCACGCTCCCCCAGCACGTCGTGAAACTGTCGCACCAGCCCTTCGGCATCGTAGCGCCGCTCCGGCAGGCCCTGCGGGCCCGCTTCCGCCAGTACACCGAAGAAGGCCGCACGCCGCGGCGCATCCTCAGCCCCCGTCCAGACCGGGGCCCAGTCCCGGCGCGCGTAGAAGCCCACAAGCGTCTCGTCACCGGCCAATGCCTCGGCCAGGGTACGGGCGAAGAGGGTCGAAGGCACGGGCAGCAGTTCAGCCGGTGGCTCGAGCGACGACATCTCCATCGGCGCTCCGGGCAGGACCACGGGGGTGACCATTGCCTCCTGCGCGAATGCGGGCGTGAGGGTGGCGATCAGACAAAGCGCGGCCATCGCGGTGCGGCCCGACGCCCGCCTGCGACCTAGGGCGAAGCAGGTTGCACGGTTCATGGCTGGCCCCTCGTTATACGGCTCTTGAAACCACATGCGGGGAAATCGCGACCTCTGTCCACCGCCTGTCCCCTCCAACCCTGCACCTGTCACGGAAAAGCCATAGGCCAGAGCCCACGCGCGCGCCCACAAACCGAAGCGAGGATTCCGGCGGCATTCCGCCGATGATTGAAAAACCGGCCGGTACTCGCGGAACTACGGCTTGGTCGATAGCGCAGATGATGCCATAAAACGCTGGCCGGCAACGACCGGCGGCAGCGGCGCAAGACCGCGGTAGTCAACAACGAGCGACGGGACAGGCAATGAGCGACATCGAGCCGAAAGGCATTTCTCGGCGCGGCCTTATGCGCGTCTTCGCGGCGACCACTCTGGTCGCGGCGCCTACTTACGCTAACGCCTTCGGCTTTTTGCGGGGCGCGGGCGATGTGCGGCGAATCAGCATGTATTCGGGCCGCACCGGGGAAAGCATCGACACGATCTACTGGGTCGAGGGTCAGTACGTTCCCGAAGCGTTGGCAGAAATCACGCATTTCATGCGCGACTGGCGTAACAATCAGAAGATCACCATCGACCCGCGCAACGTGGACATCATGGCCGCGTCGCACCGGCTGATGGATGTATCAGAGCCGTATATGCTGCTCTCTGGCTACCGCTCGCCGCAGACCAACGACATGTTGCGGCGGCAGAGCAGCGGTGTGGCAAAGAACTCCCTTCATCTCAAGGGAATGGCGGCGGACCTTCGGCTCAAATCCCGTTCCGTTGCGCAAATGGCCCGCGCTGCGAAATCCTGTGCAGCTGGCGGGGTCGGCACCTACTCCCGCTCCAACTTCGTCCATATGGATTGCGGCACGGTGCGCACCTGGGGCGCCTGACACCGGCTCCACCGACGAACGATGCGCCGGCGGCCCGATGGGTGCGCCGGCATCGTCTTTTCGTCGTCTGTTCGGCCGATCCCCTCGTTGCGGCCAGCGCCGCGCCGTTCAGCGCGGCAGTTCGTCCGCGATCAGGCGCGTGACCACGCCGGGATCTATATCGTCAGCAACGAAAGCCCGTCCGATATCATGGGCAAGGATGAACCGTAGCCGACCGTCCACCACCTTCTTGTCCTGCCCCATGAGAGTCACCAGCCGTTCGGCCCCGGGCAGTTCACCCGGAATGTCCGACAGCGAGGCTTTCATCCCCATCGCCTGAAGATGGGCGCGCACCCGTCCCGGCAACTCCTGCGCGCAAAAGCCGAGCCGAGCCGACAGGTCGAAGGCCAGCGCACAGCCAATGGCCACCGCCTCGCCATGCAGAAGCCGGTCAGAATAACCCGTCGCGGCCTCGAGCGCATGGGCGAAGGTATGCCCGAGATTGAGGAGCGCACGATCCCCCTCCTCCGTCTCGTCACGCTCCACGACGCGGGCCTTCATTTCCACCGAGCGGACGACTGCCTTTTGCCGGAGTGCGCGATCGCCGGCGGCGAGCCGGATGCCCTCCACCTCCAGCCAGTCGAAGAACACCGGATCACCGAGAAGGCCGTATTTCACCACCTCGCCGTAGCCGGCCAGAAAGTCCCGCGGAGGCAGCGTCGCAAGCGCGCCGGTATCGGCAAGGACGAGGCTGGGCTGATGAAAGGCGCCCACTAGGTTCTTGCCTTGGGCCGTGTTGATTCCGGTCTTGCCCCCTACCGAGCTGTCCACCTGCGCCAGCAGCGACGTCGGGATCTGTACGAAACGCACACCCCGGCGCAGCACGGCAGCGGCGAATCCGGCCAGATCGCCGATGACCCCACCGCCAAGCGCAATGACGATGTCCCGACGCTCCACCTTCGCCTCAAGCAGCCACTCCACCGCACGGGTGAACTGCGGCCAGCCCTTCGTCGATTCGCCAGGAGGGAGCGCCAGCGAGGTCATTTCGATCCCCGCCTTGGCCAAGCCCCGCCCCAGTGTCTCCAGATGCAGGGCCGCCACGTTTTGGTCCGTAATGACCGCCACCCGCGGTCGATGGAGAAGATCGGAGATCTCTTCTCCCGCGCGGGCGATGAGACCGCCTCCGATTCGCACCTCATAAGCGCGATTGCCGAGATCGACGTGAACAGTTTCCATCATTTCCTCTGCAAAACGTCGGGACGGGTCGCAAGCGCTTCGATCAGCCGTCCGGTCATGTCCTCGATGGAGCGGCCCTGCGCGCTTTCCACCATCAGCTCTGCCTGTGCATAATGCGGCTCTCGCGCGCGATGCATCTCACCCAGGGTAGCCCGCGGATCGGCGGTTCGCAGCAGCGGACGATGTGTCCGGTGCCGCACGCGCGACCAGAGCAGGTCGACGTCCGCCTTGAGCCAGACCGACACGGCGCGCTCCGCGATCACGCGGCGATTCTCCTCCGACAGGAACGCCCCGCCCCCGGTGGAAAGCACCCCCGCCGGGCGTTCATCTATGAGACGGCTGATCACCTGCGATTCCTTCCTGCGAAAGAAGGGCTCCCCGTCGCGTTCGAATATCTCCGCGATGGTCCGGTTGGCCGCCTTCACGATCTCCTCATCCGAATCGCGGAAGCGGACCCCGAGCGCACGCGCCAGAGACTGGCCGACCGCCGTCTTGCCCGCGCCCATCATTCCGACGAGCACCACCGTCTTGTTGAGCCGCCAGGTCACTCCCCCGCCTTCCGCGTTCCCGTATTCCGCCTCACGAAATCTTTGCGCCTGAATGGCGTGAACTCGCGCGGAAAGCCAGTTATAATCCGCACTGACCCGGCATAAGACCGGGCGCATAGCCGGATCCGCCCCCGGATCGGCGCGGGACGAGAGCAGGAACAGAACCCTATGACGATCCTTCTGAAGACCATTGCGGTCATCCTCATCCTCGGCTTTCTTGGCCTCGTCGGCTGGTCCTACCTGCCGGGATCGCTGACCCCGTTGCAGGCACAGGTCACGCAGCCGGTGACGCTGAATGTCGATTGAAATACGTGGCCTGCCGCTCATCGCTCTCCTTGCCTTGACGGTGGCATTCCCTGCCAGGGCAGAGCGGCCGCTCTCCGCGATCGACTGGCTCTCCCAGAGCGTCTCGCGTCCTCCGCCGCCCCCCGTGACGGATGAGCCCCGGCCCGCGGCTCCGGTGGAGATCGGCGTTGCGCCGCTGCCGGGCACCAATGCAGATGCCGCCGGCCTGGTCGATGCTGATCGGGCGGAACTGCCGCAGGATCTATGGGGGATCACACCCTCCGCCGAACTCGCGCGGTTGATCGCGGCTCAACCGGTCGATGCGCTGCCGGCGGCGAATGAGACGCTGTTCCGCATCCTTCTGGCCGAGCTCAACCCTCCGGTCGATTCCGATGGCAATGCGGCGCTGTTCCTCGCCCGGATCGACAAGTTGATGGATCTGGGCGCAACGGAGCAGGCGCTGGCATTGCTGGACCGCGAAGGCGCCGATACGCCGCAGAGCTTCCGCCGCTGGTTCGACCTTTCGTTGCTGGCAGGACAGGAGGACCGCACCTGCCCGGAGATGCTGGGACACCCTTCGCTCGCGCCGGGGCTGGCCGCGCGTATCTTCTGCCTTGGTCGGGGGGAGGATTGGGCGGTGGCGATGACCACCTTGCAGGCGGGCCTCGCGCTGGGGGAGATCGATGCCTATGATGGAGAGTTGCTGACCCGTTTCCTCGAGCCGGAAATGGCGGAGGAAAGCGCCCCTCTAGCGCCGCCATCCCGCCCGACAGCTCTGCAATGGCGGTTGTTCGAGGCAGTGGGTGAGGCTATCCCCTCCGGCTCGCTGCCGCTGGCCTTCGCCACCGCGGATCTGCGCAACAACACCGGATGGAAGGCGCGCATCGAGGCTGGCGAGCGTCTCGCCCGGACGGGCGCGCTCGACCCGAACGCTCTCCACGGACTTTATACAGAGCAGCGCGCCGCTGCCTCCGGCGGCGTCTGGGACCGGGTGCGGATCATCCAGCAACTCGACACCGCCGTCACGGAAGCTGAGGCAGGCGATACCGGCCCGCTTTCGCTCATTCTACCGCAGGGTTGGGATCTGCTTGCGCAGAGCGAACTGGAGGTGCCGCTGTCCGCCATGTTCGGCGATCGCGTGGTCTCCCTGACACTGGAGGGCGAGGCTGCGGCAACGGCCTACCGCATGGGCCTGCTCACCGATGCCTATGCCAAGAACGCCCGTGTTCGTGCACCGGGCGGCGCAATGGAAGCTTTCCTGAAAGGCGTGGCCGCAGGCAGCCTGCGCGGTGTCGTTCCTCCGGACCGTATGGCTGGCGCGGTGCGCGACGGGTTGAGAGCCGACGCGGTTCCCGCCGACCTGAAGGGGATGCTCGATTGGCAAAGGCGCGGCGAAGCCGTGCTGAATGCCCTTCTCCGAGTCCGCGCGGGGGCGAGCGGCGATCTCCGGGCGGTCACCGAAGGACTGGCCACGCTCCGCGCTGCGGGCCTGGAGGACGACGCGCGACAGATCGGCCTTCAGCTTATTCTGCTGGATCGCCGGGGATGACCGGCAAGCGCGCCTCGCTGACGTTGATGGAGCGCTGGATCTCTGCCTTTCTGGAGGCCGAAGCGGCAGAGCGTGATGCGGCCCGTAATACGCGGCTCGCCTATGGACGGGATCTGAAGGATTTCGCGGGCTGGCTCGCGCGGCGAGACCTGGACTTTCTGACCGCAGGCCGCGCCGATGTGGAGGACTATCTCGTGTTCTGCGAGGCGCAGGGTCTGTCCCGTGCCACGCGCGCGCGGCGGCTGGCGGCGATCCGGCAGCTTTACCGCTTCGCCGTCGATGACGGTCTGCGCGAAGATCACCCTGCCATCCGCATCACAGGCCCAGGCCGGGATCAGCGTCTGCCCGGCACCCTCAGCGTGGCGGAGGTGGAGCGGCTGCTCGACGCCGCACGCAACTTCGGCAAGACACAGGGGGAGCGGTTCCGCAACGCCTGTCTCATGGAAGTGCTGTATGCGACGGGGATGCGCGTCTCGGAGCTGGTGAGCCTGCCAGTTTCCGGTGCCCGTGGCGATCCCCGAATGCTGCTTGTCCGCGGCAAGGGCGGGCGGGAACGGATGGTGCCGCTTTCTACCCCCGCACGGGAGGCGCTGGTAACCTGGCTCGCCCACCGCGACGCCGGGGAGGAAAGCGAGAAGCTGGCAGGCCGTGCGCCCTCCCGCTACTTGTTCCCCTCCTTCGGGCGCGAGGGGCACCTGACACGGATCCACTTCCACACGCTGATCAAGCGGTTCGCTGTGGCGGCGGGCGTCGATCCCGGTCAGGTCACCCCTCACACGCTTCGCCACGCCTTCGCCACCCATCTGCTGGAGCGCGGGGCGGACCTGCGGGTGATCCAGACCCTGCTCGGCCATGCCGACCTCGCCACCACTGAGATCTATACGCACGTGGTGGAGGAGCGGCTGAAAGAACTGGTCCTGACCCGACATCCGCTTGCCCGGACAGCCGGGGATCCTCCTCCGGCCGAAGCGGGCGACGACTGACAAGGCAACGCACGCCAAGGGAAATCACCCCATGAACGGCGCGCGATCAGGTTGCACACCGGATCGCGCTACCAGGATCATCGGGCCGGTCTGCCGGTATCGATCAGATCACCGCCTCGATCAGGAAAGGACCTTCGCGCGACAGGGCGGCGCGAAGCGCGGCACTGAAGGCTTTCGGCGTCTCCACCCGTGTGCCCTCCACACCCAGACCCGCCGCCAGTGTCACCCAGTCGATATCGGGATTGCCCAGATCGAGCATCCGCGTGGCATTCACGCCCGGCGCGCCGGCACCGACATTCGCAAGTTCCCCGCGCAGAATAGCATATTCGCGATTGGCATAGATGATGTTGACGATGTTCAGCCGTTCCCGCGCCTGCGTCCACAAGGCCTGCACGGTGTACATGCCACTGCCATCTGCCTGCATGGCGATCACCTTCCGCCCCGGCGCGCCTATAGCGGCACCGGTCGCCATCGGAAGGCCCTCTCCGATCGCACCTCCGGTCAGCGCAAGCAGGTCATGCGGCGCGGCAGAGGCCGTCATCGGAGCGATCTCCGCGCCGGAGGTGATCGCCTCATTGATGATGACGGCGCCTTCGGGCAGCAGCGCTCCGACCGCCTGTGCAATCGCGCGGGGGGTCAGCGCACCCTCATCCTCCGGCAGAGCAGGGGGAGAGAATGGGGAGAGCTTCGCCCGTACGGACGCGGGGAGCGAGAGGACACTCGCAACGCCCTCCAGCGCCTCCAGCATGTCCTGACCGGGTTCGGCGAGGGTGAGCACCTCGCAGCCCGGCGGAACGAGACTCCCCGGCTTGCCCGGATAGGCAAAGAAGGCGACCGGCGCGCGCGCGCCGACGAGGATCATCACCTCCACCCCTTCCACGGCCTTCAGAGCGAGA
The DNA here is from genome assembly GCF_000740775.1 of Haematobacter missouriensis. Taxonomy (GTDB): domain Bacteria; phylum Pseudomonadota; class Alphaproteobacteria; order Rhodobacterales; family Rhodobacteraceae; genus Haematobacter; species Haematobacter missouriensis. The sequence continues at coordinate 248,044 of NZ_JFGS01000001.1, read as the reverse complement.
TCGACCGGATAGGGCCTGCACGGGATATCCACCCGCCCCGCCCCGCGCGCGATGCGGCGGTTCGACTGCTCGGCCATCAGCCGCGCACCCGTCGCCTCAGCTAGACGCCCGGCGGCCTCCAGCGGATCGGACAGCAGCGCACTGTCGCCAAGGAGCAAAAGCACTTTCTTGCCGCTGCGAAGGGCGCGGGCCGCAGCCTCCACCGCCTCTGAGGGAACCCGTGGGCGACGCGGGGCAGCAGGTGTCACAAGGGCCGCGTCAGACGGCCCCCAGGCCACGTCCGCCGGCAGGATCAGCGTGGCGATACCGCCGGGCTCTCCTCGTGCGGCAACGATCGCATCGGCGGTATCGCGTGAGACGGTGCCGTGGCTGACCCGACGCACCCAGTTGGACATGGGCCGCGCGAGGCTGTCGATATCGCTGGTCAGCGGCGCATCGAGGGCAACGTGATAGCCCGCGTGATCCCCTACGACGTTGATCATCGGCGTGCGCGCCCGACGCGCATTGTGCAGGTTGGCCAGCCCGTTGGCCAACCCCGGCCCGGTATGAAGCAGTGTCGCTGCCGGTTTGCCGGCCATACGGGCATATCCGTCCGCGGCCCCCGTCACCACGCCTTCGAACAGGCCGAGCACGCAGCGCATCGACGGTTTGCGATCAAGCGCGGCGACGAAATGCATTTCAGAAGTGCCAGGGTTGGCAAAGCAGGTATCGACCCCGGCCGCCAGAAGCGTGTCGCAGAGAGTGTCCGCTCCCGTGCTTCCGGGTTTACCCTCTGCCGAAAGGCGTTGCCCGGCATCCTTCGTCTCTGGCCTGTCCATTCCCAGCTCCTTCTCCCCTTGTCGCCACCAAACCTGACAGCGAGTCGGCGGCATCCTAGACCGGGGAGGGTGAAAGATCCCATAGCGGAGCGTGCGCCATCACGGCTTTATCCGGACTGGGCCGGATACTTGCCTTTGGAAGCCGACGGGAGGATAAGCTCTGCGCTTTCCAGACAGGTCCGCACCGATGTCCTCCCGCCCTGCCCGCGCGCTTACCACCTTGGCCGATCTTAGACGCGAAGGGTTGATACCTGACTCTGCGGAGGCATCTCTGGCTCCGGTAGCGGAGGCGTTCCGCATCCGTCTTACCCCCGCCGTGCAACGGTCACTGGGGGAGACGGCGGAGCCAGGGGTGGCGCTGCAATATGTGCCCACGACGGCAGAGCTGACCATCCGGCCAGAGGAGCTGGCCGACCCCATAGGCGATGCGGCCCACAGCCCGGTAAAGGGGCTCACGCACCGCTACCCCGACCGGGTCATCCTCCACATCACCCAGACCTGCGAGGTCTATTGCCGTTTTTGCTTCAGGCGGGAGGCGGTGGGCGGCGCCGGCACCTTGACTGAGACGGAGGTGGAGGCGGCGCTGGCCTATGTGGGCGCGCATCCGGCGATCTGGGAAGTGATCTTGACGGGGGGCGACCCCATGGTCCTGTCCGCCCGGCGCATCGGGCAGATCCTCTCCCGCATCGCCGCTATCCCGCATGTGGAGATCATCCGCTTCCACACCCGCGTTCCCGTGGTGGCCCCGGAACGCATCGACGACGCACTGCTCGACGCGTTGAGGGTCCGGCCGCAGGTCATGGTCGTCCTCCATACCAACCACCCGGCCGAGATGACCGCGGAGGCGGCGGGTGCGCTCTCCCGGCTTGCGGGCGCGGGGATCGTATTGCGGTCGCAGAGCGTCCTGCTCCGTGGCGTGAACGACGATGCCGATACACTGGAGGCCCTGTTCCGCGGGCTTGTCCGCAACCGGGTGCAGCCCTACTACCTCCACCATTGCGACCTTGCACGCGGCACGGGGCATTTCCGCACGACGATAGCCGAGGGCCAGCGTCTGATGGCGGAGCTGCGCGGGCGGCTCTCCGGTCACTGTCTGCCGACCTACGTGCTCGACATTCCCGGCGGCTACGGCAAGGTGCCGATCGGACCGGGCTATGTCGCGGAAGGCGCGGAACCGGGAAGCCATGTCGTGACGGACCCGAAGGGCGGGCGGCACGGCTACCGCGATCCGTCCCGGTCGGCGGAGGCCGCCGCAGCAGAAGGCCCGGAAGCCTCCCCTGTCGTGTGACGACCTCTGAAAGGAGTCAAGCTTCGCGGCGGCGCCCCGTCTCGCTGTCGAAGAAATGCGCCTCGCCCGGCGCGGCGGCGATACGGAGCTTGTCCCCTTCCGCGACGCGCGTATGGCCCGGAAGCCGCACGACGAAACCCGGCACCTCCGGCCCCGCACCCGGCAGGCGCGCGTGAACATAGGCATCCGCCCCCAAAGTCTCCACGGCAAAGGCTGTGACATCGAGACCAGGCGTATCCGCCCCCACCAGCTGCACATGTTCCGGCCGGAGACCGAAGGTCAGCGGACCCGCAGGCACGCTATCGGCCAGCGGGAGGAGACCACCGCCGGGAAGCTGCACACCACCCGCAGCGGCCGTCCCGGGCAGGAGGTTCATCGCGGGCGAGCCAATGAAACCCGCGACGAAAGCCGTGGCGGGCCTGTCATAGATCGCCATGGGGGTGTCGATCTGCTCCGCCACACCGGCATTCATCACGATGAGCCGGTCGGCCAGCGTCATCGCCTCCACCTGATCGTGGGTCACGTACAGCGTTGTCGTGTTGACGGTGCGCTGCAACTCCTTGATCTGCAGGCGCATTTGAACGCGTAGCTTGGCATCTAGGTTGGAAAGCGGCTCATCCAGCAGGAAAGCCGCCGGATCGCGCACCAGCGCCCGCCCCATCGCGACACGCTGCCGTTGACCGCCCGACAACTGGCGCGGCTTGCGGTCCAGATACGGCGCCAGTTCCAACATCTTCGCGGCACGGCTCACACGCTCCGCGATCTCCGCCTTCGACAGCCCCGCGATCTTCAGCCCATAGGCCATGTTGTCCCGCACGCTCATATGCGGATAGAGCGCATAGTTCTGGAACACCATCGCGATGTCACGCTCGCGCGGTTCCAGATCGTTGACGACACGGCCGTCGATGAAAACGCTGCCGCCGGTGATCCTCTCCAGCCCCGCGACCATGCGCAGCAGAGTGGACTTGCCGCAGCCGGAAGGGCCGACGATCACGATGAACTCGCCATCCGCGATGTCGATGGAGACACCATGGATGACTTCCTGCGGCCCGTAGGATTTGCGCAGGTCGGAAAGGGTGATGCGGGCCATTATTTCTCCGTCTCGACGAGGCCCTTCACGAACCACCGCTGCATCAGCACGACCACGAGGATCGGCGGCAGCATGGCCAGGACCGCGGTCACCATCACAAGGTGCCAGGGGGTATCCGCATCGGCAAAGGAGATCATTTTCCTCAGCGCGATGACGATGGTGTTCATGTCATTGGAATTCGTCACCAGGAGCGGCCAGAGATACTGGGTCCAGCCGTAGATGAACAGGATGACGAACAAGGCGGCGATATTGGTATAGGAAAGCGGCAGCAGGATATCCTTGAAGAAGCGCCACGGCCCGGCACCATCGACCCGCGCGGCCTCCAGCAATTCGTTCGGGATGGTCATGAAGAACTGGCGGAACAGCAACGTCGCGGTGGCGGAAGCAATGAGCGGCAGGATCAGCCCGGCATAAGTGTCGATCAGGTTGAGGTCCACCATCACCTTGTAGGTAGGCAGAATCCGCACCTCCACCGGAAGCATCAAGGTGATGAAAATCACCCAGAAGCACACCATGCGCAGCGGGAAGCGGAAGAACACGATGGCATAGGCGGAGGCGAGCGAGATCACGATCTTGCCGACCGCGATGCCCAGAGCCACGACGGTTGTGTTGAACAGCAACCATCCCACGCTGACCCCGCCGATACGGGAAACCCCGCCCGACAGCGCGTCGCGGTAATTTTCCACCGCTTCCGGCCCCGGAACGAGAGGCAGCGGCGGACGAAGGATCGTCATCAGAGAATGCGTGGAGGCGACCCAGACATAATAGATCGGGAACGCCACGACCATCACGGCCAGGATCATCCATAGATGCGCCCAGGCGCGGGAGCCGGGGGTGGAGCCGACGGGTTCCTCAACCATAGTGAACCCTCCGTTCGATGTAGCGGAACTGGAAGGCGGTCAGCGCGATGACGATCACCATGAGGATCACCGATTGCGCAGCCGAGGAGCCGAGCTGAAGGTTGACGAAGCCGTCGTTGTAAACCTTGTAAACCAGCGTCTCCGTCGCCTTCCCGGGACCGCCGCCCGTCACGGCATGGATGATGCCGAAGGTATCGAACAGCGCATAGACGGTGTTGACCACCAGCAGGAAGAAGGTGGTGGGCGCCAGCAGCGGAAAGACGATCGTCCAGAAGCGCCGGATCGGACGCGCGCCGTCGATGGCTGCGGCCTCCAGCAGTGAGCGGGGAATCGCCTGGAGTCCAGCGACAAAGAACAGGAAATTGTAGCTGATCTGCTTCCAGCTCGCCGCCGCGACGACAAGCGTCATCGCCTGCCCGCCGTTCAGGAGAGGATCCCAGTGCAGGCCCATCTGCCGAAGCGGCCAGGCGAGCGTGCCGAAGGAGGGGTTGAACATGAAAAGCCATAGCATCCCGGCGATGGCCGGGGCGACCGCATAGGGCCAGATCATCATGGTGCGATAGAAGCCCCTACCGCGCACGACCTTCTCCGCCTGCACGGCAAGGAGCAGGGCGATACTCATCGACAGGAATGCCGTTGCCACCGAAAATACCGCGGTCACGTGAAGGCTGTTCAGGTAGGCGGGATCGGACAGCACCCTGCGGAAATTCGCGAAGCCCACGAAGGTGGTTTTCAGCCCGAAGGGGTCCTCGCGCAGCATGGACTGCCAGAGCGCTTGTCCGGCGGGCCAGTAAAAGAAGATCGCGGTTATGACGAGTTGTGGAAGGACCAGCAAGAGAGGTAGCAGCCGGTGAGGAAAGACGACCCTGTTCATTCAGGACTCCGATAAGGCCCGCCCGTCGCCGGACGGACCCGCTTCATTTACGCGCTCAGTTACCCAGCGCCTGACGGATCGCGGCATTGCCCCGCTCGACGGCATTATCAAGCGCCTGTTGCGCCGTCTGCTGGCCGGCGAGCATCTTCTCGAACTCCTCGTTCTCGATGTCGCGGACTTGCGGCAGATTGACCAGACGAACGCCCTTGGAATTCTCCGTCGGAGCCTTGCCCATCATCTGCAGGATCGGTGTCTCCCGGCCGGGGTTCTTGTCATAGAAGCCGCTGGCCTTTGTCGCCTCATAGGCTTTCAGCGTCACGGGCAAGTAGCCCGAGGTCTGATGCAGGTATTCCTGCACCTCCGTCTGCGACAGATACTGGAAGAAGGCCGCGACGCCCTTGTAGATTTCATCCGACTTGCCGCCCATCACCCACAGGCTCGCCCCGCCGGGCGTCGTGTTCTGCGGCGCGCCGGCGGCCTCGCTGTCATAGGGAAGCTGCCCGATGCCGTAGTTCATACCCGATTTGACGATATCTCCAAGCCCGCCAGAAGATTCGGTCAGGATCCCGCATTCGCCGGACAGGAAGATCTGCTTGGCCTCCGATGTCCGCCCGCCGTAGCGGAATGCCCCTTCCTTGGCGAGATCGGCGATCGCCTGAAAGTGGTTCACGTAGATCGGCGCATTGATCTTGAGTTCCACGTCCGAGCCGGCAAGCCCGTTTTCGTTGGTGCCGAAGGAGACGTTGTTCCAGGCCGCAAAATTCTCGGTATGAATCCAGGTGAGCCAGGTGGAGGTATAACCACAGGGCGCGGCCCCGGAAGCCTTGATCTTGCGGGCCGCGTCCCAGACTTCGTTCCATGTCTTCGGCGGCGCGTTGGGATCCAGTCCGGCTTTTTCGAACACGTCCTTGTTGTAATAGAGAATGGGCGAGGACGAGTTGTACGGGAAGGACAGCATCGTCCCGTCGGGCTTGGAATAATAGGCCACGATCCCCGGCAGGTACTGCGTTCTGTCGAATGTCGCGCCCGCATCCGTCAGAACATCCGCCACCGGCTTGATTGCGCCTTCTGCCGCCATCATGACGCCCGTTCCGACGTCGAATACCTGAATGATGTCGGGTGACTGACCGGCGCGGAAGGCGGCGATGCCGGCGTTCAGCGTCTCAGGATAGGTGCCCTTGAAGACCGGTTGGAGTTCGTAGTCGGACTGCGAGGCATTGAAATCGCTGGCGATCTTGTTGACCACTTCCGAGTTCGCGCCCGTCATCGCATGCCACCAGCTGATCTGGGTCTTGGCCTCAACGCTCAGCGGGACGAGTGCGATCGTCGCTGCGAGAATTGCCTTCAGTGTCATTCGGAGGACCTCCTGGGATTCGGTACACGCGGGCTTACGGAAAAGACATGGCAGGTTTGTGAAACCCGTCCGGCAAGCGGCATCTGTCAGGAGGAAATAACTGGATGACATCAGAAAGCGCCGCGGCTCTGCTATGCCGGGCGTATCAGATCAGTCATCTGCGCGAGGGGAACCCTCAAGGGAGTGAACCCCGGCACCGGAGGGGACCATTAGGCCCACACCTCAAACGGTGCCGGGGAAGCAGACCGGCCACGGCGACCTCCCCAACCGCGCGTAGCCGGCGAACAACGCCCCGAACCACCCCTCCCCTGGCTGGTGCGTGGAACGTTTGTTCTGCAACAAACATGACAATTCGTTCCAAACCTGTCAATAGAGAAAGCGGCGAAGCGTATATATGCCTGATATTTGTGCACATATAGTGCGCAATGCGTTAAAAACCGGGAAATCAGCGCTGGTGGGGTCGAGTAAAATAGAATATATGTTCCAAAATATACTCTGGTACCGCTCACATTTACAGTTCATGCCCAAGAAGACAGACACCCAGCCCGCCTCAGCCTTTGCTCCCCCTGGCGATATCGACACGCTACGGGAACATCTTCGCGCGAGAGAATCACGCCTCCCCCGTCGTCTTGGAGAGGTGGCGGCCTTCGCCCTCACAAGGCCGGAAGAAATGGCGCTGGGCACGACGGCGGAAATTGCGCGCGCGGCTGGGGTCCAACCCTCCACCCTTGTGCGTTTTGCCCAGACACTTGGATATGACGGTTTCAGCGACATGCAGGCCGTCTTCCGCAGCCCCTATCTGCAGAAGCCACAGACCTCCCCCGCCACGGGTACGCTGGGCGGCTTCCTTGATGCGGCCGCCCGCTCCGTGGAATCGGCTCGCCAGTCCATCACCGAGGAGCGGTTCGAGACGGCGGTTGACCTGCTGGCCCGGGCGGAGACCATCTTTCTGATCGCCCGCCGCCGCGCCTTCCCCATCGCCAGCAGCATGGCCTACACCTTCGGCCGCATGAAAATCCGCTCACAGCTCATCGGAACCGCTCAGGGGATCGAGGATGAGATGCTGGACCTCGCGCGGCCCGGAGACGCGGCGCTGGTGGTGAGCTTCTGGCCCTATTCGCGCGATGCGGTGCACCAGACGCGCAACCTCCGGGAGCGCGGTCTGCCCGTCATTGCGCTGACTGACGGGCCGGACAGCCCCGTTGCCGCCCTCGCTCGCGTATCGCTCATGCTCACAGAAGCGGAGCATGAGGGGTTGCGGCTGCTCTCCGGCAGCATAGCCGTCGCCACGGCGATAACGGCGGCGGTGGCCGAACGGCGGGGGATTGGCGAGTGAGATTTGCCTCTCCCTGACCGGATCCGCGCTCACAGCCATGGCCACCTGGCGCAGAGCAGGACACGGGCTTCGCCCGCAGCCGCAGTCGAAGGCTGGCAAACGAGCAGTGTCAGAACTCCTGCCCGCCGATCCGCTCTCCCCAGGCAGGGCTACCGGTCTTGTCAGACTGGCGACAGGCCCGCGCGGAAGCGGCGCATGTTTGCCTGATAGCTTTCCGCGCTCCTGTCCAGTCGAGCGCGGGCTTCCTCGTCCAACGGGCGGATGATGCGACCGGGAGCACCCATCACCAGGCTGCCGTCCGGGATTTCCTTACCCTCCGGGATGAGAGCACCTGCGCCGATGAGGCAGTGCCGCCCGATGCGCGCCCCGTTCAGGACGGTCGCGCCCATGCCGATGAGCGTGGAATCGCCAATGGTGCAGCCGTGCAGCATGGCCTTGTGACCGATGGTGCAGTTTCGTCCGATCACCAGAGGAAAGCCGATGTCGGTATGGCAAACCACGTTCTCCTGCACATTGGAGCCTTCGCCCACCGTGATGCGCTCGTTGTCGCCCCGCAGCACGGCACCGAACCAGACGGAGCCCCCGTCCTCGATCAGCACATCGCCGATGAGCACCGCCGTCGGCGCGATCCAGTAGTCTCCGCTTGGCGGCACCTGCGGTGCCACGCCATCCAGCGCATAGATCATGTCCCTCTCCCTTTCAGCCCTTGTTGCGGCGGGTGAATTCCTCATTCAGACCGCGCACGAATCCCACCAGACCGCTCCGCCGCTTTCTTTCCAGCCGCTCCGCCGTGACGATGGCCCTCAGTTCCTCTTCCGCCGCGTCAATGTCATGGTTGATCAGCACGTAGTCATATTCCGACCAGCGGCTGATCTCATCCAGACTCCGCGCCATGCGCGCGGCGATGACCTCGTCAGGATCCTGCCCGCGCCCGCGAAGCCGCTGCTCAAGCTCCTTGATGGAGGGCGGAAGGATGAAGACGGACACGACATCCTCCCCCAACCCGGAGTTTCGGATCTGCTGGCCACCCTGCCAGTCAACGTCGAACAGCATGTCCTTTCCCTGCGAAAGCGCGGCCTCCACCGGCCCTCGAGGGGAACCATAGAGGTTCCCGAACACTTCAGCATGCTCAAGCATCTCGCCCGCGGCCACCATCGCTTCAAACTCATCCCGCGTGCGGAAGAAGTATTCCCGCCCCTCGACCTCTCCCGGCCGAGGCGAGCGCGTCGTTGCGGAGACAGAAAACCCGATGGTCGGATCCCAGGTTGTCAGTCGCTTGGACAAGGTCGATTTGCCCGCGCCGGAGGGCGAGGACAGGATGAGCAGGATGCCGCGACGCGCGATGCTGCGCCCTCCCGGGTCATCGGAGAGCGGAACTTGCGTCGGTATCTCAGGCGGCATGGGTTAACCTTTTGTTCACTTTTCGCTGCCGCCCTGCGGCAAACAACGATATTAAAGTTTCGGTAAGGACGCTGACTGCGCTTGGCAACAACCAACCGGTCGACGCGCCCCGGTTTGGAGTACGAGTGTCATGAGTAACATCCGCATGGACGGGGTCGAGAGCGATCCCGTCCACCTTATCCGCACGGCTTGGGAAAAGGCTTGCCGGGAGCTTCCGGTTCATGGATTGCCGCCCCGTTCCGCCCTCGCAGGGACGGCAATTGCCGGTGCACTCCACGCCTGTTTCCTGTTGACCCGCGATGCGTCCTGGGGCTGGCGTTTCCGCTACGCGGGAAGGAGCCTGTCCGCCCTCACCGGAGAGGAGCCCGAACGCCTCCCTTTCGGCGCGATCTTTGAACCGGGCACGCGCGGGCGTATCGCCGCCTGCCTCGAAGCCGTGACGATCGACCGGGCACGCGCCGAACTCTCCCTCACCGAAAGCGGGTGCGAGCGACGCATGGTGCTCCTGCCGCTTGCCCCGGACGCTGCCGGTCGCCCGCTTATCCTTGGTGCAATTCAGAACGTCGCCAGTAACCGGAAGCCTGCGGCGAATGGCACCCCGCTCCTGACCCTCGGTACTGTACGCCTTGTCCCGGCCGAGGAAAGCAAGGTTATCCGCGTGACATTCGGACGCTCGATTCCCGGCGCACGCCCTGATGGGGCGGACGGCCTTTACACCCGCCGCTCGTGAGGCCATGCGGAACCCGGGCGGGAGGTAAGCTGTTCTTCCTTGACCTTGCCGGCGGCACGCGCCTTATTCCTGCTGCCGATCACCAAAGCGCGAGAGGAGTCTTCGATGGCTTTCACACTTCCCGATCTTCCCTATGCCCATGATGCGCTCGCATCCCTCGGCATGTCCAAGGAGACGCTCGAGTTCCACCACGACATCCACCACAAGGCCTATGTCGATAACGGCAACAAGCTGATCGCGGGGACCGAGTGGGAATCCAAACCGCTCGAAGACATCGTGAAGGGCACCTACCAGGCCGGTGCCGTCGCGCAGTCCGGGATCTTCAACAACGCCTCGCAGCACTGGAACCACATCCTGTTCTGGGAAGTCATGGGTCCGGGCGAGGACAAGAAGATTCCGGGCGAGCTTGAAAAGGCGCTGACGGAAGCCTTCGGCTCCGTCGCCAAGTTCAAGGAAGAATTCGCCGCCGCGGGGGCTGGACAGTTCGGTTCCGGCTGGTCCTGGCTGGTCAAGGATGCCGATGGCGGCCTGAAGATCACCAAGACGGAGAACGGGGTGAACCCGCTCTGCTTCGGCCAGACGGCTCTGCTGGGCTGCGACGTGTGGGAACATTCCTACTACATCGACTTCCGCAACAAGCGGCCTGCCTACCTCACCAACTTCCTCGACAAGCTGGTGAACTGGGAAAACGTGGCCTCCCGCCTCTGAGGTCAGCATCGACCCCGACTTCCAGCCGGTAGCGTTGGAACGTATCGGGACGTCGGACAAGTAACCCGGCCCCCGCGCTCCAAGGCGCGGGGGCTTTCCACTATAGGGAACCGGAGCCATGCCGGACAGTCAGCGCGGCCTCATCGCCGTCATTTGCAGCAGCGTGATCTGGGGAGTGCTCGGACTTTATTACAAGCTGCTGTCCCATGTTCCCGCGCTCGAAATCCTCTCTTACCGGACTCTCTGGTCGGTCGTGTTCTTCGGCGCCGTCCTTGCTGTGCAGGGCCGACTCCCGGCCCTTCGGCGCGCGATGACGTCGCGTGAAGGTGGGCTCATTCTCTTCGGCGCGCTGATGATGGGCGTGAACTGGTTCGTCTATATCCTGTCGATCCAGATGGGCCACGCGCTCGAATCGAGCCTTGGCTACTACATCTTTCCGATGGTCGCGGTCCTGATCGGGCTGCTGGTGTTCCATGAACGCCTGTCATGGCTCCAATGGATCGCCGTCGCACTGGCCGCGACGGGGGTTCTGACGCTGACCATCGGCCTTGGGGTAGCGCCATGGTTCTCGCTCGCCATCGCGGTGAGCTTCGGGCTTTACGGGCTCGCCAAGAAGAAGATCACCGCCGATGCCACGGTCTCCGTGACGGCGGAGGTGATGTTTCTGGCCCCGCTGGCGCTGGTCTGGCTGATCCTGCCGCATACGGAGGTTCCGGGCGCGGAGCATTTCGGCTCGGATTGGCGCACGACACTTCTGCTTATCGGAACAGGGCCGCTCACCGCGATTCCGCTGATGCTGTTCACCTACGCCTCCCGGCGTATCCCGATGTCAACGCTGGGTGTCGTGCAATACATCAACCCGACCATCCAGTTCCTCATCGCCACACTGGCGTTCGGGGAGCCGTTTACCCACGCGCACGCATTGGCCTTCCCGATGATCTGGCTGGCCGTGCTGATCTATATCGTCGCTCTGCGCCGTCAGGCGAGCGCGGCGCGCAAGCTGGCGGCGAGCCTCGGCACATCCGGCACTACCGTGTAGAAGTCGCGAATTTCAGCGCCCGCGAAACCTTCGTCTATCAACTGGTCGATGAGCCGAGCCAGCGGATCCCAGAATCCCTCGACGTTGAGGATGAAGATCGGCTTGTCATGGAGCTTTAGGTAGCGCCACGTCAGCACCTCGAAGAATTCGTCAAGCGTGCCGATACCGCCCGGCAGCACGACGACGGCATCCGAGTTCTGATACATGACCGTTTTGCGCTCGTGCATGTTTGACGTGACGATATAGGTGGAAAGATCGCGCTTGCCGACCTCCCACTTCACCAGATGCTCCGGGATCACGCCGAAGGTTTCAGCCCCCGCCATCTGAGCCGCGCGTGCCACTTCCCCCATCAGGCCGACATCCCCCGCCCCATAGACGAGCCGCCAGTTCTGCTCGGCCAGCATACGGCCCATCTCGGCCGCCGTCGCCGCATAAGGCGCGCGCGTTCCGGGACGGGCGCCACAGAAGACGCAGACGGATTTTTCGGGCCGAGTCATGACATCGCTCCGTGAAGGTGGCTTTTCGGCGCTGTTCCTAGGGCGTCCCCTCGCTGCTCGCAAGGCCGTGGGGCTTTGGCAGGTTTTGCGCGCGCACCGGATCCACGCGGAACCGGTTGAGGCTGCCCAGGGACGGGCCGCGGCCTCCGCTCCGGTAGAGTGAGCCCGGTGAGGGTGAACCCGCCGACCAGCATAGAGGTAATCCCATATGTGAAAGGCCCGACGCCTCTGGCCTTCCGGCCCCCGGTCCGCTAGTGTCGCCACCCTTCCAGACGGAACCCCCCATGTCCCATACGCCAGAAACGATGAGCGAAAGCCGCAGCGCGTGGCGCACGATCCGGCGTGTGGCGCCCTATCTGTGGCCGCAGAATACGCCATGGGTCCGGCGGCGCGTCGTCATCGCGATGGCGATCCTCGTGCTGGCCAAGCTCATCTCGGTGGTGGTGCCGTTCTTCTACAAAGCTGCGGTGGACAGCCTGTCTCACGAGGTGACAGGGCCGCTCGGCATGCTCGGGCTGGGCGCAGTGGGGCTGACGGTCGCGTATGGTGTCGCGCGGCTCATGTCGGACGGCTTTGAGGAGTTGCGCGACGCAATCTTCGCCAAGGTCGGGATGCGCGCGCTGCATGGTCTCGCCATGGAGACGTTCGAGCATATCCACCGGCTGTCCATGCGCTACCACATCACCCGGCGCACCGGCGCGCTGTCTCGCGTGATGGAGCGGGGGGTGAAGAGCATCGACTTCCTGCTGCGCTTCATGCTGTTCTCCATCGGACCGCTGATCCTTGAGTTGGTGCTGGTGGGCATCATCCTCGCCCTTGTGTTCGACCCCACCTATACGCTGGTCGTGGGGGTGGTCATTGCCCTCTACATCCTGTTCACCACGATCGTCACCGAATGGCGCGTTCGTATGCGCAAGGAGATGAACGACCGGGATCAGGAAGCCAATCAGAAGGCGCTGGACAGTCTTCTGAACTACGAAACTGTCAAATATTTCAATGCCGAAGGGCGTGAAGCCGCGCGCTATGACGTCGCCATGACGGGCTATCAGCGCGCCGCGCTCAAGACGTCCTATTCGCTGGCCTTCCTCAATGCCGGACAGACGCTCATCATCACTTCCGGCCTTGTGATCGTCATGGTCATGGCCGCGCGTGGCGTGCAGGCGGGGACGCTGACCGTGGGCGATTTCGTGATGGTCAACTCCTACATGCTCCAGATCACCCTGCCGCTGGGCTTTCTCGGGACAGTCTATCGGGAGATACGTCAGGCGCTGGTGGACATGGCGGCGATGTTCGACCTGCTGGAGCAACCGACCGAAGTCGTGGATGCGCCCGATGCCCACCCACTTCGCATCAGCGGCGGCGAGGTGGTTTTCGACGATGTGCACTTCGGCTACGATCCCGCCCGCCCGATCCTGAAAGGGCTGACCTTCCGCGCCGCTCCGGGAGAGACGGTGGCCATTGTCGGCCCGTCCGGGGCGGGGAAGTCAACCGTCGGTCGTCTGCTCTTCCGCTTCTACGATGTGCAGAGCGGTGCAATCCACATCGACGGACAGGATATCCGCGATGTCACGCAATCGAGTCTGCATGCCTCCATCGGGGTAGTGCCGCAGGACACGGTCCTGTTCAACGACTCGATCTTCTACAACATCGCCTATGGTCGCGAGGGCGCAACGCGGGAGGATGTGATCGGCGCGGCGCGGGCTGCCCGCATCCACGATTTCATCGAGAGCCTGCCCGAAGGGTATGACACGCAGGTGGGCGAACGCGGGCTGAAGCTCTCCGGCGGGGAGAAGCAGCGCGTCGGCATCGCGCGGACGTTGCTGAAGAACCCCCCGATCCTGCTGCTGGACGAAGCCACTTCCGCACTCGACACGCAGACGGAGGCGGGGATTCGCGATTCGCTGGCAGAACTCGGCCGGGGGCGGACGGTGATTACCGTGGCGCACCGCCTTTCCACCATCGTGGATGCGAACCTAATACTCGTGCTGGATAACGGCACCGTGCAGGAAGCGGGCACGCATGCAGAGCTGCTGTCGCAGAAGGGCCGCTATGCCGCGCTTTGGATCCGGCAGGCGCTGGAAGAGGACGCGGCCTGAGGCGCCAGCACCGTCAGAACGACAACCGCATCGCGTGACTGCCCCGCTCCCGGTAGGGGGTGGTCGCGTAATGGGCCCGGTAGCATTTGGAGAAATGCGACGGGCTGGCGAAGCCGCAGGCCAAGGCCACGTTGATGACGCTCATGTCGGTCTGCATCAGCAGGTTCCGCGCCTTCTGTAGCCGTAGCTCCATGTAGTATCGCTTGGGACTGCGGTTGAGATAGCGCCGGAACAGCCGTTCGAGCTGACGGGTGGACATCGCGACATCTTCAGCAAGCCGGGTCGGGCTGATCGGCTCCTCGATGTTGCGCTCCATCATCTGGATGACCTGGCTGAGCTTCGGGTGGCGGACCCCGATACGAGTGGGGATGGAAAGGCGCTGCGTGTCCTGCCCCGTGCGGATGGAGGAATAGACCATCTGGTCCGCGACCGCGTTGGCCAGATCCTCTCCATGATCGTCGGCGATGATCTTCAGCATCATGTCGATGGCGGAGGTGCCGCCCGCGCTCGTCAGCCGGTTTCCGTCGGTGACGAACACCGCCTTCGACAGCCGGACGTTCTCGAACTCCTCAATGAAACTGTCCTGATTTTCCCAATGGATCGTCGCGCGCCGCCCATCCAGCAGGCCCGCCCGCGCCAATGTCCAGGCGCCGGTGCAGATCCCGGCCATCCGCCCGCCGCGCCGCGCTTCCCGCCGGAGCCAGGCGAGCACCCGCTTGGAGGAGGCCGCCTCTATCTCCAAGCCGCCACAGATCACCAGCGTCTCCTCCCGGTCGAGCACGTCGAGCCCCATGTCCACCCGGAAGGCGCAACCGTTGGAGCAGACAGCCTGCACGCCGTTCTCCCCAGCAAGCTGCCACGAATAGAGCGTCTGCCCCGACATCATGTTGGCGATACGCAATGGTTCCACGGCGCTCGCGAACGCGATGAGCGTGAAGCGGTCCAGCAGAAGGAAGACGAACCGGCGCGGCTGGACCTCTCCCGCACGGCCATTCATGACACTTCTGCCAACCTCACGGGGTGGGCGGTCTTCATGGGGGCGGCCTTCGGGGGAGCGGCCAGAGACGATGGGCCCGTCGGGTCTCACGTCGCGCATGGATTGCGACCCTTCATGGCGTTTTCGCGACAAGAAAAGCAGGTCTCTCCTGCCCACGCAAGAGGTCACTTCTTAAGAGCGATCGGATGGGATTGGGGTTTGCATGATGGGGCCAACGCCCATATAACGGCAAGCCACTTTGTGCGGAGGCCATCATGAGCAAAGGCTGGAGCAAGTCGGACTGGCGTACGCGCCCCCGGGTGCAGATGCCCGACTATCCCGAACCTGCGATTCTCGCGGAGGTGGAGTCGCAGCTCGGGAACTATCCGCCGCTCGTGTTTGCGGGGGAGGCCCGCAAGCTCAAACGCGCGCTGGGAGAAGTGGCGCAGGGCAAGGCGTTTCTGCTTCAAGGCGGCGACTGCGCGGAGAGCTTCTCCGCCTTCTCCGCCGATGCGATTCGCGACACGTTCAAGGTGCTGCTCCAGATGGCCGTCGTGTTGACCTGGGGGGCCAAGGTGCCTGTCATCAAGGTCGGGCGCATGGCCGGACAGTTCGCGAAGCCCCGCTCCGCCCCGAACGAGATCGTGAACGGCGTCGAACTGCCGTCCTACAAGGGCGACATCATCAACGGTTTCGACTTCACCCCTGAGGCACGGACGCCCGATCCCCGGCGGATGCTGCAAGCCTATACCCAGGCTGCTGCGTCGCTGAACCTGCTGCGTGCCTTCTCCACCGGCGGTTACGCGGATATCCACCGCGTTCATGCCTTCACCTCCCGCTTCACCGATCATGACGCGGCGGAGCGGTACCGGGAGATCTCCAACCGCATCTCCGATGCGCTCGACTTCATGAATGCGGCGGGCGTGAACGCCGACACAGCGCATGAGCTGGCAAAAGTGGATTTCTACACCAGCCATGAGGCGCTCCTGCTGGAATATGAGGAGGCGCTCTGCCGGATCGACTCCACCACCGGCCTTCCGGTCGCGGGGTCGGGTCACATGATCTGGATCGGGGACCGTACCCGGCAGGTCGATGGCGCGCATGTCGAATTCTGTCGCGGCGTGCAGAACCCCATCGGGCTGAAATGCGGGCCATCGCTTTCCAGCGATGACCTAAAACGCCTGCTTGCGAAGCTGAACCCGACGAACGAGGCCGGGCGGCTGACGCTGATTGCCCGGTTCGGCGCAGGCACCGTGGGCGACAATCTGCCCCGTCTCATCCGCGCGGTGCAGGAAGAGGGCGCGCAGGTGGTCTGGACCTGCGATCCCATGCACGGCAATACGATCAAATCGGCCTCTGGCTACAAGACTCGTCCCTTCGAATCGGTGCTTCGCGAGGTGCGGGAATTCTTCGACGTTCATAACGCAGAAGGCACGATCCCGGGCGGCGTCCATTTCGAGATGACCGGCGCGGATGTCACCGAATGCACTGGTGGAGTTCGGGCCGTAACGGATGAGGATCTGTCCTCCCGCTACCACACGGCCTGCGATCCGCGCCTGAACGCCAATCAGGCATTGGAGCTCGCCTTCCTGGTATCAGCGGAGCTTTCCACCCGCCGCGAGTCACAGAGGATCGTTGCGGGCGCGTGATTCCGCCCTACTTCGCCGCCCGGCAGGTTTACTGCGGGCGGCGGAAATCAATTCGCCTGTCGTAAACAGGGACAAAAGCCAAGTCCAGCACGGCTCGATCGTCGGACTGGCACCGTGCACGAAGAGGATCAGCTTTCCGCTTTCTTCTCCCAGCGGCCGCTTTCCTCGCTCCAATATTGCGCGCTGACGCCTGCGCCGGTCAGACGTCGCCATTGACCGCGCGCCCCTTCCACTGCTCCGGGATCAGTTCCGTCGAAAAGAATGCACACCCGGTCGAGGGTCGCTGCCTCCTCGGGTTCCGCCTCTGCGCCGTCGATGCACATCAGGCAGCGCGCACCGTTCGTCACTGGCCCGGGTGTGAGCAGAACCGGTTGCGCCGCGTCCCATTCCCCCCCGAGAAGACCATGCGGCAGGAAGCCGTCCTCCGGCTCCAACCATAGCCGCTCATCAAGCCAGGCGAGCCTGTCCGGCCGCGTTCCCCGCACAGCCACGCGCCAGCCTGCCTTCAACGACCGGTCGATGAGAACCGGCAGAAGCGATTCTGCCGGGGATCGCGTCAGGTGATAGAAAAGCGCAGCCACTCGTCCTACGACTCGTAACGATCGCGGATCAGCCGGTCGAGGCTCATCACCCCCCAGCCGGTCGCGCCCTTCGGTCCGACGGTGGTGTCGCGCTTCACATGCGCCGTGCCCGCGATGTCCAGATGGATCCACGGTGTGCCGTCGGCGATGAACCGCTGGAGGAACTGTGCCGCGGTGACCGATCCGGCCTCCCGTCCGGCAGAGTTCTTGATGTCGGCGATGTTCGACCGGATGAGCCGGTCATAGCCATCGCCCAGAGGCAGCCGCCACGCACCCTCGCCTTCCGCCTTCGCCGCCGCGAGGAAGGCATCGCAGAAGGCATCATCGTTGGAAAAGACGCCGGTCATCTCATGCCCCAGGGCCACGATCACCGCGCCTGTCAGCGTGGCGAGATCGACGATGCCGGAGGGCTGGAACCGCTCCTGCGCATACCAGAGCACGTCGGCCAGAACGAGCCGCCCCTCGGCATCAGTGTTGTTCACCTCGATCGTCACGCCGCGCTTCGATTTCACCACATCACCGGGGCGCTGTGCCTTGCCGTCGGGCATGTTCTCCACGAGCCCCACGAGCCCAACGACATTCGCCCGCGCCTTCCTTAGCGCGAGTGTCCGCATGACGCCCGCCACGACGCCCGCGCCCCCCATGTCCATGGTCATCTCCTCCATGCCGGCGCTTGGCTTCAGGGAAATGCCGCCCGTATCGAAGACCACCCCCTTGCCGACGAGCGCGAGCGGCGGCGTGCCCGCCTCTCCGCCCCGCCAGTGCATGACGACGACCTTCGAGGGGCTTTCCGACCCCTGCCCCACGCCCAGCAGCGCGCGCATGCCCAGATCGGCAAGATCGGCTTCCTCCAGTATCTCCACATCCAGCCCGAGTTCCTGCATCGCGGCCAGACGCGCGGCGAAATCGGTGGTTGTCAGGACGTTGGCGGGTTCATTGACCAGATCACGGGTGAAGAACACCCCTTCCGCCAGCGCGGCCATAGGCTGCGCAGCGGCGGCGACCTTCTCCGGATCCGCAACCATCAGCGTGACGGTGCCCCGCTCCGCGGGGGGCTCGGACTTGTAGAGGCCGAAATCATAGGCGCGGAGCGCGAGCCCGAAGGAAAGCTCCGCCGCGCCGCCATTGCCGCCGACAAGCACGATCGCCCCTTTCGGCCCGACAGCCCGCCCGATGGCCGCGCCGGCCTTTCGGGCGATGGCGGCTTCCGGCTTCCGCGGCAGCTTCACCACCTGAACCGCCTCTGCCCCGATGCCTGCGGGCCAGGTCAGATCAACGGCATCGCCCGGTTTCATCTTCTCGAACGCTTCAGAGGAAGCGAAACGCTCGATCGCTCCCTTCACAAGCCGGTTCAGCGGCCTGACCGTGGCATCCGGCTTGCCCGAGGGATCGATCAGAACGACGATGCGTCCCTCAAAATCGGCGAGCCCCTCGGAGGACATTTCGCGAAAATGGATGGCGACGGGTGAGGTCATGGCGGTCTCCGGTCTGAAACTGGCCGATCCGGCGCACAAAAAGCGACGCAGGACGGCAACGGTCCGCGCGAGGCTAGTGCCCGCGCCCCGGAATGGCCAGATAGCAGTTTTCCGTCCCTCTGTTTTCAGCTAGCGTCGCCCCACACCCGCCGAGCAGAGCGGCGAGCAGAGAAGGATCCTCCCCGCGTGCCCAGATTCGACAGATACATGCTGTCGCAGCTTCTGGCGGTGTTCGGCTTCTTCTCTCTCATTCTGGTCGCCGTCTATTGGGTGAACCGGGCGGTTTCGCTGTTCGATCAGATCATAGGATCGGGTCAGACAGCGCTGGTGTTCTTTGAACTCTCGGCGCTGAGCCTTCCGAACGTCATCCGAATCGTCCTGCCGCTCTCCGCCTTTGCGGCCACGGTTTTCGTGACCAACCGGCTTGCCTCCGAGAGTGAACTGGTCGTCATGCAGGCTACAGGTTTTTCTCCCTTCCGCCTTGCGCGGCCGGTGCTGATCTTCGGACTGATCGTTGCGGCCATCCTGTCCGTCCTCGCGCATTACCTCGTGCCTGCGAGCCGGGAACGCTTCTCCGAGCGCAGCACCGAGATCTCGGAGAGCGTCTCGGCCCGGTTCCTGACGGAGGGGCAGTTCCTGCATCCTTCCGACGGGATCACCTTCTATATCCGCGATATCTCCTCCACCGGAGAGCTGCGCGACGTGTTCCTGTCTGACAACCGGCAACCTGACGAACTGACATTCTACACGGCCAAGCGTGCGCTGTTCGCCCGCGGCCCACAAGGGCCGCTGCTCATCATGCTCGACGGCATGGCCCAGGCGCGCGAGGGTCGTACCCAGCGGCTGTCCGTCATGCGATTCGACGACTTCACTTATGACATCGGCGCGCTGATGCAGGAAGACAGGCGCATTTATACCGATGTCCGCAGCCTGCCGACGTCGATGCTCATCAATCCCACGGCAGGGGTGATCGCCAATCTGCGCAATCCCGATCCCGCGGCACCGTTCCGCGAACTCCAGAGCCGGCTCTCCGCGCCGTTCCTCGCACCCGTGGCAGCGATGATCGGTTTCGCCACTCTGCTGCTCGGCGCCTTCAGCAGGTTCGGCCTGTGGAGACAGGTGCTCGGTGCGATTCTCATGCTGGTGCTCGTGCAGTTTCTGGATAACGCCTTCACCAATCTCGCGCTCAGGAAGGCGTCCTACTGGCCCGCCTATTATGCCGCCCCTGTCATCGGCGCGCTGATTTCGGTTGCGATGCTGGCGTGGGCGGGGCGGTCCCGCCGTGTCAAACCACATCCCAAACGCAGCGAGGCAGCAGCATGACGCTCTGGCTCTATCTTGGGCGGAAATTCCTGCTGACCGTTGCGGGGACTTTTCTGGTGTTCTTCGGCGTCATGTTCCTCATCGATCTGGTGGAGCAGGTCCGGCGCGGGGCCAATGACGGGCTGTCGGATGCTGCCTGGATCGCATTCCTGCACAGCCCGCAGGGGGTTTATGAAATTCTCCCGCTGGTGGTGCTGCTGGGCGCGATCGCGCTGTTCCTTGCGCTTGCCAGAACGAGCGAACTCGTGGTGATCCGGGCCGTGGGAGTCTGGGTTTTCGAGGCTCTGTCACCGGCGCTGATCGGGGGTCTTATCGTCGGGATGCTGGCAGTGACGGTGCTCAACCCCATTGCTTCGGCCACCAGCCGCAAGGCCGATGCCTCCGCTGAGGGTGGGGGGGATAACATCGTCTCCGTCAGTGGAGAGGCGATCTGGCTTCGTCAGGGGGATCGGGCGGGGCAATGGGTGATCCGCGCCGAACGCGCCACTCCGGAAGGGACGGAGCTGTTCAACGCCATCTTCATCGGACTGGATACCGAAGGAACGCCTGTTCGGCGCGTGGAGGCCACGCACGCGGTGCTGGGCCGCGGGGCCTGGGAGCTTACCGGCGTGAAGGATTGGCCGATGGACGCCCCGAATCCCGAAAAGGATGCGGAGCGGCATGAGACGCTGACCCTCAACACCAACCTGACTCAGCAGGAGATCCGCAACAGTTTCGAGGCGCCCGGCATGATCTCCTTCTGGCAACTCCCGGAGCAGATCCGAAGGCTGGAGCGGGCTGGCTTTTCGTCGCGCAGTCATAAGGTGCTATTCCATATGGAGCTGGCGACACCGTTCCTGATCGTCGCGATGATCCAGATCGCGGCGGGTTTCACAATGCAGCCCGCGCGCGCCGGTAGAACGGGGGTAAAGGTGCTTATCGCCGTCCTGTTAGGTTTCGCCCTGTTCTTCCTGCGGAATTTCGCGCAGATACTCGGCAACAACGGCCAGATTCCCGTCCTGCTCGCGGCCTGGGGCCCGCCCATCGCGGGGCTGCTCTTTTCGGCAGGGCTTCTGCTTCACATGGAGGACGGATGAAGTCGCGTCCCGCCCTCACCCGCCTTCTGGCGCTTGCTCTCACCACGGCGCTCGCTTCTCCGGCCAGCGCAGAGGACGGACTTGCGACGCTCGTTGCCGACGATGTGCGCATCCTGTCCGATAACAGGCTTCTGGCTGAGGGCAATGTGGAGGTGCTCTGGCAAGGGGTCACCTTGAAAGCCCGGCGTATCCTGTACGATCGCAACCAGGACGAAGTGACGATCGAAGGGCCGATGACGCTGGTTGAGGGGCCCGATCAGATAGCCCTCGCCTCCAGTGCGGAGCTGTCCTCCGACCTCACACGCGGCGTGCTGAAGAGCGCGCGGATCGTGCTCGATCAGCAGATGCAGATCGCCGCGAACGAAATCGCGCGAACCGGCGGGCGTTATACCAAGATGACCCGCGTCGTGGCCTCCTCCTGCCAGGTCTGTCCGGGCGGGCGGCAGGTGCCGTTGTGGGAAATCCGGTCGGCGGAGGTGCTGCACGATCAGGAAACCCGGCTGATGTATTTCAAGGACGCCACCTTCCGCATCATGGGCGTTCCAGTGATGTATCTGCCAAGCCTGCGGATGCCGGATCCGAGCGTTGACCGCGCTCCCGGCCTGCTACCGTTGAAATTCTTTCATCAAAGCGATCTTGGCTATGGCATGCAGGTGCCATACTTCCTGCCGCTCGGCGACCATGCCGACATCAAAATCGCTCCGCTCGTGACCACGGACGGGGCTGTCATGGTCGAAAACACCTATCGTCAGGCATTGAATGGCGGCTGGATGGAATGGACGGGTGCGGTAGCTACCGACGATCTCGATCACGGCCCCTCGCTCCGCCACTTTCTGCGGGGAGAGGGTCAGGTTGCATTCCCCGCGCAGTTCACGATGAAGTTCGACGTCTATTCGATCAGTGACCCCAATTTCCTCAACGATTACGAAGTGGACGACAAGGACCGGCTCGAATCCACCGTTCAGGTCTATCGGGCGCGCCGGGATGAACTCATCAGCCTTGAGGCACTGCATTACCGGTCTCTCAACGAGGCGGAGGATAACTCCGATCTGCCCAATCTCATGCTGGACGGAACTTGGGAGCGGCGGATGCCCATGCCCGAGGCCGGCGGCATCGCGACCTTCGGTGCACAGGTGATGACCTATCACAACCGATCGGATTCGCTTTATGACCTGAACGGCGATGGGGTGGCAGACGGTCGCGACATGCGGCGCTTCAGCCTTTACGGCAACTGGCAGCGCGACTGGGTCACGACTCCCGGTCTCATTGTCACTGCAACGGGCAATTTGCGGGCCGATGCTTTCTGGTTCAGCAACACACCCGAAACCGACCCCGAGTTCACCCGCGTCGTCCCCACCTTCGGCACCAAGCTGAGTTGGCCCTTCGTTCGCAGCACCGCGGGCGGCGGCAGTGAGGTGCTGACACCCGTGGCTCAGGTCGTCTGGAGCCCGGACGGCCGTCGCAGCCCGCTGAACGAGGACAGCCTGCTCGTCGAGTTCGACGAAGCCAACCTGTTCTCCCTCGACCGATTCCCGGGAGAGGACGCCTATGAGGAAGGTTGGCGGGCAAATCTGGGCGCCACATGGACCCGTATCGACCCGGCGGGCTGGACGCTCGGCATCACCGCCGGACGTGTGTTCCGCTGGAGCGGCGATGAGGAGCAGTTCAGCCCGGCGAGCGGCCTCGATGGTAAAGGATCGGACTGGCTGACCTCCGTCCGCCTCGACTGGGGCAACGGGATCAGCTTCGTCAACCGCTCTCTGTTCGAAGGATTGCTGGACTTTTCCAAGAATGAGTTCCGTCTGGGCTATGACCGGGGACCGATGAATCTGGCGACAAGTTTTGTCTGGCTGGATGCGGATCAGCGGGAAATGCGCGAAACTTCTCGCTCCGTTTGGGCATGGGATGCCCAGTATGATTTCAACGACCGCTGGACCGGGACCTCGGAATGGCGTTATGACTTCTCGGAGCACAGGGCGGCACGCGCAGCGCTCGGAGTGGTTTATCGCAATGAATGCGTTCAGGTGGATCTGGAAGTCTCCCACCGTCTGACAAGTTCGCTCAGCGATGAGACCAGCACCCGGGTGGATCTGTCGGTGGAGCTTCTGGGCTTCGGCAATGGCGGACGACGGCCGCCCGTGACAAGAACCTGCGCCGGCTGAACGGCGCGAGAACCGGCCGCGCCCGCGCGGCGAGGAAGAGCAGAACGGACGACCGATGCGCCTCATCCCGCTTGCTACCGCTTTGGCCCTGACCTTCGGCGCCATGTCCCCCGCTCCCGCCGTGGCGCAGGGGCTGTTTACCGCGCGCGCCTATGTGAACGGCGCCGCGATCACTGAATTCGAACTCCGGCAACGGATGCTGTTCATGCAGCAGCTCGGCGCGGGCGGTCTGACAGAGAAGCAGGCGATGGAGGCGCTGATCGATGATCGGCTCTACCTCATCGCGGGCAAGATCCAGAAAGTCAGCGTCACCGACGACCAGCTTCGCACGGGCATGCGGGAATTTGCCGAGCGCGGGCAGTTGACCGTTGAGCAACTCACCCAGCGGCTCGCGGGCGTGGGGGTATCGGAGGAGACCTTCCGGGAATTCGTGCGCGCCGGACTGATCTGGCGTGAAGTGGTGCGGGTGCGGTTCGCGGGGCGCGTCACCGTCAGCGAGGCCGATATAGATCGCGCCATGCAGGTGGAATCCATCCGGCCGGAGCGGGAAATCCTTCTGTCGGAGATCATCCTTCCCACCGTCGCGCCCTATACGGAACAAAGCCGCCAGATTGCGGACCTGATCCGAGAGAACGTGCATAACAGCAATGATTTCGCTGAAGCGGCGAGCCGTTTCTCCGCCTCCCAATCGCGCGAGCAGGGCGGAAGACTCGAGTGGATCAGGGAGGCGAACATGCCCCCACAGATCCGTGAAGTTCTGGACGGCATGCGGCCCGGGCAGATGTCGCGCGAGGTGCAGGTGCCGAATGCCATCGCCATCTTCTTCCTTCGTGAACGCCGGGACACGCCTCGTCCTGCGCCCGCAGCCACCACGCTCGACTATGCCGAAGTGCTTCTGGCGAATGGGCGTGCACCGGAAACAGTGGAGGAAGCCGCGAAGCTTCGCGGCCGTGTCGATAGCTGCGACGATCTTTATGCGGCACTCCGGGGCGCTCCGGCCGCCGTGCAGCGTCACAGCGCAAGTTCTGGCCAGCTCCCCGCCGATGTCGCGATGGAGCTTGCGCGCCTCGATCAGAACGAGATGTCAACGAGCCTCGTTCAAGGCGATTCGCTGCGGGTGCTGATGCTGTGCAGCCGTACGCTGACACAGGCCGAGCCGCCCAATCGCGATCAGATCCGCACGCAATTGCTGAACCAGCGGGCCGGCAAGCTCGCGGACAACTACCTTGCGGAACTTCGCGCCAACGCGATCATCCGTGGCCAATGAGCAGCTTTGACATACCCCCCATCGCTCTGACCTGTGGCGAGCCTGCGGGCATCGGCCCGGAAATCGCCGCCCGCGCCTGGGAGGAGATCGGCAGCCGCCTGCCCTTCTTTCTGATCGGCGACCCCTCGCATCTGCCGAAGGGGACGCCCGTGCGAGAGATCGGCCATCCGCGGGAGGCCGAGCGCGCGGCGATGCATGGGCTGCCCGTCCTGCCGCATCCGTTCGACGGTCCGGCCATTCCCGGCAACCCCGACCCGCGCAATGCGCGCAGTGTGATCGATGTCATTTCCCGCGCCGTGCAACTCGTTCAGGCGGGAGAGGCTGGGGCGGTCTGCACCGCGCCTATCAGCAAGAAGGCATTACAGGACGGGGCGGGTTTCGCCTTTCCGGGACACACTGAATATCTTGCGCATCTTGCGGGTGTAAGCCGAGTGGTGATGATGCTCGCCTGCCCCGATCTGCGCGTGGTGCCCGCGACGATCCACATTCCGCTGGCCGAGGTTCCGCAGCAACTCACGCGGCGCCTGCTGACGGAGACGATCCAGATCACCCACAACGCACTCCGCCAGGACTTCGGCATCGGCGCCCCCCGCATCGCCATCGCCGGGTTGAACCCCCATGCCGGCGAGGGGGGTGCCATGGGGCGGGAGGAGATCGAAACAATCCTTCCGGTGATCGAGAGTTTCCGCAGCGAGGGCTACTCGCTCGCCGGGCCACTTGCGGGGGATACGATGTTCCACCCCGCGGCGCGGGCGAAATATGACGCCGCGATCTGCATGTATCACGATCAGGCGCTGATCCCGATCAAGACGATCGACTTCGCCCATGGTGTGAATGTGACGCTTGGCCTGCCCTTCATCCGCACCTCGCCAGACCACGGCACCGCCTTCGACATCGCGGGCAAGGGCGTAGCGGACCCCGCCAGCCTCATAGCGGCACTGGAAATGGCTGCGGAACTTTCCCGGACCCGCCGGACGTGAGCGCGATCGACGGCCTGCCGCCGCTCCGCGAGGTGATCGCGGAATACGGCCTGTCGGCGCGCAAGCAGCTCGGCCAGAACTTCCTGCTCGACCTCAATCTGACGGCGAAAATCGCGCGCTCTGCTGGCGATCTGACCGGAGCGGATGTGCTGGAAGTCGGCCCCGGCCCCGGCGGGCTGACGCGTGGTTTGCTGGCGGAAGGGGCGCGGCACGTGCTCTCCATCGAAAAGGATCCCCGCTGTATTCCTGCGCTGGAGGAAATCGCGGCGCACTACCCCGGCCGGCTGGACATCGTGGAGGGGGATGCGCTCACGGTGGACCTGACGGGACGCCTGACCCCGCCCATCCGCATCGTCGCCAACCTGCCCTATAACGTGGGCACGGAACTGCTGGTCCGCTGGCTCACGCCGCCGCAATGGCCGCCGTTCTGGCAAAGCCTGACGCTGATGTTCCAGAAGGAGGTGGCCGAGCGGATCGTGGCCAAGCCCGGCAGCTCTGCCTATGGGCGCCTGGCCCTGCTTGCCCAATGGCGAACGGAGGCACGGATCGTCATGACCCTGCCGCCCGACGCCTTCACCCCGCCGCCCAAAGTCCATTCCTCCGTCGTGCATCTCGTCGCGCGGGCCGAGCCCGCCTACCCGGCCGATCCCGTCATTTTGTCGCGAGTTGTTGCTGCGGCCTTCAACCAGCGGCGGAAGATGCTGCGCTCCAGCCTCAAGGGGCTCGCGCCGGATATCGAGGATCGTCTGCTCTCCGTCGGCATCAAACCCACCGAACGGGCGGAGCAGCTCTCTCTGGAACAGTTCTGCGCCCTTTCCCGGACTTTCGGCTGAGAGGCTTCAAGCAAAAAGCCGGGCGTCATTGCCCGGCTTTCTGCTTGATTCACAAAGAACCTGCGCTGTCATTCGGCGGCAGGCGCCTCACTGTTTTCTGACTTCTTCCGAGCGGGAGAACGGCGGCGCGGGCGCGGCTTGACCTCTCCCCCTTCTTCCGGCGGCGGCATGGCCTTAGGCGTGCGCGTGCGGCGCGGACGGGCTTCCACAGCCTCCGCCGCAGGCTCCGCTTCGGAAGCCGCCTGTACAGCCTCCACCGGATTGACATCGGGACGCGGTGCCGCTGCGGGAGCCACCTCTTGTTCGGCGGTCGGCTCCGGCCGCGGGGCAACAGGTGCCTGCATCTCCGGTGTCACAACGAGACCGCTGTCCCCATCGCCATCCAGTTCGATCACATCGGCGGAGGATTCCGTCGCAGGCCGCTGCGAGGGGGTATAAAAAGCGGGCTGTTCCTGTGAGCGACCGTCATCCTCGCGGTGGCGGCGGGGCTGCTGCCCCTGATCGCGATAGTCACGCTGACCGTCGCGGTTCCCGCCATTGCCCTGCTGGTTGTTGCCTTGCTGGTTATGGTGGCCGTTGCTTTCCTGATATTCCCGGCGGGCATCGGCTTCCCGCTGAAGCTCGCGCTGCGCTTCTCCCAGCATGCGGGTATAGTGCTCGGCATGCTGCAGAAAAGCTTCCGCTGCAACCCTGTCGTTCGACAGTTGGGCATCGCGCGCAAGGATAAGGTATTTTTCAATAATCTGCTGGGGCGTGCCCCGAACCTTTCCCTCAGGCCCGGAGCTGTCGAAGACCCGGTTCACGATATTTCCCATCGTGCGCGGGCGGTTCGACTTCGAACGCGAACGTGACTTGGATGATCTCATGTGTACTGTTTTTCCAGCTTTGATCTGGGGTCCGTCAGAACCGCGGCAGCGCCGCGCCGCAAGATCCCGGTCCGTGCTCTTGGCTAATCCGCGCCGGTCAACCTCGAAACGGGTTTCCTCTGCGCAGGGCCGAATAAGCACGGTGACTTCGACAAAACAAGTGAATTCTAGGCTTCAGTGCAACTTTCTGCTGCCTGCTACCCAAGAATGGCGCATTTTCACCTTATTGGGTCACCGAGCCCTCACGACCCGGTCCCTTCCATCCATATCTGGGGCGATATCTACCGATTGAAACCCCTCATCACGAAAAAGCTGGGTGACATCCCTGCCCTGTGTCGGGCCGATTTCCACCATGACACGCCCGCCCAACTTCAGATGCGCGGAGGCCCCCCGGGCGATCCGGCGATAGGCGTCTAGTCCATCTCCACCGGGCGTAAGCGCCAGATGCGGCTCCCAGTCACGCACCTCCGGGTCAAGTGCCGGCATTTCAGCTGCCGTGATATAGGGCGGGTTGGAGACGATAAGATCAAACTGAGCGCCGACGTCGGAAAACCAGTCCGACAGTATGAATTCTGCAAGGAGACCCAGCCGCGAGGCGTTGTTGCGTGCCACTGCAAGCGCCGCGGGACTGACATCTACGCCCATCCCCATCGCCTCTGGCCGCTCCGCGAGCAGGGTCAGCAAGATCGCACCAGATCCTGTTCCAAGATCCAGCACCGTATCGAACGGCTCCGCGAGAGCACACTCCACCAACGTTTCCGTTTCGGGCCGTGGATCCAGCACGTCACGAGTTACTTGAAAACTCCTTCCCCAAAACAGCCGCTCTCCAATGATCTGCGATAGAGGGCGGCGCCTGGCGCGCTCATCTATTGCCGCGTTGAACTTCGTAATACCAGTATCTTCTACGG
Source organism: Haematobacter missouriensis (assembly GCF_000740775.1). Classification (GTDB taxonomy): domain Bacteria; phylum Pseudomonadota; class Alphaproteobacteria; order Rhodobacterales; family Rhodobacteraceae; genus Haematobacter; species Haematobacter missouriensis. The sequence continues at coordinate 219,857 of NZ_JFGS01000001.1, read as the reverse complement.
GATCGTGAAGGTGAAGTATGAGCCTTTCCTGCGACACACCCAAAGCAAAGGCCAGCAGCCGCCGGGCATCCCGAGTCGGGTCGGCCACGCCAGCGGCCGCAAGACGACGCACCGCATCCGGTAACAGCTCCGCCGCTCTCACCCTTCCATCTCGGCGAGTTTGGCCGCCTGATCTGCAGCGACCAGCGCGTCGATGACCTCTGTCAGATCGCCATCCATGATCTGATCCAAACGATAGAGCGTCAGATTGATGCGGTGATCCGTCATACGCCCCTGAGGGAAATTGTACGTGCGGATCCGCTCACTCCGGTCGCCGGAGCCGACCTGAGCCTTTCGGTCGGCAGCTCGGGCTTCCTCCGCGCGGTGCCGTTCAAGGTCGTAGAGCCGTGCACGGAGCACCTGCATTGCAATCGCCCGGTTCTGATGCTGCGACTTCTCGGAGGAGGTTACCACTATTCCTGTCGGAAGATGGGTGATCCGCACAGCGGAATCGGTTGTGTTCACATGCTGCCCACCGGCACCGGAAGCTCTCATCGTATCTATGCGGATGTCCCCGGCGGGAATATCGATATCCACTTCCTCCGCTTCCGGCAGCACCGCGACCGTGGCGGCGGAGGTGTGGATACGGCCACCGGACTCGGTCTCCGGCACCCGTTGCACCCGATGGACCCCGCTTTCATATTTCAGCCGGGCGAATACGCCCTCGCCCTGCACGGAGGCCACGACCTCCTTTACCCCGCCAAGCTCGGTTTCCTGTAGATCGAGCACCTCAAACCGCCAGCCCTGCCGATCAGCATAGCGTTGATACATACGCAGGAGATCGCCCGCGAACAACGCCGCCTCTTCCCCGCCAGTGCCGGGGCGTATCTCCAGCATCGCGGGCCGCGCATCTGCAGCGTCCTTCGGCAGCAGCGCGATGCGCAACGCCTCCTCCAGCGCGGGCCGTGCGGCCCGGAGAGCGGGAATCTCATCCTCTGCAAGCGCCCGCATTTCCGGGTCAGCCAGCAGCGTCTCCGCCTCCTCCAGATCGCGCAAAAGCTGGCGATAATCTGCGATCCGGGCGACGACGGGCTTCAGCTCCGCATATTCTCGAGCGATGGAGGCAATCTCCGCCGGGCTAGCACCGCCGTTCAGCTTCGCCTCCAGAAACTGGAAGCGGTGGTCGATCCGGTCGAGTTTATCCAAGGGCACCATGCCAGCGGGTTTAGTCGAACAGCGGACCGGGTCAAGCGCAAGCCGCAAGGCGGGTCGGTGGAAATTGGATGGAGAATAGTTGCGCGGTAAATCATGATGATCGAATATTGTTCGATGATATCACATATTCCCCGTGTTTAATTCGCAGAATTCCACTATCAGCGGGGATCTTTGCCCGGAAATTTCATCGCTGATGCCCCATATTGTCTTTCAAGCACAACAGGGGTTCGCAACCATGAAAGTCATCGTTCTCGGATCAGGCGTGATTGGCGTGACATCGGCGTGGGAACTCGCCCGCGCCGGGCATGAGGTGACGGTGATTGACAGGTCCGCCGGACCCGCGCTGGAGACGAGCTTTGCGAATGCCGGTGAGGTTTCTCCGGGCTACTCGACCCCTTGGGCTGCGCCGGGAATTCCGCTCAAGGCACTGAAATGGGCCTTCCAGCGGCATGCGCCGCTTGTGTTGAACCCGCTTGCCTCACTCAAGGCGGCGGGTTGGCTTGGGCAGATGCTCTCCAACTGCACCTCCGAAGCCTATGCGATCAACAAGGGCCGCATGGTTCGCGTTGCCGAATACAGCCGTGACAGGCTTGCGGCACTGCGGCAGGAAACCGGCATCTCCTATGACGAGCGGACGCAAGGCACCTTGCAGCTCCTGCGGAGCCAGAAGCAACTCGACGGACTTGAGAAGGATATCGAGGTGCTGCGGGAGGACGGGGTTCCGTTCGAACTGCTGAGCGCCGAGGAGTGCCTGTCGCATGAACCGGGACTCGCCGGCTCCAAGCACCTGATCGCGGGTGGTCTGCGCCTGCCGGGGGATGAGACAGGCGACTGTTTCAAGTTCACCAATCGGCTGGCAGAGATGGCCAAGGCGCTTGGCGTGACTTTCAGACAGGGCGTTACCATCAAGCAGCTGGATAAGGAGGGCGATCGGATCGTGGCGATCCAGACCTCCGAAGGGCCCATGGTGGCGGACGCCTATGTGGTGGCGATGGGCAGTTTCTCACCGGCGCTGGTGAAATCGCTGGGGATGAAGCTGCCGGTCTATCCGCTGAAGGGATACTCGCTCACCATCCCGATCACGGATGCGGCCAAAGCGCCGGAATCGACCGTGATGGATGAGACATACAAGGTCGCGATCACCCGGCTTGGAGATCGCATCCGTGTGGGCGGGCTGGCAGAGATTGCAGGTTTTGACACTTCGCTGAACGACCGCCGCCGCGCCACGCTCGAGAAATCGGTGGGAGAGCTGTTCGGAGGGGCGGGCGACATGGCCGCCGCAACCTTCTGGGCGGGCCTGCGGCCGATGACGCCCGACGGGACGCCCGTGATAGGCCGGACGCCGGTGCAGAACCTGTTTCTGAACACGGGGCACGGCACGCTCGGATGGACCATGTCCATGGGCTCGGCCAAAGTGCTGTCCGATATCGTCTCCCGCCGCCCCACGGAAATCGATGCCTCCGACCTTGGCATCTCCCGGTACGGGCATGGGTTAAAGGCCGCACATGGCGGGCTGAAACCCGCCCCGGCCTGAGCGTTCAGTAGCGGGCAAGCCGCTCTGTCAGCAATCCAAAGAACCCCTCGGCGTCCACATCGCCGAGGAACAGGGCGTTGGGCTCCCGCCCGCTGACCCCCCACCAATCGGCGACGGTCATGCCGGTGGTGAACTCGCCCCTCGTCTCGATCATCACATTGATGAAACGGCCCGAGAACAGTTCCGGTCGGATCAGCCAAGCGATGACACAAGGGTCGTGCAAGGGGGCACCCTCTCCGCCGTATTTCTCCTTGTCGAACCGCTCGAAGAAATCAGTCCATGCCGCGACCATGCGGCCAACTTCCGTTCCCAGTGCCCGGAATGCATCGACGCGACGCTTGTTCGTCATGGCTTTATGAGTGACATCAAGAGGAAGCACGACGATCTTCGCACCGGACCTGAAGACTTCGTCCGCTGCCTCCGGATCAACGTAGATGTTGAATTCAGCCGCCGGAGTTATGTTTCCGACCTCGAAATACGCTCCTCCCATCAGAACGATTTCCTGCACCCGCCCCACGATATCCGGCGCACGGCGAAAAGCGGTGGCGATATTGGTAAGCGGGCCAAGCGGGCACAGCGTCACTGTCCCTGCAGGTTCGGAGCGGAGCGTGTCGATGATGAAACCCACCGCATCCTCCCCCGCCAGCGGCATAGTGGGCTCGGGCAGTTGCGGGCCATCCAGCCCGGTCTTGCCATGAACGTGCTCGGCGGTGACAAGGGGCCGGGACAGCGGCGCCGCTTCACCCGCAAACACCTTCATCTCGCGCCGTCCGGCAAGTTCGCAGATGATGCGGGCATTCCGCTGGGTCAGCGGCAAAGGCACGTTCCCCGCCACGGCGGTAATCCCAAGAACCTGCATATCTTCAGGGCTGGCAAGGGCGAGCAGGATGGCGACGGCATCGTCCTGCCCGGGGTCGGTATCGATGATGATCTTGCGGGGGGGCATGGTCTTTCCCTTCGGGCGATGGGCTGGCGGCAACCGGGGGCGGAGTTGCCCGCCGGACATGGGCTACGAGGGAGGTGCTCCCCCGATCTGTGTCAGACAGGGTCGATCTGGCTTCCCCGACGTGCGGCGTAGGAGAGCAGGTCGCGCGCATAGCCGGCGACGGAGCGGAAACAGATCACCGTCATCTCCGCGTCGCCGGAGTGCCAGAAGGCCGCGGCGATCTGTCCGATACGGCTGCGCCTCACCTCTCCCCGCGCCGGCAGGAGGGCGGGGCTGATCTTTGACAGGACCTCTTCGGCCCCCGTACCGGTCAGCCGGAACATGACGCGAGCGTCCGAGACATCCACGATGAGAGCTGGCACCTTGTCGAGCGCCTCCCGCAGATTGGCCATCATGCCCGCGACGTCTTCCGGCGACAGCAGCAATAAAAGCTCGTCGGGTGACATCCAGAGAACTTCGCCCCGCTCCGTCACGCTTCGTCCGCGGTGATCGGGGAACGTCAGGCCCACCCCCGTCAGCGCCGCCGTCAGTGCGGCACCGTCCCGACAACGGAGCGTCACCATGCCGGGTGGCGGGGCCTCCACGACGCTCACATAGCCTTCGGAGGCCAGGCTCCCCAGATCAGACATTCTGCCGCGCTCCTTCGACATCAAGAAATACCGGGTTCACGATGCGTGTGCGCACAAGTGGCGAGTCCTCAGTCGGTCCCTGAAACGCGATGAATTCACCCATCCTGTCCACGCCGCGATGAACCAGCCCGAGCGCGATCCCGCGGTCCAGCGTCGGCGAGAAGTAAGTGGAAGTCACCCTGCCCTGCACCCGTCGCTGCCGGTTCGCATTTTCCGCCCCGAGCGGCGCCAACGCGCCATCCGGAAGCACCGAACCATCTACCGTTTCGAGGCCGACAAGTTGCCACCGGTCCGGGTTGTCCATGAAGCTTCGCTGCTGCGCCCGCTTGCCGATGTAATCGGCTTTCTTGCGCGAGATTGCCCAGCCCAGCCCCAGGTCCTGCGGGATGACCGTGCCGTCCGTCTCATCGCCGATCATGATGAAGCCCTTTTCCGCCCGCATCACATGCAGCGCTTCGGTGCCATAGGGTGTGATGCCGTACGCTTCGCCAGCCGCCAGAACCGCATCCCAGAGCGCCCGCGCCCGGCTTGCAGGGACAGCGATTTCAAAGGAGAGCTCACCCGAGAAGGAAATACGGTAGATCCGCACCGGATGACCCGCCAGCTCCCCCTCCACCCAACCCATGAAGGGCAGCGCCTCTCGCGAGACGTCCATACCACCGAGGGCTTCCAGCACAGCGCGCGCCTTCGGTCCAACCACGGCGATCTGGCCGTATTGCTCGGTCACGTTGGCAGTGAACACCTGCCAGTCCCACCATTCGGTCTGGAGCCATTCCTCCATATGCGCGTGGATTCGATCGGCCCCGCCTGTCGTAGTGTGGACGAGGAAGCTGTCCTCCGACAGCCGCGCCACCACACCATCGTCGATCAGAAAGCCGTTTTCGTTGCAGATCAGCCCGTAACGACATTTGCCGACTGCGAGGGACGACATCAATCCTGTATAGATCATGTCGAGGAACCGCCCGGCGTCAGGCCCGCTCACCACGATCTTGCCGAGGGTGGAGGCATCGAGCACCCCGACCCGCTCCCGCGTGGCACGGATCTCCCGCGCGACGGAGGCGGCGTGATCCTCCCCCTTGCGCGGATAGGTATAGGGCCGCCGCCATTGGCCGACCGGCTCCCAATGTGCGCCATGCTCCGCATGCCAGTCATCCATCGGGGTCCGCCGCAACGGTTGAAACAGCTCACCCCGTGCCTCTCCCGCGATGGCCCCGAAGGAGATCGGCGTGTAGGGGGGGCGGAAGGTCGTCGTTCCGACGGCAGGGATGGGCGCGGCCAGCGCCTCGGCCAGAATGGCAAGGCCGTTGATGTTCGACAGCTTGCCCTGATCCGTCGCCATGCCGAGCGTCGTATAACGCTTGGTATGCTCAACGCTTTCATAACCTTCGCGCGCGGCAAGCTCCACGTCGGAGACCTTCACGTCATGCTGGAAGTCGAGGAACATCTTCTCCCGCAAGGCCGGCCCTGCCGCCTCCGGCATATGCCAAAGCGGGCGGAGCGGCTTCTCTTCCGGCGATGTGGCGACCGGCAGATCGGGCTCCCCCACCTCGCGACCCATGGCGATGGCAGCACGCCGCCCGGCCGCCGTTGCGTCTGCCAGCGTCGTCTGAGCCGAGAGCGCGCCGTTCGCGGCACCCGCGGCAATGGCGACGATCTGCCCCCGGTCACCCGTGGGCGCACGCAGGGCATCGGGACGGAACATGGCAAGCTGGCCATCCCAGAAGAGCTTGCCGCCCGCCTGGCTCCACAGATGCACGACCGGCGACCAACCGCCAGACATCAGCACGGCATCGCAGGGAATGCGCTCCCCCTCCACGCCGGTGCCGTCAATCACACCCAGCGTCACAGCGTTCACCCGCTTGCCGCCGAGGGCGCGCACGATGCCACGACCGGTCTCCACCGGGATTCCAAGCGCCCGCGCCCGATCTGGCAACGGGCCGATGGCGGCGGGGCGGGCATCAACCACCGCCACCACTGTCACACCCGCCTCGGCAAGCGCGATGGCACTCCGATAGGCATCGTCATTCGCCGTCGCGAGGATCACCCGCTGGCCCACTGCCACGCCCCAGTTCACTAGGAAATCCCGCCCCGCAGAGGCGAGCATGACCCCCGGCAGGTCGTTCCCGGCAAAGGCAACGGGCCGTTCGATCGCACCGGTCGCCATGACGACCTGACCTGCCCTGATACGCCAGAGCCGCTGACGCGACCGACCGTCACCCGGTGTATGGTCCGCCAGCCGCTCCATCGCGACCAGATAGCCGTGATCGTAAAGCCCTGCCGCCATCGTGCGGAGGCGCAGGCTCACATTCGGCAGGGCAGAGAGCCGGGCCAGCGTCGCAGCGATCCACTCGGCTGCGGGGCGGCCCTCGATCTCCTCTCCGTCCACCGGGGCACGACCACCCCAAGTGGAGCTCTGCTCCAGCAGAAGCACGCCAGCGCCAGCCTCACCGGCGACCAACGCGGCCTGAAGCCCGGCGATACCGCCACCCGCGATCACCACATCCACGTGGCGATGAACGTGTTCATAGCGATCCGCGTCCGGCTCAGCAGGCGGTTTGCCAAGGCCCGCGCTATGGCGGATCACCGGCTCGAACAGCTTCTCCCAAGCGCGGCGGGGATGCATGAACGTCTTGTAGTAGAAGCCTGCCGGAAAGAACTTCGACAGCCGCCCGTTGATCGCTCCGATGTCGAAGGCGAGGCTCGGCCAATGGTTCTGGCTGACGGCGGTCATTCCGTCGAAAAGCTCCGCCGTGGTGCCTCGCTGGTTCGGCTCGAAACGCCCGCCACGCCCGATGCCGAACAGCCCGTTCGGCTCCTCCGCGCCCGAGGCGACAAAGCCGCGCGGCCGATGGTACTTGAAGCTCCGCGCCACCAGAACCTGCCCGTTCGCGAGCAAGGCAGAAGCCAGCGTATCGCCCGCATACCCCGTGAGCGCGCGTCCGTTGAAGGTGAAGGTCATGGGCCGAGTGCGGTCGATCAACCGGCCGCCGGCAGCAAGACGCGCGCTCATGCCTCCACCTCCGCGAAGGGGGAGTTCCAGTCGGGGCGGCGCTCCCTGATATGCGCGATGAGATCGGCAGGAGGGGTCTGCACCTGGGCGGGATAGGTGCCGAACACTTCCATCGTCACGGTGTCCCGTGCGGCGTTGAACCACTTGCCGCAGCCATAGGCGTGACGCCAGCGCTCGAAATGCACGCCCTTCGGATTCTGCCTGTTGAACAGGTAGTCCTCAAAGGCAGAATCGTCGGACCCGGGGCCTTGGCGCATCAGATGCGCCTCTCCGCCGGGGTGAAGCTCGGTCTCCTCCGCGCGGAGACCGCAGTAGGGGCAGGTCAGGATCAGCATTGCCGGTCTTTCAATGCGCGACGCCAGCGGCGACGCTTTCGTCGATGAACCGCCCCTCGCGGAAGCGGTCGAGCCCGAATTCGGCGGCCAGCGGCCCCGGCGCGCCCTTGTGAATCAGTTCTGCCATCGCCCAGCCGGAGCCGGGAATCGCCTTGAACCCGCCCGTTCCCCAGCCGCAGTTGACGAAGCAATTGCCGAGCGGCGTAGCCGAAAGGATCGGTGAGCGGTCGCCCGTCATATCCACGATCCCCGCCCATTGTCGCATCATCCTGAGGCGAGAGATGATCGGGAAGGTCTCGATCAGGGCGCGGACCGTCTCCTCCACATGCTGGAAGGAGCCGCGCTGTGCGTAGTTCACAAAACCGTCGGTGCCGCCGCCGATGACGAGTTCGCCCTTATCTGACTGGCTGATGTAGCCATGCACCGTATTGGCCATCACGACCGTGTCGAGCACCGGCTTGATCGGTTCCGACACCAGCGCCTGAAGGGCCAGCGACTCGATGGGCAGGCGGAAGCCCGCCATCTCCGCCAACACGCTGGAATGTCCGGCGACGACGAGGCCGAGCTTGCCGCAGTTGATCCGGCCCTTGGTCGTCTCCACCCCCGTTACTTGCCCGTTAGCGGAGCGGATGGCCGTCACCTCGCACTGCTGGATGATGTCCATGCCCATCGCGGAACAGGCGCGCGCATAGCCCCAGTTCACCGCATCGTGCCGCGCGGTTCCGCCCCGCGGCTGCCAGAGCGCGCCGAGAACCGGGTAGCGAGGCCCGTCGATATTCATGATGGGCGCCAGCGATTTCACCCGCTCCGGCCCGATCCATTCCGTCTCCACGCCTTGGAGACGGTTGGCCTGCACGGTCCGCAGGTAACCCCGCATCTCATGCGGGGTCTGTGCCAGCATCATCACGCCGCGCGGAGAGAACATGACATTGTAATTCAGATCCTGGCTCAGTGTCTCATACAGCTTGCGCGCCTTTTCGAAGATGGCGGAAGATGGATCCTGAAGGTAGTTGGACCGGATGATCGTGGTGTTCCGCCCGGAGTTGCCGCCTCCGAGCCAGCCCTTCTCTATCACGGCGACATTCCGCACGCCGAAATTCCGGCCCAGATAGTAGGCGGTGGCAAGGCCATGCCCCCCCGCACCCACGATCACCACGTCATATCTCGGTTTCGGCTGGGGCGAGCGCCAGGCGCGCTCCCACCCCTTCTGGTGTCGCATCGCTTCCCTGGCGAGGGCGAAGACGGAATAGCGTTTCATCGAACGGTCGGTTCCCTGTGGTGGGGTTTCCCCTTGGGCGCTTGTGCACCGTTCGGGACTATCGGCCACGCCGCAAAGCGGCACAATCGGGAAAATTCCGACATCGGCGCTTCGGCGACGACATGCCTTTCAGGGTCTGCGACTTATTGTGACTTTCTCCCCACCGCGGGAGGTCCTAAATGGAACAGGTCATGAGATCGGAGAAGCCATGCCTTTCTGGATCGCCGCGGCGACCCTTACGCTCGCCATAGCGGTCGTTCTGCTTCTTTCCCTCCGCTCCCGCCGGGAGGAAGGCACGGAGCACGCCAATGTCCGCGTCTATCGCGACCAACTGCGGGAGGTGGAACGTGATCTCGAACGCGGCACCCTCCCCGCAGCGGAAGCGGGTCGTCTGCGCACGGAGATTTCCCGGCGGCTGCTGGAGGCGGACCGCGCGAGGGAACTGCCGGCGGGACGAGGCGCGCCGCTGGTCGCCGGGCTGATGGTGATCCTGCTTCTCGCGGCTGGCTTCGGGCTTTACCTGAAGCTCGGCGCTCCGGATTATCCCGACATGCCGCTCGCATCCCGTTATGCTGCGGCGGCCGACTTGAAGGCCAACCGTCCGACACAGGCCCAGATGGAGGCCGCCGCCCCGCCCCTCACGATCGACGGCGCACAGGACCCGGCTTTCCTTGATCTCGTGGAGAAACTCCGCGCCGCGGTTCATGCCAATCCAGACGATCTCCGGGGCCAGCAATTGCTGGCCAGAAACGAGGCGGCCCTCGGCCGGTTCTCCCCTGCGGCGGCAGCCCAGTCGCGGGTCATCACCCTGAAGGGGAGTGACACGGCGGCCTCCGACTATGCTGATCTTGCGGATTACCTGATCCTCGCCGCTGGCGGCGGGGTGTCATCGGAAGCCGAAGCGGCGCTGACGGAAACCCTGCGTCGCGACCCGCAGAACCCGGCGGCGCGTTTCTACAGCGGCCTGATGCTGGCTCAAACCGGACGCCCGGATCTCGCCTTCCGCCTGTGGAGCGATCTGCTGGAAACCAGCCCTCCCGGCAGTCCCTGGATACCTGCGATCCGGCAGGACCTGCCACGCCTGGCCCTGCTTGCCGGGGTGGACTACACCCTGCCCCCGGAAGCGGCACCGCCCATCGCAGGTCCCTCCGCAGCCGACGTATCCGCAGCGGAAAACATGACCCCGCAGGATCGCGACGCCATGGTGCGCGGCATGGTGGACCGCCTTTCCGAACGCCTCTCCCGCGAAGGAGGGCCACCCGAGGATTGGGCCCGGCTGATCTCCTCCCTCGGTGTGCTGGGGGAGGAACAGAAAGCGGCCGCTGTCTGGGCCGAAGCGCAGGAAGTGTTTGCCGGACGCGACTCCGCCCTTGCCCCCATCCGCGATGCGGCGGAAAAGGCGGGCGTAACCGGATTGTGAGACGCCAATGGTCTATGACGACATCGCGGATTTTGCCGCTGCGCTGCCCTCCGCCCGCGGCATCGCCGGATTGGATCTCGGGGAAAAGACCGTGGGGGTCGCGGTGTCGGATATCCTGATGGGCGTCGCCACGCCGCTGGAAACCATCCGCCGGTCCAAGTTCAGCGCGGACGCGGCGCGGCTTCTGGACATTGCCAAGGGCCGCTCGCTGGGCGGGTTCCTGCTTGGCCTGCCAAAGAATATGGACGGCAGCGAAGGCCCACGCGCCCAGTCCACTCGCGCCTTCGCCCGCAACCTTTCCCGCCTGACCGACCTGCCCATCGGTTTCTGGGACGAGCGCCTCTCCACCGTTGCTGCTGAGCGGGCACTTCTGGAAGCCGATACGTCACGTAAGCGACGGGGTGAGCTTATCGACAATGTCGCCGCTGCCTATATCCTTCAGGGCGCACTGGACCGGATGCGTTACATGAAGGAGGAGCGGAAGAATGCGGATTGAACGTGGGATTGAAACGCCCTGCGTCAAAGTCTGCCAGATCGACCCGAAGGAGCGGATCTGCACCGGATGTTTCCGCACCACGATGGAGATCGGCATGTGGACGCGTATGAGTGCCGAAGAGCGCGCCGAGATTATGGCCGAACTCCCCTCCCGCGCCGGTCGCGTAAGCCGCCGCGGGCGCCGTTCGGCCTGAGTGTGAATGGCCGCAGCGCGGCCACTCTCGTGGTCAGCGCCGCCGTCTTGCTGTGAGGCCCATTGCCCCCATCCCTGCAAGAAGCAGCGGAAGCGCAGCGGGCAGCGGTACAGGGGCCGGCGGAGGTTCGGGGGGCGTGAAGTTGCCTTCCGTGGGCCTGAGATGGACTTCACTGTCGAGCGTCGCCGTGCCCGCGATCAGCGCGCCCTCTACCGGGTTCGCGACGATGACATGCGTCAACGGAGCCAGGACGGAACCTACGATGCCATGTAGGGTGAGGTCCGTAGCGTCGACGAAGTTCCAGAGCACATGTTCTGCGGCACCCGTTCCGCCAAGCGGATTGGCAAGGAAACTGCCGGTTCCCGTCCCCGTCACGTTGATGAGGATGCTTTCCCCTGCGCCCAGCCGCGAGAAATCCACCTGCCCCAGAGACGAGACCTGAGCCAGCGTCATGTCATAGACGGTCAGGCCCGCCATGCCGGCTCCGAAATATGCCGTATTTCCGGTAATGGGAGCAGCGGTTCCACTGAGCGAGCCGAAGGACAGCGAAGAGTCCTTCACTGTCTGTGCGATCGAGGTCGGAAACAGGTCCGAGAAGCCGGGGCTTACTGCAGCCCCCGAGGTGACAGGACCACCCTGAACCTGGGTTGCCACACCCCCAATTGTGGCGCTTCCCCCTCCGTTAAGGTCTACGCCTGTGGCATCGCCACCCACCACGACGTTACCGCCCCTGTTCACCTGCACCGGGCCGGTCAGGTTTCCACCGACGGTCAGGGTCGCATAGTCCGAAGGAGCTTGGGGCGCATGTGAACCGCCGATCCAGTAGTTCGAAGTCCCGCTGAGGTTGCCAGCAACATAGCTCCGCCCCTCAACCTCACTGTCGCTGGTTGCGTCGCCCAGAACGACCAGATTGAACTGTTGCAGGATATCCTGAAAGCTCAAAGGCGCGGCGACGACAGGACCTGACACCAGCATCGCCAGCGCCGTGAACCCGAAAATCTTCGACATTGTGAAACCCCCTGCCAACTCTTTACAAAATTAATATAACTGAATCGCAATTCTTTAAAATTATAGAGTTTAAAGTTGGTTAACGAGAGCCGAAGCCTTGCTGCTCGGGGTCATGCGGCTTTCGCCGAGAGCACCGATTTCCTCAAGGATAGGATAGGCGACGGAGGCAAGATGGGCATTCACCCGCTTCAGATCGCGCAGCAGGTCGAGATGGATCGTGCTCGTTTCGATCGTTTCGACACGTCCGGCACGAAGCCGTGCGAGGTGACGCTCGGCGGAGCCTGCCTCGATCTTGCGTGCCATCACCTTGCCATTAATGAGCTGGCGGGCGAGGTCGGTGTCGCGTGACAGGAAGATCGCCTGCGCAAGCCGCAGATTTTCCCGCGTATGGTTGAAGAAGCGCGAAAGCTCGTCCAGCCCCTCCGGCGATAGGGTCAGGCGCTTTCGGATGCGTTTTGCGGCGATCTCCGCCAGCCCGCTTTCGACGATGTCGCCCACATGCTCGAGGTTGATGGCATAGGAAATGATCTCGCTCGCCCGATGGCTGTCCACCGCATCCATCTCCTGCTGGCCCAGACGGGCGACATAGAGCTTGATCGCCTCATGGAGACGATCCACCTCTCGCTCCAGACGGGCGACTTCCTGCACAGCCGTCTCATCCCCGGAGCGCAGGGATTGTTCGGACCGATCGAGCATCTGACCGACGAGATCACCAAGCCGGAGCGCTTCGCGCGTAGCGACGGCAAGCGCCAATCCCGGTGTCGCAAGAAGACTGTCGTCGAGATAGCTCGGCGCACCTTCTGTTCCCGGTCCCTGTGGGAGAATCCGTTCCACCAGCCGCCCCAGCGGGGCGATGAGCGGCAGAAATACGACCAGCAGCGTGAGGTTGAAAAGTACGTGCAGTCCCACCGCCAACATGCCCTGCGACAGGTAGGGTTGCAACAAGGCCGCAATGTCGCCGGCGAAAAGCGTGGCGACTGCCGCCCCTGCGGCGCGAACCAGAAGGTTGGACAATGCGAGACGCCGCGCCGCCACACCTTCACCTGCGACGGCCAGATAGGCGGGGATCGCGCCCCCCAGATTGGCGCCAGCCACCATACAAACGACCAGCGTCGGTGAAACTGTCCCGGCGCTCGCGAGCGCCATGATCAGAAACACCACGGCAAGGCTGGAGGAGCCGAGGACCGCAAGTCCTGCAGCCAGCAGCACGGCAAAGATCGGAGCATTGTCGAGCGAGCCCATCACCACGGCGAGCGTCGGTGAATGACGGAGCGGCTCGGTGACCCCTCCCAGCAGCCGGAGCGCGAGCAGCATCAGACCGAGGCCGAGCAGGCTCCTGCCGATGGCCTGCACCCTGCCGGTGCGTGACGGTGTGGAGAGCACCACGCCCACGGCAATCAGGCCGCTCCCCACCCAGTGAATATCGCGAGAGAGAATCAGCGCGACGATAGCGGTACCTAGGTTCGCTCCCAGCATCACCGCCTGCGCCATCCGTGGGTCCAGAATATCGCGCGCGACGAAAGAGCCCGTCATTGCCGCGGTCGCCGTGCTGGACTGCAAGCCCAGCGTGGCAAGGAACCCCCAGAATGCGGCTGCCACCCGGTTGCGGGTGCCGCGCGCGATCCACTGCCGCAACGTCGCCCCGAAGGCACGGAGCACGCCGAGCTTGATAAGCCGCAGTCCCAGCAGCAGAAGTGCGGCGGCGCCGATCAGGTCGATGAATTGAACAGTTGGATCAGACGTTGGCACCATGGCGCAAGCCCCCCGGTCACCGGGCCTGCAGAGGTCCGTGTCAGAACCTCAGAGTTGCAGCATTCCATTGCGGTTGCAAGGATTGTAACAGTTTTGCGACAGACCCAGCAAATCAAGCGCTGCCGACAAATCGGAAAGCTCGCTGAATTTCGAAGAAATCCTTTGAGATGAATCGGATACTGCGCGGCCCTGTTTGCTCGACGCCCGGATACCAGCTTCCGCGATAGGCGTCGCCGGGGGTGGAGAATTCGATGACCATCTCATAGTCAGAAGCAAGCGCAGGCAGGGCGGCACGGAAATCGCCGCGGAGAACCTTTTCCACACCTGCGCGAATGCGGCGCACGGACTCGATCGGGGTAAGGGAGACCGTCGCATTGCCATAGCCCTGCCCGGTCGTAAGCGTCGCGATGCCCGGCACCAGGCTGGCTGCATCGGCACAGATGCCAGCATCCCCCGCGAGAAAGGCCGATGGCACGCCATAACGCGCGGCACAGAGACTGTTCATCGTGAATTCGGAGGCAACCTCACCGTTGATGAGCAGCCGACCGATACGCCCGTTCATCGTATGCGCCAGCGGGTTCGTATCGCTCCCCGCCTTCGCGTGATATCCGGTGTAGATGGCGGCATCGAAACTGCTGTCGATGCCGAACATCATGGAGTCCGGATGACCGCTCCAACCCCGGATGATCCGGACACCCTCTGGCAGCCTGTCAAGGATCAGGTTACGCGCGCTTTCGTGCGCATCCTTCACCACGATTTCGGTCGCCCCTGCGGCGCGAGCGCCTTCGCACGCAGCAGCAACCTCCGCCGTCATATAGCCTTGAAACTGAGCATAATCGGGGTGAGCGCGTTCCAGTTCGTCCCAAGCGGTGATGCCGGCGGTGCCTTCCATGTCCGCGCTGATGAAAACTTTCATGCGTCCTCTCCCGTCCTGGGCGGCCATCATCCGGCATCCCTCCTGCAAGGGGAAGCCATGCCGGATGGGACGCGTCAAGAGGCTCGGTGGCCGGTCAGCAGATCATTTGGGATTGAGGCTCTGCAGATAGGCGACGATATCCGCACGCTCTTCGGGCTTTTTCACGCCTGCGAACGCCATCTTGGTTCCCGGCACCATGGCCTTCGGGTCGGTGATGAAGTGGTCAATCTCCTCGGGTGTCCAGATGTGGCCCTCGTCACCCAGCTTCTTCATCGCATCGGAATAGGTAAACCCCTCCAGCGAGGCCGTCTTGCGCCCGACGACGTCATGCAGGTTCGGTCCTGCCTTATTCGGCGCTCCTGCCTCGACCGCATGGCAGATCGCGCATTTGCGGAAGGATTTCTCACCCTTGGCAGGGTCACCATCCGCAAGCGCAGGCAGTGCACTCACCGCCAGTACGATCGCTGCAAGCGATGCGGGAACGGACTTGGTCAGACGAAACATGGCTTTTCCTCCATTGGCCAGAGTTTGGCGAGTTCGCGCCTGTGTTCTGACTGGTAATCCTGCCGGAGCACATCCGCTTCTCCATAACCGAACCGACAGCGGGATAGGAGAGGTTCAATCCGCAGACGGAGCGATTTTTGCATTCTCAACAGGCAGGATCACTCGCTCTCACCGCCCGTGGCATGTCCCTCAGTAAATCACGACCGACCGTATCGACTTGCCTTCCCGCATCAGATCAAACCCGGTGTTGATCTCATCGAGGGTCAGGTAATGGGTGATCATCGGGTCGATCTCAATCTTGCCCGCCATGTACCAGTCCACGATCCTCGGGACATCGGTGCGTCCCCTCGCGCCGCCGAAGGCGGAGCCTTTCCATACCCTGCCAGTGACAAGCTGAAACGGCCGGGTCTGTATCTCCGCCCCGGCGGGAGCCACGCCGATCACGACAGAGACACCCCAGCCACGATGCGTGCACTCCAGCGCGTCGCGCATCACCTTCACGTTGCCCGTGCAGTCGAAGGAATAATCCGCACCCCCGATCTGATCGAAAGGTGTCTTTGTCATGTCCACGATATGCTGAACGACAGAGCCTTCGATATTCCGCGGGTTGACGAAATGCGTCATGCCGAAGCGTTCGCCCCAGCTTTTCTTGTCATCGTTGAGATCCACGCCGATGATCATGTCGGCCCCGGCGAGCTTCAGGCCCTGAATGACGTTCAGGCCAATTCCCCCGAGGCCAAAAACCACCGCCTTGGAGCCGATCTCCACTTTCGCCGTGTTGATTACCGCTCCCACTCCCGTGGTGACGCCACAGCCGATGTAGCAGATTTTCTCGAAAGGCGCGTCATCCCGAACCTTGGCCAGTGCGATCTCCGGCAGGACCGTGTGGTTGGCGAAGGTCGAACAGCCCATGTAGTGTAGGATCGGCGTGCCATCCAGCATGGTAAACCGGGTCGTTCCATCCGGCATCACACCCTGCCCTTGAGTGGAGCGGATCGCTGTGCAGAGGTTCGTCTTGCGGCTGAGACAGGAGGGGCATTGGCGACATTCCGGCGTATAGAGCGGTATGACGTGATCGCCGGGTTTGAGCGTCGCGACCCCCGGGCCGACCTCCAGCACGACCCCGGCACCCTCATGCCCGAGAATGACCGGAAAGAGGCCTTCGGGATCGGCCCCTGACAATGTGAACTCATCGGTGTGGCAGATGCCGGTCGCCTTCATCTCTACCAGAACCTCACCCGCCTTCGGGCCTTCGAGGTTCACCTCCATCACCTCAAGCGGTTTACCGGCTTCTAGGGCGACGGCAGCACGGGTGCGCATCGAAATCTCCATCTCGCTATGCAGGGCGTTCAGGCCCCGCACGGGTGGCGCCGGCGCAATTGTTCGCGCCGGCACCCCAGGCACTGCTAATCAGGCCGCGGCCAAAACCCCGTTCTTCTTGGCCACGAAGGTGGAGATCGCATCCATAAGCGGCGGCGAAAGGCAATCATAAGGCTCCAGCTTCAGCTCGCGCAGCCGGCCCCGGATACCTTCCATACGGTCAGGAGCGACACCCGATTCGATCACCGAAGAAACGAAGGCGGCGAATTCGGGTGCCGACCAGCCATCCTCGGCGGAGAGCTCGGTATGAACAAAATCCAGACCGTGGAAGGGGTGATCCGTCGACTCGATCCGGCCATACATGTGCACGCCGCAATCCTTGCAGGCGTGACGCTGAATAGCCGCCTGTTCGTTGACGATCTTCAGTTTGTCCGCATTCTGCGTTACCTTCACATGGTCCCGCGGAACCACCGCGATCTGAGCGAAGGTCGCGCCTTCCGGCTTCCAGCATTTGGTGCAGCCACAGACGTGGTTATGCGCGGTCTGGTGCGAAACCTTCACTTCGACAGGATTGCTGGCGCAGTGGCATTTCAGCGTTCCTCCCGCAAAATCCGCTTTTCCGGGGTGAACGCCCCCGTCCACCGCCGGATGAATCTCTACATTTTCATAAGTCATGGAATACCCTCCCTTGCTTCGGCCGGCAGCCAGCCACAAACCGAACACGCTGGAACTCTGCGCAGAGGGCGCGCATGAAACAATTCAGCAAAAGGGTGGAGAAGAAGAGATCCCCCTTTTCCGACCATTTCCAGAAAGCAAATGATTTCCGTCTCGGGATTGCGCGTTCGCTGCGGACGTTGCAATAGCGCAAGCAGAAATTTTGAAATAAAATCAAGGTGCAAGTGTCTGACATCAGCTGCGGTAGCACCTTTGTATTCAATAATTTCTCGGGATTACTCTCCCCATGAAGGTCCAACGCGTCCCGCCTCCACCCGGGCAGTCAGGTAGAACCGCGTCGCGCTGCCCGGCGACCGGCATTGCGGAGAAAACCGTGCCCTGAACGGCCGATCCAGCCCGCCGACGCTTCGCTCTCCTGATCGCTCAATTCGACCCTATTGAGAGCGGGTAGGTCAACGAGATCACTGTCGGAAGTCGCCGCCGCATCATGGCCATGCTCCGCGAATTCCAGAAGCGAACGGCGCGGAGAACCGCCTCTTCCCGAAAGTTATCTTAAATAGTTACAACAATAGAAAATTTATCTTACTTTCGGCGGGTTTTATGCTTCCATACACGCTCCGGCCCAAGAAAATTTGATTGCGTTGTCCTCCACCCTGCTTTCCCAGAGGCGCGACGATTTTCATTATATTGATTGAGAATGATCCGATGACCCACGAAGACCATGAGCGCCTGCTGAGAGAGTTGGAGACGGGCAAAATTGAGTATGACAGTCGCAGCGACGATATCTGCCTCGCGCCTGGTGTCCCGCTAACGGAGGCGCATATCCGGATCGTGGCGCAGCGTCCGTATCTGGCAGACAGCTGGCCCCAGCATCTACGGATCTCGATCGGGGTGCCACCGATCCCCGGGGCAGAGGTGCATCCCGATGATCTTGCCGCGGATCCCTTTGCCACCGCAATGAAGATCCGGCGGGCGAAATAGCCCGGCGACAGTCGGGGCAGATGGAAAATCCTGAAGTCGGCGCCAGTATCCTGCCGGGAGCACGTCGCGACGGGCGACCTGCTGGGCGTGGGCAGCCCTGCAATGCTGTTCCGCTCGCGATAGACAGTCCCTTCATTCGCAGCTGGAGCAATCGTTAACCGACCTCGCATCGGGCGCGTTCCTGAGAAGGCATCCGGTAACCCTGCGTCAAGCCATGATGAACGAGCCACAAACCCGACGGTTCATCCGAGGGAACTCGCGCCGAGGATCGCCGGTGACAGAAGCCGATGGTCTGCAGAGGTGAGACCCGATGCCGCCTCCGTTCCATAGACCCGCACGCGCGGCAGCCGTGACGGGGAAAATTACTCACCAAAGGGGTTCAGAATTTTCGACGGGTTCCGCTTGGCCGCATATTTCGCCGCTGATGCCATAAGGCGATCTGGAAAATCGCCTCTTCCCCGGTATCGGAAAGCGACAGGGCTACCCACTCCCGGCCATAGCTCATCACCGTGTGTGGCCATTCTCAGGCCGAACTTTCCGAACTCCATGAAAAGGGCATGGATCGACGGCGAGTCGCCCGGTTGCAGTAGCGGCGATGGAGGTTCGACCCGGATTTTCGTCGAGACACAACACGCTATATTGCTGCACATTTCTGAGGAAATGGAGCGGGCGATGGGAATCGAACCCACGACATTCAGCTTGGGAAGCTGACGTTCTACCTCTGAACTACACCCGCGCGCGGATCGTGTAACATCCCCTATCCTCGCTGCGCAAGGGGCGATGGCTGCATTCGCCACGCCCCCAACGCGATCTTCGGATTACCTATCGCTCGTCGGCGATAACTTTACCGTCGTTCGGCAGCGTTCCTGGCGGTACGATGCGTACCACCCCCTTCAGCTTGGTAACTTCGGTGAGCTTCTTGCCCAGTTTGTCAGCGGCAGCCGCAGCGGCATGTTCAGCCCATAGCTCCATCC
The DNA here is from genome assembly GCF_000740775.1 of Haematobacter missouriensis. Classification (GTDB taxonomy): domain Bacteria; phylum Pseudomonadota; class Alphaproteobacteria; order Rhodobacterales; family Rhodobacteraceae; genus Haematobacter; species Haematobacter missouriensis. The sequence continues at coordinate 200,712 of NZ_JFGS01000001.1, read as the reverse complement.
GATCCTGCTCGCCTTCGCGTTTAACGACGAGCCTCACCTTGCCGGTTCCTGACACAGAGCGGGCAACGGTGGCCACCTGCTCGGGCCGGACGAACATGCCCTTCACCTTTGTCGCTTGGTCCGCCCGACCGAGCCAACCACGGATCCGCCGGTTGGTTCTGCCGTCCTCCAAAGGACCGCTCAAGATCGCGGACAGATCACCCGTGGCAAAGCGGAAGAGCGGGTAATCAGGCGAAAGCCGCGTCACCACGACTTCGCCCACCTCTCCGTCCGGCAAAGGCTCCCCCGTGCCGGGATGCACGATTTCCAGCAGCACACCTTCGTTCACCACCATGCCGGGGCCATCGCCCTCATAGGCGACGATGCCCAGATCCGCAGTACCGTAACACTGGCGAACCTGCACGCCGCGCCCGGCAAGCTCTAGCCGAAGCGACTCGGGGAGGGCCGCACCGGAGACGAGCGCCATCCGAAGAGAACTGGTATCCGCGCCCTGCTCCGCCGCCTTGTCCAGAATGATCTTGAGGAAGTCCGGCGTGCCCACATAGGCGCTTGGCTGGAATTGCTCGATGGCGATGAGCTGATCCGCGGTATTGCCCGGGCCTGTCGGGATCACCGCGCAACCGATCGCCTCTGCACCGCTTTCGAACATGAAGGCCGCGGGCGTCAGATGGTAGGAGAAGGTATTGAGCACAACGTCCCCCTGCCGAAGCCCCGCCGCGTGCAGCGCTCGCGCCGCGCCCCACCAGTCCGGTCCCTTGCCCTCCGGATCGAAGATCGGGCCGGGGGATATGAAAAGCCGCCGAAGCTGCCCCCGCTCGGTCGCGGTGAGGCCGCCGAAGGGGGGGGTAGCCTTCTGCAGGGCGGAAAGCTCGGATTTTCGAAGCACCGGCAGCGCTGACAACCCGGTCCAGTCCTCCACCCGTTCAGGGCTGTCCCGCAGGCGATCCGCCCAATAGGGCTGTTCTCCGCGCGCGCGGGCCAGCGCCGCGTTCAACCGTGTGAAAAGAACCTTGTCACGTGCAGGAGGATCCAGGGTTTCCGCCTGGTCGTAGGGTTCGCCCATAGCGTTCTCCTTCAAGCCAGCCAGCGTTTGCGCCGGCGGTAGTGCTTCACGTTGCGATAATCGACCTTGCCGCCACCGCCGAGGTAGAAGTCCTGCACGTCCGGGTTGCTTTTCAGCACCTCCGCTGCACCCGACATCACCACCTGACCGTTCTCTATGAGATAGGCCCGGCCCACCACATCCAGGGTCGCGGCTGCGTTCTGTTCGACCAGCAGCACAGAGAGACCCTGCTCTTCATTGATCTTGCGAATGATCGCGAAGATCTCCTGCACCAGAAGCGGTGACAGTCCAAGCGAGGGCTCGTCCAGCATGACGAGCTTCGGCTCGGTCATCAGAGCGCGTCCGATGGCGAGCATCTGCTGCTCCCCACCGGAGAGATATCCGGCCTTGGACCGGATGCGCTCCTTCAGGCGTGGAAAGTAGTCGTAGACCTGTTCGCGAAGCTCGTTGTAGCGGGCGGAATTGCCGCCGCGATAGGCGGCGATCAGGTTTTCATCCGGCGTAAGGTGGCCGAAGATCCGCCGGCCTTCCAGCACATGCACCAGACCGTCGGCCACCCGTTCCGGCGGTCCCATCTTCAGCAGGTCATGTTCCCCAAAGCGGATCGCGCCGCGTGTGACAAGCCCGCGCTCCGGCCCGAGCAGGCCGGAGATCGCTTTCAGCGTCGTCGATTTCCCCGCGCCGTTGGAGCCGAGAAGGGCGACAACCTCGCCCTCCCCGACTTCCAGGGACACGCCCTTGATGGCGAGGAACACCTTGTCGTAGATCACCTCGACATTCTCGAGGACGAGCCCCGGCATGGGTCAGTTCCCCGCCTTGTATTTCGCGGCTGAACTTTCGATCTCCGCCCGCACGACGTCCTGATAGGCCGCGTGCCAGTCGGAGACAGGCACCCAGGCGGAACCGTCCCATTCGGACACCCGTCCCGCACCGCCGCCCTGATGATCGTTTGCCGTGATCGTAATCGGCGGCATCAGCCCCTCGGCGTCGAAATCGGTGATCTTCTCGAACCCGGCCTTCAGCTTCTCCCCCGTCAGCGGACCACCGCCATCGGCCAGCGCGAGCCGCGCCGCCTCCACCGCGACAGCCATGGTGGCTACGCCGAGATTGTAATAGCTGGTGCCGACATTGGCCTTGTCGCCCGCCCCGTGACCGGCATCGATCACCTTGGACTGGATGCGCTCGAGGATGGGGCTATCCACCCCGGAAGCCGTCGCCTCGAAGCGCTTGACGCCCTTCATCTGGGCCGCGCCCACGTTCGCGGCATCCGTCTCCGCCAGCCAGATGACGGAATAGATGCTGTTCGGATCGATGCCGTTCTGGATCGCGGAGCGGACGGAGACCGCCTGCCCGCCGCCCGCACCCCAGATCATCACGTAATCCGGGCGGTAACGCCGGACCTCCGACCATGCGGCGGACTGCTCGTTGCCGGGGCTGGCATAAGGGAATGCCTTGACCTCGAACTTCTCCTTCTCCGCAAGATCGTTCAGGATCGGCAGAGGCTCGCGGCCGAATGGGCTGTCGATGTGCACGATGGCGATCTTCTTGCCTTCCAGGCCACCGTTCGATTTCATGTATTCGACAAGGTTCGCCGCCTGCGACCAGTAGGTCGCCATCATCGGAAAGACATAGGGGAAAACCTCCCCGTCCGAGGCGTCGCCACGGCCGTGAACCGGCGTGATGAGCACCACCTTGTCCTTGTCCACGCTGTCGATCATCGCCGCGGAAACCGGCGTTGACAGGAAGTCGAACAGGATCGCGCCTTCATCGCGGGCGCGGTTATAGGCTTCGATGCCACGTTGCGGCTGGTTGCCGTGATCGCGCACGATGGCCTCGAACTTGGTCCCGTCGACGCCGCCTTCGGCGTTCACCAGCGTCAGGTAATCCCGCTGACCCTGATTGTATTGCCCGGTGACGAAGGTGTAGACAGCCGTGAAATCCTGCAGCAGTCCGATCTTCACGTCATCCGCACGGGCGGGGCCGCCAAGAGCCATTCCCGCCAGAACCACGGCGGTCATCGCGCCGCCACGCATCCATTTCAGTCCCATGCTTCCTCCCATTTTCCCGGCTCCTCCTTCCGGTCAACTCGTCAGCTTCTGGCGTGGCGGAATGGCCAGACCAGGAAATACTTGCGGATGTTGTCGTAGATTTTCGCCAGCCCCAGCGGCTCGAACAGCAGAAATCCGATGATCATTGCGCCGTAGATCATGAGCGGCAGATGCGAGATGAAGTTCTGGCTGACCGGAACCCACCCTGCATCCGCCAGAGCGGCGATCCCATTCGTCAGAACGATGGGCGCAAGCAGCACGAAGCCAGCGCCCAGATACGAACCGACGACCGAACCGAGTCCTCCGACAAGCACCATGGCGACGAGCTGGATGGAAACGTTGAAGCCGAACTGCTCCGGCGTCACCGCGCGGTAGTAGCAGAAAGCTAGGATCGCCCCGGTCACTCCGCCCATGAAGGAGGAGGTGAAGAAAGCCATCAGCTTGTAGCGGAAGGGATCAACTCCGATGACAGCCGCCGCGAAATCCTTGTCACGGATGGCCACCAGCGCGCGCCCGAAGCTCGTCCGTTTCACGTTCAGGAAGAACAGCGTCATCAGGACGGCCCAGCCCAGCGCAAGCCAGTAGCGGGAGGCGAGGCTCTCGATCGGCATGAACAGGAAGCGGACCTCCGGCGTGCGCAGCGTGGCATGGGCACCGCCGGAAATCGCGGGAACGTTCACGATCACCCAGTCGACCAGATACTGCATCGCGAGCGTCGCCATGACGAGGTAAAGCCCCTTCACCCGGAGCGCCGCCGCTCCGAACACCGTACCGATCACGGCGGCGACAATACCGGCTGCAAGCAGGGCTATCTCGAACGGAACACCGGCGCGAACCATGTGGATCGCCGCATAGGCCCCGATCGCCATCACCGCCGCGAAGCCGAAGTGCAGTTGCCCCGCCAGCCCCATCAGAAGGGTGAGCGACAGCGCCGCAGCGCTCCAGATCACCCAGGGCAGAACGTAGGAACCAAGGTAGAGGTCCGACAGATACAGGGGCGCGGCCAACGCCAGCAGCAGCAGAAGGATGACGATTGCCCTGTCGGCAGGCACTGGCCAGAGAGCGCGGGCGCTTTCGTAGCGGCTGTGATGGACGCCGGAGAGACGGTAATACATATCAGATCCTCTCGATGTCCTCGCGCCCGAAGATGCCGTAGGGGCGGATCATGATGGTCAGAAGAATGATGAGCGAGGTCACGACATCCCGCGTACCTCCGCCGACGATGCTGTCGAGATAGCCGGGGATCACGGCCCCCAACACACCGACGAGGATGCCGCCCACCAGCACCCCGATGATCGAGTCGAGCCCGCCCAGGATGACCACTGCCACCGCAGGGAACAGCAAGGTGGAAAGCGTCCAGTCCACCCCCTGTGCGGATCCCCAGAGGGTCCCCGCGACAACCGCCGTCACCCCCGCCAGACCCCAGGAGATGCCGATGGCGCGTTCCACCGAGATGCCGACCGCCCAAGAGGAGATATGGTCGTCCGAGACGGCGCGGAGCTTGGTACCGAGCCGGGTGCGGAAGAACAGCAGCGCGGCGATGACCATGACCACGCCGATGGCTCCGCCGATCAGATAGGTGCGGTTGATGAATACGTCCCCCACGATCACCGGCGCAAACCCGATGCCGAGGTCGAGCGGCTTCGGCGTGGTGCCGAGAATACCGGGCACCAGCCCGCGCAGCAGGATATCCAGTCCGAGGGTCAGCATCACGATCATGATGATCGGCTGACCGACCATCCGGCGCAGCAGCAACCGCTCCACCACCAGACCCAGCGCGAACATGGCCAGCGCAGCGCCGATCACCGCCAGCCACATCGGCAGCCCGAAGGAGAGCAGGAGCCAGACGGCATAGCCCGCCGTCATCACCAAAGCTCCTTGCGCCAGGTTTGGCACGCCCGCGGATTTGTAGATCAGCACGAAGCCCAAGGCGACGAGGCTGTACATCAGCCCGGTCAGCGCGCCATTGATCACAAGTTCAACGAAATAGGCCATCAACGCCCCTCCCCGCCGTTGACGTCGCGGATGGACAGGCGGCGCTCTATCGTCCCCGTCTGCCCGTTCTCATAGGTGATCTGAGCGCGGTAATCGACGCTGTCCTGTCCGGCATAGATCGCATCGATGATCGCGGCATAGCGGTCGTCTATCAGGTTGCGGCGCAGCTTGCGGGTGCGCGTCACTTCCCCATCGTCCGGGTCGAATTCCTTGTGAAGATTGACGAACCGGCTGATGTTGAGGTTCGCGGGCATGGCCGCATTCACCTGCGCCACCACGTCGCCGATAAGCCCATAGACCTCCGGCCGCTGGGACAGTTCGGCGTAGGACGTATAGGCCACGCGGTTTTCCTGCGCCCACTGCCCCACCGCGGCAAAGTCGATGCAGATGATCGCCGAGAGGAAGTCCCGCCCTGCGCCGATCACGCACGCATCTTTGATGAAAGGCGAGAATTTCAGCCGGTTCTCGATATAGGTGGGGATGTAACGCGTGCCGCTGGCGGTGTGCATGACCTCCGACACGCGGCCCAGAACGACGAGTTGGCCATCCCCCTCCACCTGCCCGGCGTCACCGGTGTGCAGCCAGCCGTCGCGGAGCGTCTCCGCGGTAGATTTGTCATTCTGGAAGTAGCCGTCGAAGATGTTGTCGCCCCGCAGCAGGATCTCCCCGTCCTCGGCGATCCGCATCTCCACGCCGGGAAAGGGGCGCCCCACGGTGGTCAGCGAGATGTCCTCCGGCTTCTGGGCGACCGCCAGCGCGCAGTTCTCCGTCTGACCATAGAACTGCCTCAGGTTCAGGCCGAGCGCGCGGAAGTAGAGAAACACATCCTCCCCGATCGCCTCGCCCGCCGTATAGGCACGCTTCACACGGCTGAGGCCAAGGTGATCGCGGATCGGGCCATAGATCAGCACCTCTCCCATCGCGCGACGCAGCCGTTCCGTCGCCGTCGGCACATGGCCGGAAAGGCGTTTGCGCTCCAGTTCGACCGCGAAAGGCACGAAAGCATCATAGAGCCGCCGCTTCATGCCCGCCGTCTCCGCCACTCCGACCTGAATTCTTGTCAGCATGGCCGACCAGGCGCGCGGCGCGGCGAAATAAAGCGTGGGAGCGATCTCCCGCAGGTCATGCAGCGCGGTTTCCTGCCCCTCCGGCACATGCACGGTGAAGCGGAGCGCCATGGCCGCGCCCACGGAAAAGATGAAATCCCCGACCCAGGCCATCGGGAGATAGGCCATATGGACCTCCCCCTGCTGGAAGTATCCCGCCGCCGCAGCGTTCCGCACACCGGCCAGCACATGCCCATGCTTCAGGGGAATGCCCTTCGGCGCGCCTGTGGTGCCGGAGGAATGCAGCAGGATCGCCACATCATGCACGGAGGGACGCGAGAGCAGATCTTCCGCCAGCCCCGGCTCCGCCGCCAGCCGCGCCCTGCCCCGCTCGGAAATCTCGCTGAAGGCGACGACGCCCGGCGCCTCCTTCCCCTTCAGCCCGCGCGGGTCATCATAGATGATGAGCCGGAGACCGGGATGGGTTTCGCGGGCGGCGAGCAGCTTGTCCACCTGCTCCTGATCCTCTGCGATGGCGACATGAACGCCTTCGCGCTTCATCTGCTGCGCCAGCTCCTCCGCCGGGGCATCCGCATAGGCAGGCGACGGGATCGCGCGGAGCGCTACTGCTCCCAGCATGCCGAAATACAGGTTCGGCCGGTTGTCCCCGATCACCAGAACGATGTCACCCTGCCCGACACCCTCCGCCTCCAGGCCGGCGGCAAAGGCAAGCACCGCGTCGTGGTAATCCTTCCAGGTGTATTCCTGCCAGATACCGTGGTTGCGTTCCCGCAGGGCCACATCGGAGCCGTGATCGCGCGCATTCCGGCCCAGCAGGCTCATCAGGTGGTCATCGGCGACCCAGTCGGGATGCAACGCCTCGGGCGCGGACAAGGGCGCGGCGCGGACAGGCTCAAGCTGCATGGCGTGCCTTTCCGATATAGGCTTCGACCACCTTCGGATCGGCGATCGCCTCGCGCGCCGGCCCCTGGGCGATTTCGGTGCCGTTGGACAGGACGAGCACCCGGTCGCAGATTGCGGTGATCACGTCCATATGGTGCTCGATGATGAGAACGGTCAGGCCCAGCGCCTCCTGGGCATCGAGGATGAAGCGGACCATGTATTCCTTCTCCTCCTGGTTCATGCCCGCCATGGGCTCGTCCAAGACCAGAAGCCGCGGCTCGGCACAGAGAGCCCGGGCCAGTTCTACCCGCTTCTGAAGGCCGAGCGGGATGACATCCACATGCTCGTCCCGAGCGCTTTCGAGCTGCAGCAGGTCGATGACCTCCTCCACCTTGCGGCGATGCGCGACCTCTTCCTTGCGCGCCCACCATGGATAGAAGAACGACGCCAGCGGATTGGGCTTCATGTAGATGTGCCGGCCCATCAGGATGTTGTCGAGTACGCTCATCCCATGGAACAGCGCGACGTTCTGAAATGTCCGCGCCACTCCCATACCGGCGATACGATAGGGTTTCAGGCCGTTGATCTGCCTGCCCTCAAGCGTGATCGTCCCTTCCTGCGGCGGATAGAACCCGGTGATCGCATTGACGAGGGTCGTCTTGCCCGAGCCGTTCGGACCGACCAGTCCGAAGATCTCTCCCTGCCGCACGGCGACAGACACGTCGGTCAGTGCCTTCACCCCACCGAAACGGCGGCTGACATTGTCGCAGACCAGTACCCCTTCCGCCGGTGTCAGCGCTTCTGCGGTTGCAACGGCAGGTGAAGCCGACGTCATGCGCGCGGCCTGTTGAGCGATGTGAAATTAAACAGCGGCGGCTGCGCGTGAAGCGCGACCCGGCGATCCTCCCGCATTCCCGTTCCTCCCAAAACAGGTCCGGCATGCCTTAGGCATTTTCCGGCAATTTGGAGGGTAGCATGATTCTGATTTCTGGTAATATGAAAATAATCGTAAATATCTTTCAGGATATCGGAAAGTGCATCCCAACCTGGTCGATCACCTGACCGCTTTCATTGCTGTGATAGAAACGGGCAGCCAGTCAGCCGCCGGGCGCGCCCTGCGGCGGCCGGTCTCCTCCATCAACTACTCGCTTGTCCAACTGGAGACTCAGTGCGGTTTCCCCCTGATCGAACGCGCCCAGCGCCCCGCCGCGCTGACGGAGCAGGGCCGCGCGCTTTTTGCCGAGGCGAAATCGGTGGTGGAGCGAGCGCGGCGTTTCACCTCGCATGCCGCCTCTCTGGAGCAGGGGCTGGAAACACGCATCAGGGTGGCGGTGGATGTGCTTTTCCCCCGTGCGCGGCTGACGCAGGCTTTGGGCCGGTTCGCGGATCTGCATCCCCGCGCCACCTTTCAGTTCTTCAACTCCTCGCTCGCCACATTGTGGGACGATCTGCGTGGGGGGCGGTTCGACATGGCCTTTTCCCTCGCCGCGGCCATTCCGCTGGACATGGAGGCGCGCTCCTTCGCGATAGAGACCTTGTCACCCGTTTGCGCAATGACGCATCCACTCGCGGCGCTTCCCGCGCCCCTCGCGGCCCGCGCCTTCGACCGCGAGCGCCAGATCTATTATGTCGGCGCGCCGGAAATCGACATGGAACGTGTGGGCCGGATCTTCTCGACCGATGTCTGGACGGTGAATGATGTGGAGCAGATCCGACAGATCGTTCTTCTGGGCCTAGGCTGGTGTTTCGCGGCCTCCGGCACATTCGAAGATGAGGTCCGTTCGGGTCGTATCCGACGGTTGACCTGCGCCGATGCCCAGTTCCACCCGGCCCGCACCATCATCGCGGCATGGCCGGTCGAGCGCCGTCCCGGCCCCCTTGGGCGCGCGTTGATAGACACGATGTCAGAGGTGATGGCCGAACAGGATGACGCATGAGGAGGCAGAACTTCCGCTTGAACCCACGACAAGGGCCGCGCTACGCCTTTAGGCGAAGCAACAAGGGCACAAGCCATGACACGGACGCTCCCCTCCCTCTCCCTCATCGCCGAAGAACGGGGGACCGTCCTGTTGGGCTGGTCGGAGATCGCCTCTCCTGCCGTGGTAGGCCTGATGGCGCGTTCGGGTTACGATGCGGTCCTGATAGACCTTCAGCACGGTCAGCACGATATAGCCAGTACGCGTGACAGCATCACGGAGGCGACACTCGTACAGACGCCCGCCCTGGTGCGGGTTCCGGTGCGGGATTGGGCAATGGCGGCGCGCGCGCTCGACCTCGGCGCGGCAGGGATCGTCGCTCCGATGATAAACTCGGCGGAAGACGCCGCCGCCTTTGCCGCAGAGATCAAGTATCCGCCGCTCGGGCGCAGAAGCTGGGGGCCGGGTCGGGCGCTTCAGGCCCATGGCATGACCCCGGCCGATTACTTCAGCGGAGCGAACGGTTCGACCGCCGCCATCGCCATGTGCGAGACGCGGGAAGCTCTCGCAGTGCTGGACGATATCCTGTCCGTGCCGGGCATCGACGGCATCCTTGTCGGCCCGGCCGATCTGTCGATCGCGCTTTCTAACGGGACCATCGAACCGGAGGGCGCGGCCGTGCGAGAGGCGATGCGGGAGATCGCCCGGCGCACGCGGGCGCGGGGCAAGCTCGCCTGTGCCTTTGGCGGCCGGACGGAACGCGCGGCGGAGCTTATCGCCGAAGGCTATCAGGTCGTCTCCGTCGGGCATGACACCTTCACCCTCGCCAATGCCTTTTCCGGCACAGTGGACGGGGTGAGACAGAAGATCGCCGGCTGACGGAAGCGGAACGGGAAAGGAACTCCGATGGAGCAGGAGCGTATCGGACGGCATCGTGCGGGGCTGCCCAGCCGACTCGCTCCCTTTCTGCCAGCGCCGCGCAGAAATCCCGGCACGCCGCTCAACCCGCGGCTTTTCGATGAACGGACGGTGGACACCACAGCCGCGGAGCGAGATGCGCCGCGTATCGCCCGAAGCCGCGCGCTTTCGGGAGAGAACAGGGTGGCATGGCTGTTGAATGCGATCCGCTGCATGGACCTCACCACCCTCGCTGGCGACGATACGGCGGAGCGTGTTGCGCGGCTCTGCGACAAGGCCCGCCGGCCGCTCCCCCCTGCGATCCGCGAAGCGCTTGGGGTCGAGGGGCTGACCACGGGTGCTGTCTGCGTTTATCCGACGATGGTACCCCACGCCGTCCGCGCCCTCCACGGGTCGGGCATTCCAGTAGCCTCGGTCGCGACGGGCTTCCCCGCCGGGCTGATGCCGCTCCGCCTGCGTCTGGAGGAGATCCGCTATGCCGTGGCGGAGGGAGCTGCGGAGATAGACATCGTCATCACACGGGAATGGGCGCTGAAGGGCGCCTGGGGCGCGCTCCATGACGAAGTCGCGGCGATGCGGGAGGCATGTGGCGCGGCCCATCTGAAGGCGATCCTTGCCACCGGCGAACTGGGCGACCTCTCCCGCGTCTATCAGGTTTCCATGGTGGCCATGCAGGCCGGGGCGGATTTCATCAAGACATCGACCGGCAAGGAAACGGTGAACGCCACGTTGCCGGTAAGTCTGGTAATGATGCGCGCGATCCGAGATTACCACGATGCGACAGGCCATGCCGTGGGCTTCAAGCCGGCCGGTGGCCTGAGAAGCGCCGAAGACGCCCTCGACTGGCAGGTTCTGATGCGGGAGGAACTGGGCCGCGCCTGGCTGGAGCCGCATCTTTTCCGGATAGGCGCCTCCTCCCTGCTATCGGGGATCGAGCGTCAACTTGAGCAACACGTGACGGGTCGGGGCACTGCCGACTGGCGTCAGGGCATCGCCTGAGGGGGAAGCAGGATGACCGGTCTTACCGATCTCATGACGGATCTGGATTACAGCCCGGCGGCGGAAGAACTGACACCTGTCCGCCGCTGGCTCGCAGGTCATGGAAACCGGCTTGGCGCCTTTGTCGATGGCAGGTTCACCCGACCGGGCGCCGAGCTTCCGGTCATCACCGCGCTCGACGGGGCGATGATCGCTCACGCAACCGAAACGACAGTGGAGGAAGGTCTGCGTGCCCTGCGGGTCGCGCGCCGTTCGGGGAAACGCTGGGCCGCACTCGCTCCGTGGGAGCGGACGGACCATCTTTTGTCCTTCGCCCGGAGGGTGGAGGAGAACCGCACCCTGCTGACCCTGCTTTCGGTGCTGGAGACCGGTCGCCCCATCACGCGAGTGCAGGAGGAGACCGCCGCGCTTCCCGGCCGGCTCCGTGCCGCTGCAACGGCCCCGTCCGACGCGCCGTTGGGTGTCGGGCTGATGCTCCTCTCGGCCGATACGGGGCTTGGCGACATAGCGCATGACCTTGCGGCGGCTCTGGCGGCGGGAAATGCGCTCGTACTGAAACCGGCGCCGAAGACCCCGCTGACCGCCCTCGCCCTCGCCGCCATTGCAGCGGAGGGCGGGCTCCCGCGCGGTTTGCTGAACGTCGTGAGCGGCGGGGCTCCGCTGGGCTCCGCGCTGGCGCAAAGCGAAATCCCGGGGCGGATCGTGCTTTTCGGCAGCGAGGAGGCCGGGCGCGCTCTGGTCAGGGAAACGGCGGGTCTGAACAAGTCGCTGGCGCTTCGCCTCGGGGGAACGCCGGTGTTCATCGTCTTCGGCGATGCCGATCCCGATGCTGCCATCGAGGCGATCGTAACAGGTTTCGGCAGGCAGGGCGCGCGGGTGCTGATCGCGGCGGACATGGCGGCGCGGTTCGAGACGCTGCTGCTGCGCAGGTTCGAGCGGCTCCGCACTGGCAATCCGCTGGCGCGCGGCAACGATCTGGGCGCGCTTCGCTCCGCTGCGACGGCACGGCTCGCGCAACTCCTGTCCACAGCCTCGGCAGAGGGGCTGGAGATCGTCCGCGGGCGCGCGGCAGAAGGCGGCGTTGCGCCCGAGTTGATCCGGGCGGTATCGCCCTCTTCAGCGCTCTGGGATGCGTCGATCGCTGGCCCGGTCGCGATCACCGCGACTTTCCGCTCGGTGGAGGAGGCGGTGGCGCTCGCGAACAACAGCCGCTTTGCCGCGCCGGTATCTGTCTGGAGCGGCAACGGCGGAAGAGCCCTGCAACTTGCTCTCCAACTCGGCTCGGGCAGTGTCGCGGTAAATGCGCCGGTCGAGGCCAGCGCACCACCGCGGGCCGACAGCGGCTTCGGCGGCTGGTCACTTGCGGAGTGGTCGCGTTCGGATCTTCCATCGCGCGGGCGCCCGGAGCGGCCCTCGGCTTCGCCGCAGGCAATGCCGCTGAACAGCGGAGCCCGGCTGGTGATCGGGGGCGTGGCCCGATCGCCCGCAGGCGGCGAAGGCTATGCGGCGGCAACCGGCGTGGCACCGCTCGGCTCTCCCAAAGACGTGGCAGACGCCGTCGAAAGCGCCCGGAAGTCCTCCGCTTGGAGCCGCCTCCCTCCAGCGGAGCGTGCGCGCGTCCTGCATGCCGCCGCGGAGCGGTTTTCCCGCGAGGCGGGACGCATTGCGGGCACCACCGCGCGGGAGGCGCTGGGGCCGGCCATCGACCGCTTCCGGAAGGCAGTTCTGCCCATCGGCACTGGCGAGAGCCAGATCGGAGCGGAGCGGCTCCTGCTGAGCCAGCCGGACCCTTTCGGCATCGTCGCCCTTGCCTGCCCGGCAGAGGCTGCGCTGATGGCGCCCCTCTCGCTCCTGCTGCCGCTCCTTGCCCTGGGCAACCGTGTGGTCATGCTGCCCTCCCCCCGCGATCCGCAACCTGCGATCGGGCTGGCCCTGCTTCTGGCTGGGGCCGGACTCCCTTCCGGCACGGTCAGCGTCATCAGCGGGGACCGGGATGCCCTGCTTCCCCCTCTCGCCGCATATGACGCGGTCGATGCGGTCTGGTGCTTTGGAACGTCCGAACTGGCGGCCCATGCAGAGGGAACGGCGGCTCTCTCGCTGAAACCGGTGCTCGCACGGGATGGAGGTCGCATCGACTGGACTAGCAGGGAAATGGACGGCTCCTGGCTCCTTCACGCAGCCGGGCGGGAAAGGAGCATCAGCCTTCCGACCCGACCCTGATACGCCTTACGGCGGGATTCTGCCGCGAACCCTTTTCTTCCGGCCCAAAACGCCTATTGTTTGGTTCCACCGCCGCCCCGTCGGGCAAGGGAGAAAAGAACGGATGCACGACACGATAGACTACGGTCGCCTCATGCACGAACAGATGCGGGGCCTGACCCGTCAGGTGCTTCAGCAGGTCGCGGACGAAGGTCTTCCCGGAGAGCATCATTTCTTCATCAGCTTCGACACCACCCATCCCGAGGTGGAGCTGGCCAACTGGCTCCGCGCGCGCTACCCGGAGGAGATCACCGTCGTCATCCAGCACTGGTACGAGGATCTGGAGGTGGACGAGGACGGATTCGGCATCACCCTGAACTTCGGGGATCAGCCGGAGCGGCTCTATGTGCCTTTCGACGCGCTTCTGACCTTTGTCGATCCTTCGGTGGAGTTCGGGCTGCGCTTCGAAAGCCAGGTGGCCGATGACGAAGAGCTGGATGATCTCGAAGAACATGGCACGGGAGATGACGACACCGATCCCGACGGGTCGGGCGGCAGTTCCAATGGCGGTTCGGGAGAGGTCGTCAGTCTCGACAAGTTCCGCAAACAGTAATCCCGGACCGGCGATCCCCTTGCAGGGATCGCCCGAGGAAACCTCAATCAGCCAGCCGGGATCGGCGGGTTGACCTCCGGGGGCAGCGGGCAGACATAGGGTTCCCGCTTCAGCGCAAGCCGATGTTCCTCCTGCGCGGCGGCCAAAGCGGCGGGATCGGCAATGAGATCCTGCGCCGTCGCCGCCATGATCTTGGCCGCCAGTTCCATTCCCTTGTGGGCAACGGGCGACTTTCCCTGCGCCGTCAGTTGCCAGCTATGGAATGGCGTGCCGATCGCGCATGTGGCGACCCAGGCCTGCACCGTCGGAACGGCCCAGGACACATCGCCGACATCCGTGGAGCCTTGCCCACCGGGCAGCGCCGCGCCGAGCGGTGCGACGAAGTCGCAAAGCGGCAGATCGGCGTCTAGCGGGCGCTGTAACCGGCGAAAGGTCTCCGAAACATGCGTGGGTGTCAGCGTGGACCGGATCGCCTGCGCGAAAGCCCGGTCCGCGTCGTCGTAGGACACGGGACCAAGCCGATCCATATGGGCCTGCATCAGCCTGTCCAGCACGCTGTTGCCGAGCAGGTTGGAGACGGCGCTGACCACCTGTTCGGAAACGGTTGTCTCCGTCATGAGCGCCGCACCCTGCGCGATCTTGCGTACCCGCGCCACAAGATCCAGAAGCTCCCGGTTGGTCTGGGCGCGGATAAGCTGGCGCACCGTCGCCTTCGCTTGCACTACGTTGGGCGCGACCCCGCCGGCATCGAGATATGCGTAATGCACGCGCGCGCCGTCTGGCATATGCTCCCGCATGTAGTTTACGCCGACATTCATCAGCTCAACCGCATCGAGCGCCGACCGGCCCAGATCCGGCGCCGCAGCTGCATGGGACGCTCGGCCGTTGAAGGTAAAATCGATCCGGGTATTCGCCAGGCTGTTCGCCTCGAACACGCCATTATAATCTGCGGGATGCCAGGAGATCGCCGCATCCACATCATCGAACAGGCCCGCGCGAACCATGAACGTTTTGGCCGCGCCGCCCTCCTCCGCGGGACAGCCGTAGTACCGGATGCGGCCCGGCGTGCCCGTCCGCTCCAGCCAGTCCTTCACCGCTGCCGCCGCCATGAGAGCGGCTGACCCAAGGAGGTTGTGCCCGCATCCGTGCCCGGCGCCGTCAAACTCCGCCGTTGGCCTTGGCTCCGCCACGCCGGGTTCCTGCCCCAGAGCCGGAAGCGCGTCATATTCACCGAGAATCGCGATCACCGGGCCACCAGCGCCCGCTTCCCCCATCACCGCCGTCGGAATACCAGCAAGATCACGCGTGACGCGGAAGCCCTCTGCCTCCATCTGCGCCAGATGCGCATTGACGGAGCGGCGTTCGTTATAGGCGATCTCCGGGGTATCAAACACCTGATCGGCCAAGGCCACGTAAGGCGCCCGCCGCTGCTCCACCAGATCCCATATCTCTGCGCTGTTCTTCATACCATGCCCCTGTCGTTTGGCTCATAAAGCGGAAACGACAAATGGGACGCAACACTCTTCTTCCTTCGGCAAGCGCCGCCTTTTCAACATGTTATGATGAAGAGGGAAGAAGAGAGTGGCGCGGTTGACGGGGCTCGAACCCGCGACCCCCGGCGTGACAGGCCGGTACTCTAACCAACTGAGCTACAACCGCGCATCTCTTTTTCGCCCGATCCCGTCGGGCGTGGGGGTCTAATAGGCAACGCCGCGGGTGGCGTCAAGCGCATTGCGCAAGGAAAAATAGATCGCATGGAAAAACTTTTGCCCACGCCTCGTCAGAAGCCCTTACCGCTCCGGCGCGGGTACGAATTCGCGGTCATCTCCCGGTGGCAGGCGAAAGCGGCCATGCTGCCAGTCACCCGCCCGCCATGCCTCCCGCGCGGCATCGATCCGGTCTTTGGAGGACGCGACAAAGTTCCACCAGATGAAGCGGGGACCGTTCAGCGTGGCGCCACCCAGAATCAGGATGCGCGCGCCTTTCGGTCCCGCAGCAAGGCTGATCCGGTCGCCTGGGCGAAAGACCATCATCCGGCCCGCCTCGAAGGATTGCCCCGCAACCGTCACCTCTCCCGTAAGGACATAGACGCCGCGATCCTCGTGGTTGTCAGGCAGCGGAACCGAAGCACCGGGCTCCAGCATGGCATCCGCATAGAAAGTCTCGGAGGGCAGCGCCACAGGCGCCCGCTCTCCCCAGGCGTCGCCGAGGATCAGCCGGACCTGCTTGCCCTCCCCCTCCAGCAGGGGGAGCGAGGCTTTTTCGATATGCTGGAAGGCGGCGGGATCATCCTCGTTGGCTTCCGGCAGGGCCAGCCACGTCTGAATGCCGAACATCGACAGCGGCTGCTTCCGCGCCTCGCCATCCGTGCGCTCCGAATGTGTCACGCCGTTGCCCGCCGTCATCAGGTTCACCGCGCCCGGCTCGATCCACTGGTCCGTGCCAATGGAATCGCGGTGGTGGAGACGCCCGCGCAACAGATAGGTGACGGTAGACAGACCGATATGCGGATGCGGGCGTACGTCTATCCCCTGCCCCGTCAGGAATTCGGCCGGCCCCATCTGGTCGAAGAACACGAAAGGACCGACCATCCGGCGGGAGGCGGCGGGAAGCGCGCGACGCACCTCGAACCCCCCGATGTCGCGTGCGCGGGGGATAATGACCGTCTCGATGGCATCGACTTCGTCACCGATCGGGCATGTGGGGTCGAGGGCGGGGTTCCAGCTCATTCTGGCCTCCTGACTGTTTTCTTGCGGACAGAGTTCCCGAATGCCACCCCATTGGCAAGCCGCACCAGGCCGTGGACCTGCGGGCGCGCAGCAAAAGGAAAGCCCTCCCTGGCCTTCGGGACATAAGATTTGCCTCGGGTCGGCGAACATGGCAGAAGAACCCGCCCAGAAGACGGATACGCCCATGACGACCCCTCGCATCTCTTTCGAGTTCTTCCCCCCGCAGTCGCTGGAGGCGAGCTTTCGCCTGTGGGAGACGGTGCAGGCGCTCGCGCCGCTGAACCCGGCCTTCGTCTCCGTGACCTACGGTGCAGGCGGGACGACGCGGAAGCTCACGCATGAGGCGGTAACGACAATCCACAGGAACTACGGGCTGAACGTCGCCGCGCACCTGACCTGCGTGGATGCCACGCGGGAGGAGACGCTGGAAATCGCGCGCGCCTATGCCGAGGCCGGGGTGAAGGAAATCGTGGCTCTCAGGGGCGATCCGCCCAAGGGCGCCTCCGGTTTCACGCCGCACCCGGAGGGGTTCGCGAGTTCGGTGGAGCTGGTGGAGGCGCTGGCCGCGACGGGAGATTTCCGGCTCCATGTCGGCGCTTACCCGGAGCCTCATCCCGAGTCGTCCGACACCCCCTCAGATGTCGCCTGGCTCCGCCGCAAGGTGGCCGCTGGCGCTTCATCGGCAATCACCCAGTTCTTCTTCTCGCCCGACATCTACTTCCGCTTCCGGGATGCGGCTGTCGCGGCGGGGGTCGACGTGCCGATCATACCGGGCATCATGCCGGTGAACAGCTGGAAGGGCGTGCGCGGCTTTGCCGCCCGCTGCGGCGCTTCCGTGCCTGCCTCGCTTGATGCGCGCTTCACCGCTGCAGTGGACTCGGGCCGCGAAGCCGCCTTCGCCGTCGAGCAATGCACCGAACTCTGCGAGGCGCTTATCGCGGGCGGGGTCGAGGACTTGCACTTCTACACGCTGAACCGTCCGCAACTGACGCAACAGGTCTGCGCCAATCTCGGCATCCGTCCCGCCTCCGAAAGCGCTGCCTGAACGGGGTCAGCCCCGGCAGAGAGGGCCCGCATGCGGGACACAAGGATGCCCCCCGCCGTTCACGGAATCGGGACATCACCGGCAGTCCCGCGGCTCCCCGAAGGTAGACCGCGAGGCAGGGGCGAGGGCGGGCAGCGCCCGCCTGAGCCCGTGCCTTCCCCCGATCAGGCGATCTCCGCCAGCCGGGCCAGCGCGGCACGGAGTTTCGCGGCCTCTTCCTCGCCGAGCTCCAGCTTCTCACGGGTTTCCTCGACCACATCCTCCGGCGCGCTTTCGGCGAACTTCGGGTTGCCAAGCCGCCCGCGCAGCCCCGACAGGTCCTTGTCGAGCTTCTGCAGCGTTTTCTCCAGCCGCGCCTTTTCCTCGGCTATGTCGATCACGCCATCGAGCGGCAAGGCGAAGGTCGCGCCCTCCACCGCAATGGTGACGGAGCCGCGAGGCGCCGTCTCCGCTTCGGTCAGCGACTCGATTCGCGCCAACCGCCGGATCAACGCCTCGTTACGCGCCCAGGCGGCGCGCCCAGCCGCGTCGATTGACGTCACGACGATGGCCAGCTTCAACGCCACAGGCACATGCATCTGCGCCCGCGCGGAACGTATTTCCTCGATCAGCGCTATGACCCACCCCATCTCGCGGTCGGCTTCGGCATCGCCCAGTTCCGCGCCGTAGGTCGGCCAATCGGAATGGACGAGCATCTTTGCCCGTTTGCCGGTCGTCTCCCACAGTTCCTCGGTTACGAAGGGCATCATGGGATGAAGCAGGATGAAGCACTGGTCCAGCACCCATGCCATCATAGCGCGGGTTTCCGCCGCGGTCGCTTCATCCGCCAGCAAGGGCTTGGCGAATTCCACATACCAGTCGCACACCTTGCCCCAGACAAAGGCATAAAGCGCGTTCGCCGCGTCATTGAACCGGTAGGCGGCCAGCGCCTCGTCCACCGTCGCGCGGATGCGGCCCGTCTCGCCGAGGATCCAGCGGTTCGCTGTCGCCGTCGCCGGAGGGGCGGAACCGGTCGCGTGGTTTTCCCAGACGCCATTCATCTCGGCAAAGCGCGTGGCGTTCCATAGCTTCGTGCCGAAGTTGCGATAACCGGCAATCCGCTGAGTGGAAAGCTTCAGGTCACGCCCCATCGCCGCCATCGCCGTGAGCGTGAAGCGCACCGCATCCGCGCCGTATTCATCGATGAGTTCCAGCGGATCCAGCACGTTGCCGAGCGACTTGGACATCTTTTTGCCCTTTTCGTCGCGCACGAGCGCATGGACATAGACCGTATGAAACGGCACCTGCCCGACAACCGCAAGCTGCATCATCATCATCCGCGCCACCCAGAAGAAGATGATGTCGAAGCCGGTGACCAGTACATCCGTCGGGAAATACTTGCGCAACTCCGGCGTATCCTCCGGCCAGCCCAGCGTGCCGATCGGCCAAAGCCCGGAGGAGAACCAAGTGTCCAGCACATCCGCGTCGCGCCAGACCGGATAGACGAGTTTCGTCGGATCCTGATCGATGTTGTATTGGGCGAGGCTCGCGGCCAGGCGCTCGATGGCCTCCGCCTTGTCCGCCACCTCTACGACCATCGAATGGCTGAAGGGCGCGGGGATATCGGCGATCTCGTCGAGGAACCGCTCCCGCACGGCATCGAAATCGGTCGCGGCGTAATGGACCTCGCCCCGATGCAGCATGCCGCCGTTCATCAGCAGGTCGAAGATCTCGACCTCGTCGATCTCCCCGTCGTGATCCTCGTCCCCCAGACCGCTGCCCTGCGACAGGCCCAGATCCAGCCCGTACCACACCGGGATCTGATGACCCCACCAGAGTTGGCGCGAGATGGTCCACGGCTCGATATTCTCCAGCCAATGGAAATAGACCTTCTCGTCCCGCTCCGGCAGGATGCGCGTGTCACCGTTGCGCACCGCGTCCAGCGCCGGGCCGACGATCTTGGTCGTGTCCACGAACCACTGGTCGGTCAGCATCGGCTCGATGACCACCTTGGAGCGGTCGCCGAAGGGCTGGGTGATGATCTTGTCCTCGATCTTCTCCAGAAGCCCCAGCGCATCGATATCGGCGATGACCTGCTTGCGCGCCTCGAACCGGTCGAGGCCGCGGTATTTCTCGGGCACCATGTTATCGTCGGCGGCGTCGTCCCGCATCCGGCCCTTGCCGTCCAGCAGCACGTAAAGCGGCAGGCCGTGCCGCTCCGCGACCTTGTAGTCGTTGAAGTCGTGCGCGCCGGTGATCTTCACCGCGCCGGAACCGAAGGCCGGATCAGGATACTCGTCTGCGATGATTGGAATGTAGCGATCTGCAAGCGGGAGAAGCACACGTTTTCCGACGATTGGCGCATAACGTTCATCCGACGGATGAACCGCTACGGCACCATCGCCCAGCATCGTCTCGGGCCGCGTGGTAGCGATGGAGATATAGTCCCGCACCTCGCGGAGCGTGACATTGCCGTCGGCATCCTTCTCCACGTATTCGTAGGTTTCGCCGTTCTCCAGCGGGTATTTGAAGTGCCACATGTGGCCCTTCACCTCGACGTTCTCCACCTCCAGATCGGAAATCGCCGTCTCGAAATGCGGATCCCAGTTCACCAGCCTCTTGCCGCGGTAGATGTAGCCCTTGTCGTACATGTCGACAAAGACCTTGATCACTGCCTGCTGGAAGTTCGGATCCATGGTAAAGGCGTTGCGCGACCAATCGCAGGAGGCGCCGAGACGCTTCAACTGGTTGATGATCGTGCCGCCCGACTGCTCCTTCCACTCCCAGACCTTTTCCAGAAAGGCTTCGCGCCCCATTTCCCGGCGGCCCGGCTGCTGGCTGCGTGCCAGTTCCCGCTCGACGACCATCTGGGTGGCTATCCCGGCGTGGTCCTGTCCCGGCTGCCACAGCGTGTCGAAGCCGCGCATCCGGTGCCAGCGGACCAGAATGTCCTGAAGGGTATTGTTGAACGCATGCCCCATATGGAGCGATCCGGTGACGTTCGGCGGCGGGATCATCACGCAGAAAGTCTCCGCGCGCGACGCATTCGCGCCCGCCTTGAAGGCACCCGCCTTTTCCCAGGTTTCGTAGATCCGCGCTTCCGCGGATTGCGCGTCGAACGTCTTTTCCATGGTCGGGTTCCACTTTCTTAACGCCCGCAGGTCTATCCAAGGACTGCCCCGCCGCCAAGGCGCGGTTTGCAGCTTTTTTCAGGAGACCATATTGTTCACCAGTCCGACCCCCGGCGTTTTGCCGTTCTTCCGTCCGATGGCGGGTCGCAACGCTCTGCTGCTTGCGGCGGCCCTGAATCTCACCGCCTGCGGAACCACCTATCAGGTTGCCCGTCCGGGCGAGGGTCATGTCACCGCCGCCCGCGCCATGTTCGCGGAGGAGCAGTCCCGCAAGACATCCGCTCCCGCCATCAGTGACTCAGCCGCCCTCTCCCGGCATCAAAGGGTGCTTGCGCGGGTGAAGCCGGTGGCGGAGCGGTTCTGTCGTGAGGAAACCGTCGAGTTAAAGGGCTTCGACTGCGACGTGCAGCTCGCCGTGGATGGCGCGGCGCGGCAGCGCAATGCCTACCAGCATTATGAACATGGCAAGCCGACCGTCACAGTCACTCTGCCGCTCATCCGCGACGCCCGTAACGATGACGAGATCGCCTTTGTGCTCGGCCATGAGTTCGGACACCACATCGGCCAGCATATCGAGAAGAAGCGGCAGCAGATGCTTGCCGGAACGGTCATCATGGGTGTGTTGACCGCAGCCGCGCAGGTGAACGCCAACAACGCGAATCCCTATCGTTCGCGGGCCGACGACCTGCAGCAGATGCAGGCGAACATGGCGCTTGGCGGCGCGGTGGGCGGCATGGCCTACAGCCAGACCTATGAGCTGGAGGCAGATGCGATCGGCACGGTGATCGCCGAACGGGCCGGGTATGACCCGGTGAAGGGCGCCCGGTTCTTTGCCCGGCCAGAGGCGGCGAAGACCGCCGACGGGAAGCTGTCGTTCTGGGGAACCCATCCGCCGGATGAGAAACGCCTTTCCACCGTGATTGCGACCGTGGAGCAGGTCGCCCGCACGGGCGGCCTCAAGCGCCGCGACTAGGTCGGCAGCCCCCCCGCCACGACACGGTCGAGCTTTGTCGTCAGATGGATGAAGCTCTCCGACGCCTTGACGCCCGGTATGGCGCCGATGGCGTCGAGCACCGTATCCAGCGATTGTGTTGTGGCGGCGGCCAGCGTCAACAGAAGATCGACGCGCCCGGAGGTGGAATGGATCGTCTCCACCTCCGGCATCGCCTTCAACCGGTTCACGATTCCGGATTGGAGCCGGAGGTCGATCGTCAGGAGCACGGTCGCCCGCAATCGCCCCCGTTGCCCCGCTTCTCCTAGCCTGACCGTGTAGCCGGTGATGACGCCGGAGGTTTCCAGACGCTCCAGACGCGACTGCAGGGTGGAGCGCGCCACCTTCAGCCGCCGCGCCAGCGTGGCGAGGGAAATACGCGCATCCGCGGCCAGTTGGGCAACGATGGACCTGTCCAGATCGTCCAGAATCTCACCTCGTGAATCTGTCAGCGGCTTTCGTCATTTTAACGAAGCCACAGGCAAAAACAACACTTCCCACGGCACCTGTTTGGCTCCATATGCGACATCCTCGTTTTCAGGAAAAGGGCGGCTCATACGCACCTGGCCTGGTTTGGTTTGACGCGTAAGCGGCTCCGAACTGGTTGTTCCAGGGCTGGGGTAGGCTGCGCTCTGTTGGCAGAAGAAGGAACACGCCGATGGGGCTCTCGAAAACGATCTGGACGACTCCGTCCGAATACCTCCGCATTCAGCAACCCGACGCGCCTGTTATGTTTTTCTCGCCTGCCGTTCTGCAGGCGACGGCACGGCGGTTCATCGACGGTTTCCCCGGCTTGGTCACTTATGCCGTGAAATCGAACCCCGATGAGATCGTCATCGAAAACCTTGCCGCCGCTGGTGTGCAGGGCTTCGATGTCGCCTCTCCCGCCGAGATGCGGCTGATCCGCCGGATCGCGCCCAGTGCGGCCATGCACTACAACAACCCGGTGCGGGCGCGTTCGGAAATCCTCACGGCTGTCGAATTGGGCGTAGCGTCCTACTCCGTCGATTCGCGGAGCGAACTGGCCAAGCTCATCTCTCTGGTCCCCGCACAGGGCACCGAGATTTCCGTGCGGTTCAAGCTGCCCGTCGCCGGTGCGGCCTACAACTTCGGTGCAAAGTTCGGCGCGACGGTGGAGCTTGCGGCGGACCTGCTGGCGATGGTCGCCGACGCGGGCTTCATCCCCTCGCTGACCTTCCATCCGGGCACTCAATGCACGGATCCCACCGCATGGGAGGCATATATCCGCGCAGCGGCCGAGATTTCAGCCATGGCGGGGGTGAGGATCGCGCGGCTCAATGTGGGCGGCGGCTTTCCCTCCCACCGGCTGAACGAGATCGAACCGCAGCTGGAGGCGATTTTTCGGCTGATCGACACGGTCGCCACGGAAGCCTTTGGCGCGGATCGTCCGGCGCTGGTCTGCGAGCCGGGCCGGGGTCTCTGCGCTGGGGCCTTTTCGCTCGCCAGCCGGGTGAAGGCGGTGCGCGACGATGAGCACGTCTTCCTGAACGACGGTGTCTATGGCGCTTTCGCGGAACTCCCGCTCATCGGCATCATCGACCGGACGGAGGTCATCTCTCCCGCTGGAGTGAAACGTAGCGGCGAGACGGTGGAGCGCATCGTTTTCGGCCCGACCTGCGATAGCGTTGACCGTCTGCCAGGCGTCTTGGCCCTGCCTGGCGACATGCGCGAGGAAGACTACGTGCTGTTCCACGGCATGGGCGCCTATTCGATCGCCACCAATACGCGCTTCAACGGGTTCGGCGAACTCAGCGTCGCGACGGTGCTCAAGCTGAAGGGCTGACGGCCCGCTCACAGGCCAACACATAACTGCCCGAGGCGCGTCCATTGACGCGCCTTTTTCATGCAGAAAAAGTATTTTTCCGCCCGCAGGCAACCCGCAGCGGTCGTGCCGCATTGTCATAAAGTCGATGGGCTTTCGCCGTGTTACGGTGATCTGGCTGTGTCACTCCTTCAGGGAGACGGTCAACCGGTATCGGCAGACGGCGGAGCGGAGGTCGGAATGGGCATCTGGCGTTTCACGGATATGCGGCGGCTCCTCGGCCTCGCGGATGTTGCCCCGATCACCGCCACGACTCCCCTGCCAAAGCGCCGGAAGGCGCGCCCTGCGATGGATCACGTCATCATTCTCGACGGCACGCTTTCCAGCCTGACATCAGGGCAGGAAACGAATGCCGGCCATACCTTCCGCCTGCTCCGAGAGGCTGGATGTGCCTCTCGGCTTTCGCTTTTCTACGAGGCGGGGATTCAATGGAAAGGGTGGTCCAGCCTGCCGGACATCATCACAGGTGCCTCGATCAACGATCAGATACAGCGCGCCTACGGCTTCCTTGCCTGCCGATACCGTCCGGGTGATCGGGTGTTCCTGTTCGGATATTCACGGGGCGGGTTTGCCGTCAGATCGCTTGCCGGGATGATTGACCGGCTGGGTCTTCTGCGTGCGGAAGAAGCCACGGAGCGCAATATCCGGCAGGTCTTTCGTCATTACCGGCTTGCCCCCCAGAGCGACAGTGCTTCCTCTTTCCGCGTGGCCCACTGTCATACGCAGGTCGAAATCGCGATGATCGGCGTCTGGGATACTGTGAAGGCGCTCGGCCTCCGGCTACCGCTGCTCTGGCGCCTGACGGAGGCGGAGCACGCATTTCATCAGCTCGACCTCGGTCCTTCGGTTCGCTATGCCGCGCAGGCTTTGGCGCTTGACGAGACGCGTGTCGCCTTCAGCCCCTTGCCGTGGCAGACCCTGCCTGACTGGGAAGGACGGGCAGAGGACACGTGGTTTCGCGGCGCCCATCCCGATATCGGCGGACAGGTGCATACCGGCCGGCAGGGTCGGCAGCTTGCCAATATTCCGCTGGTCTGGATGCTTGAACGCGTGGAGGCGCAAGGCGTGCCGCTGCCGCAGGACTGGCGGCTCCGTTTTCCCTGCGACGCCAGTGCGCGCCCGGTTGGCACGTTCGATGGCTGGGGCAAGGTATTCCTGATCCGCAGCCCCCGCGCAAACGGGCCGGTAAAGGGTCGCCTTCACCCCACGGTCCGGTTCCATACGCCGACACGGCAGGTGCGGCGCATAGACACGCCCGCACAGGCGGAAACCTCCGCGCGTCTCGCTGCGCTTTTCAGTCCCTTCCGCCGGCAGAGCTGATCCCCCCTTGCGCGGCGCGCGCGTTTGCGCTTGTCATGCGCCATGACCGGACCGCGCTATACCCCCCTTGTCGATGCACTTCCCGCCACAGTGCCGTTCGTCGGCCCCGAAACGCTGGAGCGGCGAAGCGGCACCCCTTTCCGAGCCCGGCTCGGCGCGAACGAGAATGTCTTTGGTCCCTCGCCGAAGGCTATCGAGGCCATGGCGCGTGCGGCCAGCGATGTATGGATGTATGGCGATCCCGAAAATCATGATCTGCGGGAGGCGCTCGCCACATATCATGGTCTCCGGCCGGAGAATGTGGTGGTGGGCGAAGGGATCGACGGACTCCTGGGTTATCTCGCGCGGCTGGTCATCGCGCCCGGCGATGCCGTCGTCACATCGGAGGGGGCCTATCCCACGTTCAACTTCCATGTGGCGGGTTGCGGCGGGGTGCTGCACAAGGTGCCCTATCGGCAGGATCATGAGGATCCGGCGGCGCTTGTTGCACTGGCTTCGACGCTGCGGCCCAAGCTGATCTACCTTGCAAATCCCGACAATCCGATGGCGAGCCACCATCCCGGAAGACTGATCGAACAGATGGTGGAGGCCCTGCCCGACGGCACCCTTCTCGTGCTGGACGAGGCCTATGTGGAGCTGGCCCCCGAAGGTACAGCGGCACGGATCGCGGCGGATGATCCGCGGGTGATCCGCATGCGGACCTTCTCCAAGGCCTATGGCATGGCGGGGGCGCGGGTCGGCTACGCCCTGGCTGCCGCCCCCCTCGTCCGCGCCTTCGACAAGGTACGCAACCATTTCGGCATGTCGCGTATCGCGCAGGCCGGGGCGCTGGCCGCGCTGGCCGATACAGGATGGCTGGAACAGACCCGTAGAAACGTTGGCATCGCGCGGGAGAGGATCGGCGCGATTGCCGCTGCTAACGGGCTGCATGCCCTACCCTCCGCTACCAACTTCGTCGCCATCGACAGCGGCGGAGATGGGGCGCTCGCCCGCCGGATCGTCGCGGAACTCGGCGCGCGGGGCGTATTCATCCGCATGCCGGGGGTCGCACCCCTCGACCGCTGCATCCGCATCAGCGCGGGGCGGCCGGCCGATCTCGACCTTCTGGAGGAGGTGCTGCCGGGGGCGCTGGCCGCCGCACGGGAGGGCGTCACGCCCGCGTGACTTGCCTTCCCCCCGCTGGAAGGTCCGACGGTGCGGTTTCCCAGTAACGGAGGCCATCATGCAACCGATCACCGCCGCTCTCTGCGCAGCGACACTCAGCCTTTTCACCCTCCCCGCGCTTGCGCAGGATCATTCGGCGCATGGCATGCAGGGGAGTAGCATGGAAAGCCCTTCCACCGCCGCCTACATGGAGGCGATGGAGAAGATGCATTCCGCGATGAGCGTGCCCTATACGGGCGATGCCGATGTGGACTTTATCCGCGGCATGATCCCGCACCACCAGGGTGCCATCGACATGGCGAAGGTCGTGCTCGAATACGGCAAGGATCCGGAGGTGAAGAAACTTGCCGAGGAAGTGATCTCCGCTCAGGAGAAGGAAATCGGCTGGATGAACGACTGGCTCGCCAAGCACGGATACTAAGCGAGCCGATCGGGTTCAGCAGCTGGAGGCGATCACCTGCGCCGCCGCGTCCAGCGCGCCCGGCCCGTGCGGAATGTCGAGGGCGCGCAGCCCTGCTTCCATCACCGACAGAACGCCCAGTGTCATATGGGCGTTCACATGCCCCATATGGGCCACGCGCAGGAAACCGTGCCACAAGGGGTCACCCGGCTCCGCCATGCCAAGCCCGATGCCCAGCGTCACGCCCACGTTCTTTTCCGTCCATTCCCGCAGCGCGGTGCCGTGCGGCGCGCCCATGCGGGCTGCAGTCACGGAATGGCCGCGGAAAGCCGGATCAGCGATGTTGAGGGCAATCTCGCTCCCGTGGCTCCAGGCATCAAAGGCAGCCCAGACGGTGCGGGCAAGTGTCTTGTGACGCTGCATCACCGCCTCATATCCCTCCTCGCGCAGGATCATGTTCAGCGCCTCGGCAAGACCCAGCAGCAGATGCGTGGGCGCGGTGCCGTAGAAATGCTGATAGAACTCCTGCGGCTCCGCCCGCGGCTGCCAGTCCCAATAGGGCGTGCGCAGGTCGTTGCCGCGGGTCGTCTGCTTCGCCTTGTCGGAGAAGAACAGGATGCCAAGCCCCGGCGGCGTCATCAGGCCCTTCTGGCTCGCCGTTACCAGAACATCCACACCCCAGGCATCCATCTCGAACGGATCGCAAGCGAAGGAGGCCACGCAGTCCACCATCAGCAGCGCCGGATGCCCCGCCGCGTCCATCGCCTGGCGCACGGCCTGCACGTCGTTGCGGACAGAGGTCGCCGTATCCACATGAGTCAGCAGGACCGCCTTGTAGCTGTGCCCGGTGTCTGCGCGCAGCGCCTCCTCCACCCGTTGCGCATCTACCGGCGCGCGCAGGCCGAAGTCGATCATGTCGATCTCCACCCCCATCTCGCGCGCCTGTGCGGCCCAGTTGATGCCGAACCGCCCGGTCGCAAGGCTGAGCGCCCGGTCACCCCGGCTGAACACATTGGCATTCGCCGCCTCCCAGGCCCCGTGACCATTGGCGATGTAGATCGCCACATTGTCCTTCGTATGAGCCAGCGTGCGAAGATCCGCCACGATACCGTCCACCGTATCGACCAGCGCGCCGGTATAGATGTTCGGCGCCGGCACGTGCATGGCGTTCAGAACCCGGTCGGGCATGACCGACGGACCGGGGATGGCAAGGTAATGACGACCGAAGCCGAGGCTCATCGAAAACTCTCCATGCAAGGCGCGGTTCAACCCCTAGTGCGCCCCGCCGCACGGGTCAACCGGGCGCACGGCTTGCCCTTGGGCCGCAGAGCCGCTACACCGCAGCCAACGCCCCCTAGGCAGAGCGCCCGGATGTCTGACCCGAGCAAGTCCCGCCACGCGACGGGCGATTCCTATACCTCCCGCAGGCTGTTCGGCCGGCTGTGGCACGATTACCTGCGCCACCAGATCCCGGCTATGTCGCTGGTCGCCGTGCTGATGGTGATCGAGGGCTCCACCCTCGGCGCGCTGAGCTACATGCTCCAGCCGCTGTTCGAAAAGGTGTTCGCAGGTGCCGACCCTTCCGCGATCTGGTGGGTGGGCGCGGCGATCTTCGGGCTGTTCCTGATCCGCGCGATCACCTCCATCCTCAGCAAGACGATGCTGTCGCGCATCGCACAGCGCACCTCGACAGCCATGCAGGCCGACCTGCTGCGCCATATCCTGACGCTGGACAGCCGGTTCTTTCAGGAAAACCCGCCCGGTGCCCTCATCGAACGCGTGCAGGGTGACACGATGGCCATTCAGGGCATCTGGATCACCCTGATCTCCGCAGTAGGTCGGGATGGCGTGGCGCTGGTGTCGCTGTTTGCGGTGGCTATTTCCATCGACCCGCTCTGGACGATGGTGGCGCTGGTCGGCACGCCGCTTCTCATCCTGCCGATTGCCAGCATCCAGCGCTACGTCCGTCGCAAGACAACGCAGAGCCGCCGCCAGGCCAGCCTCCGCGCGACGCGGCTGGACGAAATCTTTCACGGCATCATCCCGATCAAGCTGAACCGGATGGAGGGTTATCAGTCCAGTCGGTTCGAGCGAATCATCGACACGATCGTGCGGGCGGAAGTGAAGAACGCCGCCGGCCGCTCGACCATTCCGGCGCTGATCGACGTGGTGACGGGCCTTGGCTTCTTTGCCGTCCTCGTGCTTGGCGGGCGGGAGATCATCGCGGGCGAAAAGACTCTCGCGCAGTTCATGTCGTTCTTCACCGCCATGGCGCTTACCTTCCAGCCGATCCGCAGGCTCGGCGATACGGCAGGTACGTGGCAGGTCGCGGCGGCGAGCCTTGAGCGGGTCTACCGGCTGATGGATACGCTTCCCTCCATCAGCGCGCCTGCCCACCCGCGCCTGCCCGCACCGGGCGAGACTGAGATCCGGTTGCAGGACGTGACCCTCGCCTATGGCGAGATGCCGGTGCTGCGCGGCGTTACCTTCACGGCGGAAGCGGGCAGGACGACGGCGCTCGTCGGCGCCTCTGGCGCTGGCAAGAGCACGGTGTTCAACCTGCTCACCCGCCTTGTTGATGCGCAGTCAGGCCTTGTGACGGTGGGCGGTGTGGACATCATGGACATTCCACTGCCCGACCTCCGCGCCATGTTTTCCGTCGTAACCCAGGATGCCGCGCTCTTCGACGAGACGATCCGGGAAAACATCACACTGGGCCGACAGGACGTGAGCGACGAGCGGCTCCGCGAAGTGATGGATGCTGCCCATGTGACAGAGTTCGTGGAGCATCTGCCTCTTGGCGTGGACACTCCCGCCGGGCCGCGCGGCTCCGCCCTCTCCGGCGGACAGAGACAACGCGTGGCCATCGCGCGCGCCCTGCTCCGTGACGCGCCCATCCTTCTTCTGGACGAGGCGACCTCCGCCCTAGACGCCCGCTCGGAGGCTCTGGTGCAGGCGGCGCTGGACAGGCTCTCCGTCGGCCGCACGACGCTGGTCATTGCGCACCGGCTGTCGACCATCCGCGACGCGCACAAGATCATCGTGATGGATCAAGGCCGCGTGGTCGATGAAGGCACGCATGAGGAACTACTGTCCCGCGATGGACTCTATGCGGGCCTCTACCGGCTGCAATTCCAGTCGACCATGCCCATATCGGTGAATGACAGGGAGCCAAGGGCATGACGGGCGAACGCGCATCCAATCGAAGGATCTATGAAATAGCCGGTGCAGATCGGGTCAGCTTTCTTCAGAACCTTGTCACCAACGATCTCGGTCGGCTGAAGGATGGGCTGGTCTACGCGGCGCTGCTGACGCCGCAGGGCAAGTATCTGGCGGATTTCTTCCTCGCCGATGCGGGGGACCGGATCCTGCTCGACGCCGATGCGGAACAGGCGGAGGGCCTCGCTCGTCGTCTCCAGATGTATCGGCTCCGCGCCGATGTCACCATCACGCCCAGCCCTCTCCACGTGCTGCGCGGCTTGGGGGAGCCGCCGGAAGGTGGGCTCCGCGATCCGCGCCATCCCGCAATGGGCTGGCGGCTTTATACAGATGAAGAAGGCGCCCCGCCCACCGTGGACTGGGATGCCATTCGGGTGGCGGAGACCATTCCCGAAGCGGGGGTGGAGCTGCAACCGGACGACACGTATATCCTCGAAGCCGGGTTCGACCGCCTCAACGGCGTCGACTTCCGCAAGGGTTGCTACGTGGGACAGGAAGTGACGGCCCGCATGAAGCACAAGACAGAGCTTCGCAAGGGCTTCGTTTCGGTCGTTCTGAACAGTCCCGTGACACCCGGAGCTGAGGTTTTGGCAGAGGGAAAGCCTGCGGGCCGCGTCTTTACCGTCGCCGGAAATCGCGCCATTGCCTACCTCCGTTTCGACCGCGCCGCCGGACCGCTCACCGCCGATGGCGTTGCGGTCCACAGAACATGACGCGACGACACTGCGCCTGCGGCAAAACAACAGGACGTCGCAGCCGGATAAATGCTTGATCGAAAGACAGGGGGGCCTATATATCGGCGGCACTCCCCCGGTAAGGTGACTGCATATTGTGATGGGCCCCGTTTCGGCATGCTATGCCTGCATGGCAGGTATTCCCGAACGGTAATACCGAAGCTGGCCCTAAACACGATATTCGGCGACCTCCCGAAGAACGCAAGAGCAATAACAAGAAAAGGACCGGATATCATGGCCGACTCCGTCGACGGCAATGCCTTCAACTTCGAGCAAGGCGCGCGGGCTCGTAAACTCTTCGCCGCGGTTGTCCTTGCTGCCTTGGACGATGCGATTGCTGATGACAAGAAATACGGGAATGGACCGGAACAGATCGCTCGCTGGGCAAGGTCTCGCGATGGGCGCGAAGTTCTTTCCTGCGCCGGGATCGACCCGAACGAGCGTGTCGTGAAGGGCCTCATGGAGTTTGTCGCGAAGGGCATCCGCACTTCCGTTGCCCTCTCCCGTGAGGAAAGCGAACGCCGCCACCTTCTGGAACAGGCTGAAGCTGCCTGAACCGAAGAATTGGCATCAAAAAGGGCGCGCCCCGTTGCGCGCCTTTTTTTATTGGCTATCCGAACATTGTGGTCAGTAAAGATCATGCAGGCCGCCGTCCGTTCAAACAGGACACCCTGCGGCTCTGCCAGCCGGATATCGTTCAGGGCGGCGGGGATACGGGGATGGGACGCTCTCCTCATCTCACTTCTTTCCGCATCTCCCGGCATTGACATCGTGTAATGCCGAACACCTACAGGATGGTGTCAATGCGTGGAGTCGAATCGGCTCACTCTCTTGAAACGATCCTTCATCATCGAAGACGGTGAAGGGTTTCGGGATTCTGAGACGCGTGCCAGCGGAGACGTCAAGGTCTGCCGATATTGCGGTCAAAAAACCGGTGGTAAGTTCTGCCGTTATGCAAGGTCACGCCTCCATATGCGTTCTAAGTCCCTTGCCGATCCTCCTCTGATCAAAGGAGGCAACCTGTGCGACCTGCTGCGCGGCATGCTCATCGTTAACCGCCTATCCGATCCGCACCAGGTCATGCATCCCGTCGAGGACAGCATTGATATCGTCCGCGAACATGAAACGCCGTGATCACCCGCGGCCACGGCCTTTCGATCCGACGGCGTGATTAACCTTGATCGACTATCCCTGAAAATAGAAAGCGAGCGTTCGATCCATGCGGTCATCGCACGGCAAATTCGCAGAGCACAGCAGCGACCGGCCAAGTTGGCTGAGTCTGCCGTCCTGAACTATTCGAACTCTCTTTCCGCGAACGCCTTGCGAATTTCGCTCCGAACGAGTTTGCGGACATTCCGCGTCATACGCTCTCCCAGCGAACCCTGAAGTTCTTCCCTCAGAACCTCCGCTACAAGCATGCGTATATGTTCATCATCCAGTACTGATCTGTCATCCGCGAAAAGACCGATGTCATCATCCAGATCAGGCGGCGCTGCCGAGGGCACGTCTTTTGAACCTTGATCGAGGCGCACCTCTTCAGGAAGATAGGTTTGTGCCTCCGCCTCAATCCTGCCGATGGCAGAAGAGAATTCCATCTGCTCCGCGCCTGGGTCTTCAAGAGGTATCTCATCTGGCACGTCGGGGGGGGTCTCTACCGGTTCCTCAACAGGGATCTCGGCAGGCTCCTCCACCGGATCTTCCGGAATATCGGCCGGCGGCGCCTCCTCCGGTGAATCCGGTGGCAGTTCGGTAGGCGCATCGGGCTCTGGAGGAACTTCCACCGGGGGGCGACCGGCCTCCGCATGTAGTTCGTCTTGGTCCTCGCTCTCATCGGTATGGGAGAAGGAGTTCCGCACAAGCTGGAATCGGCGGGCTTGAGGTTGACGGAAAGCGATCGGCTCCGCCGTATGCGGTTCCGGCTCGTCAATGGAGATAAAGGGCGCTTCATCGACATCATGAAGATCGTCGCGGAAGATCTTGGACTCCATCGTCTCGGGTGCGTTTGCCCGCGCCGCGACTGCTGCTTCGAGCACGGCAAGCGCATCCTCTATGGAAGCACGTCCGTCGCTGTGCTCCACCCGTAATTCCGGGGTAAGCATGAGACGTTCCCCGGCAGCACGTTCGCCCTGGAGTCGCATCTCCAGCCCCTCACCGTCCTGTGCAAGAAGACGGCGGATCGCCGTCAGCACGTCTTCGATCTCGCCACGTTTACCGGAGTCAGACATATCGCCTCGATCCTTCTGTCCGCTAGACCATCGAGCCGCCCTACGTGGCTTGGCAAGCCCACGACTCACACGCCATGATGACAGGAAATAGTTACTTTTTCCCCATGCTCTGAAGCACGCGGTCAAGTTTCTGGCCTTGAATGGAAGTATAGGGAGCCTCGCGCACCGCATTGTAGTACGCGGCCGGATCGTACGTGGGGATACCGAGCTTCAGGTGATCCACAGTGAGAAGGCCCATCGCGGACAGCACCGAATAGGCAGCAACATATTGTTGCGACTGTGCCGAAATCCGGCTTGCCCGAGCGTTCAGCAGTTCCTGCTCCGCATCCAGGACGTCGAGCGTGGTTCGCGCACCGAAGCGGGCCTCCTCCCGGACACCATCATACGCGACCTGTGCCGCCCGGATCTGTTCGTCGATGGACGCCAAAGAGGCACGCGAAACCTGCAGTTGCGACCAGGCTGCGCCAACCTGGTAGGCCACGTTCACAGCCGATTGCTGAAGCGCAGCGCGCGCCTGATCGCGGCTGGCGATCGCCTGACGATGCAGGGATGACAATGCTCCCCCCTGATAGATTGGCTGGGTCAGCGAAAGGGTAAGGGCCGAGGCGTCATCCCCACTCTGATCCCGCGCGACGGAGCCGGTAGCAGAAACTGTCGGCAGGCGCTGCGCCGCCGCAAGGGAGACGTTCAGTTCCGCCACGTTAACCTGACGCTGCGCCTGACGCACATCTGGATGGGTACGGACGCCGACCGCCTTTGCATCATCCACCGATGCCGCGCTGCGGGGCGGCGTCGGGGGCGTGGCGAGACTGCCCGGGTACTGCCCGGTCGCGGCCTTGTAGGCTTCCCGCGCCGTGGTCAGATCGCCTTGGGCGCTGGAAAGTTGCGCGCGCGCCGAGGCCAGCCGAGCTTCGGCCTGCGAGACATCGGTGCGCGTGACCTCGCCAACCTCGAATCGATCCTGCGCGGCTCGAAGCTCCTCACCGATCACACGCACCGAATTCTGGTTCAGCGAGACATATTCAATCGCACTGCGCACGTTCATATAGGCCTGAACTGCATTCAGCAGCACCTGCTGCTCGACCCCGACCAACGCTTCGCGCGTGGCAAGCACCGATTCGCGCGCGATCTCGATCCCAAGACGGTGCCGGCCCGAATCATAGAGTGTGAGACTCGTGGAAAGTCCAATGGTGCTCGTAAGCCGCCGCGTCAGAACGGGATCGACCCAGCGCGACTGGGCTACGAAGGAAAGCGTCGGGCGCAACGCTGCGACGGCAGTAGCCACATCTTCGTCCGCTGCACGGAGAACGGCCCGGTTCTGCTCAAGAAGGTTGGAGTTGCGATAGGCCGCGATGAGCGCGTCCGTCAGCGTCTCGGCCCGAACTGAAGTAACGGACAAACCTGCCGCGAATAACGCCGCGAAAAACCTGACCTTCGATCGCCCTGCCATGTCCCGCCTCGTTCCTGATCTTTTTTTCATTAGTCAGGCGGTGTCCTGTCCAGATCCAGTCTAGAACACGAAACCCCGCTCTGCCGCAAAGCCCGGAAGGACAGGTGCGGAAGCATTGAAAGCATAGCGCCAAGTCATCTCGCCGTCGATCTTGTATCCGATGCGACAGACGCCAAGTGCGCGCTCCATGAACAGGCAACCGATACGGCCACCATCCTTGAGCTGGGCGAGGATCTTTTCCGGAACGTCTTCGACAGCTCCTTCGAGGATGATCACGTCGAAAGGCCCGTGTTTGGGAGAGCCTTCGGCAAAGTCACCCTTGACCATTACGGCGTTGTCCACGCCCTGCGCCGCAAGCAGATCCTGAGCATCGGCGGCGAATTCCTCATCCTGTTCGATGCCGACGACAGCTTCGGCAAGCCGTGCGATCACCGCGGTCGAATAGCCGAGACCCGCACCGATATCGAGCACGAGGTCACCTGCCCCGATGTCCAGAGCATCAAGGAGCTTGGCCAACGTGCGGGGTTCCAGCAGGAAGCGATCACGCCCGATATAGACGTTCTCGCCGACATAGGCGGCTTCGCGCAACGGAGAAGGAACATAGACCTCGCGCGGAACGCTCAGCATCGCATCGATAATCGGGTATTTCGTCACATCAGCTGGGCGGATCTGAGTGTCCACCATCACCGTGCGGCGGCTCGCGAAATCCGACATTGCCTGTTCCCGTCCAGTCCTGCGTCGGAGGTGTCTTGCCACAGAAAATCAGCGGCGGCAACAACGCCCGTTGTATCTCATTGTGGCCGAAACCTCGACCTTGAACTCGCCATAATCGTCGTATCGGGGCCACAAAGTCGGCGATTCTCTGGGCATAGTTTTGAATTATGCCGCAAGTTTATGCAGAAATGTCGAGAATTGACCGGGATTGTCGCAAACGACCTAGCGCCATAGCGCGCCGCTGGTCGTGATACGCACTCATGGCTCCGATGGAGCTATAGAAGAACGAGCGGCCCGAGCCGCCAGCCAGGGAGACTTACGTGGAACCAGCCCAGAGCCGCGACCGGTTCGTGGAGTTCGAGCACGTTCAGAAGAGCTACGACGGCGAAAACCTCGTCGTCAAAGATCTCAATCTCACGATCTCGGAGGGAGAATTCCTCACCATGCTCGGACCCTCTGGTTCGGGCAAGACCACCTGCCTCATGATGCTGGCGGGGTTCGAGACCGCGACTCATGGAGAGATCCGGCTGGACGGCCGCCCCATCAATACCGTGCCGCCGCACAAGCGCGGCATCGGCATGGTGTTTCAGAACTACGCGCTCTTTCCCCATATGACCGTGGCCGAGAATCTGGCCTTCCCGCTCGAAGTGAGGGGAATGGGAAAAGCGGAGCGGGAAGCAAAGATCGGCCGTGCGCTGGACATGGTGCAGATGGGCGCATTCGGGGCGAGGCGCCCGGCCCAGCTTTCGGGCGGTCAGCAACAGCGCATCGCCCTCGCCCGCGCGCTGGTGTTCGATCCGAAGCTCGTGCTGATGGACGAGCCGCTGGGCGCGCTGGACAAGCAGCTCCGCGAGCACATGCAGTTCGAGATAAAGCGCCTGCACCACGAGCTTGGGATCACCGTCGTCTATGTGACCCACGATCAGGGTGAGGCGCTGACCATGTCTGACCGGGTCGCCGTGTTCAACGACGGTCGCATCCAGCAACTCGCCCCCCCCGATGAGCTTTACGAACGGCCCAAGAACAGTTTCGTCGCCCAGTTCATCGGCGAGAACAACCGCCTTCCGGGAAGGGTCGAAAAGCTCGGCCCGGACAAAGCTCTCATTCGGCTCGCGACAGGCGAGGTAATCGACGCAACCCCCGTCAACCTGCGCCACGAAGGGCAGGAGACGCTGGTTTCCATCCGCCCGGAACGGGTGGAGTTCAAGCCGGAGATGATGCCGAAGGACGCCCACATGATCGACGCGGAAGTGATCGAGGTGATCTACATGGGCGACGTTCTCCGCACCCGGATGAAGGTCGCGGGGTCGGACGATTTCGTGATGAAATGCCGCAACACGTTGAGCCAGACAAAACTCTCGCCAGGGCAGCAACTCAGGATCGGCTGGGCACCGCAGGATGCGCGCGCACTCGATCCGGTCTGACTCCGGAAGCGGCAACGAACAGAACAAGGCGGATTTCCGTAGAAACCGCCGGATAACAGGGCAAACAGGGAGCCTGAAGATGAAGAAGATACTTGCGCTGACGACGGCGCTTTCGGCGGCGGGCCTTGGCACCGCACAGGCCGAGGTCGTGGTGATGAGCTGGGGCGGCGCCTACGGCATGGCGCAGACCGAGGCACATGTGAAACCCTTCGAGAAGGACACCGGCATCAAGGCGACGATGCTGGATTCCGACAACCCCGCCGCGCCAATCAAGGCGATGGTGGAGGCGGGCAACGTCACCGTGGACATCGCGTCGCTCGAATATTCCGACGCGGTGCGACTTTGCGACGAAGGGCTGCTGGAGGAGATCGACGTCTCCAAGCTCGCCGCCGCACCCGATGGCACCGCTGCCGCGGACGACTTCTTCGAGGGCGCCGTGACGGACTGCCTCGTCGCCACCGACGTCTGGGCCACCATCTATGCCTATGACGAAACCAAGTTCCCCGGCGAGAAACCCACGACCGCCGCCGACTTCTTCGACACTGCGAAGTTCCCCGGCAAGCGCGGTATGCGCAAATCGCCCAAAACGGTGATCGAACTCGCCATGATGGCCGACGGCGTGCCGGCGGCCGAGGTCTATGACGTACTGGCCACCCCGGAGGGGCTGGACCGCGCGTTCAAGAAGCTCGACACGATCAAGAAGGACGTCGTCTGGTGGGAAGCCGGCGCCCAGCCGCCGCAGCTTCTGGCGGATGGCGAGGTTTCCATGACGATGGCCTATAACGGGCGCATCTTCAACGCGGTGATCGGTGAGGGCAAACCCTTCGTCACCGTCTGGGATGGCATGCAGTACGAGTTCGAAGGCTACGTCATCCCGAAAGGTGCCCCGCATCTTGAAGACGCGATCAAGTTTCTCGACTATTCGACCTCGCCCGAGAAGCTCGCCGACATGACGCAATACATCAGCTATGGCCCGACGCGGAAATCCACCGCGACCATGGAGCGGACCTACAAGGACGGCAAGACCGTCATGGCCCCCTATCTGCCCACCACCCCGGCCAACATGACCAATGCGGTCGAGACGAACTTCGAATTCTGGGTCGATCACGACGCGGATCTTAAAGAGCGTTTCAACGCCTGGCTCATCAACTGACCTGAATAAACCCACCCGGCCCCGCCGCTGCGGGACCGGGCATCCAGTCTATCCGGCGGCGGGATTTCAGCGCACGCCTGCCGCCAATCCAGAGGCTTTGAAGCAAGATGGTCGAAACCACCGCGGTATATCCGCCCGGACGACAGCCCGACAGTGTCCTGCCGGAAGAGAGCGGCAAAGCGCTCAGACGCTCGCTGGCACGGTCGCAGAGGAGCGCGCGCCGCAAGGCACTGCTGCTCGTGCTGCCATTGCTGCTGTTCATCGTCGTCACTTTCGTGATGCCAATCGGCCAACTTCTGCTCCGCTCTGTCTATAACGACGGCTTTTCGGCCAACATGCCCACGGTCTCCGGCTGGCTGGACGATCACCCGGGTGCGGAACCCGACGAGAGCGCCTTTGCCGCGCTCGCCACCGACATCAGGAATGCGGGAGAAGCCAAGACCCTCGGCACCGTCGCCACGAGGGTGAACTACGACTTGCCCGGCACACGTTCGCTCTTCACCTCCGCGGGGCGCAAGTCGCGCGACTGGCAACCGCCCTACCATGAGACGATGGTGGCCGAGGATGCCAGATGGGGCGACCCCGTGCTCTGGGGGGTGATGCGTCAGGCCGCGCATCCCTATACCGCCAACTTCTATCTCGCCGCGATCGACATGCAGCGCAATGACGCCGGCGCGATCGAGCGCGTGCCGGAGGACCGCCGCATCTATGTGCCGCTCTTCCTGCGCACCTTCTGGCTCTCTGCCCTCATCACCGGCATCTGCCTGGTTCTGGCCTATCCCATCGCACATCTGCTGGCGACGCTGCCGCTTCGTAAGTCGAACCTTCTGATGATTCTCGTCCTGCTGCCCTTCTGGACATCACTCCTTGTCAGGACGACCGCGTGGATGGTGCTCCTGCAGGAACAGGGGGTGGTCAACAACATGCTCGTCGCACTGCGCATCATCAACGACGATCAGCGCCTGCCGATGATGTACAACCAGTTAGGCACGATCATCGCGATGACGCATATCCTGCTGCCCTTCATGGTATTGCCACTCTACTCCGTGATGCGGCCGATCAACCCTTCCTATGTCCGCGCGGCGCGAAGCCTTGGCGCGACGTCCTGGACGGCCTTCCGAAGGGTCTACTTTCCCCAGACCCTGCCGGGGATCGGGGCGGGGTCGCTGCTCGTCTTCATCCTTGCGGTCGGCTACTACATCACCCCCGCACTGGTCGGCGGGGCAAGCGGGCAGCTCATCTCCAACCTGATCGCCTATCACATGCAGGGCAGCCTGAACTGGTCGATGGCCGCAGCTCTGGCGGCGATCCTGCTGGCGGCGGTGCTGCTGCTCTACTGGCTCTACGACCGCCTGATCGGCATCGACAACATGAAGCTCGGCTGAGGAACGAAGATGGCCCTTCCCGTCTATGCAAGCCCGCTCGAACGCGTCTGGCACTACGTCTATCTGACGCTCTGCGCGCTCATCTTCCTGTTTCTGATCGCGCCGATCCTTGTCGTCATCCCCCTCTCGTTCAACGCAGAACCCTACTTCACGTTCACGGAGAAGATGCTGGCCTTCGATCCCCAAGGCTATTCGATGCGCTGGTACGACATGCTCGTGACCTTCGGCATGCAAGCCCCGGATGCTCCGCGGACGAGCGCCTTCTGGGCAGACGTTTGGCAAAACGCTACATGGGTGAAGGTCGCCAAGAACTCGATCATCGTCGGCTTCTTTGCGACGCTGGTCGCCACGACGCTCGGCACCATTGCGGCGCTTGGCCTTTCACGACCCGAAATGCCGTTCCGCCGGTCGATCATGGCGCTGCTTATCTCACCGATGATCGTACCGGTCATCATCACCGCAACGGGGCTGTTCTTCTTTTACTCGCGTATACAGATCCAGCAGTGGGGCGTGCCTTACCTCGGCCTTGTCCTGTCCCACGCGACGCTGGGGATCCCTTTCGTCATCATCACGGTGACGGCGACGCTGGTTGGGTTCGACCGGTCACTCACCCGCGCGGCGGCGAGCCTCGGTGCGTCTCCCGTACGAAGCTTCTTCAAGGTGACCCTGCCCATCATTCTGCCCGGGCTGATCTCCGGAGCGCTCTTCGCCTTCGTGACTTCTTTCGACGAGGTGGTGGTCGTGCTGTTCCTCGCCACTCCGGACGAGCAAACCATTCCCCGCCAGATGTGGAACGGTATCAGGGAGCAGATCAGCCCCGCCATTCTTGCCGTGGCGACCATTCTCATCGTGGTCTCCATCGGTCTTCTGAGCACGGTCGAACTCCTGCGCCGTCGGTCGGAGCGCCTCCGTGGCCTCAGCCCCGGCTAAAGACAGCGACCGGAAATGAAGCGGGACGCAAGCCATCGCCTGCGTCCCGCCCGAATTGTCGAAGATATGCCGCCCGAGGGTCAGAGCGCCGCTTTGCGCATCTCGTCGAGATAGATTTCCCGAAGGCGTGCTGCCACTGGCCCCGGTTTCCCGCCACCGATCACAGCCCCGTCGATCTCGACCACAGGCATGACAAAAGCGGATGCGGAGGTGAAGAACGCCTCGTCCGCAGCCTGCGCTTCCTCGATCGTGAAAAGCCGCTCCTCGACTTCCATCTGTGCCTCGGCTGCGAGACGGATCACTGCGGCGCGGGTGATACCATGCAGGATTTCTTCGGACAGGGGCCGGGTAATGATCCGCCCGCCTTTCACGATATAGACGTTGTTGGACGATCCCTCCGTCACGAAGCCATCCTCCACGAACCATGCATCGTCCACCTCCGCCTTCTTGGCCATCATCTTGGCCATGCTCGGATAGAGAAGCTGCACCGTCTTGATATCCCGGCGTCCCCACCGAATATCCGGGACGGAGATCACCTTCGCGCCGATCTTCGCCTGGGGACTGTCCGCCAAACCGGGTTTCGACTGGGTGAACAGCACCAGCGTCGGCGTTACACTCTTGTCGGGAAAGGCAAAGTCACGGTCGCCCGGATTACCGCGGGTGACCTGAAGATAGACCATGCCATCCTCCACCCCGTTGCGCGCGATAAGTTCCCGGTGGATCTCCAGAAGCTCATCGTCCGAAACGGGCGCGGCAATCTCCAGCTCCCCCAGCGAGCGTGCGAGACGCCTTGTATGACCGTCGAAATCCACCAGCTTACCGCCGAGGACGCTCGTCACCTCATAGACACCGTCCGCCATGAGGAAGCCACGATCAAAGATGGAGACACGCGCCTCCTCCTCCGGCAGATAGTCACCATTCACATAGACGATGCGGCTCATGTTACCCCCAAAGCTCGGCGTCGGACGGATGCACGCCCGTAGCGTCGTAAAGCAGCGGGCTGGCGCGGTCTTCGGCCAGAAGCAGCGGCCCGTCAAGATCGACAACAGCTGCGCCCTGCGCCACCAGCACAGCAGGTGCCATGGCAAGGGATGATCCCACCATGCAGCCGACCATGATGCCATAGCCCGCCGCATGCGCCGCATCACGCAGCGCCAGCGCCTCCGTCAGCCCGCCGGTCTTGTCGAGCTTTATGTTTACGAGATCGTATTTGCCCGCAATGTCGTCCAGCGAATGCCGGTCATGACAGCTTTCGTCGGCGCAGACCGGCAAAGGACGTGCCATTTCCGCCAGCATCTCGTCTGCGCCTGCGGGGAGCGGCTGCTCCACCAGTGCCACGCCGAGCCGTACGAAATGGGGGGCAAGGTCGCGATAGACATCCGCCGTCCAACCCTCGTTCGCATCGACGATGATCCGCGCTTCCGGGGCACCACGCCGCACTGCCTCGAGCCGGCCCATGTCATCGGCGGTGCCGAGCTTGATCTTCAGCAAGGGGCGGAAGGCGTTCCGGCGCGCCGCAGCCTCCATCCGCTCCGGCGTATCCAGTGACAGGGTGAAGGCGGTGATCATCGGCTCTGGCCTCGGCAGCCCCGCCATGTCCCAGACACGCCGGCCCGCATGTTTCGCCTCCCAGTCCCAAAGTGCGCAATCCACCGCGTTCCGCGCGGCGCCCGGCGGCAGCATGGCCTGCAGCTCCGTCCGGCTTACGGGGAGCGCAAGCCCCTCGATCTGCCGGGTCACGCTCTCCAGGCTTTCGCCGTAGCGGGCATAGGGCACGCATTCGCCCCGCCCGGTGATGCCATCCTTCTCCACCGTGACGGTCAGCACCTTGGCCTCCGTGCGGGAGCCGCGCGATATGGTGAACACCTCCGCCAGGCGGAAGGTATCGGGGGTTACGGTAAGCTTCATGGTCAGGACGCCATCAACGCATCGACCAGCCGGCCCGCACCATGCCGGAACGGATCGACCGTTGGCAGGCCCATCTGCTGCTCCACGTTCTGAAGATAACGCACGGCGTCCTCCTCACTCATGTGCTGGGTGTTGACGGAGATTCCGACGACCTTGCACTCCGGGTTGCCCACGCGAGCGAGCTGGAGCGACACGTCCCGCAGTTCCTCCAGGCTGGGCAGTTTGTAGCCCGGAAGGCCGCGCATATGCGGCCGCGTCGGCTCATGGCAGAGCACCAGCGCATCGGGCTGGCCGCCATGCACCAGCGCCAGCGTCACCCCGGAATAGGAGATGTGGAACAGGCTGCCCTGCCCCTCGATCATGTCCCAATGGTCCTCGTCATTGTCCGGCGTCAGGTATTCCACCGACCCCGCCATGAAATCAGCGACCACAGCGTCAAGCGGCACGCCCCCACCGGTGATCAGGATACCCGTCTGTCCGGTTGCCCGGAAATCGGATTTCAGGCCGCGCTCCCGCATTTCCTTGTCCATGGCAAGGCAGGTGTACATCTTGCCGACCGAGCAATCGGTGCCCACGGCCAGCATCCGCTTGCCGGAGCGCTTCTTGCCGTTGGCAATGGGATAGTCCACGACCGGAACCCGGACATCATGAAGCTCCCGCCCGAACCGCTCCGCGGCGGCAACCAGCAGCGGCTCATCCCGGAGCAGGTTGTG
Source organism: Haematobacter missouriensis (assembly GCF_000740775.1). Taxonomy (GTDB): domain Bacteria; phylum Pseudomonadota; class Alphaproteobacteria; order Rhodobacterales; family Rhodobacteraceae; genus Haematobacter; species Haematobacter missouriensis. Next base: position 158,555 of record NZ_JFGS01000001.1, on the reverse strand, counting down.
CAGCCCGGAGGCGATGTCGAATCCCTCCTCCAGTGCCTCGACCAACACCTTGATCCAGCTGTCCGAAATCACCCCGCCACGGTTCGCCACGCCGACGACCAGCGTCTTGCAGCCCGCCGCCTTCGCCTCCGCCAGGGTCATGTCGGGGAGTTTCATGTCGGCCTTGCAGCCCTCCATGCGGAACTGCGCCACGGCGAATTCGGGGCGCCAGTCGCGGATGCCCTGCGCCACCTTTGCCGCCAACGGGTCGGGTGCGTCACCAAGAAAAAGGAGGTAGGGCGTCTTTATCATGGGGAACCTCGGAGATTGAACACCCCCATGATGACGCGCCGCCCCGCAGGCGCAACCCCCGATCAGACAGGCATTCCGCTACCGGAAGCAGGCGAGAATGGCCGCATAGTGCATCGCCGCCGCCGTCACCACGAACCCGTGCCAGATCGCCGTCTGAAAACGCAGCTTTTCCCAAAGGAAGAATATGACGCCCAGCGAATAGACCACCCCCCCAGCCAGGATCAGCACCTGCGACAAGAGAGGAATACTCTGCATCACCGGGGCCGCGATCAGCAGACCGCTCCATCCCATCGAGAGGTAGAGGATCAGCGACAACCACCCATACCCAACGGGAAAAATCCACTTGCTCGCAACTCCGGCGATGGCCATCAGCCAGATCGCACAGAGCATCACCACGGCGGAATAATGGCTCGCACTCCGCTCAAGAAAAGGCGTGTATGTCGCTGCAATCAAAAGAAAAATTGATGAATGATCAAAGCGACGAAGAACCAGCTTCACCGCTCCTTCGGGCCAGAGGTTGTAGGCGAGCGAAACTGAGAGAGCCACAACCAGGATAAAGCCGTAGAGCGCGGCAGCCAGTTGCCCGCTCCACCCCGCGCCCGAGGCCGAGACGACGAGAACGACCGTACCAAGAAGAGCCAGCGCCACTCCGACGCCATGCACGACCCCATCCGCGATCAGCTCGTCACGGCGCGGCCGCAGGCGCGGCACACCACCGGGCAGACCGGAGGGCAGATCGGAGGGAGCGGACTCTGTCATCTGTGGCATGGCCTGAGTGTGCCAGTGATCGCACGCCCTGCCAAGCGACGCTTGTGTGACAGAATGTCAGCGTGCCGCGAGCAGGCGGGGAAACTCTATCGCGGGGCAGCGATCCTCCACCACATCGACACCCCTGGCGCGGGCAAGCACCGCCGCGTGGGGCGCGGTGACGCCAAGCTGCATCCAGACCGTCCTGAGATTGGGCAGGGCGGCGAGCGCCTCCTCCACCACGGCACCCGCAGCGTCCGAGCGGCGGAAGATGTCGATCATGTCGATGGCACCAGGATCGGGGATATCGGCAAGGCTGGCCACCACTGTCTCCCCAAGGATGGTTTCCCCTGCATGACCCGGGTTGACCGGCACAACCCGCCATCCCAGGCTCTGCAGAAAGCGGGCCACGCCATAGCTGGGACGCGTCGGATTGGGTGACAGGCCGACGACGGCGACATTTCGCGTATCGCGCAGGATGCGGGTGAACAGGGCGGATTCGCTCTGGACCATGACTGTGTCTCCAGAATAAAAAAGCGCCCAGTCACGAAGACCGGGCGCCAGTCGCGGAACGAGGGACAGTGAACCGAAGCACGGAGGTTCCGATTCCGCGCTTCTGACTGAGCAGATAGAGACCCTTTCCCGCTTTTAAAGGGGGGAGTCGCGAATCTGTGAACATATTCAGAACGAATGCTAATTTCCGGATGCGATGGATTGCTCCTCCGCTGTGGCAGTTTTGTCGATCCCGGTTGTCGCGGCGGCCCAGACCGTCAGTTCATCGGCGCTGCGGAACAGGTATAGACGCCCGTCCTGAATAGCGAAAATCTCGGGGTCGGAGGCTACTTTGCGGCCCCCGCTCTCCATCGCCCGACTGCACCATCCGCCGAACTGCGGTGCATAGGCGCGAGGATCCGCTTCGAAAGCCAGAAGATTTTCATGCGAGGCAAACAGCCAGATCGCACCTTTCCACTTCAGGGCATATTGCGTCTTGCCCTTCAGAGGATGCCCATCACTGAAATAGGATACCGGATCGCGGCCTGCGAGGGCGATGCCGCCGGGCGCAAAGATGCGGCGATTTGTCCCCGCGAGCGCGGGCACAGCCCCGGACAAGGCCACCATCCCGCAGGCACCCAGAAAGAACAGTTCCCGGCGACCTATCCGGCAACCCGTCGCGCGCGGGGCTCCGCGGCGGTCTGAAAGGCTGTGCGGCAAAGCGCCGGGTGCGGCGAGCACCGTCATGGCGCGCTCCTTCAGTCGGTCAGTTGTCCATCACAGATGACATGGTCCAAGGGCGCGGAAAACCCGCGCTCCCGCAACCGTGATGGCGCAAGGCCTACTCTCCCGAACCTGTGCCCAACCGGCCACGGTGACCAGCGGCATAGAGCGCCACCGCAGCCGCGTTGGAGACGTTGAGAGAGCCGAACTCCCCCGCCGCGGCAATGTGGACGATCACATCGCAGGTTTCCCGTGTCTTTTCACGAAGCCCCGGGCCTTCCGCGCCAAGCACCAGCGCCACCGGGCGGTCACCGAGATCGGAAAGCGCCGCATCCAGGGCGACAGTCGCCTCCCCGGCAAGACCGATCAGCGTGAACCCCATGTTGCGCAGCGTCTCCATCCCATCGGAAAGGTTACGGATGCGCAGATAGGGCTGGCGCTCCAGCGCGCCGGACGCACTTTTCGCAAGCGCTCCCGTCTCCGGGGCGGAGTGCCGTTGGGTGCCGATGACGGCCCGCGCACCGAAAACCTCTGCAGATCGCAGGATAGCGCCCACGTTATGCGGATCCGTTACCTGATCGAGGAGGACGACAAGCGGTGCCCCTTCTCCCGAAATGGCAACATCCTCCAGTCGGCCCCAGTCGAGAGGCTTCACCTCAAGGGCTGCGCCCTGATGAACGGAGCCCGGATCGATCGGAACGTCGAATTTTCTCGGATCGGCGATCTCCGGCGTCATACCGCTTTCGGCGATGGCATCCCCAAGCCGGTCCGCGGCGTTCTTGGTCACGACAAGCCGCAGCCGGGTGCGTCTGGGGTTGAGCAGCGCATCACGCACTGCGTGCAACCCGAATAGCCAGACGGTTTCCGCCGCAGCGGCCCGTTTGGCCCGCTCCTTATCAATGACCCAAGCCGGTTTTTTCATGACACGCCCCGCACAGACAACCGGTTGCAACCGGCGTTCAAAAAGCCCCCGGACCGCGTCCACGGCCTAATGATGAAAGAGGGAAACATGCACATATCCCATGCCAAAGGCATGGTCCATGCCACCTGTCGCGGAACCACCACTCCATTGATTTCCCGAAAAAATTTTTGGAAGTGGTGGGCGACCCTGGAATCGAACCAGGCATGGGTCTCCCCGGCGGAGTTACAGTCCGCTGCCGCACCTTGCAGCACGTCGCCCGACGCGAGGCGGGGATTACAGGAGCCCATGGATCCCGTCAAGGCGATTTTCCGGCCGAAGGCGACATTGTTCCGTCATGGCAAATGGCTCAAACCGTCACCGAATGTCGCAAATGAACAGCCAGCCTTTCACTAGGTCGCCTAAATAGGCGCGATGACACAGGATCGCACCTTTCTCGGCATCGCGCTGATGCTCGGCTTCTGCCTGACAGCCCCCATGATCGACGTGGCCTCCAAGATTGCCTCGCAGGCGGTGCCGGTGGGCCAGGTGACTGCCGCGCGCTTTGTCGTGCAGGCCGCGCTCATGGTGCCCGTTGTCATCCTGATGCGGGTGGAATGGCGCATGTCACGCCGCGTGCTCGGGCTGACGTTCTTCCGCGCCGCCGTCTCGATTCTCGCCACTTACGCCTTCATCGCCGCGGTTCAGGTCATGCCGCTGGCTGATGCGCTGGCCATCGCTTTCGTGGAGCCGTTCATCATCCTGCTGCTTGGCTGGGCGTTGTTCGGCGAAAGCGTGGGGCCGCGCCGGATCGCCGCCTGCGCGGTTGGTTTCGCGGGAGCCCTGCTCGTTATCCGGCCGAGCTTTGTGACCTTCGGGCCGGTCGCCTTCTTTCCTCTCATGACAGCGGTCTTTTTCGCGCTCTATATCCTCATCACCAGGAGCCTCGCCCGTCAGCAGCATCCGGTGGCCATGCAGGCGCATACGGCGCTCGCTGCCTGCGTTATGGCGATCCCTGCCTTGCTGCTCCCGCTGGACATTCCCGGCGTGCAGCTTGGTTTGGCATGGCCGGACAACGGAGCGGTCTGGATGGCGCTGGCAGGTGTGGGCGCCGCGGCCACCGTCGCACACATGCTGATGACCTATGCGCTGCGTTTCGCCGGATCGACAACACTCGCCCCCCTGCACTACTTTGAGATGATCGCGACGGTGTTCTTTGGCTACACGATCTTCGGTGATCTTCCCGACACCATCAGCTGGGCGGGAATCGCCATCATCACCGCTTCGGGCCTTTATCTGGTACACCGGGAACGTGTGGCTCAGCGGATAGCAGCGCCGACAGTGCCGCCCGCAATGCCTGTCGTGGAAGCAGCACCAGCATCCCTCGTCCCGTGAAGGACAGCCGCACGATCTCCCCATCGGTGCGATTGGAGGTGCCGACCCTGCCCGCGGGAGCAAAGTCGATACCGTCGATCGGCCAGACCAGCCCCTCGCTCCGCCCGCGGACCGGTGCGAGCGGATAGAGCGAGAGGCGCGTTCCCACGGGAAGGCGCAGCGTCAGTGTGGAGGGCGCGCAGAACACCACATCCTCCTCGCCAATCAGCAGAACGGGCACGGGGGCGCGGGTGAGCACCGTCAGCGCGGCGAGGGCGTGATCCAGCCGCCCGCCCAGAAACCCCAGCCCCAGCACGAAGGGAGCCGCCAGGCGCTGCAGGCACTTCTCGAAATCCGTGGTGTCCTGCTCGGTCACCTCCAGAACGGCGTTGCCCATCGCCTCCCGGCCCGCGGGACTCAGTGAGTCGAGATCGCCGATGACGAGTTCAGGACGGACACCCAAGGCCAGCGCCCTGTCCGCTCCGCCGTCGGCAGCAACGACGACCGGGGCGACGGAAAGCGCCAACTCAAGCAAAGGCAGCGAAATATCGGCACCGCCAAGCAAAGTGATGCCAGATGTTGCGGTAAGGACAGGTTCGGGCATGGGCTCATGTTGACGGGCCACGCCCGGACTGGCAATCTCTCGCGTCAGATTGACCGGTCCGGGCCGCGGCGGCAAGCCGCATTCGGACGGGCGGAACAGCTTGATCGGGAACAGCTCCCATCCAGCGGATATGGCGAAAGAATGACAACGAGCGGCAAGACCCTTTCCGTCACCTACGGCGATTTCTCCTGCCGTATCGAAGGCTATGAAGCTCCCACGCCGGTTCTCGCACAGGTGCTGGACGCTTTGCGGCAGGCCGCGGAAGAAAATCCCACGCTCGGCACGCGTGTCGTGGATCAGGCGGATTTGGCAGCCGTGGCGAAAGCGTTTCCGTCCACTGACATCTCTGTTTCAGAGGGCGTGCTGCGGCTGGCGGGTCCCATTGCGGAAGAGCGGGATCGCCACAGGCCCACCTACGGCCTTTCGGCTGAGGAAATCGCGGCATTCGCCGAGCCAAATATCGGCGAAAGCGCGAAGCCGGCCGCTCAGGCAGAACGCGCGCTGCAGGACGATCTGAGCGCCCCCCTTCTGCTTCTTGCGACCCAGCGGGTGGACATAGCCGCCCCGCCCCCGCCGATGAACCTGCCTCCCCTTAAGCTCATGCCTCATGAGCTTTCCATGACAAAGTACCCCGCCATTTCGGCGGACCGGCTGAAAAGCGTGCTCGCGGAGATTGCGCCGGCCAGCCTGACTGAGCGGATGGAAGCGATCGCGGCTTATCTGATGGCAGTGGAAGGTTGGAAGGATTTCACCCGTCCGGCGCTTCTGGATGCGCTGTCCAAATCAAGCAACGCACCCTATCCTTTTGAAGAGGAGCTGAAATCCTTCGGCGTCCTCGTGCGCGAAGGCCGCTTCCGGCGGCTCGGAGAAGGGCGTTTCGCCGTTGCCGAGGACTCCGCGTATTTCGATGAGTCCCACAGCAGCGTCGCCTGATCCCGCCTATTCCTCCGGCGCGTCGGGATCAGCGCGCCCGACTCCCAGGAATACTGCTCGGAACGGCAGTGCCCAGAGGATGCCCAGACCGACGTAGATCGCCAGTTCCACCCAGAACGGCTGGCGCCCGAAACGGGCGTCCAGCCAGTTCATCAACGTTACCGCGACGGCGATATAGAGCGGCACACCCACAAGCAGGATGAGCAGCGACAACCGCCGCCGGGCTTTGTACCCAAGCGCCATCAGTCCGCGAACGGATCGGTGACAAGGATCGTGTCGTCCCGCTCCGGGCTGGTGGACAGGAGCGCTACCGGACACTGGATCAGCTCCTCTATGCGACGGACGTATTTCACCGCCGCCGCAGGAAGTTCCGCCCAGGAGCGCGCTCCGGCCGTGGATTCCTGCCAGCCTTCCAGCTCTTCATAGATCGGCGTCGCGCGGGTCTGGAGCGCCGCTGCGGTCGGCAGGTGGTCGTATTTCACGCCATCCACCTCATAGCCCACGCAGATTTTCAGCGTGTCGAACCCGTCCAGCACATCGAGCTTCGTCAGCGCAATGCCGTTGACGCCGGAGATCGCGCAGGTCTGACGGACCAGAACCGCGTCGAACCAGCCGCAGCGGCGCTTCCGCCCGGTGACAGTGCCGAATTCATGGCCCCGCTCGCCCAGACGCTGACCGACCTCATCCTCCAACTCCGTCGGGAACGGGCCGGAACCGACCCGGGTGGTATAGGCCTTGGCGATTCCCAGCACGAAACCGATGGCGGAGGGGCCAAGCCCCGTCCCCGTTGCGGCCATCCCCGACATGGTGGTGGAGGAGGTCACGTAAGGATAGGTGCCGAAATCGATATCCAGCAGCGAGCCCTGCGCCCCTTCAAACAGGATGCGCTTGCCAGCACGGCGCTGTTCGTTGAGGATCTTCCACACCGGCTGCGCATAGGGGAGCAGTTTCGGCGCGATCTCCAGCAGCTTCGCCTTCAGCTCCGCGCGATCCACGGCAGGCGCGCCGAGACCCTGACGAAGTGCGTCATGATGGGCGAGCAGCCTGTCCAGCCGTGCCTCGAGCGTCTCCTCATCGCCAAGATCGGCCACGCGAATCGCCCGACGGCCGACCTTGTCCTCATAGGCCGGGCCGATGCCACGCCCCGTGGTGCCGATTTTTGAGGCGCCTGCCGCCTCTTCTCGGATCTTGTCGAGATCCTGATGCAGAGGGAGGATCAGCGGCGTGTTTTCCGCGATCATCAGGTTGTCGGTGGAAATCGCGACACCCTGACCGGAGAGCTTATCGATCTCGGAAAAGAGCGCCCACGGGTCCAGCACCACGCCGTTGCCGATCACGGCGAGCTTGCCCGGCCGCACGATCCCGGAGGGCAGCAGCGACAGCTTGAACACCTTCTCGCCGATCACGAGCGTATGGCCGGCATTGTGCCCCCCCTGAAAGCGCGCGATGATATCCGCCCGCTCCGAGAGCCAATCCACGATTTTTCCCTTACCCTCGTCGCCCCACTGGGCGCCGACGACGACGACATTGGCCATTTCAAGACTCCGCCTCTGGTCGATGCGGGGAGTCCTTACCCCGACCGCGCGCGCAAAACCACGCGAAAAACGCACGAGGGGCGAACAGGGTGACTTGCGACCCGTCCGCCATGCCTCTAGATAGGCGCGGAACGAAAGGCCGGCTGCCCCATGGAAAACATCCTGCTCATCATCCACCTCCTGCTCGCGCTGGCGCTGATCGTCGTCGTGCTGCTCCAGCGGTCAGAAGGCGGCGGCTTGGGCATGGGCAGCGGCGGCGGCGGAACCGGTGTCATGACCGGGCGACAGGCGGCAAATGCGCTGACCCGGCTGACTTGGGGTTTCGCGGTGGCCTTCCTCTGCACCTCGGTCGCACTGACGATCATTTCGGCGGAGCGGTCGGGTGGCGGTTCGGTTCTCGACCGGCTGGGCTCCGATCTCACCCCTCCGCCCGCGGCGAGCGAGCCTGCTCTTCCCGCGGATGGCGGCAGCCTTTTGCCGCCCTCGACCGGAAGCGCACCTGCCACGCCGCCCCGCGCGGACTGACAGGCTGAAAGTTCGATCCCGGCGGACGCCCGCGCGCCCGCCATCTCACTGTTACAACAACACAAGTTATCGGGGCTTCAGGAAGTCTTTCCGCAGGATATTGCGCACCCCCAAGGTTTTCGCTATATCCCAGGTCCCGTGATGCCGCGATTCTTGCAAGAACCGCGGTAGATTCTTATTGGAACCACGGGAGCAGCTTAATGGCACGTTACGTCTTCATCACGGGCGGGGTGGTCTCCAGCCTGGGAAAAGGGCTCGCCTCGGCTGCCTTGGGCGCGCTTCTTCAGGCGCGCGGCTACTCTGTCCGCCTGCGCAAGCTGGACCCCTACCTGAACGTCGATCCGGGCACCATGTCGCCTTTCGAGCATGGTGAAGTGTTCGTGACCGATGACGGCGCAGAGACTGACCTCGACCTCGGCCATTATGAGCGGTTCACCGGTGTCTCGGCCCGCAAGACCGACAGTGTCTCCTCCGGCCGCATCTATTCCAACGTGCTGGAGAAGGAACGGCGCGGCGACTATCTCGGCAAGACTATTCAGGTGATTCCGCACGTCACCAACGAAATCAAGGACTTCCTTCGCGTGGGCGAAGATGAGGTGGATTTCATGCTCTGCGAGATCGGCGGCACCGTCGGCGATATCGAGGGTCTACCCTTCTTCGAGGCGATCCGCCAGTTCGAGCAGGAGCGGCAGCGCGGGCAGTGCATCTTCATGCATCTCACACTACTGCCCTATATCGCCGCAAGCGGTGAGCTGAAGACCAAACCCACCCAGCACTCCGTGAAGGAACTGCGCTCCATCGGCATCGCGCCCGACGTGCTGGTCTGCCGGTCGGAGAAGCCCATTCCGCAGAAGGAGCGCGAGAAGATCGCCCTGTTCTGCAACGTCCGGCCCGATGCGGTGATCGCCGCGCCCGACCTCAAGACCATCTACGAGGCGCCGCTGGCCTATCACCGCGAAGGGCTGGATCAGGCAGTGCTCGACGCCTTCCAGATCGCCCCTGCCCCGCGGCCCGACCTCTCCCGCTGGGAGGATGTCATGGACCGGCTGGAGAATGCGGAGGGCGAGGTACGCATAGCCGTCGTCGGCAAATACACGCAGCTCGAAGATGCCTACAAATCCATCGCGGAGGCGTTGACGCATGGCGCCATGGCCAACCGCGTACGGGTCAAGGCGGAATGGGTCGACAGTGAGATTTTCGAGCGTGAAGACCCTGGCCCGTGGCTGGAGGACTTCCACGCGATCTGCGTTCCCGGCGGCTTCGGCGAGCGCGGCACCGAAGGCATGATCAACGCGGCCCGCTTTGCGCGGGAGCGGAAAATTCCCTATCTCGGCATCTGCCTCGGAATGCAGATGGCAGTGATCGAATCCGCCCGCAACCTTGCCCGGTTGAATGATGCGGGGTCGGAAGAGTTCGATCACGAAGCGGGAGAAAGGCGCTTTACCCCCGTAGTTTACCATCTCAAGGAATGGGTGCAGGGCAACCACCGGGTCGAGCGCAAGCTGGGCGACGACAAGGGCGGCACAATGCGGCTCGGCGCCTATACGGCCGTGCTGAAGCAGGGATCGCGCGTCGCGGGCATCTATGGCTCGCCGGAGATCGAGGAACGCCACCGGCACCGCTACGAGGTGGATATCCGCTATCGCGATCAGCTTGAGGGGCATGGGCTTGTGTTCTCCGGCATGTCGCCCGACGGGCGCCTCCCCGAGATTGTCGAATACGAGAACCATCCCTGGTTCATCGGTGTGCAGTTCCACCCGGAACTGAAGTCGAAACCCTTTGCGCCCCATCCGCTGTTCGCCGACTTCGTGCGGGCCGCGAAAGAGGCCGAACGTCTGGTCTGACGCCGCACCAAGGCGCGGGGGACGCCCCCCGCGACCCCCGGCGTCACCGGCAATGAAATGCTCCAGCCGATCAGAAAGCCGCCTGAAGGCAGACATCGGGCGCCTTCTTCCTTGCCCGACGCGCGAGAGCGGTTAGATTTCGCTCAACCAGACACATCGGAGCGCACAATGATCCGCCACATCCTTCTTCCCGCCTTTCTGCTCATGCTCGCGGGTTGTGGGCCGCTGATCAACGGTGGAGCAGATCCTGATCGTCTGCACTGCCTCGGCGAAGGGGCAGAAGGCCGCTGCCAAACCGTGTGGGACCGTGATCTGGGCGCCAGCTACCCGGCGGGCCGGTCGCAGCGTGGCTCTTATACTTCCGCACCCACCGTCACTGTTTCCCCGGAAACCGAGGCCAGGAGCGTGCCGGTGGTCCGTGACCGTTCAGGCGTCGCGGCCATCAGCCTGCCTGCCGCCTGCCTTATCGGGGACCGTGCCTATCCGCAGGGCTCACAAGCGATTCGGGCGCTGACAGGACAGTATCGCGGCATAGGCTTCATCAATCCGCAGCCGCTGAACGGGCAGAGCAAGCAGGAGATCTGCACCTGCTCCATGGCCGAGGGCGCGGGCCCCTACTGGGCCTGCATCTGACCCTGCGCCGCAGGATGTGATTCGCGAACACGCAGCACCGGACCTTATATCGACACTCATGCTCCAGGATCTCATCCGCCTTTTCACGGGCGACACCGATCGCCATTCCTTTGCCACGGACGATGTGCGTCTGGCGTTGACGGCGCTGCTCGTCCGTGTCGCACGCGTGGACGGCACCTATTCGGACGAAGAGAGTGACCGGATCGCCCGGATCGTCAGCACCCGCTTTGCCCTGGGCCCGTTCGAGGCTGCCTCCTTGCTGCGCGAGGCAGAGAAGCTGGAGCAGGTTGCCCCCGATACGGTGCGTTTCACCCGCGTCATCAAGGATGCCGTCGCCTATGAGGAACGCGAAGGCGTGATGGAGGCGCTGTGGGACGTGGCTCTGGCTGACGGGATGCGGAACCAGGAGGAGAATGCGATGCTGCGGCTCACTGCGAACCTGCTGGGCGTGAACGATCGGGACAGCGCGCTTGCCCGCCAACGGGTGGAAAGCCGCCACGGCTGACGGAGACTGCTCAGCCAAGGGGCATGACGGGGCATACTGCTTGCATTTTATGCGACCTATCGCCTCTGATGCTCGGGACTTGTTGCATTTCATCAGGAAAATCGTCCAACTATCGATCAAGCAACAGGACGACCCCCGTGACAACTGCGACATCGCCCGTCATCGAAATCATCAATCTCCACAAATCCTATGGCAACCTCGAGGTGCTGAAGGGCGTCAGTCTCTCCGCGCCGAGAGGGCATGTGGTCTCCCTAATCGGCTCCTCCGGATCGGGGAAGTCCACACTGCTGCGCTGTGCCAATCTGCTGGAGGACAGTCAGGAAGGTGAGATCCTGTTCGAACGGGAAGCCGTCCTGTGGCATGGGGAGGGGCCTCACCGCCGCCCGGCCTCCCGCCCGCAGGTGCTGAGGATCCGGACGAACCTGTCCATGGTATTCCAGCAGTTCAACCTGTGGTCCCACATGACGGTTCTCCAGAATGTCATGGAAGCGCCGGTTACCGTGCTTGGACAGCCCCGCGAGGCGGTGGAGGCGCGTGCGCGGCAGCTTCTGGACAAGGTGGGAATCGGCGACAAGGCCGACCGCTATCCCTCGCAGCTTTCCGGCGGGCAGCAGCAGCGGGCCGCCATCGCGCGGGCCCTTTGCATGGAACCGAAAGCCCTGCTCTTTGACGAACCCACCTCGGCGCTGGACCCGGAGCTGGAACAGGAAGTGATCCGCGTCATCAAGGCGCTGGCAGACGAGGGGCGTACGATGATCATCGTGACCCATGACATGCGGATGGCGGCCGACGTCTCCGATCATGTTGTCTTCCTCCATCAAGGGCGGGTGGAAGAGGAAGGATCGCCGGATATGCTTTTCGGTGCACCGCGAAGCGAGCGGTTGCGCCAGTTTCTTCGCGCGGGCGGTGAATAACGCTCGGCAAGCCCATAAGATAACAGGGAGTTTTACTATGAAGAAAATCGCAATGACCGCGGCTGTTCTGGCGTCTATGGCGGGATCCGCCTTCGCCCAGCAGGTAGTGCGGATCGGGACGGAGGGCGCCTATGCCCCCTACAACTTCATCAACGACAGCGGCAAGCTCGACGGGTATGAGATCGAGCTGGGCGGCGAACTCTGCAAGCGTCTCAGCCTGACCTGCGAATTCGTGCAAAACGACTGGGACACGATCATGGCGAACCTCAACTCGGGGAACTACGACCTGATCATGGCCGGAATGTCTATCACCGAAGAGCGGAAGAAGGACCGGCTGTTCACGCAGAACTACACGCCGCCCACCGTCTCCCTCTACGTCGCCGCCTCCGAGAATGTCGATGTGAAGAAGGGCATCGTGGCGGCCCAGACCGCGACGATCCAGGCGCAGCACGTGGCTGAATCAGGTGCCACGCTGGTTGAGTTCGCCACGCCCGATGAAACGGTCTCCGCTGTACGGAATGGCGAGGCCGACGCTGTTCTGGCCGATCTCGACTATCTCAAACCGATCGCTGAACAGTCGAACGGCGAGCTTGTCATTGTGGATCGTGTGCAGCTTGGCGAAGGTGTCGGTGCTGCATTCCGCATGTCCGACGCAGCGCTCCGTGACCGTTTTGACGGTGCAATCGCGGAAATGAAGAAGGACGGCTCCATCAACAAGCTCATCGTGAAATGGTTTGGCGACGACGCCGCCGTTTATTGATGCCCCCCGGGATCGGGGCATACCCGATCCCTCTCCCTAATTCCGGATAGTCCGAGCCGCCGATGTTCAGCTTCTGCGTCGATCCCGCTACACTCGACGGCCTTCAGTGGTATGCGTGCTACCTGACATCGGGCAAGCACCTGCTGTTTTACCGTTCCTTTCTGGTGGTGATCGCGCTTCTTCTCATCACCGCGCCGCTTGCGCTTGCGCTTGGCTTTGCGGGAGCGGTTGCCGCGCGGTCGCATTTCGCGCCGGTGAGCCTCATCGGCAAAGGCTACAGCGCCATGGTGCGCGGGGTGCCGGATATCGTGTTCTTCCTGTTCGTGCCGCTGATGATCGACCAAGGGCTCGAATGGATGCGTCACAAGATCAAATGCCCCGACTGGACCGAGCCCGTCCGGCGCGGGTCGGACTTCATCGTCTGCCCGGAGGCAAAGCTTCCGCTCGCCTCCTCGCCGCCGTGGATCCATGAGATCTATGGGTTTACGCTGGCGGTCGTCGCCTTTGCCATCGTCTTCGGGGCCTTCGCCGCCAACGTGATCTATGGCGCGATGAACTCCGTTCCCAAGGCGCAGCTGGAAACGGGCGAAGCCTACGGGATGAGCCACGGGCAGATCTTTCGCCGCATCCTTGTGCCGCAGATGTGGACCTATGCGATACCGGGCCTTTCCAACCTCTGGATGATCCTCATCAAGGCAACGCCGCTCCTGTTCCTGCTGGGGGTTCAGGACATTGTCTACTGGGCGCGCGAACTTGGCGCCTCCAAGACCTCGCATTTCGACTATCCGCATGGCGACTGGCGGCTGTGGTACTTCCTCGTCCTGCTCGCCTGGTATCTCCTGCTGACATGGATAAGCGAGCGGGTTCTCGCCCGTTACACGCGCCGGCTCGCCATGGGTCAGGCCACGCTCGCGGGTGAGCAGATCAGGAGAGCGGCATGACTTGCGGCGAGGCGTTTCAACTCTATGGCCTCCGCGCGTTGGGGTTCGGGGAACGGCGGCTCCCGACGGGAGAGATCGGGCTTTGCGAGCAGGTGGTCCTTATCGGATCCGGCCTGCTGTGGAATATCTATTTCGCAGCGCTCGCCCTGCTGATCGGGTTCTTCTTCGCCACAGGTCTTGCGCTTGCCAAGGCCAGCCCCCGGCGTTGGCTGTCGAAACCGGCGGATCTCTTCATCTTCCTGTTCCGCGGGTCTCCGCTCTTCATCCAGTTCTTCTTTGCCTACGAACTTTTCATGCTGCTGCCCAAGGTGGGCGTGGACATCCCGCTCGGTTTCACCACGCTCACCGTTGAAACGCGCTGGCTCACCCGGGCGTGGCTTGGCGCGCTCGTCGTGCTTTGCCTGAACACGGCGGCCTATTCCGGGCAGATATTCTACGGCGCGCTGATGGCGGTTCCGAAAGGCGATATCGAGGCCGCGGATGCGTATGGCTTCTCCAGCCGGCAGAAATTCACGCGCATCGTGTGGCCGACCATGCTGCGTCTCGCGTGGCCCGCCTATACGAACGAGGCGATCTTCCTGCTCCATGCCACGACGCTCGTCTTCTTTTCCGCCTTCCCCGCATGGCAGCAATCGGGTGACAGTCTCTATTATGCGAGCTACTTCGTTTCGAGAACCTTCAACCCGTTCGTGGCCTATCCGCTGGTCGGCCTCTACTTCATTGTGCTGACCCTGCTGGTGATCGGGCTTTTCGGGCTGGTGAACCGGCGGCTCAACCGGCATGTTCCACGGGCGGCGCGGCGACAACTGAGATTCAAGCCGCAATACGTCAGGTAAAGAATGCACGATTGGCTGCGCGAACACCCCGAAGTCAGAACCATCCGCGTGGCGGCGGCTGACCTCAACGGACAGGCGCGGGGCAAGCGCATTCCCCGCCGCTTCGCCGACCGCCTCGCCGAGGACGGGACGCGCTTTCCCCTCTCCGTGCTGTCGCTGGATGTCTGGGGAGAGGATGTTGAGGACAGCCCGCTTGTCTTTGACGAAGGCGATCCCGATGGCGTCCTGCTACCGACCGACCGTGGCTTCATGCCGATGCCGTGGCTGGAAGCGCCGACCGCTCTTCTACCCTTGTGGATGTTCCGTGAGGATGGCCGGCCCTACGACGGGGATCCCCGGCATGCGCTTGCCTCTGTGCTCAAGCGCTATGCGGCGGACGGCCTGCGCCCGGTAGTGGCGACCGAGCTGGAGTTCTACCTGATCGACGATTCCGGCAAGCGCCCCCAGATGCCCAAATCGCCGCGCTCGGGCAAGCGGCGGATCGGAGCGGAGACGCTGGCCCTTCGCGCGCTGGATGCTTTCGACCGCTTCTTCACCGATCTCTATGATGCCTGCGAGGAGATGGACATTCCCGCCGACACCGCCATTTCGGAAGCGGGTCTGGGCCAGTTCGAGATCAATCTCATGCATCAGTCCGATGCACTGAAGGCGGCGGACGACACGTGGCTGTTCAAGCTGCTGGTGAAAGGCCTTGCCCGGCGGCACGGTTTCGCGGCAAGCTTTATGGCCAAGCCTTATGAAGATTATGCAGGCAACGGGATGCACATGCATTTCTCCGTGCTGGACCGGCAGGGGCGCAATATCTTCGACAACGGGGGGCCGGAGGGTACCGCTGCGCTGAAAAGCGCGGTCGCCGGATGCCTTGCCGCGCTGCATGACTCGACGCTCGTGTTTGCACCCCATGCCAACAGTTTCGACCGACTGGTTCCCGGCGCCCATGCGCCGACTGCAATAAGCTGGGCCTATGAAAACCGAACCACCGCCATCCGTATTCCCTCCGGAAAACCGGTCGCGCGACGGATAGAACATCGTGTGGCGGGCGGCGACGTGAACCCCTACCTGATGATCGCGGGCGTTCTCGGCTCCGCACTCATCGGCATCGAGGATGGGATGACCCCGCCGCCGCCGCTCCTTGGCAACGCCTATGACAGCGCCTCGCCTCGCCTGCCCGCATCGTGGCAAGAGGCGATCGACGATTTCGAAACCTCTCCGTTGGTCGCGCGAATATTTCCCCAGGAACTTATCCGCAACTACGTGCTGACCAAGCGGCAGGAGGTGCGGTACATGGCAGAACTCGGGCCGGATGAGCAGATGGATCTCTATCTCGACACGGTGTGAGCCGCTTGCCGAAGGCGGCGAGCGGGGATAGCGTTGGCCCATTCCATCGAGGACTCCCATGCTCATCGGCATCCTGCAGACGGGCGACGCGCCCGACGCCATTCAGCCCGCTTCCGGCAACTATCCCGACATGTTCGAGCGACTGCTCACAGGCCGGGGGTTCGACTTTCGCACCTGGCGTGTGCTGGACATGCAATTTCCCACCTCTCCCCGCGATGCGGATGGCTGGATCATAACCGGCTCTCGCTTCGGCGTTTATGAGGACCATCCCTTCATCCCGCCGCTTGAAGCCTTCATCCGCGCAGTGAAGGAGGCGCAGGTGCCGATGGTTGGCATCTGCTTCGGACATCAGATCATCGCGCAGGCTCTTGGCGGACGGGTGGAGAAATTCTCCGGTGGCTGGTCGGTCGGCCCGCAGGATTACGACTTCGGCGACAGGACTGTGACTCTCAACGCCTGGCATCAGGATCAGGTGGTAGAGCGGCCGGAGGGAGCGCGGGTCGTCGGCTCCTCCGGTTTCTGCGACAATGCAGCGCTGGCCTATGGCGAGGATATATTTACCGTGCAGGCACATCCCGAGTTCGACAGCACGGTGACGCAGGGCCTTATCGACCATCGGAGCGGCAGCGTGCCGGACGACAAGGTCTCCGCCGCCCTTACCCGCCTGACGCAGGATGAGGCCGATACACAAAGCGGCTCCGCCCTTCTCGCCGACCGGATCGCCGATTTTCTTATGCAGAGGGCTCATGTCTGACTGGACCGAAAAGCTCCCGGAAGCCGCGCAACGTTACATTCAGGGTCGCCGGGTGGATGAAGTGGAATGCATCGTCTCCGACATTGCGGGCGTCGCCCGAGGCAAGGCGATGCCCGCGTTCAAGTTCGCCAAGCAGACCTCCTTCTTCTTGCCGAACTCGATCTTTCTCCAGACGATCACCGGGGATTGGGCCGATAATCCGACAGGTGCCTTCACCGAGCCGGACATGATCATGGCGCCGGATTTCTCCACCGCAACCGCCGCGCCGTGGACGGCCGATGTCACTCTTCAGGTGATCCATGACGCCATCGACCAGACGGGGGAACCGGTCGCCGCTGCGCCCCGCAATGTGTTGAAACGCGTCCTGCATCTCTACAAGGAAAAGGGGTGGACCCCGATCGTCGCGCCGGAGATGGAATTCTTCCTCGTCGCGCGCAACATCGACCCAAACATGCCGGTACAGCCGCCGATGGGCCGGTCGGGCCGTCGTGCGGCGGCCAAGCAGGCATATTCCATGTCCGCGGTCGATGAATACGGTCCGGTGATCGACGATATCTACGATTTCGCGGAGGCGCAGGGGTTCGAGATCGACGGCATCCTTCAGGAAGGCGGGGCGGGCCAGGTGGAGATCAACCTCGCCCACGGCGACCCGGTGCGGCTGGCCGACGAGATCTTCTACTTCAAGCGCCTGATCCGGGAAGCCGCGCTTCGCCACGACTGTTTCGCGACCTTCATGGCCAAGCCTATCGAGGGCGAGCCGGGATCCGCCATGCATATCCACCATTCGGTAGTGGATACCGCAACAGGACAGAACATCTTTTCAGATGCAAAGGGCGCGGAGACGGAGGCATTCCTGCATTTCATCGCCGGGATGCAGAACCACCTGCCTGCGGTCATTGCGTTGCTGGCGCCTTATGTGAACAGTTACCGGCGCTATGTCCCGGATTTCGCAGCACCCATCAACCTCGAATGGGGGCGTGACAACCGGACGACGGGGCTGCGCGTGCCAATCGCCGAGCCCTCCGGGCGGCGGATCGAAAACCGGCTCGCCGGCATGGACTGCAACCCTTATCTGGGGCTGGCCGCATCGCTCGCCTGCGGCTATCTGGGTCTCCTGGAACAGAAGATGCCGCGTCCCGAATGTCTGGGCGACGCCTATATGTCCGCCGACGAGTTGCCCTACAATCTCGGCGATGCGCTCGACCTGTTCGCTGAGGACGAGGGCGTGCGAGAGGTTCTGGGCCTTGGCTTCTGCTCCGTCTATGACTCGGTAAAGCGGAACGAATACAAGGAATTCCTTCAAGTCATCAGCCCGTGGGAGCGGGAGCACCTGCTGCTCAACGTATGAACCTTCTCACCGCCAATGACCGGCAGGGATCCTTTCCCCCCAGCTATTATGCTGCGACAGCCACGGAGCGGGAGCCCGCGCCCCCGCTTCAGGGCTCGCATCGGGCCGATGTCTGCGTCGTGGGTGGAGGCTATACGGGTCTGTCCGCAGCCCTGCATCTCGCCGAGCGAGGCTATTCCGTCGTATTGCTGGAGGCGCATCGCGCGGGTTTCGGCGCTTCGGGGCGAAACGGTGGACAGGTTGGCTCCGGCCAACGGCTGGAGCAGGACGAGCTTGAACGGCGCATGGGGCGAGACGATGCCCACCGTCTGTGGTCTATTGCAGAAGAGGCAAAAGCGCTGGTCCGCGACCTGATCGCCCGCCATGCAATGCCGGTCCGTTTCCATCCCGGCGTGGCCCATGCTTGCCGGACGGAGGCCGAAGTTCGTCATTCCCACACCATGGCGGAGAAGCTCGCCCACGACTATGGCTACGATCAACTGGAGCCGCTGGACCATGCGGGCATTCGGGCGCTGATCGGATCTGAGGGTTATATTGGCGGTGACATCGACCACGGCGCAGGCCATATCCACCCGCTGAACTTTGCCATCGGTCTGGCGCAGGCCGCAGAGTCGGCGGGCGTCATCTTATACGAGAATACCCTCGTCACCGGCATTGCCCGCGGGCAGAAGACGCGCGTCGTCACCGCGAACGGCAGCGTTACAGCGGATCATGTGATCCTCGCCTGCAATGGCTACCTCGGCGATCTGGTGCCGGAGATCGCGGCGCGGGTCATGCCGATCAACAATTTCATCGTCGCGACCGAACCGCTGGGGGATGCCGCGCGGGATATTCTGGCCCAGCCCATCGCGGTGGCCGATACACGCTTTGTGGTGAATTACTGGCGGCTGTCGGAGGACAACCGGCTGCTGTTCGGCGGAGGAGAGAGTTTCGGTTATCGCTTTCCCGATGTGATCACAACGGTGCGGAAGCCCATGCTTCAGGTCTATCCGCAGCTCCGTAACATCCGGATAGACTATGCTTGGGGCGGGACGCTGGCCATCACGATGACGCGCCTGCCCTGTTTTCTCCGCCTCGGGCCCAACCTGCTGTCGGCCTCGGGGTACTCCGGGCACGGCGTCGCGCTTGCGACGCTCGCCGGGCGGATAATGGCAGAGGCAGTGGCCGGTCAGTCGGAACGGTTCGACCTGATGGCGGGCCTGCCTACGCCCCGCTTCCCCGGGGGTGCCGCGTTGCGCCACCCTCTCCTTGCGCTGGCGATGACATGGTATGGTCTGCGCGACCGGTTGGGAGTCTGAGCTGCTGTTGAAGAAACGTGGCGCAGGGGCTAGCTTTCAGACGAGCCAAGGAAAGGACCGTGCAATGCGTGACGATGTGCCGAACAGCTGGGAAGCCCGGGCAGAAGAATACAGCCTATACGGTTTCACAGACCTCCCCTCCGTCCATAAACGCGGCACGGTCGTCCTCACGCATGGCGAGGGGCCTTATATCGTCGATACTCATGGTAAGCGGTATCTCGACGCCAATTCCGGCCTATGGAACATGGTCGCGGGATTCGATCATCCCGGGCTGATCGCCGCCGGGCAGGAGCAGTTCGCCCGCTTCCCGGGCTACCACGCGTTCTTCGGGCGCATGTCGGACCAGACGGTCATGCTGTCTGAGCGGCTGGTCGATGTTTCCCCCTTCCCGCGAGGCAAGGTGTTCTACACCAACTCCGGGTCGGAGGCGAACGACACCATGGTCAAGATGCTCTGGTTCCTTGCCCAGTCGGAGGGCAAGCCCGAGCGGCGGAAGATCCTGACACGCGTGAATGCCTATCATGGCGTCACAGCGGTCTCGGCCTCCATGACCGGCAAGCCCTACAATTCCGTCTTCGGGTTGCCGCTGCCGGGGTTCCTTCATCTCTCCTGCCCGCATTATTGGCGCTTCGGAGAGCAGGGCGAGACGGAGGAGCAGTTTACCCAACGCATGGCGAAAGAGCTGGAGGACACGATCCTCGCCGAAGGGCCTGACACAATCGCCGGGTTCTTTGCCGAGCCGGTTCAGGGCGCAGGCGGGGTGATCCCCCCCTCTAAAGGCTACTTTCAGGCAGTGCAGCCGATCCTGAAGAAGTACGGCATTCCGCTCATCTCGGATGAGGTGATCTGCGGGTTCGGCCGAACCGGAAATACCTGGGGGTGTGAGACCTACGACTTCGTGCCGGATGCCATCATCTCCTCAAAGGCGCTGACGGCGGGGTATTTCCCGATGGGAGCGATCATCCTCGGCCCGGATCTTGCCGATCGGATGCAGGCTGCTTCCGAGGCAATCGAGGAGTTTCCTCACGGTTTCACCGCCTCGGGCCATCCGGTCGGTTGTGCAGTGGCGCTGAAGGCCATCGACGTCATCATGAACGAGGGGCTGGCGGATCGCGCGCGTGAACTGACGCCGCGCTTCGAGGCCGGGCTTGCGCGGCTGGCGGAAAACCCGAACATCGGCGAATGGCGGGGCAAGGGTCTGATGGGCGCGTTGGAGGCCGTGAAGGACAAGGCGACCAAGACGCCGTTTGACGGCAAACTCTCCGTCTCCGAGCGGATCGCAAATACCTGCACGGATCACGGGCTGATCTGTCGGCCGCTGGGGCAGTCTGTTGTTCTCTGTCCTCCGTTCATCATGACAGAGTCCCAGATGGACGAGATGTTCGAGAAATTGGAAACCGCGTTGAAGCAGGTCTTTGCCGAAGTCGCGTGATCGGCGATTGCAGCCCGCCCGGAACGGGGCGGGCTGCCAGACTCACTTCCGGCCGGAAAGCCGCTCCTGAAGTTCGGCAAGTTGGCGCTTTATATCCGCCAGTTCGGAGGAAGTCGAAACCGGCTCCTCTTCCTTGGACGAGGCGGGCGCCCAACCCCGCATGAGCGTCTTCAGAAATGCTTGCTGTTGGCGCTGCATCGCCTCGAAACCTGGCATGGCCGACATCGGATTGGGATAGGTGGTCAGCCCCTCCATCATTCGTCCCGGCCCTTCGCGCAGCATGTCGAAGGACATGGCAAGGAATTGCGGCACGACGCTCTGCGCCTGGGTGGTATAACTGCGGACCAGATCGGTGAGCACCGTCAGAGGGAGGACATTCTCACCCCGGCTCTCATGTTCAGCGATGATCTGGAGAAGATATTGGCGCGTGAGATCATCCCCGGACTTGAGGTCAACGATCTTGACCTCGCGCCCGTCACGAATGAACCGCGCGATATCCTCCAGCGTCACGTAATCGCTGGTTTCGGTATTGTAGAGCCTGCGGCTCGCATACCGCTTGATCAGCAGCGGCTTCTCATTCTCTGCCACTTTCCATCCCCCCGTCACTTTCTATCCCGAATCTAGGCCAGAGATTTCCAAAAAGAAACCTGCCTCGTTCCTCCAAATGAAAAAGGACGGGCCATGGCCCGTCCCCACTGACAAATCGTCGTAACGATCAGGACTTTACAGCCGTCGGTGCAGCTTTCGAAGCGCGAGCAGCGGCAGCCGTGGCTTCGGTCGTGGCCTTTTTCACCGCAGCGGTCGCGTCTTCCGAAATATCCTTGCCAGCAGCAAGCATCAGCTCGACAGTTTCCATCTGCACCTTCTTCGCCACTTCGGCAAAGGCCGCCAGATTTTCGGCAGCCATTTCCGCCGAGGAAGAAGCAAACTCGGACAGCGCCTTGGAGTAATCACCCGGCTCTTCCTTGACGCGAGCGAGTTCGCCGACCTTCGCGATCGACTCCTTCGTCCAGCGGCTGGAGATTTCCGTGGATTTCTCTGCAGCTTCGAGCACGACCTTCGTCATCCGCTCGCCCAGAGCAGCCTGGGTCTTGAATGCTTCCTGGAACGCATGGGCGTCCACCGGAAATGCCGACATCATATCCTGCACCATCTTGGTGAAATCCTGAGTTTTAGCCATTTTTCCCTCCACAAATACTATACTGCGCGCTGAGCCCAAGGTAGGTGCTGCACCGCAGCATTTCAAGATTTTTCTTGCTGCGATGCAGAACATTTAAAAGGCTGTCAGCTCAGGGAGTTATTGGCCTGCGGGTAGCTTGGAACGCACATATTCCCCCGGAGCCTCACCAAGAACAGGGTGATTGCCCGTCCCTGGAAGGCGCGCATCCACGTCCGCTCCCGCGCGCTGGCGAAGCCAGCCTTCCCAGCTCGGCCACCAGCTCCCGGAATGGCGCTGCGCGGAGGAACGCCACTGCTCCGAAGCGCCTTCGGGTGCGACACCGAGGTAATGTCCGTACTTGTCCTTGCCAGGCGGATTGATGACCCCTGCGACATGTCCCGATTCAGCGAGAACGAAGGTCTTGTCGCCGCTGCCCATACGGGAAATGCCCGCGAAGCTGGCCTTCCATGCCGCGATGTGATCCGTTTCGCAGGCCACGGCGCAGAGGGGCACCGTCACATCGGAAAGAGTCAGAACCTCTCCGCAAAGCCGGATGCCCTCCTCCGCGAATCGGTTCTCCTGACAGAGCCAGCGCAGGTATTCGGTCGCCATCCGGGCAGGCAGATTTGTCGAATCTCCGTTCCAATACAGCAGGTCGAAGGCCGGAGGAGCATCACCCATCATGTAGCTGCGGATTGCCGGACCGTAGACCAGATCATTCGCCCGCAGATAGGAAAAGGTCCTGGCCATGAAATAGGCGGCCAGATAGCCCTTCTCATAGGCTTGCCGTTCGATAGCATCGACGAAATCGTCGGACAGAAAGGCCGTGAATTCCCCTTGGTCGGAGAAATCCGTGAGCGTCGTCAGGAAGGAGGCCGACTTCACCGGATTCAGCCCCCGCTTGCGGAGCAATGCCAAGGTCAGCGCCAAGGTCGTACCAGCAATACAGTAACCGACCGCATTCACCTGTTCTTCACCGGTGATGTCGCGCACGGTCTCGATCGCCCTCAGGAAGCCCTCTTCGATGTAGGTGTCCAGCCCGGCATCCGCGAGCGACTCGTCCGGGTTGACCCAGCTCACGACGAAAACCGTATACCCCTGCTCCACCACCCAGCGGATGAAGGAATTCTGCGGCTTGAGGTCAAGAATGTAGTATTTATTGATCCACGGAGGAAAGATGAGGAGCGGAAGCTGCTTCACCTTCTCCGTCTTGGGCGAATACTGGATGAGTTCGAAAAGCCGATTGCGGAAGACGATGGAACCCTCTGTGGTGGCAAGGTTTTCGCCCACCTGAAAAGCCCGCCGGTCCGCCAGCGTCACCAGAAGCTCCCCCTCGTTCGCCTCCAGATCGGCAACGAGGTTTTCCATTCCCTTGACGATCGATTCACCGTCGGTCGCTACCGCCCGCTCCAACGCGTCAGGGTTGGTGCCGAAGAAATTCGTTGGCGACAACATGTCGAGCATCTGGCGGGTAAAGAAGTCGACCCTCTGCCGCTCTTTTTCGTCAAGCTGCATGTCGGCCACGGCCTGATGCGCTGCCTCCACCGAAATCAGATACTGTTGCTTTACGTAATTGAAGAACGGATGGCTGTCCCAAAGCGGGTTCGCAAAGCGGCGGTCCCGCGGCCCGCGATCATCGGGCGGCGTAAAGCGACCGCTGTTAAGCGCCTGCTGTGCGTCCATGTAATGACGGACGGCTTTGCCCCAGTAGCCGATCTGATGCTCAAGGATCCGACCGGGATTTTGCATCATCTCCGCCACGTAGCCCGCCGCGGCCTTCATGAAGAGATCGCCCCCAGGGGCTGAAAGCCCGGGATCCATGGGCCTGCGGCGGGCGAGTGCCGCAATCATGCGCTGACGGAGTTCCTCCACCCGCGCGAGGCTTTCGTTCATGCGTTCGAGGTGGTCGGCTGGCGTCAGTTCCGGTGGGGTTTCCGTTAGGTCATCCTCCCCCGTCGGCTTGCCGCTCCGCGAGCGACCACGCGTTCCCGTTGTCATCTCCCTGGCTCCCCCCTAGACTTACAGGAAGCATAGCGTCGCCCAAACTGGGGGGGAAGCGACGAATTGCCCCAGGCTGCACTTGGCAGGAGAGCGCGATGATAAAGACAATGACCGGCTACGACATGATGGAGACCTTGCGCAACACCAGCGAGTGGCTGGGTGCAACGGCCCGTGCCATGGCGAGCTACCCCGCCCTCGCCCCCGTCCCGAACCCCGCGCTCGCCCTGATGGCGGCCTGGGGGGAGGTGGCGGAGCGGAGCTTCTCCCGGATGGTTGTGAAGCCGGACTGGGGAATTCGCACCGTCACGGGCGCGGACGGCACCGATCTGGTGGTGGAAACAGCTGTCGTTGCGCGGCGACCCTTCTGCGACCTCGTCCATTTTCAGGTCGAAGGACGGGAGCAGATGTCACGGCGCGTGCTTCTCGTCGCGCCGATGTCCGGCCACTACGCGACTCTGTGCCGCTCAACCGTGGCGAGCCTGCTGCCCGACTGCGAGGTCTATGTCACCGACTGGCGCAATGCCCGCGACATTCCGGTGTCCGAGGGCAAGTTCGACGTTGAGGATTTCGCCCTTACCCTTGTGGACTTCATCCGCCACCTCGGGCCGGATATTCACTTGATCGCCATCTGCCAGCCCGCCCCGCTGGCGCTTGTCGCGGGGGCTTGGCTCGCGCAGCATGAGCCGGAGGCCCAGCCGAAGTCCATGACACTCATCGGTGGCCCGATCGATCCGGCAGCGAAACCGACCGAGGTGACCGATTTCGGCGACAGCGTCACCATGGGCCAACTCGAGCGGTTGTTCATAGAACGTGTCGGCTTCAAATATCCGGGCGTGGGGCGGCTGGTCTACCCCGGCCTGCTTCAGCTCTCCTCCTTCATCGCGATGAACCGGGAACGTCATACGGAGGCGTTCACGAACCAGATCCTCGCCGTCGCACAGGGCACCGCCAGCGACCACGATCAGCACAATCGTTTCTATGATGAATATCTTGCGGTCATGGACATGACGGCGGAATTCTATCTCTCCACGGTGGAGCGCATCTTCAAGGACCGTGAGGTGGCGCGGAATGTCTTCACTATCGAAGGCGAACACGTGGATATCGGCAAGATCGACAGGACCGCGGTCATCGTCGTCGAAGGAGAGAAGGACGACATCTCCGCCCCTGGCCAGTGCAAGGCCGCGCTCGACCTGCTCACCGGCCTGCCGGAGGAGATGAAGGGTTATTACCTGGAACCGAACGCCGGCCATTATGGCATCTTCGCAGGCTCCTCCTGGCGCAAGAACATCCGCCCCTATGTGCTTGATTTTCTGGATCGCGCCGGCAAGCCGCAGGATGAAAAGCCAAAGGCCGCACCGCGCCGCAAGGCAAGCGTGGTCTCCCCCTCCGCCGGCAGCGGCGCGGCGCCGGACACGGTTCCGGTTTGAGAGAGGATCAATGGATTGCCGGGCGGCATCTTGAGCCCGGCAGCCTCCTACCCGAGCACCTCGCCTATGGACGCGGTAATGAGGGCGAGGCATTCCGGCGTCGAAAACCGGTGATCGGCACCTTTGACCAGCGTCAGCCGGATGTCCCCGCCCTTGGCGTGTTCAAGCACCCGCATCCCCCGCTCCCATGGCACGGTTTCATCGGCTGTCCCATGCAGGAGACGGACGGGAAACGGCAGCGGCAGCGGGCTTCGGAGGATCAGCCGGTCCCTGCCATCCTCTATGAACCGGCGGCTGATGCGATAGGGTCCATCATAGTCTGAGGGCTGCTCGACATAGCCGCGAGAAAGTAGCAGCTCCCGCTCTGCATCGCTCATCCCCCCCCACATGTCATCCTCGGTGAAATCCGGGGCGGCGGCGATTGTCACCAGCCCCGCCACGCGCTCCGGCATCGACCGCGCCAGCAGCAGCGCGATCCAACCGCCCATGGATGAGCCGACGAGGATCTGCGGCCCTTCCGTCATCCGATCGATCACATGGGTTGCATCCTCGAACCAGTCGCCGATCGCCCCCTCCTCGAAGGTGCCGGAAGACTGGCCGTGGCCCGAATAATCAAAGCGCAGAAAGGCCCGGCCCTCGCTTTCCGCCCAATCCTGCAGGTAGAGTGCCTTCGTCCCCGTCATGTCGGATCGCAGGCCACCCAGAAACACCACGCCCGGCCCGCGACCGGGGATGCGGTTGTAAGCGAGCCTGCGCCCCTCCGGCGTAAGCAGATAGTCTTGCATGGCAGCTTCCTCCGAAACCTTCCAGCGTCGTGATGCCAGCCACACCGACCTGCCGCAAGCTCTCAGGCCGAAACAAGGCCTGCTGCCTCACCCGCCGTGACGACGGAAGCGTAACCAAAGGCCAAAGCTGCGAGAAAGGCCGTCTGCACCTCGTCGGCAGACACTTCCCGGCCACGGAATTCCAGCGCCCGCGTGGCGCAGGCATCCCCCGCGACTGTCACCCGATAACCAAGATCGGCGGCTGCTCGAACGGTCGCGTCGATGCACATGTGCGTCATCGCTCCCACGATCACCAGATGCTCCGCGCGCCAGCCCTCCAGCACTTCATGAAGACCCGTGCTCCGAAAGCTGTTGGGGAAGTTCTTCACGATGATGGCCTCCCCCCGCTCGGGTGCGAGCGCCGGATGGATCTCCGCCCCCGGCGTTCCGGGAGTGAAGAAGGGCGAAGGCTCCCGTGTCGATTCGTGGCGAATGTGGATCACGGGCTCTCCTGCCGCACGAAAGGCGGCGAGAAGACCCGCGGCACGCGCCGCCGCCTCCTCCACTCCCTCCAGCGGCCAGCGTCCGCCGGGAAAGTAGTCGTTCTGCATGTCCACGATCAGCAAGGCCACTTCGCCCATCATCTCTCCTCCTATGTTGTGCCCCTCATAGCATGGCAGGTGCCTTTCGCCATGCGGTTGACATCCCGCGCGGCGCGGCCCTAGAGAGACGGGATAACCCGCAACCGGGCGTTCCGTGGGCGCCAGACCGACGAGGAGAGCCTTTCATGGCCCAGATTTCCCTGTCCTTTCCCGATGGATCGAAACGCGACTACCCTGCCGGCACCACGCCGGGCGAGGTCGCGGCCTCCATCTCCAACTCCCTGGCCAAGAAGGCGATCTCGGCCACGGTGAACGGCGCTCATTTCGACCTGCAATGGCCGATCGAGTTCGATGCCGCCATCGAGATCCATACCATGCAGGATCAGCCCCAGGCGCTGGAACTGATCCGGCACGACCTTGCGCATATCATGGCGCGCGCGGTTCAGGAGCTGTGGCCAGAGGTGAAGGTCACCATCGGGCCGGTGATCCAGAACGGCTGGTATTACGACTTCGACCGGGAGGAGCCCTTCACTCCGGAAGATCTCGGCGCGATCGAGAAGCGCATGAAGGAGATCATCGCGCTCCGCGATCCCGTGAAGACCGAGGTCTGGGACCGCGCGCGCGCCATCGCCTACTACGAGGACCGCCACGAACCGTTCAAGGTCGAGCTGGTCGAGGCGATCCCGGAAGAGCAGAAGATCCGCATGTACTGGCACGGCCACTGGCAGGATCTCTGCCGTGGTCCGCATCTCCAGAACACCGGGCAGGTGCCGCCGGACGCTTTCAAGCTGATGTCCGTCGCCGGGGCTTACTGGCGCGGTGATTCGAACAACAAGCAGCTCCAACGCATCTACGGTGTCGCTTTCCGCAACCGCGACGACCTGAAGGCCTATGTCACCATGCTGGAGGAAGCGGCGAAGCGCGACCACCGGCGGCTGGGCAAGGAGATGGACCTGTTCCATCTTCAGGAAGAAGCGCCTGGCATGGTGTTCTGGCACCCGAACGGCTGGACGATCTATCGCACGCTGGAAGACTACATGCGCCGCAGGCTCGCCCGTGCGGATTACCGCGAGATTCGCACGCCGCAGGTGGTGGACCGCGTGCTTTGGGAGAAATCCGGACACTGGGAGGCCTACCGCGAGAACATGTTCATCGTCGAGGTGGACGAGGATGACCACAAGGAACGGCGCATCAACGCGCTGAAGCCGATGAACTGCCCCTGCCACGTGCAGGTCTACAATCAGGGCCTGAAGTCCTATCGCGACCTGCCTCTCCGGCTCGCGGAGTTCGGCTCCTGCCACCGGTTCGAATCTTCGGGTTCGATGCACGGGCTGATGCGGGTGCGCGGCTTTACCCAGGACGACGCGCATATCTTCTGCACCGAGGATCAGATCGAGGCGGAATGCGCGAGCTTCATCGCGCTGCTGGCCTCCGTCTATCGCGACCTCGGCTTCGAGAAGTTCGACATCAAGCTCTCCACCCGGCCCGATGTGCGAATCGGCTCGGACGAAACCTGGGACAAGGTGGAGAACGCGCTCGAATCGGCCATCCGGCATGTCGGCGTGCCCTATGTCGTCGATCCGGGTGAAGGTGCATTCTATGGGCCTAAGCTCGACTTCAAACTGACCGACGCCATCGGGCGGGAGTGGCAGTGCGGCACCTTCCAGGTCGATCCCAACCTGCCCACGCGCCTCGGCGCGGAATACGTGGGAGAGGACGGTGGCAAACACCGTCCCTACATGCTGCACCGGGCTATCCTTGGGTCATTCGAGCGGTTCATCGGCATCCTGATCGAAAACTACGCGGGCAAGCTGCCGTTCTGGATTGCGCCCCGGCAGGTGGTGGTCGCCTCTATCGTGTCGGATGCCGACGATTATGTGATTGAGATCGTTGAATCTCTGCGCGCTGCCGGACTTCGGGCGGAAGCAGATACCCGCAACGAGAAGATTAACTATAAGGTGCGCGAGCATTCGGTGGGCAAAGTGCCTGTGATTCTGGCGATCGGGATGAAGGAAGTGGAAGAACGGACAGTTTCTCTCCGTCGTCTGGGCGAGAACCGGAGCGAGTCACTGACACTTGACGCGGCGGTGGAGCAACTTGCCAGAGAAGCCCTCGCGCCCGACCTTGCGGCCCCCCCGGTGCAGAGCTAAAAGCCGCGCGCCCAACGACCTTGTGCAGAAACCGTCTTGATTTTGGCGGGGGATGAGTCATTCCTTCTGTCCGTGACAACGGACTTTCTGCGACCGCCTCCTGATGACCCAGGCAGCCGGAGACTTGGAAGACCCGGCAGCACGGCCCGCCGCAGTCCCGCGTCGGGAGTTCTAAAAGGAGAGACGGAATGCCGACTGGCACCGTGAAATGGTTCAATACGACGAAGGGCTATGGCTTCATCGCCCCGGACGATGGCGGCAAAGATGTGTTCGTGCATATCTCGGCCGTTGAACGTGCCGGGCTGAAGGGCCTGAACGACAACCAGAAGATCGGCTACGAACTTCAATCCGGCCGCGACGGGCGTTCGTCGGCTTCGGACCTGCGCCTGCTCTAACAGCGCCACCATCATTCGGGCGGCCCGGAACACGCGTCATGCGGTTTCGGGCCGTTCCCATTTGTGGATTGCGATCCGCGGCCAGGGGCAAAGCCGATACCGACCACGGGCCTCCCTCAAGTGGAGGAGCAACCCGCGAGGCTTGCTCCCCTGTGACAGAGGCTCGTCGGGAAACCCTTAGCCTTCCGTCAGCGCGGCAGGCAGGTAACCCATGGATGCCCGCTCTTGGGTTGAGGCGGCCAATCGTCAGAGCCAGAGCTTCCGCACGTCCTCCTGCCAGCCAAGGGTCAGGCGATCCCCTGCCTCTATCACTGGCCGTTTCATGAGGGCCGGATGCTCCGAGAGGAGCGCTTGCGGAGACCGGCTACGCTCCTCCTCCGACAGGCCGCGCCAAGTCGTCGAGGCCCTGTTGACGAGCTTGTCCCCGAAGGCTGTCAGAAAGCGCCCGATCTCCATGTTGGAGAGCGGTTGCTTGCGAATGTCGTGAAAGGTGACCTCTCCCCTCTCCCGCAGGCTCGCCAGCGCCTTTCGGCAGGTGTCGCAGGTGGAAATGCCGTAAAGGGTGATCACTCCGCCTCTCCCCAGACGGCGGCGAACTCCCGCCATTCGCCCTTGGACATGCCGGAGGTTTCCTGGGTGACCGTCTCCCCCCGCAGGCGGCGCTGCAACACATCGACGCCTTTCGCCGAAAGCTGAACTGCACCCATGCGGTAATCCTCGAACGCCGCATAGGCATGCGGAACCCAGTCCGCAACGATGCGGCAGATCGCATCGGCATAGACCCGGATTTCATATTGCGCGTGCGAATCGGCGCGAAGCCGCAGGAAGTGGAAGAGGTTGTGCAGGTCGGTCTTCCAATACCACTGGGTATAGATGTTTGCGGGCAGGTTCATGCGGGCCAACTCGCGGGCGAGACCCTGCTGCCCCTCCTCGCTCAACATCGCCTCGTAATGGTCATAGGCGCGGCCCGCGTCTTCCTTGAGCAGGGAGAGCACGCGTGCGGCCTCCTCCCCCTCCAGCACCTGATCGCGACCCTGATGGTTCTTGCGCGACTGCGCGGCCAGATGCTCGGGCGCGGGAATGTAGAACTCCCTGTCCAGGATCGAGTAACGGCCGGAATACTCATTCACATTGGCCGTCCGGTGCCGGATCCACTGTCGCGCCACGAAGATCGGCAGCTTCACATGCAGCTTGACCTCGCACATCTCGAACGGGGTGGAGTGCCAGTGGCGCATGAGATAGCGGATCAACCCCGCATCGTCCCGCGTGGCCTTGGTCCCCGCGCCATAGCTCACACGGGCGGCCTGCACGATGGCGGCGTCGTCGCCCATGTAATCCACCACGCGCACGAAACCATGGTCGAGCACCTCATGCGCAAGGTAGAGGTGTTTCTCCATCCCGTCCGACACAGCGCGCAGTGTCTCGCGCGGTGTGGCGCGCAGCGCATCGATCTGAGATTGCTGGTCGGGATTAATCGGCATGATGGGGGCTCCGATAGAATGGCCACAAGATATGGTGGGAACTCGGAGACCATACCCCCCGTAACGCGCCCCGGCAAGCCGGCTTCCAGACCAGAGCCGACTGCGCTAGCTTCATCCAAAACGCAAGGAGACGATATGAAGTATCTGCATACGATGGTCCGCGTGCTGGATCTCGAAAAGTCGATGGCCTTCTATGAACTGCTCGGGCTGCGGGAAATCCGGCGCATCGACAATGACAAGGGACGGTTCAGCCTGGTCTTCATGGCCGCGCCGGGAGATGAACAGGCGCCGATCGAACTGACCTGGAACTGGGACGGCGACACGGACCTTCCCTCCGACAGCCGCCACTTCGGCCATCTTGCCTACGAGGTGGAGGATATCTACGCGCTCTGCCAGAAGCTGATGGATCAGGGCGTGACCGTCAACCGGCCGCCGCGCGACGGTCACATGGCCTTCGTGCGCAGCCCCGACAACGTTTCCATCGAGCTTCTTCAGGCGGGCGCTCCGCTGGCGCCGGCGGAACCGTGGGCATCCATGCCGAATACCGGGCACTGGTAAGCGCTCAGTAGATATAGCGGATCTGGTCCGTCCAGTACCGCTCCATCCGACGAAGCGCCTCTGCTGTGGAGCGCAGCCCCTGCGCGTCCACCCGGCCCCGCGCCTCCAACCCGTCCACATGACGGGCGAAAAGGTCCTCCATCGCTCTTCGCACCTCACGCCCCTTCGGCGTGAGGCTCACCCGCACAGAACGCCGATCCATCTGCGAGCGCTGATGGTGCATGTAGCCCATCTCAACGAGCTTCTTCAGATTGTAGCTCACGTTGGAGCCTTGGTAGTAGCCGCGGCTTTTCAGTTCCCCCGCCGTCACCTCGTTCTCGCCGATGTTGAACAGCAGCAGGGCCTGCACCGCGTTGATCTCCATCACCCCGACCCGCTCGAACTCATCCTTGATGACATCGAGCAGCAGGCGGTGCAGCCGTTCGATCAGGCTCAGGATATCGAGATAGCCGGTGAACGGCAGGTCATCGGTGGGGGGCTGGGGCAGTTTCTGGACGATGGTCATGTCTCGCTCCGTCTGTCGTATTTGCAGCAGAATGAACAAGAAATACCAATATCCGGTTAAGGAGACGTCCGCCCTGTGTCAGCCTCGAAACCGCGTGTGAGCATGGGCGGCGATCCGATCGAGCAGCGGCGAAAGCGGCTCCGGCGCCCCACCCGAGACGACCCAGCGGTAGAGATCCTGATCGTTCTCCTCCAGCAGGTCTTCCAGCAGGTCGAGATCCTCCGGTGAAAGCTCCTCAAGAGCGCCATCCGCCCAGGGGCCGAGAATCAGGTCCATCTCCTTCATCCCGCGCCGCCATGACCGCATCCTGAGGCGTTTCAGCCGGTTTTCACGGGTCTCGGTCATGATCATCCTCTTCGGCCTTGATCGGACGCACGGCGCGCCCTAAAGCGGGCCGACCCTTCCCAGCCGGAGCCCCGCCATGCCCTTCCTGTCGGAAACGCTCGACCGCGTCAAACCCTCCCCCACGATCGCCGTATCAAACCTTGCGCGCGAGCTTGCGGCGCAAGGCCGCGACATCATCGGCCTGTCGCAGGGGGAGCCGGATTTCGACACGCCCGAGAACATCAAGAACGCCGCCAAGCGCGCGATTGACGAGGGCAAGACCAAATACACCGCCGTCGACGGCATCCCCGAACTCAAGAAGGCGATCTGCGCCAAGTTCGAGCGGGAGAACGGCCTGAGCTACAAGCCATCGCAGATAACGGTGAGCACGGGCGGCAAGCAGGTGCTCTACAACGCGCTGGTCGCCACGCTGAACGCGGGCGACGAGGTCATCATCCCCGCGCCCTACTGGGTGTCCTATCCCGACATGGTCCTGCTTGCAGGCGGCGAGCCGGTGTTCATCGAAGGTCCGATGCAGACCGGCTACAAGATCACCGGGGAACAGCTTGAAGCCGCGATCACGCCCAAGACCAAGTGGTTCATCTTCAACTCGCCCTCCAACCCTTCCGGCGCGGGCTACAGCCGGGAGGAGCTGAAGGAGCTGACCGACGTGCTGATGCGCCATCCGCATGTCTGGGTGATGACCGACGACATGTATGAGCATCTGGTGTTCGGCGACTTCAAGTTCGTCACTCCCGCCGAGGTGGAGCCGGGGCTTTATGACCGCACCCTGACCTGCAACGGCGTGTCGAAGGCCTATGCGATGACCGGATGGCGGATCGGCTATGCCGGCGGGCCGGAAATGCTCATCAAGGCGATGAGCAAGGTGCAATCACAATCGACCTCCAACCCGTGCTCGATCAGCCAGTGGGCTGCCGTGGAGGCGCTGAATGGCTCGCAGGACTACATCGCGGAGAGCCGCCTTGCCTTCGAGCGGCGCCGTGATCTTGTGGTCAGAATGCTGAACGAGGCGGACGGGATCACCTGCCCGGTGCCGGAGGGCGCGTTCTACGTCTATCCTTCCGTCGCGGGCTGCATCGGCAAGACTTCCCCCGCCGGGGCGGAGATCGTGGACGACGAGACCTTCGCCACCGCGCTGCTGGAGGAAAAGGGCGTGGCCGTGGTGTTCGGCGCGGCCTTCGGCCTGTCCCCCAACTTCCGCGTGAGCTACGCCACCTCCGACGCCGTGCTCGAAGAAGCCTGCACGCGGATCAAGGATTTCTGCGCGTCCCTGCGCTGAGAGCACGTTGGGTGGATTTCCACCCAACGTCCGATCTGTATTGGGTGGACTTCCACCCAACCCCTCTGGGGCCGGTTGGTTTTGACCGCCGGCCCCAATTGATTCACCCCCCTCAGGCGCGCATGCACGCTGATATCCATTTCCGTCGCCAGACGGATGGGACCGGCAAGGACGAGGAACCTGGCCGACCCGCGACACGCATGGGAGGATCAGCATGCAACCGACAACCACGGCTCCGGCGGAGCCGCTTCCTTTCTATCGCCACCTGTATTTTCAGGTGCTCGTGGCCATCGTCGCGGGTATCTTGCTTGGCCATTACTGGCCCCTGTTCGGCGAACAGCTGAAACCCTTGGGTGATGCCTTCGTCCGGCTGGTGAAGATGATCATCGCTCCGGTAATCTTCCTGACCGTTTCCACCGGCATCGCCGGAATGACGGATATGAAGAAGGTCGGGCGCGTCGCGGGCAAGGCGATGCTCTACTTCCTGACGTTCTCCACGCTGGCGCTCATTATCGGTCTCGTCGTTGCGAACACGCTGCACCCCGGGACTGGCCTGCATATCGACCCGGCCTCGCTCGACGCTTCCGCCGTGCAGCAGTACGCGGCAAAGGCTCATGATTCGACCGTCACCGGGTTCTTGATGAACATCATCCCGACAACGTTGGTCGGCGCCTTCGCGGATGGCGACATCCTTCAGGTGCTGTTCATCTCCGTGTTGTTCGGGCTGGCGCTGGCAGCAGTGGGCGATCTGGGCCGACCAGTGACCGATTTTCTTCAACAGCTCACCGTTCCGGTGTTCAAGCTGGTGGCCATCCTGATGAAGGCGGCGCCCATCGGCGCCTTTGGCGCGATGGCCTTCACCATCGGCAAGTACGGCATCGGCACGGTGGTGAACCTGTTCTTCCTGGTCGCGGTCTTTTACATCACCGCGCTGATCTTCGTGCTGGGCGTCCTGGGCGCAGTCGCGCGGTACAACGGGTTCTCCATCCTGAAGTTGATCGCCTACCTGAAGGAGGAGCTGCTGCTCGTCCTCGGCACTTCCTCCTCTGAAGCGGCGCTGCCCTCGCTCATGGAGAAGATGGAGCGTGCGGGCGCCTCGCGTTCCGTGGTCGGTCTGGTCGTGCCGACGGGTTACTCGTTCAACCTCGACGGCACCAACATCTACATGACTCTGGCCGCGCTATTCATTGCGCAGGCTATGGACATCCACCTGAGCTGGGGGGAGCAACTTCTGCTTCTGGCAGTGGCTATGCTGTCGTCCAAGGGCGCTGCCGGGATCACGGGCGCAGGCTTCATCACCTTGGCGGCCACACTTTCGGTCGTGCCCTCGGTGCCCGTGGCCGGAATGACGCTGATCCTCGGCGTCGACAGGTTCATGTCGGAATGCCGTGCGCTGACCAATTTCATCGGCAATGCCGTTGCCACCATCGTCGTGGCGCGCTGGGAGAACGAACTGGATACGGAGAAGCTGAGCGCTGCCCTTGGCGGACGTCCCGGCAAAGGGGATGGGCGGCCCCTCCCTACTGGACACATGCCGCCGGGCCTGAAGGACGCGGTGCTAGCAGAAGACTGAACATCAGGGGGCGCGCCATCGGCGCGCCTTCTCATTCCCGGCGGAGCGCGCGCGTCCAGAATCGCAGCAGAAGCAGGATCGCGGCCAGGATCAGGCCCACGGCAAGGCCATACCAGATCCCCTGCGGCCCCAGGCCGAAATGGAAGCCTAGCAGATAGCTCGCTGGCACACCGACGATCCAGTAGCTGAGCCCGGCGATGAACATCGGCACCCGCGTATCCTGCACCCCACGCAACAGGCCCAGCGCCATAACCTGCGCCGCATCGCCGAACTGGAACACCGCCGCAGCGGCCAGAAGCGCGGTTCCGATGGCGATGATCGCCTCCCGATCAGTCTCGGAGGGAGAGAGGAACAGCTCTATCAACGGCCCGGGAATGGTCAGGATCGTCACGATGATGCCCACACCGCAGATCGCGGAAAGGCAGAGCGCCACAACCGCGCCGCGCCGCAGTTCCGGCCAGTTCCGCTCACCCAGAAAGCGACCGGTGCGAACGGTGGCCGCGTTGGACAGGCCCACATGCAGCATGAAGGCAAGCGCGGTCAACTCCATCGCGATGCCATGCGCAGCGAGCGGCTTCGGCCCGATCCAGCCCATCATCACCGCCGCAGCCGTGAACAGGCTGGATTCTGCCAGACTGGTCAACCCGATCGGCCAGCCGAGCCAGAAGACACGGCCGAATGCCTGCCAGTCGGGCTTCCAGATCCGCTGGAACAACCGGTTGTGGCGCAGTTCGGGGAGCCATGCCGCATAGCCGGCCAGCAGCCCCATCGTCACGAGCTGCACAAGGGCCGACGCCGTCGCCGCCCCCGCGATGCCCAGTGCGGGAAAGCCCCAGTTGCCGAAGATCAGCGCCCAGTTCGCCACGATGTTCACGGCAAGCCCTGTCAGGGTCACCCAGAGCACCACCTGCGTCCGCCCCAGAGCTGCGAGATAGCTGCGCAGCACCATGACCACCAGCGCCGGGATGATCGCCGGTCCGACGATGCGGAGGTAGGTCTGTGCCAGCTCGGAAACCGCCGGATCCTGCCCCAGCAGCCCGAAAAGCGGCCGCGACCAGAACATGACGGGGAGCAGGAGGATGCCGTAGAGGACAGACAGCCACATCCCCATCCGCGTCACACGACGAGCGGTGGTTTCATCCCCGGTGCCCGCGGCCTCCGCCACCAGAGGCATCACGGCCTGCGCAAATCCGGCGCCAAAATAGAACAGCACCACGTAGGATGCGGTGGCCAGCGTCGCCGCCGCCAGCGCGGTGACATCATACCACCCGAGCATAACCGTATTGCTGACATGCAACGCCACCTGCGCGACATTGCTGCCGATCAGGGGGATACCAAGCGCAAGCAGCGCCTTGACATGCGAAAGGATCGGGATGCGGTCTGACATGGCAAGGGCCTCCGTATCGGAGGCCCGTGATCAGAGCAATCGTCTTTGTGCGGCGCTGTACCTCAGCGCGCGTCGTCCTTGCAGAACGGTGTCGCTGGAATGAGGTCGAGCCTGTCTTCTGAGATGCGCTTCCCGCAGACGGTGCAGTATCCGTATTCGCCCTCGTCCAGCCGTTTGAGGGCCGCCTTGATCATGCGGATCTCGTTCACCGCAGATTCGCTGAGACCGGTGAGCACTTCGTCGCCCTGTCGTTCGGACGCTTGATCTTCCCAGTCGTCGCTGTCTTCGGAGCCGATTTCCTCGTCGATATCCTCGACGCGGTCTTCGAGTTCGGCCAGCCGTTCATCAAGCTGAGTACGGCGTTCGGCATCCGATTTCATCTGGCTCTCCCTTCTCAGAATTCCGTCCTGATAACGCATCAGGACGGGTTTCGGTTCAAAAGGCCAGCATCGAATGACCGTGTGGCCTATTTCTCCACTGTGACCTTGGCCATCCAGTCAGGATCGGTCACGACACCGTTGCGGCCGCTGTTGCCGCGCTTGATCTTGTTCACGACATCCATGCCTTCGACCACCCGGCCAACGACGGTATACTGGCCGTCAAGATGCGGAGCGTCATCGAACATGATGAAGAACTGACTGTTCGCCGAATTGGGATCCTGCGAACGCGCCATGCCGACCGTGCCGCGCTTGAACGGCTGGTTGGAGAATTCCGCGGGCAGGTTCGGCAGGTCGGAACCGCCCATCCCCGCTCGCGAGGTATCGCCAGCATGCTTGCCGAACTGCACATCGCCGGTCTGGGCCATGAAACCCTCGATGACCCGATGGAACACGACGCCGTCGTAATCTCCGGCCTCGGCCAGCGCGACGATACGTTTCACATGTTCGGGCGCCACATCGGGGAGCAGGTCGATCACCACGCGCCCCTTCGCCTGACCGTCCACCTGGATCACCAGATCCGGGCCGGGACCATCCTCCGCCGCCGCATCCGCCCGGCCCAGGAAGGTCGCGCCGATGCTGAACGTACCGAAGGTCGCAAGGGCGACGGCAACCGCCGCCCCGAAGAACATCCCGCGCCGGACGAGGTCGTTCTCAGCCATCCGCAGCGACCTTGACGGAGATCATGCGGTCCGGCTCTGCCGGCGGCTCGCCGCGCTTGATCTTATCGACATTCTCCATCCCCTCGATCACGCGGCCATAGACCGTGTATTGACCGTTCAGGAAATGGTTGTCCTTGAAGTTGATGAAGAACTGGCTGTTGGCCGAGTTCGGGTCCATCGCGCGGGCGGCGCCCAGCGTTCCGCGATCATGCGGCAGGCGGGAGAATTCCGCCGGAAGATCCGGCAGGTCCGACCCGCCGGTACCCGCGCGCCGCAGGTTGAACGTCTCGACGGTCGCGTTGCCGTTCTCCACATCGCCCGTCTGGGCCATGAACCCGTCGATCACGCGATGGAACACGACACCGTCGTATTTGCCCGCGCGGGCGAGTTCCTTCATGCGTTCCGCATGTTTGGGAGCGACATCAGGGAGAAGTTCAATGACGACGGGGCCGTCCTTCAGCTCGATGATAATTGTGTTTTCCGGATCCTTGATCTCGGCCATGGCCTGTCCTCCTTGGCTTTGGGCGCAA
The DNA here is from genome assembly GCF_000740775.1 of Haematobacter missouriensis. Taxonomy (GTDB): domain Bacteria; phylum Pseudomonadota; class Alphaproteobacteria; order Rhodobacterales; family Rhodobacteraceae; genus Haematobacter; species Haematobacter missouriensis. Next base: position 120,575 of record NZ_JFGS01000001.1, on the reverse strand, counting down.
CCTAGTAGCTGGAACCCGCAAGGAAAAGGGTAAAGCGTCGTCTCCGGTCATCGGCACAGACATATGGGCGAGTTGACGCACACCACCCCTTCGGGCGAAATACCGCAGCGACCACTGCGAGGAACAGCACATGGCTTGGAAAACGCTCGACGATTTCGACCTGAAAGACAAACGCGTCCTCATCCGGGTGGACGTGAACGTCCCGGTGGCGGACGGCAAGGTGACCGATGCCACGCGAATCGAAAAGATCGCGCCCACCATCCGTTCCGTGCTGGAAAAGGGCGGCAAGCCGATCCTGCTTGCGCATTTCGACCGCCCGAAGGGAAAGGTCGTGCCGTCGATGTCGCTCAAGGTCATCAAGCCGGCGATGGAAAAGGCATTTGGCACCAAGGTCGTCTTCTCGGAGGATAGCACCGGGTCCCGCGCGGAGGAGGCGATCGAGAAAGTCCGCCCTGGTGAGGTCGTGATGCTCGAAAACACCCGCTTCCACGAGGGGGAAGAGAAGAACGACCCGGCCTTCGCCCGGGAGCTTGCCCGGCTGGGCGACATCTACATCAACGATGCCTTCTCCGTCTCTCACCGCGCCCATGCCTCGGTCGAGGCAATCACGAAGCTTCTCCCCTCCGGCGCGGGGCGGCAGATGGAGGCGGAACTGAATGCGCTTGCCGCGGCGCTCGGAGATCCGAAACGGCCGCTGGTCGCGATCGTTGGCGGAGCGAAGGTGTCCACCAAGCTCGATCTGCTGGGCAATCTGGTGACCAAGGTGGACCATCTCGTCATCGGCGGCGGGATGGCGAACACCTTCCTCGTTGCTCAAGGCAAGCAGATCGGCAAATCCCTTGCCGAACCTGACATGGCCGAGACCGCACGCGACATCCTTGCCCGTGCGAAGGCGGCCAATTGCACCATCCACCTGCCGGTCGATATTGTCGTGTCACGTGAGTTCAAGGCCAACGCGCCACATGAAATCCTGCCCGCCGACGACTGCCCGGCGGATGCGATGATCCTGGACGCCGGGCCGCAGACGGTGAAGGAATTGGAGAAGGTGTTCGACACCTGCCGGACGCTGATCTGGAACGGCCCGCTCGGCGCATTTGAACTCCAACCTTTCGACAAGGCGACGACCGAAGCCGCACGCTATGCGGCCAAGCTGACGCGAGAAGGAAGCCTTGTTTCCGTCGCGGGTGGCGGCGATACGGTGGCCGCGCTGAACAAGGCCGGAGTGGCGGGTGACTTCACCTATATCTCCACCGCTGGCGGGGCGTTCCTGGAGTGGATGGAAGGCAAAGAATTGCCGGGGGTCAAGGCGTTGGACATGGTCTGACGCCTCCGGTCAACCGTTAGCGCCACCAGAGATTGCGGGGCCGCGGCGCTCCGGCTAGACCTGAAAATGACGCCCCCCAAAGTCATTTTCAGGGATATGACCATGCCGAATGCTAAACAGGCCGAGCAGATCAAGAAGGGCGCGGGGTTCATCGCCGCGCTCGACCAGTCTGGCGGATCCACCCCCAAGGCGCTCCGGCTCTACGGTATCGAAGAAAGCGCCTATTCGGGCGAAACCGAGATGTTCGACCTGATCCACGCCATGCGTGCGCGGATCATCAAATCCCCCGCTTTCACCGGTGACAAGGTCGTGGGTGCGATCCTGTTCGAACAGACCATGGACCGCGATATCGACGGCACGCCGACCGCGACATATCTTTGGGAAACCCGCAGCGTGGTGCCGTTCCTGAAGATCGACAAGGGGCTTGAGGCGGAAGCCGATGGCGTGCAGCTCATGAAGCCGATGCCGGGACTGGACGCACTGCTTGACAGGGCGGCAAAGGCCGGGATCTTCGGCACCAAGGAACGCTCCGTGGTGAACGCGGCGAACCCTGCAGGGATACAGAAGATCGTGGACCAGCAGTTCGAGGTGGGTGAGCAGGTTCTGGCCCATGGGCTTGTCCCGATCCTTGAACCGGAGGTGACGATCTCCATCGCCGACAAGGCGGAAGCGGAATCACTGCTGCGCGACGCGCTGCTCAAGGGGCTGGAGACCGTTTCCGCGCCGGTGATGCTGAAACTCTCGCTGCCTACCGTTCCGAACTTCTACAAGCCGCTGGTCGATCATCCGAAAGTGCTGAAGGTCGTCGCGCTCTCGGGCGGCTACAGCCGGGAGGAGGCGAACGCCAAGCTGGCGCAGAATACCGGGATCATCGCCTCCTTCTCCCGCGCGCTGACAGAGGGCCTGTCGGCGGAGCAGGCCGATGCGGATTTCGACCGTGTTCTCGGTGAGACCGTGCAGACCACCTACGAGGCGTCCATCGCGGGCTGAGCCCTCACGATGGATCATGAAGGCCCCCTTCCCGGGGGCCTTTTTCATGCGCCAAAAGGCTGCTGAAAGAGCGCTGAAGTATCATGCCATGCGGCGGGAATCAGAAAACGCGCCGGAAACGCCCCGAAATATATGGACTTCCGGCTGGATCTCGTCAGATGGCGAAACGATTTCCACTCCCACAAGCCAAAAGCCTTTTTCAGCAACGTGTAAAGTTCTCTATTCTTATTGGCCTGCGGCATGGGTGCGAAAGGTCTTCAGGACCGACTGGCCGGCCGCGAGTACGCTACGACAAAGGCACGGGCGGCTCCCTGCGCATGTCCTCCAAGGAGCGCCATTTCTACGATGGCCATGGCATCGTGGGAGCGCAGGTGACGATCCTTATCAGTCTGCTGAAAAAGCGGGCACCGACCCGGACTTGCGTCGAAAGACAGAAAATCTGTCCGTTCACGCGGTAAAACTGGCGGTTTCCGGGGCGCATCTCAACCGTATGGGAAGGGCCTCCGCCTCAGAGGAGTCGTGGAATGCTCTTTCAGCAGTCTCTTATGCTCTGAAAAGCTGAAATCTGCCCTGTGAGGATCCCCATTGTGGAGATTGCCGCCTGGGTCTCGGATTGCGGTCAGTTTCCAACCCCGCAGGCCTGAAAGACTTTCCGGCAGCCTGCTAAAGCCAATCCAGGATGCCCCCGGTGTCGAGACCGGAAACGCTACCCGGAATCCGGCCGCTCTCCCCCTCCACCCGCGTCATCATATATCCGTCGGAAACCGACGCATCGCCTGCGCGAAGGAGCAGGCTTGCCGTCAGCAGCACGGCCAGCCGCTCGACGAACCAGCGCGCCTCCGCCTCCTCCGGCAGCCCCGGCCAGCGTGCTTCATGGGCGGTCAGCGCCCTGTCATAGCGGGAATCGCCGCCCCGCGCGGCCTCCAGTTCTGCCTGCAATGCCGCAGCCGCAGCCGGTTCTCGGGCCAGCGTCCGCAGGATGTCGAGACAGATGACATTGCCGGACCCCTCCCAGATGCCGTTCAGCGGAGCCTCGCGGTAAAGAAGCGGCAGGACGGTATCCTCGACATAGCCCATGCCGCCCCTGACTTCCAAAGCCTCGCCGACCACCATGGGGCAGCGTTTGTTGGCGATGAACTTGGCCAGCGCCACCCCGATCCGGGCAAAGGCGGTATCATCTTCATCGAACGCCCGCGCAACGCGAAAGCCAAGCGCCACGGCACCCAGCCAGTCGAGCGTGAGATCCGCCAGAACGGCGCGCATCAATGGCTGGTCGATGAGCCGCCGTTGAAAGGCCCGCCTCCCCGAGACCCAGTCCCGCGCCTCCACCAGCGCGGCCCGCATCAGGCCCGCGGGCGCCAGTGCCGTATCCAGCCGCGTGTGATGCACCATCGCGATGATGGTTGCCACGCCCCGCCCTGGCTCCCCCACTGGCTCCGCGAACGCCCCTTCGTATTCGATCTCCGCCGAGGCGTTAGAGCGGTTGCCGAGCTTGTCCTTCAGCCGCCGCAGACGAATGGCGTTCCGCCCGTCCTCCAGCCAGCGGGGAACGAGAAAGCAGGTCAACCCCTCCGCCGCCTGCGCAAGCGTAAGGAACCCGTCCGACATCGGCGCGGAGCAGAACCACTTGTGCCCCGTGAGCCGCCAGCCTTCGCCCGTCCGCTCCGCTCGGGTCGAGGAACCGCGCAGGTCCGACCCGCCCTGTTTCTCCGTCATCGCCATGCCGAGCGTCAGACCCGCCTTCTCTCTCGCCGGCAGCAGGCGGGGATCGTAGTCGCGGGATCGAAGGCCCGGCAGCCAGCGCGCCGCAATATCTGGCGCCGCACCGAGGGCCGCCGATGCGGCATACGTCATGGTCATCGGGCAACAGGTGCCGGGTTCCACCTGACTGTGAAGATAGGCCAGTGCGGCATGGCTCACGTGCCCGCCACGCGCGCCCTCCCAGGGAAGTGCCGCATAGCCCGCCCCCAGCCCCAGCCGCAGGAAATCGTGATACGCGGGATGGAAGTGCACCTCATCGCAGCGCCGTCCGGCGACATCGTAAAGCCGTAGCTCGGGCGCGGCGCGGTTTGCGTCCCGCGCCGCCTCCCGCCAGACCAGGCGTCCGAGTTCGCTACCGTGGCCAGCAAGAAGCTCCGCATCACCCGCCTCGCGTTTTACGGCGGCACGCAGGGCAGGATCGTCCCGCCAAAGATCCCTGTCGCCCGGCGGGCCGGGCTGGTTCTCCACCTCATGCGTGGGCAGATGGCCGACAGGTTGCATGGCTTCCTCCCCCAACCAGTCCGTGAAGCCTAGGCGATCCGCCGCGTGGAGCAAGGCCGCAACGCGCACAGATGGTTGCATTCCGCCGTGCCTGTGCGACACTTGAGGGGGAAAACGTCCATGAGAGACGCTATGACGAACCCCGGCACGACGCCCGGTGGAGGGACAGGATGATAAACGGCCAGCGAAAGCGCCCCCCGCTCGGAGCGGTGATGTATTTCGTGGTCGCGGGCACACTGGCGACCTATTTTACCTTTGCCGCCGTTCAGGGGGATCACGGCGTGTTCAGCCGGGTTCAGATCATGGCCGAAGCGGAAAAGCTCACCGAGGAGCGTGACCGGCTGAAGTCGGAGGTGAACGAGTTGCGCAATCGCACGCGAAGGCTCTCCGATCAGTATCTCGACCTCGACCTGCTCGACCAGCAGGCGCGCGACGTGCTGGGCTATACGCGGCAGGACGAGATCGTCATCCGCTGAACCAGCGGGAAATCAACTTGCTGGCGAACGGGAACCAGGGGGCGGTCTGCCCCCTTTTGCTATTTCAGGACAGGTCGCAAGGCGGGGCGGCACATGCCCGACTTGCCATCTTGCGAAAATGGTTTAATGGTGAACTATTACCCAGAGGGAGCAGTTGCGCATGGCCGCCAGGAAACCCGCCGAGAAGCCCAACGTGTCCAAGGACGAGCTTCTCCACTACTACCGGGAGATGCTGCTGATCCGCCGGTTCGAGGAGAAGGCGGGACAGCTTTACGGAATGGGCCTCATCGGAGGCTTTTGTCACCTTTACATCGGGCAGGAGGCCGTTGTCGTCGGCCTGGAGGCCGCCGCGGAGGAAGGCGACAAGCGCGTCACCTCCTACCGCGACCACGGGCACATGCTGGCCTGCGGGATGGATGCGAAAGGGGTCATGGCGGAACTGACAGGCCGGGAGGGGGGCTACTCCAAGGGCAAGGGCGGTTCCATGCACATGTTCTCAAAGGAGCGCCACTTCTACGGCGGGCATGGCATCGTGGGCGCGCAGGTGCCGATCGGTGCAGGCCTTGCCTTCGCTGACAAGTATCTGGGCAACGACCGCGTCACCTTCGCCTACTTCGGTGACGGCGCAGCCAACCAGGGCCAGGTCTATGAGACCTACAACATGGCCGAACTTTGGAGCCTGCCGGTCGTTTTTGTCATCGAGAACAACCAGTATGCGATGGGAACGAGCGTCAAACGCTCCACCAAGTCCAAGACTCTGTTCGGCCGCGGTGAGGCTTTCGGCATCCCCGGCGAACAGGTGGACGGCATGGATGTGCTTGCCGTGCGGGCCGCGGGCGAGAAGGCCGTCGCGCACTGCCGCGCGGGGAACGGGCCTTATATCCTCGAAGTCATGACCTACCGCTACCGCGGCCATTCGATGTCGGACCCCGCGAAATACCGCACGCGTGAGGAAGTGCAGAAGATGCGCGAAGAACGCGATGCCATCGAACACGTGCGCGAGCTGCTGCTGACAGGCGGCCATGCGACGGAGGACGACCTCAAGGCCATCGACAAGGAGATCAAGGGCATCGTGAACGAGGCCGCCGAATTCTCCAAGGAAAGCCCGGAGCCCGATCTCTCCGAACTCTACACCGATATCTACGCCTGAGGGGAAAGACAGAATGGCAACCGAGATCCTGATGCCCGCCCTGTCTCCCACGATGGAGGAAGGCACGCTCGCGAAATGGCTGATCAAGGAGGGGGACGAGGTGTCCTCCGGCCAGATCATCGCGGAAATCGAAACCGACAAGGCCACGATGGAATTCGAGGCCGTGGATGAGGGCACGGTCGGCAAGATCCTCATCCCCGAGGGCACCGCCGGGGTAAAGGTCAACACACCCATCGCAGTGCTCGTGGTGGAAGGCGAAAGCGCCGAAACCGCGACACCTGCCGCGGCGAAACCGGAGACGCCCGCCGAAGCGAAGGCTCCGGCCGAAGCGAAAGCCACATCCGCCGTGGAGGCCGCGCCGCATCCGCAGAAGGCAGCCGATACCACGCCGGACTGGCCGGACGACACGCCGATGAAAACAATGACGGTGCGTGAGGCACTCCGCGAGGCCATGGCGGAGGAAATGCGCGGCGATGACACCGTCTTCCTGATGGGCGAGGAAGTCGGCGAATACCAGGGCGCCTACAAGATCAGCCAAGGGCTTCTGGACGAATTTGGCGCGCGACGCGTGGTGGATACTCCGATCACGGAGCACGGCTTTGCCGGTATCGGCGTCGGCGCGGCCTTCGGAGGCCTGAAGCCGATCGTGGAATTCATGACATTCAACTTCGCCATGCAGGCGATCGATCAGATCATCAACTCCGCCGCCAAGACGCTCTACATGTCGGGCGGTCAGATGGGATGTCCGATCGTGTTCCGCGGCCCGAACGGCGCCGCCGCCCGCGTGGCGGCCCAACACAGCCAGGACTATGCTGCATGGTATGCGCAGATCCCCGGCCTGAAGGTCGTGCAGCCCTATTCCGCGGCCGATGCCAAGGGCCTGCTCAAGTCCGCGATCCGCGACCCGAATCCGGTCATCTTCCTTGAAAACGAAATCCTTTACGGCCGTTCTTTCGAGGTGCCGGACATCGAAGATTTCACCATCCCGTTCGGCAAGGCGAAAATCTGGCGGGAGGGCACGGATGTCACCATCGTCTCCTTCGGCATCGGGATGAGCCACGCCCTGGCCGCGGCGGACAAGCTGGCGGAGGAAGGCATCTCGGCGGAAGTCATCGACCTTCGCACGCTGCGGCCGATCGACTACGACACGATCCTCGCCTCCGTGCAGAAGACCAACCGCTGCGTGACGGTGGAGGAAGGTTTCCCCGTCGGATCCATCGGCAACCACCTGTCGGCCTATATCATGGAGAACGCGTTCGACTGGCTCGACGCACCCGTGATCAACTGCGCAGGCAAGGACGTGCCCATGCCCTATGCCGCTAACCTTGAGAAACTGGCGCTGATCACCGCGGACGATGTCGTCGCGGCGGTCAAGAAGGTCACCTACCGCTGAAGGGGGAGAGAATGGCGACTGAAATCCTGATGCCCGCCCTGTCTCCCACGATGGAGGAGGGGACGCTCGCGAAATGGCTGGTCAAGGAGGGGGATACCGTCTCCTCCGGAGACATCCTCGCGGAAATAGAGACCGACAAGGCCACGATGGAATTCGAGGCCGTGGACGAGGGGGTCATCGGTAAGATCCTCGTCCCGGAAGGTACCGCGGGCGTGAAGGTGAACGCACCCATCGCGGTGCTGGTGGAGGAAGGCGAGAGTGTGGAGGATGCGCCCGCATCCAAGGCCATGCCCAAGGCGGAGGAGGCCCCGAAGCAGGCTGCCGCTGCGCCCGAGGCGCCTCCCCAGGCCGCCGAAAAAGCGTCCGCGCGGGCAGAGGGAGAGCGGATCTTCGCCTCCCCCCTCGCCCGCCGTATCGCTGCGGAAAAGGGCATCGATCTTGCCGCCCTCTCCGGCTCCGGCCCGCATGGCCGTATCGTGAAGGCGGACGTGGAGACGGCAAAACCCGGCCAGCCGACGCGCGCCCCCGCAGCGGAGACGACGGCATCCGCACCGGAGCAGAAGCCCGAACCGCAGAAAGCGGCCATGGCGACCGGCGCCTCTGCAGACATGGTCAAGAAGCTTTACGCTGACCGCGATTATGAGGAAGTCACGCTCGACGGGATGCGCCGGACCATCGCGGCGCGGCTGACCGAGGCCAAGCAGACCATCCCGCATTTCTATCTGCGCCGCGACATCCGGCTCGATGCGCTGATGGAGTTCCGGCAGACCCTCAACCACCAGCTTGCGGGCCGGGGGGTAAAGCTGTCGGTCAACGACTTCATCATCAAGGCGGGCGCAGTCGCGTTGCAGCAGGTGCCGGATGCCAATGCCGTCTGGGCGGGTGACCGCATCCTCAAACTGAAGCCGTCCGACGTGGCGGTGGCCGTGGCCGTGGAGGGCGGGCTGTTCACGCCTGTGATCCGCGACGCGGACAAGAAGTCTCTCTCCGCCCTGTCGGCAGAGATGCGCGACCTTGCCCATCGGGCGCGGGACCGCAAGCTCGCGCCGCAGGAATATCAGGGCGGCAGCTTCGCGATCTCCAACCTCGGCATGTATGGGATCGACAATTTCGATGCCGTCATCAACCCGCCGCACGGGTCGATCCTCGCCGTCGGAGCGGGCGTCAAGAAGCCGGTCGTCGGCAAGGATGGTGAGATAGAGGTGGCCACGGTCATGTCCGTCACGCTCTCCGTCGATCACCGGGTGATCGATGGGGCATTGGGGGCGGAATTCCTCAAGGCCATGGCGGACCTGCTGGAAAACCCGATCCTGATGGTGGCCTGACTGTTTACCACCTAGCGACCGGGGAAATTCCCGATCTTCTTGGCTTCCCGCCTACGGGTGGGAAGCCTCTTCGTCGGCCGACCGCGCCCTTCCGCGAATGTGGTGGTTTCCCATGACGCGCGCTGCTGACAGGCTACTGAAAAGATCGTGGTCTACCCGGCCTTGCGTTGAAAACCACGTAATCGGCCTTGTCAGGAGCCAAGCCTGAGGTTTCGGGAGACTCCTCAACAACGAGGCAGAGATTTCCGTGCAGGAGCAAGCTCGGAATACTTTTCAGCACCCTGTTGTTCAGCACCTTGCCGAAGACCCGCGCGCCGGCACGGAAAGAGCCGCGACAAGCGCCCTCCACCCGGGGGATCAGGCGGTTGATCACCATCGCTGGCCTGGCGCGACATAGCGTTTCCATCCAGACGGACCATGAGCCTCGGTGCGCCAGCCCAAAACATCTGGACCCCGCGCCGCGCGACATCTACGCTGCGGCGCAACACGACTGGTCCCAATGCTCCGCTTCACCCTCTCCCGCATCACCTCGCTCCTGCTGAGCCTCATCGTTGCGAGCGTGGCGATCTTCGCTGTGATCGAGAGCGTGCCCGGTGATCCGGCTACCTTCATGCTGGGCATGAACGCAGAGCCGGACACCGTTGCCGCCCTCCGCCGGGAAATGGATCTGGACCGGCCCGTCGCCGAGCGGTACCTGCGCTGGATCGCCGGCATGGCGACAGGCGATTTCGGCACGTCCTATACGTACCGCGTACCGGTGGGAGAGCTGATCGGACAGCGGGTTGCCGTCTCCTTCCCCCTTGCTCTCTATGCGCTTGTGCTGAGTGTCCTCATAGGTCTGCCGGCAGGCCTGCTCGCAGCATCTCGCCGGGGAAGCGTGACCGACTGGTCGGTGATGGGCGTGACCCAGCTTGGCATCGCGGTGCCGAACTTCTGGTTCGCGATGTTGCTGGTGCTGCTCTTTTCGATCACGCTGCGCTGGTTCCCCTCCGGCGGTTTTCCGGGCTGGAGCGCGGGTCCCTGGCCCGTGGTGAAGTCGCTGACGCTTCCCGCCATCGCCCTTGCGCTGCCGCAGGCGTCCATCCTCGCGCGCGTCATGCGATCCGCCCTGATCGAAACACTGGGGCAGGATTACATCCGCACCGCACGCGCCAAAGGGCTGAGCCTCCGCCGTGCCATTCTTGGTCACGCGCTTCGCAACGCGCTGATCCCGGTCCTGACAATTCTGGGGCTGCAGTTCTCCTTTCTGCTGGCGGGCGCAATCATTATCGAGAACGTGTTCTATCTCCCCGGCCTCGGGCGGCTGATCTTTCAGGGCATCACCCAGCGGGACCTGATCGTCGTGCGCTCGGCTGTCATGCTGCTGGTGTTCACCGTCATAGTGGTGAACTTCCTGACCGATCTGGCCTATATGTTCATCGATCCCCGGTTGAGGGCGCGCGCGTGAGGCCGCCGGTTTCTCTGGTCGTCGGCGGGGCTCTGTCGCTCATCGTGCTGCTCGCGGCGCTGCTGTCGCTGTTCTGGACTCCCCATTCGGTGGAGACGCTGGCCGTAGCTGCGAAGCTGAAGCCCGTCGGCACGCCGGGCTACCTGCTCGGCACGGATCAGCTCGGGCGCGACATCCTGTCCATGCTGATGGTCGGGGCGCGGACCTCTGTCTCCGTCGCATTGATCGCGGTGGGGATCGGGGTGGGGATCGGCGTGCCGCTGGGACTTGCCGCCGCCGCAAGTCGGGGCAGCCTGCTGGACGAGGCGATCATGCGCGGCAACGACGTGATCTTTGCTTTCCCGAGCCTCGTCATCGCCATCCTGATCACCGCCGTGCTGGGACCGTCCGCCGTCAATGCGATCCTTGCCATCGGCATCTTCAACATTCCCGTCTTTGCACGCGTCGCACGGGGAGGAGCGCTGAGCCTGTGGACGCTCGACTACGTCCGCGCCGCGCAGGTCGCGGGCAAGGGGCGCGCGCGGATTTCGGTGGAGCATATCCTGCCCAATATCCTCAACCTCCTGATCGTGCAGGCGACCATCCAGTTCTCGCTGGGCATTCTGGCGGAGGCCGGGCTGTCCTATGTCGGCCTTGGCGCACAACCGCCGATCCCCTCCTGGGGGCGGATGCTGGCAGAGGCGCAGACGTTGGTGGCCCTCGCGCCCCATGTCGCCATCCTGCCGGGGCTGGCGATCGTGGTGACGGTGCTCGGCCTCAACCTGATGGGCGACGGCCTCCGTGACGTGCTGGATCCGCGTCTGAGGCGGGGCAGATGAGCGCGCCGATGCTCTCTGTCAGGGATCTTGCGGTTACCCTCCGTGGTACGCCGGTGGTGCGGGACGTGTCCTTCGACATCGGGGCGGGTGAGGTGATGGGGCTGGTGGGGGAGTCCGGGTCGGGCAAGTCCATGAGCGCGCTGGCCCTCATGGCGCTGCTGCCCCAAGGGGGCGAGGTGCGGGGCGCGGCCCTGCTGGACGGGGTGGATCTGCTCCCGCTCTCCGAGCAGCGGATGTGCCGTCTGCGGGGTGCGGAGATCGGCATGGTCTTTCAGGAACCGATGACGGCGCTGAACCCGATGCAGACCATCGGCGCGCAGGTGGCTGAGACTCTCGTCGTTCACCGGCGCGCCTCACGGTCCGAAGCGCTGGAGATCGCGCGGGCGCGGCTCGACCGTGTCGGGTTGGACGCAACCCGTGTGCCGCTCGATCGTTTCCCGCATGAGCTGTCTGGCGGTCAGCGGCAGCGGGTATGCATCGCCATGGCCACCGCGCTCCGTCCGAAACTGCTGATCGCCGATGAACCGACGACCGCGCTCGACGTGACGACGCAGGCGGCGATTCTGGATCTGCTCAAGGATCTCGTGGCCGACGAGGGCATGAGCCTGCTGCTCATCACCCATGATCTTGCCGTTGTCGCCCGCATGGCAGACAGGGTGGCTGTGATGAGCCAGGGCCGCATCGTGGAGCAGGGACCGACCGAAACCGTGTTCCGGGAAAGACGCGCGACCTATACGCGCCAGCTTTTCGCGGCCTCCGCCCATGTGCCGGAACGTGCGCACCCAAGTCTCGGCGCACCGCTGCTGGAGGTGCGGGATGTGGTTCGCGCCTATCCCCTGCCCCGCGACGGGTTGCTCGGAACCCAACGCACGTTGCGGGCGGTGGACGGCGTGAGCCTTACGCTGCGGGAAGGGGAAAGCGTCGGGCTGGTGGGTGAATCCGGGTGCGGAAAATCCACCCTCACCCGCACCATTCTGGGTCTCGACCCGATACAGTCGGGAGAAATCCGCCTTGGCGGAGAGCCGGTCGTCGCTGGCCGGATGAGCCATGGCCAGCGGGCGCGGGTGCAGGTCGTCTTTCAGGACCCGTTCGGCAGCTTCGACCCGCGCCACAGGGTAGAGCGGCTGGTGGCCGAGCCGTTTCACCTGCGCCCCTGCTCCCGCCCGGAGCAGAGGGAACGCGTGGCGGCGGCGCTGGTGGAGGTCGGCCTGTCGCCCGATGACATGCGGAAATACATCCATGAATTCTCGGGCGGTCAGCGCCAGCGCATCGCCATCGCCCGCGCGCTCATCATCCGGCCGGCTCTCATCGTGCTGGACGAGGCGGTTTCCGCGCTGGATGTCCGCGTACGGGCCCAGATCCTCGATCTGCTCTCCGATCTGCAGGAACGCCTGAAACTGAGCTACCTGTTTGTCAGCCATGATCTTGCCGTGGTGCGTGGCATCACCGACAAGGTGATGGTCATGCGAGGGGGGCGCATCATCGAGGGGGGTCCAACGGCCGAGGTATTCGATGCCCCGCGCGAAACCTACACGGCGCAACTGATCGCAGCGACCCCCCGCATCCCCGCGGGCTGGCTGGAGGAGACGGCGTGATGCGGCCCGGACGGCGCAATCTCATTACCGATGTCGCGGGGCTGTCGGTCGGCAATGCGTCCGATGCCCGCCTCAAAAGCGGAGCGACTGTGCTGGTGGGGGAGCGACCGTTCACTGCCGCCGTTTCCGTGATGGGCGGCGCACCCGGCACGCGGGAGACGGACCTGCTCGCCCCCGACCGGCTGGTTCAGGAGGTGGACGCGCTCGTCCTCTCCGGCGGATCGGCTTTCGGCCTTGATGCGGCCTCTGGCGTGGCCGACGCGCTGCGGGAGGCGGGCCGCGGGTTTGCCGTAGGCGGTCAGCGGGTTCCCATCGTTCCCGGAGCGATCCTGTTCGACCTGACCAATGGCGGCGACAAGTCATGGCGGGAGAACCCCTACAAGGCGCTTGGCCGTACCGCACTCGCCAACGCGGCATCCCGCTTTGATATAGGCAGTGTCGGCGCGGGGACAGGAGCCACGACACGGAACTGGAAGGGCGGGCTTGGCTCTGCCTCCGTGGTGCTTGAAGGCGGGCTGACGGTAGGCGCTTTGGTTGCCGTGAACGCGCTCGGCTCTGTGACGCTGGGCAACGGCCCACAATTCTGGGCCGCGCCATGGGAGATGGACGGGGAGTTCGGCGGCCTCGGCCTGCCTTCTCCCCTGCCGCCGCAGGACATGGACGGGCCAGGCAAGCAGCTCGGAGAGGCGACCACCATCGCCATCGTTGCCACCGACGCCCAGCTTACGCAGGCCGAGGCCACGCGGCTCGCCACCGCCGCTCAGGACGGAATGGCGCGGGCCATCGTTCCCTCACACACTCTGTTCGACGGCGATCTGGTCTTTGCCGCAGCGACGGGTGCGCAGCCTCTGGCAGAAGGGGGAGCGGACCTGTATCGTCTCGGCCATGCCGCAGCCTGCTGCCTTGCCCGCGCGATCGCCCGCGCCATCCACGCCGCCCGCTCCGCGCCGGGCGACCGACAGCCGTCATGGGCCGCGATTCATGCTCCCGATTGAGGTGCGACACAGGAAAGGCGACCCCCTTGTTCCTTGAACTATTCATTGTTCTCGTCCTCATTCTGGTGAACGGCGTACTCGCAATGGCGGAGCTGGCCATCGTCTCGTCTCGACCCGCGCGCCTTCGCACACTGGCTGACAAGGGCAGCAGAGGGGCGAAGATCGCGCTCAATCTTTCCGAGAACCCGGGCCGCTTCCTGTCCGCGGTTCAGATCGGCATCACCCTTGTCGGCGTGCTGTCAGGCGCGTTTTCCGGGGCGACGCTGGGCGGACGGTTCTCCGAATGGCTCCGCACGCATGGGCTTTCGCCCGCAACGGCCGACGCGCTCGGCGTGCTGATCGTCGTGGTGACCATCACCTACCTGTCGCTCATCATCGGGGAGCTGGTGCCCAAGCAGATCGCCCTTCGGAACCCGGAAAACGTGGCCTCGCGCGTTGCACCGCTCATGGCCGTTTTGGCAAAGATCGCGTCTCCTCTCGTCTGGTTCCTAGACCTGTCCGGCCGCGCGGTTCTCCGGCTGCTGGGCCAGACGGACAGCGAGGAGTCGAAGGTCACGGAGGAAGAGGTGCGCACGGTTCTTTCAGAGGCGCAGTCTGCAGGTGTCATCGAAACGGGCGAATCGGCCATGCTTTCCGGTGTCATGCGTCTGGCTGACCGAAACGCACGCGGGCTGATGACACCGCGCCGGGACGTAGAAATGGTCGATCTCGATGCGACGGAAGAGGAAGTGCTTGCGACACTCCACAAATCGCGGTTCTCTAAACTACCGGTGCGGGACAGGACGACAAATGACGTGCCGGGGGTGATCTTTTCCCGTGACGTGTTCGAGGCGCGGACAACGGACCGCCCGTTCAGTGTGGCCAATCTCATGCGGGAAGTTCCGGTCGTATCGGACCGGGCAAAGGCGCTGGATGTCGTCGAAGTTCTCCGCCGCTCGCCCCCGCACATCGCACTGATCTTTGACGAATACGGCGAGTTCGAGGGGATCGTGACCACCGGCGACGTTCTGGAGGCCATCGCTGGTGTTTTCGATGAGGATGAGACGGGGGAGCCTGCCCTGTTTCTTCGCGATGACGGCAGCTACCTCATCGCGGGCTGGATGTCCGTGGACGAATTCTCGGACCGGTTGGGTTATCCGCGCAAGCCCGATGCCGACTATGCCACTGTAGCGGGTCTGGTGCTGGACGAGTTGCAGCGCATGCCCGCGCTGGGAGATACGTTCGAGCGGCACGGGTGGAAGTTCGAAGTGGTCGATCTCGATGAACGCCGGATCGACAAGGTGTTGGTCGTCCCGCCCGAGCAGTCTGCCGACGAGGGGTGACCCAGGAGCAATCTTAGGTCTGCTCTGCCCACGACACAGGCGGCTGAAACGGAAAGGGCGCGCCAGATGCGCGCCCCCCGGGAAACTCGTCCGTAAAGGATGTCAGGCGGCCTGACCTTCGCCTTCTGCTTCCTTGGCCTCGATGACGTTCGGAGCCGACACCGTCGAGGTAATCTCGATCTTGCGCGGTTTCAGCGTTTCGGGAACTTCCCGCACCAAGTCGATGTGCAGCATGCCATCGGCATGGGTCGCGCCCGAGACACGCACGTGATCGGCAAGAGCAAAACGGCGCTCGAACGCGCGCGTCGCGATACCGCGATGCAGGAAGCTGCGTTCGCCATCTTCCTTCACCTTGCGGGCGCTGACGATAAGCGAGTTGTCACGCATCTCGACCGACATTTCCTCAGGTGAGAAGCCGGCGACGGCAATGGAGATGCGGTAGCTGTTTTCGGCTGTCTTTTCGATATTGTACGGCGGGTAACCAGGCTGGACGTCGGCGGCCAGAACCCGGTCCATCAGGTCGGCGATACGGTCGAACCCCACGGTTGCACGATAGAGCGGGGCGAGATCAAAGGTTCGCATGGATCATCCTCCATTGAGCGATGTCTTGATTGGCCTTCCCGGTGAGGGCAAGGCGCGGTTAACCGGACCCCTTGTTGGGCATCCCGGTAACACCGATCTGGGAAAGCGACAGCGGTATTTCAAGGGGTTCGGGTAGCGCTCTCCAGCACGGGAAGCGCATCGGCGACCGGCACGGCGAAAGCGATGTCCCGGCCCCCTGCCTCGCCCCGCGCAACGACGATGCCGACGAGGCGCCCTGCCCCGAGCGGCCCCGCGATCAGTGGCGCCCCCGAGGCCCCTCCCGTTACACCGCAGTCGATCAACAACGTGCCAAGGCTCCGCCTGAGCAGAGGGCAGGATAACACCTGCGGCGGATCCTCTGGTCGTTTGCGGGAATAGGCGATGGCGGTCAGGTCATCCGGCGGCAAAAGCGCCTGCTCAAGCGGTATCGACTGCACGTCAAGGGGTATCAGCAACTCAACCAGCGCGATATCCGAGGCAAGACGGCTGCCCGCCTCCGCTCGCGGCAGATAATCGGGATGGAGCACCACACGCCGCGCCACGGACTGCTCCACCTCCTCCCCCAGCGCGCGGCCCGCCCGAAACACGATCTTTTCCGCAGGAAACGGTCCGCCGTCGGCGAGGCTCACGCAATGCGCCGCTGTCAACACGCGATCAGGCGCGATGAGGACGGCGCTGCAGACACTGCTGCCCGAATCGAGACGACCGACGGCAGGCCAATCCAAAGCGCCCGCCCTAGACGCACCCGATAGCATGATCGCCCCGACAATCAGGCATGAGAGACAGGCAGATTTCGCCATTGCAGACTCCGGTCTCAGGATGTCGCGGAACGGTCCTTGTAGGGAATTCTACATCACTCCGCGCAACAAGCCACATCGGTGCCGCATGCGCTCTGGCCCCCCGCCGAGAGGCGTGAGACTGTTCGACAAAGGTCAGGTTCGATGCAGCATATCTTTACTTTCACTCCGTTCACAGCCGCCGACGCCATTGCCGTCGGCCTGCTTCTGCTGGTCTGGCTGGTCAGCGGTTACCTGATCGAGCGGACGGATGCTCCCCGCTTGTCCGTTGCGACGCTGATGGAGCACTACCGCCGTGAATGGATGCGACAGTTCATTACGCGCACCCCGCGTCTGTTCGATGCGAATGTCATGGCGAGCCTCCGGCAAGGTACATCCTTTCTTGCCTCCGCCTGCATGATCGCGATTGGTGGCGGCCTCGCGCTCATCGGCAACCGGGAGCGGGTGGGCAATGTGGCGGAAGACCTGACGCTGGGCGAACTCACCCCCGTGGTATGGGAGGTGAAGATGCTGCTGGTCCTGCTTTTCGTGACCAACGCGTTTCTGAAATTCCTCTGGGCGCACAGGCTGTTTGGTTACTGCACCATCCTGATGGGAGCGGTTCCGAACGACCCTGCAGACCCCAAGGCCACGGTGATCGCGGATCAGGCGGCGGAGATCAACATTCGTGCGGCACGCGGCTTCAATCGGGGGCTTCGCTCCATCTATTTTGCGCTGGCGGCGCTTGGCTGGCTGGGCGGGCCGCTGCCGCTGATCGCAAGCACCATCGTCACCCTTGCCGTGATCTGGCGGAGGGAATACGGCTCCCAGTCGCGGGAGGTGCTGCTGGCGGGGCTCGAGACGATTCGGAGCTAGCGCGCGCCCTTAATGGCCGGACGAAGCGTCCGGTCCAACTCCCCCGCGGTGATCGGCCCGGCAAAGCGCATGACGACCTTGCCCGCACTGTCGATCACATAGGTTTCCGGCACGCCGTATACTCCCCAGTTCAACGCCATGCGACCGGAGGCGTCCGCACCGATGCCATGGAAGGGGTCGCCCAGCTCCTGAAGGAAGGCCAGTGCCTTTGCCGGATCGTCCTTGTAGTTGATGCCATAGATCGGCACCCCTTCGGCGGCGAGCTTCTCCAGCATGGGATGTTCGGCGCGGCAGGGGGCGCACCAGCTTGCCCAGAAGTTGACAAGCTTCACCCCGGGCGTCTTGAGCACCGCCGTGTCGAAGCCAGAATCCTGACCCAGCGGAGTTACGGCGATGGCCGGAGCCTCACGACCCACCAGGGTGGAGGGCAAGGTATCATCCCGACCCATGCCAAAGAAGAACAGCGCAGCCAGCCCCGCAAAGGCCACAGGCGGAATCAGGACGAGGGGAGATATTCTAGCCACGACCACGCCGCCTTTCTTCCGCTTCCTCAAGCCGCCGCTTCACCTTTGAACCGCGAAGCAGCGTCAGCGCCACCATTCCAACAAGGAGCAGGAAGGTCACGCCATAGGCCGACAGCACCGAAACCGCGTATTTCCCCAGATCAGGCATCATGCCATGCGCTCCCGCAATTCCAGTGCTTTGAGGCGGCGGGCCCGGATCTCCGTCCGTGTCCGTATCAGCACCAACGTCAGGAACAGCAATGCGAAGCCCGCCATGCAGATGACGAGCGGTATCCAGAAGGCGTTGTCCACATTCTCCTTGCGGTCAAGGCTGAGCGAGGCGCCCTGATGCAGCCCCTGGCTCCAGAAGTTCACCGCATAGCGCGACAGCACGGCAAACACCGAACCGACAAGGCAGAGCACCGAAGTCAGGTCGGCCGCGGTATCCGCATCCTCCACCGCCTGCCAGAGCGCGATATAGCCGAGGTAGAACAGAAAGAGGATGAGGAAGGAGGTCAGCCGCGGATCCCAGGCCCACCAGGTTCCCCACATCGGCTGGCCCCAGACCGCGCCGGTGAACAGCGCAATAAGGGTCATGACCATGCCCACCGGTGCCGCTGCCCGCGCCGCCAGCGCGGAAACATGGTGCCGCCGGATAAGCCAGATCAGCGACGCGACCAACATCATCAACCAGGCGTTGATCGCCATGAGCGCTGCGGGCACGTGCAGGAAGATGATCTTCACCGTGGAGCCTTGACGATAATCGTCCGGCGTCAGGAAGAAACCCCAAACGAGCCCGACAGCCAGGCAGACCACCGTCAGCCCGACACACCAGGGCAGCAGCCTGGCGGAAGTCTGCATGAAACGGACGGGATTGGCATATTCCCAGAGCGAGGTCACACGCATCCTGTTCTGCTCCTGTGTCGTCATGGCTCTAGCATGGTTTTGGGCGTCCCGCACAGTCACCTGAGGTTGATACGAATTGCCGCGGCCGTCGCGAAGGGCAAAAGCGCCAGCACCCCCGCCGTGATGCCGCCGAGCAGAAGGAACGGCGTGGCGAGCGAGAAGCCCTCTGCTCCCCGGCGCACCACCTCTGCCCCATAGACCAGCGTCGGGACATAGAGCGGCAGCACCAGCAGGGACAAAAGCAACCCGCCCCGCTTCAAGCCCACCGTCAGCGCCGCGCCGAAGGTCCCGATGACCGAGAGCGCGGGCGTCCCCGCTGCGAGCGAGGCCAGCAGCCAAGGATAGCCTTGCAGCGGAAGGTTCAGCAGCAGCCCCAGCAGCGGCGCGATGAGGGTGAGCGGCAGCCCCGTCGTCAGCCAATGGGCCAGCGCCTTGATGAAGACCACGCCCTCCAGGGGAATTGGTGCGGTAGCGATGAGGTCGAGCGAGCCATCTTCATGATCCAGCGCGAAAATCCGGTCGAGCGACAGCAGCGCGGAGAGCAGCGCCCCCACCCAGATGATGCCGGGCGCGATCCGTGCAAGCGTGCTCCCCTCCGGCCCGACCCCCAACGGCACCAGAACGGCGAGGATAAGGAAGAAGGCCAGCCCGAGCCCGAAGCCGCCGCCGCTGCGGAAGGCAAGCCGCAGATCCCGCAGCAGAAGCGCGATCACGAGAGGCCTCCGAAAGCCAGGTCGAAATCCCCCATCGCCTCGGCCCGCGCCCGGAAGGCCGCGATGTCCATCACGGGCGGCACGCCGAGGCCCAGATCGACATGGGTGGCGATCAGCGCCGCACCGCCGCTGGCCAGATGCGCCCGCACCGCATCCGCGAAAAGCGTCACGCCCTCGCTGTCCAGCGAAACCGTCGGCTCGTCCAGCAGCCAGATCGGTCGCCCCGTGACCAGAAGCCGCGCAAGGCCCAGCCGCCGCCGCTGACCCGCCGAAAGGTTCTGTGCCGGACGTTCGCGCAGGGGACCGAGGCCGAAGGTCTCCATCGCCGAACCGATCTCGCGTTGTCCGTGCAGCCGCGCCCAGAAGGCGAGGTTCTCGGTAACAGTCAGCGTCGCCTTCAGCCCGTCCGCATGGGCGGAATAGGCGATGGCCTCAGGCGGCGCGGAAATCGTGCCGGAAAGCGGCGGCTGCAATCCGGCCAGCGTCCGCAGCAGCGTTGTCTTGCCGATGCCATTCGGGCCGCGCAGCACAAGAGCACCGCCGGGGGGAAGCGTGAAGCTTACCCCTTCCAGCACCGGTATCCCGCCCCGCGCGCAGGCCAGATCTCTTACCTCAAGCGTCATACTCGCCGGATAGCCTATCCCAGAGAGCGGGAAAAGCCGCCCATGTGGCCGATGCGGCGATCACGCACCGGCAGGCGGCGCCATCACGGGGAGAAGCGCCACTGCCACCCGCCGTCCTTCGGAAAGGAGCACGTTGTAGGTCCGGGCGGCGGCCGGCGTGGCCATCGCCTCCGCGGCAAGACCCGCCTCTTCCAGTTGCTCGCGAAGCGCGCGGGGAAGAAAGGCGACCTCCGCCCCTGTGCCGATGAACAGCACGTCGATCTTCGTCTTGAGCGAGAGCAGCGGAGCCACGTCCTCCAGCCCGCCCCAGGTCGCCGCACCCTGCGCGGAAACCAGCACCGGCCCCTCGATCACCTTTCCGGCAACGCGGAAGAACCCCGGCCCATAGCCATCAATCGGCCGCGCATCGTTGTAAACGATTTCGTTGAGGCGCATCTCACCCTCCGCAGTTTCATGGTCATGATACTGCCAATCCTCCCGGTTTCACAGGGTATCGGTTGGCGAAACGGCATCCGGCACTATCTTGCCCCGGCGGAGGTTCATGATGCTGCAATTCGCCCGCGCCGCTTTTCTCGCGGCTATCCCCCTCGCCTCTCCCGCGCTGGCCGATGGCCTGACGGAAAAGGAGCTAACCGCGCCCGGACCGCTGGGGGCGCTTGCCGGAACATACCTGACACCGCAATCGCCGCAGGCTGTCGCGCTGATCCTGCCCGGCTCCGGCCCCACGGACAGGAATGGCAACGGACCGCTCGGCCTTGACACCGACGCCTACAAGCAGCTTGCCGAAGCGCTGGCGGAACGCGGTATCGCGACACTCCGGGCCGACAAGCGTGGCATGTTCGGAAGCGCCGCTGCGATTTCCGATGCGAATGACGTGACGCTGGCCGCCTATGGGCGAGACGCCATCGTCTGGGCGGCAAGCCTCGCCGGACAAACCGGTCTGCCCTGCACCTGGCTCATCGGCCACAGCGAGGGTGGGCTGGTCGCCCTGAGCGCGGTGGCGGGCGATGAGCGGGCTTTCTGTGGGGTGATCCTTCTGGCCACTCCGGGCAGGTCGCTCGCCGTGGTGCTGGAGGATCAGCTTACCCGGAGCCTGGAAGATGACAGCACACGTAGCGCTGCGGATGCCGCTCTCGACAGCCTGCAACGCGGCCAGCGCGTGCCGGAGGATCAGATCCCGGAATCGCTCCGTCCGATGCTCGGACCCCAGATTCAGGGCTACCTGATCGATCTGTTTTCGCACGATCCGGGAGAGATGACGCGGCGCTATGGCGGTCCGCTGATGATCGTCTCCGGCGGGGAGGATCTGCAACTCGACCCGACCGATGCCGCAACGCTCACACAGGCGAGAAATGACGCCGTGACCCTGCTGCTCCCCGGCATGAACCATGTGCTGAAGGAGGTTCCGCCCGGCGACAAGGCCGCCAATCTGGCCAGCTATTCCAACCCTTCGGTGCCGCTGGCCACCGGCCTTGCCGATGCCGTGGCGCGCTTCATCACGCGGACGGAGGACGAACCCTTCGGGCTCGCCCCGCCGACCGCGGAATGAGGCTCAGGGCGCGGCCTTCGCTGCGTCCTTTCCTGCCTTTTCCGTCTTGTCCGAGCGATCCACGCCAAGCCATATCAGCACCACCGAAGCGATGAAGATCGTGGAGTAACAACCAACGAAAATCCCGAACACCATCGCGAAGGAGAAGCCCCGGATCACATCCCCGCCAAGCGCCAGCAGCACGAGAAGCGCGAGGAAAGTGGTCATCGTCGTCATGATCGTCCGGCTCAGCGTTTCATTGAGCGAGAGGTTCACGATGTCCTTCAGGCTGCGCTTCTTGTATTTCACGAGGTTCTCGCGCACCCGGTCGAAGATCACCACCGTATCGTTGATCGAATAGCCCACCACCGTCAGCACAGCAGCGACGACGGTCAGATCGAACTTGATCTGGAACAGTGAGAAGACGCCTATGGTCATGACTGCGTCGTGCAGAAGCGCCGCAACCGCCGCGACGCCGAACTGCCATTCGAAGCGCATCCATATGTAGAACATGATCCCGATGATCGCCGCGCCGAGAGACAGCAGCGCCATGGAGACCAGTTCGCCCGAGACCTTCGGCCCGACGGTTTCCACCGCTTGGAAACGGATGGAGGGGTCAACCGCCTGAAGGGCGTGCTCCGCCGCGGTGATCTGGTCCGATGACAGCATATGTGCATCATCGGGGGCCTGGATGCGGATCTGCGCCACGTGCTGATCCGCCCGGAATGTCGGATCATAGACCTGCGTCAGTGTCACATCCCCATAACCCAGCGGTTCCAGCGCATTGCGATAGGCGCCGATGTCCACGGGTTGACTGGCCTCCGTGCGGATGGTCGTGCCGCCGAGAAAGTCGATGCCGAAGTTGAAGCCCAGCGTGAAGCAGCTCGCGATGGCGATGACCATGGCCAGCATCGAGGCCGGGAACACCACGCGCGCAAAACGGAAGAAGTCCCAGTTCGTGTTGTCGGGAACGAGCTTGAGCCGATACATGTCAGACCTTCAGCGTCTTCGGCCGGCGCCAGTCATACCACATGGAGATGAGCAGACGGGTGACGGAGACCGCGGTGAACAGGGAAGTGACGAGGCCGAGTGCCAGCGTCACGGCAAAGCCGCGAACCGGCCCGGACCCGAGCGCGAAGAGAATGACCGCGATCATCAGGGTGGTGACGTTCGCGTCCATGATGGCGGAAGACGCCTTCTCATAGCCAAGCTCGATGGCGCGTGCAGGACGTGTGCCGTTTCGCAGTTCCTCCCGCACCCGTTCGAGGATCAGCACGTTCGCATCCACGGCCATGCCGATGGTCAGCACGATCCCCGCGATACCCGGCATGGTCAGCGTGGCGCCGATGAGCGACATCAGCGCGATGATGAAGATCAGGTTCAGGATGAGCGCTACGTTGGCGATCATTCCGAAGAAACCGTAACCTGCCACCATGAAGAGCATGACCGCGATCATCGCGACCGTTGCGGCGAGGCGCCCGGCGTCGATTGAATCCTGCCCGAGTTCCGGCCCGATCGTCCGCTCCTCAAGGAAGGTCATCTTCGCAGGAAGCGCCCCCGCCCGAAGCAGGACGGCAAGCTCCGTCGAACCCTCGACGCTGAAGTTGCCCGTGATGATGCCAGACCCGCCCGCGATATGGCTCTGGATGACCGGGGCGGAGATCACCTTTTCGTCCAGCACGATGGCGAAGGGTTGCCCGATATGGGTAGCGGTATAGTCCCCGAAGACCCGGGCTCCCGTCGCGTTGAAGCGGAAGTTCACCGCGGGCCGCCCATTCTGGTCGAAGGCAGGCTGGGCGTCAGTGAGCAAATCCCCGGAAAGCACAGGCTCGGTCTGGACGATGTAATAGACGCCCGGCTCCTCCTGCGCGGCATAAAGGCTGTTGCGCGGGCCCGGGTTGGCATTGGGATCCTGCGTACGGCCCACGACGGAATTGAAGGTCAGCCGCGCGGTGGTACCGATCAGGCCTTTCAGCTCATCGGCAGAGCCAAGACCCGGCACCTGAATGAGGATACGGTCGTCACCCTGCCGCACGATGGTTGGCTCTCGGGTACCGACCTCATCGACGCGGCGTCGGACGATCTCAAGCGACTGGGCCATGGTCCGCTCGTCCGAGGCATGCCGCTCCGCATCCGAGAGCTGAACGGTGATCGTGTCGCCCTGTGCATTGATAGCGAGGTCGCTCGCCCCCACACCCGTCAGTGTGGTCACGGGACGCGATAGGGTACGCACGATTTCGAGCGCGCGCGGCATGCCTTCCGGCTGGGAGATCTGCACCTGAAGCACGCCCGGCTCCGAGGTCAGCCGCCGCACGGAACCGACAGTCGCCCGCTCCTGCACCAGAGCGTCGCGCACCTCCGGCCAAAGGCTGTCTATCCGACCGGCATAGACATCCGAGAGATGCACTTCCGCGAGAAGATGCGCCCCTCCCCTGAGATCGAGCCCGAGGTTCAGGATTTTCGACGGCATCCAGGACGGCCACAAGGACAGCGCCTCCACCGTCTCCGGGTCGGTCGCCTGTCCGGTCTTGTCGTATTGGGCGACGGCGTCGTTGTGACGTTCGACCCGGTCGTAGAAAGCGTTCGGCAGGGCGACGGCGATACCGATCGCGATTGTCACCCAGATCAGGATCCGCTTCCAGAGGGGGAAGTGCAGCATGGGGTTCTCGGCTTCAGGGACGGATCGACGGGCGGGCGCTCACTATGCGTCCCGCCCGCGAATGGGATCAGGTGTTGGCGACCGGCTCGGTCTTGGACAGCACCTGCGCGACCATGGAGCGCAGAACGCGGACCCGCACGCCGTCGGAGATCTCGACTTCAAGCTCGCCATCGTCCTTGACGCGAGTCACCTTGCCGATGATGCCGCCGTTGGTCAGGATCTGGTCACCGCGCTTCACCGCCTCGATCATCGCCTTGTGCTCCTTCTGCCGCTTCTGCTGCGGACGGATGAGCAGGAAATACATGATCGCGAAGATCAGGATCAGAGGAACGAAGCTGGTCAGAGCCGAAGCTGCGCCGCCGGAGCCGGCAGCCTGCGCGAAGGCGGGAGTTGCGAACATGGGGTCCTCCTGATGTCTGGCCCTTTGGGTCACTCCGGAGATCCCCCCGGAAGGCTGGCGCGCACCCTATAGTCGGGGTTTCTGGAGCGCAAGGCGGCGGGACAGCGCGACTCCGTGTTCGTTTCAACCTCGGGCATGCCGCTGGCCAATCGCTGGCCAGCCGTCTAGGCCGCGCCTTGCCCGGCGCACCGCCCGGAGCCGCTCGTCGGACACCCGGCGCGGAAAAGCCTTTCCCCCTTCGGCTCTGTCGGGCATACGGGGCCCGGACGATCCAACTTCGGTGACATCATGCACGACATCCGCGCAATTCGCGACAATCCCGCCGCTTTCGACGCCGCACTTTGCCGGCGCGGGCTGTCTCCGATGTCGTCCGACATCCTCGCCATCGATGAGGAGCGCCGCGCTCGCATCCGTGTGGCGGAGGAGGCGCAGGCCGCCCAGAATGCCGCTTCCAAGCAGGTCGGCGCCGCCAAGGCCCGCGGGGATGAGGCCGAGTTCGAGCGGCTCCGCACTCTTGTCGCCGCCAAGAAGACCGAAGTGGCCGACATGCAGGCCGCCGCCGCCGCGGATGATCTGCGGCTGCGCGACCTGCTCCTCACCATCCCGAACCTGCCGCTCGCCGACGTGCCGGAGGGCAAGGATGAGAGCGACAACGTGGAAATCCACCGCTGGGGGGAGCCGCGTCAGTTCAATTTCACCCCGAAGGAGCACTACCAGCTACCGGCGGTGCAGGGCGGGATGGATTTCGAGACCGCCGCCAAACTGTCGGGTGCACGCTTTGTCGTGTTGTCGGGCGCCGTGGCGCGGGTGCAGCGGGCACTGGCACAGTTCATGCTGGACACGCACGTGACGGAGAACGGCCTCACCGAAACCTGGACGCCGGTCCTCGTGCGCGAGGAGATGATGTTCGGCACCGGCCAACTCCCGAAATTCGGCGAGGACAGCTATCAGACCCGCGAGGGCTGGTGGCTCGTGCCCACGGCAGAAGTCACGCTCACCAACATCGTCAACGACACGATCAGCGCCGAGGCAACCCTTCCCCGACGCTTCGTCGCCCATACCCAGTGTTTCCGCTCCGAGGCCGGCAGCGCCGGGCGGGACACGGCGGGAATGCTGCGCCAGCATCAGTTCGAGAAGGTGGAGATGGTCTCGATCACCACGCCGGACGCCAGCCTTGCCGAGCATGGCCGCATGACGCGCTGTGCGGAGGGGATCCTTGAGAAACTCGGCCTGCCCTACCGCACCGTCGTGCTTTGCACCGGCGACATGGGGTTTGGCGCGACGAAGACCCACGATCTCGAAGTCTGGCTGCCGGGGCAGGATACCTATCGGGAGATCTCCTCCGTCTCCGTCTGCGGGGATTTTCAGGCGCGCCGCATGAATGCCCGCTACCGGCCGGAAGGCGGTGGCAAGCCGGAATTCGTCCATACGCTGAACGGCTCCGGGCTGGCCGTGGGCCGGACCCTCATCGCGGTTCTGGAAAACGGCCAGCAGGAAGACGGTTCCGTCGAGCTTCCCGCGGCACTCCATCCCTATCTTGGCGGGCGCTCCAGGATCACGGCGGAGGGTGCGCTCGTTTGAGCGCCCCTTAAAGCAGGTGGAAAAGCCGCTTCTGAATGAGCGGAATGATCGCCCAAACCATTGAGACAACCACGACCGGGACGATATGCAACGTTCGCTCCCATACCGGCATTTCCGGCACAAGCGAGAGCGACAGGTAAAGCAGTCCCGTTACAAGCGGGTAAACGAACAGGAAGACGAGGCAGGCGAACCGTGCCCGCGACGGCGCACGTGACGTTCGGGCGGAGTCGGCCGGCATGGAGAAACCTCTTTCAATGCAGCGCGCTTCAGACCATCAATAGAACGATACGTTTCGTTTAGCAACAGGAATCCCGATGCAGGACAGCCCGTCGCGCCGCTCCATCGGCTCCCGTCGAAATCCGGCGTCTGAAACCGCGATTCTCGACGCCGCGGATGAACTCATCGCCGAAAAGGGAATAGGCGCGCTTCGCATGGAGGATGTCGCCCGCCGTGCCGCCGCCAGCAAGGCAACGCTCTACCGCTGGTGGCCCAGCCGCGCCCATCTGCTTCTCGCCCTCTACAACCGCTCGAAGGACACGCTGCCGGTGCCGGATACCGGAATGCTGAGGCAGGATCTCGTCGATTACATGTTTTCGATGTTCGAACATTGGCGGGAGCCGGTCAGCGGCGGCGTGTTCCGCGGTCTGATCGCGGAAGCGCAATCCGACCCGGATGTGCGGGCCACGCTGATCGCCGCCAGGCAGGAACGATGGCGACATATCGGGGGGATTTTCCTTCGGGCCGCAGAACGCGGCGAACTGGCCGTGGGGATGACAGTCGCCGCTGCCGAAACCCGCATGGCGGCAACCGCGTGGTATCTTCTGCTCACCGATGAGATGCCGCGCACAAAGCTTGAGACGGCGGCACTGGTGGCCGACCTCATTCGTCCCCTGCTGAACGAACGCGCCATCGCCCCTCCGGAGTAACGCCCCTTATCGATCCCTCCTGTGGCAGAACCAACGCCTCTCCACATCCGTAGGGCGCGTGCCTTGGCAGGCACCGCCGCCACGCAGAGCCGGCGGCGCGCGGCTCGGGAAACGCCGCCGCGTCAGCGGCGTCCGGATCAGGGGCGAAGGGTGCCGCTGCCCTCGACCAGATACTTGAAGCTCGTCAGCTGCTCCGCGCCCACGGGGCCGCGGGCATGCATCTTGCCCGTGGCGATACCGATCTCGCCTCCCATGCCGAACTCACCGCCATCCGCGAACTGGGTGGATGCGTTGCGCATCAGAATAGCACTGTCGAGCCGCGTCGCGAACCGCTCCCATACCGCATCGTTCGCCGTGACGATCGCATCGGTATGCTGGGAGCCGTAACGCCGGATATGCGCGATTGCACCATCCACACCGTCGACCAGCTTTGCCGCGATCACCATGTCGAGGAACTCCTTACCGAAGTCTTCGGCGGTGGCCCTGACCGTTCCGGGGATGTCGGCAAGCTCACCTTCCGCCCGGACCTCGACACCGGCCTCCATCAGGTCCTGGATCATCGGTGCGCCGTGAAGCGCATGGAACTGCCGGTCGATCAGCAGGCATTCCGCCGCGCCGCAGATGCCCGTCCGGCGGGTCTTGGCGTTAAGCACAATCCGGCGGGCCATCTCAACGTCCGCCTCTGCGTCCACATAGACGTGGCAGATGCCCTCCAGATGCGCAAAGACCGGCACCCGTGCCTCCCGCTGCACAAGACCGACGAGGCTCTTTCCACCGCGGGGCACGATCACGTCTATCCATTCCACCGCATGGAGCATTTCCGTAACCACCGCGCGATCACGGGTCGGCACAAGCTGGATCGCCGCTTCCGGCAGCCCCGCCTGACGCAGGCCCTCCACCATGCAGGCATGGATCGCGCGGGAGGATTTCAGGCTCTCCGACCCACCCCGCAGGATCACGGCATTGCCCGCCTTCAGACACAGCGCGCCTGCATCGGCGGTGACGTTCGGGCGGCTTTCGTAAATCACGCCCACGACGCCCAGCGGCGTACGCACCCTGCGGATATGCAGCCCGGAGGGGCGATCCCATTCGGAGATCACCTCCCCCACGGGATCCTTCTGCTCGGCCACGGCGCGAAGCCCCTCGGCGATACCGCCGATCCGCGCCTCGTCCAGCGTCAGCCGGTCGATCATGGCGGGGCTGAGATCGCGAGACCCCGCTTCCCGCAAATCCTCCGCATTGGCGCGCAGTATGCCCTCACGCTCTCGCCAGACCGCTTCTGCGGCGGCGAGCAGGGCTGCCCGCTTGCTCTCCGCTGGCGCGAAGGCAAGCTCCTCAGCCGCCGAACGGGCAGCCCGTCCGAGGTCTGTCATGAGTGTCTTCGCGGAAGTGGTGGCAATATCCATGGCTCTGGCCCTCTGCTGAGGCTTCGGAGATAGGCGAGTTCTGTGGGTTTTGCCACCCGGATCCCGCTGTAAACCCGCGCTCCCATCAACGGGCCGGCACGCCAACTCCGGGGATCGTTACCGGGTCAGAGCACCATGTCGTCCCGGTGGATCAGCGCCGCGCGGCCCGCATAGCCGAGGATGCCCGCGATCTCATCGCTGTGGCGCCCGCAGATCGCCCGCGCCTCATCCGCCGTGTATCGTGTCAGGCCAAGGCCCAGCCGCTCCCCCTCCGGTCCGTGGATCGCCACCGGCTCTCCCCTCCCGAAGCGGCCGGAAACGGCCGTGACACCGGCGGGGAGCAGCGATTTTCCCGCCGACAGCGCCCGCGCGGCCCCGGCGTCGATCGCGAAGCTGCCACGCGGCTTCATCGCCCCGATCCAGCGCTTCCGGGCAGCCTGCGGGTCGCGTTCACCGACGAACCACGTCGAATTCGCGCCCTCCAGCAATGCGGTAAGCGGACGGTTCACCGAACCTTCCATGATGGCCATGGCGCAGCCGCCCGCGACAGCGGTTTTCGCGGCCATGATCTTCGTCTTCATCCCGCCTTTCGACAGACCGGAGATCGGATCCCCCGCCATCGCCTCGATCTCGGGCGTGATGCGCGGCACCACGTCGAACCTTCGGGCCGTCGGGTCCTCCTTAGGGTTGGCGGTATAGAAGCCATCCACATCGGACAGCAGGACGAGCATGTCCGCGCCCACGGTCACGGCGATCTGGGCGGCGAGGCGGTCGTTGTCGCCATAGCGGATTTCATCCGTCGCGACGGTGTCGTTCTCGTTCACGATCGGGACGACGCCCAGCGAAAGGAGCGTCTCCATCGTCGCGCGGGAATTGAGGTAACGCCGACGATCCTCGGTATCCTCCAGCGTCACCAGAACCTGCGCCGTGGTGATCTCATGCGGCGAGAGCGCCTCCTCATAGGCACGCGCCAGCCGGATCTGCCCGACGGCGGCGGAAGCCTGGCTCTGCTCCAGCGACAAGACGCCCGGCGGGAGGTCCAGCACCCGCCGTCCCAGGGCGATGGAACCGGAGGAGACGAGGATCATCTGACTCCCCCGACCCTTGGCCTCCGCCACATCGGCGGCCAGCCCCTCCAGCCAGTCGGATCGAAGCCGTCCCGACGCGGCATCCACGAGGAGCGCCGAGCCGATCTTGATGACCAGCCGCCGCGCCGAGCGGATATCCGGGCGTTCAGCGGTCTCCGCGATAGCGGGGGTCAGGGCTGCCATGCGCCGGGCTCCGCGATCTCCTCACCGTCCGGCGTCTCACCCCGGGCAGCGGCGATCTCGGCCCAGATAATGCGCAGCACGTCCTGCACCCCCTCGCCGGACACACCGGAGATGACATGCACCGGCCCGCCCGACGCCTTCTCCAGCGCGCGGCGGCGGGAAGAGCGGGTCTTGGCATCGAGCGCGTCGGCCTTGTTCAGCGCAAGGATGCGCGGTTTGTCGGCGAGGATTTCCGAATAGGCCTCAAGCTCCGCGATGATGGTGCGGTAGTCCTTCGTGATGGTGGAGGACGTGCCGTCCACCAGGTGAAGCAGCACCGCGCAACGCTCCACATGGCCGAGGAACTGGTCGCCCAGCCCCCTGCCCTCGCTCGCCCCCTCGATCAGACCGGGGATGTCGGCCATCACGAATTCCTTGCCATCGACACCGACGACGCCAAGGTTCGGATGCAGCGTGGTGAAGGGATAGTCCGCGATCTTGGGCCGCGCATTCGACACGGCCGACAGGAAGGTGGACTTGCCCGCGTTCGGCAACCCGACCAGCCCCGCATCGGCGATCAGCTTCAGGCGGAGCCAGATCGTCCGCTCTATGCCGGGCTGTCCCGGATTGGCGCGGCGCGGGGCCTGATTGGTCGAGCTCTTGAAATGCAGGTTGCCGAAACCGCCGTTTCCGCCACGGCCCAGCAGCACCTTCTGACCGATCTCCACCAGATCGGCGATGACGGTTTCCTCGTCCTCCTCAAGCACCTCCGTGCCGACGGGAACGCGCAGCACGATGTCGTCACCGTCCTTGCCCGTCCGCTGGCGGCCCATGCCGGGCTGACCCGAGGTTGCAAAGAAATGTTGCTGGTAGCGGAAGTCGATGAGCGTATTCAGCCCGTCAACCGCCTCCACCCAGACATCACCACCACGCCCGCCATCCCCGCCGTCCGGCCCGCCGAACTCAACGAACTTCTCCCGCCGGAAGCTGACGCAACCGGAGCCACCGCCGCCGGAGCGGATATATACCTTGGCGAGATCGAGGAATTTCATGCTGGCGCGCCTTGTCTGCGGAATGGTCTTGAATAGGCGAAGGGCCGGCGAATCTCAAGCCGGCCCTTCGAAAGTTGCGCTGCCGCGCGTATCAGATCATCGGACGGAGGTAGGTCCAGGTCGGTACGTTGCTCCCGCGCGCGATGGAGTAGGCCTCGGCATCACCAAGATACCGGAACCCCGCGTTGGTCAGCACACGGGCGGAGATAGGGTTGTCCTGAAAGGCCTCGGCAAAGAGTGTGCGCGACTTGTGCGGGTTCGCGCCAAGCAGAGCTGCCATCGCCTCTGATGCGAAACCCGCATTCCAGAACGCGGGTGCCACCCAATAGCCGACTTCCGATTGGTTGTTGTCGATATGAGTGAGGCTGATCACACCCAGAAGCTCGGCTAGTCCCTGTTCCGACCCATCAAGCGCCCACACATCCTCCACCCGCTTGGGAGATTCAGCACGCGCGATATAGGCCTCCGTCATCCCGGGAGGCAGAGGATGCGGGATAGCACGGGTCCCTTCGGCCACGCGCCGGTCCCCGGAGTAGAGCGAAAGAAGCCCCGCGTCGGATTTTCGCAACGGGCGCAGCACGAGCCGCTCCGCCCGAATCACGGG
This sequence comes from Haematobacter missouriensis, assembly GCF_000740775.1. Lineage (GTDB taxonomy): Bacteria > Pseudomonadota > Alphaproteobacteria > Rhodobacterales > Rhodobacteraceae > Haematobacter > Haematobacter missouriensis. The sequence continues at coordinate 89,093 of NZ_JFGS01000001.1, read as the reverse complement.
CTGAGGCTCAACCGGCGTAACCGCGCTTCCATCCAGGATCGCATTGACACTCATTCCAACCCTCCAATTCCCTTCCGGGCGTCACCCGGTCAAAAAGATCTGTATCCCGAGGGCTTTGCGGCAAGACACATCCTTGCCATGGACCCAGCGGAAAATTGTCGCATCCTGCGCGCCGGACTCCCCCTGCCCTTCAGCGCCACCGGAAGCGGAAAGGGGGCCGGCTTTTACGCCGACCCCCCGCTTACATCCGAAATGTAAAGGTTCGGCTTATTCGGCGGCCTCCACCGCGGGACGCACAGAAATGAACGTGCGGCCCTTGAGGCCCTTCTTGAACTCCACGCGGCCTTCGGTCAGCGCAAAGATCGTATGGTCACGGCCCATGCCGACATTGTCGCCCGGCCACCAGGTGGTGCCGCGCTGACGCACGATGATGTTGCCCGGGATGACCGCCTGGCCACCATAGAGCTTCACGCCGAGACGACGGCCCGCGGAGTCGCGGCCGTTGCGGGACGAACCGCCTGCCTTCTTGTGTGCCATCTGCTCTCTCCTTATTCCGCGGCGACGGGCTGTTTGGTGCCCGAGCCGATCGCGGCCTTGACGCCGCTCGCGTCAGCGCCGGAGGCCAGAATGTCCGTCACGCGGACCAGCGTCAGTTGCTGACGATGCCCACGGGTACGCTGCGAGGAGTGCTTCCGGCGGCGTTTGACGAAGTGGATCACCTTGTCGCCCTTGATCTGATCGATCACTTCCGCCTGCACGGCAGCACCGGCGACGAAGGGCGCGCCGAGGGTCAGGCTATCGCCACCCACGGCCAGAATATCGTTGAACTGGACTTTCTCACCGGCTTCTGCCGCAAGCTTTTCAACGCGCAGAACGTCACCCGCCTGCACTTTGTACTGCTTGCCACCGGTCTTCAGGACCGCAAACATGGTCTTCCCTTTCTTAACCGCGTCTTTCGGTCCCGGCTCACCCGGCGTTCACACGGCAAATGCCGCACCTCGGACAGCGCGCCCCCTTCGGGACGACATAGCATTACCCGAAACAGAGAGATTCCCCGCCGGAGGCAGTCCTATAGCGAGCGTCGGACAACAAGTAAAGCCTAGAGATCCTGCCCGGACAGGAAGCGCGCGGCGTTTCGGCCAAGATCGTGGGAAAGCCCTTCGAACAGCCTGTCATAAGCCGCGAAAAGCGCGCGGTTGAGCCCTTGTCCCGCCGGGGTAAGGGTGAAGGCCGTGTAGCGCTCCAGTTCGGCATCCGTCAAGGGTTGGTAGGCCATGAGGAGATACGAATAGAGCCAGTCTTCCGTTTCCTGCCTGAGATCGTCCGCCTGGGAAGTGACATCCTTGAGAATGTCCTCCTGGCTCAAGGGGGCCCCGAAGGCGCGGCCCTCGTTCAACCCGGCGTAGAACGCGATATTCGCGTTCAAGGCTCCGACCACATTGGCCTCCGTGAGATCATTCGCCTGCACAAAGCGGTCGATGAGCGCCACGCGCGGATCTTCCTGCGCGATCATCTCCTCGGCCCGGTCGCGGCTCGCATCCTCCACCGCCTCATCGAGCTGCGCAACACGCGCCTCATTCTCAAGCCTGACCACCTTCTGACCAAGAGTGTCCGCGAAGAACACCTGCGCCGCCCGACGATCGGCCGCACCCAACCGCAGGAACGCAGGAGCGAACCCCGCGAGGAAATCGTGCTCGAGCCGCTCAGGCGCGTAGACGGCCGCGACAAGCTCCGCCCATCGTTTGCCACCACGTCCGGGGAACAGATCCTCCTCGATGGAAGCGCCATAGGCCAGCCCCTCCCGCCGCAGGGTATCGAGCGTCTCATTGATGTGGAGTGCTTCCAGAAGAAGTGTCACGTCCGCGGGTGATGTCTCGGCCGGCACAGCCTCCGCCCGAACATGCGTGACCGTCGCCGCCGGGATCGCCAGCACGAGAGACAAAACGAGGATGGAAAAGCGATACATCCGGCGCTCCTGGGTGGATATGCCGAGATCGACACGACAAAACTCTATGCGCCCCTCCTCCGATTTCCAAGACCAAGCACTTGCCACACGCGGAAAACCACTTGCAGCCGCTGCATCAACCCTCTAATAGCGCCGCGACGACCCTCGAAATGCGGAGAGGTGCCGGAGTGGTCGATCGGGGCGGTCTCGAAAACCGTTGAGCGTGCAAGCGTTCCGTGGGTTCGAATCCCACCCTCTCCGCCACCTTTGCCAGAACGGCATTTTCGGCGAACTATCTGCCGCCGAACGCCGCTAATTCTCCTGCAGGGTAGGCACTGCATGAGTGCCGCAGAGGTTAATCCCCTTGGGTGACTGCGTTGGCGAAGCGGCACATGAGGCGGATCAGGTCTTTGACTTCACCGTCCTCCCAGTCAGCAAAGATCGTCCGCGCCATCGTCTCACGCGCTGCATCCACCTTGTCCGTCATCGCCTTGCCTTGTGCCGTGATGATCACTTCACGGATGCGACGGTCGGCTGGGCTTTCGTGGCGTTGGGCGAGCCCGAGTTTCTCCAGTTTCGAGACCTGACGGCTGACGGTGGTGTAGTCGCGCCCGACCCGGTCGGCGAGATCGACGATACCGATCGGGCCCAGCCTTTCGATCATCACCAGCAACGGAAACAGTGCGCGGTCGAGCGCGATTCCAGCCTGGCGGACCATCTCCTCGTCGCGCTGCGGCCGGTTCATCACGCTGACGATGTCGATCAGCGCGCCGTGCAACTCCCGGAGCGATGTCGAATCGAGTGTATTTTGCACATTTTTTCTTGACGGCATTTCCAATCTCCAATTAAGTGCATAATACACACATGGAGATCGGCATGACAAATGATTTTGCAGTGGATGTGCTCATCTGCGGCGCGGGCGCGGCCGGTCTGACGCTGGCAATCGACCTTGCCCGGCGTGGTGTTTCCTTCCGGCTCATCGAGAAACTCGACGATCCGTTTCGGGGTTCGCGCGGCAAGGGCATCCAGCCACGGACACAAGAGATATTCGAGGATCTCGGCATTCTCGACCGGATCGTTGCGGTGGGTGGCTTTTATCCGAAACAGCGAGAATATCGCGACGATGGCAGCTATGCCGACACCGATGTCGTGGCGTCCGAGCCGGCGACGCCCGCTGAACCCTATCACTTGCCGTTGATGGTGCCTCAATTCCTTACCGAGCGCGTGATGCGCACGCGGCTGGCAGAGCTCGGGCATCGCCCGGAATTCGGCACAGAACTTATCGGCTTCGAGCAGGACGCGGATGGAGTGACGGCACAGCTCGCCACCCGGACCGGCGAGAAGACGATTCGGGTCCGATGGCTGGTTGGGACAGATGGCGGTCGCAGTTTCGTGCGCCATGCTCTCGGGCTCGACTTTCCCGGAAAGACGCTGGGCGTGCGTGCCATCGTCGCTGATGTCGCCCTGACCGGTCTGTCACGCGATGTCTGGCATCGCTTCCGCGAGGGCGACATGCAACGCCAGATCTCTGCCTGCCCGCTCGCCGGCATAGACCTGTTCCAGCTTCAGGGGCCTGTTCCTCTCGAAGGTGACGTCGACCTGTCGCCGGAGGGCCTCACAGCTCTGCTCGCCGAGCGCACCGGCCGAAGTGACGTCGTCGTCCATGGCGTATCATGGGCGTCGGCCTTCAACATGAACGCGCGGCTGGCGGATCGCTACCGCCAGGGCCGCGTCTTTCTGGCCGGCGATGCCGCACACATCCATCCGCCTACCGGTGGTCAGGGGCTGAACACCAGCGTACAAGATGCCTATAATCTCGGCTGGAAATTGGCGGCGGTCATTTCGGGCGCGCCGATGGCACTGCTCGACAGCTACGAAGAAGAACGCCGCCCGTTCGCGCAAGCCATGCTGGGGCTCGCGACGAGCCTCCTCGACGCGATGAAGCGCGGCGAGATGCGGCGCGGGCGAGATGTGCACCAGCTCGACATCGGTTATCCCGAGTCGAGCCTCTCCTGGGAGAAGCCGGAACGGACAGGAGGCCTATTGGCTGGCGACCGGGCGCCCGACGCGCCCATCGAGGGCGCAGCAGGCCAACCGACAAGGCTGTTCGACCTGTTCCGTGGACCTCACTGGACGCTGATCGTCGTCGACGGCGATCATGCTCTCATCGCGCCGCGCGCAAAGCTGCATATCCACGCCATCGGCCAGAAAGACGAGCTGATCGATGCCGCGGGCCACTTCCGGGACGCCTATAGGCCGCGACCGGGCGATTGGTTCCTGATCCGGCCGGACGGCTACATCGGTGCCATCGTCACCTCTGAAGAGATTGCGACGCTCGAAGCCGGTCTTACCCAAGTGGGCTTGTGCGCTGATGCGAAGGAGGCGATCCATGCGTAAGCCAGTCCCCATGCGCACTTGGGCGACACCGCTGACCATCGGTTCCTTTGTCCTGATGGCCGCGACCGGCCTCCTGCTTTTCTTCGAATGGAATACGGGATTGACGACCATTGCCCACCAATGGTTCTCATGGTTATTCCTGATCGGCGTCGCAGGTCATCTTACCATCAACTTCCGGCCGCTGAAGAATCATCTGAAATCCGGCTGGGGCCGCGCCAGTATCGCCCTCTTCGCAGCTATTCTCGTCGCCTCGCTGTTCTCCTGGGGGCAGGTCACCGGCCCTCAACTCGAACGTCCGATCATGGAGGCGCTGGTGGACGCCCCCCTTTCAGTGCTGGCCGAGTTGACGCAAAGACAACCAGAGTCGCTGCTTCGGGGGCTGGAAGCGAACGGTATCTCCGCCGCGACGGATGACACGGTTGCGGCGGTTGCAGTGAAAAACAAAGTTGGCATCAATCGTCTGCTCGGGCAGATATTCCTCCCCGAACGAAAGACGGCCCATGCCGATGTTCGCTAGCCTGAGATTGTCAGCCACCCCACTTCCCGCAAACGGTTGTGAAAGCAGCATGACGACCGAAAGCCCGAAATGGCCGCCGTTTGTCAACCAGACACCGCCTAAACCCGCCGATTGCCGCGCGTCACCGGATTTTTTTATAATTATCAAATTGTTATGACGATCTCATGGTGCTCGTATTCATCGGGCGCTGTCCGCCACTAAATTAATGAAAAACAATATTTTTTCATTGTAAGCTCTCACCCTGACAAAATGTCCATAGCGCACCGAAAATCGGGATACTACATCTTGTCCGGTCATATCATCAGCAGAAGTGGGCGCTTCTCGTGGCGCCGCTCCGTTCGTGGCACCACGATTCAGATCCCGCTACGAACGACAGAGCGGAAAACGGCGATAGTGGTAGGCGCAACAGCGACGGCTGCGTCCTATGCCGTTTTTCACGATATCCGCTATCGGGGGCTGGGCTGCGCAACCGAAGAGGCCGCGGCGGCGCAGAGCGGCATTATAGTCGGGCCAGTTCGTCGTGCGGTAGTAGGGAGAGGAAGGCTTCGGCATGCCAAGAAGCTAACACTCAGGGGGCATGACGTGAATCCGCCTCACCTAAAAGTGCAACAACGCCGCGCCGGAGGCCCAAGACGCCACCTTTCTGGACCTCGCGGAATCCTTGGCCGAGCGCCTGAACACCACACTTCACGGCCTTCTCGTCCACTTGGACGAAACCATGATTCACGCCCATTTTCAGCTTGCCGCCTATAATCGGGACCGGGGTTCCACTCTCACAGGCCACGCGCCCCGCTGTCATGTCTGGGCTTCAAGACCTGACAGCCGAGGTCATGGCGCGGCACTGTGCGGGCATCGAGCGCGGCCACCAACGACGAGCGAGAGATGGTTGGCGATTCGCAACCAACGATCAGGATTCTGCTCGTACCATTCAATGACGGATTCGGCTGGCATTCCATGCTCTGCTTTACGAGTCACGCCGGGTCGGAATTGCGCGACGCTTTCTTGCCATAGAAAAGGGGGCCGCGAGGGCCCCCTTTCCTTTAAGTGATGGCACCAGGCCGGGATTACATCATCCCGTCCATGCCGCCCATGCCGCCCATGCCGCCGGCGGGAGCCGCAGCTTCCTTCGGCTTCTCGGCGATCATGGCTTCGGTGGTGATCAGGAGAGAAGCGACAGAGGCCGCGTCTTCCAGAGCGGTCCGCACGACTTTCGCCGGGTCGATGACGCCGAACTTGAACATGTCGCCATATTCTTCGGTCTGCGCGTTGAACCCGAAGGTCTTGTCGTTCGACTCGCGCACTTTGCCTGCGACGACAGAGCCGTCCACGCCCGCGTTCTGGGCGATCTGGCGCAGCGGAGCCTCAAGCGCCTTGCGGACGATCACGATGCCGGCGTTCTGGTCGGAGTTCTGCCCTTCCAGCCCTTCGAGCACCTTCGCGGCCTGAACCAGGGCCACGCCGCCACCGACGACGATACCTTCCTGCACGGCCGCACGGGTCGCGTTCAGGGCGTCATCGACGCGGTCCTTGCGCTCTTTCACTTCGACTTCGGTCATGCCGCCAACGCGGATCACCGCAACGCCGCCAGCCAGTTTGGCCACGCGCTCTTGCAGTTTTTCACGGTCGTAGTCGGAGGTGGTTTCCTCGATCTGGGTGCGGATCTGGGCCACGCGGGCTTCGATCTCGGCCTTGTCGCCAGCGCCGTCCACGATCGTGGTGTTGTCCTTGTTGATCTGGACTTTCTTGGCACGGCCGAGCATGTCGATGCCGACATTCTCCAGCTTCATGCCCAGATCGTCGGAGATCACCTGGCCACCGGTGAGGATCGCGATGTCCTGCAGCATGGCTTTCCGACGGTCACCGAAGCCCGGCGCCTTCACGGCAGCGATCTTCAGGCCACCGCGCAGCTTGTTGACCACGAGGGTCGCCAGCGCTTCGCCTTCCACGTCCTCGGCGATGATGAGGAGCGGTTTCTGCGACTGGATCACGGCTTCGAGCAGCGGGACCATCGGTTGCAGCGAGGAGAGTTTCTTCTCGTGCAGCAGGATGAGCGCGTCGTCGAGTTCGGCGATCATCTTGTCGGGGTTGGTCACGAAGTAGGGCGAGAGGTAGCCGCGGTCGAACTGCATGCCTTCGACGACTTCGGTCTCGGTCTCGAGGCCCTTGTTCTCTTCGACGGTGATGACACCCTCGTTGCCGACCTTCTGCATCGCATCGGCGATCTGCTTGCCGATTTCGGCTTCGCCGTTGGCGGAGATCGTGCCGACCTGCGCGACTTCAGCGGAGTCGTTCACCGGGCGGGCGGCGGCCTTGATCGCTTCCACGACTTTCGCGGTGGCGAGGTCGATGCCGCGCTTCAGGTCCATCGGGTTCATGCCGGCAGCAACCGACTTGAGACCTTCCTTGATGATCGCTTGCGCGAGCACGGTGGCGGTGGTGGTGCCGTCGCCGGCCTCGTCATTGGTGCGGGAAGCGACTTCCTTCACCATCTGGGCGCCCATGTTCTCGAACTTGTCTTCCAGTTCGATTTCCTTGGCGACCGATACACCGTCCTTCGTGATGCGCGGAGCGCCGAAGGATTTCTCGATGACAACGTTACGGCCTTTCGGGCCCAGCGTAACCTTCACCGCGTCGGCGAGGATGTTGACGCCGCGCAGCATGCGGTTGCGGGCGTCGGATTCGAAACGTACGTCCTTGGCAGCCATATGTAGCTCCTTGGGTTGGTGTTGCGGGGAAGTGAAGCGCCTCAGGCGATAATGCCGAGGATGTCGCTTTCCTTCATGATGAGCAGCTCTTTGCCGTCGATCGTGACCTCGGTGCCCGACCATTTGCCGAACAGAACACGGTCACCGGCCTTGACGGAAGGAGCGATCAGTTCGCCCGAATCCTTGCGGGCGCCTTCGCCGACCGCCACGATCTCGCCCTCGGCCGGTTTTTCTTTCGCGGTATCGGGGATGATCAGGCCGCCCTTGGTCTTTTCATCGCCTTCGACGCGACGGACCAGAACGCGGTCGTGCAGGGGTTTGAATGCCATCTGAGAACTCCCTTGGGGTTCATGTTATGCGACGTTAGCACTCCATTCAGGTGAGTGCCAACGACAGCCTAGGTAGGCAAGCGCTCCGCGCCTGTCAACGGTTTTGCCACTTAAAAAATCGAACCATGGAACGTCGAATGCGCCCGGACAGTTTTATGTCAAATACGTAAAGAATGGAGGTGCAGATGCCTGTCAGCGGCATTTGGGAGCAGGAAGAGAGTCTCTGGATCGGAGGGCGTCTCGCCTACATGAATCATATGGCACCCGGCTGTCTTATGGCGTTTCCTGAGTCCGGCCTCGTGCAAAATGACGCCATTCTGGAGGCCGTTGACAGCGCGCCGCGCTGGCGCTCCGTCAGCATGACGGGACGGCGCCTGACAGAGAGCGATTCCGTCGTGGTGCTGGGCTATATGGCGAGCGCGGAGCGCAGCGGGTCCAACTATCGAGCGATCTGCACCTCCGTCTATCGGCGCGACCCTGAAGGCTGGCGTCTCGTTCAGCACCAGCAGACACCGTTGCAGACCAAGATCTGACCGGGATCTGACACTGCGCGATCGCTCACCGCGGCCAGGCCGTGACAAGGCCGAGCCCAACCCCTATAACGCAGCCGATAATTCTCTCAGGACGGTTGCACCATGATCCAGGTCCTCGGCCACAAGTCGCCAGACACAGACTCCACCGGCTCCCCTATCGTCTGGGCCTGGTACCTGACGGAAGTGAAATGCACTCCCGCGGTGCCGAAGCTTCTCGGCGAACCCAATACGGAAGCGGCCTTCGTCCTCTCCCACTGGGGGGTGACCAAGCCCGAGATCATCTCGGAACTGGAGCCGGGCGCGAAGGTTGTCATCGTGGATACGAACAACCCGCTCGAACTGCCCGAGTCACTGCCCGGTGCCGACGTCGTCGCGATCATCGACCACCACCTGCTGACCGGTGGGATCAAGACCAAGACGCCGATCGACGTGACGATCCGTCCCCTCGCCTGCACTGCCACGGTGATGATCGACCTCATGGGCGAGGATGCCGCGAAGATGCCTGAGGCGATCAAGGCGATGGCGCTCTCCTGCATCCTGTCGGACACGCTGGAATTCCGCTCCCCCACCACGACGCCGCACGACAGGCAGGTGGCGGAGAAGCTGGCGGCCGATCTGGGCGTGTCCATCCCCGACTATGCAGCGCAGATGTTCGCGGCGAAGTCGGACGTGTCCGCCTTCTCCGACGCGGAGCTTCTGCGGATGGATTCGAAGGAATACGAGGTCGGCGGCAAGCAGTTCCGCGTGAGCGTACTTGAAACCACCGCTCCTCAGGTCGTGCTGGACCGCAAGGACAGCCTGATGGCCTCCATGCCGCAGGTCGCGACGGAGGATGGCGCGGATCAGGTGCTGCTCTTCATCGTCGATATCCTGCGGGAGGAGGCGACACTGCTCGTGCCAAACGATCTGGTGAGGGTCGTGGCGGAGAAGAGCTTCGGCGCCGCCGTCGCGGGCGATACTGTCGTCCTGCCGGGAGTGATGAGCCGCAAGAAGCAGATCATCCCGGTACTGAGCCTTTGACCGGACGGCGCGCATGACCCGCATCATCGAGCATATCGCAGAGGTTTCGGGCGACTACGACGTTCTGTTCTGCGATCTCTGGGGCTGCGTCCATGACGGGGTGCGCGCCTTTCCCGCCGCAGTCGAGGCGTTGAAGACCTGGCGGGCGGAGGGACGTCGGGTGATGATCCTGACGAATTCGCCCCGGCCCCGCCCTTCCGTCCGGCGGCAGCTCGGGCGGCTCGGCGTGCCGCCGGAGTGCTATGATGATATCACTACATCCGGCGATGCGGCGCAGACGGCGATGATCGAAGGCGCGGTTGGCCGGAAGGTCTGGCACATCGGGGCGAAGGAGCATTCGAGTTTCTTCACGGAAATGGCCAAGGATACGGCAGCGGAAGCCGCCGCTCTGCCGCCCATTGAACTCGTTCCGGCAGACGCCGCAGAAGGCATCGTCTGCACCGGCCCCTTCTTCGAGATGACGGAAACGCCCTCCGACTATGTAGAGCGGTTCAAACCGCTGGTGGAGCGCGGGGTGAAACTGCTCTGCGCCAATCCCGATATCGTCGTCGATCAGGGGGAGCAGCGCATCTACTGCGCCGGCGCACTTGCGGAGCTATATGAGGATATGGGGGGCACGAGCCTCTACTTCGGCAAGCCCCATGCGCCGATCTATGACCTTGCCCGTCGCAGGCTCCACCAGATCGGCATTGACGAAGGGCGCATCGCCGGCATCGGCGACGGTCCCGCGACGGATGTCAGGGGGGCGCTGGAAAACGGGATCGACGCGATCTTCGTCTCTGGTGGGCTGGCCGCCTGGGAAACACGGACGGAGGAGCAACCGGAACCGGAGGCGCTTGCTGCCTATCTCCGGGAAAAGGGGCTCGACCCGCAGTTCACCATCGGACGCCTCCGTTAAGGCGCTTGCGGCGGCACAGGCGCGGGGATACGGAAAGGCCATGCGGATCATCCGGGATTACAGGACCGTCACTGACAACGACCGGGGGGCCTCGGTCGCCATCGGCAATTTCGACGGCGTTCACTTGGGCCATCAGTCCGTGATCGACATAGCGCGTGCGGCGGGAAGCCCGCTGGGGATCATCACTTTCGAGCCGCATCCCCGCGAGTATTTCCAGCCGGATGCCCCGCCCTTCCGGCTGATGAACGCGGAGGCGAAGGAGAACCGGCTTTCACGGCTCGGCGTGGATATCCTTTACGAACTGCCCTTCGACCCGGCACTGGCCGGCCTTTCGGCCGAGGATTTCGCGCGGCAGGTTCTGCACGAGGGACTGGGCATTCGTCATGCTGTCGTTGGCGCGGATTTTCACTTCGGCCATGACAGGGGCGGCGATGCGCGGCGGCTGGAGGAGCTTGGCCGGGAAATCGGCTTTGGCGTCACGGTAGCACCACTTGTTTCGGACGAGGTGGAGGAGATCTCCTCCACCGCCATCCGCCGTGCCCTGAGCGAGGGCCGTCCCGGAGACGCCCGCCGGATGCTGGGCCACTGGCATCGCATCGAGGGGGAGGTTCTCCACGGCGATGCTCGCGGGCGAGAGTTGGGATTTCCGACCGCCAACATGTCCATCGCGGCCATCCACCCGCCGCGCTTCGGCGTTTACGCGGTGAAGGTGCGCGTCCTCAGCGGTCCTCATGCCGGTGACTACGGCGGCGCGGCCTCCATCGGCACGCGACCGATGTTCGGCGAAAACACCCCGAATATCGAAACCTTCATCTTCGATTTCTCCGGCGACCTTTATGGCGAGCATCTGTCGGTCGCCCTGATCGAGTGGCTGCGTCCGGAGATGAAGTTCGACAGCCTCGACACGCTCATCGCCCGGATGGATGCAGATTGTGTCCGCGCGCGGGACATTCTGGCCACCCTGCCCGCATGATCCTGACGACCGAAAGGCTGATCCTGCGCCCTTGGGAGCCGCGGGACCGCGCGCCCTTCGCCGCCATGAATGCCGACGCAGAGGTCATGCGCCACTTCCCCGCTGCCCTCACCCGGCAGGAGAGCGACGCGTTAATGGACAGGTTCATCGCCCGTACTGCGGAAAGAGGGTTCTCCTTCGCGGCGGTGGAGCGGCGCGAGGACGGGGCCTTTGGGGGAATGGTGGGCCTCAATCCGGTGTTGCAAGGCCCCCTGACCGGCGCGGTGGAGATAGGCTGGCGGCTACCCTACGCCTTCTGGGGCATGGGTCTTGCCTCGGAGGCTGCGCGCGCGTGGCTCGAACACGGCTTCGGGGCAATGAAGCTGGATGAAATCGTTGCCTTCACGGCGACCGGCAACCGCCCCTCCCGCCGGGTGATGGAGCGGATCGGCATGACCCGCCGGGGCGATCTGGATTTCGATCATCCCGCACTGCCCGAGGGACATCCGCTGCGTCCGCATGTCGTCTATGCAATGCGGACAGCGTGATCGGGCTTTCAACCGCCGCGCAACAGGTGCATGGTCCCCAACCGATGAAACGCCAGTCCACCCCCCTCTCCGCCCCCGCTTCTGGGAGCGCCACCCTCTCCGCGAGTTGACGCCCCCGGAGTGGGAGGCGCTTTGCGACGGCTGCGGCAAATGCTGCCTGAACAAGATCGAAGATGCTGACACGGGCGAGGTGTTCTTCACCGACATCGCCTGCCGGCTGTTCGATGACGGCTCCTGCCGATGTGCCCATTACGAGAATCGCCGCCAGTTCGTGCCGGAATGCGTGGTGCTGACCCCCGCGAATATCGACGAGATCTCCTACTGGATGCCCCGCACCTGCGCCTATCGGCTGTTGAACGAAGGACGGCCGCTTTATCCGTGGCACCATCTCCTCTGCGGCGACAGGGAGGAGGTGCACCGTGCCGGCGTCTCCGTCCGGGGCCGCACCGTGCCGGAATTCGAGGTGGCCGAGGACGAATGGGAAGACCACGTGATCGAAGAGGATATCTGATGCAATTCGCCTCCGACAATATCGCCCCCGTTCCGCAGCAGGTGCTCGACGCGATCGAGCGAGCGAACCATGGCGCCATGCCCTCCTATGGCGCGGACCCTGTGATGCGGGAAGTGGAGGATCGGATGCGCACGGTGTTCGAAGCGCCGGAGGCCGCCGTCTATCTTGTCGCGACCGGCACGGTGGCCAATTCCCTCTCGCTCGCCTGCCTCGTCCAGCCGTGGCAGACGGTCTATTGCCACCGTCACGCCCATATCGAGGAAGACGAATGCGCGGCGCCGGAGTTCTATACCGGTGGCGCAAAGCTTACCCTGCTTGAGGGTGACCATGCCAAGATAGACCCGGCCGGACTGGAGCAAGCGCTCCAATCGGCGGGCGGCGCGGGCGTCCACCACGTGCAGAAGGGCGCGCTCTCCCTCACCAACGCGACGGAGTGTGGCACCGTCTATACGGTGGCGGAAGTGGAGCGGCTTTGCAGCATCGCGCGGGCAGCGGCCATCCCCGTCCATATGGACGGCTCCCGCTTCGCCAACGCGCTGGCAGCCACCAATGCCTCCCCGGCGGAAATGACGTGGAAGGCGGGCGTGGACATCCTGAGCTTCGGCGGCACCAAGAACGGGCTGCTGGGCGTCGAGGCCGTGGTGATCTTCGACCCCGCGAAGGCATGGGAATTCGAGCTTCGTCGCAAGCGGGGCGGCCACCTGTTCTCCAAGCATCGCTACCTCTCCGCCCAGATGCTGGCCTATGTGGAGGACGACCTGTGGATGCGCAGCGCCCGTCACGCCAATGCAATGGCCGCGCGGTTGTCGAAGGGCATAGCGGAGCTGCCGGGTGCTTCACTTGTTCATCCGACCGAGGCGAACGCTGTCTTCGCCGCGTGGCCGCGTGAGGGGCACCGGCGCGTGCAGGAGGCCGGGGCCTATTACTACCTCTGGCCGGGGAACCAGTCGCTCGACGGTCCGGGGAACGAGCCGGTCGCCGCCCGGCTCGTCTGCTCCTGGGCGACGACGGAGGAGGAAGTGGATCGCTTCCTGACCACCATCCGCTAGGATTCAGCCCTCCGTCACGCCCGCCTCACCGAAGGTCGCCATGCCGGACAGGCAGGAGACCGCTGCCTTGAGGATCGGCAGCGCCAGAGCGGCGCCGGACCCCTCTCCCAACCGAAGGCCGAGAGACAGGATCGGCTCCTTGCCAAGCGCCGTCAGCAGGCGGCCGTGTGCCGTCTCCTCCGAAAGGTGCCCGGCCACGGCATGATCGAGGGCACCTTCATTGAGCCGTTGCAGCACCAGCGCCGCCGCACAGCAGATGAACCCGTCGAGAATGACGGGAATACGCTCGACGCGCGCCCGCGCAATGGCTCCGGTCATCGCCGCCACCTCCCGTCCGCCAAGGCAGCGCAGCACCTCCAGCGGGTCATCGAGCACATCGGCGTGGCGCATCAGCCCGGCCTCCACAGCCGCGCGCTTGCGAGCAAGGCCCGCATCATCAAGACCGGTGCCCCGGCCGATCCACGCCTCGGCTCCGCCGCCAAGGAGCGCGGCGGCAATGGCGCCGGCGACGGTGGTGTTCCCAATACCCATCTCCCCCGCGATAAACACATCCGCCTGCGGGTCCACCGACTCCCATCCCGCCGACAGTGCATTCACAAGGTCTGCCTCCGTCATTGCCGGCGCCTTCGTAAAATCGGAGGTCGGTCGGTCGAGGTCGAGCGGCATGACATCCAGCATCGCCCCACCCACACGCGCGAGCTGATTGATGGCAGCGCCGCCAGCCGCGAAATTCGCAACCATCTGGGCGGTCACCTCCGGCGGGAAGGCAGAGACACCGTTCGCGGCAATACCGTGATTGCCAGCATAAATGACGATCTGCGGTCGCGTGATGACGGGCGTTGCCGTCCCCCGCCAGCCCGCATACCAGATCGCCAGCATCTCGAGGCGGCCCAAAGCCCCCTGCGGCTTCGTCAATCGGCCGTTTCGTGCGTCAGCAGCGGCAAGCGCGGCAGGAACCGGCTGCGGTAGATCGGTGAGGAGAGAGCGAAAATCGGCAGGTGAGATAAAGACAGACATGTTTCATCCGTTGATTGCGGAGTGCCCCTTCTCTATCCAAGGCGCGGCGGATGCAACCGGAGCGGGACGTGAGCCCCTTTCAAGACATCAGGAACGCCTTCGGGCTGCTGACGCGGCTTCCCGTCGCTGCGGGGTCACCCGCGGGGTCCAGCTGGGCCTGGCCGGTGGTCGGTGGTGTCGTGAACGCTCTCGCGGCGGCGTGCGGCGTTCTGCTGGTCGATATCGGCTTGCCTGCGGGTTTCGCCGCAGTCTGTGTGCTGGGGGCGGCGATCCTGCTGACAGGGGGCCTGCACGAGGACGGGCTGGCGGATACAGCAGATGGCTTCTGGGGCGGCCGGACGAAGGAGCGCCGCCTGGAGATCATGAAAGACAGCCGTATCGGCAGCTACGGGGTGCTGGCGCTCGTCCTGTCACTCATGGCACGCGCTAGTCTGATCACAGGATTTCTCGCAGGCGGCGACACGCTCTTTGCAGTGATCGCGGCAGGGGCGCTGTCGCGGGCGGTCCTGCCTGGTCTGATGGCGGCCCTGCCTTTTGCGCGGAACGGGGGACTTGCTGCCTCCATTGGGCGTCCCGGAAAGACAGCGGCAATCGCATCACTGACGGTCGGAGCGCTGATTGCCTTCAGCCTATGCGGCCTATCCGGACTGGTGGCAACGCTGGCGGCCGCAGCGGCGGCGGTTCTTCTCGCGATACTTGCGCATATCAAGATCGGCGGGCAGACAGGTGATGTACTCGGGGCAAGCCAGCAGCTTGCCGAAATCGCTGCGCTCGCAACGCTCACCACCTTGCTCTGAAGACATGAAAAAGCCGCGCCGGATGTGGCACGGCTTTGCGATCATCAAAAATGTTCAGGCCGCGCGGGACAGCAGAACGTCATCGACCTTCTTCTGCGCATTAGCCTCATCCACTCCGGCAACGGCAGCCACCTCACGCGTCAACCGTTCGAGGGCGGCTTCGTAGAGCTGGCGCTCTGAATAGGATTGCTCGCGCTGATCGTCCGACCGATGCAGATCCCGAACCACTTCGGCAATGGAAAGCAGATCACCGGAGTTGATCTTCTGCTCATATTCCTGAGCACGACGCGACCACATGGCACGCTTCACCTTCGCCTTGCCCTTCAGCGTCTCGAGCGCTTTGGATACGATATCGGGCGTGGAAAGCGAACGCATACCGATTTCCGCCGCCTTGTTGATCGGCACACGGAGGGTCATCTTGTCCTTCTCGAACGAGATAACAAACAGTTCCAGCTTGAGACCCGCGATCTCCTGCTCTTCGATCGAGATGATCCTGCCAACTCCATGGGCCGGATACACCACGAAATCATCGGCGTGAAACTCGGACTTCTTGGTCTTCGTCATTCAGTCGCTTCCTCTCATGGGAATCCGACAGGCCACAAAACCATCCGCCGGAAGCGATTCCGCTTCAGGAGAATGATCGGACAAGCTGATTGCTTCAGACGGATCTTCGAGGTGAGAGCCCGCCTGCCTTCGGCATTCCAAGCATTTTGTGGAGGAAATATAGCACAAAGCGCCGCTGTTTTAAAGCGTCGTGACTCGTGCGTAAACAGCAGGCAAGCAGCTTCAAGGACTTGTCATCAAATTGCCATGCCACAATCGCGCTAGAGAGCGCGAATCAGGAGCCTTCGCCAGCCGTTTCGGAGAAGTACTTTGCCAGCTTCCCGGTTTCGCCATCCCGTTCCGTCGCTTCAGGCAACGGATCCTTGCGGGAGAGAATCACCGGCCATTGCTCGGCATACTTGCGATTGAAAGCGACCCACTCCTCTACATCCGGCTCCGTGTCGGGGCGGATTGCATCTGCGGGGCATTCCGGCTCACAGACGCCGCAGTCGATGCATTCATCGGGATGAATGACCAACATGTTCTCGCCCTCATAGAAGCAGTCGACCGGGCAGACTTCCACGCAGTCGGTATATTTGCATGCGATGCAGTTGTCGGTAACGACATAAGTCATGGGATCGGTCTTTCACGTCTGGCGGAGACTAGCTAGTCCAACGGCTGGCCGGGATCAAGACGGGTGACAACGGAAAGGCCCGGCACCCCTAACGTCGCGGTGGGGAGGATGGCTGTTCCTCCACCGCCCCAGATGACGGAACACCTTCCGCATCCATATCGAGGTAAAGGGCCTGTGCCTCTGTCGCGGGACCGCGGCGGAGGCTGGATCCAAGCACACGAACGACACGGATTCGCCCCGCCTGCGGAAAGGTCAGCGTGTCGCCCTCCCCGATGGCGAAGGCGGGCTTCTGCACCCGCCGCGCGTTCACACGCACATGCCCCCCCTCCACCACTTCGGACGCAAGCGTCCGGGTGCGGAAGAAGCGGGCATGCCAAAGCCACTTGTCGAGCCGCATCGTCTCCCGCGTGGCAGGGACGGCCAAGGGTTACTTACGCTCCTTCAGCGCAGCGAGGATCGCGAAGGGGCTATCCGGGTCGATACGATCATTTCGGGGTGGACGCGATTCGAAGCTGCGCGGCTGCTCGGAGCGCTTTTCCTTGCCCTTGCCGCCATGACGCCCTTCCTTGCCCTCGAACTTCTGTCGCTTGCCGTGATCGGGCTTGCCGCCTTCGGGCTTGTTTCTCCGCTCACCGCGCGGCTGTCCATGCGGCTGGCCCTGTGACTGACCCTCCCGCCGTTCGCCCCGGTTTTCGCCTGCGGCCCGTTGCTCGCCCGCCGGGCGATCGCTCCCCTGCCGCTCGTTACGGCTGCGCGAACGGCCTTCGCCGCCCCGAGGAGCGTTCCGGTTGTGACGCGGCCGTGGCGCCCAGACGAAAGTATAGAACACCTCCGACTCGACCGGCTCTACGGGAGGCTCCACACCATCTTCGACGGCCAGAGAGCGAAGCGCCTCGTCGGAAACCGGGATGGCGCCAAGCGCATCGTCGGATGTGACCTCGGGTGCCATGTCCGAGCCGGTCTCATCCGCCGGATCGCCAGGCTCCTCGTCGGGGAAAGCAGGTGTGCGCACAGGCTGGCCGGGTTCGAGCCCGTCAACGGCCTCCACCGGCACGCGTGCGTCGTCCAGATCCGCTTCCGCCCCGGTCGCATCGAACACCGCATCTGCGCCGGACGCGACGGCCTCCACATCCTCGGCAAGGCCCACAGGCATTTCCCGCAGCGCGGCTTCCTTCGCCGCCTGCTCAGCCCGGACCTTGGGCCGCTCCCCCCGCTCCGCCTTGAAGCCAAGCCCTTCCATCAGGTCGGAGAACTGTTCCAGCGTCATGCCTGTGATGGAGAGCATCTCGGGCGTCGCCTCAAAGCCCGCGCGCCAGTCCTTGGCGCGGAGCAGATCTGCCAGACGCTCCAGCATGTCGATGCGGATCGCTCTCTTACCCGCCGGACGGTAGCCTGCGAGCGTATAGTGCTGCTTCGGCACCTCGACGATATTCGGAATGGTGACAAGCCCAGGCGGCGGGCTTTCGGGGAACTCCTGCAAGCCGTTTGCAAGCGACCACAGCACCAGCCGAAGCCGGGTCGGCGCGGGCTTCAGGAGCGCCGGCAGGAAGATCGTGTACTGGCCGAAGCGGATGCCATGCTTGCGCAGTGCGCCGCGCGCCTCCTGATCCAGTTGCTTAACCTCATCAGCCACCTGATCGCGCGGCAGGACGCCGAGCGCCTCCACCAGACGGAAGGCAAAACCACGCGCCAAACCGGTGAGCGCCTCGTCCTTCGACAGGGCGAGCAGCGGCTCGAACTGCGTGGCCACCTTCCGGTCTACGAAGTGCTGGAGCCTGCGGCGGACCTTCTCCACCACGTCGGGGCCGGCTTCTTCATCCACGAAGGGCTCGACCTGCGGGCGCATCGGGTCGGCCCCGGCAACGAGCTTGCCCACCGCGGAGGAACCCCACATCAGGCCGCCCTGTTCGGTAAAGTCCAACTCGGTATCCGGCGCGTTGTAGAAACGGTCGGCCCGCAGATGGAATTCCGGTTTCAGCGCCTGAAGGCCCGCCGAGCGCAGCGTTCGCGCCTCGTCTGGGCCGGACGTCGCATCCTGATGGAAGCGGAAGCCCTCCAGCCGACCGACGAACTCGCCCTCGACCGTTACTTCGCCCTTGTCGTTCACCTCAGCCACAAGGCTCTCCTTCTGTTTCAACCGCCGCAGGAGCACACTGGTGCGCCGGTCGACAAATCTCTGGGTCAAACGCATGTGAAGCGCGTCCGACAGCCGGTCTTCTACCGCGCGCGTTTCGCCGCGCCAATGGTTTTCATCCGTCACCCAGCCGCTTCGCTGTGCGACGTATGTCCAGGTGCGGATATGCGCGAGCCGCTTCGACAGCGCATCGATATCTCCGTCCGTCCGGTCGATCCGCTTCACGTTGCGGGCCAGCCAGTCATCCGGCACCCGTCCTTCAGCCTGCAGGAAACCATGGATTCGCGCCAGCAGTCCTGCATGTTCCGTGGAGGAAATTCCACGGAAATCGGGAATCCGGCATACATCCCACAAAAGCCGCACACCCGCGGTACCCCGTACAAGGTCCGCCACCTCCGGCATGGCAGCCAGGTGACGGAGCGCCGCCAGGTCGTCCGCCTCTCGCGCGCGGGTGAGCCATTCGTTGGTCGTCCCTGTCTCCAGCGAAGCGATAAGCCGCTCGACGGAACCGAACGACAGGTCGGAATTGCGCCATTGCAGCTTGCGGATCGGAGCGAACCGGTGGTTTTCGATCGCGTCCACCAGATCCTCCGGCAGCGGGCGCGCCTCGCCCGTCACCCCAAAACTGCCCGGCTGAGTATGCCGGCCGGCGCGCCCGGCGATCTGGCCCATTTCATGCGGGAAAAGCGGGCGCATCCGGTGCCCGTCGAATTTCGCCAGAGCCGAGAAGGCGACATGGCCGATGTCGAGGTTGAGCCCCATCCCGATCGCATCGGTCGCCACGAGGTAGTCCACATCGCCATTCTGATAAAGCGCGACCTGCGCGTTCCGGGTCCGGGGGCTGAGACCGCCCGTCACCACCGCGCATCCGCCCTTCTGCCGCCGGATCAGTTCCGCATTCGCATAGACGTTCTCCACCGAGAACCCGACGATGGCGGAACGGGTGGGCATCCGGCTGATCTTCCTCGAGCCGTTGTAGCTCAGTTCCGAGAACCGCTCGCGATGCAGGAAGGTCGTCCCCGGGACCAGCGCCGCGATGGCGCCGCGCATGGTGTCGGAGCCGAGAAACATCGTCTCGTGCAGTCCCCGCGCCCGCAGAAGCCGGTCGGTAAAGACATGTCCGCGTTCGAGGTCAGCGCAGAGTTGGATCTCGTCCACCGCGACGAAATCGGCGCCGATCTCCTGCGGCATCGCCTCTACGGTGCAGACCCAGTAACGGGCGCGATCGGGCACGATCCGCTCCTCCCCCGTCACCAGTGCGACCACGGACGGCCCGCGCTGCGCCACGATACGGTCATAGACCTCCCGCGCGAGAAGACGGAGCGGCAGGCCGATAACCCCCGTGCGATGCGCCAGCATCCGCTCGATGGCATAATGGGTCTTGCCGGTATTGGTGGGACCAAGGACCGCTACGGTCCTCGTCTGGTCGCGCATGGGTGTGCCGATTCCCCTGAACAGGGTCCCTAGAGTACCTGACCGGACATTTCGCGATCCAGCCTTTCCACGGCCTTTTCTATGTCGGGCTGATGGGGATGTATAGCCTGCGCGGCGCGGTAGGCGTCGCGGGCGGACGCGTCGTAGCCCATATCCTCCAAGATCATCCCCAACCCCGACAGTGCGCCGTAATGATTGGGATTGAGAGCGAGCGTCCGGCGGATGTCATCCACGGCGGGGCCGAACTTGCCCGCCTGAAAATACGCGGAGGCCAGTGCATTCCAGCCCTCGGCGAAATCAGGGGCGTGGTCTGTCAGCGCGGTGAGATGCTCTATCGCCTCCTGTGTGTCTCCGGTCTCCATCGCGTCGCGCCCCCGCTGCAGCAGCAGGTCCATGGACGCAGAGCCCGAACGCGACCACTCACGTTGCAGATCGCTTTCCGTGCGCTGCCAGGCGGTGTTCTGCGGATCCCTCAACTCTCTCAGAAGGCGCTGCTCCACCGTTTCCTCCGCATGGAGGGGGAACGCGATCACGGCTGCGAAAGCTGCCGTCACGAAAGGATTGAGCTTGGAGAGTATCGACACCATAACCTGAGGATAGCGCAAGCGAAGCCGCCTGCGAATACCGTCCCGTGCTGCGGATGGTCACAATTGGAGGATTTAGGTAATGAGCAATGTCATCGACGAAGCGGTGAAAACCCTTTCGGGCCGCCTGTCGGACGGGTTCGACGGAAGCGCTAAATTCGTCATCAAGGACGAAGGCGCCATCGTGATCGACCAGTCCGGCGTGCGGGAAGGCGATGACGACACGGATGTGACGCTGACGGCTGACGTCAAGACATTCCAGGCGATTCTCGCCGGCGATCTGAGCCCGACGATGGCCTTCATGAGCGGCAAGCTGAAACTTGACGGCAACATGGGTACGGCCATGAAGCTCGGCTCGGCTCTGGCCTGACATGCGCCTAGAGCCGGCCCCGCTCCATCTCGGCGCGGACGGCTCGTCCGGGGCCGCGGCCTATTGGCAGCGGGCGGAGGACGGAACGCGCCTGCGCTTCGCCCTCTGGCCCGCGGCCGGCGCTATCGCCACGGTGCTGCTGTTTCCGGGCCGCACGGAATATGTCGAAAAATACGATGGCATCGCCCGCATCCTCCGCGACGCAGGCTTTGCCACCCTTGCCGTCGATTGGCGTGGGCAAGGATTGTCGGCCCACCGCGATCCGGCCATACGCATGGGTGACGTCGAACATTTCCAAGATTATCAACAAGATGTGCGAGCTATGCTTGCCACGGCGCAAGCGCTCGACATGCCCAAGCCTGCCCTCCTGCTCGCCCATTCCATGGGGGGAGCCATCGCACGGCGGGCCCTGCATGAGGGACTGGCCGTAGAGGCCGCTGCCTTTAGCGCGCCGATGTGGGGTCTGACCCTTCCGGGTCTCACACGGCCGCTCGCCTGGTTGCTTTCCTCCGTCGCTCTCCGCGCGGGGCGACCGGGCCTGCACCCACCGGGCCATCCCGCAACGCCCTATGTGCTGACGGCGCGCCCAGCGCTCAACAACCTGACCAGCGATCCCATGATGCTGGCCCGGATGCGGGCGGCGATGGAAGCGCATCCGGAACTCGCGCTTGGCGGGCCAAGCCTTCGCTGGCTACATGAGGCGCTGGTGGAAATGCGGACGCTCGCCACACTGCCGGCACCCGGTATCCGCGCTTATTTGGGCGTCGGCAGCAACGAACGCGTGGTGGACGCCCGCGCGATCCGGCGCGGCATCGCACGCTGGCCAGAGGCGGAGCTGGAGATCTTTCCCGGCGCGCGACATGAACTGATGATGGAAGCGCCGCGCCACCGGGAGCACTTCATGGAGAAGGTCATCGGGCTGTACCGAAACCGCGTCAGATCTTGATGCGAATGAAACTGTCCCGCAGTGCATCCGACCACGCCGCGCTCATCCTCGTGAAGCTCTCATCTCCCGCTTCGATCCGTCGGCGCAGCCCTACCTTCAGCTCATCCCGCCGAATCACCAGCAGGTCAAGCGGCATCCCCACGGAAAGATTCGAACGAAGAGTCGAATCCATGGAGAGCAACGCGCATTTCTGCGCGTCCTCAATCGGCGTCTCCATCGTGACGACGCGGTCGAGAATCGGCTTGCCGTATTTATGCTCACCGATCTGAAGGAAGGGCGTATCCTCCGTCGCCTCGATGAAGTTCCCCTCCGGGTAGATAAGGAACATCCGCATGTCGCCGCCCTTGCGTTGCCCGGCGACGATCATGGAGGCGCGCGCGCTCTGATGCATGCGCTCCAGTTTTTCCGACACATCCTGCGACACGTCAGCCAGCGCGTTACCCACGATCTCCGCGACCTGCAGCATGGTTGGTGCCTCCATGATCGAAGCACCATGCCCTCCGTCCGGCTCCTTGATCGCCTCCTTCAGCCGCGCGATGGTCGTCTGCGTCACCGACAGGCTTCCCGCTGTCATGATGCAGATCGCCCGGTCGCCCGGCTTTTCAAAAACGAACATCTTTCGATAGATCGCAATGTTATCCAGACCCGCATTGGTGCGCGTATCCGACAGCATCACCAGCCCTTCGTTCAGAAGGATTCCAACGCAATAGGTCATGGAAGGCAGTCCCGTGGTTTGCAGCGCCGGGCAGATTATTGCTGCACGGACTGAACGGCAACCGTTACGTCAAGTCTTTCCTCTCCCGTCCCGCGGGATATGCCCCGGATCGGCGCGGCATCCACCGAGTCATATCCCGACCCCAGACGGATATAGCGTTCATCCGGGCAGCATCGGTTCGCCGCGTCGAAACCCACCCAACCCAGCCCGGGCACGAACAATTCAGCCCAGGCGTGGGCAGCGCGATGCTCCGTAGGCGTTTCGCCCTCGGCCTCATCGGCCAGCAGGTAGCCGGAGACGTAGCGGGCGGGAATATCCTTCAGCCGCGCCAGCGTGATGAGCGCATGGGACTGATCCTGACATACCCCCTGCCCGAGCGCGAGTGCCTCCGCCGCGGTCGTGCCTGCTTCCGTTGCACCGGGTGTATAGGCGATGGCCCCCGAAACCGCGTCCGACAGCCGATGGGCAAGATCAAGCGCACCTGATACATCGCCTACGCTCGCGGCCAGTTCTGCGAAGGCTGTATTGGCCCGTGTCATCGGCGTATCGCGCAGGTAGGCATCGGGCGCGACATACTCACGGTGGTTACGCAGAACGCCGGACGTGTCCATCGTCTCCACCGTGCCACGGACGGCGACGGTAATCTCGCTTACCGGACCACGGACCGAGAAACTGGTCACGCGATCACCGGCGCCATCGCGGAAACTGCCTCCGTGCAGGCCCTCGCTCACCTCTATCGACCAGGTCTGGATTTTCTGCCCATCGAAAACGGACGGGGTGAGGCGGAAGCTCTGCACCACACCGCGGACAGGAATGTCGTAGCGGTAGATGGTACGGTGCTGAACATTGAGAATCATCGGGTGTCGCCGCTCAGATAGGCTTCATAGACACTATGACCCAGCCCTGCGATGTCCTGAATGAAGCGTGTCAGGAACTCGTGCAGTCCTTCATCAAAGATTTCCTCCACCCGCGTGTCGGCAAGGGAGGCGAGCAGACGCCGCGAGATATGCTGTGCGTCCGTCGTGCCCCCATAGCCACGGGCGAGGCGGTCGAGATGAGAATTCGCGGAATGCATGCAGGTCAGGAGAGAACGCGGGCTCTGCGGATTCAGGATCAGAAAGTGCGCGATCTTGGTCGCGGTCACATCCCCACCGTAGGCCCAGTGGAAGGCCCGCTGCGCCGACATCGCACGCAGAAGCGTCGTCCACTGATAGTTGTCGAGCCCCGATCCCACGAGATCCACCGTCGGCAGCAGGACGTAATACTTCACGTCCATCAGCCGCGCGGTATTGTCCGCCCGCTCGAGATAGAAGCCGAGATTGAGGAAGTCGTAGCCGTCGTTGCGCAGAAGCGTTGTGTCCATGGCGCCGCGGATCAATGCGGACTGGCGCATCGTCCATTCCACCATCGTGCTGACGTCAAGCTCACTCCGCTCCATCCGCTCCAGTTTACGAAGCTCCTGGAACGCGCTGTTCAAGGCATCCCAGAGCTGGGCGGTAAGGGCGGTACGCACGATCCGCGCATTCTCCCGCGCCATGCCGAAACAGGAGACGACGGAGGACGGGTTGTCCTGATCGAAGAACAGGTAGCTTTCGATATTGCGCTGAACGGGATCGCCGTATTTGCGCTGGAATCCGGCCGCAGTACCGGAGGCCTGCAGCAACGATTCCCACTCGCTGCGGTAGCCGTCAGCCGACGGCATGAGTGCGATCCGCGCGCCCACTTCGAGCAGCCGCGCCATTGTCTCGGCCCGCTCGATATACCGCGCGATCCAGTAAAGGTTGTCTGCCGTCCGGCTCAGCATGTCATCACTCCGCCAGAACCCAGGTGTCCTTGACCCCGCCGCCTTGCGAGGAGTTCACCACAAGCGATCCCTCCGTCAGCGCGACGCGGGTCAGCCCGCCCTGTACAAGCTCCACCCGTTCTCCCACCAGACAGTAGGGCCGCAGATCGACATGCCGGGGCGCGATTCCCTCCTGCACGAAACTCGGCACTGTGGAAAGCGCGAGTGTCGGCTGCGCGATGTAGTTGGAGGGATTGGCGCGGATACGCTCCGCAAAGGCGGCGATCTGCTCCTTTGTCGATTTCGGGCCGACCAGCATGCCGTAGCCGCCCGAACCATGCACTTCCTTCACTACCAGGTCGGCGAGGTGCTCCATGACGTATTTGTATTCGTCCGCCTTGTGACACTGCCACGTCGGCACGTTCTGAAGGATGGGTTCTTCCCCCAGATAGAAACGCACCATGTCGGGCACATAGGTATATACCGCCTTGTCATCGGCCACGCCCGCGCCGGGGGCGGAGCAGATGGTGACCCCGCCCGAGCGATAGACATCCATCAATCCCGGAATGCCCAGCATGGAATCGGGCCGGAAGCACAGCGGGTCGATGAAGGCATCGTCGATCCGGCGATAGATCACATCCACCCGCTTCGGGCCTTCCGTCGTCCGCATCCAGACGAATTCGCCCTCCACGAACAGATCCTGCCCCTCCACCAGCTCCACACCCATGAGGTCGGCCAGAAAGGAATGCTCGTAATAGGCGGAATTGAAATGCCCGGGTGTCAGGATGACGATGGTCGGGTCCCTGTCGCACTTCGCGGGGGCGACCGAGCTCAACGTCCGCCGCAGCAGCTCGGGGTAGCGGTCCACGGGCGCGATCCGGTTCTGCCGGAAAAGCTGCGGGAACATGCGCATCATGATCTCGCGGTTTTCCAGCATGTAGCTGACGCCGGAGGGGGTGCGGCAGTTGTCCTCCAGCACGTAGAACTGATCCGGCCCCGTCCGCACGAGGTCGATCCCCACGATATGCGAGAACACGCCCCGCGGCGGCATGAAGCCGGCGGCGGCCTTCTCATAGGCTTCGTTGCGATAGACCAGCGATGCCGGAATGCGCCCCGCCCGGATCATCTCCCCGCGCCCATAGACATCGGCCAAGAAGGCGTTCAGCGCGCGCGCGCGCTGCTTGATCCCGCGTTCGAGCTTGCGCCACTCGTTCTGCGTGAACACCCGGGGGAACATGTCGAAAGGGATGAGCCTGTCCGGGTCGCCACCCTCGCCGTAAACGGCGAAAGTGATGCCGATGCGCCGGAAAAGCGCCTCTGCCTCCGCCTGCTTCAGCGTTCGGAGTTCGGCAGGCATGGACTTCGTCCAGTCTTCCAATCCTGCATAGGGAGTGCGGACAATCCCGCCATCGAACATTTCATTAAAATAGGTCGTCGCCATGTCCCGCCGGCCTGCCGTGATCTGCCTCACTTAAGCAGCCCGACTGGCATTAGGGAAGAGCAGGGCCGGGTGATTGGCTTTACCACGTGCAGGACAGTCGGTCTTTTCATCACAAAGCCATCACATTCTTCTAATTGTGCCGTATTTTTCTGCATCTAGAGCAATGGTGGCAAAGGAAAAGGCAACAATCGCCGCTTGCCTCGCCGCAGGGGCCTGCGACTTGCCCGCCGGATACCCTGCCGCCAGTCCGAAAACGTCTGTGGGACGGTCCCCGGCGCCGGAAATTGCGTCTGCCGAAATCGCTCACGCCGCGCTCGTTCACGCAAGGCGGGGGTGGCCGACGCAAGCGATACCGCTATCTCTCACGCATGCGGGGCAACTCTCTCCTTACCTTCACCGACGCCGGGATCTTCTGCCCAGAGGGTGGCTTCCACATAGACCCTTGGCAGCCGGTGGATCGGGCCGTGATCACACATGCGCATTCGGACCATGCGCGTGTCGGCAGCAACCGCTACCTTGCCACGCCGCTCACCGCGCCCATCCTTCGCTACCGGCTGGGCGACGTGCGGGTGGAGGTTCTGCCTTACGGAGAGCGGCGGCAGGTCGGCGGGGTCACCCTGTCCTTCCATCCGGCCGGCCATGTTCCCGGCTCTGCACAAGTGCGTATCGAGCGCGGCGGAGAGGTCTGGGTGGTTTCCGGCGACTACAAGACCGAACCGGACGGCCTGTCGGAGCCGTTCGAGCCGGTGCCCTGCGATACCTTCATCTCCGAGTGCACGTTCGGACTGCCGATCTTTTCCTGGCAGCCGCAAGCGGAAATCATGAGCGCGGTGAACGACTGGTGGAAGGCGAATGCTGCCGCGGGGCGGTTTTCCATCATCGGAGCTTATTCGCTGGGAAAGGCGCAGCGGATTCTCGCCTCCGTTGACAACGGGATCGGTCCCCTGCTCACCCATGGCGCGATAGAAGGCACGACGGAGGCGCTGCGGGCGGCGGGCCTCGCTCTGCCGCACACGGTTCGCGTGACACCGGAAACCGATCTCCGCGCGCTGCCGGGAGCGCTGGTCGTGGCGCCGCCCTCTGCGCTGGCCTCGCCCTGGGCGCGGCGTTTTGGCGCGGCGGAGACTGCTCTGGCCTCCGGCTGGATGGCCTTGCGGGGCGTGCGGCGGAACCGGGGGGTGCAGCGGGGCTTCGTGCTGTCCGATCATGCCGACTGGGCAGGGCTGAACAGCGCGATCCGGGCGACCGGGGCGGAGCGCGTCTTCGTCACCCACGGCTATACCCAGCCGTTCCGCAGATGGCTTGCCGAGCAGGGTTTCGACGCCGCCATCGTCGAAACCCATTACGAGGGCGACGAGGCGGGGGATGAGGTGGTCGAATGAAGCGCTTCGCCGCCCTTTTTGCCGCGTTGGACCGCACGACCAAGACGGGGGCCAAGGTGACGGCGTTGGCCGACTACTTCCGCACCGCCGATGACGCGGACCGGCTCTGGACCATCGCCCTCCTCTCCGGCCGCCGTCCGAAGCGCGCGGTGAATGCCACGCGGCTTGCCGAATGGGCGGCGGAGGCCGCCGGGCTGCCCTTCTGGCTGTTCGAGGAAAGCTACGCCATGGTCGGCGATCTTGCGGAGACGATAGCGCTGCTGCTTCCAGCCCCCAAGGGCGCGGAAGACCTGCCGCTATCCGACTGGATCGCCCGGCTGCGGGACATCACGCTGATGGATGAGCCCGCGCGCAAGCAGGTGATTCTCGGCATCTGGGACCGCCTGGAAGGCGAGGAGCGATTCATCTTCAACAAGCTCATCACGGGCGGCTTCCGCATGGGGGTGAGCCAGGGCCTCATGACGCGCGCGCTGGCGGAAGCCACCGGGGTGGAGGAAGCGACCCTTGCCCACCGGCTGATGGGCGGCTGGACACCGGACACCACCACCTTCGCGCGCCTCGTGCTCGAACCGGACCCGGAGGCGGACCTGTCGCGGCCCTATCCGTTCTGTCTTGCCTCGCCGCTGGAAGGCGAGACGGTGGCGCTGGGGCCGCCGGCGGACTGGATCGCGGAATGGAAATGGGACGGCATCCGGGGGCAACTCATCCGGCGCGGCGGCGCGCATTTCCTCTGGTCCCGGGGGGAGGAACTGGTCACCGACCGCTTCCCGGAGCTTGCCCGCGCGCTGGACTTCCTGCCCGACGGGACGGTGATCGACGGGGAGATATTGGCGTGGGAGGGGGAGGCCCCGCTTCCCTTCTCCGCCCTCCAGACGCGGATCGGGCGCAAGACCCTTTCCCGCAAGGTGCTCAATGATGCGCCCGTGGTGTTGCTGGCCTATGACCTGCTCGAGGCCGAGGGGCGGGACATCCGTGACATGCCTCTCTCCGAACGCCGGGCGGGGCTGGAGGCGCTTGTCGGCGGGATGCCGCCAGACCTGCCGCTTCGCCTCTCGCCAATTCTCGCCTTCGAAGACTGGGACAGCCTGCCCCTCCAGCGCGATCGCGCCCGCGCGATCGGCGCAGAGGGGCTGATGCTGAAGCGGCTCGCATCTCCGTACACCGGCGGGCGCAAGCGGGGCGACTGGTGGAAGTGGAAGGTCGATCCGATGACCGTCGATGCGGTGATGATCTATGCGCAAGCGGGTCACGGAAGGCGCGCGACGCTTTATACCGACTTCACCTTCGCGGTGCGGGACGGCAATGAACTGGTGCCCTTCACCAAAGCCTATTCCGGCCTGACGGATGTGGAATTCCGCAAGATCAGTCAATGGGTCCGCAGCCATACGCTCGAACGCTTCGGCCCGGTCCGGCGCGTGCCGCCCGAACTGGTGTTCGAGATCGGCTTCGAGGGCATCCAGCCCTCCCCCCGCCACAAATCCGGCATCGCGCTCCGCTTCCCCCGGATGCTCCGCTGGCGTCAGGACAAGCCGGTGTCGGAGATCGACACGCTCGATACGCTCCGCGCTTTGCTCGCAGAGGCGGAAGCCCGGCCCGCTCCGCCCGGGTAGCGGGTGATGACCCGCTCCCCCCGGGTAATGGCCCGCGGCCTGCAAGACGGCTGTCCACCAGGGGCGGTCAGAGACGATACCCCCCGGAGACAGTAAGAACCTCCCCGGTGATGAACCCTGACTGATCGCTCGCCAGAAAGCGAACAGCGCGGGCGATATCGCGCGGTTCCCCCATCCGGCCGAGAGCAGTCTCCTGCACGAAGAGCCCGGTCAATTCTTCGGATCGGGGTTGCTCGGGAGTGTTGACGGCACCGGGAGCCACGGCATTCACCCGGATCCCATTGCCCCCCAGCTCCTTCGCCATGGCGCGGGTCCAGAGGTTAAGCGCAGCTTTGCTCCCTCCATAGGTGGAAGCGTCGCGCGGGGGCAGCACGGCATTCACCGAAGATATGTTCACGATGGCGGAGCCGGGTTTCAGATGCGGCAAGGCCGCCGCGAGGAGTGCCTGAGGCGCAAGCAGGTTTACCGCAAGAATCGCCATCTCCGCTGCTGCATCGAAGCGCTCTTTCGGGGAGTGCCGAACAACACCCGCATTGTTGACGATCACGTCCAGACGACCCAGCTGCGCGATCACTTCCGTCACGACCCGGAGAGCCGCATCCGGCTCGGCAAGATCAGCGTGGATGGCGATGATGTCCGGGGGAAGTCCCTCCGGCGCAGTTGTCCGCCACGTGATCACGACCTTGTGGTCGCGCTGCAGATCCTCCGCGATGGCACTGCCTATGCCGCGCGATCCTCCGGTCACCAAAGCCACCTTGAGCATGGGATCCTCCGCTTGCCTTGAAGGCGGATCATAGCGACCGAAGCCGCGTCCTTCAGCCCGGAAATTCCTGCCCGGAAAGAAGGGCCTCACGCCGCTCCGCAAAACCCCCATAACAGTCCGCAGGTCGCCATCCGGCGTTGCTACAGCTTGCACTCTCCCTCCGACCGCACCAGTTTATGGCGCAAAAGGAGACTTGCCATGGCCCTGCCCCTCCCCCGACCCGTTTTCGACACCGCCTCCGGCGCAGCCGCGTTCGGCGATCTGCCGGAATGGGACCTGACCGACCTCTATGCCGCCCCGGACACGCCGAAACTCAGGGAGGACATGGATTGGCTGGAGGCCGAATGCGCCGACTTCGCCGCGTCCTATCAGGGTCGTCTGGCCGATCTGGACGCGGGGGGACTGCTGGACGTCGTCCGCCGCTATGAGCGCATCGACACCGTGGCGGGGCGGCTCATGTCCTATGCCGGGTTGCGCTACTACCAAAACACCATGGACAGCGCACGGGCCAAGTTCCTCTCCGACTGTCAGGACAAGATCACGACCTTCACCACGCCGCTGGTGTTCTTCTCGCTCGAACTGAACCGGATCGACGATGCGGCACTGGAGGCGCGCTTTGCGGAGAACGCCGAACTCGCCCGCTACAAGCCGATCTTCGAGCGGATCCGCGCCATGCGTCCCTACCAGCTTTCCGATGAGCTGGAGACATTCCTGCACGACCAGTCCGCCGTCGGGGCTGCTGCGTGGAACCGGCTGTTCGATGAGACGACCGCCGGGCTGGAGTTTACCGTCAAGGGCGAGACGCTCAACCTTGAGGCCACGCTCAACCTGCTGACCGACACCGACCGCGCGACGCGGGAAGCGGCGGCGCGGGAGCTGGCGCGGGTGTTCGGCCAGAACATCAAGCTCTTTTCCCGTGTCCACAACACGCTTGCCAAGGAAAAGGAGATCGAGGACCGCTGGCGCAAGATGCCGACCGCCCAGACCGCCCGCCATCTGTCCAACCAGGTGGAGCCGGAGGTGGTGGAGGCGCTGCGGAACGCCGTGGTCGCGGCCTATCCAAAGCTTTCCCACCGCTACTACCGCCTGAAGGCGAAGTGGATGGGCCTCGACCATCTGGAGATCTGGGACAGGAACGCCCCCCTCCCCGTCGATGCGCCGACAACGGTGGACTGGACGACGGCGAAGAAAACCGTGCTTGACGCCTATTCCGACTTCTCCCCCAAGATGGCGGAGATCGCGGAGCCGTTCTTCGACAAGGGCTGGATCGACGCGGGCGTGAAACCCGGGAAGGCGCCGGGTGCCTTTGCGCATCCGACCGTTACCGAAGTGCATCCGTATGTCATGCTCAACTACCTCGGCAAACCGCGGGACGTAATGACGCTCGCCCATGAACTGGGCCACGGGGTGCATCAGGTGCTAGCCGCGGGACAGGGGGAACTTCTGTCCTCCACTCCCCTGACTCTGGCGGAAACGGCGAGCGTGTTCGGGGAGATGCTGACCTTCCGCAAACTGCTGGCGGAGGCGAAGACACCGGCGGAGAAGAAGACGCTCCTCGCCGGCAAGGTGGAGGACATGATCAACACCGTCGTCCGGCAGATCGCGTTCTATGATTTCGAATGCAAGCTGCATGCCGCGCGCCGGGAGGGCGAGCTCACGCCCGAGGACATCAACGCGCTCTGGATGTCCGTGCAGGCGGAAAGCCTCGGCGACGCCTTCCGTTTCATGGACCGCTACGAGACCTACTGGACCTATATCTCGCACTTCGTGCATTCGCCGTTCTACGTCTATGCCTATGCGTTCGGCGACGGGCTGGTGAATGCGCTCTACGCGGTCTATGAGGAAGGCGATCCGTCCTTCCAGGACAAGTATTTCGCGCTTCTGAAGGCGGGCGGGTCGAAGCATCACAAAGAACTTCTCGCACCCTTCGGGCTGGACGCGACCGATCCCGCTTTCTGGGACAAGGGCCTGTCGATGATCTCCGGCTTCATAGATGAGCTGGAAGCGATGGAAGATCGTTCGGAAGACTGAACCGTCGGCAAGCGAAAGGGGCGGCTCCTGCGGCCGCCCCCTTCACGATGCATTCCCTACAATGAAGCGGCCCAAGGGTCAGCGTCTCCCAAAGGCGGCCTACAGCCGGCCCAAAGTCAGATGGGCCGAACGGGTTTGTCCTTCGTATCCCGAATCGCCGCCATGTCCTGGGGGTCGACAACCTCGGCGCTCCGCGTTTTCAACTCCTTGCGTGCGTCCTCGATCTCCACCTCGGTATGACGCACCTTGTCGGATACGGTTTCGGTGTGCTCCTCCTGATGACGGCGGAGCGCGATCTCCTCCTTCACCCGGGCTTCCTTGCTGATCACGGCTTCTTCGGCGTGTTCCTCGGCCTCGATCACACGTTCGCGGAACAGATCCTCACCCGCCTTCACCGCCCGATCTACCGGATGACGGTCGATCTCGACGTGGTCGCTGTGGAGGGTGACCTCCTCGGAAACCGGCGTCTCCACCACGTAGGAGCGTACCCGCACCCGGCCAAGGTTCACATCCCGCTTGCCGACGCGGAGCTGCTCCTCGACGATCGGGATGATCTCGTCGGTGGCGCGATATTCTTCCTCGTCCTTGTCGGAATAGGCTCGTGCGGCGTCATAGGCCGCGGCGGTCGGAGCGCTGCCGACGGTGCCGCCCATCTGGCCGGAACTCGCTTGCTGCGAAGCAGCCATCTGCTTCGGCATCGTGTCGCCGCGCGTGGTGCTCAGTGTGGCTGCCGCAGTCGCTGCCGCACCTGTCGCAGCGGCCGTGGCCGCACCGGTCGCGGTCTCGCCGCCCCAGCCCTGCTCACGCCATTCATCCGCGCGAACATCGAGGTCAATGGCCCCTTCGTCCTCCAGAACGTCCAGCACTTGGTCATGCTTGTCGTCAGGCACATTGCTCACTGCAACGAGGTATCCCCCGCGGCGAAGCCCTTCGGCATAGGTCTCCCGTTCGTCGCCGGGGAAAAAGAAGTCGGAGATGCTCTCCCAGAAGCCGCGATCCTCATAATCCGAGGAGGCGCGACCGACATATTCCTCGCCTCCGGTAACGCGGATGGAACTCTCCGGAAGGCCCAGAGCCTTCAGCGCGGTCTTCGCCTTGTCCGCCTCTGCCTTGCTGTCGAAAAATGCCGTCAAGTTCCGGTTTCCATAGTCGGCCATGATATGGTCCTCTTTCATGGATGAGGCCTCGGACGGTCCGCCGCTTCTGATGATTTCAGACCGTTGACGCCTCAGGGTCACCGGAACGGAAACAGCATCGCGCCTCTGGCGCTGGATCAGATGTATCTCTTCCGTAAGTACCAGTCGTCGCTGGACGACTAGACGTTCCTCGACCACGGGGATGATTGTGACACCGCCCTCGACACGCGTCTCGGGGACTGCATCCACCTCCCGGTTGATCGCAACACGCTTCACTTCAACTTCCGTGGAAGCCAGTTCGACTTCCGCAGTCTCGACAACGGTTTCAGTACGAAGATGAACGCTCACACGACCTGACACGCTATTTCTCACTGAGATTTTCACGTGCTCTTCGGCAAGCGGCAGTACCAACTCCTCGTCGCGCATCTCGCACCCTCCGCGATCGGGGTATGAAACGCCGCTTAAGCGGCGAAGTTCCCGCTTATCGCGCAAAGGTCACATCCTTCGATGCGCAGCTATACCGCCATTGCCGTTGCCGCCAGAACGACATATTCGGTCGTTAAGCAGCCATGCGAGGACGCTTCCGTGCCTGAACGCCCATCCTCTCTCGCCCCCTTCCGCCACAAGACGTTTCGGATGCTGTGGATGGCCACGCTGCTGTCAAACCTCGGCGGGCTGATACAGGGCGTCGGCGCGGGCTGGATGATGACCACGCTGACCACGTCCACAGGTCTGGTAGCACTGGTTCAGGCCTCCACCACACTGCCGATCATGCTGTTCTCCATTCCGGCGGGTGCACTGGCCGATACGTTCGACCGGCGGCGGATCATGCTGTGCGCGCAGTCCTTCATGCTGCTCGTGTCAATCGGACTGGCGCTGACCGCTTTTGCAGGACTGCTGACGCCCTGGATCCTTCTGGGCTTCACCTTCCTGATCGGCGTGGGGACCGCGCTTCACAACCCGTCATGGCAATCCTCCATGGGCGACATCGTTCCCCGGCAGGATCTGGCGCAGGCTGTGTCGCTGAACTCCATGGGCTTCAACCTGATGCGGAGCGTCGGGCCGGCCATCGGCGGCATCATCGTGGCGACGGCGGGCGCAGCGGTGGCCTTCGCGCTGAACGCGTTCAGTTATGTCTCGCTCATCTTCGCTCTCTGGCGATGGAAGCCGGAGCCCAAGCCCGCACCTCTTGCGCGTGAACCACTGGGCCGGGCGATCGGCTCCGGCCTGCGCTATGTCTCCATGTCGCCGCATCTGCTGAAAGTGATGCTGCGGGCCTTCTGCTTCGGCTTCTCTGCGGTTTCCATCCTCGCGCTGCTGCCCGTCGTGTCGCAGCGGCTGCTGAACGGCACAGCGCTGACCTACGGCCTGCTGCTCGGCTGCTTCGGCCTAGGCGCGATCGGGGGAGCGCTCTCCAACGCACGGTTGCGCGAAGTGCTCTCGAACGAGAACGTGGCCCGCTGCGGCTTTCTCGCAGTGGCGATCACCACGGCCGTTCTCGCCATCAGCCGGGACTTGTGGCTGAGCTGTCTGTTCCTCCTGCTGAGCGGTGCGGGATGGGTCATTGCTCTGTCGCTCTTCAACGTGACGGTTCAGCTCTCCACACCCCGCTGGGTCGTGGGGCGGGCGCTTGCCTTCTATCAGACCTTCACTTTCGGCGGCATGGCGATCGGGAGCTGGGTCTGGGGCATGATCGCCGAAGGATACGGGGTGGATGTCGCGCTGCTCGCAGCTTCCATCACGCTTGTCCTCGGCATGGCGCTCGGGCTGGGTTGGAGCCTGCCTGCTTTCGGCACCGTGAACCTCGACCCCTTGGAGCGCTTCAACGAACCGGCGCTGCGGCTCGACATCAAGCAGCGCAGCGGCCCCCTGATGATCATGATTGATTACGTCATCCGCCCCGAGGACACCGACGACTTCCTTACCGCGATGAGCGAGCGACGCCGCATCCGCATCCGGGATGGCGCGCGGCAATGGGCGCTCCTGCGTGACCTCGAACAGCCGGATCTCTGGACCGAAAGCTATCATGTGCCGACATGGATGGATTATCTCCGCCATAACCAGCGCCGTACCGTCGGCGATTATGAGATCACCAAGCGGCTCCGCAGCCTTCATTCCGGCGATGCGCCACCGCGCGTCCACAGGATGATCGAACGCCAGACGGTGCCCCCGCACGACGATCTGCCGCTGAAGCCGATCAGCGAAAGCATTCACTAGCTCTGGCGAGATCGTCAAAGAGCACTATACCTCCACCCTTGTCCCATGCGTGATCGATCACGTACGGGAAGGGTGCGGCCTGCATCGGAATGGCTGGCGAGAAGGATACTTTGATGACGGATATGCCGCGACGCTGGCACCTGCGTACAGCAACGCATGCCCTGCATGATGTTGTGGACAAGACTGTCGGCAGCGTGGACAGCCTAGCCGGGTATGGTGACTATCTCCTGGCGCTTTTCCGTTTCCGGATCGCGGTGGAGACAGCACTTCAGACCATTTCTCTGCCGGAGGGGCTTCG
This sequence comes from Haematobacter missouriensis, assembly GCF_000740775.1. Lineage (GTDB taxonomy): Bacteria > Pseudomonadota > Alphaproteobacteria > Rhodobacterales > Rhodobacteraceae > Haematobacter > Haematobacter missouriensis. The sequence goes on along the minus strand of NZ_JFGS01000001.1, from coordinate 53,854 downwards.
GGGGTGGCAACCCGCCCGAGTGGCCCCTGCTCTCCTTTCCGATATCCGTGACCTTGGCCTGACACCAATGGCCCCGTTGGCGGGAGGTCCCATTCTTGATGCGCGGCGCGAGACGGCTTACGGTACGCTCTACGTTCTGGAAGGCGCGACCCTTGGGGCGCAGGTGTTGCTTCGGCAGGCACAGACGCTTGGGCTGACAGGCGAACATGGAGCGCGGCACCTTGTCCTCCAGGCAGGGCGCATACCCCAATGGCGAGAGTTTCTTGCCCGGCTTGAGGCGGAGACCGACTTTGATCTCGGTCTCGCCGCCACGGCGAGCAGCGCCTGCTTCGCCCTTGCCAAGAACGCCTTTGGAAAAGGTATCTGATGCAGGGGGACTTCCAGCTCGATCTGACGACCTGCGACCGGGAACCGATCCACGTTCCCGGCGCCATTCAACCGCATGGCTGCCTGCTCGCCCTGAGCGGCGATCTTACGGTGGTGCACCGTGTCTCTGCCAATGCCGCGGCCATGCTGGAGGCGCCGGAACTCCGGCCCGGCACATCGACCGACACCGTTCTGGGACGTGGTGCCCTTCATCGGCTCCGCAACGCTCTCCTGCTCGCCATTGACCGTCCCGCCCTGCTCTTCGCCGTGGAAGCGCGGGAGGGCAGTCCCCTGTTCGACATCGCCATCCATCGCTCCGGCGAAGAGATCGTGGTGGAGTTCGAACCCGCGGAGGAAGGCGGCGGCGCGCCGCTGGAGATCAGCCGCACCCTGATGGCCCGCATCCGCCGCATCGACCAGGAATCAGCCCTTATCCAGCAGGCTGTCCGGCTGGTCCGCGGCACCACTGGATATGACCGGGTGATGGCCTATGCCTTTCAGGAGGACGGGTCCGGCAAGGTGATCGCCGAGACGAAACGGAATGATCTGGAGAGCTTTCTCGGCCAGTACTTCCCGGCTGCGGATATTCCCATCCAGGCCCGCGCGCTTTATCTGCGCAACACCATCCGCATCATATCCGATGCGTCGGACCATCGCGTCCCGCTTCTGCCGGAAGTGGATGACCAAGGGCGCAAGCTCGATCTGTCGCAGGCCCATCTGCGCGCCGTCTCTCCCATCCACTGCGAATACCTGCGCAACATGGGGGTCGGCGCTTCCATGTCGATCTCCATCGTGGTGGATGGCCGCCTCTGGGGGCTGATCGCCTGCCACCATTACGAAAGCCGCGTCCTGCCGATGTCGCTTCGCGTGTCGATGGAGATGTTCGGGGAGTTCCTCTCGCTCCAGCTCAGCTCCCTCCAGCGGCAGGAGAAGCTGGAGGTCGCACGTGAGGTCCGGGCGACCGTGGAGCGGTTGACCTATCTCGGCAGCACCACGCCGCCGGATCGGGTGCTGGTCCGCAGCCTGCCGGACCTTGCGCAGGTGCTGCATGCCGACGGCGCGGCGCTGCTGATCGACGGGTTGTGGACGGAAACCGGCAGCACCCCTCCCCCGGGCGCGGCGCGGGGCATCGTCGCCGATTTGCGGGATGTGGCGCAGGGGCGCGTCTGGTCGACCAATGCGCTTTCGTCCATACTGCCCGAAGCGGCGGAGTATCATGAGGCGGCCTCCGGCTTGCTCATCATCCCGCTGTCGCAGTTGCCGCGCGATTACATGTTCTTCTTCCGCAAGGAGATCATCCAGTCGCTCGACTGGGCGGGAGACCCGAACAAGACCTATACGACCGGCCCCCATGGCGACCGCCTCACACCCCGGCGCAGCTTCGCCATCTGGAAGGAGACCGTCTATCAGCAGTCGCGCCCCTGGACCGTTCAGGAAATAGACGCGGCGGAGTCGATCCGCAGCGCGATCACGGAAATCCTGCTCCGCCACAGCGAGCTGCTGGCCGATGAGCGCGACCGCGCGGCCCTGCGACAACGGGTGCTGAACGACGAGCTGAACCACCGGGTGAAGAACGTGCTGGCGCTCATAAAGTCGCTGATCGGCCAGCCGGTCGTCGACGGCGGGAGCCTGAGGGATTACGTGGAGGATCTGCGCGGACGCATTCAGGCGCTGGCCTATGCTCACGACCAGGTGATCCGCGGCGAGGATGGCGGGATGCTCGATGACCTGATGCGTGCCGAACTCGGTCCCTATCTGGGACATGCGGTCACGCTTTCCGGGGAGCCCGTGCATCTTGACGTCCGCGCCTTCCCGGTTCTCGCCCTCGTACTGCATGAGATGGCAACCAACGCGGCGAAATACGGCGCGCTGTCGGAGCCTGAAGGCAGGCTGCTCGTCGAGTGGCAGCGCCGCGCGGATGGAGCGGTGGCGATCACCTGGACAGAGAGCGGCGGGCCGGAAGTCGTCGAGCCAAAGCGCGACGGGTTCGGCTCCACGCTCATCACCCGCTCCATTCCGCACGATCTGGACGGAGAGGCGGAGGTGACCTTCGCGCCGGAAGGGCTTCGTGCCCGTTTTCTGATCCCTTCTCAGCATGTTACGTCGAGCGGTCTCACAGCCGAAACCGCATACACGGAGGAATCCATGTCCTTGCCCAAGCCGGAGTCACAAGCCCAGGCGCCCGCGCATGACCTGAACATACTTCTTGTCGAGGATCAGGTGCTGATTGCGATGGATGTGGAGGCGATGTTGGGTGATCTTGGTTATGACAACGTGTCGGCAGCCCGCGCATCGGGTGAGGCGCTGTCAATGATCGAGCGCGCAGCGCCCGACCTCGCCGTTCTGGACGTGAATCTGGGACGGGACACATCCTTCCCTGTGGCGGAGGAGCTGATCCGACGGAAGATCCCGTTCATCTTCGCCACAGGCTACGGGGACAGTTCCATCATTCCCTCGGTGTTCGAGAAGATACCCGTGGTGCAGAAACCCTATGAGGCAGAAATGATTCTGGCCGCGCTGAGCAGGGAACAGGCGCGGCTGGCGGGCAAGGTCTGACCCCGCCCGCCCGGTCGCAGGCATCGAACTACTGATCCGCGCCGCCGATATTGGTCCCTGTCGCATCCGGCGGCAGGCCCTGCGTCCGCTCGATCTCGCGCCAGCGGGCGACATTGCGGTTATGTTCCTGCAAGGTAGTGGCGAAGGCGTGCCCCCCCGTGCCATCCGCGACGAAGAAGAGGTACGTCGTCTGCTCGGGGTTCAGCGCGGCCTCGATCGACAGCCGGCCCGGATTGGCGATGGGCGTAGGCGGCAACCCTTCGATGACATAGGTATTGTACGGGGTAGCCCGCCGCAGCTCGCTCTGCCTCAGGCCACGCCCAAGAGCGCCTTTCCCCTGCGTGACGCCATAGATCACCGTCGGGTCGGTCTGGAGCCGCATCCCCTGTTCGAGACGGTTTACGAACACGCTGGCGACGCGGCCGCGCTCCTCCGGCAGTGCGGTTTCCTTTTCCACGATGGAAGCCATGACGAGGGCCTCCTCTGGTGTGCTGTAAGGCAGACCTTCGGCGCGGTTGGCCCAGAGTTCCGCCAGCGTCGCCGCCTGCCGGTTCTCCATCTGGCCGATGAGCTGTGCCCGGTTGCCGCCGCGGGTCACCTCATAGCTGTCAGGGGAAAGCGACCCCTCCGCAGGGACCGTGCCCACCTCGCCCGAGAGGAACTCCGCACGTTTCAGCGCCTCGACCACCTGCCAGCTCGTCACGCCTTCGGCCAGTGTCACGCGAAAGCGCACGTCCTGCCCCTGGGCGAGATCGACATATTTCGCCGGAGCCGCTTCCGTCGCGGGGTCGAACTTCACCACTTCCACGTAGCGGTTGGTTGTCGGGTCAAGTTCCCGAACCACGGTATCGGCGACAAGGACGCCGATGCGGTAGTTGATCTCCGTCCCGCAGGTGCTCTGTCCGGCCTGCGTAAGGCTCTGGAGGATGGCTTCCATCGGGGCGCCAGGGGGGATGAGATACGAGCCGAACTTGAGGTTGCCCGACTGGTCCCGGTAGTTCGCGCCAAGGCGGAAAATGGCCGCGTGAGAGATCGCTCCCTGATCGGCCAGACGTTCGGCGACAGTGCTCATGGAGGCGCCACGGGGCACCTGAAAGCAGATCGCCTGCGCAAGCGGCCCCTGCCCGGTGAACTCCCGCTTACCCCAGGCCACGATGCCCGCCACCACCGCCAGAAGCACGATGAACAGCGTCAGCGCGTTGGAGGCGATATTGCGCCACATCAGCCGGTCACCCGCCCCATCACCAGCGACGCATTCGTGCCGCCGAACCCGAAGGAGTTGGAGAGCGCCACGTCGATCTTGCGCTTCACCGCTTTGTTCGGCGCAAGGTCGAGTTTCGGCTCCACTGCCGGATTGTCGAGATTGATCGTCGGCGGCGCCACCTGATCACGGATCGCGAGAATGCAGAAGATCGCTTCCACCGACCCGGCCGCACCGAGCAGATGGCCGATCGAAGACTTGGTGGAGGACATGGTCGCGGAGGCGGCCGCATCGCCCATCAGCCGCTCCACCGCGCCGAGTTCGATCGTATCCGCCATGGTCGAGGTTCCATGCGCGTTGATGTAGTCGATATCGGAGGGTTGCATCCCGGCCCGGTTCAGCGCGGCCTTCATGGACCGGAAGCCCCCGTCGCCATCCTCCGCGGGTGCGGTGATGTGGTAGGCGTCGCCGGAGAGGCCGTAGCCCAGAACCTCGGCATAGATCTTCGCGCCGCGCGCCTTGGCGTGCTCGTATTCCTCCAGCACCACGATGCCCGCGCCTTCGCCCATGACAAAGCCGTCGCGATCCGCGTCATAGGGGCGGGAGGCGGATTTCGGATCGTCTGCCCGTTTGGTGGAAAGCGCCTTGCAGGCGTTGAAGCCCGCGATGCCGATCTGGCAGATCGCGGCCTCGGCCCCACCCGCGACCATCACATCGGCATCGCCGAGCATGATGAGCCGCGCAGCATCACCGATGGCATGGGCGCCGGTGGAGCAGGCGGTGACGACGGAATGGTTCGGCCCCTTGAAGCCGAAGCGGATAGACACCTGTCCGGAGACAAGGTTGATGAGCGCGCCCGGAATGAAGAAGGGCGATACGCGGCGCGGACCCTTGTCCTTGATAAGCAGCGCGGTTTCCGCGATGGAGTTCAGCCCGCCGATGCCGGAGCCGATCATTACTCCCGTCCGCTCCTTGTCCTCCTCGGTCGCTGGCTCCCAGCCGCTGTCGCGGATCGCCTGCGTGGCGGCGGCCATGCCGTAGAGAATGAAGGTGTCGACCTTGCGCTGCTCCTTCGGCTCCATCCAGTCGTCGGGGTTGAACGTTCCGTCCGTGCCGTCGCCATAGGGCACTTCGCAGGCATAGGTCGTGGCGAGGCCGGCGGTATCGAACCGCGTGATGGGGCCTGCCCCCGACTCCCCCGCCAACAGCCGGGACCACGTTTCTTCCACTCCCGACGCCAGCGGTGTGACCAGTCCGAGACCCGTGACGACGACCCTGCGCATGCTCGTTCCTCCTGCCTTCTCCGGCGGTTTTCTGGGTGCCGCTCTTACACGCGGGGGCCGCGTGGTGCAATCTCCGGGGCGCGTCTCACCCCGCGGCGCCGGGGTCGCGGGCGACCAGCAGCGGTTTGGTCAGGTCCGAAAGCCGCGTCTTCTGGCACCCGTCCGCCGAGAAATTGCCGGGATCAAGCCAGGCGGCGTGGGCAGCGCGTATGTCCGGCCAGTCCTTGTCGATGATGGCGAACCATGCCGTATCGCGGTTGCGGCCCTTCGTGATGGTCGCCTGGCGGAATGTCCCCTCGTAGCTGAAACCCAGCCGGGCCGCCGCCCGCCGGGAGGGCAGGTTGAAACTGTCGCATTTCCACTCCACCCGGCGATAGCCCGCATCGAAGGCCCAGCCGATCATCAGCGACAGTGCCTCGGTCGCCGCGCGCCGCCCCTGCAACGGCGAGGAGAGGTTGATGTGTCCGATCTCGATGGTGCCCACCTCCGGCGTGATGCGCAGGAAGCTGGCCACGCCGGCGGGGGTGCTTTCCCGATCCAGGTCAAGGATGGCGAAGAAGAACGGATCCTCCAGCGCCGACACGTCACGCACCCATCTTCCGTACTCCTCCGCCGTGGCGAAAGGCCCGTAGGGAAGGTAATCCCAGATCGCGTCATCCGCCCCGTTCGCCGCGTGGAGCGGGGCGGCATGGGCGTCCTCCTCCAGCCGTTCGAGCCGTGCGTATCGGCCCGCCAACGGTGTCGCCTCCGGCTTCCGGGCAGCGGTCCAGTCGGCGACGGGATCTCCAAAGCGCTTGGTCATGTCGGTCCTCAGACGAATTGTTCACGGATAAGCCGTTCTTCCAGCCCATGGCCGGGATCGAACAGGATGCGGTGGCGCACCGCTGGGTCTGAGCGGACAGAGACCCAGAGCACGTCGCGCACGGACCTTCCATCGCTGTCAGCCATCACCGGGCGCTTCTGAGGTTCCAGCACATCGAACCGGACGGTTGCAGTTCGGGGCAGCAACGCCCCCCGCCAACGGCGCGGCCGGAATGCCGCCATCGGCGTCAGGGCAAGCACGGCGGAGCCAATTGGCAGGATCGGACCATGCGCTGAATAGTTGTATGCGGTGGAACCCGCAGGCGTCGCGACAAGCGCGCCGTCGCAGATCAGCTCCTCCATGCGCACCTTGCCATCCACCGTGATTCGCAGCTTGGCCGCCTGCGGTCCGGCGCGGAGGAGGGAGACTTCGTTGATGGCCAGCGCCTCGTGTATGCGGCCCGCGGCATCCTCCGCCGTCATGGCGAGCGGGTTGATGACCTCCTCCTCCGCATCGGCGAGGCGACGGGGCAGCCCTGTCTCCACGAATTCGTTCATCAGGAAACCGACCGTGCCGCAGTTCATGCCGTAGACCGGGACGGAGAGATGCTGCGTACCGTGCAGCGTCTGGAGCATGAACCCGTCTCCCCCGAGCGCCACAATCACATCGGCGGCCTCTACCGGGGCATCGCCGTAGCGCGCGACCAGCCGCTCCCGCGCATCCTGCGCGAGATCGGAAGTCGAAGCGAGAAAGGCGATCCGCCTCCTGTCAGTCATTCTGTCCCCCTGCCCCGTTGTCTTCGCCCGCCCGCAATCCGTTGGCAAGCGGCTCGGGCGGAAAAGCGGCGCATTACCGCTTTCGGCGCGGAGAGGCTTGCGTTAAAAGCGCCCATCTTTCAGCACCCGCAGGGAGTGGCACCCATGACCGCAGCGATCCGCGACAGCGGCTTCTTCACCGAACAACTCGAAGCGCGCGATCCCGAGATTTTCGGCGCGATCGGCAAGGAGCTGGGTCGGCAGCGGGAGGAGATCGAACTGATCGCCTCCGAGAACATCGTTTCGCTCGCCGTGCTCGAAGCGCAGGGTTCGGTGCTGACCAACAAATATGCCGAAGGCTATCCGGGCAAGCGCTACTACGGCGGCTGCCAGTATGTGGATATCGTCGAGACGCTGGCGATCGAACGCGCCAAGGAGCTGTTCGGCGCGAAGTTCGCCAACGTGCAGCCGAATTCCGGCAGCCAGATGAACCAGGCGGTGTTCCTCGCCCTGCTCCAGCCGGGCGACACGTTCATGGGCCTCGACCTGAACTCGGGCGGGCACCTGACGCATGGTTCCCCAGTCAACATGTCTGGCAAGTGGTTCAACGTCGTCTCCTATGGTGTGCGCAAGCAGGACCAGCTTCTGGACATGGAGGCGATCCGGGCCTCTGCGCATGAGCACAAACCGAAACTGATCGTCGCCGGCGGCACCGCCTATTCCCGCATCTGGGACTGGGCCGAGTTCCGCAGGATCGCCGATGAGGTTGGCGCATGGCTGATGGTGGACATGGCCCATATCGCGGGCCTGGTCGCCGGTGGGCAGCATCCCTCGCCCGTGCCGCATGCGCATGTGGTGACCACCACCACACACAAGTCGCTGCGCGGCCCCCGGGGCGGGATGATCCTCACCAACGATGAGGATATCGCCAAGAAGATCAACTCTGCTGTGTTCCCGGGGCTTCAGGGTGGCCCGCTCATGCATGTGATCGCCGCTAAGGCGGTGGCTCTTGGCGAGGCGCTGCGCCCCGAATTCAAGACCTACGCCGCGCAGATCGTAAAGAACGCGAAGGCGATGGCCGACGAGCTGCAGAAGGGCGGAATCGACATCGTCTCCGGCGGCACGGACAACCACCTGATGCTGGCCGACCTGCGCCCCAAGCATGTGACGGGCAAGGCTGCGGAAGCCGCTCTCGGCCGCGCGCATATCACCTGCAACAAGAACGGTGTGCCCTTCGACCCGGAAAAACCTTTCGTGACCTCGGGCGTGCGGCTGGGCACACCGGCGGGCACCACGCGGGGCTTTGCCGAGGAGGAGTTCCGCCAGATCGCGCGCTGGATCGTCGAGGTGACCGACGGCCTGTCGGCAAACGGCGACACCGGCAATGCCGATGTGGAAGCCAAGGTAAAGGCCGAAGTGGCCGCCCTCTGCGGACGCTTCCCGCTTTACCCGACGCTCTGATCTACAGAAAGCCGCGCCAGACCAGCACGGCGCCGATGAGCAGCGCGAGCAGCAGAAACTGAAAGGCCAGCCCGGCCAGCCAGTCGAGAAAGCGGGACCGGCGGAGACGCCGCCGGTCCCGCCCTTCCAGATACCCCCGGCAGACGCGATAGGCGTGGTCGAGATCACGCTCCGCGATCCGTCCGGCGAGCTTCGGGTGGCCCCGGAGCCGCTCCGCCTCCGCCAAAAGACCGACCTCCTTGCGCACATAGCCGGGGATCACTCCCCGAGCGTGCGAGAGCTTGTCCGACAGGGTCCGGCCGTGCAGCCCCGTACGCCGCGACAGAAGCGTGGAAATATCGCCCTCCCTGTCACCTGTCCTATGCATCGCCCTGCCTCGCGTTTCCGTGAGTCAGCTAGTGCGTCGCCCCGCCACAACAACCCCTTGGCGGATCGCTTGGCAGGCGATATCTACCCGGATATGCTGAATACGATCATCACCGGCGAACCGGCCAAGACCACCCCGCTTGTCATCGTGCATGGCCTATTCGGCTCCGCGCGGAACTGGAATGTCATTGCCAAGCGCCTGTCGGCGGGGCGTCAGGTCATCGCGGTTGACCAGCGCAACCACGGCGACAGCGCCTGGGCCGCACCACATGATTATCCCTCCATGGCCGCCGATATAGCCGAGGTGATCCGCGCGCATGGCGGGCGGGCCGATGTGCTGGGGCACTCCATGGGCGGCAAGGCGTCGATGGTGCTGGCGCTGCAGGCGCCGGAACTGATCCGCAGGCTCGTCGTGGCCGATATTGCCCCCGTCGCCTATCATCACACGCAGCAGCCGCTGATCGACGCGATGAGGGGCCTGGACCTTACCGAACTCACCACGCGCGGTGAGGCGGACAAGCGATTGGCGGCGGATGTCGAAGACGCCGGGACGCGCGCCTTCCTGCTCCAGTCGCTAGACCTCCGCGCAGAGGGCGGCCCGCGCTGGAAGCTGAATCTTGAGGAACTGGAACGTGGCATGCCGAATGCCGTAGGCTTCCCGGATGTCTCCGGCCAGTTCGACGGCCCTGCCCTGTTTCTCAGTGGAGCAGAGTCCCGTTACGTTCGCCCGGAGATGCACGCGCGCATTCAGGAGCTGTTCCCGAACGCGGTGTTCGAGGAGATCGCCGGGGCCGGTCACTGGCTCCACGCAGAACGTCCGCGCGAGGTTGAGGCCGCGGTCGAGAAATTTCTTTCCTGACCGGGAACCCATGCCCGTTCCCGAATGTTAGACGGCAGCATTCGAAAGGAGTATTCCACATGAAAAGCTCGCTTCGCCTTCTGCCGTTGCTTGCCGTCCTTGCCATCGCCGCCTGCAACACCATGGCAGGTGCGGGGCATGACATCCAGTCCGGGGGCGCCGCCCTGACCGGGGAGGCACGGAAGGCCCAGTCCCAGATGTGAGCCGCATGACAGAATGAGAGAGGGCTGCCCCGCGGGCAGCCCTTTTTTCATGGCAAGGACATGGGGGAACCCCGTGCTGGAGAACATCGCCGACCGTCATTGGCTCCCCACAGACACGGCCGCCTGCCTTGCCATATTCGACAGCAATGTGCCCGGGTTCTTTGCGGTGTCGGAAAGGGATGCGTTTGAAACCCATCTGCGCACCATGGACCCCGCGACCTACGTGGTGCTGCTGTCCGATGAGAGGATCCTGGCCTGCGGTGGCTTGTCGGTCGATGCGGAAGCGCATCGGGCCATTCTCACGTGGGGCATGGTGGATCGCGCCGAGCACCGCAAGGGGCTGGGAAGGAAGCTGACGGAAGCGCGGCTGACGCTCGCCCGTCGCCTGCCGGGCATAACGGAGGTTGCTCTCGCCACAAGCCAGCACACCCACGCCTTTTATGAGCGCTTCGGCTTCATTGCCGCCGCGGTCACGCCCGATGGTTTCGGCGACGGGCTCGACCGTTGGGACATGGTCCTGCGGCTACAGGACCGGCCGGGCATGCTCTGCACCTGAGAACTCCGCCGCCCGGAACCGCAGTTTTCGGCCAACCCTCACGGCCCGGAAGAGCCGGCGAGGCGCATAGCGCAATCAGTTGTCCATCTTCAGCGCGTTGATAAAGGCCTGCTGGGGGATTTCGACCTTGCCGAACTGCCGCATCTTCTTCTTCCCGGCCTTCTGCTTCTCGAGCAGTTTCTTCTTCCGCGTCACGTCACCGCCGTAGCATTTGGCCGTCACATCCTTGCGCATGGCGGAGATCGTCTCCCGCGCGATGACGCGCCCACCGATGGCCGCCTGGATCGGGATCTTGAACATGTGCCGGGGGATCAGCTCCTTCAGCTTCTCCACCATCGCCCTCCCCCGCGTTTCCGCGCGGTCGCGATGCACCATGATGGAGAGCGCGTCCACCGGTTCATCGTTCACCAGCACCTGCATCTTGACGAGGGAATCTTCACGGTAACCGGCCATCTGGTAGTCGAACGAGGCGTAGCCCTTCGTCACTGATTTCAACCGGTCGTAGAAGTCGAAGACCACTTCGTTCAGCGGCAGGTCATAGACCACCATAGCCCGGCTCCCCGCATAGGAGAGGTCGAGTTGCTCGCCCCGCCGGTCCTGGCAGAGCTTCAGCACGTCCCCCAGATATTCGTCTGGGACGAGGATCGTCGCCTTGATCCGCGGCTCCTCGATATGATCCACATGGGTCAGATCGGGCATGTCGGCCGGGTTGTGCAGCTCCATCATGGAACCGTCGCGCATATAGACATGATAGACCACCGACGGCGCGGTGGTGATCAGGTCGATGTCGTATTCCCGTTCCAGCCGGTCGCGGATCACTTCGAGGTGCAGCAACCCGAGGAACCCGCAGCGGAACCCGAACCCGAGCGCGGCGGAGGTCTCCATCTCGTAGCTGAAGGAGGCATCGTTCAGCGCCAGCTTCTCGATGGCGTCGCGCAGCGCCTCGAACTCGGAACTGTCCACCGGGAACAGGCCGCAGAACACCACAGGCTGCGCGGGCTTGAACCCCGGAAGCGGTTTGTCAGTGCCCTTTCGCTCATGGGTGATCGTGTCGCCCACGCGGGTATCGCGCACCTGCTTGATGGAAGCGGTAAGCACGCCGATCTCACCTGGCCCGAGCTCCGCGATATCCACCATCTGCGGCTTGAGCACGGCGAGCTTGTCCACGCCGTAAAGCGCGCCGGTCTGCATCATCTTGATCCGATCACCCTTGCGGATGACCCCATCCATCACCCGGATCATGACGACAACGCCGAGGTAGGGATCATACCACGAATCGACCAGCATCGCCTTCAGCGGTGCATCCCGGTCGCCTTTCGGTGCGGGCAGGCGGTGAACGATGGCCTCCAGCACCTCGGGGATCCCCAGACCTGTCTTGGCGGAAATCGGCACAGCGTCGGAAGCGTCGATGCCGATCACATCCTCGATCTGCTCCTTCACCCGCTCGGGGTCGGAAGCGGGGAGGTCGATCTTGTTCAGCACCGGCACGATCTCGTGCCCCGCGTCGATAGCCTGATAGACATTGGCGAGCGTCTGCGCTTCCACCCCCTGCGTCGCGTCGACGACGAGGAGCGACCCCTCCACCGCGCGCATGGAGCGCGAGACTTCGTAGGCGAAGTCCACGTGGCCGGGCGTGTCGATCAGGTTCAGGATGTAAGTCTTGCCGTCCTTCGCCGGATAGTCGATCCGCACGGTATTGGCCTTGATTGTGATCCCCCGCTCGCGCTCGATATCCATCGAGTCGAGAAGCTGTGCCTTCATATCGCGCTCAGCCACCGTGCCGGTGAGCTGGATCAGCCGGTCGGCGAGGGTGGATTTGCCGTGGTCGATATGGGCCACGATGGAGAAGTTGCGGATCAGCGAAAGCTCGGTCATGGCGCCATATGAGCGGGTTTCGAGGAGCGGTCAAGCGGGCGTCTGATTCGCGCGTATCCGAGCCGCACCGGAGGCCCGATCTGGTGGCGGCGACGCCCTGCCCCACTGCATGTCGGGATGCACGGAAAGGTGGCGAAAATACTCGGGCCGTGCTAGCGTCACTAGATCAACAAATCCGGGCGGCGAGACAACGCCACCCCTAAGGCGAACGAGGACAGCAGCATGAAATACGTGATTCTGGCCATCGGCATGGCCGTCTCCGGTCTTTCCCTTGCGACCGGAGCAGAAGCGCGCGGGACGATAGAAAACGCCTGCCTGGGCTCCGACCGCGGCGCGCGCGCGGGTGCCATGTGCAACTGCATCCAGCAGGTTGCCGACATGACCCTCTCCGGCTCCGATCAGCGTCGCGCAGCCCGGTTCTTCAAGGATCCGAACGAAGCGCAGGAAGTGCGCGTGTCCAAGAAGACGTCCGACAACGAATTCTGGACGCGCTACCGCAGTTTCGGCAGCGCCGCGGAAACATACTGCTCGCGCTGAGCCGCCGCTTTCCGCTGAAGCGAAGCGACAAGACCCCGGCAACCGCGTTCGATGAGATCGAGCGCGTATTCGAACCGACCGTCCATGAAGGGGTCAGGAACCTGCACGCGGAGCCATCGCCCCGCGTGTCTGAGCAGCAGGTCGCTGTCCGCCCGTGACCCTGCCGGTGCGAGTCGGCGAACGACAGCCAGATTGGCCCTGTCCATCACGATCAAATGATCGAAGGCGGAGAAGTCCTCCTCACAGAGCCTCCGTGACCGGATGCCTTCAAGGTTGTAGCCCCGCGCCTCCGCCGCGTCGAAGGCACGCAGATCGGGCAACGCGCCCTCTGTCCATACGCCGGTGCCAGCACTGTCCGCCACCACGGCCAGCCCCGCCTCTCCAGCAATCCGGCGGAAAACCCCTTCCGCCAGCGGGGAGCGGCAGAGATTGCCATGGCACACGAAAAGGATGCGCTTGACCGGCATAAACGCCCTCCAGTTGTACCCAGTCACTGCAGCACGCGACCCGCCATCGCACAAGCCGCGAAAAGCGAAAGGGCGCCCCGGAGGACGCCCTTGCCACAGTTCATACGGATATTCAGGCGTCCTTGCGGCGCCGGAAAAGGGCGATGGCCCCAAGCCCCGCAAGGGACAGCGGCAGCGCCGCCGGCAGCGGCACCGGCGAAATCGGCGGCGGGATGATTTCATCACCCACACCGAAGCGCACGTTGTCGATATTGTAGCCCGCGGGTTCATTGCCGACGAGATCGAGGAACACCCCGGCGATCGCCGGTTTCAGGTCGTCTGTAACGAGGCCGAGGAACTCGATCCCGATCGTGGTGTTCACGACGGTTCCAAGGATGGAGCCGTCACGCGCGAAGGCGGTGATACCAGTGCTGCCTACGGCATCGAAATAACCTGCCTCAAAGCCAACGCCTGTCTGATCCTCACTGAACAGAAGGGCGACCGGCCCGTTGAAGCGGGGCGTGCCGCTCAGGGTCGGAGAGGTGGGGAAAGCGCCGTCCGTCGTGATGAACGCGGGCGGGGCGGAGGCGTCCAGCGACAGCGGTCCCGTAGGGGAGCCGATGACGCATCCGGTGGGCGAAGCGCCGGGGCAGTCGGTGCCGGGGTTGGGGCTGATCGACTGGCCAGTGAAGTATCCACCGGTATAGACCGTGGGAGAACCCGCACCACCGCCATAGTCGGCGGGGGCGTATACAGGATTTTCCGTCCCGACAGCGAATTCGGAAAATGTAAGCTTTCCGGCTGCTGCCGTGAAGTTATCCTCAGTCACGCGGATGACAGCCGCGTTGACCGCAAGAGGAGACAGCAAAACGAGAGTGGCGGTAGTCGCAAAAATGGAAGCGGGGGTCATTTTATAAAACTCCGAAAATACAAAGTACGATGACCGTGAATTCACATTAACACGTAACCGTTAACCATAAAGTGAAATCCGCGCTGAACGTATAAATATTTATAACTATCGGCTACAGGAGTATAAAAATGCGTATCGTCATCCTGACCGGAGCGGGTATCTCTGCAGAAAGCGGGCTCAGAACCTTTCGCGCCTCCGACGGGCTTTGGGAAGATCATCGCATTGAGGATGTGGCGACACCCGAAGCCTTCACCCGCAATCCACGTCTCGTGCAGGACTTCTACAACGACCGACGCCGTACTTCCCGCGCGGCGGTGCCCAATCTTGCACATGCAGCCCTCGCGCGCCTGGAGGCGATGCTGCCAGGGGAGGTGATGATCGTCACACAAAACGTGGATACCCTGCATGAACGTGCGGGATCACGGAATGTGCTGCATATGCACGGATCGCTGGAAGGCGCACTCTGTGCGGCCTGCGGCCATCGCTGGCCAGCACCTGCGGTCATGGCGGTGGAGGAGGTCTGTCCCGCCTGCGGCGCCCCGGCCGGACGCCCGGATATCGTATGGTTCGGGGAATACCCATACCACATGGAGGAAATCTGGACGGCGCTCCGGAAGGCCGAGATCTTTGTCGCCATCGGCACGTCTGGCAATGTCTATCCGGCAGCGGCCTTCGTGCAGGATGCGGCCCGTGCTGGGGCACATACGATCGAACTCAACCTCGAAGCCTCGGCCATCCATACGGATTTCGACGAGACGCGGCAGGGCCGCGCCACCGAAATCGTGCCCCCGTGGGTGGAGGAACTCCTGAAGCGCTAGAGCCCGAGAACGTCGGCCATCGTGTATTCGCCGGGCGCTTTCCCCTGCCCCCAAAGCGCCGCGCGGAGCGCTCCGCGTGCGAAGATCGCACGGTCCGTCGCGACATGGCGCAGAATCAGCCGCTCCCCCGGACCGGCAAAGATGACGTCATGTTCACCCACGACATCACCGCCCCGTACGGCGGAAAACCCGATATGGCCCGGCTCCCGGGGCCCGGTAATTCCATCGCGTCCCCGGTCGGAGACCTCGGCGAGCGCAACGCCGCGTCCCTCCGCCGCCGCGTCCCCCAGCATCAGCGCGGTACCGGAAGGTGCATCGACCTTGTGGCGATGGTGCATCTCCACGATCTCGATATCGAACTCCGGCCCCAGCGCCTGCGCCACCTTGCGGGTCAGGCCGAGCAGGAGGTTCACCCCAAGGCTCATGTTGCCCGCGCGGATGATCGTCGCATGGCGCGCGGCGGCGGCGATCTTGGCAAGATCACCCGCCTCCAGACCGGTGGTCCCGATGACATGGACGGCACGGGCCTGCGCGGCCAGCGCCGCGAATTCCACCGTGGCGGCAGGTGAGGTGAAGTCGATCACCGCCTGCGCGCGGGCGAATGCGGGAAGCGGGTCATCCTCCACAAGCACACCTACCGGATCGCGACCCAGCAGACGGCCGACATCCTCGCCCACCCCGGCGCCGCCGGGCCGCTCCAGACAGCCGACCAGCCGCAACTCCGGGCTGTCGAGCACCAGGGCGGCGAGCGTCCGCCCCATCCGCCCCGATACCCCCGTGACGACCACGCCGGGCCGGGTTTCGCCTGCTTCGAGTTCCGTCATCGTGCTCTCCGTTTGCCCCTCCCTAACCGTCACGGGCAAACTTGGCAAACCGGCGCATTGCGGGCGGCCCCTGCATGACCTAGATGGTGGATCATGGCACAAAAGCGCACTCCTCGGGATTCACACAGGGGCTCCGGCCCCTCGCAACGCCAGCTCCGCGTGGGCGAGCTGATACGCCGCACCTTGTCGGAGGTGTTGGCGCGCGGCGACATCCATGACCCGGACCTCTCCCGCATGTCGATCACCGTGGCGGAGGTCAGCACCTCCCCCGACCTGCACGTGGCGACGGCTTATGTCATGCCGCTGGGCGGCGCGGGACAGGAGGAGGCTCTGGCCGCGCTCCGCCGCAACCGGCACGAGCTGCGCCGCCTCGTCGCCTCCGGCCTGTCGCTGAAATTCGCGCCCGAGCTGCGGTTCGCGCTGGACGAGACATTCGACCGGATGGA
Source organism: Haematobacter missouriensis (assembly GCF_000740775.1). Taxonomy (GTDB): domain Bacteria; phylum Pseudomonadota; class Alphaproteobacteria; order Rhodobacterales; family Rhodobacteraceae; genus Haematobacter; species Haematobacter missouriensis. The sequence goes on along the minus strand of NZ_JFGS01000001.1, from coordinate 37,590 downwards.
CGAGACCCGCCGTCTTTTCGCCCGCGATGACGTGCGCCGCGATCTGGAGACCAACGAGGACGACGACAGGGACGATGACCGGCAGGTTTGAGGGGCCATTCGCCCCCGTCCTGCTCTTTTTCGCCGCTCTGATGAGCCTCGTCCCCGTCGCAGCCCCCGCGGCTGCCTCTCCCTGCGAGCGAATGACATTCGGGGGCGAGGGTTACGTCCTGTGTTCTGTGCCGAAGGGTGCGGACATGCGGGTGTGGCACAGAGATGCCGCCGGTAGTCTCTACGGCTCCTTCCGGCGGATCGACAACGACCTGCGGACAGAAGGGCGGCGCCTCGGCTTCGCCATGAACGGCGGCATGTATCACGCCAACCGCGATCCGGTCGGCCTGCTCGTGACGGACGGGGTAGAGCACAACGCCATCGTCACCGGCGCGAGCAAGGGCAATTTCGGCATGTTGCCGAACGGCATCTTCTGTATCGGCGACGGAGGTTACGCCGTTATCGAAAGCCGGGCCTTCGCTCGCCATCCCCTGCCCTGCCGCTTTGCCACCCAGTCCGGTCCCATGCTGGTGATCGAGGGCGAATTGCATCCCCGATTCCTGCCGGACAGCGACTCCCGCTTCATTCGCAATGGCGTGGGTGTCCGGCAGGATGGGACAGCGGTGTTCGCCATCTCCGACCGGCCCGTGACCTTTTACGAGTTCGGCCGGCTGTTCCGTGACGGGCTGAAGACGCCGAACGCGCTTTATCTGGACGGCAAGATCTCCCGGCTCTACGCCCCGGCGCTTCGGCGCAACGACTTCGGCTTTCCGATGGGCCCGATCGTCGGACTGGCCGTACCGGAGAACGCCGCCGATTGACGGCCCCGCCTGCGGGCGCTAGCTAGCCCGCTTTCGGGAACAGGGAAGGAGCGGAGCTTGGCACGGCGCAAGGGACGCAATATTTCGGGTTGGCTCGTGGTGGACAAGCCTGCAGGCATCACCTCCACCGCGGTCGTCAACAAGGTCCGCTGGGCGCTTGACGCGAAGAAGGCTGGCCATGCCGGCACGCTCGATCCGGCGGCGACAGGCGTTCTTGCCATCGCGCTGGGAGAGGCGACCAAGACGGTGCCATATGTCACCGATGCGTTGAAATGCTACCGGTTCTCCGTCCGCCTCGGCACCGCGACGAACACCGATGATGCGGAGGGAGAGGTCATAGCGACCTCTGCCAAGCGCCCCACGGATGCAGATATCGCCGCCGCGCTCCCCTCTTTCAGAGGAGAGATCATGCAGGTGCCGCCGCAGTTTTCTGCCGTGAAGGTGGATGGTGAGCGCGCCTATGCCCTTGCGCGAGACGGGGAGGAAATGGAGCTTGCCCCCCGCCTGCTCTGGGTCGACAGCCTAGAGGTCATGCACCGGCCCGACGCGGATCACGTGGAGTTGGAGATGGTCTGCGGCAAGGGCGGCTATGTCCGGTCCATCGCGCGTGATCTGGGGCAGGCTCTGGACTGCTATGGCCATGTCGAATGGCTGCGCCGCGTCTGGTCCGGCCCCTTTGAGGCAGAAAAGGGCGTCACAATGGAACGGATCGAGGAACTGGCGCGGAAACCCGAGCTGGATGCTCTCGTCCTGCCGCTGGAAGACGGGCTGGAGGATCTGCCGGAATTGCGTGCGACGCCCGAGGGCGCGGCGCGGCTCCGCAACGGCAATCCCGGCATCGTCCTGCCATCCTCCGATGTGGAATATGGCGAGGAGGCATGGGCCTCCTTCGAGGGACAGGCGATTGCCGTCGGCACCTACCGGAGCGGCGAGCTGCATCCGGTGCGGGTGTTCAACCGGGAATGAAGGACTGAGAGCCTGGCCTGAAGGATCAAAGGGCGGCCATAGTGGCCGCCCTTTCCAGTCCTACTGCGTGTCGCCTTGCGGGCCGGAGGGCGCGTCGTCCGAATGCTCGGGATGACGCCGGTTGTAGAGGATCGATGACCATAGCGAGACACCGATCAGCGCCGCGCCGCCAAGCCCGGTGATGACCTCCGGGATATGCACGAGCGACTGCACATACATGATGACCGACAGGATCAGGATCGCGTAGAACGCTCCGTGCTCCAGATAGCGGAAGTGAGCGAGCGTCCCCTTCTCCACCAGCATGATGGTCATGGAGCGGACATACATCGCCCCGATGCCAAGACCGATGGCAATAACGAAGAGGTTGTTGCTGAGCGCAAAGGCCCCGATCACTCCGTCGAAGGAGAAGCTTGCGTCCAGCACCTCGAGATAGATGAACGCGCCCAGCCCGCCCTTTGCGGCGGCCGACATCGTCTCCTCGCGCTTGTCCAGCACACCGCCGACCACTTCCACCAGAAGGAAGGTCAGAAGACCCCAGACCGCCGCGTGGAAGAAGGTGTTCGCCGCCGCGGGCCCGAGGTCGGGATCGGACTGGATGATGCGGGAGAAGGCCAGCATGATGACGAGCACGACCGCGATCTCGATCCCCTTGACGGAGGAATAGCGCGCGGCCTTCTCCTCCACCCACTTGACCCAATGCACGTCCTTCTCGTGGTTGAAGAAGAACGTGAGACCGACCATCATCAGGAAGGTGCCCCCGAAAGCCGCGATGGGCAGGTGAGCGTCGTGCATGATGCGGGAGTATTCTTCGGGTTGGCTCGCCGCCATGACGAGGGCCTGCCAAGGACCGACATTCGCCGCGATAACGACGATCAGCAGCGGGAACACCACCCGCATCCCGAAGACCGCGATGAGGATACCCCAGGTCAGGAACCGGTGCTGCCACTCCGGGGTCATGTCCTTCAGCTTGTTGGCGTTCACGATGGCATTGTCGAAGGAGAGCGAGATCTCCAACACCGCCAGCACGCAGCAAATGAAGAAGACCGACAGCATCCCCTGCATCGTCCCGGTCGTCTGCCAGCCAAGCCATGCGCCCAGCGCGAGGCCGAATACAGTAACGACGAAGGCCCATTTGAAATAGGAGAGCGTGTTCTTTTGGATCGCGCCGCTCATCCGCGCAGCCTCCCGGGGCCAAATGCGCAAGCACGGGTCCGGCCCGTTCCTGCACGACCGTTGGTCGCGTTGTTCATGTGTCCATAGTTCCGCCGGCTGTTTCCACAGCGGCACCGACATCGCGAGAGCGCCGATGAACTCTCGCCAGAGGGGCCCGGTACCGGTTTCCGCGCCGAGAGCTTCCCCTCTGGCGCTGGCGAAACACGTAGCAAAACGCCGCCCTGCGTCAACCTGCCTCCTGCGTGTTTTTTGATCCCTCGTGATCTTCACGTGAACGAGGATGGGAGATGCTTGCGCGAAGACGACGCTTTGCCGAAGAAAATTGCTTCGTGCACATGGCATGAGCTTCACCCGCCCACTGTCGCACAATAATTGTGCATCTCAGCCAAGGTCTTCATTCGCCAGGTCCAGAATCCTTTGCCCAATGTCGGCACCGTGGCAAGCCTCCATCATCCCGCCGGAACGCTGGTGCCGGGATAGAGCCGCGCCGCGGCAGACTGCGGGACAACAACAACGGGGGGAGACGAACGGCGGTCGCCTGCGGCGCGTCGAGCGGACTGCCGCCATCCACCGGGAGTATTGGACAGAATGAAATTGGGACAATCCCTTCTGGCGGCAGCAGCGCTGGCCGCCGCCTTCGGTGCGCCTGCCCGCGCCCAGGAAGATACGATCAAGGTCGGCATCCTGCATTCGCTTTCCGGCACGATGGCGATCTCGGAGACGACGCTGAAAGATGTCATGCTCATGCTGATCGAGGAGCAGAACGAGAAAGGCGGCCTGCTGGGCAAGAAGCTGGAGCCGGTCGTCGTGGACATCGCCTCCAACTGGCCGCTCGCGGCGGAAAAGGCGCGGCAGCTGCTGGAGACGGACAAGGTTGCCGCGGTGTTCGGCTGCTGGACCTCGGTCTGCCGCAAATCCGTTCTGCCGGTGTTCGAGGAACTGAACGGCCTGCTCTTCTACCCCGTGCAGTATGAGGGTGAGGAAAGCCAACGGAACGTGTTCTACACCGGTGCGGCACCGAACCAGCAGGCGATCCCAGCCGTCGATTACCTGATGGAGAACGAGGGCGTGGAGCGCTGGGTGCTGGCCGGCACCGACTACGTCTATCCGCGCACGACCAACAAGATCCTCGAGCAATACCTGAAGGATAAGGGTGTCGCCGCCGAGGACATCATGATCAACTACACGCCCTTCGGCCATTCCGACTGGCAGACCATCGTCTCCGACATCAAGAAATTCGGTTCCGCGGGCAAGAAAACCGCGGTCGTCTCCACCATCAACGGCGATGCCAACGTGCCGTTCTACAAGGAACTCGGCAACCAGGGCATCAAGGCGGAGGACATCCCGGTCGTCGCGTTCTCCGTGGGCGAGGAGGAACTGGCGGGTCTCGACACCGCGCCGCTGGTGGGCCACCTCGCCGCCTGGAACTACTTCATGTCCGTGGATACGCCCGAAAACGCAGCCTTCATAGACACGTGGCACAAGTTCATCAAGGATGACAAGCGCGTCACGAACGACCCGATGGAAGCCCATTACATCGGCTTCAACATGTGGGTGAAGGCCGTGGAGGCGGCGGGCACCACCAAGCCGGACGCGGTGATCGATTCCATCATCGGCGTCGCCGTGCCAAACCTCACGGGCGGCTACGCGTCCATGGGGCCGAACCACCACATCACCAAACCGGTGCTGGTTGGCGAGATTCAGGCGGACGGCCAGTTCGACGTGGTATGGGAAACCCCGGGCCTCGTGCTGGGCGACGAATGGTCGGACTTCCTGCCGGAGTCCAAGCCGCTGATCTCCGACTGGCGGGCGCCGCTCTCCTGCGGGAACTTCAACACCGAAACCAAGACCTGCGGCGGCTCCCACTGATCCGCCCTTCGCGGCGCGCGCCTTTCCGCGCGCCGCACGTATTTCCGGGACAGGTGCATGACCTTCTTCCGCCTTTTTCTTGCCGCTCTCGGCATCACTCTCGCGGGAATGGCCGCCGCGCAGAGCGTGGACGAGCTTGTGCGCCAACTGCCCTCCGGCAGTTTCAGCGACCGGTCCCGCGTGGTAACCGCGCTTGCCGCCACCGGCGATCCGCGCGCTGTCGATGTGCTGAACGCTCTGGTGGACGGCGATCTGGCCGCCCTGAAATCGGACGGCACCGTGGTGATCCTGAAGGGCCGCGAGGCACGTGTTGCACTGACGGGGGAAGCCATCGCCGACCCCGGCCGCAATGCGGAGAAGGTGAAAGTCAATAACTCCCTGCGGCGCGACATCCGCGCCGCACTTGGCGTGCTGACGCTGCGCGATCCCGATCCGGCCAAACGCCTTTCGGCCGCAGATGCCGCCTTCCGTGCGCCGGACCCAGAGCAGCTTTCCGCACTCGAGGCCGCGATGGCGGCGGAGACCGACGCTACGGTGGGTGCGCGGCTTGCCCTCGCCCATGCAGCGGCAGTACTGACCTCCGACCGGCCCGTGGTCGAGAAGGAGGAAGCCGTGGCCCTCATCGGCGATCTCCGCGACCAGTCCGCTCTCTCGCTGCTGACCCCCCTTCTCGCCTCCCCCGAACCCGCCATCGCCGCCGCCGCCGAGAACGCGATCGCCGAGATCGAAAGGTCGCGCGCCCTCTGGAACACCGCGCAGAATGTGTGGTTCGGCCTGTCCCTCGGCTCTGTGCTGCTCCTGGCGGCAGTGGGACTCGCCATCACCTTCGGGGTGATGGGCGTCATCAACATGGCGCATGGGGAGCTGGTGATGCTCGGCGCCTATACGACCTTCGTGGTGCAGGATCTGATCCGGACCCATGCGCCCTGGCTGTTCGACTGGTCGCTTCTCATCGCCCTGCCCCTGGCCTTTGCCGTGGCGGGCGGGGTCGGCGTGTTGATCGAGCGGGGGATCGTGCGCCACCTCTACGGCCGCCCGCTGGAGACGCTGCTGGCCACCTGGGGTGTCAGCCTGATCCTGCAACAGGCCGTGCGGTCGTTCTTCGGCCCGAACAACCGGGAGGTGGGCAACCCCTCATGGATGTCGGGCGCGTTCCAGATCGGTCAGATGACCATCACCTGGAACCGGTTGTGGATCATCGTCTTTGCGCTCGTGGTCTTTGCAACCCTGCTCGTGGTGCTGAAGCGCACGGCCATCGGTCTCCAGATGCGCGCCGTCACGCAGAACCGTCCGATGGCCGCGAACATGGGCATCCGTACCGGGCGAGTGGATGCACTGACCTTCGGCCTCGGTGCAGGCATCGCGGGGCTGGCGGGCGTCGCCCTGTCACAGATCGACAATGTCAGCCCCAATCTCGGGCAGGGCTATATCGTGGACAGTTTCATGGTCGTCGTCTTTGGCGGTGCGGGCAACATCTGGGGCACCTTCGCGGCAGCCTTTTCGCTCGGCATCATCAACAAGTTCCTGGAGCCCTTCGCGGGGGCCGTGCTGGCGAAGATCCTGATCCTCGTCTTCATCATCCTGTTCATCCAGAAGCGTCCGCGCGGCCTGTTCGCCGTCAAGGGCCGGTTCGTGGAGGGCTGAGAGATGCGGGACTCCTTCTTCAACCGCCGTCTCATCGTCGCGCTCATCGTGCTGTTCATTGTCATCGTTGCGGTGCCGGTGGGCAACCTGATGATGGAGCAGCGGCCCATTCCCTCCTACATTGTGGCGCTGATCGGCAAGTACTTCTGCTACGCGCTGCTCGCCGTGGCGCTGGATCTCGTCTGGGGATACTGCGGGATCCTGTCGCTCGGGCACGGGGCGTTCTTCGCGCTCGGCGGCTATGCGATGGGCATGTATCTGATGCGCCAGATCGGGGATCGCGGCGTCTATGCCAACCCGACACTGCCCGATTTCATGGTGTTCCTGAACTGGCAGGAGCTGCCGTGGTACTGGCAGGGTTTCAACCACTTTCCCTTCGCCATGCTGATGGTGCTGCTCGTGCCGGGACTGCTCGCCTTCGTCTTTGGCTGGTTTGCCTTCCGCAGCCGGGTGACGGGGGTCTATCTGTCGATCATCACGCAGGCGATGACCTATGCGCTGATGCTGGCCTTCTTCCGCAACGAGATGGGCTTCGGCGGCAACAACGGGCTTACCGATTTCAAGGACATCCTCGGCTTCCCGATCCAGGCCGACAGCACGCGGGCGGCGCTCATGGTGATCTCAGGACTCGCGCTGGCCGGCGGGCTGCTGCTGGGGCGCTGGATCACCCGGTCGCGTCTCGGCCAGGTGCTGGTCTGCGTGCGGGATGCAGAAAGCAGAACGCGATTCATCGGCTACCGCGTAGAGCATTACAAGCTCTTCATCTTCACGGTTTCCGCCATGATGGCGGGGGTGGCGGGCGCGCTCTACACGCCGCAGGTCGGCATCATCAACCCGTCGGAATTCTCCGCCGCGAACTCCATCCTGATCGTGATCTGGGTGGCTCTCGGTGGCCGCGGCACGCTGGTGGGAGCGGCACTCGGTGCGATCATCGTCTCGCTCGCACAGACCTTGCTGACAAGCTGGTTCCCGGATGCGTGGCTCTTCTTCCTCGGCGCGATGTTCATTCTTGTGACCATCGGCCTGCCGAACGGTGTGCTGGGCGCGATCGAAGGCACCGGGCGACGCTTCCGTCGTCGTCGTTCCAGCGACCCGGTGGAGGCCGAGGCATGACCGTGCACACGACCATTCCGGGCAGCGCCACACTGCAGCAGCTGCAGCTCGACAGCGTTTCCAAGACCTTTGACGGCTTCAAGGCGATCAACAACCTGTCGCTCGTGGTGGACAAGGGGGAGTTGCGCGCCGTGATCGGCCCGAACGGCGCGGGCAAGACCACGATGATGGACATCATCACCGGCAAGACCCGTCCCGATGCCGGAAAGGTGCTCTGGGAGCAACAACTCGACCTTACAAAACTGGACGAAGCCGACTGCGCCCAATTGGGTATCGGGCGAAAGTTCCAGAAGCCCACCGTATTCGAAAGCCACACGGTGGAGGACAATCTCCGCCTCTCCCTCAAGGGAGACCGGGGGGTGCTGGCAAGCCTCTTCCACAAGACCACCCCGGCCGAGACCCGGCGGGTGGCGGAGCTGCTGGAGATCGTGCGCCTTGGCGATGCCCGCCGCCGCCCCGCCGCCGACCTGTCGCACGGGCAGAAGCAATGGCTGGAGATCGGGATGCTGCTCGCGCAGGATCCGCAACTCCTGCTGGTGGACGAACCCGCTGCGGGCATGACCGATGCCGAAACGATGCGAACGGCTGAACTGCTGCGCGCCATCGCCGGGGAACGCGCGGTGATCGTTGTCGAGCATGACATGGATTTCGTCCGCGCACTCGACTGCAAGGTGACTGTTCTGCATCAGGGCAGTGTTCTGGCGGAGGGCAGCCTGGAAACGGTGAGCGCCATGCCCGAAGTCATCGAGGTCTATCTGGGACGCTGAGATGTTGGAAGTCGATCATATCAACCTGTCCTACGGTGCGGCGCAGGCGCTGAAATCCGTCTCCGTCTCCGCGCGGGAGGGAGAGGTGACGACGGTGCTCGGGCGGAACGGCGTCGGCAAGACCTCCCTGCTGCGGGCCATCGTCGGGCGGCATGGCATCACCGCGGGCGCGATCCGATGGCAGGGGGCGGAGATCGCCCGCCTCTCCCCGGTGGAGCGCGCCCAGCGCGGCATCGCCTATGTTCCGCAGGGAAGAGAGATATTCCCCTTGCTGACCGTGCGCGAGAACCTGGAGACCGGCTTTGCCGCCCTGCCCCGGGGCCGGAAGGTCATACCCGACGACGTCTTCGCGCTGTTCCCGGTGCTCGGTGAGATGATGGCACGTCGTGGCGGCGATCTGTCGGGCGGACAGCAGCAGCAGCTTGCCATCGGCCGTGCAATGGTGATGAGGCCGAAGCTTCTGGTGCTGGACGAGCCGACGGAAGGCATTCAGCCCTCAATCATCAAGGACATCGGCCGTGCCATACGCTATCTGCGCGATGAAGCCGGCATGGCCATCCTGCTGGTGGAGCAATTCTTCGACTTTGCCCGCGAACTGGCCGACCGCTTCTACGTCATGGACAGAGGCGAAGTGGTGATGGACGGGATACAGGTGGAGATGAGTGGCGAGCGGGAGCCGGAGTTGCGCAGGTGGCTCACCGTCTGAGGCAATATGCCCCGGCGGCTGGAAATGTGAACGGAATGCTGCATGCTAGGTTGTGTCAAAACATAAACCAAGGGCGGGGCAGCGATGACAGACAGGACCGACGGGAAGTGGCATGCCGCTCTGCTATGCGCAACGGCAGTCCTATTTGGCGTTTCCCTCGTGCCCGCCGTGCTTCTCGCGCAGCAGAATCAGCCCGGCGAACAGCGTCAGCAATCGCGCGACGGCATACACTTCAACATCCGCGGTGGTCGTGACGATGATCTGGAAACGCTATTGCGGGGGGCTTCGCTGCTTGCCGCGGCGGCGGAAAACCGGCAGGGCGACCCACAGGAACTCATTGCCTCTGCCAGAGCCGATTACGCGCGTCTCATCGGGGCGCTCTATTCACGCGGGTACTACGCGCCGGTCATCAACATTCTCGTGGACGGGCGAGAGGCCGCCAATATCCCCACCCTGCAGGCGCCCAGCGCCATCCGTCGCATAGATGTAAACGTCGATACCGGCCCCACCTTTCAGTTCGGTCAGGTCTCCATCGCGCCGCTGACACCCTCCACCACCCTGCCCGCCGACCTACGCCCAAGGGAGCGGGCGCGCTCAACGCTGGTTCAGCAAGGCGTGGATGCGGCGACGACCGGATGGCGTGAAGCAGGTTACGCCAAGGTCGCCACCGGCAAGCAGGATATCGTGGCCGATCACCGGCAGAACCTCCTGAATGTCGATATCGGCATGCTACCGGGGCCGCGGGTGACCTTTGGCAAACTGATCGTCGCCGGAAACGAGAATGTGCGGACGGAGCGCGTCCACGCCATTGCCGGTCTTCCGGAGGGGGAGGTCTTCGATCCCGACGATCTGGAGGAAAGCGCCCGCCGACTGCGTCGCGCCGGAGCCTTTTCCTCTGTGGCGATGCAGGAGGCCGACCGCCTCGGGCCGGGAAATACAATGGACATCACCGCGACGGTTGTTGAATCCCTGCCCCGTCGCTTCGGCTTCGGGGCGGAGGTATCCTCCTCCGACGGGGTAAACCTGAACGGCTACTGGATGCATCGCAACCTGTTCGGAGGGGCGGAGAACCTGCGGTTCGATCTTCAGGGGCAGGGCTTGGGAAGCGGCGAGGACCAGGAATACAGCATCGGCGCCCTCTTCTCCCGTCCCGCAACGTTTGACCCGGATACGACGCTGAAACTCGGCACGCAGCTCAAACGTACGGATGAGCAGGACTACACCAGCGACAGCTTCACCGTCTCCGGGGGGGTGGAGCACTATTTCAACGAATACCTGACGGGGCGGATCGCTCTGGAATACGGCTTCTACCGTATCCGCGAGTTCGGCGAGACGACGAACCTACAGATCCTGTCGCTTCCGACAGGCGCCACGTATGACCGGCGCGATGATAAGCTGAACGCCACAAGCGGCTATTTTCTGGATGGTGAAGTCCGGCCCTTCTACGGGATCAACGACGATGCGGGGTCCGGTGGCCGGATCCGGCTCGACGGCCGCGCATTCTGGAGCCCCGGCGAAAGCAAGCGCGTGGTTCTGGCGGGGCGGGTGCAGGTCGGCTCGGTACTGGGCGCCGACATTACCGAAACACCGCGGGAATACCTGTTCTACTCGGGCGGGGCGGGCACGGTCCGGGGCCAACCCTTCCAGTCGCTTGGTGTGCAGAACCCGGACTACCTGTCGCGGGACACGACCATCGGCGGCCGGAACTTCCTCGGTCTCTCGGGCGAGGTGCGCACGCGTGTGACCGAGAGCATCGGCATCGTCGCCTTCTACGATGCGGGCTATGTCTCCGCCGACAAGTTCTTTGACGACACCGGTGATTGGCAGGGCGGTATCGGGCTCGGGCTGCGCTACAACACGGGCATCGGTCCTATCCGTCTCGATGTCGCAGCTCCGCTCGGCGGAGATACGGGTGACGGTGTGCAACTTTATGTCGGTATCGGGCAGGCTTTCTGATGCGGTTTTTAATCCTTTTCATCGCCCTTCTGACGTTCTGGCTGCCGGCCCCTGTCCGCGCGCAGGACGATGACGGTGCCTCCTATCTGGAGAGCCTCCTGCAGAGCAGCCTGTCCGGTGCGGGGCGACAGGTCACGATCCGGGGCTTTTCCGGCGCTCTTTCCTCCACGGCGCGGATCGAGGAGTTGGCGATTTCCGACGATCAGGGCCAGTGGTTCTCCGCACGCGACGTGGTGCTGAACTGGAGCCGCCTCGCCCTGCTGACGGGTCGCGTTCAGGTGCAGGAATTCTCCGCCGCCGAAGTGGTGCTGTCCCGCCTGCCGCAGACGGAAGCCGCTCCGCCCTCGCCGGAGGCGGAGCCGTTCTCCCTTCCCGACCTGCCGGTTTCCATAAACATCGACAGCCTGCGCATCGAGCGGCTGGAAATCGGTGAGCCGGTGTTCGGCATCGCCAACGTCTCCCGCGCGACGGGTTCCGCCAATCTCTCTGGAGGAGAAGGCGCGCTTCAGGTCCGGCTGGAACGGACAGACGGCCAGCGGGGAGTATTCAACATCGCTGGCAGCTATGCCAACACCAACCGGCACCTGAGCGTGGATGTCGAGCTTGACGAGGGTCCGGGCGGCATCGTCACCACTCTGGCGGGGCTACCCGGCGCGCCCGCGCTCACTCTGTCCGTCAAGGGTGATGCACCGATCGACGATTTCGCCGCCGACATCCGCCTTGCCACCGCCAATCAGGACCGCCTGACAGGGCAGGTCACTGCGCGGGCAGTGGAGGCGGCACCGGGGCAGCCCGCGGGCGCCGCACGGAATTTCACCTTCGACCTCAACGGTGACATCCGGGCCTTGCTGCCCGAGCAGTTCCGCGCCTTCTTCGGATCAGAGCTCACCCTCACGGCGGATGCTACGCGCCAGCCTGACAGTTCCCTGGCGGTGCCCCAATTCGTCCTGCGGGCCGAGGCGATTGATCTGAACGGCCAACTCCGCATCGCGGCCGACGGATTGCCGAGCTTCGTCGACGTGAAGGGCTCCATACACGCGCCTGCCGGCACGCAAGGCCCAGTGGTCCTGCCGATCGCCACGCCGACCGAGCTTTCGGGCGCCGATCTGGCCATCGCCTACGACGACACGGTGAGCGAGACCTGGACGATCAACATGACCGCCCGGGACTTCAAGCGGCCGGATATGACGATCTCCACTCTCCGGCTCGAAGGCGGCGGCGGTGTCATGAGGGAAACGGCGCAGGACGCGCCGCGGCTCGACGCCAACCTGCGGTTCAGCGCGGATGGCATCTCCCTTGACGACCCGGCCCTTGCCCGCGCCGTGGGGAAGCAAGTGGAGGGGACCACCGTGTTCGTCTGGCAATCCGGCGACGGGGTGGTGACGATGCCCGTCCTGAACGTGCGAGGGGAGGATTATTCCGCTGTTGCGGATCTGGTCTTCAATGGCTTGAACGCCGCGCTCAGGGTGTCCGGCAAGGTGACGGCGAGCCTTGCTGACATCTCCCGCTTCTCCGACCTGGCGGGTCGTCCGCTTTCCGGCCGGGCGGAGACGCAGGCCAGCGGCGCTTTCGAACCGCTTTCCGGCATGTTCGATGTCGTGGCGGACGTGACGGGAACGGATCTGAAAGCCGCGCAGGAGCAGCTCGACCGGCTTCTCGCGGGCCAATCCCGCATCACGCTTTCCGCCAAGCGGGATGAGACGGGGACCGAAATCCGGGATGCGCAGCTTACCGCCCAGTCTCTCAGCCTGCAGGCCTCTGGCAACATCACCAGCAATGCAACGGATGTGAAGCTCAACGGGCGGTTTGCCGATGCGCGCGTACTCGGACCGGGCTTCTCCGGCTCGGTTGACGTTGACGGGCGCGCTTGGCAGGTGGCCGAAGGGCTGCGGCTCACGCTTGACGCGACGGGGAACGATCTCCGCATAGGCCAGCCACAGGCGGACGGGCTGCTGCGCGGCCAAAGCCGCATCCGGTTCGCCGGCGTGCAGAACGACGATGTGCTGACCATCGATACAGCCACCATCGACGCAACGACGCTGAAGCTCACCGCGACGGGGCGTTATGCGCCGGGAAATACCGACGTGTCGCTTGATGGCGCATTCACCGATCTCTCCGTATTGGGCCAGGGATATGGCGGTGCGGGCGCGGCCACGGCACGGGTTCACGACACGCCGGAGGGACTCCGGCTTGAGACGAACGTCTCCGGCCAGGATCTGCAAGTGGGTCAACAGCAGGCGGATGGCCTGCTCCGGGGACAGAGCCGCATCGACCTAGCCGCCGTGCAGAATGGCGAGCGGATCACCATCGACCGGCTCGCGGTGAATGCGACGACGCTCACGCTCACGGCGAGCGGCCGCTACGATCCCAACGACACGGACTTGCAGGCCGCGTTCAGCTTCTCCGATCTGGGTGTGCTCGGCAGCGGGTTCCATGGCGCGCTTACGGCCGACGCCCGCGCTCTCAGCGAGCCGGGCGGTATCCGCATCACCGCCGACAGCCGGGCCTCCGGTCTCGCCCTTGGTGGCCAACCGCAGGTGAATGCCCTTCTAAAGGGGGACGGCACGCTCGCGCTCAATGTTCTGCGTGGGCCCGACGGCTTTCTGCAGATCGACCGCTTCGCCTTCCAGAACCCGCAGCTTTCCGCGAATGTGAACGGCGAGGTTCAGGGCGAGGCGCGTAACGTGACCGTCGATGCACGGCTGAACAACCTTGCCATCCTCGTGCCGGGCTTCCCGGGGCCGGTCACCCTGCGAGGGACTGTCGTCGATGCGGAGAACCAGCTCCGCCTCAACCTCGCGGCACAAGGCCCGGGTCAGATCGACACCCGGCTGACCGGAACCATGGCGCGGGACTTCTCCCGCTCCGATCTTGCGCTGACCGGATCCTCCCAGCTTGGGTTGATCAACCCGTTCCTCAGCGCGCGGTCCGCGCAAGGACTGGTGCGGTTCGACCTGACGATGAACGGTCCTCTCGGGCTCAACGCTCTCGGCGGCACGGTCACGGCCAGCAATCTGCGCATCGTCGATCCGGCGCTGAACATCGCGCTGAGCGGTGGAACCGCGCGAGCGACCCTCGCGTCCGGCACCGCCCGGATAGACGCGACAACCAGTGTCGAGGGCGGCGGAACGCTCAGCGCGGCGGGAACGATCGGCATGACCGCGCCCTTTGCCGCCGATCTTCAGGTCAGCGCGCGTGAGGCGCGGCTGCAGGATCCGCAGCTCTACACAACCTCTCTCACAGGATCGGTTGCGATTACCGGACCGCTGACGGGGGGAGCAAGGATCGCGGGCACGATGAACCTCGGACAGACGGATGTGCGCGTACCCTCCAGCTTCGGCGGTACGTTCACCATCCCCACGATCCGCCATATCGCGGAGCCCGCCGCCGTGCGTGCCACGCGGGTGCGGGCTGACCTCATTCAGACCCAATCGGGGTCCTCCGGGGGAGGTAGCGGTATTTTCACACTTGATGTGACGATAAACGCTCCCAGCCGCATCTTCATCCGCGGGCGTGGGCTGGATGCGGAACTCGGCGGCGCCATCCATATCGGCGGCACGACCGCAAACATCGTTCCATCCGGCCAGTTCGAGCTGATCCGAGGACGGCTGGACTTTCTGGATCGCCGGTTTGACCTGACGAGCGGCAGCTTCTTCCTGCAAGGCGACTTCGATGCCTTCATCAACCTCACGGCACAGACCAATACCAACCAGGGCCTGACCGCTATCATCAACGTCACGGGGCCGGTCAACGATCCCGACATCAACATAACGTCCAACCCGTCCCTCCCGGAAGAGGAGGTGCTGGCCCAGATCATCTTCGGGCGCGACCTTTCCAGCATTTCACCGCTGCAGGCAGCGCAACTGGCCTCCGCCGTCGCCACACTCGCAGGAAGCGGGGGAGATGGCCTCGTGGGGCGCTTCCGCAAGAGCGTGGGTCTGGATGACTTCGACGTTGTGCCCGATAAGGAAGGCAATACGGGCGTGAAAGCGGGTCGTTATCTGTCCGACAATGTCTATACCGAAGTCGTCGTGGGATCGGGCAACCAGAGCCAGATCAACCTGAATCTCGACCTCAGCAAGTCGTTCACCGTCAGGGGCAGTGTCGGGGAGGACGGCAACACCGGTATCGGCGTCTATTTCGAGCGCGACTACTGACCTGATTGTGGGATGCCCTTGGGATCAGATCCCTGGGGCATCCGCGGGCCAAGGCATCCGACTGTTCGGAAACCGGATCTTCGGAAATCGGGATAGGGAAATTTGAACAGGTCGCTCCCGATTTGCCCGTGAACGCTCGAAACCGCAAAACGTTCCACAAAAACTCTTTGATTTTGTTTAATTTTCCTTGGAACGCCCCGACTGCACAGACGTTTGGCAAATGTAAGTCCTGCGCACAGGACATGCCCAACGAAAGGACCGTTCCATGAAAAGATTCCTTGTGACCACTGCCATCGTTGCGATGACCTCCATGCCGGCGCTCGCGCAGACCGCGCCTGCCGGAGGCACACCGGTGGTTGTCGAGGCGGAAGCCGTGTTCCTTGGAACCGCCATGCCCGAGGCGCTCTATGCCGACGATCTGATCGGCAAGCGGCTCTATACCAGCGATGTGGAAGTGGAAGTAAACGCCAATTCGGCCGAACTTTCGCGCGACTGGCACCATGTCGGCAACATCAATAACCTTGTGCTGTCTCGCGAAGGTCAGGTTGAGGCCGTACTGGTCGATGTTGGTGGTTTCCTCGGCATCGGTGCCCGCACAGTCGCTGTGGACATGGATGCCATCCGCATCATCCCCGACGGCGAGAACCCGAGCGATTACTTCTTGGTCTTCACCGCAACGCGCGACGTTCTGGAGAATGCCCCGGAATATCAACGTCCCGAGCGGATGAGCAATATGGATGCCGCGACCAACGCCACGGGCGCTGCGGCAACCGGCGTGGCTGCAACCGGAGCGGCCGCCGGAGCGGCACACACAGGTTGGATGACGCCGAGCGAAGGCTATGAGCGTGTGGAAACCGCAGGCCTCACGGCGGATCAGCTCAAGGGCGTGAAGGTCTATGACGCGCACAACACCGACGTCGGCTCCGTATCTGACTTGGTGATGGCCGCTGACGGGCGTATCGATCAGGTGATCGTCGATGTCGGCGGCTTCCTGGGGATCGGTGCAAAGCCTGTCGCCCTGCCCTTCAACGAGATGGACGTTCATAAGCAAGTCGATGGAGATACCTACCGGGTCTACGTCTCCATGACCAAGGAGCAACTCGAGGCGCTTCCCCGTCACGAGAGCTGAGCGCTTTCATCAGCATGATTCGAAAGGCCCGCGATCCTCGCGGGCCTTTTTGGAATCAGCCTCCATCCGACGCTTGCCCAAGCCGATGGTTGCACCATCCTCTCTCCTGAATATTCATGAATGCAGGAGAAGCGAATGTCCGATCTGATCGTGGTTGCCTTCAATGACGAGGCGACGGCCTTTGAACTGCGGGCTGAGCTGGCCAAACTGCAGAAGGATTATCTTCTGGAGATGGATGACATCGTCGTGGTCACCCATGACGAGAACGGCAAGGTCAAACTGCATCAAGCCGTCAACATGACTGCCGCCGGCGCGGCGACGGGCTCGCTCTGGGGTCTGCTGGTAGGGGTTCTCTTCCTCAACCCGATCCTCGGAGTGGCGGTAGGTGCCGGTGCCGGTGCGCTTTCCGGCGCATTCACGGACATAGGCATCGACGACAAGGTCATGAAAGAGATCGGAGAGACCCTGACCCCCGGCACCGCCGCCGTTTTCGCGCTGATCCGTTCTGCAACAGCAGACAAGGTGATGACCGCTCTCGAGCCGTTCCGCGCGAAGGGCAAGATCATCCGCACGTCACTTTCGAACGAATCCGAGCAGAAACTGAAGGATTTCTTTGAAAGATCGCAGGCGGAGCCGCCGGCGGTTACGAGCTGAGTAAATATCTCGCACGGGGCGCCCCCGGGAGGGTATAGTTGGTCTGGCCGGGTATCGCCCGACGGACGGTTACAGAAAACGTTTTGGGGGACGCTCATCCCATGGCACTTTTCAACTTGCTCAAGGGCGAGTTCATCGACGTCATCGCATGGACGGATGATACCCGCGATACCATGGTCTGGCGCTTCGAGCGTTATGGCCATGCGATAAAATACGGCGCGAAGCTCACGGTGAGGGAAGGTCAGGCCGCGGTGTTCGTGCATGAGGGGCAGATCGCCGATGTCTTCGGTCCCGGCCTCTACATGCTGGAAACCAACAACCTGCCGATCCTCACCACGCTCCAGCACTGGGACCACGGGTTCCAGTCGCCGTTCCTCTCGGAAGTCTATTTCGTCAACACCACCCGGTTCAACGATCTGAAATGGGGAACGAAGAACCCGATCATCTGTCGCGACCCGGAATTCGGTGTGGTGCGTATCCGGGCCTTTGGCACCTATTCCGTCCGCGTCACCGATCCTGCGAAGTTCATCCGGGAGATCGTGGGCACCGACGGTCAGTTCACAGCCGATGAAATCACCTTCCAGATCCGCAATGTCATCGTGCAGGAGTTCTCCCGCGCCGTGGCGTCTTCGCGCATCCCTGTGCTGGACATGGCGGCGAATGCCGCTGATCTCGGTCGTATCGTGGCGGAAGCCATCGCCCCCACCATTGCCAACTACGGCCTGACGCTGCCCGAGCTTTACGTGGAGAATATCTCCCTCCCCGATGAGGTGGAGGCGGTGCTCGACAAACGGACCTCCATGGGCATCCTGAAGGGCGATCTGGCCGCGTACACGCAGTTTTCTGCGGCCGAGGCGATGACGCGCGCCGCCGGCACCCCCGGAAGCGGCATGGGGGACGGGATCGGTGCCGGCCTTGGCATGGCGATGGGCATGAACATGGCGCGGAGCGGGCCTTGGGGCATGGCGCCCGCCGAAGCCGCGCCGCCCCCTCCCCCGCCGCCCGTGGACAAGGTGTGGCACCTCGCCATCGACGGGGAAGCGAAGGGACCGTTTTCCCGTGCCTCGCTCGGACGTCAGGCGGCCGACGGCAGCCTGACGAGACAGACCCTTGTCTGGACAGCAGGGCAGGATGGGTGGAAGCCTGCAGGCGAAATCCCTGAGCTCGCACAGCTTTTCACGGTCGCGCCTCCACCGCCGCCGCCCCTGCCGCCCTCGGGCGGAGCCTGATCGAGAATGGCAAGCGATATCCCCCGCGTCGCCCGTCAGGGCAGCGCGGGGACGGAAAAGGGTGTGGCCGCGCGTCCCGAGGGTCTCCATTTCCCCTGCTCCTCCTGCGGGGCCGATCTGGTGTTCCAACCGGGGCAGACCTCTCTCGTCTGCCCCTATTGCGGGCATGTGCAGGACATTCCCGGCGCCACCCCCGCCGAACGGCGCCGCGCGCTGGCAGAGATCGACTACCGCGCGGCGATCGAACGGCGGCTTCCCAATGCGCTGGACCATATCCAGATCCTTGCCTGCCCCAACTGCGGTGCCAAGATCGAGGTGGACGCGAACCTCCGCGCCACCACCTGCCCCTTCTGCGCTACCGCGCTGGTCGGCGAACCGGCAATGGAGCAGTTGTTCCGGGCGCAGGCCCTCGTGCCCTTTGCCATCACGGAGGAAAGGGCGCTGAGCCTCATGACGAGCTGGCTCGGCTCGCTCTGGTTCGCGCCGAACGGCCTCAGACAATATGCACGCAAGGACAAACGGCTCACGGGGATATACGTCCCGTACTGGACCTTCGACGCGCGGACGGAGACCCAGTATCGCGGCCTGCGCGGCACTGTCTATGTCGAGTATCAGACCGTCACCGTGATGGTAGATGGCCGTCCCCAGCAGCAACAGCAGCCGGTGCAGAAAATCCGCTGGACGCCTGTCGCGGGCCGCGTCGCGCGGGAGTTCGACGACGTGCTGGTCGTCGCTTCCACCAGCCTGCCCCGGCGGGAGGCAGAGGATCTGGAACCCTGGAACCTTGGCTCGCTCCAACCTTATGCGCCGGAATATCTCGCCGGTTTCTTCTCCGAAGGCTACACGGTCGATCTGGAGGATGGCCACGCGATGGCGAGGCAGAAGATGGATGCGGTGATCGAGGGAGACATCCGACGCGACATCGGAGGCGATGCGCAGCAGATACAGGCTGTCAGAACCGATGCGCAGAGCGAGACTTTCAAGCATATCCTGCTGCCCGTCTGGACCGCAGCCTACAAATACAGCGGGCGGAGCTTCACCTTCGTCGTCAATGGCCAAACCGGCGAGGTGCAGGGTCAGCGCCCCTATTCGCCATGGAAGATCGCCGGCGCGGTGATCGTGGCGCTTCTGCTTGTCCTTCTGTTCATGTGGCTTGCGGAGCAGCAGGGCATGTTGCGCTGACCGCCTGCGCCATTGACAAGCCCTGCCCATTCGCCGCAACACGGCGCATCGCCCCAGCCCCCCGGAGAGCCCATGCGCATTCTGGCCGAAGCCCGTTTCCCCGAACTCCCCCATCCCTATTTCGGCAAGGTCCGCGACAATTACGACCTGCCGGACGGGAGGCGGATCATCATCTCCTCCGACAGGCTGTCGGCCTTTGACCGGATCCTTGCCTGCATCCCGTGGAAAGGCCAGGTGCTGACCCAGACGGCGCGCTACTGGTTCGAGAAGACGGCAGACATCTGCCCGAACCATGTGCTCTCCTATCCCGATCCGAACGTAGTGGTCGGCAAACGGCTCACCATCCTGCCCGTGGAAGTGGTCGTGCGTGGCTATCTGGCGGGCACCACGGGCACCTCCATCCTCACCCTCTACAAGAAGGGCGAGCGGGAGATGTATGGCCACCGCTTCCCAGACGGGCTGCGCGACAATGAGAAATTGCCCAAGCCGATCCTGACCCCCACCTCCAAGGAGTTCGACGGCGGCCATGACGCGCCCCTCACCCCGAGGGAGATCGTGGAGGGCGGTCTGCTCACAGCGGAACAGTGGGAAACGCTGTCCATCTATGCTCTCGGCCTCTTTGCCCGCGGGCAGGAGATCGCAGCGCAACGCGGGTTGATCCTCGTCGATACGAAATATGAATTCGGTCTCGACGAGGACGAGAACATCGTGCTGGCCGACGAAATCCACACACCTGACAGCTCCCGCTACTGGCTGGCGGAGGGCTACGAGGAGGCATTCGCCAGCGGCAAGCGTCCACCCTCCTTCGACAAGGATTTCGTACGCGCCTGGGTGGCGGAGCGTGTCGACCCCTACACCGATCCGATTCCCGAGATTCCGGCAGAGCTGATCGAGGCGACCTCCCGCGTCTATATCGACGCCTACGAGCGCATCACGGGGGAAACGTTCGTGCCCGACACCAGCGGCGCCACGCCGGTTGAGCGGGTGCGCGACAACCTCGCCCGCGCCTTTCCCCAATATTTCGGCGCATGAGAGCGGTCGTCCAGCGGGTCAGCGAAGCCTCCGTCACCGTTGCGGGAGAGGTCGTGGGGCGGACCGGCCCCGGTTTTCTCATCCTCCTCTGCGCGATGCGGGGGGATGACCGGGTGAAGGCTGAGCAGATGGCGGCCAAGATCGTCAAGCTCCGCATCTTTGAGGACGACGCGGGCAAGATGAACCTGTCTCTTCGCGACACTGGCGGCTCGGTGTTGTTGGTGAGCCAGTTCACGCTCGGCGCTGATACGCGCGGCAACCGTCCGGGTTTCACCCCCGCCGCACCGCCGGAGGAGGCAGAGCCGCTCTATCTCCACGTGGCCGACCGCATCCGCGCGGAGGGCATCCGGGTTGAGACAGGCCTCTTCGGTGCAGAGATGCGGGTAGCTCTGGTCAACGAGGGGCCGGTGACGATCTGGCTCGACCTTTAGCAGAGCGGCGGAAAAGGCCTTCGAATCTGCGCCGGAGCGGAAATCGTCCGCAAACTGCGGAGATCCAGCTCGAAACCCATGCTTTCCTCGTGATTCCTCGGATAATCCTTATTTTCAGAGCTTTTAGGGAGCCTGTCAGGTAGCTCCCGAAGACGGCATCGCGATCGGCTTTGGCGCAAGAATCGTTCGTTATCCGACGAAATCTCTCGGGGAGAGCCGGGGGCGACTTCCCCAGCAGAGACGCTTCCGCGGCCTATCAGCCCGCCGGCGTGGCGGCCTGCCGCTGACGCTTGCGCTCAAGCCCAAGCTGTCGCTCCCGCCATATGATGAGCAGCCCTGCCATGACCACCAGCGATGCCCCCCAGAGCATCGTCAGCGTGGGCACTTCACCGAAGAACATGTACCCGATCGCCAGCGCGAAGATCATCGAGACATATTCGAACGGCGCCACGACCGAGGCATCGGCATAGCGATAGGCAGTGGTGATGAAGATCTGCGCGACCCCGCCCAGCAGGCCCGCCATGACGAGCAGCCAGAACTCCGTCCGCGTCGGCACCACCCACCCGGGAATGGTCAAAAGCGACAGCAGGGTGGAAAACAGCGAGAAATAGAACACGATGGCGGAGACGGATTCCGTCACCACCAGCCGCCGGAGCAGCACCTGCACCAGCGCCGCGCAGGTGGCGCTTCCCAGCGCGATGAAGGCGCCCGCGGTCTCCCGCTCCGAGAGCATGCCGCTCCCGAAGGCGGAAAGCCGCGGCGACAGGACGATCAGCACGCCTGCCAGCCCGAGAAGTACACAGGAGATGCGAAACCCCCGCACCACCTCCCCCAGAAAGAGCGAGGCGAAAACAACGGTCAGCAAGGGCGCGGCATAGCCGATCGCCGTGACCTCCGGCAGCGGCAGAAGGCCCGCCGACCAGAAGTTGAGCGTCATGGAAGCAGTGCCGATCACGCCGCGCCACAAATGCCCGAAAGGGTTTTTCGTGCGGAGGCCCATGCCGAGCTGCTTTGTCGCGCCCAGCCAGATCACGATGACAAGGACTGCGAAGAAGGACCGGAAAAACACGATCTGCCCGGTGGGCACATGCTCCGTAGTGGCTTTGACAAGCGCGAGCATCACGATGAAGAGCAGCACCGAGGCGATCTTGAGGCCGATGCCGTAGAACACGTTCATGGAGAAATCCGGAGCCTTGCCTGTCTGCCTTGCGACGATTCGGTCGGACGATCAAGCACGCATTCCATCTTTCGGATAGCTCTTGCAGCAAAGCCACGCTAGCATCGGTCCCGTCAGGAGAATGCCATGATCGAAGCTGGCCAGCCCGCCCCGGATTTCACCTTGCCGCTGAGCGACGGGAGCAGCGTGACGCTTTCGGCCCTGCGCCCGCGCAAGGTGGTCGTGTATTTCTACCCCAAGGCCGACACACCCGGCTGTACGACGGAGGCGCTCGATTTCTCGGCGCTGCTGCCGGATTTCGACACGGCAGGGACGACGGTCATCGCCATTTCCAAGGATCCTGTCGCCGCGCATGAGAAGTTCGCCCGGAAACATGGCCTCTCCGTGCTGCTGGCCTCCGATGCGGAGGGCGACACGGCGGAGCGCTACGGGGTCTGGGGCGAGAAGAAGATGTATGGCCGCACCTTCATGGGCCTGACACGGGCGACCTTCCTGATCGACGGCGGAGGAAAGGTCGCAAGGGTGTGGCCGAAAGTGAAGGTCGCGGATCACGCGGCGGAGGTGCTGAAAGCCGCGCAGGAGTTGCATTAGAAGCAAGTGATTCTGCTGCAACAATTTGCTGATAATCTGCATGCCAGAATGAAATCGGCAAGATTTCGCCGAGAATAACCCCCCTTTGGCAAGACGGCGCCATGAAATGTCGGGGATTGTTGCCCGTCCGTCCCATCGCCAGTAAGGACCGGGGATGTGAAGCCCCGGAAGCGGCCTTCACCCTCCTTACTGAAAACGACATACGGGACAGTAGTGTGACGGGGCGTCTGACCAACCGACTGAATGCCGCGCTTGAGCGCCGCCTGCCCGAGAAACGGGTCTTCCTGAAATCGGACACGGAAACGCGGTTCATCCGCCTCCGCCCGCTGACACAGGCGGCTCTGCTTGCCGGGACCACCCTGGTTGTGGGCTGGACGATCCTGTCCTCTGCAGTGTTCGTGATGGACGCCATCGGAGCGGGCGGGGTCCGAGAGCAGGCCCGACGGGAGCAGATGATCTATGAAGCCCGGCTGAACGACCTGTCGGACGAACGGGATCAGCGGGCGGCGGAAGCGTCCGCGGCTCATGAGCGTTTCAATGTCGCTCTCGGCGGTGTCTCCGATATGCAGACGGCGCTCCTGTCTTCCGAAGACCGCCGCAAGGAACTGGAAACCGGGCTTGAAGTGGTGCGCCAGTCGCTGCGCAAGGCCCTTACGGAGCGCGACGATGCGCGCACCCAGCTTGCCCTGCTTCAGACGGAAGTGGATCAGAACCAGGACGAGGGTCTGACCGCAGCCCGGCTCGAAGATGAGCGGCGCACGCTCGACTACCTGACCGCCGCGCTCAGCACGACCGCCTCGGAGCGGGACAAGCTCTCCCAGCAAGCGACGGAAGCCCAGCAGCAGGCGGACATGCTCGCCCTTGAAAAACGGCTGATGCAGGATCGCAATGAGCAGATCTTCGCGCGGCTGGAAGAGGCCGTCAGCGTTTCGATGGAACCGCTGGACAAGATGTTCAAATCGGTCGGACTTTCGGCCAGCAAGGTCATCACAGAGGTGAAGCGCGGCTACAATGGCCAGGGCGGGCCGCTGGTGCCGATGGGGATCTCCACCAAAAGCTCTCCCCTCGACGCGGATACCGAGCGGGCCAATGATGTGCTCGGCGCGCTGGACCAGATCAACCTCTACCGCATGGCGGCGGAAAAGGTGCCCTTCGCGCTCCCCCTCCAGACTGCGTTCCGTTACAGCTCCGGCTTTGGCGGACGCTCCGACCCGTTCCGCAAGAGCCGCGCGCGGCATGACGGCGTGGACATGGCCGGCGCACACGGGAGCCCCATTCTCTCCACCGGCGAAGGGGTCGTCACCTTTGCGGGCTGGGCGTCCGGCTATGGTAATCTGGTCAAGATCCAGCACGATTTCGGCTTGGAAACCCGCTATGGACACATGTCCAAAATCCGCGTGAAAGTCGGGCAAAAGGTGTCGCGCGGGGACCGGATCGGTGATATGGGCAGTACAGGACGCTCGACCGGCACTCACCTGCATTATGAGGTGCGCGTTGGCGGAACCCCTGTGAACCCGATGACCTACATCAAGGCGGCACAAGATGTTTTCTAAGAGCAGGATTCAGGAACCGGGACCGAAGGCCACAGAGCCCGCAGCAGATGTTCCGGTCGCGAAAGGCAGCATGGACTACGCAAGCACGACCCCCAAGGCCAAACCTCCTGCCTCGGTTCTCTCTTCGGACCTGACGGTGACGGGCAACATCAAGACGAGCGGTGACATTCAGGTCGAAGCGAATGTTGAGGGGGACATCCGCGCTCATCTGCTGACCGTAGGGGAACAAGCCACGATCAAGGGGGAGATCGTCGCGGACGATATCGTCATCAACGGCCGGGTGATCGGGCGGGTCCGGGGCCTGAAGGTCCGCCTGACCTCCACCGCGCGGGTGGAAGGCGACATCATCCACAAGACCATTGCCATCGAATCCGGCGCGCATTTCGAAGGCTCCGTGCAGCGGCAGGAAGATCCGCTCTCCAATGGCAAGCCCGCAGCCCTCGCGGCGCCCGGCGCGGTTGATGCAGTCTGAACACGGCTCATTCTGAAGACAAAAAAGGCGCCTCTCGGGCGCCTTTTGCGTTCTGGACTGGCTGGGTCAGTGGGATTGAGCAGAATCCCGAATGTAGTTCACCAGCATCCGCGTGGATGCGTCACGTTTTTCCGCCCCCTGTTTGCCCTGGACCACCGGCACCAGAGTCGCGGCAAGCTCCTTGCCCAGCTCCACACCCCATTGGTCGAAACTGTTGATACCCAGGATCACCCCTTCCACGAAAACGCGATGCTCATAGAGCGCAATGATCTGACCCAGGACAAAGGGCGTTAACAGGCGATAGATCAGCGTGGTGGAAGGCCTATTGCCCAAGAATACCCGATGGCGCGCCTGCCGTTCCAGCTCCGCTCCACTTAGCCCTTGCGCGGCCACCTTTGCGCGCGCCTCCTCAAGACTCCGCCCCCGGACAAGCGCCTCCGCCTGTGCAAGACAGTTTGAGATGAGAAGCTGGTGCTGATAGCTGTACTCTGGCTCATGCCCCTCAGCCGCAACCAGGAATTCGCAAGGCACGATACGCGTTCCCTGGTGGATGAGCTGGAAGAAGGCGTGCTGCCCGTTCGTTCCCGGCTCCCCCCAGACGATCGGGCCGGAGTTCACCGTGAGATCCGAACCATCCATACGCACCCGCTTGCCGTTCGATTCCATATCGAGCTGCTGAAGGTAGGCGGCCAGTCGCGACAGGCGCTGATCGTAGGGCAGCACGGCACGGGTTGCGTAGCCGCAAACCTGCGCATGCCAGATGCCGATCAAGGCCAGCATGACAGGGATATTGTCGACCAGCGGCGCGGTGCGGAAATGCTCGTCCATCGACTGACCACCGGCGAGAAAGCGCCGGAAATTCTCGCTGCCGATGGCGATCATCAGGCTGAGCCCGATCGGCCCCCACATCGAGTAGCGCCCGCCCACCCAATCCTCAAAGCCAAAGACACGCTCCTCCGGGATACCGAAGGCGCAGGTCTTTTCCAGCGAGGAGGACAGCGCCACGAAATGGCCTGCCGGTTCCAACACCGTCCCTGAAAGCCACCGGCGTGCGGCCTCCGCGTTGGCCATCGTCTCCTGGGTCGTGAAGGTCTTGGACGCGACGATAAACAAGGTCGAATGCGGGTCGAGCGCATCCAGCGTATCATGGATATGCGCGCCATCGACGTTGGAGACGAAATGCACCCGTGGCCCTGTGTGATAGGGCCGGAGAGCGATCGTCGCCATCGCGGGACCAAGATCGGAGCCGCCGATACCGATGTTGACCACATCCGTCACCCGGCGGCCTGCCACACGGAAGCGCCCGGATCGCACATGCTCGGCAAAGCGGCACATTCTGTCCAGCGTTTCCCGCACCTCGGGCATCACGTCCTGTCCGTCAACCACAACCTCCCGGTCGAGATCGCGGAGCGCGGTATGCAGGACAGCGCGGTCTTCGGTTTCGTTGATCTTGTCCCCGCGGAACATCGCTTCCCGTCGGTCCATGACGCCGGTTTCGCGCGCAAGCTTCAGAAGCAGGTCCCGCCCCTCATGGTCGAGGTTCGTCTTCGAATAGTCGAAAAGAAGGTCGCCCAGGCGGATGGAGAATTCCTCCACCCTTTCATCGGTCAGCAGCGACAGAATCGTACGGTCTTCGTGACTTTCCCGATAGGCGGAAAGCTCTTTCCAAATTGTCATAGTTTACTCCGACCAGTGAATGCGGGCGCGGTCCAGCACAAGGGCGACGGGCACCTTCAGCGCGCCTGCCCCCGCTGATCCGCCATAGGGCAGGCCCCGCAGGGCCTTCCGTTTGTCATCGCCCGCAATGAGCAGATGCGCCTGCCGCGCATCCGTCAGGACCTGAGCCGACAGGCTCACCCGCGGCTCGCCGGCAGTTGCGGCCCGAATTTCCACCACCGGCGGGGCATCGACCGCAAACGCGGCCTCCAACCCTTCTGCCCCCGGAAACAGCGAGGCGACATGCAGGTCCGCCCCCATGCCGAGCAGCAGCACGTCAATGGGAAGAAGTGCGTTGACGGCTTCCAGTACGGTTTCCGCATCCTCGCCCCAAAGCGGTTGGAAACCGGCCGAACTGGCGGGGCCGGTGAGCAGCCGCTTCCGGATCAGCCGCGCGTTGGAGCGATCGGAGTCCTCGGGTACCTGACGTTCGTCCGTGGGCAGGACAGTCACCCTCGACCAGTCCAGGGGTACCGCGGACAGCAGGTCAAAGACCGGGCCGGGCGTCGTTCCCCCCGGCACGGCCAGCGTGACGCGATCCTGTGTTTCAAGCGCGGCCTCCAGATCGGCGGCGATGGCCTCAGCAGCACCGGCAGCCCATTGGGCGCGGTCGGGATAGTCGATGAAATCCAACTCGTCCTCCTTGCGGCATGGTCAGCCCGTGCGCATTTCGCGCCAGCGGCGCCCATCTCGATGCATGAGCATCAGCGCCTCTTCCGGTCCGCTGGTGCCGGGATCATACAGGTTCGGGCGGTCGCCGCGCCCTTCCACCGCCGCAAGGACCGGGTCGGCCCAGGCCCAGGCGGCCTCAACCTCATCCCCGCGCATGAACAGCGTCTGATTGCCCCGGATCACATCCATGATGAGCCGCTCGTAGGCATCGGGCATATCGGTACCCTCCTCCCCCAGCGCCTCGGCAAAAGACATGTCGAGCGGAACCTGAACCAGACGCATTCCGCCCGGCCCCGGTTCCTTGATCATCACCTCAAGCGTGATGCCCTCATTCGGTTGCAGACGGATGACCAGCGTGTTCGCACGCCAGCCTTCGGCCTCGTCGAAAAGCGAATGCGGCGGCTCCTTGAAGACGACCGCGATTTCCGACGTTCGGGCCCGCAACCGCTTGCCGGTGCGGAGGTAGAAAGGTGTGCCCTTCCAACGCCAGTTGGAGATCCGGCAGCGCAGCGCGATGAAGGTCTCCGTCCGGCTGGAGGGAGCCTGAATATCCTGAAGATAGCTCGCCATACCGCTGGCCGCGGTATACTGCCCACGAACGATATCCTCCGATCCCACCGGATCCAATGCGCGGATCACCTTCAGCTTCTCATCCCGCACAGCGTCGGGGTCAAAGTGATAGGGCGGCTCCATTGCGATAAGGCAGAGGAGCTGCATCATGTGGTTCTGCACCATGTCCCGCATGGCACCCGCATCATCGTAATAGCCTGCACGCCCCGCGACCCCGACCGTCTCCGCCACGGTGATCTGCACGTGGTCGACATAGTGGGCGTTCCACAGCGGCTCGAACAGAATGTTGGCGAAACGGACGGCCATAAGGTTCTGCACCGTTTCCTTGCCCAGATAGTGGTCGATCCGGTAGATCTGGCCCTCATCGAAATGCCGGGCGAGAACAGCGTTCAGCGCCCTCGCGGTGGACAGGTCATGACCGAAGGGCTTTTCCACCACGATGCGGCTGTCACGATCAGCGATTCCGTGGTTGTGCAACCGCTCCGCCAGCGCACCGAACAGGCTGGGCGCGACGGAGAAGTAGAAGGCATGGACGACGCCCGGGCGTATCCGGCTCGCCAGTTCCTCCCATCCCTCCTCCCCCGTCGCGTCGATGGGCACATAGGACAAGTGGGCGATGAACCGGTCCAGCGCATCCGCATTGCTTTTCGCCCCATTCACGAATTCAAGAATGGCCTCGCGGGCAAAGCTGCGGAACTCATCCTCCGTCATGGAGGAGCGCGCGGCGCCGATCACCCGTGCACCTTCCGGCATCTGACCATCCACGAAGCGGCGATAAAGCGAGGGGAAGATCTTTCGACGGGCGAGATCACCCGTTCCACCGAAAACCACGAGGTCGAATGGATCAACCGGGATGATACGCGAAACCATTTTCTTCCTTTGCGATCGCACGATGAAAAAACCGCCTCCCCCAACGATTTCCGAGTCGGACTGTAGCATTCATGCGGTTAATGGAAAGTGGGGATACCGACCGGTCCTATTCGGCCATCACGCAGAGGATCTCGAAAAGAAGCGAGGCCGCGAGCCATGCCGTCCCGCCCGACTGGTCGAACGGCGGCGAAACTTCGACAAGGTCGGCGCCCGCGAAAGTCAGCCCCTTCAGTTCCCGCAGGACGGAAAGCGCCTGAAATGCGTTCGGGCCACCCACTTCGGGCGTCCCGGTGCCCGGGGCGAAGGTCGGATCGACAAAATCGATGTCATAGGAGAGATAAGTCGGCTCCTCGCCCACAATGCTCCGCGCCTCCGCCATGACATCGGGAATGCCGCGGGCAAAGAATTCTTCGATCCGGATGATGCGGATGCCGTTCGCACGGGCAAAGTCGATGTCATCACTGTCATAGCAGGTGCCCCGGATGCCGATCTGCACCATTCGCCGCGGATCCAGAAGCCCCTCCTCCACCGCCACACGGAAAGGGTTGCCATGGGTCAGGGCACGTCCGCCGAAATAGGGCGGATAGAGGTCGGTATGGCTGTCGAAATGCACGAGGCCAAGGGGCCCTTCCACCGCAAGCGCGCGAAGCACCGGCAGTGTGCAGAGATGATCCCCGCCCACCGAAATCGGCCGGATGTCCGCGGTGCGCAGCCGGGAGATGGCCTCCGTGATGCGTGCGAGCGTGTCGGTCGTATCAACGGGATTCGGACCGACATCGCCCAGATCGGCGCAGTTGCGGGCTTCGAACGGGCGAAAGCCGGTGACAGGATGCTGCGCCCGGATCATGGTCGAGGCGTCACGCACCTGCCGTGGCCCGTGCCGCGCCCCGGGGCGGTTGGAGGTGCCTCCGTCCCACGGCAGGCCGATGAAACCGATATCGACATCCGAATGACGGGGATGGTCCGGTGTTACGTACGGCAGGCGCATGAAGGTCGGCACACCGGCAAAGCGCGGCAGGCTCATGCCGGAGACCGGCTGAAAGAAAGTGTCTGTCATGATGTCCCTGTGTCTGGTCGGCCAGACGTCTTATGCGTCCAGTTCGGCATCCCAGTATAAGAAGTCCATCCACGTCTCGTGAAGGTGGTTCGGCGGGAAACGCCGGCCGTGGTTGTGCATTTCGTCCGCCGTCGGCGGTTTCGGCGGACGGGTAAGGCGCATTCCAGCCTGTTTGAGCGACTTGTTGCCCTTGCGCAGATTGCAGGGGGAACAGGCGGCCACCACGTTTTCCCAACTCGTTACCCCGCCACGGGAGCGGGGAACCACGTGATCGAAGGTCAAATCCCCGCGCGAGCCGCAATACTGACAACAGAATTCGTCCCTCAGAAAAAGATTGAAGCGCGTGAAAGCCACGCGCTTCTGAGGTTTGACGAATTCTTTCAGCACCACGACGGAGGGTATTCGGAACTGCGCCCTTTGGCTCCGCACTGTCTGGTCGTATTCCGCGACGATGGACACCCTGTCGAGGAACACCGCCTTCACCGCTTCCTGCCAGGGCCAGAGCGAGAGAGGATAGTAGGATAGCGGGCGGTAGTCGGCATTCAGAACCAGCGCCGGGAAATGCCTGAGCGACGCGGGCTCCCGCACGAAACTTGTCCTGAAATCGCCATCCATACGCGCCACACTCCCTGCTGCGGAGCACCGGGCAGAGCCGGTTTGGGGAGGCAGGAGCACCGCCCCGACACCGTCACTATATCTGGCGTTTTGCATCAGGCAAGCCCCGCGATGCGGTGGGTTCGCCAAAGAAATGCCAGCAAACGGTGACAGTTGCGTGACGCGCTTTCCGAGCGCGGCTTTCCAGTCCGGGCTTTCCGCGCCGATCGCCCGGCGGCGGTCCCCGGCAGGCTCAGACGGGAAGCACGTTGCGGAGGAACTGCATGGCGACGGACAGGCCATCGGGCGCGATCCCGTGCCCCACCCCGGGAGAGGTATGGGTATAGACCTCGAACTCCGCATGGGTCAGGGCGTCGGCGGCGCGGGCCATGTCCTCATAGGGAACCATCTCGTCCCGGTCGCCATGGACGAGCAAAACGGGCGGCCGGCTGACCGTTTCGGCAGCAAGACGCTCGGGCTGGAGAAGCCTGCCGGAGAAGCCGACCACGCCCGCCATCTGCACCTTGCGCCGGGGCGCGACGTGCAGGCTCATCATCGTGCCCTGCGAAAAGCCGACCAGCGCCATCGCAGAGGCGGAAAGCCCCTCCTCAGCGAGCCTCGCATCCAGAAAAGCATCGAGATCGGCCACAGCGGCCTCGAAGCTCGCGCGCGCGACCTCCTCAGGAGAGCCGTCGAGCCGGGGAATGGGAAACCACTGGTAGCCGAAAGGGTTGCCAAGCGACCGCTCCGGCGCGTTGGGCGCGACGAACACGGTATCGGGCAGATGCGGGCCGAGCGGCTCTGCCAGCCCCAGCAGATCGGCACCATCCGCGCCATAGCCGTGCAGAAAGACCACAAGGCTTTTCGCCTTGCCCGAACGCGCGGCCTTCCGACCGAATTCAAGATCGCGCGTCATCTGATACCCTCCCTCTGCTTGACCACCCGGTAGTAGGCCCAGAGCAGGCGGGCCGCAACTCCCCGCCAGGGCGACCAATCCTCGGACATGCGGCGCAGTTCCTTTTCCGAGGGGCGGCTCTCCATCTCGAACAGCAACCGGGCGGCTTCCTGCAGGGCGAGATCGCCGGGCGCAAAGACATCGGCGCGGCCAAGCGCGAACATCGCATAGATCTCCGCCGTCCAGCGGCCGATACCGGGCACGGCGACGAGGGTGGCGACCACCTCCTCCAGCGGGGCATCCCGCAGCAGGTCGAAGTCGATCGCCGCCTCCGCCAGCGCGCGAGCATAGCGCGCCTTCTGTCGCGACAGGCCCGCCCCCCGGAGCGCGTCGTCATCGGCCAGCAGAATGGTTTCCGGCGTGACCAGCCCGGCAGCGGTGAGGCGGGCCATGATGGCATCCCCCGCCGCCACGCTCACCTGCTGGCTGACGATGGCGTCCAGGAGCGGCAGAAACCCGTCCGTCCGCCGTCGGAGAGGCAGCGGCCCCGTCAGGTCCAGCGCGCGCGCAAAGCGAGGATCACGAAGGGCAAGCCATTCCGCCCCTTCCGCCACGTCATCCTCGATGAGGATGAGCCTGCCTATGTCACGGATATCGTCCATGGGACGATCATGGCCGGAGCCTTCGGCCTCCGCAAGCCACCTTCCCTTTAGCGAGGACCGGGACTACGCATTGGACAAACAAGGATCATCCATGGCCGACACGACCTCTCCCCGCATCCGCCGGAACGTGCGCCTGCTCATCGCGGCGCAGGCGATCCTCGGCTCGCAGATGCCGATGATCTTCGCCATGGCGGGGCTCGCCGGGCAAAGCCTTGCCCGCAACCCTTGCTGGGCCACGCTTCCGATCTCTGCCATGGTGTTCGGCTCCATGACCACGGCGCCTTGGCTCTCGCCGTTCATGCAGCGGCGGGGGCGGACCGCGGGGTTCGTGCTGGGCGCGATGGCGGGGGCTGTGGGTGCGGCGCTGGCGGCGTTGGCTCTCTGGGCATCCTCCTTCTGGCTGCTGGTTCTGGGCGGGTACTTCAGTGGCATCTACCAGTCGGCGCAGGGCTTCTACCGCTTCGCCGCTGCTGACGAAGGCGCAGAGGCCGACCGGGCGCGCGCCATTTCCCGCGTCATGGCGGCGGGTCTTGTAGGCGCGATCGTCGGCCCGCAGCTTGTGACGCTGACGGCCTTCGGGCTGGTCGTGCCATTCGTCGCATCCTATCTGGTCATCGTTGTGCTGAACCTTGCCGGGTCGCTGCTGTTCGCCTTTCTCGACATGCCGCCACCTCGCAAGGCAGCGGAGGGTGGCAGACCGATGCGCGAGCTGTTGCGCAATCCCTCCATCGTGGTCGCCATGATCTGCGGCATGGTTTCCTATGCGTTGATGAACCTCGTGATGACGTCCACCCCGCTGGCGGTCATCGGTTGCGGCTTCGGCCAACGGGAAGTGTCGGGGATCATCACCGCGCATGTGCTGGCGATGTTCGTGCCGTCCTTCTTCACCGGAACGCTGATCGCGCGCTTCGGGGTCATACCGATCATCGGCACGGGGCTGGCAATCCTGACCGGGGCCGGCCTGGTGGCGCTGACGGGGGTGACGCTGCCGCATTTCTTCGGGGCGCTGATCCTGCTGGGCGTGGGCTGGAACTTCGGCTTCATCGGCGCCACGGCGCTGCTCACCCGTTCCCACAGGCCGGAGGAGCGGGGCCGCGTGCAGGGGCTGAACGATCTTCTGGTGTTCGGCGGCGTGACGATGGCCTCGCTGTTCTCGGGCGGGCTGATGAACTGCACCGGCGCAGGCAATGCGGCCGGAGGCTGGAGCGCGGTGAACCTTGCCATGCTTCCCTTCCTGCTGCTCGCAGGCGGGGCGCTGATCTGGCTCGCGCGGAGCGGGCGGCAGGCGGCATGATCCGTTCCTTTCACCACGTCGCCATCATCTGCGCCGATTACGCCCTGTCCCGCGCGTTCTACACGGAGGTGCTGGGGCTGAGCGTCATCGCGGAAACATGGCGGACGGAGCGGCAGTCCTGGAAACTCGACCTCGCCCTGCCGGGTGGCGGACAGATCGAGCTTTTCTCCTTTCCCGGCGCCCCGCCCCGCCCCGACCGGCCGGAGGCGCAGGGTCTGCGCCACCTCGCCTTTGCGACTGAGGACATCGGCGAGGCCGTGAACCGCCTGAGCGCGGCTGGCGTGGTATGCGAACCCATCCGCATCGACGGCATCACCGGCGCCCGCTTTACCTTCTTCCGCGACCCGGACGGGCTGCCGCTGGAGCTTTACGAGGTCACGCCACCTTCGCCTGCTCCCGCAGCCTGAACTTCTGCACCTTGCCTGTCGAGGTGCGGGGGATGTCGGTGAAGATCACCACGCTTGGGCATTTGAACCGCGCAAGGTGCTGGCGGCACCAGTCGAGCATCTCCTGCTCCGTCGCCGTCTGACCCGTTTTCAGCTCCACATAGGCAGCGGGCGTCTCGCCCCACTTCTCGGAGGGATGTGCGATCACGGCGCACACCATCACCGCGGGATGGGCATAGAGAACGTTCTCCACCTCGATGGAGGAAATATTCTCCCCGCCCGAAATGATGATGTCCTTCGACCGGTCCTTGAGCTGCACATAGCCGTCCGGGTGCATGACGCCGAGATCCCCGGAATGGAACCATCCGCCCGCGAAGGACTCCTCCGTCGCATGGGGGTTCTTCAGATATCCCTTCATGACGATATTGCCGCGGAACATCACCTCGCCCAATGTCTCGCCATCGGTGGGCACCGGCTCCATCGTCTGGGGATCGCGGACCGACAGCCCCTCCAGCGCCAGGTACCGCACGCCCTGACGCGCCTTTCGCGCCGCCTGGCCGGCAGCGGGCAGCGCATCCCAGTCGTCGTGCCATTCGTTGACCACCGAAGGCCCGTAGGTTTCCGTCAGCCCGTAGATATGCGTGACGGCAAAGCCCACCTCCGCCATACTGGCGATCACCGCCTCGGGCGGAGGCGCGCCGGCGACGTTGAACCGCACCGTGCCGGGCAGATCCCGTCGCTCCTCCGGCCGCGCGTTCACCAGCGTCGCCATGAGGATCGGCGCCCCGCACAGATGCGTCACGCCAAGATCGGCGATCGCGTCGTACATCGCCTTTGCCCGCACCCATCGCAGGCAGACATGCGTGCCGCCCTGAATGGCCAGCGTCCAAGGGAAGCACCAGCCGTTGCAGTGGAACATCGGCAGCGTCCACAGATAGACAGGATGGCGCCCCATCTCCGCGTGGATCGTGTTCGCATAGGCCATGAGCGCCGCGCCCCGGTGGTGATAAACGGCACCCTTGGGATTGCCCGTCGTGCCGGAAGTGTAGTTGAGCGCGATGGCGTCCCACTCGTCCTGCGGCCGAAGCCATTCGAACGCCTCCGACCCTTCGGCGAGAAACGCCTCATAATCGATTTCGCCGATGGCCGGGCCCTTGGCATAGGGACCATCCTCCGGAAAATCGGGATCGTCATAGCAGATGACCAGCGGATCGACCTGCGCCATCGCCAGCGCCTCGCGCGCGACGTCGGCGAACTCCCGGTCCACAATAAGAACCTTCGACTCCGCATGGTCCAGCTGGAAGGCGATGATCGCCGCGTCGAGGCGGGTGTTGATCGAATGCAGCACTCCCCGCGTCATCGGCACACCGAAATGCGCCTCGACCATGGGCGGCACGTTGGGGAGCAACACGCTCACCGTATCGCTGCGCCCGATCCCACGCCGCGCCAGCGCGGAAGCAAGGCGGCGACAACGCTTCCACAGCGCGTCATAGGTGAGCCTGAATCCACCGTTCACCACGGCCAGCCTGTCCGGATAAACCGCCGCCGCACGCTCCAGAAAGGAGATCGGCGTAAGCGCCTGATGGTTGGCCGGGCCTCGGTCAAGAAAGTGGTCGTAGGCTGATGACATGTCGTTCCTCCCAGAAGCGGATCATAGTGTAGACCACGAAAACCGGCAGGGCGAGAGGGGCGGCCATCGCGGAACGTCGGGTCGCGAGCCCACGCGGTTGCCTACTTGGAGAAAACACACTGGGGGAGTAAAGATGCAGGATAGAGGAGAGCTTACCCCGTGTCAGAGACCAACCCGCCCCCGGAAAATCGCCGCCCCCTGACGCTACGGGACGTGTCCGAAGCCTCCGGGGTCAGCGAAATGACGGTGAGCCGCGTGCTGCGCGACCGGGGGGACGTATCCGAAGCAACCCGCGCAAAGGTCCGCGCCGCCGCCCGCGCGCTGGGATATGTGCCCAACCGCATTGCGGGCGCATTAGCCTCCCAAAGGGTCAATCTTGTCTCCGTCGTGATCCCTTCCCTCTCCAACATGGTGTTTCCTGAAGTGCTGTCGGGGATCTCAGACCGGCTCGTCGGCACACCGCTGCAACCCGTGATGGGCGTTACCGACTATTCCGACGAACGGGAGGAGGGCGTGCTCTACGAAATGCTCTCATGGCGACCATCCGGCGTTATCGTCGCCGGGATAGAGCACAGCCCCGCTGCCCGCGCCATGCTGGTCAATTCGGGCGTTCCGATTGTGGAGATCATGGACGTTGACGGTGAGCCGATGGACTCCGTCGTCGGCATCTCCCACCGGCGCGCGGGGCGGGAAACGGCCGAGGCCATCATCGCATCGGGCTATCGCCGCATCGGCTTTCTGGGAACCAAAATGCCCTATGACCATCGCGCGCGGAAGCGGATGGAGGGATTTGAGGAGGCGCTGGCGCAATCAGGTCTCGCGCTGGCGGATCGGGAATTCTACTCTGGCGGCTCCGCCCTGCTGAAAGGCAGGGAGATGACCGAGGCAATCATGAGTCGGACACCGGATATAGATTTTCTGTATTATTCGAATGACATGATTGGCGCGGGCGGTCTGCTTTGGTGTCTGGAAAAGGGCTTTGACGTGCCCAATCGCATCGGGCTCGCGGGGTTCAATGGAGTGGAGCTGCTGCAAGGGCTTCCCTGCCGTCTCGCCACAATGGATGCCGGTCGTCGGGAAATCGGCGAGAAGGCCGCCGAAATCATCGCCACCGGACTTTCCGGTGTGCGGATCGAACTGACGCCAAAACTCCTGCGCGGCGACACGATCAGGCCAGCGCGCTGACCCCCGCTCCACGGGGTTGCGCAGGCCGCCATTTTCCGCGACAACCACCACACGGCCCCGTAGCTCAGGGGATAGAGCGACCGCCTCCTAAGCGGTAGGTCACAGGTTCGAATCCTGTCGGGGCCGCCATTCTTTTCGTCTATTGGCAAGTGGCGGTCGCGCGCGGCCGCAGGCCGGCTTTTGAACGCCGACTGGTGCCTGCTGAAATCGGGGCCTATTTGGGCTGAGCATTCACCATGCGGCGGTGACCGAGCATTGGGCCCATGTTCACTCAGGGCGCGGCGATCTCTCGGGTGTTCGAAGCCCCTTGGCAGCGCTGTCGCGGCCGGCCTACCGCCGCCGCGGTCCGGCAGGCTTTCGATCAGCCAATCGGACCCCGCCGGCGAAACCCTGGCAAAAGGTGGCGGAACACTTCTGCCCGCGCTGACCCAAGCTGGCCGATCTCATGAACGCCAGCGAGCACGACGTGCTGGCCTACATGCCTTCCCTCGCCAGACCCACACGAAGCTGCTATCTACCAACCAATTAGAAAGATTGAATAAAGAGATGAAGCACCGCGCCGATGTCGTGGGCATCTTCTCCGACGAAGCCTCAATCATGCGCCTGATCGGCGCTGTCCTCTTCGAACAGAATATCGAATGGCAGACAGTCAGCCGCTAGATTGATGGTCGAGAACCTTCGCCCAGATCGACAAGGAGCAGACCCCATTCTCACCATCACAACCCAAGCCGCCTGATCAGGCTCTAGGCCATCCGGAAAATTAGACCAGATCAACAGACACGATCCTCGCCAAAGGGTGTCCGGCGTGAAACCGTAAACAGCGCGCACGAGGCAGCCATTTATTGGAAATTTCTGGAGGCGGGTACCGGAATCGAACCGGTCTTCACGGATTTGCAATCCGCTGCGTAACCTCTCCGCCAACCCGCCGGAGCCGTGGTTTGATTAGGTTTTTCGAGCGGGGGCGTCAAGCGGTTATCACTCCGGTTATCAGTTTCACGTTCCGGTCCTGTTCCGTTAGCAGTCATTGGTGTTTCTCCCTCGCCTGACGAGCGCGCATGATCTGGCGCGCTTCCCCGGCATACTTGATGACCATCGCTTCGTGGCATGGCCGGAGTAGGACATGATCTCATCATCGTCGCAGCCCGCCCAAGCCAGCTCCATGATGCCGCGATGGCGCATTGCATGGAGATCATGGGCCTCCAATCCGAGGCGTTGGTGCCCTTTCAGCATGATCTCTGCGATGCAGCGACAAGTCATCCGGCCACCATCCTGAGTGGTCAGGATCGGGCAATTGGGCATTGGAGCGAACGACAAGGCAGCCTTGGCAGCATCCAGCGCGGCCTTCAGTGCGATCGTGCACGGCATCTCTCGACAGAGATGGTTCGGGAAATCTTCTCAGCCGGGATA